>JALHMS010000008.1:0-178508 GCA_022843925.1 Burkholderiales bacterium
TCGTCGTGGGCTACGGCAAGGCAGCGGTGGTCCACGGGGTGTCGTTCGACGTGCGGGCCGGCGAGTTCGTCGTGCTGCTGGGGCGCAACGGTGCGGGCAAGAGCACGATCCTCCATGCGCTGTCCGGACTCATCCCGAAGCGCGGCGGGCGCGTGACCTTCGAAGGTGCCGACATCACGGCCGCGATCGCGCGCAAGGTCGTGCAGGCCGGCGTGATCCAGGTGCTGGAGGGGCATCGCGTGTTCCACTCGCTCTCGGTGGAGGACAACCTCCTCGTGGGCACCTACGTACTTTCTCCGCGGGGCGACCGTTCGAAGCTCGACCGCATCTATTCGATGTTCCCCGAGATGGCGGAGAAGCGGCACGACGCGGCGTCGCGACTCTCGGGCGGACAGCAGCAGATCCTCGCGGTGGCGCAGGGCGTGATCGGCGAACCGAAGTTGCTGATCCTCGACGAACCCTCGGGTGGTCTCGCGCCCATCGTGATCGATCGGATCCTCGACGTGGCCGCGCAGCTCTGTCGCGAAGGCATGTCGATCCTGCTCGTCGAGCAGATCGTCGAGAAGGCGCTCCGCCACGCAGACCACTGCTATCTCGTCGACACGGGCCGCATCGTCGGCGATGGTCCGGCCGATACGATGCTGGGCAGCGCGGCGCTGCACGAGGCCTATCTCGGGCGATCGTCGGGCTGATCGAGGTTCGGGGACGCCACGAACGCCGAGGGCCGCTTTCGCGGCCCTCGGTGGCTGGAACGTTTCGGACAGGTCTATCGGCGGCGGCGCGTCATCGCGAGCAGGGCAAGTCCTCCCGCGAGCATTGCCCAGGTCCCGGGTTCCGGGATCGGGGGCGGCTGAAATGCCACCGTGCCCGAGAAGAACTGGCCGAAGAACTCGTTCTCACCGAAGGACGGCGCAGTCGTCTCCACGATCGATACGCGGTCGAACGGACTGTCGGTCCAGACGCCGACGAAAGCCGCCGTGTCGTTGTCCGGATTGAACGAGAAGCTGCCCACCGACACGCCGCCCAGGCTGAGCGTCACCGTGAAGGAGGAATCGACGAAGGGCGCGTTGAGATTCGGGTCGAACTCCGGCTCGACGATGTCGAAGCCGAACGAGAAGACGGGATCCATCAACGCGATCTCGAGGTTCTCGGGACCGCTGATCGCGATGTCGGCGCCGGGCAGGCGGGCCGTCCAGTCCTGGTTCACGGCAGCCGCGACGCCACCCGTGCCGCTGAACAACTCCGTTGCGCCGGAACCCAGGGTGACCGTGACCGAACCTGCGGCGAGGATGTTGCCTGCGACCTTGCCGATGTCGGCCAGTGGCCCGCTCGCGCTGGTGGCACCCGACTGCGCCAGAAAGGTGCTCTTCTCCGTGAACACCGAAAGGTCGGCCAGGCTCGGCAGGCTTGCCGTCGCGAGCATCAGACCCAGGAGGCTGCGTTGAAAGGTTTTCATCTTGTTACTTCCCTCTGCACGGCGGTTACCGGAGAGGCAACCGTCCTGAACCTTGCGGCCGCTGCGGGTGTTCCGCGCGTCGCCGTCTGTGGAGGCTCGATACTTCCCTAACACGTAGCGTGCCAGTGACGCGAAGTCTCTGAACCTGTTGATCCGGTTGCAATAATTGCCGAGCGGCGGTAGCCCTACCACCGAATCTGTCAACCCGTCCGACACGAAGGACGTACCGCTTCGATGGTCACCGAGGGGTTGTCCGGCGGGCTCGCCAGGCACGCAGCAGATTCCCCGATTCGGTGATCTCGCGCGGTGTCATCCCCTCGTCGACCAGCCGCTCGCGGGCTTCCCGTGCCTTCCACCAGCCGTTCTCGGTGGCTGCGGTGAACCACATGTGGGCACGCGCCCTGTCGCGGGTCACGCCATCGCCCTTCGCGTACATGTGTCCGACGATGTACTGCGCGTGGTTGTGACCGCCCTCGGCGGCCCGTTCCATCCATGTGGCAGCGATCGCGAGATCGCGGGATGTCCCTTCGCCGCGCGCGTGCATCAGGCCCAGGTGGAACTGGGCTGCCGTGCTCCCCGCCTCGGCTTCGGGGCCCAGCATCCCGGCGGCCTCGGTGAAGAGACCCCGGTCGTAGAGCGAGATGCCTTCGGCCACGCGACTCTGGTCGTCGGCCTGCGCTGTCCGCCCGGTCGTCGCGAGTGCGCCCGCGAACGCGAGGATCAGGAGCCATCGGGCGCCGATCATTTGCGCAACACCACCTGCACGATGGTGACCAGGGTTCCGACGAAGATCGCTGCGCCGATCAAGCCGCCGATGATCGCCTGCTGCGGCGTGATCTTCGCGGCATCCTTCTGGTAATCGCTGCTCTTGCGGATGCCGAGAAAACTGAAGAAGACCGCCTTGGCGACCGCCAGCGGCGAGCTCTTGCGCTCCGGCGTCGGGTTGGTCATGCCTAGGTGCCCGTCCAATGCGGGGGGCGCTTCGCGATGAACGCGTCGATGCCCTCGCCGGCATCGTCCGCCATCATGTTGCAGGCCATCGCTTCGGCCGCCTGCGCGTAGGCCGCTTCCATGCCGACTTCCAGTTGCGGATAGAACATGCGTTTGCCCGTCGCCACCGCGACCGGGCTCTTCGCGATGATCGCCGCGGCGAGGCGCTGCACTTCGGCATCCAGACGATCCAGCGGGACGACGCGGTTCACGAGGCCGAAGGATTCCGCCGTGGCGGCGTCGATGAACTCCCCGGTCATCAGCATCTCCATCGCCTTCTTGCGCGGCACGTTGCGCGAGAGCGCCACGGCCGGGGTCGAGCAGAAGAGGCCGACGTTGATGCCGGAGGTCGCGAACTTCGCGGAGTCCGCGGCCACCGCGAGATCGCAAGCCGCGACGAGCTGGCATCCCGCCGCCGTCGCGATGCCGTGGACACGCGCGATCACCGGCTGGGGCAGGCGCGCGATCGTGAGCATGAAGCGGCTGCACTGCGCGAAGAGCGCGTCGTAGAAGTCCTTCCGCGGATTGGCACGCATCTCCTTGAGGTCGTGTCCGGCGCAGAACGCCGTGCCCTGGCCCGCGATCACCACCACGCGGATCGAGGTGTCGGCGGCGATCCCGTCGAGCGCGGTCTGCAGCTCCGCGAGCATCGCGCCGGACAGCGCGTTGTACTGCCTGGGGCGATTGAGGGTCAGCGTGCACACGCCGCCGATGGTGTCGCGAAGCAGGAGGGGTTCGGCCTGGACGGCCTGGGGGGTGAGCGTGGCGGACATGGCGGCTCCGGTGAAACGAGAGGGTGTGATGGCGCCGATTATAGTCTCCGGACCGCGACAGACCCTGCCGTCCGCAGCCTCAGTGCGCCTGCGGGTCGAGTGCGCCGGGATCCAGGCTGACCGTCGCCAGCCGCGGGAGGTCCAGCTCGCCAGGCGGCATGGGGCGGCTCACCAGGAACCCCTGGATCTCGTCGCATCCCAGCTGGCGCAGGAATTCGAGTTGCTCCCGGGTCTCGACGCCCTCGGCCACCACGGTGAGGCGCAGGGTGTGCGCGAGCACCACGATGCCGCGCACGATCGCCGTGTCGTCGGGATCGTGCGGCACGTCGCGAATGAAGCTGCCGTCGATCTTCACGCAGTCGATGGGCAGTCGCGAAAGGTAGGAGAGCGACGAATAGCCGGTCCCGAAGTCGTCCACCGCGATGCGCACGCCCAGATCGCGGAAGCGCGTGAGCAGTTCGCTGCTCTGCGCCACGTTGCGCATGACCGTGCTCTCGGTCAGTTCCAGTTCGAGCCACGGCGCACCCCCGCCGGCCCGGGCGAGGGCCTCGGCGAGCCGGCCCGGCAGGCGTTCGTCGGTGAGCTGGCGGGCCGACAGGTTCACGGAGATCAACGGTACCCGAGCGCCCGCGGTGCGCCAGGCGGCGCATTGGCCTGCGGCCTCGTGAAGCACCCAGTCCCCGATGGCGAGGATCATCCCCGTCTCCTCCGCCACCGGGATGAACTCTCCGGGTTCCACGGCCGGACCGTCGGGGGGCTGCCAGCGCAGCAGGGCCTCGACCCCCGTGAGGCGGCCCGAGCGCAGATCGAGGCGCGGCTGGTACTGCAATCGAAGCTCGCCCTGTGCGAGGGCACGACGCAGCGCCGACTCGAGCGTGAGGCGGCGACGCGACCGGATGTTCATCTCCTCGGAGAAGAACTGCAGCCGGTTGCGGCCGTGTTCCTTCGCGCGATACATCGCGAGGTCGCTGCTCTTCAGCAGCGTGCGGGCATCGTCGCCATCCCGCGGGTGCATGCTGATGCCGATGCTCGCCGTGAGGTGAAGCTCCTGCCCCGCGAGCGCGAAGGGCCTCGCCGTCGTCGCCAGGATGCGATGGGCGACGTCGGTGGCGCGGGCGGTGTCCGCCCGGTCGTCCAGCAGCACGACGAACTCGTCGCCGCCGAGCCGCGCCACGAGGTCCCCGGCATCGACCTCGCCGCGAAGCCGGTCGGCCACCTCCTTCAGCAGCAGATCGCCGACCTCGTGACCGAGCGTGTCGTTGATGAGCTTGAAACCGTCGAGATCCACCAGCATCAGGGCGAACGGCGCCTGGGGCGTGGTCCCCGCATCCAGACGTTCGCGCAGCCGGCGATCGAAGAACGTCCGGTTGGGCAATCCGGTGAGGCCGTCGTGGAACGCGAGGTAATGGATGCGCGACTCGCTCTGCTTGCGCTCCGTGATGTCGCGCATCACCACGACGACCTTGCGCTCGCCGCTGCGGTCGATGAAGAGCGAGGACGACAGCTCCGCGGGGAAGCGGGACCCATCGCGGCGGATCATCGTGACCTCGCCCTTGACCCGTCCGGTGCGGTCGCGCTCCTCGAGCATCGACGCGAGACCGGGACTCGCCGGGTCGACGATCCGCTCGCGGTCCATCGCGAGCAGCGCCGCCTCGTCGTACCCCAGGCTGCGGCACGCCTCCGGGTTCGCCGACAGGATCCGGCCGTCCGGCCGTGCCAGCAGGATGGCGTCGATGCTGTTCTCGAACATGGCCTGGTAGCGGGCCTCGCTCTCGCGCAGCGACGCCACGAGATCGCGCTGGGCCGTGAGGTCCTCGTCCACGGCGATCGCACCGTGGAAGCCGTGATGGTCGGTGAAGATCGGCACGGCGGAGTGCAGGATCGTGCGGCGGCTGCCATCGGGCGCGAGGATGTCGACCATCTCGTTCAGCGCCGGCTCGCTGGTGCGCAGTGCGCGCGCGAGCGCCCACTCGGAGGCGCCCACCTGCTGGCCCGAATGCGTCCACCAGCCCACCGGTTCCAGCGGCCGGCCCGGCCGGGCCGGGCCATGCAGGCGTTCGGCCGCCGCGTTCATCATGCTCACGGTGCCGTCCCGCTCGGTCATGCTCACGCCGACCGGCAGCGTCTCGACCACCTGCCGGAGCAGCGATTCGCTGCGTTCGACCGACCGCATGAGGCGCTCGCGGCTGCGCAGTTCGCGCATGAGGAGCCAGGTCAGCCACACGATCGTGGCGGCGAAGGCCACACCCACCACCGAGTACGCCGTCAGGCTGCGGTACCAGGGGCTCAGGATGTCCTGCTCGCTCACGCCGACCCAGACGATGAGAGGCCTGCCCGGCACCCGTCGTGCGGTATAGATGCGGTTGACGCCGTCGAAGATGCTCCTCAGTTCACCGGCGGCCGTGCCGAGCTTGAGGATCTCTTCGCGGATGGGGGCGGTGCTCGGGATCACGCGGCCGATCGTCGCTTCCCTGTGGGGTATGCGCGCGATCAGTTCACCGTCCCAGTGGCGCAGGTTGATGAGCCCGTTCAGGCCCACGTCGACGCTCGCGAACACCCGCTCGAAGTAGCGCGGCTCGACGATCGCCACGACGACACCGGCGAACGTGCCATCGGCGCCCGCGAGCCGCCGGCTCATCGGGAGGAAGGGGCGGCCCGTGGCGCGGCTCTCGATCGGCTTGCCCACGTAGAGGGCGCCGCTCGACGGTGGGCCGGTCCGATGCTGTCGGAAGTACTCGCGGTCCGAGACGTCGATGCCCAGCGTCGGCACGGTTTCCGAATCGTGGACGATGCGACCCCGGGCGTTCACGATGAACATCGCGCGGGCGCCACCCACTTCGGCGAGGCGCGCGCGCAAGAGTGCCGTGGCCTCGGCATCGCCCATGGCGCGGCCCGCAGGCATCCGGGTCCACAGGTCGGCGACATGCCCCAGCGCCAGATCTATGGTCTGGATGGAGCGCGCGGTCTGTTCCTCGAGCACGCGCGCCAGGTTCCGCGTGACGAGCGCCGACTCGGCGATGTACCCGGCGCGTTCGGTGCGCAGCGTCGTCGCCAGCACCAGGGCGAGCACCGTGATCGCGAGCCCGCCCAGCACGGGCAGCAGCACCGTGAGCCGGAGCGTGCTGCCGCGCGTCGCGGACGCTGCACCGGGCACCGGCCGGAGGCTCACGGTCGCCCCATCGCGAGGACGGACGCCACGTGGCGCGCGATCATGCCTTCCTCGTCGGTGGGGATCACCCAGGCGCGCACGCGGCTGTCGGGTTTCGTGATCCGCGGGCCGTGCGTCGCGTTCGCTGCAGGGTCCACGACGACCCCCAGCCACTCCGCGGCGCGGCACACCGCCTCGCGGATGCGGGCGCTGTGCTCACCGATGCCGGCCGTGAACACGAGCGCATCGACACCGCCCAGGGCGGCTGCGGCTGATCCGATCTCGCGGCCGATCCGGTAGACGAACAGATCGATCGCTGCTGCCGCGCGCGGATCGGCGCTCGCCTCCAGCACCCGCATGTCGGAGGCGATGCCGGACACGCCGAGCAGCCCCGACTCGTGATAGAGCAGGTGCTCCACGCCGCGGACGTCCATCCCGAACGCGTCCATGAGGTGCAGCACGACGCCTGGGTCGATCGCGCCGCTGCGCGTCCCCATCGGCAGCCCGTCCAGCGCCGTGAAGCCCATCGACGTCGCGACGCTGCGCCCGGCCGCCATCGCGCAGAGGCTCGCGCCGTTGCCGAGGTGCAGCACGATGGTCCGGCCGCGGTCGGCGTCGGGATCGACCTCCGCGAGACGCCCCGCGATCGATTCGTACGAGAGCCCGTGGAATCCGTAGCGGCACACGCCCCGATCCGTGATGCGGGCCGGCAGCGCGTAGGCCCGCGCCACCGCCGGCTGATCGTGATGGAACGCGGTGTCGAAGCAGGCCACCTGCGGGAGGTCGGGTGCCTGGGCAAGCAGAGCACGGATCGGCGCCAGGTTGTGGGGCTGATGGAGCGGTGCGAGCGGGACGAGGGCCTCCAGCGCGGCGAGGACGCCGGCGTCGACGCGCACGGGCCCGACGAAGGACGAGCCGCCGTGGACCACCCGATGGCCGATCCCTTCCAGCCCGCCCTCCGGCACGCGCGACAGCGCGAACGCGAGGGCGTGCGCGGTGGCGTCGTCGTGGCCGATGGCGGATGTCCAGCGCTTCTCGGCAATTGTGGTTCCATCGGCCTCCTTCGCCACGAAGTGCGGCGTCGCGGCGAGAGCGTCGATCTGGCCGTGGAGGAGCGTCCGCATGGCGGAACCGTCCCGACCGCAGAGCGAGAACTTCAGGCTGGAGGAACCGGCATTGAGGACGAGGATCGCGCTGCGCATCGTCAGGCGGTCCCGGGCGGGATCAGCGACCCGGCGACACGGCGGCGTCGCCGGGCCGAAGGGAGGGCGCGGCGGGGCGCACTTCGAGGGCAGCTTGCATCGGGTCGCCGCGCCTCAATGGCTGCACCGCAACGGACGCACCTCAAGGCACCGGCGGCGCGCGGCCGTCGCGGCGGGCGCCGGCCAGGAGCGTGGCGAGGGCGCACGATGCGAGGCGCGAGACCACGGAATCGGCGCGGCTCGTGAGCACGACCGGCACGCGTGCGCCGAGTACGATCCCCGCTGCGTCGGCGCCAGCGAGGAACGACAGGCTCTTCGCGAGCATGTTGCCGGCTTCGAGATCGGGAACGACGAGCACGTTGGCGTGGCCCGCGACGGTGGAGCGGATCTGCTTCACGCGGGCGGCCTCGGGATCGATCGCATTGTCGAGCGCGAGCGGGCCGTCGAGCAGGGCGCCGGTGATCTGGCCCCGGTCGGCCATCTTGCAGAGCGCGGCCGCCTCGATGGTGGAAGGCACGGCGGGGTTCACCGTCTCCATCGCGGAGAGGATCGCGACGCGCACCTCGGGAAAGCCGAGCGCGTGGGCGAGGTCGATGGCGTTCTGGACGATGTCGACCTTCTCGGCCAGGCTCGGTGCGATGTTCACGGCAGCGTCGGTGATGATGAGCGGTTCGCTCCGCCCGGGCACGTCCATCACGAAGCAGTGGCTCACCCGCCGCGCCGTGCGCAGCCCGGTGGTGCGATCGACCACCTCGGCCATCAGTTCGTCGGTGTGCAGGCTGCCCTTCATCAGCGCATCGACACGCCCGGCCCGCACCAGGGCCACGGCCTGCGCGGCGGAGGCATGGCTGTGCGGCGTGTCGATGATCTCGTACGCGTCGATGCCCACGCCGGCCTGCGCAGCCGCGGCGCGCATCCGGGCGACCGGACCCACGAGCACCGGCGCGATCAGGCCCTGCTGCGCCGCCTCGGCCACGGCGGCGATCGAACTCGCGTCGCACGGATGCGCCACGGCGGTGACGGCCGGCGGGAGTGTGCGGCAATGATCGAGCAGGCGATGGAACTGCGTGTGCGGGGACGGGGGGCTCATCGGATGGCGGCCATGCCGAGGCAGGCGACGACGACGATCGTGAGACCCGCGCGGAGGCGCAGATACCAGCCCGGGATCGTGAAGCGGCCCGCCACCTGGCGATCCATCGAATAGTGGATGACGAACATCGCGCCGATGAGCGTCAGGCCCGACGATGGCGTGATCAGCAGGCCCACCCACGCCACCAGCGCGGGCACCACGCTCCAGCCCATGATGACCGCCCGTTCGCGGTCGGGGATGTCGCGGTGGAGCATCGCGATGCCCCAGTGCACGGCCCCGACGAACGAGAGGATCACCGCCGCGTACGTCCGCAACCACTCGAGGAGTGTCGGTCGGTACGCTTCCGGCAGCACCCACAGACCGCCCGACAGCAGCACGAAGGGCACGAGGCCACCGGCGCCGAGCCAGAGGGGGGCGGAAGGTACGGGCGAGGTCGGGGGAGGGCTCAGCATCGTGATGGGTACGGGTCCGCCGCAGTATGCCAAACGGCCGTGACGCGGACTACCGCTGCGATGGTGACGATTCCGGATGCGGCCAGGCCGGCGCCACCTTGCCCCAGAAGGCGCTGAACGACCGGCACGGCGTGGCGGGGTCGGCCGTGAAGCGCGGCGCAGGATGTCGCACGGTCGCGACGCTTTGCGTCGCACCCGCGTACTCGGGTTCGTCGGTGCGCACCATCGCGACCGACGCCGCCTCGCGCAGCGCGGGTGCGAGGGTCGCGAGGTCTCCCCACCAGAGCACATCGGCGATCCGCGTCATCCCCCCGGTCACGAAGTCCCAGCGCTGCATCGACCAGGGAAAGCGCGCGTGGAAAGGCGCGTGGAACACGCCGATCGCCACGTCCGCGTCGTCGGGGCGGCGCAGCGACCAGGGATGCAGCAGCGCGATCCGCCGTCCGCGCACCATCGTTGCATCGATCGCCGGCCACGCGGTGGCCGCCGGGGGCCCGGCGAGGAGCGCGGGCATCGCGATCGGTGGCGAAGCGATCCGCTCCGGTCCGGCGTCCCCGCCGGTCCGCGCGTGCGCCTCCAACGTTTCGTAGTCGTGGTCGATCGCGGTGCCTGGGCTGGCGAGTGCCGGTGCATAGCGGGCCACGTTGGCTGCATCGAACAGATAGGGCTTCGCGGAGAAGGTGCCCGCGCACCACTGCCACGAGAGATGGTTGGACGGCAGGTCGCCATCGAGGAGATGTCCGTACATCCAGTCGGCGCCCACCCGCCAGTGGACCTTCCGCGTGTGCACGACGTAAGAGGCGAGCCACATGCGGTGGTGGTTGTGGAGCCAGCCGTCCGCGTAGAGCTGACGGATGCCGGCATCGATGACCCGCACCCCCGTGCTCGCGGTGAGAACGTCCTCCGGCAGGGCCTGCGCATAGCGACCCGACCACACGGGGGTCCGGAGGTCGTCGAGGATCCCCTCGCCGGCATGGCGTCGGACGTGGTGGAAGAACTCCCGCCACGCGAATTCGTAGGTGAGCTTGTCGAGCGGGCCGAGCCCACGATGTTCCCGCAGATGGGCGACGATCTCGGGAAGGTCGACGAAGCCGTGCGTGATCCAGGGTGACAGGCGCGTGACCGCACCGTCGAGTGCGTTGCGGGTCCGCGCGTAGGCGCGGGGATCGATCTCGTCGATACGGGCGAGCGCCGCGGCGCGATCGGGTATCCAGTGGGCTGTCGTCATGGCGGTCGCTTCGTCTCCGCCGATGCGGGCGAGTTCCCGGGAACCTGAGGGATGCCGTACCGCCGCGGTCGACCTCCGCGCGCGCCCGCTACAGCCATTCCACCAGCGCGACGCCCGCGCCGATCGCGGTCTGCCGATGGTTGTAGTCGATGAGGCTCTCGCCGTGGCCGGTGAAGACCTGCACGTACCCCTTCAGCTGGCGATACAAGGGAAAGTAGATGTCCATCTGCGCGGCTCCCCGGGTGCCCGACAGCGACAGGTTGCTCCGCAGCGTGAGCGCCACCGCCACCGCCTGCCATCTCTTCAGCGCCGTGATCTCGATGCGGCCGACGTAGCTCTGGATGTCGGGGTTGCTGTCGATGCGCTCGAGTTCCGGCAACCGGATCCAGGGTCGCACGAGCAGCGCGAAGTCGTCGCCGCGCTCGAACCCGAATTGCGCGTAGACGCGGTTCCAGCTCCGCGAGATCGCGGAGCCGCGGCCGTTCGATTGATGCACCAGACCGATGTTCACGTATCGCAGGTCGAGGCCGGGCAGCTTCCGGTCGAGCCGGATGAGCGCCATCGCCTCCGGCTCGTAGTTGGTCTCGCGGAACGGTCCGGAGTCCAGGAAGACCTGCCAGTGCGACTGCTGCGTGTAGGCGAGCCAGAGCTCGAGGCGGCCATCCAGCAGGCGTCGCCGCACCGGCGTCTTGATCGAGATCTGGAACTTCGTTTCCGCCGGTGCGAGGTCGCCCGCGTTCGCGGCCCCCTGGGTGGGTGACGTCGGGCGTTCGTTCGGACTGTCGGTGACCCGCAGGGGCAGCAGGTAGTTGGCGTTGTGCCCCATCAGCGTGAGGCGCTCCCGGTCTTCGTCCTCCACCGATGGCCAGAGCGACTCCAGGATCGAGGCGCGCGGCCGAACAGGACGTTCGTGGGTGCGGTCATAGCACGCGAGTCGCTCGCGATCGCTCGGGATGCCGGCGCAAGCATCCGGATCCTCCGCGGACGCAGCGATCGACGGGCCACCGAGGGCGAGCCATCCGCACAGCGCGAGCGCGCAGGCCCGGCGATGCCGGATCAAGCGGCTCCTCGGAGACGCGCCGGCGACAGCATGGCCGCGGTGAGCCCGAAGGCGGCGAGGCGCGTCGGCAGGCCGCGATCCTGCGCGAGGGATGCGCAGGCTTCGGACATCGCAGGACACGTCTGGATGCCGTATCCGCCCTGGGCTGCGCACCAGAAGAACCCGGGGGCGTCCGGATCGAAGCCGCCCACGAGATCGCCGTCGGCCACGAACGACCGCAGCCCGGCCCACGTGCGCGACGGGCGCCGGATCGACAGGTGCGTCGCGCACTCGATGCGGTCGATGCCGGTCGCGACGTCCTCCACCTCCGGCTGCACGTCCTGCGGCGGGACGGGGTCCGCGTTCGCCGGGGAACCCAGCATCTGCCCCGCGTCCGGCTTGAAGTAGAACGACTCGTCGACGCCGATCACGGTGGGCCAGGCGCGCACGTCGAAGCCCGCCGGTGCGGGGAACGTGAAGGCGGTGCGGCGCTTGGGCACGAGCCCGATCGGCGCCACGCCCGCGAGCGCCGCGATGGCGTCGCACCACGCACCCGCCGCGTTGATGACGACCGGCGCCTCGAACGTGTCGCCGCCCGCGATGGTCACCCGCCACACCCCGCCGTGTCTCGCGATGGCCGTCACCTCTGCATCGCATCGGAGCGTGCCGCCCAGGGCCCGGAGCCCGCGGAGGAAACCCTGGTGCAGCGCGTGGACGTCCATGTCCGCCGCCAGGGGATCCGCGATGCCGCCGGTGACCCACGCGGCCCGCATCACGGGCACGCGGGCCATGATCTCGTCGGCACTCACCCGATGGATGGCATCCCCCTGCGCGCCGATCTCGGCATACAGCGCGTCGAGCTGCGGCTGCTGTCCGGGCCCCGCGACGAAGAGTGCGCCGCGGTCGGAGAGGATGGGATGACCGGTGAACCCGGCGGGCGGATGCTCGAAGAACTCCCGGCTCGCCAGGGTCAGCGCGCGCACCTGCGCCGTGCCGTAGCTTTCCGCGAAGAGCGCCGCCGAGCGGCCCGTGGTGTGATAGCCGGGCTGGGACTCGCGCTCCAGCACCACCACCCGATGGTCAAGGGCCAGGTGCCAGGCCACGGAGGCGCCGGCGATGCCGCCGCCGATCACGATGAAGTCGCTCGTTGTCATGGCCCGATCGTACCGCAGCGCAGACTCAGGCGATCGTCCGCCCCCGCTTCAACGCCCGCGCCAGGAAGCGTGCGGCGCCCAGCGCCTGCACGACGCGGTCGGGCAGCGGCAGGGGTTCGCCGGTGATCAGCGAGGCGATGAGTTCGCCCGCGATCGGGGCGGTGACCAGCCCGCGCGAGCCATGACCGGTGCTGACCAGGAGGCCGTCCAACCACGGTGCGTCGGTGTCGAAGGTCGTCGTCGCGTCGCGCGCGAGAGAGGCGAAGCGATCGCGGAAGAGGTCCGCGTCTGCCACTGCGCCGACGATCGGGAGATAGTCGGGCGTCACGCAGCGGATACCCGCGCGGCTTTCGTGCTGCACGACATTGGATGCTTCGGTGCCGAGCGCTGTGGCGAGCGCAGGCGCCAGAGCGCGCAGCGCTTCGACGTTCGCGAGGTCGTCGGACGGACGCAGGCGGGTGTCGGTGTCGCCGATGTCGAAGGTTGCGCCGAGCCAGTGCCGGCCGTCGCGGGCGGGTGCCACGTAGCTTTCGCCGCAGAGGACGGTGGCGAGACGGGCGGAATCCGGCGTGGCGACCACGCCCGTGATCTGACCGCGGATCGCCTTCAAAGGCAGGTGCGCGAGCAGCGGCAATCGCGCGGTGTCGAATCCACCCGCGACAATGACCACGGCGGCCTCGAACGTCGTCCCGTCCGACATGGCCACGCGCCAGCGGCCGTCCGCGGCGCGGTGCAGCCCGACGACTTCGGCATCGAAGCGGGTCGCGATCCGTGCGTGATCGGCGAGCGCCCCGCACAACGCTGGCGGATGCGCCCATCCGGCCGTGCCGTAGAAGAGCCCGCCGGACGACAGCGCGACCCCGGCGAGCGCCGTCGCCTCGGCGGCCCCGACGGCGCGCACGAATCCGGCGGGCCAACCGAGCGCAGCGAGTGCCGTCTGACGGTCCGCTTCCGCGGCATCGTGGGCGAGGGCGAGCACGCCGCAGTCGGCCCATGCACGGCCGTCCGCCGGGAGGCGTCGTTCCAGTTCGCGGCGCGTGAAGGCGAGGCCCGACAGCGACAGATCGGTGAGCGCTGTCCCGTGCGCCGACGGCTTGATGTAGAGCACGCCCTGTGCGTTGCCCGAGGCCTCCGCTGCCAGCGCGGGTCTGCGGTCGAGCAGTGTCACGTCGAGTCCGCGCGCGGCGAGGCTTGCCGCGGCCGCAGTCCCGGCGAGCCCGCCACCGATCACGATGGCATCGCGGGCATCCGGCATCGCCGCGGGCCGGCGCAGCCACGGCGCGCAGGCAGGTGACGCAGCCCCGCGCGAGAACGTGCCCCGCAGCATCTCCCATTTCGTTCCGAAACCCGGGGCCCGCGAGACAGCGAAGCCCGCGGCGATCAGGCCGCGACGAACCCCGCCGGAGGATGCCCAGGTCGCGCAGGTGGTACCCGGGTGACTGAGCCGCGCGATCTGGGCGAGGAGCGCGTCGCTCCACATCTCCGGATTGCGGTCGGGCGTGAAGCCGTCGAGGAACCACGCGTCGACGGTGGCGGTGACATCGCCCAGCGTCGCGCACGCATCACCGACGAGCAGCGTGAGCCCCACCCGTCCCCCGGCCAGCAGGCACCGGTGCCATCCGGGCGGCAGGGCGAGCATCTGTGCGCACAGCGCCGCTGCCCGCCCGGCCAGCTCCGGCCAGAGCGCGGCCGCGGCAGCGAGCTGGGCGACATCGAGCGGATGACGTTCGGTGCTGAGGAAGTGCAGTTGCGCGGATGGCGGGGCGACCTGCTCGAAGAGCTGCCAGGCCGCGAGGAACGAGAGTCCGGTGCCGAAGCCCGTTTCTGCGATCGTGAACTGACCGTTGGGCGGGAGGGCCGCGAAGCGCTCGGCCAGCCGGTTGCCGGCGAGGAACACGTGGCGCGCCTGCCCGAGCCCGCCCTCGCGGGAGAAGTACACGTCGCCGTAGCGACGGGACCACGGCTGGCCGTCACGCCAGTCGATGTCGCCGCTCATCGCGGATGGCCTCGCGGATCGGCGAGTCGACCGGGGCGTCGTGCCCGCCGCCCGCTATGATCGCGGCGTTCCCGATCCGGAGTACGCCATCCATGTTCGATCCCGCCGCCGCCGCCGAGAGCCTGTTCCGCGATCATCGCGAACTGCGCCGGCTCGTCCCCTTCGCCCGCGACTTCGGCGCCCACGACCTCGATGCCGCCTACGCCATCCAGCGGGAACTGGTGCGCCGGTTCATCCCGGTACACGGGCCGCGCGTCGGCTGGAAGATCGGCCTCACCTCGCGGCGGATGCAGGAGATGTGCAGCATCGATCACCCGGTCGCGGGGGCGGTGCTCGCGAGCCGCCGGCAGCACTCGGGCATCGTGCGGTCGCTGGGGGAGATCGTGCATCTCGGGCTCGAGTTCGAGATCTGCGTGCGTCTCGGCCGCGACCTGCCGCCGCGCGATCGTCCGTACACGCTGGAGGAGGTGGGCGCGGCAGTGAACGCGGTGGCCCCGGCCTTCGAAGTGATCGACGACCGCCATTCGCCCTACCCGCTCGACATGCTGTCGCTCGTGGCCGACAACGCGTGGAACGAAGGCATCGTGCTCGGCAGGTTCTGCGAATCGTGGCCCGACCTCGCGGCCGTGCAGGGTGTCGTCGAGGTGAACGGCGAGCGGGTCGATGCGGGCCATGGACGCGATGTGCTGGGACATCCGTTCGAACCGTTGCGGTGGGTGGCCAACTGGCTTTCGGCCCAGGGGGAGATGTTGCACGCGGGCGAGATCGTTTCGACGGGGAGCATGGTGACGACCCGTTTCCCGAAGGCCGGCGATACCTATCGCTTCACCGTCGACGGCATCGGCTCGACCGAGATCGTGCTGGTGGCGTGAGGGAAGGCCGGCGGGTGCACACCCTGCGGACCGATTACCCGCGGACTTCCTTCAACGCAGCCACCGCGGCGCGCGCGAGGGTGATGTAGTCGGTGCACAGCCCGATCACCCGGTAGCCCTGTTCGAGGTAGGTCTTGGCGTGGGCGGGGGTGTGTGCGTAGATGCAGCGCGCGATGTCCCGCTTCTCGCAGGCGCGGATGATGTCGCGGATGGCCTGCTGCACCTCCGGGTCGTTGATCTTGCCGGGTTTGTCCATGCTCCCCGACAGATCGAAGGGCCCGACGAACACGCCGTCGATGCCGGGCACGTCGAGGATCGCGTCGATGTTGCGGGCGGCTTCCACGTGCTCGATCTGGACGATGACGGCCACCTCATCGTTCGCGCGCCGCATGTAGTCGTCGAAGTCGAGATCGAACCGCTGGGCGCGGGTGATGCCCACGCTGCGGACGCCCTGCGGCGGATACTTGCAGCGACCCACCGCAAGGCGGGCGTCCTCGGCGTTGTTCACCAGCGGCACGATGATGCCGGTGGCACCGATGTCGAGCGCCTTCTTGATGTGGGCCTCGTCGTTCCACGGCACCCGGACCACGCACGGGACCCGGGTGTCGACGGCCACCAGGATGTCGAGTGCCTGGCGCGCCTCCATCGGGGAGTGCTCCAGATCGAGGAAGAGCCAGTCGTAACCGGCCGTGGCGTAGATCTCGGCCACCTCGGGCAGCGGGATCTGGAGCAGCGCCCCCATCAGCGGGCGCCCTTCCTTCAGGCGATGGCGGAACGACAGGGTCACCAGTAGGTCCTCAGGGTGGGAGGCTCGGGTTCGTAGGGTTCTGCCGTCTCGTCGAACCCCGCGAGCCATTCCTGGGCGTCCTCCTCGGACGCGAAGATGCGGAACGGGAAGGGCGGCGGGTGATACAGCTCGAACACCCGCAGCGCCGCGATGCCCAGGCTCGATTGCACGACCCCGGCCTCCGCCAGCGTGTGGCGCGTCACCTCCGACGACGCCAGGAACGTCGCAGCCTCGACGTCCACCCGCCAGATCCCCGGCAGCCGCGCCATCACACGCTGCTTGCCTGCGACGAGCGCGCGACGGAACTCGAACTCCGCCTTCACCGCCGCCAGCGTGAGGACGCCCACGGCGGAGTAGTCCACGTGCACGATGCCGTCGGTGCCCAGCCAAACCCTTGGTGCAGTCATGAGTCGTTCGACTCCTTGGAAAACGATCGGCGGCGGACGGTGCGACCGCCGCGATGCAGCGCGATCCCGTCCATCGCGGTCCAGCACGGAAGCGTAACCGGCAGCGCGGGGAAAGTTAAGCGGATCAGCGTCCTCCGCCTTCGCATCGGGCGATAAACATGAAGCGGGACAGGCTGAAGAACGTCGTTCCTTCCGCCTCGCGTCGCGCGAGATCGTCGCGCCAGGCCGCGGCCTCCTCGGGGGAGATCGCGCCGCTTCGCACGACGAACCGCGCGATCACGTCCGTCATGCCTTCGCAATACGTGTTCTCGCTCCGTCGTACCGAAAGCAAGGGGAGGGCCTCCACGTGCACCACGTCGTATCCGGCCGCGGTGAGCAGTGTCGGCAGCGTCCGTGGCAGCTGCGGATGCGGGCAGTGGGCATCCCACGCGGCGACGATGCGGCGCATCCGGGCATCGTCGGCGGACGCCCACACGCACGACGCCCAGTCGGTGTCGACGAGGAGCAACCTGCCACCGGGGCGCAGGACCCGCCGGAATTCGGCGAGCGCGGCCGCGACGTCGGGCACGTACTCCAGCACCTGGATGCAGACGACGGCATCGAAGGCGCCGTCGTCGGCCGGCAACGCGGTGGCCTCGCCGGGCAGGATCGACAGCTGCCCGAGGCCGTTCCGGTTGCGCCCGGCGATGCGCAGCATGCTGTCCGCGGTGTCGACGCCGACCACCGCGCCTGTGATGCCCACGGTCTGCGCCATCTCGGCGCACAGGAGCCCGGGCCCGCAGCCCACGTCCAGCACGCGCTCACCCGGGGCCAGCGCCAGGGCGGCACGGATCGCCGCGCGCTGCGCGACGATGTCCGGCGTCCGGTAGAGCGCCTCGACACGACGCGCCGCCGCATCGTCGGCGAACAGGGTGTCAGAGGGTGGTGTCGACATGGACATGATGCGACGGAAGCATGCGTTCCACCCAGCGGCCCGCTGCGAGCACGCGAGCGTCCTCCCCCGGCCGGCCGATGATCTGCACGCTGACAGGGAGTCCCTCGGTGTCGAACCCGCAAGGAAGGGAGAGTGCCGGCAGGCCGGTCATGTTGAAGGGCGAAGTGAAGCGCGTGAGCATCGCGGCCGTCGGTAGCGTGCGTCCGCCGACGCTCACGACGGTCTGACCGACGGGCGGCGGAGCGCACGGCAGCGTCGGGGTGATCAGCACATCGGCGTCGCCGAGCGCCTCCAGCAGGGCGTCGCGCACCTCCGTGCGGATGCGCTGCGCCTTCACGTAGGCCGTGGCCGGAAAGCATCGGGCGATCTCGAAACGCAGGCGGACGTCCTCCCCCAGCCGGATGCGGGCTGCCGCCATGATGTCGGCGTTCGCGGCGGCGGCCTCCGTTCCGATCGTCACGAACTGCGCGCCGGCGGCCATCGCCAGCGCGTCCACCGCCGTCGCCGTGACCCGGGCGCCAGCGCTTCGCCACGTGGCCTCCAGTTCGTCCATGCGCTGGGCGATACCGTTCTCCACCGCCTCCGCGAAGGTGCCCCGCAGGCAAACGAACGACGGCGGGCGGCTGGGCATGCCCCCGGTCACGCCCTCCGGCAGACCGGCCATCACCTCGAAGGCAGTGGCGGCATCATCGACGGTACGGGCGAGCGGGCCGACATGGTCGAGGGACCACGCGAGTGGAAGCACGTCCGTGCGGTCGACGGCGCCGTAGCTCGGCTTGAATCCGACGATGCCGCAGCACGCTGCCGGGATGCGGATCGAACCGCCGGTGTCGGTGCCCACTGCCACGGGCACGACGCCCGAGGCCACCACGGCACCCGAGCCGCCGCTGGAGCCGCCGGGGATGCGTTCCTCGAAGCGCGGATTGAGCACCGTGCCGAAGTGCGGGTTCGCGCTCGTCACGCCGAATGCGAGTTCGTGCAGGTTGGTCGTGCCGAAGATCACGGCACCGGCGCTGCGCAGTCGCGCCACGACCGGCGCATCGCGATCCATCAGCCGGGGTTCGCGGGCCAGGGAGCCGCCGGTCATGCGATAGCCGCGGACGGCCATGAGGTCCTTGATCGCGATCGGGACGCCTGCGAGCGGACCAGGATCCATGCGCCGCGCGATCTGCGCATCGATGGCTTCGGCCTGGGCCGTGACGTCGTCGACGTCGAGCGCCGTGAACATGTTCGCGTGGCGCCAGGCGCGGGCGGCCTCCAGCGCGGCCTCGGCGATTCCGCTGGCACGGGTGCGGCCCCCCCGGACGTCACGGGCCATCTCCGCGATGCCCTCGCGCTGCCCCGACGCCTGGGGCAGCCGCTGCAGCGGCGTGCCGGCCTGGGGCACGGGCGGGGACACGATGGGTTCGGCGGCCGGAAGGGCATTCTCGAGCGCGATGAAGTCGTCGTAGCTCCAGGCAAGTCGCTGCTGCCAGGCGTCGATGCGGGCGGTGTCGGTCTCGCCATGGAGGGCGGCGATGGCGTCGACGAGTTGCGCGTAGCGGGTGCGATCGATGGGCATGGTGGCAAGGATCCCGTGTGGGCCCGGCGACGGGCGCAGCCCCGACGGGGCTGTCGCGGCGCGAGGGCGCGATGGTAACCCGGACGGCATGCGCGTCCGGCGAGCCCGCGGCCCGCACCCGGCCGCGCCTCAGATGCTGCGCGACAGGGCGTCGAGCGCGTCCGAGCGGAACTCCCGCAGATACAGGATCAGCACGACCCAGCTCGTCGCGACCATCCACGTCCACGGGTTGATGAACCACATCAGCGCGGCGAGCCCGAAATAGTAGGCGCGCAGACCGTTGTTGAAGCTGTCGGCGGCGAGTCCGGCCGTCGCGGCGGCGTGCTGGATGAAGTCCTCCTTGCGCTCCGACGGCGCCTCGATGGGCGGCGAACCGCCCACCATCACCGAGCAGAAGTGATAGAGGCGCAGGGACCACGTGAACTTGAAGAAGGCGAACGTGAAGATGCCGATCAGCAGGAGGATCTTGATGTCCCAGAAGCGATCGGTGCCGGCGGCCTGCCGGCTGAACGGCAGTTCCATCACGACCATCGCGATCTTGTCGGTGGTGCCGAGGAGAGCGAGCAGGCCGCCGAGAATCAGCAGCGTGGTGGAGGCGAAGAACGTGGATCCGTTCGAGAGGTTCGCGAGGATGTTGATGTCGCCGATGCGGACCTCGCGGGTCACGACCTCGGTCATCCAGTGTCTGCGCAGGCTCGTCATGCGCATGACGAGGCTGGGGACCCGCCGTGCGTACCAGCGCGCGAAGCGCACGTAGCCGATCCAGAAGACGAAGAACCAGGCGAGTGCCAGCCAGTCCATGATCTTGAGCGGCAGCGGCATGGCGCTATCTCACGCGGTTGCGAAGGGTTGCAGGCCTGCGTCGGCCCGGCGGTCGGGGAGACTCCGATCGATCCGCACGATCCGCGCGATCAAGAACCGGGACTCCCTACAGGAAGAGCGTGAGGACACCGGTGTAGCCGTACATCCGGTTGTGCGAGATCTCCCCGTTGCAGAAGAATCCGACGAGCGGGATGTCGCCCAGCCCCTCCCGGATCATCTCCAGCTCCCGCGATGTCTCGCCGAAGAGGGCTTCGCCACGGCCCAGACACGAGAAGTAGAGCGCACCGCGGGGCCGCGAGAAAAGGCCGCTCTTCATGCTGTCGAGCATTCGGCCCATGTCCTCGGCGGCCGAGCGGCGGTCGCGGCGGCAGAACATCAGCTTGTCGCCGGCGTCGACGAGATCGCCGATCGCGACCAGGCCGCGCTCGGGATCGAGCCCCACGAGATTGCGCACCGTGTAGTCGGACGCGTCGTCGCCCGACACGGGCATCGCCGCGAAGAGGTTGGCACCGGCCCGTTCGAGATCGCCATCGGAGTCGATGGAAGCCTCCTCGCGCAGGACGTCGAGCGCCGGACGGCCGTCGAGTTCGATGAGGACGTTGCGGCGGCTCTGCGTGACGGTGTGGACATCTCCAAGCGGAGAGCAGCCCTGGGTGAGCCGCGTGCTCACGATCACGTCGTCGGTGAACACGACGCCGGACAGTCCGCCCTCCGACAGGCCGTCGGCAATCTGCGGATGGGCGCTGCGCGAACTCGACAGGCCCCCGACCACGAAACCGCCTTCGAGGCGCCGCGCCATCTCGGCGACCAGGGCCGGAATGCGGCTGTTGCGCGGGTCTGCGTGGACCACGGCGAAGTTGCCAGCCGCACCGCCGACGGTCAGCGGATCCCGCGCGAGATCGCCCGGGGCGCGGAGCTGCGAGATCACGCGGAACGATCCGGGGGCGAAGCTGCCCAGCATGATCGCCATCGCGCCTTCGTCGAGATACTCCTGGCCGGTCGCGCAGATGCCGAGACCGACGGTGCCCACCCAGTGCTCGACGCCGGTGCGCATGCGCAGCAGTTCGAGCAGGTCCTGCATGCGCGAGGTGTAGGGGTCGGTGACGTAGAGGAACCCGAGATTGGCGCCGGCCGGCGTGGGCCCGAGCTGTTCGAGGCATTCCGCGGCGGCGATGCGCCAGTGCGGAGACGCGGCGTGCGCGTAGGGGAAGGCTGTGCTGGCGGAGCGTGTGGTGACTGGCATGGAGGCGGCGGATCTGACGGAAAGTCTGCGGTCGCGGGTCGGATCGCCGCACCGCCTTCCTATAATAGCGGCTTTGACACGGACGGCACCCATGAACCTAGACCGAGTCGGCCCCGGCCGCGACCTGCCCAACGACATCAACGTGATCATCGAGATCCCGATGAACGCGGACCCGATCAAGTACGAGGTGGACAAGGAGACCGGGGCAATGTTCGTCGACCGCTTCATGTCGACCGCCATGCGCTACCCCTGCAACTACGGCTACGTGCCCCATACCCTCTCCGGCGACGGGGATCCCGTCGATGTCCTGGTGCTGTCGCCGGTGCCGCTCATCACCGGCGTCGTGGTCCGCTGCCGGCCCATCGGGATGCTGAAGATGACCGACGAGGCCGGCGAGGACACCAAGGTGCTCGCCGTGCCGATCGACAAGCTGTCGAGCCTGTATCGCCACATCGTGACGGCCCGCGATCTCCCCGATCTCGTGACCTCGCAGATCTCGCATTTCTTCGAGCACTACAAGGATCTGGAACCCGGCAAGTGGGTGAAGGTCATGGGCTGGGTCGGCCCCGAGGAAGCCAAGGAGGAGATCCTCCACGGCGTGCGCACGTACGATTCCGCCGCCAGCAAGCCGATGTTCTGACGTGACGCCGCGCGCCCGGCTCCGGGTGTCCGCTGGCCGGGGCATCCGATCGATTCACCGCAATCCACGGAACGATCCATGACGCGTCGTCGATCCCCGCCCGTCCCGGCCCAGCTGGGTACCCAGACCCCGCTGCCGGCATCGCCCGATGTCGCGCTGCTGGAGCGCGTGCCGAATCCCCATCCGGACGTGCGCTACGTCGCGCGCTTCACCGCACCCGAGTTCACGTCCCTCTGCCCGGTCACGGGGCAGCCGGACTTCGCGCACATCGTCATCGACTACGTGCCGGCCCGCTGGCTCGTGGAGAGCAAGTCCCTGAAGCTGTACCTGGGCGCCTTCCGGAACCACGGCGCCTTCCACGAGGATTGCACCATCGCGATCGCGAAACGGCTGAAGGCGCTGCTCGCGCCGAAGTGGCTGCGGATCGCCGGCTACTGGTATCCGCGGGGCGGGATTCCGATCGACGTGTTCTGGCAGACGGCACGCCCGCCGGCGGGCGTGTGGATCCCGGACACGGGAGTGGCCTCCTACCGGGGTCGCGGCTGATGCGATTCCTGCTCTCGATCCTCCTCGTGCTGGCGGGCGCGACGGCGTCGATCGCCGCGGACACGGGGACCGTGCAGTCCGTGGCGGTGCTGCGGTTGCAGAACCGGGTGGTGCACGTGTTCCGCGTACCGGCCCAGGGCTACGCGCCGCGGGAGCGCGCCGTGGCAGCCCAGGCCCGGCTCGATCAGGCGATGCAGGACGACGGCCCCGGCGAGGTCTCGGTCCGCGAGGCGCCCGATGGGCGACTGTTGGTGGTCGACGACGAAGCCGTGTTCCTAGTGGCACCCGGCGACGAGGATCGCCTCGCCGGCGAGACGTACGACGAGGCGGTCGAGGGCACCCGGGAGCGCCTCGCGGCCGCCTTGAAGGTCGCAGCGGAAACCCGCAGCCTGCGCGCCTGGCTGGTGGCCCTCGCGCTGGCGGCCCTCGCCACCGTCGCCTACGTCGCACTGGTCTGGGGTGTCATGCGCGTCCGACGGACCATCTCGGTGCGCATCGCGCTCCGGGTCCGGGCGGGCGTCAAGCGTCTGCACATCGCGGGCGTCACGGTGCTCGACCCTTCGCTCTTCCGTCAGACGATCGCCCGCCTCGTCGGCTTCGTCGCGTGGGCCCTGGTGCTGGTCGCGACCTACGTGTGGATCGCGTTCGTGCTCGGGCGCGTCGCCTACACGCGACCCTGGGCCGAGCAGTTGCAGGGCGCGCTGTTCGACACCCTCACGTTGATCGGGCAGGCGGTCGCCGGGGCCATTCCCGGGCTCGTGATCGTCGTGGTGATCGTCCTGGCCACCCGCGGCGTCCTGCAGGTCGCCGGCGCGTTCCTTTCCCGGGTCGAGCGAGGCCACTTTGCGCTCGGCTGGCTCGATGCCGACACCGCCCGGCCGACCCGGCGTCTCGTCACCATCGTGGTGTCCGTCTTCGCGCTGGCCATGGCGTATCCGTATCTGCCCGGATCGCACACCGATGCCTTCAAGGGGTTGTCGGTGCTGGTGGGGCTCATGGTGTCGATCGGGGCTTCGGGCCTCGTCGGGCAGGCGGCGAGCGGTCTCATCCTCATGTACTCGCGCGCGATCCGTGTCGGCGAGTTCGCGCGCATCGGGGACGTCGAGGGCACGGTCACCGACCTCGGCGCGTTCGTGACACGCCTGCGCACGGGCAAGGGCGAGGAGGTCGTGGTGCCGAACGCGCTCGTCATGGGACAGATCACGCGCAACTACTCGCGCACCTCGGGCGGGGTCGGCTTCACCTTGAGCACGAGCGTCACCATCGGCTACGACGCGCCGTGGCGCCAGGTGCACGCCATGCTGCTCGAAGCGGCGAAGCGCACGCGCGGCATCCTGGCCGACCCGCCGCCGCGGGTGGTCCAGACGGCGCTCTCGGACTTCTATGTGGAGTACCTGCTGATCGCCCATGCGGGTCCCGATGCGCCGCGGCAGCGTGCCGAGGTGCTGAGCGAGCTGCACGGACACATCCAGGATGTCTTCAACGAGTACGACGTCCAGATCATGTCTCCGCACTACCTCGGGGACCCGCCGAAGCCGGTGCTCGTGCCGCCGTCGCGTCGCTACGCGCCGCCCGCCAGTCGCCCCGGAGATCCCGAGGTCTGAGCCTGTCCCGCGTCGGGACGTAGGCGGCCCGGGCGCACGGGCACGGAACTGGCGAACCGCCCCGCAAGACGTTCAAGGAGCAGTCCACGCATGGCCATCCTGCTGTTCACCGACTTCGGTGCCTCCGATCTGTACGTGGGACAGGTCGAGACCGTCCTCGATCGCTACGCGCCCGGTGTGCGGGTCATCAGTCTGATGAACGAGGCGCCGACGTTCGACGTGAAGGCCTCCGCCCACCTGCTCGCCGCCCTTGCCGCCTCGGTGCCGCGCGGACACGTGTTCCTTGCCGTCGTGGACCCCGGAGTGGGCACCCGACGCGATGGCATCGTCGCGCGCATCGACGGACGTTCGTATGTGGGCCCCGACAACGGACTCCTCTCCGTGCTCTGGCAGCGCAGTGCGACGCGCAGCGCGTGGAAGGTCACCCACCACGCCCCGGGGGCATCCGTGTCGTTCCACGGTCGCGATGTGTTCGCACCCTTGGCGGCTGCGGTCGTGACGGGGGAGTTCCCGAACGAGACCGTGACATCCATCGCCGCGCCGGAAGTGATGCTCCCCGAGGGCGATCTGGCGGAGATCATCTTCGTCGATCACTACGGCAACGCGTTCACCGGTCTGCGGGGAAAGGGTCTCCCCGAGGATCGCGAGCTGTGTCTGCGGCGCATGCGCATCCCGCACGCGCGCGTGTTCGGCGAGGCCGACGCCGGCCGGGGCTTCTGGTACGTGAACAGCCTCGGCCTGGTGGAGATCGCGATGCCCGGCATGAGCGCCGCGAAGATGCTCGGCATCCGCGTCGGCCAGGAGGTCGGCTGGGGGGCGTGATGCGGCAGCGCGGACGCGGTGTCGTCCGCAGCGGGAAGTAGCGCCATCGGCACCCGTCCGGCCAGCATCGTTCGATCCCGCTCCCTCCGATTCGCCGCGACGGTGCCCGGCGTACCTTCGCCCCCGTCGGGCCGCCGGCCCGCCCACGACGGAGGTTCCACCATGCAATGCCTGCACGCACCACGGCGCGCCCTGACCGCCGCGCTCCTGCCATTCGTCATCTCGACGTTGTCCCCCACTGCTCACGCCGGACCCTACGAAGACGGCATGGCGGCACTCGATCGCTGGGACGCCACCCGCGCCGCCGCGTTCTTCGAGATTGCAGCGCAGCAGGGCGATCCGCGCGGCCTCCACGAGTTCGCGATCCAAGCGGCGGACCCGGCCAAGGACGGCAGCGTTCCTTACCTCGAGCGTGCCGCAGCCCTCGGCGAACCGCGGGCGATGGCGGCGCTCGCGGAGAACCAGCTCTCCGCGGTTCCGGACGGCAGCGGGCGCGCCCGCGCCTTCCTCGAGCCTCCGTCGCGGGTGCCGCGCCTGCTCGCCACCGCCTGCGAGAAGCAGCAGTTCGGTGCCTGCCGGACGCTCGCTCAACTGCACGCAGGGGCGATGCCGGAGCGGGCGAAGCACGTCGGAATCGTCGACGTCGACATGACGCAGGCGCGGCGCTGGGGCGATCTATGGCGTGCGGGGCGTCTTGCGGAGGCGCGGACCGGCGACGAGACCGCGCTCGCCGAGATCGTTGGTTTCGGTGCCGAGGCATGGTCCGGGGTCGATGCCGCAACCCAGGCGTTCCATCGCATGGTCTACGCCGACATGAGAGGCGACGCGTCGTCCGGGGCCGCCGGGCCGCCTCCGGACGCGGCGTTGCGCAGCAGGGTCGATGCGTGGGAGATCCAGCAGGGCCTTCGTCCGGCCCGTCTGCCGGCTGCGCTGACCCTCGCACGGCGCATTGCCGCCTTCGAGGCCGCCTACGACCAGTTCGACGCCGAGACCATCGCAGCCTCCGGACGCTACTTCGCCGCGAAGGTGATGGCCGCGGCGTCGAATCCCTACGCTGCCCCACGTCCATGGGGCGGTGAGCTCGACAAGGTCACGGCCGTCGCCACGCGCGAGCTGGCGGTCTTCCACAAGCACGTCGCCGGCACGCATCGCAAGCTGGGGCTCGACATCGAAACATGGCTGCCCGGCAGACTCGTGGCGATGTTCACGCCGACGCAGCTGTACTGGATGGACCGCATGCGGTCCACTCCGGGCATGAAGAAGCGGGCGGCAGTGGCGCGCCTGCTGCGGATGGCGAACCTCGATGGCAATGCGGTCGCGGTGCGGCTGCGACGCGATCCCGCGATGGAATCGCTCGGGCAGGATGAAATCGCCCGCCGCGATCGCTACGCGAAGGACCGCGGCATCGATCTCGGGCCGGCGGCCGAACCGATCCTCCAAACCCGGGAACGCCTGCTCTACGCGCTCATGCAGCAGTTGCACCTGGGCGACCGCAATGCCCGCCTCGGCGATGCAGCATGGGGCCGGGCGTCGGCCATGCTCACCCTGTCGGAGGCCCGTGACATCGGACGCTCCCTGGAGTGCGGGCACTGCCGCGGCGTGGAGAATCTGCTGCAGGAACTTGTGTCGGAACGCGCCAAGGTCATCGAAACCTCGCAGGCAGGGGCACGGATGGAGGCCCGCGTGACCGACGTCATCCAGAACTGGGGACCGCCTCCGAGCGGCCGTTGACCGACGCGGGGCAGCCCGCCTCAGCGCGCTCCGGCGGGCTGCCCCGCGGCTGGCGACGAGGCGGCGGGTGGCTGGGTCTGTCCCGACTGCGCCGCGCGGACGTACGGGTGTGTCGCACCCAGGCGGCTCGTCATCCGTGCGATCACCGACGGAACGACGCCGGCCGCTGCCGCGCTGCCGTCGCGCTGGGCGATCGTCCGCTGGAACAGCACGACGGCGAAGCCGGTCTCGGCTTCGAGTGCGGTGTCCCAGCCGTCCGGTTCCTCGGCATCCGCCGGCGACCCATGGGTTCGCCAAAGCTCCAGGATGCGCTCCGCGGTGCGTCGAAGGCCGATCAGATTGTCGCGATCGAGCTGGGCCATCCCGAGGCGGACCAGCGGTCGTGCTGCCAGCGGATGCAACGCGCCATGCACCCGTGCGATCCCCTCCACATGTTCCTCGAGGACGGCAATCGCTTCATGCTCGCGACCGGTGAGGCGGAACTGGCGGACCAGCGCCCCGATGAGCAGTGCGCGCGTGTCGTCGGGCAGCGCTTCGTTCCCGATGGAGACGAGCTCCCGGGCGCGCTGGATCTGGATCTCGCGCTCGGTGAATCCGGGCTGGTCGCGAGCGATGCCGGGGGCGCGACCGAGCAGACCACCCAGTGCCGACGCCAGGGCGACCGACGTGTCCCCCTGGGATGCCTCGACCGCGGTGATCCACGCGCCGTAGAGTTCGTCCTCCTCCAGCGAGGGCTCGGTGACCGTCGCCAGCGCCGGGAGTGCCTCCGAGAGGATCCTCACCGACTCGGCCGTGGCGCTCGCGGAGAACGCGGCGGCGAGCTCCGCGGCGCGCCGGCAAGTGGACGACAGCACATGGATGCGGTGCCGTTCGGCCGGCGGCAGCGAGGTGACGTCGATCGGGGGTCGGGTCTTGCCCGCAGCCTCCGCCACCGCGCGGCAGGCGGTCAGCTGCGCCCGGGCCATGGGCAGCGCCGCGACGGCGCCGCGCGGGTAGAGCGCATCCACATGCATCCGGTTCAGCATCTGCCATGCTGCGAGGAAGAGCCGGATGCGCGTCGTCTCGATGTCGCGCCCGGGCGGCAGCGTGTCGAAATCCATGACCGCGAGCCGACCGTGGAAGGGAAACAGCAGTTCGCATCGACCGGCGCCATCGCATGCCTGGTGGAGCGCGGAGCGTTCCACGCCGGCAACGCCGGGGAATGTCTGCTCGAACCAGCCGGAAGGGGCGTGGCAGCGGTACATCGCCGCCGGCGACGCCATACCCACCATCGGCAGCGGCGGCGAGGACGCATCACCGTCGCAGTCCCATCCGCGGAACGTGCGCTTGCCGTCGCTCGTGTCGATCTTCGTCCAGAAGCCATGAAGGACCTGGATCGCGGTGCCATCGGCCGATCGTCGGGTCGATCCGGGCGGGGGGCGGACGCCGCGGACGATGTCGTGCCGCTCACCGTCGGTGTCATCGCGCAGCAGCCGCACCCGCGCATGACCGATCCGGCAGGCGCCTGCGGCCGCGGGATGCGATTCGCAGAGCGTGCCCATCGATTCCGGCGGAACGGCTTCCCCGTCCGGGACCATCACGTCGAACGCGACTTCTGCGGGCGTGTCGCCGGCCAGTGCGATCCGGCGCGGCGCGGAGCCACGGGCCCATCGCGCGTCCCAGTCGGTCGGTGCTGCCCGCATCCGCAGCGCGGGTGCCGGGCGCGCACCCTCCCGGCCCGGCCACGTGAACGCGAAGCTCTCGTGCGGCACATCGATGGTCCGGGTGATCTCGGAGGAGGTCGCGCCGGTGCCCGGATTCCACGGGCTCAGGGGAAGGCTGCCCTCCATCCATCGGAGTGCCACCAGCGGGCCGATGACGATCGCGCCGATGGTGCCGGCGATCGCGACACCGAAGATGATCCAGCGGGCGGTTCTCGCTCTCACGGGGCTAGGCGGGCGACACGATACGGTTCAGACAAGCCGGACTGGTTCCAAGGCCTGTTCTTCGACACCGATGGGTGTGCGTCGAACGGACCACGCCATCGACTTCGGCCGATTGGCCACGGCCTGATGGAAGGCGCCGTCCACGAAGTGCAAGCCGACGCCGTCGTCGGCGGCGTGGCCGTCGGGTACCTCACCCGCACCGACCATCGCCTGGAATGTGGGCCGCCTCTCGGTTTCGCTGTCGTAGTGCGGGCAGTTGCTGCCGCTCAGGAATCCGAGGCATGGCAGCGCCGTCAGGGGGCCGGCGATGGAATCGGTGATGCCTTGCGCGAACCAGCAGATCGAGCCCGCGCTCGATCCGCCCATCGGCGTCCCGTTGTCGTAGGCCTTTCGGAGGATGACGTCCAGTCCCCAGTCGCGCCAGATCGCGAGCATCGACCGCGTGTTGCCGCCGCCCACGGCGATGGCGTCGTGGTCCATCACGAACGATTCGAGATCCTGGGGCGTGCGTTTGAAGAAGGGCAGGACGGACGGGCGGCAGCCGAGCCGCGTGAACGCCTGGAAGAAGCGCAGCTGGTAGGGCTCGTGGTCGCCGCTCGCCGTGGGCACGAACAGGATGCGCGGCGACTCCAGACCCGTGAGATCCCGGAAGTAGCGTTCGAGATGGAGATTGTTATCGGGGTCGGCGAGAAAGCCGCCGCCCATGGCGAGGATGTGTCGCGATCGGGCCATGACGAATCCGCGGAGGTTGGGGTGCGCGATTCTAAGGGAGACTCTGATCTGGTCGTGCGACCGTGCGATGGGATCGGAGTCTCCCTAAGCCGCTGCCCGGGCGATGCCCCGGGCGAGATCGCGGAGGTCCGGGAAGAACGCATCGAACGCGGCTCCGAACGCATCGGCGTGCACGGCGAGTTCCTCGTGCGCCCCCGCCAGAACGATCGCGTGCGGCGCGCGCCGGCTCATGCGGTCCAGGGTGATCGCGATGCCTTCGAGCGTCGCGTATCCGGCGAGCCAGTCCTGGGCGACGAGATGGGGCACCAGCCGGCCGAAGCGATCGGGCAGCGGCACGGATGGGCGAGAAAGCGACGCGTAGACGTCGTCGGCGAAGATGCGCAGCGGCGCCGGATGCCATGCCGTCCATCGCGCGGCGAGGAAATGATCGAAGAAGATGTCGACGAGGATCCCCGCGTAGCGTCGGCGGGCGGGCGAGACGAGCCCCCTGGCTTCGCGCACCACCGGATGGGCATCGGTGAACGTGTCGACGGTGCGATGCAGCCGGATCGCGGACTGCACTTCACCGCGGTAACCGCTCGCCTCGAGCGGCCCTTTCACGAAGTCGCCCAGCAGGCTGCCCAGCCAGGCGTCCGGGATGGGCGGCGAGAGGTACAGGTGCGCGAGGAAGTTCACCGCGGGCGCCTCGCGCAACGGGGCCTCACGGGGCGCCCATGTAGTCCGCAGTGAGATGCAGGAGGGTGCGCACGCCGAGCTTGAGCGCGCTCTCGTCGATCGAGAATCGCGGGGAGTGGTTGTAGGCGACCTTCGCGACGTCCTGGCCCGCGGGCGTGCCGCCCAGGAAGAGGAAGAGCCCGGGCGCCCGCTGCGCGAAGAACGAGAAATCCTCCGCGCCCATGAGGCGGTCGCGCAGCTGCACGTTGTCGGCGCCGGCCACGCGATGCAGGGTGGGAAGCATGCGGCTCGTGAGTGCAGGGTCGTTGATCGTCACCGCGTAAGGCTTCTCGATCGTCACCTCCGCCGTGGCACCCGAGGCCTCGGCGATGTTCTCGGCGGTGCGCCTCACGCGCGCATGGATGTCGTCGCGCAGGGCTTCGTCGAACGTGCGGATGGTGCCGACCATGGTGACCTGGTCGGGGATGATGTTGAAGCGGATGCCGCCATCGATGCCGCCGATCGTCACGACCGCGGGTTCCTTCGCGATGTTCACCTGGCGGCTCACGATGGTCTGGAGGCCGAGCACGATCTGCGAGGCGACGACGATGGGATCCACGCCGCCCCAGGGCGCCGACCCGTGGGTCTGGCGACCCTTCACCACGATCTTCAGCACGTCGGCCGCCGCGAGCGCCGCGCCGGGCCGGTAGCCGATCTGGCCGACGTTCAGCATCGAGCCGATGTGCAGGCCGAACACGACCTCCGGCACCGGGGCGTCGAACGCGCCTTCCGCCAGCATGAGCGTGGCACCGCCGGCCTCGCCGGGAGGAGGACCTTCCTCTGCCGGCTGGAAGATCAGTTTCACGGTGCCGGGCAGGCGCTCCTTCACCTTCGCGAATGCCTCGGCCGCACCCATAAGCATCGCGACGTGGGTGTCGTGACCGCAGGCGTGCATCACGCCGGTCTCCTTGCCGCCGTAGGTGGTCCGCACTTTCGACGCGAACGGGAGGTCGACCTCCTCGGTGACCGGAAGGGCGTCCATGTCGGCGCGCAGTGCGACGACCGGGCCCGGCCTGCCGCCGCGAAGCACCGCGACGACGCCCGTGACGCCGACGCCGGTACGCACCTCGTAGCCGAGCCGTTTCAGATGGTCGGCGACGAGGGCCGCCGTGCGCACTTCGCGATTGCCGAGTTCGGGATTCGCGTGGATGTCGCGGCGCCATTCGATGACGCGCGGTTCGATCTGATCCGCCAGACGGTCGAGATCGGTGCGCAGATCGGCGGCATGACCGACCGCACCGGTGCCGGCGAGGAGGAGGGCGAGGGCGAGGTGGGCGGGTTTCATGATGCGTCCGGCGGAGGGGAGGTGAGCGGCGAGTCTCGGCCACTGGACGGAACGCGTCAATGCGAGCCGACGGCGCGCACGCTTCCTCCGCTCCGTCCCGAGGAGAGCCGGGTCGGCGAGATCGAAGGGCGTGACCGCCGTGGCACCCGGCTGCGGATGTGATGGGTCGGACTCGGACCGGATGTCCGGCTGCCGGTGAGGATGTCGTGCGCGTCGAACGTCGTGCGGCGCGATGCAGCCGGGGTTCCTCGCGTCACTCGACCGGCAGACCCTCGGCCACCCACCCGTCCGTGCCGCCGGCGACGTTCACCACGTGCTGCAGGCCATCCATGTGCAATTTCTGAAGCGCGATCAGCGACCGTGCGCCGGACTTGCAGACGAGATGGATGGGTCTGGCGAGATCGAAGCTGCCGAGCGCGGTGCGGGACAGGCGTTCGAGGGGGATGTTCACGGCGCCGGGGACATGGCCCCTGGCGAACTCTGCGGGAGATCGGACGTCCACGAGCTGCACGTCGCCGTGCTGCTGGAGTCGATGGAGCGCGCTGGCGTGTACGGAGAGCATGGTGATGGCTCCAAGAAAGGGGGCGGCTACGAAGATGCGCCCGACTCTGCCCGTAACGGCACGTTGCCTTCTGTGACACAGGTTCCTGACGACGCCGCGAGCCCCGATAATCCGGCGTCCGCCTCGCGGTCACCCTCCCCCCACTGCTTCAGGTCTTCCATGCCCCGACTCCCCGACCCCCGGACGCCTGCCTCTCCCGCGGCGCCCCATGAACTCGCCGCCCGCATCGACGCGGTGCTCACGGCCTCCGCCGCCGGGGATGGCGGGCGCGCGGAGGCCGGGCTTGCCCGTTTGCTGCGGCGGGCCTTCGAGCGTGGGGAGGACGCCGGCGTCGGCACGATGACGGACGTGCTGGGTGGCGCTGCCGCCCGCATGCTCGATCGCGCGCTCGACGCCGCGATCCACGGTGCGGACGATGGGGGGCTGATCGCCCGCGTGTTCCTGATCCCCTTGGTGTTCGTCACGGCGGGGCGGGCTCCCGCGGAGGTGCAAGGTGCCCTGCCGGACGTCGCGGCCATTGCAGGGCTCATGCGGCGCGCCGGTGCCCTCGGAGCCGTGGAGAACTTCGGACTCGGCAATGCCCTCGGGTCGCTCGAGGCCGCGCGCGCGGTGCCGCCGCAGCAGCTTTTCGGGCTCGCCCGTCAGTGGGGGGCGGACGGCGGCGCTTCGCTGCTGGCGCCGGCGCCCATCGCCGTGACCGACGCGGAGGAGCGCGCGCACCTGCGATTCCTCGCGGGTGCTTCGCTCACGGCCGCCGATGCGCCGACCTTTCTGGAGACGGCGGGAACGGTCGGGCGATGGGGGATTGCCGTCTCGGGGGCGATACACGACCAGCTGGCGGTGGAAGGTCTTTCCTTGCTGGCGTTGCCGCGGGCCCCGATGCCTTGGTTCAGGGCCCTGACGGAAGGGGCGTTCCTGCGCGAGGAGGTCACCTTCAATCTGTTCGTGACGGGCGCACTGCGAAGGATTCGTGCGGAAACCGGCGAGCCCGATGTGGTGGTGTCCGCACGAGACGACGGTACGGTCCGCGTGGACATGTCGTCACCCTTCGACCCGCAAATCCGGCATGCGCATCGCTGGCCCCTGCAGGCCGCCGATGATCTGGCCCGGGTGGAGGCAAGCATCCTCGACCTGTTGCGCGATTGCCGGGTCGAGCGTGTCGAGGTGCAGGAGGCCGTGTTGCCTGCGGAAGACATGCCCGCTCCGGGCATCGGCGGTCTTCTGCGGCACTGAGATACCGGGGAGATACCGGGGTCCGGTCGTCCGCTCGATCGACGGAACCCCGTTCTCGAACGTCAGCGGGTGTCCGAGGCCCGTGTCCGCTTGCGTCGTGCAGCCCAGCCCAGCAGCCCGAGCCCCGCGAGGGTGAGCGCCCAGGTACCGGGTTCCGGGATCGGCGCGTAGAGGGTCACCACTTCGGTCGGGCTGAGCCCGCGGTCGAAGATGCGGATCGATGTCACGACGCCGGACGTCTGCTCGCCGGGGAACACGTTGTCGTCGCGGAAGAACACCATGCGCGCACCGGACGTCGAGAAGACGCCGTTTCCCGCCCCGTCGACGATGCTGAATTGCGCAGTCCCGTTCGCATAGCCGGTCAGCGTATTCGTGCTGGCGATCCGGGTGAGCAGGATCGTCACGGGGTCGCCGGCGGAAATCACGCTGGCAGTGCCGAAGTTGATCGGTGGAAAGCTGAGTCGCCCCGCGAAGCTGTAGAGCCCCGTATCGGAGGCGCCATTCTTGAAGTCGAGGATGCGGCGGTACTCCGACACTTGATCGAGCCGCGCGGTGATCTCCACCGAGTAGTCGGCCCCGTTGGAAAGCGCGCCATCGAGGATGAGCCCCTGCCCCGCCGCAAAGGTGTAGCTGCCGTCCCCGAGCGTTCCCCCGAGCGACTGGAGGGCTGGGCCGCCGAGGGTGTCGGCGAGCGAGTTGTCGAACCGGTATTCGTGAACCGGAGCCGCGGGTGCTGCCTGGGCGGCGTCCATCGCGCCGAGGCAGATCAGGGCCCCGGCCAGCATCAAGGTGCGCATTTTTTCTTGCCTCGAACGTGGGTACTGGGAGGTCCAGGCAATGCACTTGGCATGCCCGGACTGGAGCAGTCACCATCGGCCCGCTGAAAAAACATGTCAAGTGAATGAAAAAGACCGTGCGACGGCGCCGTCATGCGCCGGGGTGGCGAGAGCAGGAGATTGCAACGGCATGACGGACAGCGGCGATTCCCGACCGGGCATGCGCCCGAGTGCTGTCGGGCGGCCCCGGGAGGTGGGCCGCCCGGCGGCTACCAGCTGTAGCGGACGGTGTACTTCACGACGGCTTCCTGGTCGGGGCCGACCGTCACGGGGATGTGGATGGTCCGGGCGTCCTGCTTCTCGTGGGTGTGCGAGGCGGCGGTGATGCGCCAGTTCGTCCAGCGATACAGGTTCTCCTTGACCAGCACCTTCACCGGGACATCCTTGCGGTTGCGCAGGCGGATCTCGATGTCCTCGCTCATCGTCTTGCGGCCCGTGTCGATCCGAAAGTCGGTCTGGCGTCGCTCCCCGACCACATCGAATGCCGAACCCAGCTGGAGGCGCAGCGTCTCGTTGCGTGGCGTGTGGTCGATGCGGTCCTCTCCGATGAACTCGAGCGACCCGTCGGCAGGATCCCGCTTGCTCACGCGGACCCGGCCGGCCGGCAGCGGAACACCCATTCCGTTCTCACGGTCGTTGCGGAACGACAGGTACACGTCCACCTTCCGGTTGCCGGTGCCGCCGAACCCGCGATCGGTGTACGGCTCGCCACCCAGTCCGTAATCGCGCGCGCCCTGATAGACGAGCGTGCGCTCGCATCCGACCCCGGCCGCGGCAGGGAACAGCTCGATCTGCTTCGTCGAACGGTCGGGCAGCGACGTCGGACGGCCAAGGGTGTACAGGTGGTATTCGAAGAACTGCTTCTCCTCGAAGCCCGCGGGGGCGTCCATCGCCGCCTCGGCGGCACGCATCGCCATCACCTTTGCGCGGACGGGCGATGCGGGGGGCGCACGGTGGACGTCCCCCGCGATCAGTTTCAGGCGCGCATCCGGATAGCCGGCGCCCGACTGGTTGACGATGCTGACCCACGCGCCGACGTCCAGGCGGCACTCGTTGCCCGGCAACTCGGTGTACGTGAGGTTGTAGTCGGTCCACCAGGTGATCCCCGCGGTCTGGTACGAGACGCGCGACACGTGGCTGCCGGGCTTCTGCGTCAACACGTCCCAGACGAGCGTGGGACGCGTGATCAGCCCACCCGGCAATCCCGGCAGGGTCACCGATGCCTGGTGCGACAGCGTCCGGACCGTCCCGTCGTCCTGTTGCAGGACGATCCCGCCCTGGGTGGAGAGAAGGCGGCCGCCGAAGCGCTCGGTGCCGTCGCCGCGCACCTGCTCGACCGTGATGTCGCGGTCGATGAACTTCTCCAGCAGGCGTTCCGTCGAGACGAGGTCGAACTGGAAGTTCTGTTCGACGACGCGGGTACCTGCGGGATCCGTCAGCGAGCTGAACGTGACCGTGGTCGGATCGATCAACCCCGCGACGTCGGTGAAGCGGATCTCGCTGCGCCCGGGCGCCAGATCGATGGCCCGCTCGTGCCGCACCACCGCGTAGCCGGGGACCTGGCCTCCGCCGCCCAGACGGTACTGGTCGGGTGACAGCGCGCCGGCCGGGGCTCCGCTGTAGATCGTGAGTGCGTTGGCGACGGGGTCCGCGGCACTGGCGGGGATGGCGAGTGCGGCGAGGGCGATGGCGGTGAGGCGGGCGTGCATGCGGACTCCTTCCGAAGTTTGACGGGATGTCCCCCGCGAGCAGACGCAGGGGTCACCCGGGCTTCAACGATCCGCCGAGCCCTACGGGGTTTCAGCGCGGCGGAGCCTCGTCGAGGAAGAGCTGGACTTCGCGGAACAGCTGGCTGCGGTTGCGCTCCATGATGACCGTGTGCGTCCCTTCGCCGATCGTCACGAGACGGCGCCAGGGTGCGGCGGTCAGCTTGCCGAACACGGCCTGTGCCATGGAGACCGGGGTGTCCTGGTCCCACTCCGCGACGACGATCAGCGTCGGGGCCGTGATCTGCGACGGATCGTAGAAGGGCTTGTCGGCGAGCCAGTAGGTGCGGAGATCCTGGATCACGCCGTTCGGTGCGCGGAGCAGGCCGGACTCCTTGGAGGTCGGATCCGTGGCCCAGGTCGCATCGGCCCAGGCTTCGAACCAGTCCGGCGGGATCAGGTCGGCCACCTTGTCTTCCGGGACGCCTGCCAGCCAGCGCTTCTTCGCGTTGTCGCGGGCGACGGTGCGATAGGCGGGCAGCGGACCACTGCCTGCCAGGGCCGTCGGCGTCGTGCGCAGCCATAGCGGGGCGTAGAGAACGAGCTTCGAGACATCGGCCCCGTGGCTCGCCGCATAGCTGCCCATGATCGACGTGCCCCAGGACCAGCCGAGCAGCGTCACCTTCTCGGCGCCCGTCTCCCTGCGGACATGGGCAACCGCAGCGGCGACGTCGCGCACGGCCGTGGCGGTGTCGACGATCGGGCCGTTCTCCGTGGCCGGGCGGTCCATCTCGGGCGGCCGGGTGCTGCGCCCGTAGCCGCGGAGATCCACGAGCCACACGTCCCAACCGTGCTTCGCGATGAAGTCCATCCACGACTCGCCGTCGAGCGCGAGGTCGAAGGCGGTCTCGGACGGGTAGGTCGCGCCGTGCACGTAGAGCAGCACGCGCTTCGCCTGGTCCGCTGCGGTGCAGCCCGGACGCTTGTTGCGCACGTAGAGGGCGATGCCCGCGGTGTCCGACGGGATCATCGCGTCGCGCGTCTGAAGGCCGGCAGTGCACTTGGCGGGTTCGTCGGCACGGACCGCGCCGGCAGCGAGGCAAGCGATGGCGGTGAGGGCGAGGAGAAGTCGTCGCATGGGGAGGCTCCGCGTGAGGTGACCTTGGAATCTAGTGTCTCGACACCGAAGTTCGCAAGCGTTGATCGCAATCGCAGCATCGGAGAGCGTAGAGGATCGGACGATGAGTCACCCCTGCGCGGCGCAAGCGTTGATCGCATTCGAGACACCGGCACGCACCCGATAGAATGCCGTGCATGACTGCCATCGCCGATGCCGCGCACCCGTTCTCCCGTCTCGACCCTGATGCGATTCTCGATGCCGTGGAGAGCACCGGGCTCCGCTGCGACGGACGCCTCTCCGCGCTCAACAGCTACGAGAACCGGGTCTGGCAGGTCGGCATCGAGGATGCGGCGCCCGTCATCGCGAAGTTCTATCGTCCGGCGCGATGGTCGGACGCGCAGATCCTCGAGGAGCACGCCTTCGCGCGGGAACTGCTCGAGGCGGAGGTCCCCGTCGTGGCACCGATCGAGACCGACGGTCGCACGCTCCATGTCGCGGGCGGCTTCCGGTTTTCGCTCTGGCCACGCATGGGCGGGCGCGCCCCGGAGTTCGATCGCGAGAACGTGCTGGCGTGGATGGGGCGTTTCATCGCGCGCATCCACGTGGTCGGTGCGCGCGGACGCTTCGCCCATCGCGAGAAGCTGTCGGTCGCACGTCTCGGTCGCGAGTCGCGCGATTTCCTCCTCGGTGCCGGCTTCGTCCCGAAGGAGCTCGAGCCCGCGTACCGCAGCGTCGCCGACCAGGCGCTCGACGCCGTCGAAGCGTGCTTCGAGCGCGCCGGCCCGGTGCGGGGTCTGCGTCTGCATGGCGACTGCCACGCGGGCAACGTGCTCTGGACCGAGGCGGGACCGCACTTCGTCGACCTCGACGATGCCGTCACCGGGCCGGCGATCCAGGATCTCTGGATGCTGCTCTCGGGGGATCGCGTCCAGCGCGAAGCCCAGCTCGCCGCCGTGCTGGAGGGGTACGAGACATTCCGCGAGTTCGACCGCACGGAACTCCTGCTCGTGGAGGCGCTGCGCACCCTGCGCCTCATGCACTACGCCGCATGGCTCGCCCGCCGTTGGGACGACCCGGCGTTCCCGGCGAGCTTTCCGTGGTTCCACACGCAGCGGTACTGGCAGGACCACATTCTCGAATTGCGCGAGCAGTTGGGTGCCATGGACGATTTCCCGCTGTCGGGCTGAGCCAAGGTTCCTGGGTCGCCGATGGCGATGTCGGTCCTGTCCTTCTCGGGAAGTCCGGGTGGGCAGGCAGGGAGGGATGCCCCTGTCACTACAGGGAATTGCCGGCCACTCTCTCGGGGACGTCACCCCTGCCTGTCAAGGTCGATGGGGCGGCGCAACCATCCGAACTAGAGGAGTGCAACACGATGAGAAAGATGCTTCTGCTGGGGGCTGCTGCGACCCTGTACATCTCCATGCACGCGAGCGCCGGTGAACTCGGCGACCACTGCGCGTGGGGGTTGGTGAATGGCAAGAAGGTGAAGACCGACTGCTCCGTCAGCCAGATGAGCACCGACGGGAAGACGTACTGCTTCAGCAACGAGCAGGTGAAGTGGAACTTCATGGCGGATCTGGAGGCCAACACGGCCAAGGCAAAGGAAGCGTTCAAGAAGTAGTGCCATCGCCAGGCGCCGGTCCGGCGCCTGGCGATGCGGCCCGTGCTTGTTCCGGGCCGCTCACGTCCCATGCCTCCAGCACCATCGGTGTGCCGCGGCCGATCGATGTCTCGTGCCGGGCTGCCATCGATCACCACCTCCGCCGCCGCAACGATTTCGTCCCTGGGCGTCCCCGCGGAGTCCTCCCGCGCCGCAACACCTTGACGCCGCCTCAGGGTGCTCTTTACAGTGCCGCTAAGGTCACCGACGAAGTGATTCCAAAACAACATGTTGCACAACACGTTGCGAGTGCGGCCGGGGAGTGGTCGCAGGCGCTTCCCGGAGGTCTTACACGATGTTGTATGCACTGCACGAGATGCAGCACGCCCTGCTCGCCCCCTTCGAGGCAGCGGCGGTTGCGAGCCACGCCCTGTTCACCCAGCCCCACAGCCCCTGGGCGCACACCCCCTACGCACGATCCGCCGCCGCTGCCAACGAACTCGTGATGCGCCTCGTGCGCCGGTACGAGAAGCCCGAGTGGGGCATCCGCGAAACCGTCGTCGATGGCCGGACGGTCCCGGTGCACGTCGAGAAGACGGTGGTGAAGCCGTTCTGCCATCTGCTGCACTTCAAGCGGGAGATCGAACGGAAGTCGAAGGACCCCGTGGTGCTGATCGTGGCGCCGCTTTCCGGGCACCATGCGACGCTACTGCGCGACACCGTGCGCACCATGCTCCCGGAGCACGAGGTCTACATCACCGACTGGATCGACGCCCGCATGGTCCCCGTGCACGAGGGCCACTTCCACCTCGACGATTACGTGCACTACGTCCAGGACTTCATCCGGCATCTCGGTCCCAAGGTCCACGTCGTCTCGGTGTGCCAGCCCACGGTGCCGGTGCTGGCCGCGATCTCGCTGATGGCCGCCAACGGCGACAAGATCGCACCGCTCTCCATGACGATGATGGGCGGTCCGATCGACACCCGTCGCAGTCCGACCTCCGTGAACAACTTCGCGACCGGCCGCCCGCTCTCGTGGTTCGAGAGCCGCGTGATCCAGCGTGTGCCGGGCAACTATCCCGGTGTGGGGCGCCGCGTCTATCCGGGGTTCCTGCAGCACGCGAGCTTCATCATGATGAACGCCCATCGGCACATCGAAGCACATCGCGATTTCTTCAATCACCTCGTCGAGGGCGACGGCGAGAGCGCCAGCGCGCATCGGCGCTTCTACGACGAATACAACGCGGTGCTCGACATGGCCGCCGAGTACTACCTCGAGACGCTGCGCGTGGTGTTCAAGGAGCACTCCCTGCCGAACGGCACATGGGACGTCCGCGGCGAACGCGTGCGGCCCGAGGCGATCGAGCGCACCGCTCTCTTCACGATCGAGGGCGAGCTCGACGACATTTCCGGTGTGGGGCAGACCGAAGCCGCGCACGGGTTGTGCAGCAGCATTCCCGCGGAGAAGCGCGAGCACTACCTCGTGGAGGGCGTGGGTCACTATGGTATCTTCAGCGGGCGCCGGTATCGGGAGGGGATCTACCCGCGGATCCGCGATTTCATCCGCAAGCACGGCTGAGATTTCCCGCACTTCGTCCTGGTGGTGAATCGAACGTGACGCGAGGCGCACCCGAAAGGGTGCGCCTCGCTGCATTTGGAACAGGCGCATAGCCGAAAGGGTGCGCCTCGCTGCATTTGGAACAGGCGCATAGCCGAAAAGGGTGCGCCTCGCTGTCGTCGGGCCGACCGACGCTTCATCGAAGTGCCGATGTCCGGCAGCGACTCATAAAAGAACAAGGAGGAGAAGATGGCATCCGTGTTCCTTCGGCTCATGTCGGCGCTGTTTGCCCTCGCCGCCCTCGCGATCTCCCCGGTCTTCGCCGATGGCGCGTTCCCGCAGAGGCCCATCAAGCTCGTCGTGCCGTGGGGTGCGGGCGGTGGCACCGATGCGATCGCCCGCACTCTGGGACTCCTCATCGAGCGCGATCTCGGCAAGCCCGTGAACGTGATGAACATCACTGGCGGCAGCGGCGTGATGGGCCACCAGACGGTCGCGATGGCGGCCCCCGACGGCTACACCATCGGCCTCATCACCGCCGAGATCACGATGATGCATCACCAGGGACTGACGAAGCTCTCGGGCGATTCGTACACGACGCTGGGCCTGGTCAATATCGATCCCGCGGCGGTGCAGGTGCGGGCAGACTCACCCTACAAGACCATCCAGGATCTCGTCGCCGCCATCAAGGCGAACCCCGGCAAGCTGAAGGCCTCCGGCACGGCGCGGGGCGGGTCGTGGCACCTCTCCCTCTACGGAATGCTGAAGGCCATGGGTGTCGACCCGCTCACGGTGCCCTGGGTCCCGAGCATGAGCAACAACGCGGCGCTGCTCGACCTGGTCGCCGGTGGCGTCGATATGGTGGCCGGATCGCACCCGGAAGCGCGGGCGCTGATCGATGCCGGCAAGGTGCGCAGCCTCGCGATCATGGATGACGAACCCTCGAAGTTGTTCCCGAAGGTTCCTACCCTCGAGAGCGCCACCGGGACGCGCTGGGAGAGCGGCGTGTTCCGGGGACTCGCTGCACCGAAAGGGCTGCCGAAGGCCGTCGAGGATCGCCTCGCGGCGGCCGTGAAGACCGCGTACGAGAGCCCGGAGTTCAAGCAGTTCATGGACAGCCGGGGGTTCGGTCGGGTGTGGCGCGACCCGAAGGCCTTCGCCGATCACATGGCGAAAGTCGATGCGGAATCCGGCGCCCTGATGAAATCCACCGGACTCGTGAAGTGATGCCACGACCGATGTCGCGTTCGCGCGAATCGGTGCCGGTCATGGAAGGGCCTCACCGATGACGGTCCGCGTCAACGACGTCGTGTCCGGCGGGCTCGTGGGCGCGCTGGGCGTCACCGCTCTGGTGCTCGCGCAGGGCTTCCCCGAGATTCCCGGCGAACCCGGACCCGCACTCTTTCCGCGTCTGGCCGGGGCAGGGCTGCTCGTCGTTGCGGTGGCCCTCGTGCTCGGTGGATGGCGCAGCCGCAACGCCGCACCATGGGTCGAATGGCCCGAATGGCTTTCCCAACCGCGCCGCTTTGCCGCCGTCGTCGTGATCGTCGCGGGCCTCGCCATCACAGCGCTCTACATCGAGACCCTCGGCTTCTTCATCTGCGCACCGCTGCTGGTCGGCGCGCTGCTGGTCGCGCTGTCGGTACGCGTCGCCGTCGCGATTCCCGTCGCGCTGATCGCGACGGCTGTCGTCCACGCCATCTTCTACTCGGGTCTGCGCGTGGCACTCCCGTGGGGGCTGTTCGAGCGCTTCGCCTGGTAGCGTGATGGATCCCGTCCAGACCGCCTTCGCGCTCGTCCTCGATCCGTACGTGCTCGTGGTCATCCTGGCGTCGGCGTTCTACGGCCTCTTCATCGGTGCGATCCCCGGGCTCACCGCGACGATGGCCACCGCGCTGCTCGTGCCGGTCACGTTCTTCATGCCGCCGATTCCTGCGGTGGCGGCCATCGTCACCGCGACGGCGATGGCCATCTTCTCCGGCGACATCCCCGGCGCGCTGATGCGCATCCCCGGCACACCGGCGTCTGCCGCGTACGCCGACGAGGCCTATGCGATGACGAAGAAGGGGCAGGCCGAACTCGTGCTCGGTGCCGGCCTCGTCTTCTCGGTGATCGGCGGTCTCATCGGAACGACCATCCTGGTGTTCGCGGCGCCGAGCCTCGCCGAGGTCGCGCTGAAGTTCTCGAGCTTCGAGTACTTCTGGCTCGTGGTCCTGGGCCTCACGTGCGCGATCTTCATCGCCTCGGACAATCTGGCGAAGGGCTTCGCATCGCTGACGCTGGGGCTGCTGGTCGCCACCGTCGGCATGGAGAACCCCGCTGCGTTTCCGCGCTACACGTTCGACCGGCCCGAGCTCGCCGGCGGGATCACGCTGATCCCGATGCTGGTCGGCCTCTTCGCAGTCTCGGAGATCCTGCGCTTCGCAGTGTCGACGGCCCCGACCTTGAAGCTCGAGCAGGACCGCTTCGGCAGCATCTTCCGAGGACAATGGAAGCTGCTGAAGCAGTACCCCATGGCCACCGTGCGCGGGAGCCTGCTCGGCACCGCGGTCGGCGCGCTGCCCGGGGCCGGCGCGGACATCGCGGCGTGGATCTCGTATGCCGTGTCGAAGAAATTCTCGAAGACGCCGGAGAAGTTCGGCACCGGTCACGTCGAAGGCATCGTCGAGAGCGGCGCGGCCAACAACAGTGCGTTGTCGGGTGCCTGGATTCCCGCGCTGGTGTTCGGCATTCCCGGCGACTCGATCACGGCGATCGCCATCGGCGTGCTGTACCTGAAGAACATGAACCCGGGACCCACCATCTTCATGGAGAACCCGCAGAACATCTACGCGGTGTTCATCGTGTTCTTCATCGCCCAGTTGCTGATGCTCCCCCTGGGCTGGATCGCCATCAAGACCTACAAGCAGGTGCTCGAGGTGCCGCGCAACGTGCTGATGCCGCTCATCCTCCTCTTCTGCACCGTGGGCGCCTTCGCGATCAACAACAGCGTGTTCGACATCGGCGTGATGCTCGCCTTCGGCGTGCTGGGCTGGCTGCTCGAGGCGAACCGGTTTCCGGTGGCGCCCGTGATCCTGGGCGCGGTGCTCGGGCACATGCTCGAGGAGAACTTCATCACCTCGATGATCAAGGCGGACGGCAACGTCTGGTCATTCTTCCAGCGTCCGATCGCGGGCACGCTGGGGGTGCTCACGCTGCTGCTCTGGATGGTGCCGATCGTTCTGCGGCTATCGAAAAAAGGACGGGTTGCGCATGGCTGATTCCACCTACACGCGGTTCCTGGAAGGGCGGGTTGCGCTCGTCACCGGCGGGGCGAGCGGCATCGGACTCGGGATCGCCGAGGGGCTGCGCGATCTCGGCGCCAGCGTCGTCGTGGCGGGCGTCGTCCCCGCAGAGCTGGAGGGTGCGCGGGTAGCGGGCTTCGATGCGCGCTCCGTCGACGTTGCCGACGATGCTTCCGTCGCCACGCTGTTCGCGGGGCTGCCGCAGCTCGACGTCCTCGTGAATTGCGCGGGGATCATCCGGCGCGTCGAGGAGCATCGCGTGGAGGTGTTCGAGCATGTGCTGAACGTGAACCTGACCGGCACCATGCGTTGCTGTTCCGCGGCGCGTCCGCTGCTCGCCGCGACGGGTGGCGCGATCGTCAACATCGCGTCGATGCTGTCCTTCTTCGGCGGTGGCCTGGTGCCCGCATACAGCGCCTCGAAAGGCGGGGTCGTGCAGCTGACCAAGTCCCTCGCCATCGCCTATGCCGCTGATAAGATCCGGGTGAACGCCGTGGCCCCGGGCTGGATCGCCACGCCGCTCACCACGGCCCTACAGAACGACGCCACCCGCAACCGCGCGATCCTCGACCGCACGCCTCTGCAACGCTGGGGCACGCCGGACGATGTCTCGGGTGCAGTGGCCTTTCTCTGTTCTCCAGCCGCCACCTTCGTGACCGGTGTCGTGTTGCCGGTCGACGGTGGTTATCTGGTCGCCTGAGGCGAACCCACCGAATCTTCAGCAGGAGTGTCACACGCCATGAACGCCCCCCTCGTCGTCAGTCATCTCGCCGCCGCCGGCATGCAGCCGGAGATCGTCACGCTCGCCGTCCCCGAGGACGAGCGCGTCTGGGTGCCGCAGGCCCCAGGCGTCTGGTTCCGCCCGCTGATGCTCAACACGGTGGCCGGTGGCTGGTTCAACCTGCTGCGCGTGCGCAAGAGCGGCATCCTCTCGCGACATCGCCATCCGATGGCCGTGTACGGCTACGTGATCAAGGGCAGCTGGCGCTATCTGGAGCACGACTGGATCGCCGAGGAGGGCGGATTCGTCTACGAGCCGCCGGGTGAGGTCCACACGCTCACCGTCGACGAGGGCGTCGAGGAGATGATCACCATGTTCAACGTGAACGGGGCGATGATCTACGTCGACGAGAAGGGCGACACCGTCGGCTACGAGGACGTCTTCACGAAGATCGACATGTGCCGGAAGCACTACGAAGCCGTGGGCCTCGGTGCCGGCTACGTCGATCAGTTCATCCGCTGACCAAGTCACACCGCCGACGCGTCGCGTCGCGGTCCATCACCAGGAGACACGATGAGCAAGGCTATCCGATTCCACAAGACCGGCGGCGCCGATGTGCTGGTCTACGAGGACGTCGAAGTGGGCGATCCCGGCGAAGGTCAGGCCCGCGTGCGCAACAAGGCGATCGGTCTCAATTTCATCGACACGTATCACCGCTCGGGTCTGTACCCATTGCCACTGCCGAGCGGGGTCGGACTCGAAGCCGCGGGTGTGGTCGAGGCCATCGGCCCCGGTGTCGACTATCTGAAGGTCGGTGATCGCGTGGCCTACGCGGGCGGGCCGCCCGGGGCCTATTCCGAAGTCCGGGTGATGCCGGCGGACCGGCTGGTGAAAGTGCCCGATGGCATCACCGACGAGCAGGCCGCGGCCATGATGCTGAAAGGGCTCACCGCCCAGTACCTGCTCCGCAGCACCTTCCGCGTGCAGGCCGGCCAGACCGTCCTGTTCCACGCGGCAGCGGGGGGCGTCGGCCTCATCGCCGGCCAGTGGCTGAAGGCGCTGGGCGTCCACGCGATCGGCACGGTCGGCAGTGACGAGAAGGCCGCCATCGCGAAGGCCCACGGCTACGAACACACGATCGTCTACACGCGCGAGAACTTCGTCGAACGGGTGAAGGAGATCATGGGCGGCGCGAAGCTGCCGGTGGTCTACGACTCGGTGGGCAAGGACACCTACATGGGCTCGCTCGACTGCCTGCAGCCGCGCGGCATGCTCGTCGTGTTCGGCAACGGTTCCGGCCCCGTGCCGGCGTTCGACCTGAACCTGCTGGCCGCGAAGGGCTCGCTGTACGTGACCCGCCCCACGCTCGTGTCGTACGTCGGCAAGCGTGCAGAACTCGTGGCTGCCGCCGACGAGCTCTTCCAGGTGGTGCTGTCCGGGCAGGTGAAGATCGAGATCAACCAGCGCTACGCGCTGAAGGACGCGCAACGCGCCCACGCGGATCTCGAAGGTCGCAGGACGACGGGGTCGACGATCCTGATGCCGTAGTACTTTCGGCGGGCGGCGATCCCCCGGCACTTCGCTGCCCGACGCCGTCCACTCCGGCGCGCAGGTCCTCTCGGGACCTGCGCGCCCCGGCGACTGTTCCACCACTGCAGGTCAGCGGGTCCTCCCGGGCTCGATAGTCCGTTGACTGCCTTGCATAGTCCGGGCAAAGTCCCGACGGATGACGGCGACGATCAGACACGCCGGATCTCGAGACCATTCACGGAGTTCAACCGGCGCGCCTACGCGGGCGACAGACCGGTCATGCGTCCGACATCGGGGGGAGCAGGTGGAGCTTTCTGCACACTGCGAGATCGCACGTACGACGTGGGCCGCGCGGGGTTGCCCGCGACGGTCCGTGGTCGTCTCGCGCAATGCCGCGGTACACGAATGACACCGACTCGGGGTCGCGGAGGCGCCAGACCGCCGGGTGACGCCGCCCCCGCGCGCGTCGCGAAGGCGGATCGCGTCAAAGTGGTGGTGGTCGGCGGCGGCATGGGCGGGCTGACGGCTGCCTACGAGTTGTCCCATCCCCGGCACGGCGGCAAGTACGAGATCACCGTCTACCAGATGGGCTGGCGGCTCGGTGGCAAGGGCGCCTCCGGCCGCAACCGCGACAAGTCCGATCGCATCGAGGAGCACGGTCTCCACGTCTGGATGGGGTTCTACGAGAACGCTTTCCGGATGATGCGGGAGTGCTATGAAGAGCTCGGCATGCGCGCAGGGAAGCAGGGGAAGCGGTCACAGCATGCTTTCGCCACAATCGAAGAAGCCTTCCTGCCCGATCACCACGTCGGTGTGGCATGTCCACCCCGGCAGGCTGGGGATCCGTGGCTCACCTGGACCGCGTGGTTTCCGCCCATGGATGGTCAGCCGGGCGATCCGCTGAAGGGAGACCGCAATCCGTTCACGCTGAACGGCTACCTCACGCGATCGATCTTTCTCGCCCGCACCCTGATGCTGTCGCTGGTGGCGGACGCGGCCCGGCGTGATGGCAAACGATCTGCCGTCGACGACGCTCTCGACAAGGGGCGCAGGATCTACAAGAAGCGCTCGCCGAAGCTGCTTGTCGATGCGATGGCGCGCATGTTGCGCGTGGGGACGCTCACCACGTTATCCGGGCTGGCGCAGGCCGTACTCATTCTCGAGACGGCCCTGCGTGACCGCATGAACCTCGCGGGCAAGGAGTACTTCGTCCTCGAGTTCCTCGATGCAGTCGTCGTGAATGTCCGCCGCCAGTTGCAGGACGTCGTCGGGATCGACCCGGAGATCCGTCGCAAGACCGAGCTCGTCGATCTCGTGATGACGTCGATTGCGGGCATCCTCCGGGACGAACTGCTGGCCGCGCCGAATGGCCTCGATGCGATCGACCATCTCGATGCGCGGGAGTGGCTGGCGAGGCACGGCGCGACCTGGAGTTCGCTGAACTCACCGATCCTCCGGGGCCTGTACGACATGGCCTTCGCCGAGTTCATTCCCATGGAGGAATCCGATCGTGCGACGGGGCGATCGGCCCGGCGGGGCCAGGATGGCGAACTGCGGGGGCTATCGGCGGGCCAGGCGCTGCGCTGCGCGATGCGGATGTTCTACACCTACCGGGGCTCCCTGTTCTGGCGGATGCGGTCGGCGATGGGCGAGGTGGTGTTCGCCCCACTGTACGACCTGCTCAAGGCCCGTGGCGTGGAGTTCGAGTTCTTCCACTGTCTGGATGCCATCGAGGTCGATACGACTGCCGGATCGCGATTCGTGAAAGGACTGACGTTCCTGCAACAGGCGAAGACGAATCCGCGCAAGCGGTACGAACCTCTTGTGGAAGTGGACACTGCCGTCGGCAAAGTCCGCGCCTGGCCCGCCGAGCCGCTCTGGGACCAGCTTGCGGGCGATGGCAATCGTGGCCGCAACTTCGAAGTGCCATGGGATCGTGCAGGACAACCCCGCAACCTCGAGGCCGGCAAGGATTTCCACATGGTCGTTCTCGCTGTCGGTCTCGGAGCGATTCCGCACATTCTAGGTTACGAGAAGCTCGGTCCCCGGTGGCAGGACATGGTCCAGCGCATGCGCACGGTGCCGACGCAGGCGATGCAAGTCTGGCTCGGGGAACCCATGCACGAACTTGGCTGGAGAGCGCCGCCTGTCACGCTCTCCGGCATCGGACCGACAGGGTCGAAGACCTTCGATACCTGGTCCGACATGACGCCGATCATTCCGCTCGAGCACGCGAAGTTGACCGAGGACACGCCCTCGGCACTGGCGTACTTCTGCGGGGCAATGCGAGATGCCGAGCTCGACGAGCTACATGCTTCCAGGGTACCCGATGGGCAGGAGGCGCGAGCGAACAAAACCATCGAGCGAGTGCGGCAGCAGGTCCGCGCGAACGGAACGGCGTTCCTCGCAGAGTCCATGGGTGACTTCTGGCCCGACGCACGCGAAAAGCAGGACGGCAATCGCCCGGAGGGACGCTTCGACTGGCGGGTACTGCATGTGCCCCAAGCCGGTGGCAGACGAACCCGGAAGGCGTCGTACGACGCCCAGTACTACACCGCAGCAGTGGCGCCGTCCGACCGGTACGTTCTGTCCGTGCCCGGCAGTGCTGCCTACCGGATCTCGCCCCTGGACGACAGCATCGTCAACCTCACAGTGGCCGGCGACTGGACCGCGTGCGGGTTTCTCGGCGGCTGCATCGAGGCCGCCGTCATGTCGGGGCGGCTGGCCGCCCACGCCCTCTCCGGCCTGCCTGCCCTGGACGAGATCATCGGCTATGACCACCCCTGATACCGCTGCGAAGCTGCGGGCGCTCCGCCCCGCGCCCGAGCGCGTCGTGCCCATCCGCCACTCGGCCGCGACGCTTCGCCATCCCGAGCCTGGACAGACCGTGTTGCGCGAGCCCGGCGAACCAAGGCGCGAAGGGGACACGGCCATGTCCTCGACGGAGGACGTCGTGGTCCACGCCGTGCGTCTCGGCTACAAGGTTGCCGAGGAACAGGTCCGCAAGGGGCGCAACGCGGCACGGCGGATGCGGCGTGCTTCGATGGCGTCTGGTGCGGGTGACGTCGGTGAGATGGTTGCCTACGGTTTGCGGTTCTACCGACAGTTCTCCCAGTTGGTCGTGGAGGCGGCCGAAACGATGGGCTCGGGTTCCAGGCTCTGGTCGCAGCTGAAGGGAGCGCGTACGGCCGACGGTGCAGCGACACGTGCCGGTCGTGGCACGACTCGGCACGATCTCGATGCCATCCTGGCCCACATCGCCGGAATGCTCTCCGGCCAGCAGTCCGGCGGCTTCGCCGACGGCGCTGCCGATGGTGAGGTCGAACGTAGTATCGCTGAGTTGCTCCGCACCCACGGGCCGAAGCTGCTTGCTTCTTTGTTGTCGCCGCCCGCCGGTGGCACAGCTTCAGCGCCCGTGCCGAGCGGCACCGGTGGGAGCTGGTCGTTCAACGTCAACGCGTCGGGCCTGCGAGGCAAGTGCCGGTGTTCGGTTCCGGACCACGTGAACGGCCAGTTGCGCTGTCCGCGCCTAGCCGATTCTGAAGATGTGGCGCTCGATGCAATCGTGGCGTTCGATGCCGGTCACCGGAGCATCGACATCGATGTGAAGGACACGGATGCCAAGGCCGGCGTGTACTGCGGTGTCGTGCTGGACGGGAGCGAAGCCGTCGGCTTCCTGTCGATCACCCTCACGGCGAGGGAAAGATGACCACCGTCCGCGAACGTCTCGACGCGCGGATCCCTTCCCTGATCCCGGAGGTGCTCGAGGAGTACGGCGAACTCACGCGCCGCATGCTTCGTCGGTATCTTCCCGGCAAGGCGATCCGCCCCTACCTCGACGATCTGATCGCCGACTATCCGATGCGCGGCGGGAAGATGATGCGTTCGAGCCTGTGCATCGCGACAGCGCGGGCGTTCGGCGCCGATCCGGAGGATGCGCTTCTGACGGCGGTTGCCATAGAACTGCTCCACAACGCGCTGCTCATCCACGACGACATCGAGGACGGCAGCGACGAACGGCGTGGCCGACCGACGCTGCATCATCTGCACGGTGTTCCGCTCGCAGTGAACGCCGGCGACACTCTGACGCTGCTGTCCTTCCAGCCGCTGCGCGACAACGTGAAGCGCCTCGGGCCGCGCCTCGCGATGCAGATTCTCGAGGAGGCGGAGCACATGGCCTGGGAGTCCGCCGAAGGTCAGGCTCTGGAGCTGGGCTGGTGCCGCGACAACCGCATGGACGTGGAGGATGCCGATTACCTCACCATGATCCTCAAGAAAACTTGCTGGCTCGCGACCATCTACCCGAGTCGTGCCGGCGCGCTCATCGGCTCGCGCGGCCGCGCCGAGCTGGATCCCTTCTTCCGGTTCGGTTTCTTCTTCGGCGCCGCATTCCAGATCCAGGACGACGTACTGAACCTCGTGGGGGATGCGCGCTACGGCAAGGAACTGAACGGCGACCTGCGCGAGGGCAAGCGGACGTTGATGCTGATGCACGCGTGGCGACATGCCGGCGCGGCCGATCGCGAACGCCTGCGTCAGGTGCTCGCCCTGCCGCGGGCCGAACGCAGCGACGCGCACGTCGACTGGATGCTGGCGCTGATGGAGGCGTCGGGCTCCGTGGCCTATGCGGTGGCCATGGCCCGGGGCCTCGCCGGCGCCGCGCTGCGTGAGTTCGAAGGCATCTTCGGCGAACTGCCGCCGTCTCGCGACAGGGACTTCATCGGCGGGCTGGTGACGTGGGTGCTGGAGCGTGCCAGTTGAACGGGGGAATCTGCGGATGAAGAACCGTCTGATGATCTACGGCGCGACGGGCACCGTCGGTCGGGTCGTCGCCCGTCAGGCGGAGGAATGCTGGCGCGAGGCGAATCGCAAAGGCCAGTTGGACATCTGGGCGCGCCCACCTGCGCTGGCGGGGCGCGATGTCGGTGCCCTGCGTGCCCTGGGCGGGGAGCTTGGGCTGCCCTGGATCGCCGTTTCGCTCGACGATGCCGACGGTTTGCGGCGAGCGATGGCGGACGCCGCGGTGGTGATCAATGCAGCCGGTCCGTTCGAGGAGACCGCCGAGCCCATCGTCAAGGCATGCCTGCGGACCGGGACCCACTACCTCGACCTCTGCGGAGAGCTCGACGTATTCCGCCGTCTGGACAACTACAACCTGGACGCCCTGGATCTCGGCGTCTTGCTGATGCCAGGGGTGGGGTTCGTCGTGCTGGCCTCCGACTATCTGCTACGCGGCATCCACAAGACTCTCAAGGACGAAGGCTTCGAGTTGACCCAGGTCCGGGTGGCGCTCTCGCGGCTGGAGATCATGCCGCGCGGGACGGTGAAGAGCATGATCGAATCCATCCGCGAAGGCGTGCTGGTCCGGCGCCATGGGAGATTGGTGCACGTGCCGGCCGGCCAGGTGGAAAGGCAGTTCCGCTTTGCAGGCGTGCTCCGTACCTGCACGGCGGTCCAGCTGCCTGACCTGATCACTGCGCCCGCCACGATCCGCGCCGTTGGTGGCAGCGAAGAGCTTTCTGTCGAGACCTTCGGAGAGATGCGTCCGCTCGAACGCTTGAACTACTCGATGAGCGGGATCTTCGCGTCCGTGCTGCAGGCGTCGCCGGTACGAGACTGGCTACTGCGCCAGGCCGATCTTCTGCCCGCGGAGCCCGGTGGCGACGACCGTGAACAGTGTCTCGTGGTCGAAGGCTCCGATCGTCACGGCGCGAGGCGCGAAGTGTGGTCGTTCCGTGTTCCTGATGCCGACGCGTTCAGTGCCTGGTCGTCCGTGATGCTGGCGGAGGCGATTCTGAAGATCTTGGCAAAGGGTCCGTATCCGCCGGAAGTGCCGATCGTGATGAGCGGCCTGGAGAAGGCTTTTCCCTTGGCAGGCTTCCGGACGCCCGCCAGCACCTTCTATGGGGTGCTGGACAGCAGATTCGGGGCGTCAAAGGCGTCCAAGGGGAAGGCAGGTGGCTCGCCCCAGGCACAGAGGACCTTGTCCGACCGCGCTACTCAGACACCATGGGTCGATGTCGATCCGAGTGTCACCACCGTCCAGTTCCGGCTGGGGAACGATTGATGGCCGGGTCGCCAGATTCGATCGTGATCGGAGACGTCGCTGCCGTCTCTTTCGATCTGCTTGTCCGGGCCCGACGATTTCCGCCGGGGATCCTCGAGTCGGTCGGCGACGATCGCTCGCGCACGGTCGTCCCTGGATCGACGGTGCGGGCGCTGTGCATGAAAGGAAGGTTCGATGGCCGGGACGTGCAGGCGATGTGCTTGTTCCGCCATCTGGGAGAGTACGAGATCACCTGCGATGTGGTGTTCACGGACGACTCCTTGCTGCTGTCCCGCCTGCGGGAAGGGTTCGCGTTCCCGGCGGTATGGGCCAGGATCAAATGGGAGAAATCGAAGATCTCGGTGGAGGCCGAGCTGTTCGGTGAGGCTGAAGGGCAGGAGGACAGTCAGGTGGCCGAAGCCGCCCAACCTGACGAGGTGATTGCGTTCGAGTTCACCGCCACAGGTCGGAAGACGGCTGGTGTTCCGACCACGTTTGGCGTCCGGCAGCTGTTCCAGATCCGCGATGCGGAGCGTCCGGCGCTGGCGCGCACGGAGGCGATCACGAAGTGCAACTTCGGGATCGGATCGGGCAATTCGGAGCCGCTGTGGCGCACCGCCAAGATCAAGGAACTCCAGGTGAAGGGGGGGCGCAACCTCGATATCGCGAAGGATCTTGGCTTCGAGCCCTCGCAATCGGTGCTCGTCGGTTGGGCCGCGGAAGATCTCGAGATCACGCTGGGCGCGGTCCCGAACGAGGCGCCTGTCGTCCATCATCGCGCGTTCCACGAGCCCCGGATGGATCCCCGGACGCCGCCACCGTACGTGTTCGATGACGTCGTATCCACTGGGTTCAAGTTCACCGCGAATCGCGAACACCTCGACGCCATCGTCGATGCCTTGCTCAATGCGCCGGAGGCCGGTCCAGGCGATATCGCCCGCCAGAACTTCCGCTATGTCGCAGCGAGTACCGAGATCGTCCTGGAGTACCTGGAGTACGGATCCATGCGGTCCACGGCACCGGAGACGAGCGAACGGCGCGACGAGGACTTCACCTCGCAGTTCGAACTCTGCCTGCGGCTGATCGTCGGTGCGATCGAGGAGGACAGCGAAGCTGCGTCGGACCCCATGGTGTTCTGCCCCGTCCTCTTCGTCGACAACTGGACCTCGATGGTCAGCGGGCGGGAGGTGATGGGCTACTGGAAGCGCATGGCGGCGTTCGAGCCTGCCCGCGGCACTCCCAACGCCGAGGCCCTGCGCGAGCGCCTCTGGCCCCACGCCCGGTTCGACGTCACGGAGGAGGGCCAGGCTGATGTTCCAAGGATGGAAAACACTGATGACGTCGAGCGCCGAATAACCGCCGCGGGCTACGGGGAGCCGATCGTGACGATCCGGCATGCCCTCGATCGAGCGGCGCTTCGACCGGACCACCGCAACCCGGGCCGCTTGGGGGTCGGCGATGCCCAGCGCTTGTTGCCGTGGAGACAGACGGACTTCGGAGACGTCCGTTTCCGACGTCAGTTCGCCCGGGACTGGTTGCGGGTCAGTGGGGAGTCGTTCGACACGATCCAGCGTTCCTTCCTTGCCGGACCCAATGGCCGCGCGCCGTACGGTGGCTGGATCCGGACGCGAAACACGGTCCGCGACTTCCGTGTGGTCCAGCCGGAGGGCGCGGCTGTCCTGACCATGGGGTCCTTCGTTGATCGCGAACTGGCAGTCCGATTGGGTGAGCAGACGGTCCTGGCGGGGGCGATCGGCAAGGCACCGGTGATCGACCTCGCCAAGCTTCTCGGCTTGCCCCACAGCGAGATCAAGATCCCGCCTTCCGACTGGTACCTCGCAAGCGGATCCTTCGACGTGAAGGTCATCGACCGACTGGCGTGAGCGGCAGGACGTCCGTGACGTCACCCTCCCATCGGAGATAGGGCGACAGATTCGCGGCCTGCAGGGAGGCTGCGATCGTCCGGGCATGCTCGAGCGCTGCGACATCGCCCAGCGCGCCGAGTGTCCTGGCCGCCCTGACTTCGAACAGCGTCGCCCCCTGCGTCTGCGCCAGCCGGATCGATTCCTCCAGGGTCGCCCGAGCTTCCTTGGTTCTACCTTGCGCGACCAGGATTTCACCCCGGATGCGCAACAGATGTGCATCCACGTACTGTTCGCCGGTCTCGGCGGACTGACGCAGACCGGCGTCGACCGCCGCTTCTGCGTCCGCGTGGCGGCCCAACGCCAGGTAGGTTTCGGCGAGATCGCCGTGGACGATCGGACCACCGAGTTCGGCGCCACTCGCCCGGTATGCCGCGAAGGTGTTGGCGAGTGGATCGATGCAGTCGGTGGCACCGCCCAGCATCGCGCCTGCGAAGGACGCCTGGATGTACCCTACGCCCAGCCAGTCGGTGAAGCCGTACTGCTGGCTGATCGCGATGCAGGCATGGGCGTGCTCCAGCGCAGTTGCGAAGTTGCCCATCAGGCATTCGAGCATCGCACCGTAGGCTCGGGCGAATGCCTGTTCGAAAGGCCGGGGCGTCGAACCACCCTCGGTATCGCGCCCCAACGTACCCGCCAGATCCAGCGCGCGGGAGAGGCGATCGCGGGCCTCTGCAAGACGACCCTGCAGGCAGAGCGCGTGCGATGCGAGGCACAACGATGCAACACCAGGATCCTGCGTCGAAGGAAACTGCCGCGACTTGCCGTCGCAGCCGACGTACTGCGACCAGGCATCCTCCAGAAGGGCGAGGCCGGTCGCGACGCGGCCGTGATAGAAGTTGATGTAGCCCGACACCGTGAGACCTTCGATGACCTGCTCGGCACGCCCGGTCTCTCGGCCAAGGCGCAGGCAGGACTGCGCCAGAGCCATCGCTTCGTCGAGTTGCCCGCGTACGACATGAAACGACCACAGCCCGCGCAGGACGGGAAAGAGTTCGGCGTTGTCGCCGAATGCCTCGCAAATCTGCCGTGCGCGGCGGAATGCCGTCTCCACCGCAGGGGCGGCATATCCCTGCCATGAGGACAGCGCCAGACCGGTCTGCACCTGCAGATCGAGTTCGAGCGCATCGCGACCCGGATCCGCCGGGTGCTGCAGCAGCAGGGCCAATGCCTTGTCGAGGTGGCCGCTGGCTTCGGCGTTGGCCGCGCGGGTCGCAGCACGCTTGCCGGCGGTTCGGTAATACTCCACCGCCTTCATCCACTGCTGGGCGATCTCGAAGTGATGCGCCACGAGCTCCGGCATCGCTTCCCGGATATCCGGGAAGGCCTCTTCGAGGGTCCTGCCGATCCGCTCGTGCAACGCCTTCCGAGTGAGGCGGAGCATGGTGTCGTACGCAGCGTCCCGAATGAGGGCATGGCGAAATCGGTAGGTGGTGGCGACGCCTTTGCCGAAGGTCAATATCAGGTCGGCGGCATCGAGTTGTTCCATCGCCCGGTCCAGCGCGGCCTCGTCGGCGCCGGAGACCGACAGCATGAGTTCCCGCGAGAACTCACGCCCGATTGCGGCGGCCTCCTGCGCGAATCGTTTCGCCGTGGACAGGCGATCCAGGCGCGCCATCAGAAGATCGTTGAGCGCGCTGGGACCGACCAAACTACCGTTCGAGCCCGGCAATTCGAGCGCGGAGCGCGTCAATTCCTCGAGATGGAGGGGGTTGCCATCGCTTGCGACGGAAATGCTGTCGATCATCTGCGGCGAGATGTCGGCGCCACCGATAAGCGTTCGTACGATCTCCACGCGACTTTCGTGGTCCAGCGGAGTCAGTGTCACGATGTGGGTGCGTGCCGACTCCGCCCAAGTCGCCGAGAATTCCGGTCTTGCCGTGGCAAGTACGAGAATCCGATTGTTCGAGATACGCTCGACCAATCTGTTGATCAAGTCCAGCGTGGAAGGGTCTGCCCAGTGCAGATCCTCGACCAGCACCAGTACCGGGCTGCTGTCGGTCTGTCCGATCACCCAGTCGAGCAGCACGTCGATGGTGCGCTTGCGCCTCCATTCAGGCGTCTCCTCGACCAACGTGTACTGGCTCCCTTCGAGGGGAATGTCCAGCATCCGCGCGAGATAGGGCAGTACCGACGCCGAGCGATCCGCGAGCGGGCCGGCTGCCACCAGATTCTCCAGCTTCGCCAGGCGGGTGGCCGCGGAGTCCCCACGGGTGATGCCAGCGCCGACTTCCATGGCGCGGATCAGCGGATACAGAACGGTGCCACTCGCGTGCGGCGAACAGGAGTAGCGCCAGAGTGCATGACTGCCCTCGGGGAGGGCAGCGCAGACCGATTCCACCAGACGCGACTTGCCGATGCCGGCCTCGCCCTGCACGAGGACGATCTGCCCGTCGCCTTCGATGGCGCGCTTCCGGAGTTCGGCGAGTTCGGAGACCTCCCGATCACGCCCCATCATGTGAGACGAAATTCTCCGAACGGCCGCGAAGCGACTCAGTCCCGTGGCCTCGCCTTGCAGGCACCAGCGTCGATGCTTTCCCTCGAAGCCCTTCAAGGCGCGGGGCTCGAGCTCCTGGAACTCGAAGAGGCCGCCCACAAGTTGGCGGGTGACGTCGGACACGATCACCTGTCCCGGCTCCTCGGCGCTGGCCTGCAGGCGGCTGGCGAGGGTGGGGGCCAAGCCCGTCAGTTCGATGCCTTTCGCGAACTCGCTTTCGCTCACGTATCCGACGATCGTCTCACCCGTGGCGATCCCCACGCGCACCTGCAACGACTTCCCCGGCATCGTCTCGATGGGTCCCAGCGCGGTGACGACATCCAGGGCGGCGCGCATGGCGCGCTCAGGGGCGTCCTCCTGGGCCACCGGATAGCTGAACAGCACCACGACGGCATCACCGATGTTCTGGACGAGCGATCCGCCATGACGTTTCATCACCGACTCGAGTGCCGTCTCGAACTGTCTGCGCACCAAGAACAGGTCTTCGTAGTCGAGCTTCCTGGACAAGCCGGTGAAATCGACAATGTCGCAGAACAGCACGGTACATTGCCGGCGTTCGACAGTACGTGCGCCACTTTCCTGCAGTCTCAGTTCGCCATTCGCCATTGCGGGAGTCCCTCGAAACCTGCTTTGTTCTTGTGTCAGGCCTACGCACCTGCCGTACTTCGGGGGGTGACTCCGAAGGCTGTGTCGCACGGTGGTGCAGGTATTGTCACTCACCGTGCCACAGTTGCAAGTCCGCCATTCGGTCTGTCTGAAGCGGCGCTTTGCCGAAAGGGCGAGGGCGCCACCGGACATTGGTGTAAACCCAACACTCTGGAAGAATTGTGTTCGGTCTCGGTGCCGAGCGGCCCGACTCGGCGTGGTATAAGCCGGCACCAGAGCCGGTCTTCGATCGACGCCGCTTCCGAACCCGAAGGTGCAGGGAAGCTTGACGAACGACGATCTCGCCGGGCAGGTCTCCGCGCCGCGGGTGCGGCACCGGCATCGATGTCGTCGCGGGGCGGCCCTTTGCCGTCTGTCGCACGTCGGTCGCCTTTCACGACGCCGTATCGCGGTGACGGCACGCAGTGGATGCCGGGATGCATCCGACGCCAAGCGATTGCCGAGAACAGAAGGTCCACGGGAGACTCCCATGTTCGATCTCACAGGAAGGATCGCCCTCGTGACTGGCGCTTCGCGCGGCCTGGGCTGGGCCATGGCGCGATCGCTGGCGGAGGCCGGTGCCACCGTCGTGCTCAATGCCCGCGATCGGGATGCGCTCGCCGCGAAGCTCGCCGAACTGGACGCCGCAGGTCTGCGCGGCGAGATCGCCGCCTTCGACGTGGCCGACGAAGCGGCTGCGGTGGCCGCGGTCGCCGACATCGGTCGGCGTCACGGGCGGATCGACATCGCCGTGCTCAATGCCGGCATCCAGCATCGCAGCCCGATCACCGCGTTCGAGACCGCCGACTTCCGCCGCGTGCTCGATGTGAACCTCACGGCCGTCTGGTGGCTCGCCCGTGAATGCGCGAAGCTGATGATCCCGGCGAAGCGTGGCCGCATCGTGGTCACGGGCTCCATCAGCGCCATCGCGGCGCGCCCGACGATCTCGGCCTACATCGCGTCGAAGGGTGCCGTGCACGCATTGACCCGCGAACTGGCGGTGGAGCTGGCGCCGCACGGCATCACGGTCAACGCCGTGGCGCCCGGCTACTTCGCGACCGAGATGAACACCGCACTCATCGAGAAGCGCGAATTCAACGACTGGGTCTGCCAGCGCACGCCGGCCGGGCGCTGGGGGCGGCCGGAGGAGCTCGCCCCGGCCTGCGTCTTCCTGGCGTCAGATGAGGCATCTTTCGTGAACGGCCACGTGCTCGTGGTGGACGGCGCCTTCACGGCGTCCATGTGAGAGGAGAAATCATGGGCGACAAGTTCCGCGTCGGCGTGAGCCGCGACGTGATCACGGCCGACGGCGGGACGATGTTCGGCCCCGAGGCGATGAAGATTCTCGAGCATCCCGCAGTGACGTGGGAGTTCCTGCCCGAGAAGGTGGCCGAGATCACTCCTGCCCATGCCGCACGCTACGACGCGCTGTGCCTGCTCACGGCGCGGGTCACGCGCACCACGCTCGGCAGCCCCGACCGGAAGCTGAAACTCGTCGCGCGGTTCGGCGTGGGCTATGACTCGGTCGACGTGGCCGCGTGTACCGAGCGGGGTGTCCTGCTCACCATCACGCCCGACGGCGTGCGTCGTCCGGTGGCGGCGTCGGTCATGGCCTATGTGCTCGCGCTGGCGCATCGAATGGTCCTGAAGGACCGCCTCGTGCGCGACGGTCGCTGGGCCGAGAAGGGGGACTTCCTCGGCATGGGCCTCATGGGTCGCACGCTGGGCGTGATCGGCGTGGGCAACATCGGCCGCGAGGTGCTCAGGCTGGCGAAGCCGTTCGATCTGAAGCTGATCGGCCACGATCCCCACTTGTCGCAGGCCGACGTGCGGGATCTCGGCGTCGTGATGACGGACCTCGACACGCTTCTCGCGACGTCGGACTTCATCTCGGTGAACTGCCTGCTCGACGATCGCACCCGCGGACTGATCGGCGCCGCGCAGTTCGCGCGCATGAAGCCGTCGGCCTACTTCATCAATACGGCGCGCGGACCGGTCGTCGACGAGGCAGCGCTCGTCGAGGCCATCCGACAGAAGCGGATCCAGGGCGCGGCCATCGATGTCTTCGAGAAGGAGCCCACGCCGGTCGACAACCCGCTGCTCGCGTTCGACAACGTGATCGTGGCGCCCCACGCGATCTGCCACACGGACGAATGCATGCGCATGCTGGGGGAGGGCGCCTTCCGTTCGGCGGTGATGCTGGCCGAAGGGCGCAAGCCTGCGCACATCGTGAACGCCGAGGCGCTTGCGCACCCCGATTGGGTCGGGCGGTTCCACGCCTGATCACCTCCACCCGGCGGCCGATCCGTCCCCGTCGGCGGCCCCGACCACGATGGCGCGCCGCACGGGCGCCCGGATGCGCTACCCACCTCGGATGATTCCCCGATGACCAACGTGCAGTACACCCTCGGCTGGGACGAGACCGCGATGCGGTTCCTGACCCGCCGGACCTTGGATTCCCATGGCGCGTTCTTCGTGCCGTACCTTGCCGCCGGCATGCATGTCCTCGACTGTGCCTGCGGCCCGGGCAGCATCACCCAGGGCATCGCGCGGGCAGTCGCACCGGGTGCCGTCACGGGCATCGACATGAGCGCGTCCCAGATCGAGATGGCGACGGCCCGGGCGCAAGGCGAGGGCATCGCCAACGCGATGTTCCGGGAGGCGAGCATCTACGAGCTTCCGTTTCCCGATGCGAGCTTCGACGCGGTGTTCTCCCACGCGTTGCTCGAGCATCTCGGCGAGCCGGTGCGTGCTGCAAAGGAATGCCTGCGTGTGCTGAAGCCCGGTGGCGTGATCGGCGTGGCGACTCCCGACTGGGATGGATTCATCGTCGCTCCCGAGACGCCGGAACTCGTGGCGGCCGTCCGCATGTATCGCGAGGCCCAGGATCGCAACGGCGGCGACACCCGCACGGGGCGCAAGCTCGGGACGATCCTGCGGGATGCGGGGTTCGTGGCACCACGTATGCAGGCGCGCTACGAGAACTATGATCCCTCGCGCATCATCGGGGAGGTGATCTCTCTCCAGTTGCAGCGGGACGGTCACGATCGATTGGCGGAGGTGGTGCGCGAGTGGCAGACCGATCCGGAAGGACTATGGGCGCAGGCCTGGGTGTCGTGCGTGGCGAGAAAGCCCGCCTGACATGGTCGACGGTCGGGAGCGGTCCCTGCGTGCGTCGCCGCCACCGTGCGCCGACCGCTTGCGAGCGTCCGGATCCCGGCCGACCTATTTTCGTCGTATTGCAACGGCAGGATGGGGCGGTTACATTGGTCCGCAAGGTAGCGGCGAAGAAAGGGATCTCCCCAAAGCAGGACCGGGGCACCACTTAGGATCAGCGCGAAAGTCAGACCCGCGGCTCGGTGCCCACCGGACCATCAGCCCTGCCACCCACAAGTTCAAAGGACACGCCCCAATGCCCAGTTCCTTCGCCCGCGCCTGCGTTGCAGTATCGATCGTCTTGCTCGTCACCGGTTGCCAATCGATCAAGCTGTCGCTGTCCGAGTATCCGGAAGACACCACGTCGCTGATGGAGCCGGCCGCCAAGATGCCCACGGAAAGCATCCTCAAAGCGAGCCAGGACAGAACCAAGGTGGTTCTTCTGCGCAGTGAGCAGAGTGCCGCCGACGGGCAGGCCTACAAGGAGCTCACCGACGCGCTCACTCGTGAAGTGGAAGCCGTCCTGTCGGGCAACGGTGTCGAGATCGTCGATCGCAGCCTCGCCGGCAAGCTCGACCAGGAAATCAAGATGTGCGAGCTGCAGGGCACCGGGAAGTGCGGGAGCCAGATGGAGCCGTCCGTGGCGCGCTATGCCGTCAAGGCGACCATCACGAATGCTTCCTACGCACCGACGCTGATTCCTGCCCAGCGCATGACCGGGGGCGACACCACGTTTGCGATCGCGGCGGCCAGCTATCCCGGCTTCGTCGAGCGTTATGCGGTCGATGGCAAGAACGACCAGATCGTGGTGCGGCCACACTTCAATCACGTGGCGCAGGTCAGCACCGCGGTGCGGGTCTACGAGGTGCCGAGTCTGCGCGAGTTGAAGGCGGTCACGAGTTCGGGCGCTGACAACCAGCGCACGGCCGACATGGCGCCGCTCGAGTCCCAGCTTCTCCTGGCGTCCCTGAAGTCGGCGGTCGAGTCGGGGGAAGCCAAGGCGGAACTGCTGAACGTGTTCGCGCCGAGGGGGTTCGTGATCGGGCGGCGAACCAACGGGAAGAAGACGATCTTCAAGGTGTCCATGGGGGCGTCCCAGGGTTTGCTTCCCGGCGCCACGGTGGTCATCGTGTCGGAGCACGACAGCATCAATCCGATCACGCACAAGGCGTCCACCGACCTCATCGATGTGGTGAAGGGCAAGGTCTCGGAACTGGTGCTCCCGTCCGAGGCCTGGGTGATCCCCGACGATGCCGAGAAGGCGAACAAGGTCAGCCTGGGCGATCAGGTCATGGTCAAGCACGAAGGCGACATCTGGGGTTCCCTGCGCGGGCTCGGCAGGAATCGATGAAGCGGCGCCGGGTGCCTTCGACAACCGGAACGATGGGAGTGGAGATGGCCCGGCGCATGTGCGTCGATCGCGTGTCGGGACAGGCTTGGCTCGCGCGTCGCACGTGCTGCTTCCGTCGTCCGCCCGCCGTCGTCGACGGCCCGATCTCGGCAACGCACCCCGGCGTGTTCACACTACGACCGCACGGGTGCCCGTCGTGTGAACAGGTCCCGGTTCTTCACCGCAGTTCTTCGCTAATCCTTCACTCTTCTCAGCCAGTCGGCCCCGAAGGCCTCCGCTGATTCCATTTCGCCTCTGGCCTCCGCACTCAGGGCCTGCTCACGCACCTGCTTGCCATCGAAGACCGCCTGTCGGTCCGCGCCGAGCGTGAACTCGCGCGTGTACTGAGCGAACTCCGACTTCGTTGCCGCTTCGAACCTCTCGAAGTCCTTCTTCTCCCGCTCCACCGCTGCGACGCCCTGTTCCTTGAACGCCTCGAACTCGTCCTTCTCCGCCATGCGGAGCAGTTCGAACTCGCCCTCGGGGCTCTCGATGTTCACCAGGCCCTTCCGCATGCCGACTTCGCTGCGCCCCGGGATATCCACCACCAGGAAGCGCGTGCCCCGGATACCGATGGTGGCGACGGTCGTGCGGACCGAGACGGGCTCCTTGCGGTTGGCATCACTGCGGATCGCGTAGTAGATCCACCCCGTGATCTGTCGCAGGAGTCCCCCGCGTTCCTTCGGAGGCGGGACTTCCAGCTTGCTCTTTCTGTCGAGCACGGCGAACCCGCTGGCTCCCAGCTGGACGACCACACGGCCGTTGTCGCCCGTCTCGATGGTGCCGCCCTCCGTGAGCCGCGTACCCACGCGGACGGGCTCTTGGGCTCCGCCGGCGCGGTTGCGGACGGCCGCGCTGCCCTCGACCCGGACCACCTCCGCCACACCGGTCTGCGCGAGGCAGTTCGACCCGGAGGCGGCAAGGATCACGAGGGCCAATGCATGGGCGATCGCGAGCCCGGAAAGTGTCTTCATGGTGTCGACTCCGAATGGAAAAGGATCACGGGTGATGGCGGCGGATTGCCACGCACGGTCGGCGGCTCGCAGCGAACAACCCTCCGGAGGCGGAGACGTTGACGGACATCACCGCGGATGGACTTCTCTCTTGCGCCCCCGCAGCCAGCGGTGCGCACGCACCGTCGCGCAACGTGATGCAGTCGTGACGCTCGGCGTACATGTTTGCCGAATCACAAGCGGGACTGCCGCATCGCAAGCGCCGGCCAACCGCCATGCCCGCCGGTCCGGCCCACGATGCCTACTTCTGGCCGAAGCCGAGTCCGGCGATCGGACCTTCCTCACGCAAAGTGGCGAGCAGCGCCTGGACGGCATTCTGGCGTGCTGCCTTGTAGTCGTAACGGGACGTGCCCGAGACCTCGTGGTCGCGGCTGGCAAGCGATTGGCCGCGATCGTCACGGATGTTCACGTTCACGTTGAGCTTGACCACCTTGCTGCCGTAGATCTCGTCCTCGCGGTTGACGGCCGTCACCACGAGTACGTTTCCAGCGCTGCCGGCGGTGCTCACGGCCCGCATGCCGTTCTCGTTCACGAACGTGCCGATCGCAGCGGCGACGTCGGCGTCCTGTGGTTTGGCCTGCAACTGGAACACGAGTCCGGCAGAGGACTCGTCGACCTTCTGCTGCACGGCCTGGTAGCGCTTCAGCTTCGCAAGGCCCGCTCCACCGTTCTCGGCGCCCACGAGGAGTTGTGCCTGCGCGCTGGCGCTGTCGATCGTGGGCAGCAATCGGCGCAGACCGATGAAGCGCTCGAGCGGAGAAGCCTTCTCTAGCGACGCGACAGTCTGCTCGATGGTGGCGTCCAGCGGATCCAGCTTCGCCCGGATGTCGCCCATGAATGCCTGGCGGTCCACCTTCACCAGCACGAAGTAGCCTTTGCCACCCTGGGCGGTCTGTTCGATGGAGAAGTTGCGGAACTCGGTCTTCTGCACTTCCTCCGACAAGCGGCTGCGCGCCTGCCGGTCCACCTTCCCGTTGGTGTCGGTGACCTGGCTGTCGATGCGGCCGGAGATGCTGACGCGCAACTTCGTCGCCACATCCTTCAGCGCTGCGCGGCGGGCAGTCTCGCGGTCGATGCCCTCTCCGACGCCGTACCAGGCAGTGGCGGAATCGGGCGGTGGGTTGAGGACCCAATCCGGCGCAGGACCGGCGTCCCGCGTGGAGCCCATGGAGAGGCAGCCACCCAGGAGTCCGAGGACGCCGATTGCAAAGCCAAGTGCTGCCAGTGCTCGAGTCATGCTGACGTGGCCTCCCGACCACTGCCGCGTTCGCGGCGGAAGATGAGTGCAGTGCCGGGGACCCTCGCCCGTCTCGAAGACGGCTGACGCGCCGACGTGCCGCAGCCCGTTCGTCCCCGCGCGAGGGTAGCAAGCCGCGCCGTGCGCCACAATCTGCGTCGCGCGTGATTTTCTGGCGACCGACATTGTGCGAGTCTCGCCGAGACTGGTTGCCTCACCTTTGCCGTTCTGCTAAAAAAGCCCGTGACATCGAGCATGAAGATTGCAGGACGCGAGATCGATGCGACCTTTCTTCCCTTGGCCTGCAGCATCGACTGCAAGGTTGCTGCAACCGAGCGGTGCGGCCGTAAGACGACGATTTGCAGACATCACTGACACTCCAGGAGATTCGCCCATGCGTCCCATCCGTATCCAAAGCTTTCTGATCGCGTCCGCAGCTGCTGCTGTTCTGGCTGGCTGTTCATCGACCCCGAAGAAGGACACCGTGGCGCTGCCGCCCTTGGAGTGCGTGTATCCCGACTCACCGAAGGACGCCGCGCCGCTCTGGATCTGCGACGCGCCCGTGGAAGGCGTGGCTGTGTCGGCGGTCGGCGTGCACGAGAAGTCTGCCGCCGGTGCAGCCTTCATGAAGGATCAAGCCGCCGCCGATGCCCGCGTGAAGCTCGCGCAGCAGATGAAGGTGCACGTCAACAACATGATCAAGCAGTACGTCGAGACCACCGGTGCGGGTTCTGCCGAAACGGTCGACAAGGTCAACACGAGCGTCTCGAAGCTGATCACCTCCGAGACCATCACCGGGTCCCGCATCTACCGCAGCCAGACGAGCCCGAAGGGCGGCATCTACGTGCTCGTCGGTCTCGACCCGACCGTCACGAAGGAAGCCACCGAGAAGATCCTGAAGACGAGCATGAACAACGAGCGTGCGTTGTGGCAGCAGTTCAAGGCCGCCAAGGGGCAGGACGAAATGGCCGCCGAGATCGCCAAGATGGCCGCGGAAGGCCGTCAGTAAAGGGTTGTGCGTGGAGGCCGGTCCGGCAATGTCTCGAGCCGGCCGGTGCTCCGCTGGTGCATCGGATGCGTCGGATTCAAATGGTCTTCAGCCTGGACACCCCATGCGACTCGTGAAGATTCTCGGTTTTGCGGCATTGGTGTTCATCGCGGCCTGCGCCACCCGGCATCCGGGGGCGGACGGTCTTGCACAACCGCCGCGTCCGGCATGGATCGAGAACCCGGGCGACGGCGTGTCGTCGTCGGCAGCCTTCCATGTGCGAGGCAAGCAGGCGCAGGAGGAGTTGGCGATCTCCCGAGCGCGCGAGGAGTTCGCCAAGCGCTACGGCGTCACGATCAGCAGCGATCACGACATCGCGCAGACCACCGTGAACGACCGCATGAGTTCCGTCTCGGAGAAGGCCATCCGGGAGGAGGTCCGCGATCGCGAGGTGAAGGCGCAGGTGAAAGAAAAGTGGCTGGACCCGGTCACCGGTGCGCTCTGGGTCTGGCTGGTTCCCTCCGACTGATTCCTTCGCGACGGTGCCGGTCCCGGCCGGTCGGCACGCGTGGCACGCGATGCTTCTATCCAGCCTGCGTGAAGTCCCGATGCGGTCTCGATGAGACCCGCACAAGGAGAAGATCGTGAAGACGAGCATGAACGAGGATCGCCCACTCCGGCCGCGGTTCGTGGCCACCGGGTTCACCATGATGGCGGCGGAGGTCGGGTGAGCGCGCGGCGGGTGGGTGCATCGTGGCTGGCGCCGACGGGTCGATGGATCGGGCGGGTCGTCGGCGCATGCGTCGCAGCGGCATGGCTTCTATCGCGGCCGGCGGTGGCCGATGACGAGTTCGAGAAGTTCAAGCGCGCCGCCGAGGAAGGCGTCGCCGACATCCGGCAGGAGTTTCGCAACGCCGTGGCGGCGCAGGACCGCGAGTTCGCCGACCACCTGCGGACCCAATGGGCGGAGTTCGAGGCCTTCGCTGCGCGCAAGCCCGAGATAGGGCCCAAGCCCCGTGCGCTTCCCGTGGCCCCGCGCCGCACGGCGAGTCCCACCGTCATGCCGCGCTCCGGATCGAAGTCCTCCGCCGCTGCCCAGCCGCGCTCCGATCTGATCGTCAAGGCGCCTGGCGTCGCAGTGCCCCCGACGAAACCGGTCGAGTTTCCGGCGCAGCGGGCCGCGGATCGCCCGCCGGCACCAGGGGTGCCGGTTCCCGAGCAGGGGCCGGCTGTCCCGGGTCGGATCACGGATGCGCCCCGAGCCACCCCCGACATTCCTCCGGTCATGCCCGAGACGAGGCCCGACGTCGCAGTGGCCCCTGCGCCGCCGCCCGTTCCCGCGGCGCGGCCGGTGCCCGCACCGCCCGCGCCCGGGACGCTGGAACGCACGCCCCCGCCATGCGTTGCCACGCAGACGCTTGCCATCGATTTCTTCGGCGCGCCGGTGAAGGTGGTGATCGATCCGGCGTGGCGGACGCTTCCGCCGGTGCCGACGAATCCCGACGGGTTGGCGAATTTCTGGGATCGCATGAGCGGGACACGCTTCCAGCCCACGCTGGATGCGGTCGAGGCTGCGCGGCGGGCGATGGCGCTCGATGACTGGGGGCACGCGTTGCTCTGGCAGGAAGTGACGAAGGCACTGCGTCCGACGGCGCCCCGCGAGCAGTTGCTGCTCCAATGGTTCTTCCTGGTGAAATCAGGATTCGACGCGCGTCCGGGTTACAGCGCGCAGCGATTGCTGCTGCTGGTCAACGTTCGGCAGTCCGTGTACGGCGTCAGCTACATCAAGGTCGACGACAAGCCCTACTACGAGCTCTTCGGCGTCGATCCGGCGACGGCGGCCGGACGCTACGCCGCCTATTCGGGCCGATACCCGACCGCCCTGCGGGCGATGGACATCCGCGTGGCAGCCACGGGGTTCGCCGCGGGTACCGTGAGTCGTCGCGCCCTGGAGTTCGACAATCGTGGCAAGCGGGTCCGGGTCGATCTTGCCTACGAGCGTCCGGTCACGCGCTATCTCGATCGGTTCCCGCAACTCGACTTCGAGCTCTACTTCGCCACGCCGCCCAGTCCCGCGGCAAGGCGATCCCTCGCGGAAGCGCTCGGTCCCCACCTCAAGGGACTCTCGCAGGAGGAGGGTGTCGATTTCCTGCTCGCGTTCGTTCAGAAGGCGTTCGAGTACAAGACCGACAAGGACCAGTTCGGTCGCGAGAAGTACTTCTTCGTCGAGGAGGTGCTGCACTTCCCGTACTCGGACTGCGAAGATCGCTCGGCCATCTTCTCGTGGCTGGTCCGGGAGCTTCTGGGCATCGATACGGTGGGCCTGCACTACCCCGGGCACATGACGACAGCGGTCGCGCTCACGTCGGTGCGTGCCGATTGGCAGACGGTCGAGTGGCGCAACAAGCGCTACGTGATCGCCGACCCGACATACATCAACGCCTCCGTCGGCATGGCCATGCCCAGCTACCGAGGCCAGAAGCCGCTGCGTGTCGTCGAGCTGTACTGACGGACCGTAGCGGATCCGTCGCCGCCCTCTCGATCAAAGGTCATCCATGCTCGAATCCCTTGCTTTCGCGCTCGTCCGGACCTTCATCACCTTCATGTTCGAGCAGCACCTCGAGCGCATGGAGTCGGTACGGATCGAAGGCGCGCCCGGCTGGTACTACCAGCAGACGCGGAACCACATCTGCGATTCGGGGCTGGCGCGAGGGCCGCAGGAGGTCATCGAGACGGCCAAGGCGAACGCCCGGTCGGCGATGGTTGCGCGTCTGGAGGGCGCGATGCGCACGGTGGCCTACGAGAAGTTCCGGGACCGTACGGATCCCGCGGAGAAGGCCCTGATCCAGCGCATGGTGCGCGACGAGGATCTGCCGGTCTTCGTGGAGTCCGCCGTCATCTACGAAAACCTCGAGTACCTGAAGAAGACGACCACGGCGTACTCCCGGGTCTGCATTCCCAAGGAGCGTCTGGTCGCGTATCAGAACGAGCGCGCCGGCAAGCTCGCGAAGGCTGTCACCGTGCACCGCCGCGACAAGGCGTTCGACGAGATGGATACCGAGGAAGGCGCGCGCTAGTGAGACTCTGATCCGTTCGCGCGACCGGTGTTGCAATGACTTCCTGAAGATCCGGGAAATCCTTCCTCACCAGTCGCTGCTGAACGCCCGGATGATGACGCCGCCTGATTTCTCGTCGTGTTCCAGCGTCAGCAGCTTTCGTGCTTCCGCCTCGTCGAGCAGGCGCGAGAACGAACTGAAGCCGTAGTAGTTCTCGTTGAAGCCCGGGCGCCGGCGCTTCAACGCCTGCTTCACCATCGAACCCCAGATCTTGTCTTCCGCACCGCGTTCCGTCGCCATGGCCTCGATGGTCTCCATCACCAGTTCGATGGCTTCCACCTTCTTCTGCTCCTCGGTCTTCACGAACGCCTCGGCGCCGTTGCCCGGTCCGGCCTCGACGGCGTCCGACGTCTCCGCTGACGTTGTCGCCTCGGCGGGAGCCTCCAGGCGCTCGGCGGCCGCGTCCTGCTTCGCCGTCGTAGCCTTCGTGGTGCGACGCCCCCGCGCGGCCGGTTTGCGCTTCGGCTTCTCGGCCGCGACGTCCTCCTGGGCCACGTCGGCGACGGGATCGGGCGGCACCGGTGCCGCCGCGGTAACCGCTTCGGCGATCTCCCGCGCCGGCGTCCTGGATGCCGGCTTCGGCCGCGGTGTCGCCGCGCGCTTCGGCTTCTCCCGGACCAGGTCGTCGTAGTAGATGAATTCGTCGCAGTTGGCGATCAGAAGGTCCGACGTCGACTTCTTGACGCCGACGCCGATCACCGTCTTGTTGTTCTCGCGCAGCTTCGATACGAGCGGCGAGAAATCGGAGTCGCCGGTGATGAGCACGAACGTGTCGACATGGGACTTCGTGTAGCAGAGGTCCAGCGCGTCGACGACCATGCGGATGTCCGCGGAGTTCTTGCCGGACTGGCGCACGTGGGGGATCTCGATCAGTTCGAAGGATGCCTCGTGCATGGGCGCCTTGAAGCCCTTGTAGCGCTCCCAGTCGCAGTACGCCTTCTTCACGACGATGCTGCCCTTCAGCAGCAGCCGCTCCAGCACCTTCTTGATGTCGAACTTCTCGTACTTGGCGTCACGGACGCCGAGCGCGACGTTCTCGAAGTCGCAGAACAGCGCCATGCTTTGGATTTCGTTGGCCAACGACGTCTCCTGGGGAGGTGCTGAGGATGGGGCTGCGCCTGGGGATCGGGGAGCGGGCATGGCGCACGTTCCCGGGGCCATGCCGGATGGAAGCCGGCGCGCATGGGATGGTCGAGTATAGCCCTCGACCCGCGTCAGCCTCCCGGGATCAGCGTTCCATGGTCCGCGGAGAGATGGAGTCGGCTGCAGAAGCAGGGCGGTGGGCGGCTCCGTCGGCGGTCGAAGGCGAGCGTCCGTGGCCGGGCCAAGGTCGATGCGAAGCGCCATCCAGCAGAGGTGGCGCCGCAACCGGGCCATCCACCGATCGACGCAATCGCGCCACCTCGGCGCCCAACGCCGCGGGGAGGCGATCGACATCGATCCGCATCAGCACGGCGCCGGCGTTCACGTCGCCGTGGGCGACCCGGGTCTGACGGGCGAGCGAGGTGGCAGCAAGCATGCGGCGATACACGGTTTCGTGCTTCGGGTTGAACGTGCAAAGCATGGTCTCGAAGCGGTAGGCCTCGGACGCCACGACGAGGGTCCACTTCACGAGATCGAGGATCAGCGCGTATCCGAGACGATTCTGCACCGTCGGTGCCGTCGCGATGCGGAACGACGATACGAGACGTCGTCGATCGCGCCGGACTGCGTTCGTCTCCGTCGGAAAGTAGAGGTCGGTGTGGAGACCGAGCGGGCCGTCCGCCGTGAGCGAGTTGGTGCCGATGATCGTGCCATCACGCACGGCGACGAGGACGGTGGTGAACGGGGATGCGTCCAGCGCCGGGTACGAGTCCAGGCGTCCGTCCGGCGTTGCGGACATGTATCCGGCCGCGACGATCGAGTCGTGCGTGAGGCGGTGAACGGCGTCCAGTTCGGCGCGCCCCTGCGCGGGACGGACGACGTAGGGACGACCCTCCGGGCGAAACTCGATGCAACGGACGGGCTCGGGCTTGCTCATGGGCAGTCACCTCGAGAACGTGAGCACGTCATCGACCGGGCGGCGAAGAGCGCGGACGGAGGGGGCGTCCACACGGGCGAGCCGGAAGAGCAGGACATCCGCGTGACCTTCCGGTACGCCGGTCAGGGAGCGATACGCCGGTCGCAGGTCCAGAAGCCGTTTCGTCTCGGCAGTCGAAAGCCCCGCGCCACCGGCCTCCGCCCGCATGAACAGATAGGGCAGGGCGGCGAGCGGCTGGAAGGCGATGTCCAGAGCGGTTGCAGTGAGCCAGACGCGCTGGAGGGCGCGACCACCCTCGAAGAATGCCGCCGCGTCGTCGCCCGGGAAGGAAAGCGATCCGAAGGCCGACGAGCCCTTTGCGGCGCGACGACCGAACGCCTCGAGATTGCCGCCCCCTCCGACATGACCGAGCAGTTCCATCACCCGCCAGCGGGCGGTGAGGCGCAGCGCAGCGAGATCCGTCGCGTCGAGTTCGAGCGTGCGCAGGTCGATCCCGTCTCGGGTGTGCAGGGCTTCGTCGGCGGACCAGCGCAATTCCGACATCAGTTCCGCGTGCAGGGTCCGGGAGAGAAACCGGATCCGGTCTCCGGCGCCCAGGATCTTCCCGAGCGCGTCCATGTCGGCATCCGCGTCGATGAGCCGCAGTGAGGCGCCTCGGGCATCGGCCGCTGCATCGAGGGCCGACGTCGCCGCCGGTGCCAGTGGATCGCGCCGGCCGAGCCGTCGATTCGTGCATCGTCGCAGGATCTGTTCGGCGAGGGGGTCTGGAGAGCGTGCGGGGGTGTCCCGGTCGAGATCGATGGCGCAGACGACGGACGCGTCCTCGCCGTCTGGAAACCTTCGCACCGATGCCACCAGTCCGATGGCCGTGGCGGCGAGGACGATGTTCTCGGCCATGGCGCCGAACGCGACCCAGGTGGCGCGGTGCGCATGGTCGAGCATCGAACCGCTTCGCTTCGGGTCCCGGCGACAGTGCAACGTCGTCCCGTCCCAGTCGAACAGCCATGGTTGCGCGTTCCCGCCGGAGGGCGCCGAGATTCCGTGTTCGACGAGAGACCGGACGAGATCGCGCTGCGGGTCCGGTCGGTGTCGCCCGCGCGTCGCCGAGGTTCGGACGGGCGCGGGAGCGTCGGTCGGCGGCTCCACCGCCGCTGTCGGGTCGCAGACGATGCGATCGAGATCGACGTAGTAGCGGCCCGATCCTCGGAACTCGTCCAAGGCGATGCGCCGCACCGTGTCGGTCACGACGGCCGCGCCGAGCGACACCGCGGAGGCGAGCTGCGGCCATGACCGGAGCGTCGTTCCGATCTCGACCGCCGATGCCGCCAGGCGCGGCGACACCGTGTCGATCCCCACGATGGCCATCGCGGTCTGCAGCTTCCGCGCAGGGGTCGCGTCCCGCAGGTCCGCGCCCGAGGTGTGCGCCGCCAGACCGTGGAAGATCGCCCGATCCGGCTCGAGGTCGAAACGCTCGACATCGAGCATGCCGCGATCGCTGGTTTCCATCACGACCGGGATGCCGGCCTGCCTCGCCGCCTCCCGGACGAGCAGTTTCATCGGTATGTCGTCGCACTCCTCGACGATGACATCGGGCGGCGGCGCGGACAGGAATGTCGCGATGTTGCCGTCGCGCAGTCCGAGTGCCTCGACGCGGATGCGCAGGTACGGATCGATCTCCAGCATGGCCCGGGCGGTGAGCACCGCCTTGTTGATGCCGATGTCCGTCACGCTTGCCCGCAGGCGGTTCAGGTTCGACAAGGACAGGACATCGAAGTCCGCCAGCGCGAAGCTCCGGCCGATCCCTTCCATCGCGAGCGTCACCGCGGTGGCCTGTCCCACCGACAGGCCGACGATCGCGATGTGCAGTGCGCGAAGCCGGGCCTGTTCCGCGGCGGTGATCTTGTTTCGATTTCGCGCGAGCCTGAGTTCCGTGAACTCGTCCTCGGGGAGCAGATGGACGAGCTGGCGCCGCCAGGGATAGTGGACCCAGTTGCCGTAGCGTTCCGGCGGCACGCCGGCGAGGTGGGCTTGCACCGCCCGTTCGATTCCTGCGCCGTCCAGCGTCGGGGCCCGTGTCTCCATAAGTTCCGCGAGCTGTGCCATCAGGGTGTCGGTGCAGACGGACAGGCCATGACCCGCTTCCAGCAGCGCGGCCGTCATGGCCTCGGCCTCCGGTGTGCCGGCCGGGATGATCGAGACGCCCCAGCCGTGGGGATCGTCGTCCGCGAGTCGCGCGTCTCCCCGGGTCGAGGAGGGCAGGGTCTCCGGCGAAGCGCCCCGGGCATGGCGTTGAGGTGCAAGATCGTGAACTGACTGCATGAGCCGCTGCTTCCCATGTCGGTTGGTCCCCCGGGCGGGGCATGGGAAAAATGTAGGGGGGGTGCGGCTACGGATCGCTTACCGCTGCCGGATGGTCGCGGTCGTATCTGCTGGCTCACCCGAGCGGTCGCGCCCATAATCCGCCCCGGCGAAGCAGGCCGGGCAGTCGCTGCGGGTTCGTCCCGCAGAGGAAAGTCCGGGCACCACAGGGCAGGATGCCGGCTAACGGCCGGGCGTCGCGAGGCGACGGATCAGTGCAACAGAAAGTACACCGCCATCGACTGCTGACCGTTGCGACCCGCGCAAGCGGGTGGCTTCAGGTCACCTCGCGGAGGGCAGTTCTCCGAGCGGTCGGCGGCAAGGTTGAAAAAGTGCCGTGCGTCGATGGACGTGCGGACGGCGCGATGAGGCGCGTCGTCGGTAAGAGCGCACTACCCCGGCGGTGACGTCCGGGGTCGGCAAACCCCATCCGGTGCAAGACCAAATAGGGGGGCGATGGCGTGGCCCGCGCCGCTCCCGGGTAGGTTGCTAGAGGCCGCAGGCAACTGCGGTCCCAGAGGAATGACTGTCGCGGGGCGCAAGCGCCGAACAGAACCCGGCTTACAGGCCTGCTTCGCCAACTTCCTTCTCCACCTGCGACCTGTTCCCACTGCGGATACCCGTGCGTCCGTGGCGTGAACTGCCCTGGGCGCCGATCGGAGTGCTCCGCGAATCCCGCTGCCGGCGCCGCGAGCATCCGCCAGGTGGGAATCCGCGCCGTGATCTGCCCGTGGCCAGGTCTTCCGGTGGGGGCGCGCCGCGATTTTTTCGCCAGGAGTGCCACTCGGCGCTCCATGCGGACCTGCCCCGAACTTGAGATTTCACCTTAAGTTCAGGGCGTGAATCCTTCAATCGATTGAATTCCCCTAGCTGTCCTGTGCGTGAAGACTCACGCATAAGTCTTTGTCACGCCTAGAAATTCCCCTTTACCCGTCCCTTGACCCTGCCAATTCTTTCCAATAGAGTGGGAAAAAGTTGGCGAAAGTGGGTTTTTCTGTTTATTTCTGTGTCGGCGGGGTTATATCACGGTGTTCCAGGGCGCGGCACAACTCAGTCTCGATGCGAAGGGTCGGCTCGCCGTCCCCACGCGGCATCGCGACGGCCTGCAGCGCGGCTTCGGACCTGGTGATGGTCAGGAACAACAAGGCTCAAACGGTAAGTTGGTACTAACCGCGCATCCGCATCGTTGCCTGCTCTTGTATCCCGCCCCGGCCTGGGGGCCGATTCGCGACCGGATCATGGGGTTCTCGAGCTTCGACCCCCAGACCAGCCTGTGGAAGCGGCTCCTCGTGGGTTTTGCCGAGGAAGTGGATCTCGACAACAGCGGGCGGGTGCTGGTCTCGCCCGAGCTGCGGAAATTCGCTGGCATCGACAAGCAGGTGATGATGGTCGGTCAGGGTTCGCACTTCGAGGTCTGGAGCGTCGAGGCCTGGGAAGCGCAGCTCGCGCAGTTGGACCGGGGTGACGGCAAGCCGCCGCCCGGTTTGGAGAATTTCGCCCTGTGACCGAAGCGGCCCCGGCCGCCGGTGGCGGCGGGGCACGACCGCATCTGCCCGTGATGGGGGTGGAGGCGGTGGAAGCCCTGGCGGTACGACCGGACGGCGTCTACGTGGACGGCACCTTCGGGCGCGGCGGGCACAGTCGGCTGATCCTGGATCGGCTCGGGCCGTCCGGCCGGCTGATCGCGATCGACCGTGATCCCGAAGCCGTGGCGGTCGCGGCGACGTGGAGCGATCCGCGATTCCGCTGCGTGCACGAGCGGCTCAGCCGGATCGGCATGGTGCTGGACGAATTGCAGGTGGCAGTCGCTGACGGGGTGTTGCTGGACGTGGGTGTGTCTTCACCCCAACTGGACGATGCGGCGCGGGGTTTCAGCTTCCGGCGCGACGGACCGCTCGACATGCGGATGGATCCGTCGAGCGGGGAGCCGGCGTCCGAATGGCTCGCGCGGGCATCGGAGAAGGACATTGCGGAGGTCATCTGGCGCTATGGCGAAGAACGGTTTGCTCAACAGATTGCAAGAGCGGTTGTTGCGGCTCGGTCCGGAGACGCTCTCCGGACGACACGGCAACTTGCCGCGCTCGTGGCAGCCGCTGTCCGTACGCGCGAGCCAGGCCAGGACCCGGCGACGCGCACCTTTCAAGCTCTACGGATTCACGTCAATCAGGAGCTTGAAGAGCTGGAAGTAGGGTTGGCCGCCGCGTGCGCGCGGCTTGGGGCAGGGGGGCGCCTGGTGGTGATCGCATTTCATTCGCTGGAGGACCGGATCGTGAAGCGCTTCATGCGTGATCGCGCCTCGTCGCCGTCCTTCCCTGCGCGCCTCCCGATCCGCGCCGCGGAGATCCCCGCCCCCGGGATGCGGCTGATCGGCAAGGCCGTCCGGGCCACGCCCGCCGAGATCGCCGCCAACCCGCGCGCCCGCAGCGCGATCATGCGAGTGCTGGAGAAGCGATGATCCGCCTCGACCTCGTCCTGCTCGCCGTCGTGGTGCTCTGCGCACTCGGCACCGTCGCCGCCCAGCATCGCGCCCGCAGCCTCTTCGTGGAACTGCAGAAGGAGCAGGCCAGCGCCCGCATGCTCGACGAGGAATGGGGTCAGCTGCAGCTCGAACAGAGCACCTGGGCGATGCACTCCCGCATCGAGAGCGTCGCGACTTCCCGGTTGCGCATGCGCGTGCCGCCGACGGAGCGCATCCAGATGATCCCGGCTTCGCCGCCGGTGGGGGCGCCGTGAATCCCGCCCACCATCCGCTCCTGTCGCTCCGGCTGCCGGTCTGGCGCACGCGCTTCGTCCTCACCCTGCTGATCGCGAGCTTCGCCGGTCTTGCCGTGCGTGCGCTCTGGCTGCAGGGCATGCAGCGCGACTTCCTCCAGGCGAAGGGTGAGTCGCGCTACGGCCGCACGCTGGAAATGTCGGCCCACCGCGGCATGATCACCGACCGCCACGGCGAACCCCTCGCCGTGTCGACCCCGGTGGAATCCGTGTGGGCCAGCCCGTCATCCACCGAGATCCCCGCGGACAAGCGCGCCGCGCTGGCCAAGGCGCTCGGTCTCACGCTCGCCGAACTGGACCAGAAACTCGGCGCCCGAGACCGCGACTTCGTGTGGCTGAAGCGCCAGCTCACGCCCGAGAAGGCGCGGGACGTGATGCGTCTTGCCGTGCCCGGGGTGTTCGTCGACAAGGAATACCGCCGCTATTACCCGGCGGGGGACGTTGCCTCGCATCTCATCGGGTTCACCGATCTGGACGACCGCGGGCGCGAAGGCATCGAACTCGCCTTCCAGGAGCATCTCGCCGGCAAGACGGGCAGCCGCCGTGTGATCCGCGACCGGAAGGGGCGCGTCATCGAGGACGTCGAGGGCGTGCGCGCCCCGCGGCAGGGGCGCGACATCGCGCTCTCGATCGACCTGAAGCTGCAGTATCTCGCCTATCGCGAGCTGAAGAACGCCGTGGCGATGCATCGCGCGCGCGCCGGCAGCATCGTGGTGCTCGACGTGCGGACGGGCGAGGTGCTGGCGCTCGCGAACGTGCCCACGTACAACCCGAACAACCGCGCGCAGTACGACACCGAGCACGCGCGCAACCGGGCGCTCGTCGATCTCTTCGAACCCGGTTCCACGCTGAAGCCCTTCACGGTCGCTGCGGCCCTGCAGGACGGGCTCGTGCGGCCCGACTCCGTCATCCAGACCGCCGGCGGCGCGCTCACCATCGGATCCCGCACGATCCACGACGCGCACGCGGCCGGCAATCTCACCGTATCGCAGATCATCCAGAAGTCCTCCAATGTCGGCACGGCGCGCATGGCGCTTTCGATGGAGCCCAAGCGCATGTGGGAGGCGCTCTCCGCGGCCGGCTTCGGCACCGTCCCCCAGCTCGGATTTCCCGGCGAGGCCGGTGGCCGTCTGCGCGACCATCGCACCTGGAAGCCCATCGAGCAGGCCACCATGAGCTACGGCCACGGCATCTCGGTGAGTCTCATGCAGCTTGCCCGTGCGTACACGGTGTTCTGCACCGATGGCGAGCTTCTGCCGCTCACGCTCGTGCGCCGCACCGAGCCGGTGGTCGGCGTGCCGGTCCTCGCGCCGGAGACCGCGCGCCAGCTCCGCGAGATGCTGCAGCTCGTCACGCAGACCGGCGGGACGGCGCCGCGTGCCCAGGTCGTCGGCTACAGCGTCGGCGGCAAGACCGGCACCGCACACAAGCTCGTGAACGGGCGCTATGCGCCGGACCGCTACGCGTCGTCGTTCATCGGTTTCGCTCCGGTGTCCGCCCCGCGTCTCATCGTCGCAGTGATGATCGACGAGCCGAGCGCAGGGCACCACTACGGCGGCACCGTGGCGGCGCCGGTGGTGTCGTCCGTGCTGTCCGGTGCGCTGCGGGTGCTCGCCGTGCCGCCCGACCTCCCGATCCCGCGCGTGCCGATGCCCGAAATGGTCGACGTGCCCGCGGAGGAGGTATGACCGTGCACGCCTTCGACCCCGCACTGCTCGCGACGCTGGGCGTTCCGGTCCGTCACGTCACCCAGGATTCCCGCAGCGTCGCGCCGGGCGATGTCTTCCTCGCGTTCCCCGGCGATCGCACGGACGGCCGCGCCCACATCGATCAGGCCGTGGCCCGCGGCGCGGCGGGCGTCCTCTGGGAGACCGACGGCTTCCGCTGGCCGGCGCACCTCGCTGTGCCCCAGCGCGGTGTGGGCGGTCTGCGGGGGCTCGCGCCGGCGATCGCGGCACACGTCTACGATGATCCATCCCGGTCGCTGTGGATCGCGGGCGTCACGGGGACGAACGGCAAGACCTCGTGCTCCCACTGGATCGCGCAGGCGCTCGGTCACAGCGGTCGACGCACTGCCGTCATCGGTACGCTGGGCAACGGATTCCCCGGCCAGCTGAAGCCCGCGACGCACACCACACCCGATGCCGTCACGCTCCAGCGCGAACTCCGCGCGTTGTGCGACGCCGGCGCGGACGCGGTGGCGATGGAGGTGTCGTCCCACGCGCTCGACCAGGGGCGCGTGACGGGGGTGAAGTTCGACACCGCGCTCTTCACGAACCTCACGCGCGACCATCTCGACTACCACGGCGACATGGCTTCGTACGGCGCGGCGAAGGAGAAGCTCTTCACCTGGCCCGGACTCGGTCACGCCGTCATCAACCTCGACGACGAGTTCGGCCGCGGCCTGGCCGAGCGCATCGACGGCGCCGGCGTTCCGGTCCTGCGCTACGGCATCGGCCGCGGCGACATCGCAGCGCATCGCGTCGATCTCTCCACGCGCGGTCTGCAACTGGAGATCCGCACGCCGTGGGGCCCTGCCGAACTGCAGAGCCGCATGATCGGCGGCTTCAACGTGAGCAATCTGCTGGGCACGCTCGGCGTCCTGCTGACCTCCGGTGTGCCGCTCGCGCCCGCGGTGCAGGCGCTCGCCCGCATCGAACCGGTGCGCGGCCGCCTGGAGATGCTGCGCCTTCCGGGCCGGCCACTCGTCGTCGTGGATTACGCCCACACGCCGGACGCGCTCGAGAAGGCGCTCGGGACGCTGCGCGAACTCGTCGGCCACGAACCCGGCGCGCGGCTGCTCTGCGTGTTCGGCTGCGGTGGCGACCGCGATCCCGGCAAGCGTCCGCTCATGGGTGAGGTCGCGACCCGCCTCGCCGATATCGCCATCGTCACCAGCGACAACCCGCGCTCGGAGGATCCGCGCGCCATCGTCGATCAGATCGTGGCCGGTGCGCGTTCCAATCACCAGGTCGAGATCGATCGTGCCGACGCGATCCGGTCTGCACTGCATCTCGCGACGCCCGCCGACATCGTGCTGATCGCCGGCAAGGGTCATGAGACCACGCAGGAGATCGCCGGCCGCCGCCTCCCCTTCGACGATCTGCTGGTCGCGCGCGCCGTACTCGAATCGGACCATGCCTCCGGAGCTGCGCATGTTTAGTCTCGACGATGCCGCCCGCGCGCTCGACGTCCGCCGTGTTGGACCCGACGCCGGGGTGCGCCGCGTCGTCATCGACAGCCGCCGTGTCCAGGCGGGCGACCTGTTCGTCGCGCTGCCCGGTGAGCGGGTCGATGGTCACGACTACGTGGATGGCGCACTCGCCGCCGGCGCCGCCGGCGCGATCGTGCGCGATCCCGCGCGCGTGAAGACACCGGGTGCGCCGCTTCTCGTGGTCGCGGATCCGCGCCTGGCGCTCGGACGTCTCGGCGCCTGGTGGCGCGGGCGCCTGGCGCCCGTCGTCGTCGGCGTGACCGGCAGCAACGGCAAGACGACGCTGAAGGAGATGCTCGCGGCCGTCCTCCGGGCGCACGTCGGTGCCGACGCCGTCCTCGCGACCGAGGGCAATCTGAACAACGATCTCGGCGTACCGCTGATGCTGCTGCGGCTCACCGAAAGGCATCGCTACGCGGTCCTCGAGATGGGCATGAACCACCTCGGCGAGATCCGGTACCTGACCGGGCTTGCACGGCCCCACGTGGCCGTGATCAACAACGCCGGCACCGCCCACATCGGCGAACTCGGCTCGCGCGAGAACATCGCCCGCGCCAAGGGCGAGATCTTCGAGGGTCTGGGTGCCGATGGCGTGAAGGTCATCAACGCGGACGACGACTTCCGCGACTTCTGGCTGGGGCTCGCAACCGAGTGCCGCACCGTGACGTTCGGCATGGATCGTCCCGCCGATCTCGGTGCCCGATGGGAACCGACCTCCGAAGGCAGTCTCGTCACGCTGCTCGCATCGGGGGCAACTGCCGTCGCCCGGTTGCAGGTTCCCGGCTTGCACAACGTCCGCACGGCACTCGCGGCGGCCGCCGTCGCCCACACGCTCGGCGTGTCCCTCGAGACCATCGCGGCGGGGCTTTCCGTCTACAGCGGCACGAAGGGACGCATGCAGCGCTGCGTCGGCCCGGCCGGCTGCGTCGTGGTCGACGACACGTACAACGCGAATCCCGACTCCATGAAGGCCGCCCTCGACTGGCTCGCCACGCAGCCCGGTCGCCGCTTCCTCGTCATGGGCGACATGGGCGAGCTGGGGGACGGGGCGGACGGGATGCATGCCGAGATCGGTCGCCATGCGGCCGAGGCACGGATCGACGGCCTCTTCGCGCTCGGCGACGCCGCTACGCACACCGTGGCGGCCTTCGGTGTCGGCGCCGCGCATTTCACGCAACTGGAGTCGCTGGTGGCCGCGGTGGCCGCCGAGTGCGGCCCCGGGACCACCATCCTCGTCAAGGGATCACGCTTCATGCAGATGGAAAGAGTCGTCGCCCGTCTGGTCGACGACAAGCCGGCGATGGGGAGCCGCTGATGTTCCTCCTCCTCGCCAACTGGCTCGCCTCCGATGTGCGCGCGTTCAACGTGCTGAACTACATCACGCTGCGGGCCGTGTTCGCCACCATGACCGCGCTGCTCATCTCGTTCCTGGTGGGCCCCGCGATGATCCGCAAGCTGACGATCTACAAGATCGGCCAGTCCGTCCGCGACGACGGTCCGCAGACGCATCTCGCGAAGGCCGGCACGCCGACGATGGGAGGCGCACTGATCCTGGTGGCCATAGGCGTCACGACGTTGCTGTGGGCCGACCTCACGAATCGCCTGGTCTGGGTCGTACTGACGGTCACCCTCGGTTTCGGTGTGATCGGCTGGGTGGACGACTACCGCAAGGTGGTCTTCCGGAATCCGAAGGGGTTGCCCAGCCGCTGGAAGTACTTCTGGCAATCGGTGCTGGGCCTCGCCGCCGCGTTGTACCTCGGAGGCTCGTCGCTGCCGGCGCAGACCGAGTTCATCGTCCCTTTCTTCAAGCAGGTGGCCTATCCGCTGGGCGTCATCGGGTTCGTCGTGCTGACCTACTTCGTGATCGTCGGCACCTCCAACGCCGTGAACCTCACCGACGGTCTGGACGGCCTCGCAATCCTGCCCACGGTGATGGTCGGCAGCGCCCTCGGCGTGTTCGCCTACGTGGCCGGCAATGCGGTGTTCTCGAAGTACCTCGGGTTCCCGTACATCCCGGGGGCCGGTGAACTGACCGTTTTCTGCGCGGCGCTGGCCGGCGCGGGGTTGGGCTTTCTCTGGTTCAACGCCTATCCCGCGGAAGTCTTCATGGGCGACGTCGGCGCGCTCGCGCTCGGCGCAGCCCTCGGCACCGTCGCGGTGATCGTCCGCCAGGAGATCGTGCTCTTCATCATGGGCGGCGTCTTCGTCGTCGAGACGCTGTCGGTGATGCTGCAGGTGGCGTCGTTCAAGCTGACCGGGAAGCGCATCTTCCGAATGGCGCCGCTGCACCACCACTACGAACTCAAGGGCTGGAAAGAGAATCAGGTCGTGGTGCGGTTCTGGATCATCACGATGCTGCTCGTTCTGTTCGGGCTCTCGACACTCAAACTCCGCTGACATGATCGAAGAACCGCACCACGGGACGCGTTCGGGCGAGGCTCACAGGGCCCTGGCCCTGTTAAGCGCAAAGCGCGGCCGAGACCACAACCGCCCCGTGCGGTTCCGGATCATCACGATGCTGCTCGTTCCGTTCGGGCTCTCGACCTTGAAGCTGCGCTGACATGAACGTCACCGGCAAGCGCGTCCTCGTCCTCGGCCTCGGTGCCACCGGTCTGTCCATGGCCCGGTGGCTGCGCGCACACGGGGCTTCGGTGCGCATCGCCGACTCGCGGGTCGCGCCGCCGAACGTCGATGCGATCCGTGCCGAGATGCCGGATGTCGCCATCGACCTCGGGTCCTTCCGGCGGGAGAGCTTCGATGCCGTCGACCTCATGGCGGCGAGCCCGGGCGTGCCCCTCGCGGAACCCGAGGTGGCTGCAGCAATCTCGCGCGGTGTGCCCGTCGCGGGAGACGTCGAACTGTTCGCGCAGTCGATCGACGCACTGTGCGCCACGCGCGGCGTGGTTCGTCCGCCCGTCATCGCGATCACCGGGTCCAACGGCAAGAGCACCGTCACCGAGATGGCCGGCTGCCTCTGCCGCGCGGCCGGTCTCGAGACGCTCGTGGCCGGCAACATCGGTCTGCCGGTCCTCGATGCGCTGCGGGCCATGGAGCAGGGTGTCCGTCCCCTGCCGGAGGCCATCGTGCTGGAGCTTTCCAGCTTCCAGCTCGAGACCACGGCCTCGCTGCGGGCGGATGCCGCGGCGGTGCTCAATCTCTCCGAGGATCATCTCGATCGCTACGCGGGCATGGCCGAGTACGGTCAGGCCAAGGCGCGCATCTTTCTCGGTGCGCGGGTGGCCATCGTCAATCGCGAAGATGCAGCGACGCTCGCGATGCCGCCGGCAGGGCTGACCGTCCGGACGTTCGGCACCACGGCACCAGCCGGAGATCGGGACTGGGGCCTCGTCCCCGATGGCGGCGATGCCTGGCTCGCGGAAGGCACGCGGCGTGTCATGAAGGCCTCGACGCTCGTCGTGGCCGGAAAGCACAACGCGGCCAACGCGCTTGCCGCGCTCGCGCTCGTCCGCGCGGCGGGCATCGACGACCCGCGGATGATCGCCGCCCTCGCCCGGTTCCCCGGGCTGCCCCATCGCGTGGAGTTCGTCGCCGAGATCGACGGGCGGCGCTTCTACGACGACTCGAAGGGCACGAACGTCGGTGCCACGGTCGCCGCGCTCTCCGGGATGCGGGAGCCTGTCGTCCTGATCGCCGGTGGCGACGGAAAGGGGCAGGACTTCTCGCCGCTCGGACCCGCTGCTGCCGCCCACGCGCGCGCCGTGGTGCTGATCGGCCGTGACCGCGACCTCATCGCCGCGCCGCTCGCCGCCCACGGCGTCCGGCACGAGCGCGCCGACGACATGGACGACGCGGTGCACCGCGCCTTCGACGTGTCGGAGACGGGCGATGCCGTGCTGCTCTCGCCCGCGTGCGCGAGCTTCGACATGTTCCGCAACTACGAGCATCGCGCGCAGGTGTTCCGCGACGCGGTGGTCCAGCTCGGCGGGCGGTCGGCATGCTAGCCGACGCGCTGAAGCGCCCCACCATCATGCCGGCGCTGGACGGCTCGCTCCTGTGGTCGGTGATCCTGCTGCTCGCGATCGGTCTCGTGATGGTGTATTCGGCGTCCATCGCCACGGCGGAGGCCGGTCGTCTCACCAACTTCCAGCCGACCTACTACCTCACCCGCCACGGCATCTTTCTCGCGCTGGGCATCGTCGCCGGATTCGTGGTCTTCCAGGTCCCGGTGCACGTGTGGCAGAAGGCTGCGCCGTATCTCTTCGTGGCCGCCGCCATCCTGCTGATCGCCGTGCTGATCCCGGGCATCGGTCGCATGGTGAACGGCAGTCAGCGATGGCTGCGGCTGGCGGGCATCAATCTCCAGCCGTCCGAACTGGCCAAGCTCGCCGTCGTGCTATACGCCGCGGACTACACGGTCCGCAAGGCCGCGTTCATGGGCAGCTTCCGCAAGGGTTTCCTGCCGATGGCCGGGGTGATGCTGTTCGCCGGCACGCTGCTCCTGCTCGAACCCGACTACGGGGCCTTCGCCGTCATCACCATCATCGCGATGGGCGTGCTCTTCCTCGGGGGGATGAACTGGCGGCTCTTCGTGGCGCTGGTGATCGTTCTCGTCATCGCGTTCGTCGCGCTCATCTGGATCGCCCCGTACCGCATGGAGCGCGTCGCGGGCTTCCTCAACCCGTGGGCCGACCCCTTCGACACCGGATACCAGTTGTCGCACGCGCTGATCGCGTTCGGTCGCGGCGAATGGCTGGGCGTCGGTCTCGGCGCGAGTGTCGAGAAGCTCTTCTACCTGCCGGAGGCGCACACCGACTTCCTGCTCGCCGTGATCGGGGAGGAACTGGGTTTCGCCGGTGTCATCGTGGTCCTCGCCCTCTTCGCCTGGCTGGTGACGCGCGCCTTCGCCATCGGCAAGCAGGCGGTGCGTCTCGAGCGCTACTACGCCGCGCTCGTCGCGCAGGGCATCGGTCTCTGGCTGGGCGCCCAGGCGCTCATCAACATGGGCGTGAACCTGGGCGTGCTGCCGACCAAGGGCCTGACGCTCCCGCTGCTGTCGTTCGGTGGCAGCGGGCTCGTCGCGAACATCGCGGCCGTGGCCATCCTCCTGCGCGTGGACTTCGAATCCCGCCAGCTGATGCTCGGGAGGGCCGCATGACCGGTGCGACGACCGATGCGGTGAACGTCGCGGCGCGGACCATGCTCGTCATGGCCGGAGGTACCGGCGGACACATCATGCCGGCGCTCGCCGTGGCGGACGTCCTGCGCGAGCGCGGCTGGCGCATCGTCTGGCTCGGTTCGCGCCAGGGCATGGAGGCCGACCTCGTGCCGAAGCGCGGGTATCCGGTCGAGTACATCCGCTTCGCGGGGTTGCGCGGCAAGGGGCTCGTCCGCAAGGCGCTGCTGCCGCTCAATCTGCTGATCGCGTTCTGGCAGTGCGCGCGCGTGATCTTCCGCGTGCGGCCCGATGTGGTGCTCGGCCTCGGCGGGTACATCTCGTTCCCCGGCGGGATGATGGCGGCGCTGCTCGGCCGTCCGCTGGTGCTGCACGAACAGAACGCCATCGCCGGTCTCGCCAACAAGGTCCTCGCTCGGGTGGCGGACCGGCGGCTCGCGGGTTTCCCGAAGGTGCTCGCGAAGGCGGCGTGGGTGGGCAATCCGGTGCGCGCCGCGATCGTCGCGCTGCCTGCGCCTGACGCGCGCTTCGCCAGGCGTGCCGGACGGCTTCGCCTGCTGGTGGTGGGTGGCAGCCTCGGGGCGCAGGCGCTGAACGAAGTCGTGCCGGCGGCCCTCGCGACTCTGGCCCCCGATGCACGGCCGGCGGTGCGTCATCAGGCCGGCACGCGCCACATCGAGGCACTGCGAGCGAACTACGCGCATGCCGGGGTGGACGGCGAGTGCGTCGCCTTCATCGACGACATGGCGGCGGCGCTCGGCGAGGCCGACTGCGTGATCTGCCGTTCGGGCGCGCTCACGGTCGCCGAGGTGGCCGCCGCAGGGGTCGCCGCGATCTTCGTGCCTTTCCCGTTTGCGGTGGACGATCACCAGAGCGCCAATGCGCGATTCCTCTCGGACCAGGGCGCGGCCCTGCTCGTCCCGCAGAAGGAACTGACCCCCCAGCGACTCGCCGAGACCCTCGCCGGGTTCACGCGCGAGAAGCTGCTCGAGATGGCCCGCCGCGCCCGTGCGCTGGCGAAGCCCGATGCCGCGGTGGCCGTGGCCGATGTCTGTGTGGAGCTTGCAGGCGCATGAAGCACAAGGTGAAGCGCGTGCATTTCGTCGGGATCGGCGGCGCCGGCATGAGCGGTATCGCCGAGGTGATGCTGAACCTCGGGTATCAGGTGAGCGGTTCCGACCTCGCCGATGGCGCCATGACCCAGCGCCTGCGCGCGGGCGGCGCCGAGATCTTCATCGGGCACGACGCCGCCCACGTCGCGGGCGCCGACGCGATCGTCGTCTCCACCGCCGTGAAGGCCGAGAACGTCGAAGTCGCCGCGGCGCGTGCGCGCCGTGTGCCGGTGGTGCCGCGCGCGCTGATGCTCGCGGAACTGATGCGCCTCAAGCAGGGTATCGCCGTCGCCGGCACGCACGGCAAGACGACGACCACCTCGCTCGTCGCAAGCGTGCTCGCGGAGGCGGGCATGGATCCGACCTTCGTGATCGGCGGGCGGCTCGAGGCGGCCGGCTCCAACGCGAAGCTGGGCACCGGCGAGTTCATCGTGGTCGAGGCGGACGAATCGGACGCGTCGTTCCTGTATCTGCAGCCCGTGCTCGCCGTCGTGACGAACATCGACGCCGACCACATGGAGACCTACGGCCACGACTTCGCGAAGTTGCGTCAGGCCTTCCTGGACTTCCTCCAGCACCTGCCCTTCTACGGCATGGCGATGTTGTGCGTCGACGATCCGAACGTGCGCTCGATCCTGCCGATCGTGTCGAAGCCGGTCACCACGTACGGACTCTCCGAGGATGCCCAGGTCCGCGCAGTCGACGTGCGTGCCGAGAGCGGTCGCATGCGGTTCCGCGTGCAGCGCGCCGCGAACGGTACCCCGGCCCGCGAGCTGGACGTCGTCCTGAATCTCCCCGGCATCCACAACGTCCAGAACGCGCTGGCCGCCATCGCGGTCGGGATCGAGGTCGGCGCCTCGGATGCCGCGATCGTGCGCGCGCTCGCCGAGTTCCGCGGTGTCGGGCGACGCTTCCAGCACTACGGCGAGATCCCGGCGGCCAACGGCGGCACGTTCACGCTCGTCGACGACTACGGCCATCATCCGGTGGAGATGTCGGCCACGCTCGCCGCGGCACGCGGTGCGTATCCGGGACGCCGCCTCGTCCTCGTGTTCCAGCCGCACCGCTACACCCGCACGCGCGACGTGTTCGAGGATTTCGTGAAGGTGCTGTCCTCCGTCGATGTTCTTCTGCTGACCGAGGTCTACGCCGCGGGCGAGCAGCCGATCGTGGCCGCGGACGGACGCTCGCTCGCGCGCGCCGTGCGCGTGCAGGGCAAGGTCGAACCCGTCTTCGTCGAGCAGTGGAAGGATCTCCCCGCGGCCGTCCTCGATCTGGCGCGCGATGGCGATGTGGTCGTGACCATGGGTGCGGGCTCCATCGGCCAGGTGCCGGGTCTCGTGCACGCCGCAGCGGCGGAGCGCGTGGAGCAATGAACATGGTCGACGCCCTCACGCTCCTCACCGATGGCCTGCGCGGCGTGCTGCGGTTCGGCGAACCGATGCATCGCCACACGAGCTGGCGCGCCGGCGGGGCGGCCGACCGCGCGTACACGCCGGCCGACGCGGAAGACCTTGCCGTCTTCCTCGCGCGCCTGCCTGCCGACGAACCACTGCTCTTCGCAGGGCTCGGGAGCAATCTGCTCGTGCGTGACGGCGGCTTCCGCGGCACGGTCGTGTTCCTGCACGGCGCCCTGGGGCGCATCGAGATGCGCGGAGATGGTCTCGTGTTCGCGGAGGCCGGTGTGGCGAGTCCGAAGGTGGCGCGCTTCGCCTCGATGCACGCGTTCGAAGGTGCGGAGTTTCTCGCAGGCATCCCCGGCACGGTGGGCGGAGCACTGGCGATGAACGCAGGCTGCTACGGCAGCGAGACGTGGGAGCGGGTCGCCAAGGTGCTGGTCATCGATCGGCGGGGTGCGTCGCGGGAACGTACACCGGACGCGTACGACATCGGCTACCGCCACTGCACCCTGCGCGACGCATCGACCGGAGACGAATGGTTCCTCGGCGCATGGTTCCGGTTCGTGCCGGGCGATGGCGATGCCGCCCGGGGGCGAATCAAGGAGTTCCTGTCCCGTCGCATCGCGACGCAGCCCCTCGGACAGCCGAACGCGGGCTCGGTGTTCCGCAATCCGCCCGGCGACCACGCGGCGCGGCTCATCCAGTCGTGCGGGTTGAAGGGTCACCGCATCGGTGGCGCCGAGGTCTCGACCAAGCACGCGAACTTCATCGTCAACACCGGCGCCGCCACCGCGGCGGACATCGAACAACTCATCCAGCGCGTGCGCGAGACGGTGTGGCGCGAGTGCGCCGTGCGCCTCGAGCCCGAGGTGCGGATCGTGGGGCAGGCGGAGGACATGCAGTGACGACGGAATTCGGCAAGGTGGCGGTGCTCTTCGGCGGGCGTTCCGCCGAGCGCGAGATCTCGCTGCTGTCCGGCAATGCGGTGCTGGAGGCGTTGTTGCGCTCGGGTGTCGACGCGCAAGCCTTCGACCCGGCCACGCGTCCGCTGCACGAACTGCAGCGCGAAGGTTTCTCCCGCGTGTTCATCGCCCTGCATGGCCGATACGGCGAGGACGGCACGGTGCAGGGTGCGCTGGAACTGATGGGGATTCCGTACACCGGCAGCGGCGTGATGGCGTCCGCACTCTGCATGGACAAGGTCCGCACGAAGATGGTCTGGGTGGCCGCGGGCCTGCCGACGCCGCGCTGGCAGACGCTCCACGCCGACACCGACTGGGCCGCGGTCGTGGAGAAGCTCGGACTTCCGCTCATCGTGAAGCCGGCGCGCGAGGGATCCACGCTCGGCCTGACCAAGGTGATGCGCGCGGAACAGCTCCCCGAGGCCTACGCACTCGCCTTGAAGTTCGACCGGATGATCCTCGCCGAGGAGTTCGTCGCCGGGCAGGAGTTGACGGCGGCGTTCCTGGGCACGCGGGCCCTGCCGCTGGTGCGCATCGAGGCGCCGCAGGGCAACTACGACTACCGGAACAAGTACTTCAGCGACGAGACCCGCTACTACTGCCCGAGCGGGTTGCCGGAGGCCGTCGAGGCTGAGCTGAAGGCGCTGGTGATGCGTTCCGTGGCCGCGCTGGGCTGCGAAGGATGGGGCCGTGCGGACCTCATCCGACGCGCCGACGGCAGCGTGTCGCTGCTCGAGATGAACACGTCGCCGGGCATGACCGGGCACAGCCTCGTGCCGATGGCAGCGCGCGCGGCCGGCATCGAGTTCGATCGGCTGGTGCTGTCGATCCTGGAGCTGGCCCATGTGGGATAGACCCGAGATCCTGACCGCGGTGGCGAACTTCCTCTACGGAATCGCCGCGGTCGCGCTCATGTACATCCTGCTGCTCACGGCGATCCACCTCCCGGTGTTTCCCGTGCGCGAGGTGGAGGTCGTGGGCAGCATCTCGAAGGTCACGAGGCCGCAGATCGATGCGGTCGTGCATCGGGATCTCCGCGGCAATTTCTTCACGATCCGGCTCGACGCCTCTCGCGGCGCGTTCGAGAAGCTTCCGTGGGTGCGCAGCGTGCAGGTGCGGCGCCAGTGGCCGGACCGGCTCGAGGTGGCACTCGAGGAGCACGAGGCCATCGCGCGATGGGGCACCGACGAACTCGTGAATACGCACGGCGAAATCTTCGCTGCCGCCTCGGACGCGAAGCTGCCGGTGTTCCAGGGGCCGCGGGAAGTGGCGGCGGACATCGCGGTGAACTACCGGAAGTTCGGCGAGCTGCTCGCACCGCTGCAGCTGCACGTGGCGGAGGTGGAAGTGTCGGATCGCCGCGCATGGCGCGTCCGGCTGGAGGAAGGGATGACGCTCGAACTGGGACGCGACCAGCTGACCGCGCGGCTCGGCAAGTTCGTCTCCGCGTACGCGGAAAGCGTGGGTCGCATGAATGAACGGCCGCAGATCGTGGATCTGCGCTATCCGAACGGCTTCGCGGTGCGGATGAAGGCCATGGGCAACGGGGCTTGAAGAGGAGAAGCACGCGATGGATCTCGCCGAACACAAACGCATGACGCTGTCGACCAAGGGCAAGGAAGCCCGCAACCTCATGGTGGGTCTGGACATCGGCACGTCCAAGATCATCGCCATCGTCGCCGAGGCGAAGCCCGACGGCGGCTTCGAGATCGTCGGGACGGGCACCCATCCGTCGCGCGGCCTGAAGAAAGGCGTGGTGGTGAACATCGAGTCCACCGTGAACGCCATCCAGCGCGCGCTGGAGGAGGCGGAGCTGATGGCCGACTGCAAGATCAAGGAGGTCTACACCGGCATCGCGGGGAGCCACATCAAGAGCTTCAACTCCCACGGCATGGTGGCGATCAAGGACCGCGAGGTGACGCAGCAGGACGTCGACCGCGTCATCGAGACGGCGAAGGCCGTGAACATCCCGACCGATCAGCAGATCCTCCACGTGCTCAACCAGGAGTTCGTGATCGACGGCCAGGAGGACGTCCGCGAGCCGATCGGGATGGCCGGCGTGCGACTCGAGGTGAAGGTGCACATCGTGACCGGCGCGGTGTCGGCGGCACAGAACATCCTGAAGTGCGTGCGGCGCTGCGGTCTCGAGGTGCGCGACCTCATCCTGCAGCCGCTCGCCTCCGCCAGCGCGACGCTCTCCGAGGACGAGAAGGATCTCGGCGTCGCCCTGGTCGACATCGGCGGTGGGACAGCCGACATCGCGGTGTTCACGCACGGCGCGATCCGCCACACGGCGGTGATCCCGATCGCCGGTGACCAGATCACGAACGACATCGCGATGGCGCTGCGCACGCCCACGAAGGACGCCGAGGAGATCAAGCGCAAGTACGGCTGCGCGCTCCGGCAGCTGGCGGATCCGGCGGAGATGGTCGAGGTCCCCGGCGTCGGCGATCGCGATCCGCGACTGCTGTCGCGCCAGACGCTCGCCGAAGTGATCGAGCCGCGCGTCGAGGAGCTGTACTCGCTGGTCCAGGCGGAGTTGCGACGGAGCGGGTACGAGGATCTCCTGTCGTCCGGCATCGTCATCACGGGCGGCAGCGCGGGCATGCAAGGCATGGTCGAGCTCGGCGAGGAGGTCTTCCACATGCCGGTCCGCCTCGGCGTGCCGAACTACGTGGGTCCGCTGGCCGAGGTGGTGCGCGGGCCCAGGAACTCCACCGGCATCGGGCTGCTGATGGCGGCGCACGAACAACAGAAGAGAAGAGATCTGGTGAAGCTGTCGAGCGGCAGCTTCCAGCAGGTGTTCACACGCATGAAGGAATGGTTCGCGGTCAATTTCTGACGCGTCACGGGCAACGCAGTTCCACTTTCGATTCGCACCCACCCAGCACGAGGAGCCACAACAATGTTCGAGATCATCGATACCCAACCCCAGGAAGCTGTCATCAAGGTGATCGGCGTGGGCGGCTGCGGCGGCAACGCCGTGGACCACATGATCGACCGCGGCGTCGACGGCGTGGAGTTCATCTGCCTGAACACCGACGCGCAGGCGTTGAAGCGCAATCGCGCGAATCGCGTTCTGCAACTCGGTGGCGATGTCACGAAGGGTCTCGGTGCGGGTGCCAACCCCGAAGTGGGCAAGCGGGCCGCCATGGAGGACCGCGAGCGCATCGTCGAACTGATCGAAGGCGCGGACATGCTGTTCCTGACGGCCGGCATGGGTGGCGGGACGGGCACCGGCGCGGCGCCGATCGTGGCCGAGGTGGCCCGTGAGCTGGGGATTCTCACGGTGGCCGTGGTGACCAAGCCGTTCTCGTTCGAAGGCAAGCGGCTGCGCGTCGCCCAACAGGGCCTCGAGGAACTCGGCCGCCACGTCGATTCGCTCATCGTGATTCCGAACGACAAGCTGATGGCCGTGCTCGGCGAGGACATCTCGATGCTCGACGCCTTCAAGGCCGCGAACAGCGTCCTGCACGGCGCGGTCGCCGGCATCGCCGAAGTGATCAAGTGCCCGGGCCTGGTGAACGTCGACTTCGCCGACGTCCGCACGGTGATGTCCGAGATGGGCATGGCCATGATGGGTTCGGCGATGGCCTCCGGACCGCACCGCGCCGCCGAGGCGGCGGAGCAGGCCGTCGCGAGCCCGCTGCTCGAGGATGTCAACCTGGCGGGTGCCCGGGGCGTGCTGGTCAACATCACGGCCAGCACCAATCTGAAGATGAAGGAAGTGCACGAGGTGATGAACACCATCAAGGGATTCACGGCCGAGGACGCGACCGTGATCGTCGGCACGGTCATCGACGAGACGCTCGGCGAGAACCTCCGCGTGACGATGGTGGCCACCGGTCTCGGTTCCCCGGTCACCCGCCAGCAGGCGAAGCCGTTGCAGGTCATCCGGACCGGTACCGATCCGTCGCCCCTCGTGTCGGAGCCGAACTACGGGGATCTCGACACCCCCGCAGTGATCCGCCGGCGCAACCGCGACGCGACGATCGAAGCCATGAAGCAATCCGGCATCGAGACGCTCGACATCCCGGCCTTCCTGCGGAAGCAGGCCGACTGAGATCGGTGATGCCGTCGTCAGGGGCGCCGGTCTTCGCCGATCGGCGCTGTGATACCCTTTTCGCCCCTGTGATCAACGACATGTCCGACTCCCCCCACGTGCCCTCCGAGATGCTCCGCCAGAGAACCCTGAAGAATGTCGTACGCGCCACCGGCGTAGGCCTGCACACCGGCGAGAAGGTGGTGCTCACGCTGCGGCCGGCAGCGCCGTCGACCGGTATCGTCTTCCATCGCGTCGATCTGCCGGTGACCGTGGACATCGCGGCGGAACCCTACGCGGTGAAGGACACGCGGTTGTCATCCTGCCTGGAGCAGGACGGCGCCAGGGTGTCGACGGTGGAGCACCTGATGTCTGCCCTGGCGGGTCTGGGCATCGACAACGTCCATATCGACCTGACCTCGGCCGAGGTGCCGATCATGGACGGGAGCGCGGCACCCTTCGTGTTCCTCATCCAGTCGGCGGGGGTCGAGGAGCAGAACGTCCCGAAGAAGTTCATCCGCGTCCGCGAATCGGTCGAGGTGCGTCACGGCGACAAATGGGCGCGGCTCGATCCCCACGACGGTTTCCGGCTCGAGTTCTCGATCGACTTCCGGCACCCCGCCTTCGACGTGACGGGCAACCGTGTCGTGGTGGACTTCGCGACGAGTTCCTATGTGAAGGAAGTGAGCCGTGCCCGGACGTTCGGGTTCATGCACGAGGTCGAGAGCATGCGCGCCCAGGGTCTGGCGCTCGGCGGCAGCCTCGACAACGCGATCGTGATGGACGAATACCGGGTGCTGAACGCGGACGGTCTTCGCTACGAGGATGAGTTCGTGAAGCACAAGGTCCTCGACGCCATCGGCGACCTGTACCTCCTCGGCCACCCGCTGATCGGCGCTTTCAGCGCGCACAAGTCCGGTCATGCCCTGAACAACGCGCTGCTTCGACGTCTGCTGGAGGATGAGCGGGCGTGGGAATTCGCGGAGTTCCCTGAAAGCGCGGCCGCTCCGGTGTTCGCGCAACTCCAGGCCCAGGCGGTCTGACGGCGGCCGGAGTCGTCGCGACCCGCGGCTTCCGATGTTGATCATCCGGATCGCCGGTTTTCTCGTGCTGCTGTCCATCGGCATCGCGCTCGCCTTCTACGCCTTCACCCGCGACCCTCGCTATCTCGCGTTGGCCGGGCGCATCTTCCGTGTGTCCCTCTACTTCGCCGCCGCCTTCATGGCCTTCTACGTGCTCGAGCGCGTCATCCTCGTGGTTTGAGGGGGGCTCCGCGTTGACGGCCGAGCATCCGTTCCAGGGCGCTTCGCAAGGGGGACGGCGGGATGTCCGCAGCGAGATGGCTGAGTGCCTCGCGGGCCGCGGGACTCACGACGGCCTGCTTCTCGTGGGCCGCGGTCCGCGGGGCGGGCGGCCGTGTCAGGACGCGCAGCTCGGAGACGTCGAGCCCCTTGGCGCGCAGCGCCGTCAGGAGGCTCGGTCCCATGAGTCTCAGGCGGTGCGCGGCCGGCCCCGACAGTGCCGAGACGAAGACGATGCCCTCCCGGACGTTCACGAGGTCGGTGGTTCCTGCCATGCCGGCCGGCAGGCAGCGCCGGTACACCGCCTGCAGCCGAAGGAGCTCCTCCGCGTGAACCGCGATCGCGTTCGACCGGGCAAGATTGTTCACCCACTCGGCCACGGTCTTGCCGCCGGTCGGACGTCCGCTCGTTCGGTGCATTGTTGACTCGTCTGGAGGCGTGGAGAAAGGGGGAGCCAAGACCGGGAGCAGGGGAGAAAACGCCCCCCGCCGGGACGGCAGGTTCGCAAGGTCGGTATGGTATATTCGGCCGCTTCGATCGTGGTCCCCGCCCGACGTCATTGGTGTGAGCGCGCGGGATATCAAGGGTTGCCAGGGTGCCGGAGCCCCGGTTCTGGCGACAGGTCCGACGGCCTGATCGAGGTCGGGTTTGCGGGTGGTTCAGGAGCCTCCGATGTCCTCCTCCACCCGATCGATCCGCCCCGGGATCCTCTGGCCCAGGCTTGTGGGTGTCCAGGAAACCGGAGGCGGCCGAATTCCAGCATCGAGGGGTGAGACAGGAGTGCTCACCCCTCGATGCGTTTTCAAGGCGTCCAACGCTCGTCATTGCTCATGATCGCCAATCTGCTCAAGAAGGTGTTCGGCAGTCGCAACGATCGTCTGATCAAGAAGTACATGCAGACCGTGCGCGCCATCAACGCACTGGAACCGTCGCTCGAGAAGTTGAGCGACGACGCGCTGCGGGGTCGGACGGAAGAATTCAAGGCTCGCCTCGCGAAGGGGGAGACGCTCGACCAGATCCTCCCGGAGGCGTTTGCCACCGTGCGCGAGGCCAGTCGTCGCGTGCTCGGCATGCGGCACTTCGACGTCCAGCTCGTCGGCGGCATGGTGCTCCACGAGGGCAAGATCGCCGAGATGCGGACCGGCGAGGGCAAGACACTCGTCGCGACGCTGCCCGCCTACCTCAACGCGCTCGCCGGGACGGGCGTCCATGTGGTGACGGTCAACGACTACCTCGCCAGCCGGGACGCGGCCTGGATGGGCAAGCTGTACGGTTTCCTCGGCATGAAGGTCGGGGTCAACCTTTCGCAGATGGAGCACGGCCTCAAACAGGAGGCCTACGCCGCGGACATCACGTACGGCACGAACAACGAGTTCGGGTTCGACTATCTCCGCGACAACATGGTGTACCACACGTCTGAGCGTGTGCAGCGCACCCTCGTGTTCGCGATCGTCGACGAGGTGGACTCGATCCTCATCGACGAGGCGCGCACCCCGCTCATCATTTCCGGTCAGGCGGAAGACACGGGTGACCTGTACGTCCGCGTGAACCGCATCGTCCCGTCGCTCACCCGCGTGAAGGAAGAGGACGGCCCCGGCGACTTCACGGTCGACGAGAAGGCGCACCAGGTGCTGCTGACCGAGGCAGGGCACGAGAACGCCGAACGCCTGCTGACCGAAGCCGGCCTCCTGGCGGAGGGCAGCAGCCTGTACGACGCGGTGAACATCGGTCTGATGCACCACGTGTACGCGGCCCTGCGCGCCCACGCCCTGTTCCACCGCGACCAGCACTACGTGGTGCAGGATGGCGAAGTCATCATCGTCGACGAGTTCACGGGCCGTCTGATGTCGGGGCGCCGTTGGTCGGACGGTCTCCACCAGGCCGTCGAGGCCAAGGAAAGCGTCGCCATCCAGCGCGAGAGCCAGACGCTCGCCTCCATCACGTTCCAGAACTACTTCCGCATGTACCGCAAGCTCGCGGGCATGACCGGAACGGCCGACACCGAGGCCTTCGAGTTCCAGCACATCTACGGTCTCGAGACGGTGATCGTCCCGACGCATCGGCCCATGGTCCGCCAGGACCGCATGGACCAGGTCTTCCAGACCAACAAGGAAAAGAACGACGCGATCGTCAAGGACATCCGGGAATGCTACGACCGCGGGCAGCCCGTGCTCGTCGGCACCACGTCCATCGAGGCGTCGGAGATCCTCTCCGAGCTGCTCACCCGCGAGAAGCTGCCGCATCAGGTCCTGAACGCCAAGCAGCACGCGCGGGAAGCGGAGATCGTGGTCCAGGCCGGTCGCCCGAAGATGATCACGATCGCGACGAACATGGCGGGTCGCGGCACCGACATCGTGCTGGGCGGCAATCCGGAACCGGACATCCAGAAAGTGATGGCTGATCCGAACCTGGACGACGCTGCGAAGCAGGCGCAGGTCGCCAGGATCCGCGCCGACTGGCAGGTGGTGCACGATCAGGTGCTTGCCCTGGGCGGTCTCCACATCGTGGGTACCGAGCGTCACGAATCCCGGCGGGTCGACAACCAGTTGCGCGGCCGTTCGGGCCGACAGGGTGACCCGGGTTCCAGCCGGTTCTTCCTGTCGCTCCAGGATCCGCTGCTGCGCATCTTCGCGTCCGATCGCGTCGCGTGGATCATGCAGAAGCTGAAGATGCCGGAGGGGGAGGCGATCGAGTCACCCCTGGTCACCCGGGCCATCGAGAATGCGCAGCGCAAGGTCGAGGCGCGCAACTTCGACATCCGCAAGCAGCTGCTCGAGTACGACGACGTCTCGAACGATCAGCGCAAGGTCATCTACCAGCAGCGGAACGAGTTGCTGGAGAGCGCCGATGTGACCGAGACGATCGTCGCGCTGCGCGAGGGTGCCGTGTCCGACATCGTCGCCGCCCACGTGCCGCCCGAGAGCGTCGAGGAGCAGTGGGACATCCCGGGGCTCGAAGCGGCACTCGAAGCCGAACTGGGGGTGAAGATTCCCGTCGCCCAGTGGACCGCCAGCGACGACAAGATGGACGAGCAGGACATCAAGACCCGGGTGCTGGCGGAGATCGGCGCTGCATACTCGGCCAAGATCGCGGCGGTCGACCAGGAGAGCTGGCACCAGTACGAGCGTGGCGTGATGCTGCAGAGCCTCGACACGCACTGGCGCGAGCATCTGTCCGCGCTCGACCATCTCCGGCAGGGCATCCACCTCCGCGGCTATGCGCAGAAGAACCCGAAGCAGGAGTACAAGCGCGAGGCCTTCGAGCTGTTCTCGATGCTGCTGGAGACGGTGCGCAACGAGGTCACGCGCCTGCTGATGATGGTGCAGATCCGCAGCGAGGCCGATGTGGCGCAGGCGCAGGCGATCGCCGAGGAGCCCGTGCATCTCGAGAACGTGCGTTACCAGCACGCCGACTTCGACGAAGCCCTCGCGGCAGCCCCGGGCGACGACAAGCAGGAGCCGACCCGGGCACCGCTCAAGGTCGGGCGCAATGATCCGTGCCCGTGCGGCTCGGGCAAGAAGTACAAGCAATGCCACGGGAAGCTCGCCTGACCCGTTGATCCAGCCGGGCGACCACCGCGCCGGTGGTCGTGCCGGTGGTTGGTGCCGGCCACTGCCGATCATCGCTGCGTGCCGTGGCCCGGATGTTCATTCCTCGTTCACGGACCTTCACGCGCATGGCCGTCAACCTCGTGCCTCCCCGCAATGAAGACCTGCATCCCGTGGCCGGCGTCGAGCTGGGTTTCGCGGAGGCGGGCATCCGCAAGGCGAATCGCCGCGATCTGATGCTCATGCGCTTCGCGCCGGGTACACGCATCGCAGGCGTGTTCACGCAGAACAGCTTTGCAGCGGCCCCGGTACAGACCTGTCGCCGCCACCTCGAAGCGCGGGAAGCCTTCCGCGGGCTGGTCGTGAACGCCGGCAACGCGAATTGCGGCACCGGCGAAGCGGGGCTTCGGGCGTCGCGGATCACCTGCGAGGCCGCGGCACGGCTCCTCGGCTGCGCGCCCGAGGAGATCCTGCCGTTCTCCACCGGCGTCATCCTTGAGCCTCTGCCCGTCGACCGCATCGAGCGGGCGCTGCCCGACTGCGTCGCGTCGCTGGGCGCCGACCGCTGGGCCGATGCCGCCTCCGCGATCATGACGACGGACACGGTCCCCAAGGGTGTCTCCGCGCAGGCCGACGTCGGCGGCCGCACCGTGACCGTCACCGGCATCGCGAAGGGCGTCGGCATGCTGCAGCCGAACATGGCGACCATGCTCGCCTTCGTCGCGACGGATGCCGCGGTGAGCCGTCCGATGCTCGACCGGCTGGTGCGCGAGGTCGCCGATGCGTCCTTCAACCGCGTGACCGTGGACGGTGACACCTCCACGAACGATTCCTTCGTGCTCGTTGCCACCGGTCATGCGGGCGGCAGCGAGATCGTCTCGGCCGACTCCCCGGCCTACGCTGCCCTGCGCGGTGCGCTCGTGCAGGTGGCGGCCCCGCTCGCGCAGGCCATCGCCCGCGACGGTGAGGGCGCGACGAAGTTCATCACGGTCAGCGTCGAGGGTGGACGCGATGAGGCCGAGGCGCTGCGCGTGGCGCGATCGATCGCGAATTCGCCGCTCGTGAAGACGGCGTTCTTCGCATCCGACCCGAATCTCGGACGCCTGCTGATGGCCATCGGCAATGCCGGCGTGGACGATCTCGACACGGCAGGCGTAGACCTCTGGCTGGGCGACGTCCGGGTGATCGACCGCGGCGGGCGTGCAGCGTCCTACCGGGAGGAGGACGGCGCCCGCGTGATGAAACCGGCGGAGATCACCGTCCGGGTCGCCCTGGGCCGGGGCAGTGTGTCCACCACGGTGTGGACCTGCGACTATTCCTACGACTACGTGAAGATCAATGCCGAGTACCGCACCTGACAGCGCCGGTTTCGCCGCGCTCATCGCCCGCGCCGAAAGTCTCCTCGGCCGTCTCGAGGCGTTCCTGCCCCGCGAGGCGCCGCTGCCGGACCTCGAGGAGTCCATCGCCTTCCGATGGCGCCGCCGCGGCAACCACGGTGCGCTCGTGCCGGTCTCGCACCCGCACCACATCACGCTCGAGGATCTCCAGGGCGTCGAAACCCAGGCTGCCCTGATCGATGCGAACACGCGGCAGTTCGTCGCGGGCCTCACCGCCAACAACGTCCTGCTGACAGGGGCGCGCGGCACCGGCAAGTCCTCGCTCGTGAAGGCCGTCCTCAACCGGTATGCACCGCAGGGGCTGCGCCTCATCGAGGTCGAGAAGTCCGACCTCGTGGATCTTCCCGAGATCGTCGAGATGGTCGGTGCGAAGCCGCAGCGGTTCGTGGTGTTCTGCGATGACCTCTCGTTCGAGTCCGATGAGCCCGGCTACAAGGCGCTGAAGGCGATCCTCGACGGCTCCATCGCGGCCACGTCCGAGAACGTGCTGATCTACGCCACGTCGAACCGCCGCCACCTGATGCCCGAGTACATGCACGAGAACCTCGAGACGAAGTACGTCGGCGAGGAGGTGCATCCGGGGGAGACCGTGGAGGAGAAGATCTCGCTGTCCGAGCGCTTCGGGTTGTGGGTGTCGTTCTATCCGTTCGATCAGGATCACTATCTGTCGATCGCCCGGTACTGGGTCGAGCGCCTCGGCGTCACGCCTTCCAGCGAGGAGGAGCTGCGCCGCGAAGCCCTCCAGTGGGCGCTCTCGCGCGGATCACGCAGCGGCCGTGTGGCCTGGCACTTCGCCCGGGACTACGTCGGTCGGCAGCAGCTCGCGAAACTCGACGCCACGCCAGCGCCGTGACGGGCGACGCTCCCGGCGAACGCTGGATCGAGGTGGCGGCAGCCGTCATCGAACGTGACGACGGAAGCTTCCTCCTCGCGCAGCGACCTGCCGGGAAAGTCTACGAGGGTTGGTGGGAGTTTCCCGGCGGGAAGGTGGAATCCGGCGAGGCTGTGGCGCACGCACTCGGCCGCGAATTGGAGGAGGAACTCGGCGTCGAGGTCCACTCGGCCTACCCCTGGATCTGCCGCACGTTCCGTTATCCGCATGGCAACGTGCGGCTCCACTTCTTCCGCGTGACGCAGTGGCGCGGCGAGCCGCTGTCGCGGGAAGGTCAGGCCTTCGCGTGGCAGACGCTGCCCGATCTCACCGTGTCGCCCATCCTGCCGGCGAACGGTCCGATCCTGGCTTCCCTTGCCTTGCCGCTGGTGATGGGCATCACGCCGGCGGGCGCACACGATCCCGCTGCAGGGTTTCCGGACGTTCTCGATGCTGCGCTGCAGCGGGGGCTCCGGCTCGTGCAGATCCGGATCCATGGAGCTTCGTCCGAAGAGCGGATCGAGTTCGCTCGCGCAGTGCTGAACCGGGCGCGCGCGGCCGGCGCCAAGGGGATTCTGAACGGCACTGCGGACGAGGCGCTGGCCACCGGTGCGGACGGCCTTCACCTCACGGCGCGCGCCCTGCGGAACCTGGAGGTGCGCCCCGACCTGGCGCTCGTCGGCGCTTCCTGCCACGACGCCGCCGAGCTGGACCGCGCGGAGTCCCTCGGGCTCGACTATGCGTTGCTGGGGGCCGTACGGCCGACCGCGACCCACCCGGATGGTGAGAGCCTGGGCTGGGACAGGTTCGCATCGCTCGTCTCGGGACGCGCCCTGCCGGTGTACGCGATCGGAGGCCTCGGTCCGGCGGATCTCCACGACGCGCGCACTGCGGGAGCCCACGGCATCGCCTGCATTCGAGGCGCCTGGACCCCGGTGGCCTGAGGTCCTGCCGACCGCCGGACGTCAGTCCCCGGACCGATCGAAGGCGTCCGTCATGCCGGAGTCGGGCTCCTCCACGGGAATGCTGTAGGCGTCCGAGGCCCACTGACCGAGATCGATCATCTTGCAGCGCTCCGAGCAGAAGGGGCGCCAGCGATTGTCGGGAGAGTAGAGCGAAAGCCCCCCGCACTGCGGGCAGCGGACCTGACGGGGGCGGGGCGAGGGGGAGGTCATGCGTTGCGGGTTTCCGGGCGGAGGCGTGAGTCGGGTGCGCGGAATCCTGCCTGGAAATGACGGGGCCGGAGGGCTCGACGACGCGACTACAGGTTGCAGTACGTCAGTTCGAAGTCCACGTCGCCCTCGTAGGTGCGGCCGCGCTCGGCGCCCTGGGCCTGGGTGAACCGGATGTTGAGTGCGTACTTGTTCGCGCTGACCTCGGGCACGCACGGATAGTGAGAATCCACGTTCACCCGGAGCATCTGGGCGAGCTTCCCGCCCATCATCTGCTGGAACAGGCCCTGGGTCGCGCTGGCCGGGCCGGTCTTGCCGCTCTCGCGCAGCAGGCGCAGCACGATGCGCACGCCTTCCTTCAGCGGCCCGAAGGGTGCCGCCCATTTGGCGATGTCCGCACGGCGCGCATCGGCATCGAGGTTCAGCCAGTAGTGATACGACGGCAGGTCGAACTCGCAAACGCCGCCGGGGATCCCGACACGCTGGCGGATGCCCATCAGCCATTCGTTCTCGCGGAGTTCCTGACCGGTCTTGCCGGACGACTGGAAGAGGCCGGCGTTCGCGTGGTCGATCTCGCCAAGCACCTTGTCGAGGGCCTGGGCCGAGATGGCCGGGTTGCTGCGAAGCGCCTCGAGATGCTGCCGCTGTCGCTCGAGCTCCTGCATCATCTCGGACTTGAGATCGGCCCGACCCGACACTTCCAGGATTTCGAAGAGCGTGACGATCGCTGCGTGGTGTTCACGACCGGCGTCGTGGGCCACGAAGTATTCGAGTTTCTCGTGCAGGTCTTCGAGACGAAGCAAGGTCCTGACGCGTTCGTTGAGTGGAAACTCGTAGCTGATCACAGCGCGTCCGGCAGGAAATTATTCCTGCGAGTATCGACCAAAGGGGGGACGGAAGTAAACATGCGCACGTCAACTTTGCCGTGATGATCGTGCGAGGTAGTCGGCGTGGAGTGCTTCGACCTGCGCGCGGAGCGCGGCGCGTTCCCCGGCGTTGTCGATGACGTCGTCCGCCGCAGCCAGTCTGGCTTCGCGGGATGCCTGCGCGGCGAGGATCTGCACGACCTGATCCCGGTCGAGCCCGCTGCGCGCCATCGTCCGGGCGATCTGGACGGTCTCGGGCACGTCGACCACGACCACCCGGTCCACCCGGTTCCGGTAGTCGCCGCTTTCGACGAGCAATGGCACGACCAGCACGACATAGGGCCCCGGCGCCGCTTCCACGCGTGCCGCGGCGACCTGCCGGATCCTCGGGTGCAGTATCGCCTCGAGCCGTTTGCGGGCGGTGCCATCGCGGAAGGCCAGATCGCGCATGCGGACCCGGTCGAGACGACCGTCCGCGGTCACCACGTCGGGGCCGAAAACGTCGCGGATGGCGGGCATCGCGTCGCCATCGGGGCCGGTGAGTGCGTGGGCGATGACGTCGGTGTCCACGACCGAAGCGCCGCAGGCGGCGAAGGCATCGGACGCCGCCGATTTCCCCGACCCGATGCCACCGGTCAGACCGACCACGAAGGGCATCAGAACGACGACAACCAGTAGTGCACGAGGTCCGACCCCCAGACCATCGCCAGCAACCCGGCGGCAGCGAGGTACGGACCGAACGGGATCGGAACGCTGCGGCCGTGTCGCGCGAAGACGATCATCGAGATGCCCACGACGGCCCCCACGACCGACGACAGCAGGATGACGACCGGGAGCAGCTTCCAGCCGAGAAACGCACCGATGGCCCCGAGGAGCTTGAAGTCCCCGAACCCCATGCCTTCCTTGCCGGTGAGCAGCTTGAAGCCCCAGTACACCGACCAGAGGATCAGATACCCGGCCGCTGCGCCGACGACGGCATCGGCGAGTGGGACGTAGGTGCCCCCGAGGTTGAGCAGCAGACCGAGCCAAAGCAGCGGAAGCGTGATGTCGTCGGGCAGCAGCGTCGTATCGAGATCGATGAAGGCGGCTGCCACGAGTGCCCAGGCGAAGACGAGGGCGCCGGCCAGGGCGAGGCCGTAGCCGAAGTGCAGCGCCAGCCCAGCGGAGATCGCACCGGTCAGCGCTTCCACGAGCGGATAGCGGATCGCGATCGGCGTGCGACAGGCGCTGCACTTGCCGCGCAGGGCGATCCAACTGACCAACGGGATGTTCTGCAGGGCACCGATGCGGTGACCGCAGGCCGGGCAGGCAGAACGGGGCACGATGAGGTTGTAGGCGTCAGGTGCAGCGACGGCTTCGCCGCGAAGCTCGGCGCACTGGGCGGCCCAGTCCCGTTCCATCATCTTCGGGAGCCGATGGATGACCACGTTCAGGAAGCTGCCGACGAGCAGGCCGAGGAGCCCCGCCACGACGGCGAGGGAAGCAGGCGAAGACTGGAGGAGTTCGATCATGCGAGCGCGCTGCCCGAAGGGACGCGGGCTCCCGGGGGCGCCCGCCTGCCGTGTGCGGATCGGAGCGGGGTCAGATCGCCTGACCCATCTTGAAGATGGGCAGGTACATGGCGATCACCATGCCGCCGATCAGCGTGCCCAGCACCACCATGATCATCGGTTCCATCAGGCTGGAGAGGGCATCGACGGCGTCGTCGACCTCGCGCTCGAAGAAGTCGGCGACCTTCGAGAGCATGGCATCGAGGGAACCGGATTCCTCGCCGATGGCGACCATCTGGACCACCATGTTCGGGAACACGTCCGAGTTCTGCATGGCAACCGTCAGGCTCGTGCCGGTCGATACCTCGCCCTGGATGCGCTTGGTCGCTTCGAAGTAGACGTAGTTTCCGGCCGCGCCCGCCACGGAATCGAGGGCTTCCACGAGGGGCACGCCCGCGGCGAACATGGTCGACAAGGTGCGGCTCCAGCGGGCGATGGTGGCTTTCCGGATGACCTCACCGAAGATCGGAAGCTTGAGGAACAGGCGATCGAGGGTCCACTGCATCTTCACCGATCGCTTCCAGGTGTAGAAGAAGAACCAGATCGCGCCACCGATCCCGCCGAAGATGATGTACCAGTACGCGACGAAGAAATCCGAGACGTTCATCACGAAGATCGTGGGTCCGGGCAGGTCCGCGCCGAAGCTCTTGAAGAGATCCTTGAACGCCGGGATGACGAAAATCATGATCACCGCGGTGATGATGAAGGCGACGACGAGGATCGAGATCGGGTAGAAGAGGGCAGCTTTGATCTTGCCCTTGATCGCCATGATCTTTTCTTTGTAGGTCGCCAGCCGGTCCAGGAGGCTGTCGAGAATACCGGCCTGCTCGCCGGCCTGGACGAGGTTGCAGAACAGCGCGTCGAAGTAGAGCGGGTACTTGCGGAAGGCGGTGGTCAGGCTGTTGCCGGTCTCGACCTCGCCCTTGATGTCCATGAGCAGTTTGCTGACGGCCGGGTTCGCGTGACCCTTGCCGACGATGTCGAACGACTGCAGGAGCGGCACACCGGCTTTCATCATCGTCGCGAGCTGGCGGGTGAACAGCGCGATGTCCTTCTCGGTGATCCTGCCACCCATGCCGGTCCGCTGGCGCTTGACCTTCGTGACCTGGATGCCCTGGCGACGCAGCGTGGAGCGCACCACGGCCTCGCCTCCGGCGCGCAACTCGCCCTTGACCGTCTTGCCGGTCTTGTCGCGGCCTTCCCAGCTGTAGTTGATTTCCTTGACTTCAGGCTTTCGGGCGCTGGCTGCTGCGGTGGCCATGGAGGTCCTCGGGCGGTCTCGGTGCGATCGGTTGCCGGGGCTAGGAGCCTGTCGGACTTGGGATGATTCGGCTGCAACGGTCGCAGAGCGGTCCACATTCAGCCGCCTTCTCGTCACGTATCTCCGATACGTTCGCCGAAATCGTCAAAATCTGTCCTCGCTCTCGCGCCGCTTCGCTATCGACCACCCAAGCCCGACGGCCTCCTAGGCGTTCGTCACGGCCTCGACCTCTTCCAGCGAGGTGAGGCCTTGTTTGACCTTGAGCAGGCCGGATTGTCTGAGGTCCCGGACGCCTTCGCGTCGGGCCTGTTGCGCAATGTCTATCGCATCACCGCCCTTCATGATGATGCGATTGATCTCTTCGCTGATGGGCATGACCTGGTAGATGCCGACACGTCCCTTGTAGCCCGTATTCTTGCATACCTCGCATCCCACGGCATGGTACGGCGTCCAGGTCCCGTCGAGCTCCTCTTCATTGAATCCGGCCTGGAGGAGGGCTTCCCGCGGTATCTCGATCGGCTGCTTGCACTCCTTGCACAGACGCCGCGCGAGACGCTGCGCGGTGATCAACATAACGCTCGATGCGATGTTGAACGGGGCGATGCCCATGTTCAACATCCGGGTGAGTGTCGTCGGTGCATCGTTGGTGTGGAGCGTCGACAGGACGAGGTGGCCGGTCTGGGCCGCCTTGATGGAGATCTCGGCGGTCTCGGTATCCCGGATCTCGCCCACCATGATGATGTCGGGGTCCTGGCGCAGAAACGACTTCAGCGCCGCGGCGAAGGTGAGGCCGGCCTTGTCGTTCACGTTCACCTGGTTGATCCCCGGGAGGTTGATTTCCGCGGGGTCCTCGGCGGTGGAGATGTTGATGCCGGGCTTGTTGAGCAGGTTGAGGCAGGTGTAGAGCGACACCGTCTTGCCCGAGCCTGTGGGGCCGGTGACCAGCACCATGCCGTAAGGGCGGCCGATCGCATGCAGCAGGGCTTCCTTCTGTTCGGGCTCGTAGCCGAGGGCTTCGATGCCCAGTGTCGCACTCGACGGATCCAGGATACGCATCACGATCTTCTCGCCGAAGAGCGTCGGGAGCGTCGAGACCCGGAAGTCGATCGCCCGCGTCTTCGACAGCACGAGCTTCATCCGGCCGTCCTGGGGGACGCGCTTCTCCGAGATGTCGAGCTTCGAGATGACCTTTATCCGGGACGCGATCTTCTCCTTGATCGCGAGCGGCGGCTGGGCGACTTCGTACAGGATCCCGTCGGTGCGGTACCGGATCCGATAGAACTTTTCGTAGGGTTCGAAGTGGATGTCCGAGGCGCCGCCCTGGATGGCGTCGATCAGGATCTTCTGGATGTACTTGACGACGGGGGCGTCGTCGATCTCCATCGTGGCAGGGGCATCCGGCTCGGGATCGTTGGATGCCTCGAGGAGGTCTGCCCCGATGTCCTCCGACACCAGCGTGGACATCGACGTGTCGCTGGCCTGCAGGATCTTCCCGATCACCTGCGCGAGCTTGCCGTCTTCCACGACAACCGGATCCACCATCAGACCGGTCTGGAACTTGATCTCGTCGTACGTCGTGCGGTTCGTCGGGTCGGAGAAGGCGACGAAGAGCCGGTTGCCCCGCTGCAGCAAGGGCAGGACGCGGCGGGTCGCCATCACCTTGTCGTCGATCAGCTTCTTCGGGAAGAACTCGGGGTCGACGGCCGCGAGGTCGAGCAGCGGGAATCCGAAGGTCTGGGAGGCGAACTCCGCGACGTCGATGTCGCGCAGCTTGCGGCTCGCGATGATCTGCTCCACGAATCCGACGCCCGCCGCGGTCGCGTCCGCCTGGATGGCTTCGGCGTCCTTCTCGGTCAGGCGACCTTTCTGGATGAGGGCTCTCGCGAGACCCGACAGGCTGCTCTGGGGATTTGCTGCCACGCTCGTGCCGACTGGTTCCCACCGGGGTCGAGGACGCGGCACTGCGGCCGGCCGACCCCCTCCCGGCATTCGAGGGTCAGCCCTCGTCTTTCGGCAGCAATCGCACGGACTTGACGCTCCGATCCTGGATCTGGACGATCTCCATCGGTTGACCCGCCAGTTTCGTGCTCGTACCCGGCTCGGGGATGTCCTCGAAGTGCTCGAGAATGAGTCCGTTCAGCGTCTTGGGGCCACCCAGGGAGAACTGGGTGCCGAAACGCCGGTTGAGGTCGCGGAGCAGCACGCTTCCCTCCACGATGATGCTGCCGTCGGGTTGCCGAGCCCCCCCGGCCCCGGCCGACGGCGGCGCCTGCGTCGTGAATTCACCGATGATCTCCTCGATGATGTCCTCGATGGTCACGAGGCCCATCAACTCGCCGTACTCGTCCACGACGAGCGCCAGCCGGTCGCGCTGTTCCTGGAACTGCTGGAGCTGGGTGAGCAGGGGGGTGCCCAGCGGGATGAAGTACGGCGGTCGCAGTACGGCCGCCAGGCGTTCCCGATCGAGCAGATCCGGGTCGAAGACGTTGAGAATCTTTCGGACGTGAAGGACGCCGACGATGTTCTCGATACTCCCTTCGTAGACCGGCATCCTCGTGTGGCCGGAAGTGGCCAGGCGCCGGCGCAGCTCGTCCGGGGGGGCATCAAGATCGAGGGCATCGATGTGGCTTCTCGGCACCATGATGTCGTCGACGGTGGCCGACTCGAGGTCGACGAGATTGAGCAGCATCTTCTGGTGTTGCTTCGGCAGGAAGTTGCCACCCTCGAGGACCAGGGTCCGCAGTTCCTCCAGCGTGAGCTTCTGGCTGACGGCGTTCTGGCCGGTGTCGAGGCGCGCGATGCGGAGGATCGAGCTCACGAACAGGTTCACGAACCACACGATGGGGTAGACGAGCCGCAACATCGGGGTCAGGACGAAGGCGGCGGGGAAGGCGATCTTCTCGGGGTAGGTCGCACCGATCACCTTGGGCGTGATCTCGCTGAATACCAGGATCGCGAACGTGACCACGATCGTGGCGGCGGTGAGGGCCAGCTCCGATTCCCCGAAGAACCGGAACGTCAGATACGTCACCAGAGCGGCGGAGGCGGCATTGATCAGGTTGTTGCCGAGCAGCACCACCCCCAGGAGTCGGTCCGGCCGGGCGAGCAGTTGGGCAGCGAGGCGCGCCCCCCGATGACCGATCTTGACCAGGTGCTTCAGCCGATAGCGGTTCAGCGCCATCATGCTGGTCTCGGCCACCGAGAAGAAGGCGGACAGGATCAGGAAGACGAACAGCGCCAGGAGCAGCGATTGGGTGGAAATGTCGTCCACGATGCGGGTCGGGGTGGCGCCGAGGCGAGGCTCCGCCCAGGCTCAGCGCCCGAGGAGGATCTCGACCACGAACTTGCTCCCGATGTAGGCAAGTACGAGCGTCAGGAAACCGGCGACAGTCCAGCGCAGTGCGAGGCGGCCCCGCCAGCCGCGAAGCGCGCGGCCGGCGAGCAGGCCTCCGAAGATGAGCCACGACAGGATGCCGAAGACGGTCTTGTGGGTCAGTACCAGTGCCTGGCCGAAGAGCCCGGCCGAGAAGAGCATCCCGGTGATCAGTGACGCCGTGAGCAGGACAAAGCCCAGGAAGATGATCCGGAACAGCAACTTCTCGAGGGTCAGCAGGGGCGGAAGGTTGCGCAGTGGGGCCGGCGGCATGCCCCGGTGCAGGCTGCGTTCCAGAACGGCCATCAGGAGGCCGTGCAGGGAGGCGATGGTGAACAGGCTGTAGGCCAGGATGGAGAGCGTCAGGTGGATGCGGAAGTAGGGCGCATCCACGTGCGTCAGGGGCTTGATGGCCGGGAGGAATGCGGGCATCAGGGCGGCGACGGCAGCGACCGGCATCACCAGCGCCTGCAGACCGTCCAGCCGGTAGAAGAAGTTCGCTCCCCAGTAGATCAGGAGGGACAGCCAGACGATGCTGGCGAGCGCCGTACCGACTCCGAGGTACATCGCGCCCTGTCCGAGCACGTCCTGGTAGAGGATCCACCCCTGGAGCGCGAGGGGTACGAAGAGCGCGAAGTGCAGCCAGCCCGGTGATGGATCCGGACTGGCGTCTCGCCGCCAGAGGCGCCGGGCAAGCGTGGCGCCGAGCGCTGCGTAGAGGGATGCGTTGATGCCGTAGGTTAGAATCGAAGCCATGTCGCTTTCGGACGGCCCGGATGGGCCGCTGCATAGTGACGGAGTATACGTCCCCCCGCCTCAACTTCCCGGTTCCCTCGAGCATGCTAGACGGATTGACCCAACGCCTGTCGGGCGTCATCAAGACCCTGCGTGGTCACGCGCGCCTCACCGAGGAGAACGTCCAGGAGGCGATGCGAGAGGTCCGGGTGGCGCTGCTCGAGGCCGACGTCGCGCTACCCGTCGTCCGCGATTTCATCGCGCGGGTGAAGGAGAAGGCGCTCGGCCAGGAGGTTGTCGGGAGCCTCACGCCAGGCCAGGCGCTCGTGGGTGTCGTGCACGACGAACTCACCCGGCTGATGGGTGGTGCCAATGCCCAGTTGAATCTGGCAACGGTGCCTCCGGCCACCATTCTGATGGCCGGCTTGCAGGGTGCGGGCAAGACCACCACGGTGGGCAAGCTCGCGAAGCTGCTGTCGGAGCAGCACAAGAAGAAGGTCCTGCTGGTGTCGTGCGACGTGTACCGGCCGGCTGCCATCGCCCAGCTCCAGACGTTGGCGCAGCAGGTCGGTGTCGATTTCTTCCCGTCCGATGTGTCCCAGAAACCGGTCGACATCGCGCTGGCGGCGCAGGACTGGGGGCGGCGTCACTACCACGATGTGCTCCTCGTCGATACCGCGGGTCGCCTTGCCATCGACGAGGCGATGATGGCCGAGATCAAGGCGCTCCATGCGGCGACCTCGCCCATCGAGACCTTGTTCGTCGTCGACGCGATGCAGGGTCAGGATGCCGTCAACACGGCGAAGGCCTTCTCCGAGGCTCTGCCCCTGACCGGGGTCGTCCTCACGAAGCTGGACGGCGATTCCCGGGGCGGGGCGGCGCTGTCGGTGCGGCATGTCACGGGGGCGCCGATCAAGTTCGCGGGCGTCGGCGAGAAGTTGACGGGCCTCGAACCGTTCCACCCCGATCGGATGGCTTCGCGCATTCTCGGGATGGGGGATGTCCTGTCCCTCATCGAGGACGCCCGTCGCGAGGTCGACCTCGTCGAGGCCGAGAAGCTCGCGAAGAAGGTCAAGTCGGGCAAGGGCTTCGATCTCGAGGATTTCCGGAGCCAGCTCATGCAGATGCGGAAGATGGGCGGGCTCTCCGCGCTCATGGACAAGCTGCCGGCGCAGCTTTCCCAGGCCGCCTCGGCGGCTGGTCAGCAGATGGACGACAAGGTGATCAACCGGACCGTAGGGATCATCGACTCGATGACCCGGCAGGAGCGGCAGAAGCCGGAGATCATCAAGGCCTCGCGCAAGCGCCGTATCGCGACGGGGGCGGGTGTGACTGTCCAGGAGGTCAATCGCCTCCTGAACCAGTTCGAACAGATGCAGAAGATGATGAAGATGGTGTCGAAGGGCGGGATGGCCAAGATGATGCGGGGAATGAAAGGCATGCTTCCGGGGATGCGCTGAGAGGCCCCGGGGCTCGTCCCCCATGGGGTGCCCGATGCCGGCGCCGCTGAGGAGAATGTTGCGACGAACCCTGCGTCCTCCAGCGGGTCTCGTCGATGGCTGCAGATGTGGTCGATCGTTCCGGTCGATGCCCGGTTTCCTATCCTTGTACGAATTGAGGCGGTCCCTGATGCGTTTCCTGTTGCTGTTGGTGTTGACGTTCGTGACCCTGTCCGCGGGAGCGCAGGACTACTACCGGGAGAAGCGCTGGTCCGACCAGATAGTGCCCGGGCTCGTCGTCGGGGAGGCCGTCTGGATCAAGCAGGCCAACGGCCACGACTTCCTCGCACTCTGGACCGAGGCCGAGAACGCCCGCGGCGCCATCGTCCTGGGCCACGGGAGAGGCTGGAGCCCTGATTTCGAGTTGTACGGCGTGTTGCGGATCAAGCTGGCCGAACTGGGATATTCGACGCTTTCGATCCAGCTTCCCGTGTTGGGCGGAGGAGCCAAGATCGGCGACTACATCTCGACGTATCCAGAGGCCGCCGAGCGGTACGATCTGGCCGCCGAGTGGCTCAAGTCGAAGGGGTTCGAGAACGTGGCGATCGTGTCCCACAGCCTCGGGGCGACGATGGCGAACCAGTACCTCATGAACACGAAGAAGACGCACGTGAAGGCGTGGGCCTTCATCGGGATCATCAACGGTCTCGAGGAGATGTTCCGGATCAAGATCCCGGTGCTCGACATCTTCGGCAGCAAGGACTGGGAGATCACCCAGGTCGGTGCCTCCGAGCGCCTGAAGCAGATCTCCAAGATCCGCGGCTCCAGGCAGATCATCGTTCCGGAGGCACTCCACTTCTTCGAAGGCCGGGAGGATGTCCTCGCGGCAGAGATCGTCAGCTTCCTCGACGAGGTGTTCCGCACCCAGGCGACCCCCGCGCAGAGGTGAACACAGGCCCCGCGAGGGAATTGCCTTGCCAAGGCGAGACGCGCGTGGCTAGAATTCGCCCCTTTTTTGGAAACCGCTAGGAAATTCCAATGGTTGTGATTCGACTTGCCCGAGGCGGCGCCAAGAAGCGCCCCTTCTACAATCTGGTGGTTGCGGACTCCCGCGACCCTCGCGACGGTCGGTTCATCGAGCGAGTGGGTTTCTACAACCCGGTGGCCTCGTCCGGGGACGTGAAACTGCGCATCGATCTCGCCCGCCTCTCCCACTGGGAAAGCAAGGGCGCGCAACCGTCCGATACGGTGAAGCGCCTGGTCAAGCAGTTCAGCAAGACCGCGGTCGCTGCAGCCTGATAGCACTTCCAGGTGCTTGCTGTGGCGGGTGAACCGGCATCGACGACGACCGGTGAGTCTGCGGGAGCGCGGGACGAATGGGTGGTGATGGGGCGAGTGATCGCCCCGTTCGGCGTGAAGGGCTGGCTCAAGATCCGGCCATTCACCGAGAAGCCCGACGGACTGCTGGGGCACCCGAGATGGTGGTTGGGCCGTGACGACGGGGAATGGAGAGCCGTGACTCTCCAGGAAGCGACGGTCAACGGCGAGGTGGTGGTGGCCAAGCTGGAAGGCATCGACACCCCCGAAGCGGCCGCGCAATGGCGACACTGGGATGTCGCAGTGACGCGGTCCGAGTTGCCGCCGCACGAGGTCGGTGAGTATTACTGGGTCGATCTGATCGGCCTCGAGGTTTCGAACCTTCAGGGCGAGTCGCTCGGACGCGTGGACCACCTGATGGACAACGGCGCCCAGAGCATTCTGGTCGTCGCAGGAGACAGGGAACGTCTCATCCCCTTCGTCGACCAGTATGTGCGGGACGTCGACATGGCCGGTGGCACGATCCGAGTCGACTGGGGCTTGGATTACTGAGTGAAGCATTTCGACGTCGTGACCTTGTTCCCGGCGATGTTCGATGCCGTGACCCGCTGGGGCGTAACGGGCAGGGCGCGGGAGCTTGGGTTGTACAGCCTGGTGGCGTGGAACCCGCGGGAGTTCGCGGCGAACGCCTACCGGACAGTGGATGACAGGCCCTACGGTGGCGGCCCTGGCATGGTGATGATGGCGGACCCGCTCGCGAAGGCGCTTAAGGCGGCCCGCCAGCGTCAGGCGAGTTGTGGTGTCGGCAGGACGCTGGTGGTGTGCCTCTCTCCGCAGGGGCGCACCCTCGATCACCAAGCCGTCATCGAGTTGGCGGCGCTGGAGGGGCTGGTGATGCTGTGCGGGCGGTATGAGGGGATCGACGATCGCCTCATGCAGAACGCAGTCGACATGGAAATCTCCGTGGGAGACTACGTGTTGTCCGGCGGGGAGTTGCCGGCGATGGTGTTGCTGGATGCCGTCATCCGGCAGTTGCCGGGTGTGCTCGGAGATGCGGCGTCTGCGGTGGAGGATTCGTTCGTATCGGGGTTGCTGGACTACCCGCACTACACCCGCCCTGAAGTCTACGAGGGCGAGCGCGTACCGGCGGTGCTGATGTCCGGACATCATGCGGATATCGAAACATGGCGCCTGAAACAGGCGCTCGGACGTACATGGCTGCGGCGCCCGGATCTGCTGGCGCGGCGGGAACTGACCACCCGGGAACGGGCACTGCTGGAAGAGTTCCGGCAGGAACACGAGTCGAGCAAGGCTTGACGGCCTCGAGGCTGACGGGCTGAAAGCTTAAGGGCTAAAAGGAGCGCTACATGGACGTGATCGCACAAATCGAAGCCGAAGAGATCAAGCGGCTCGGCAAGACCATTCCCGCCTTCGGACCCGGTGATACCGTCATCGTCGGCGTGAACGTGGTGGAAGGTACCCGCAAGCGCGTCCAGGCCTACGAGGGCGTGGTGATCGCGAAGCGGAATCGTGGACTCAACTCTTCGTTCATCGTGCGCAAGATCTCGTCCGGTGAGGGCGTCGAGAGGACCTTCCAGACCTACTCGCCGCTGATCGCTTCGATCGAGGTGAAGCGTCGTGGTGCAGTGCGTCGAGCCAAGCTCTACTACCTGCGTGAGCGCTCCGGAAAGTCCGCGCGGATTCGCGAAAAGCTCGGTCCCTCCGCAGCAGATCGCGCGGCGGCCGCGGCAGCGGCTGCCGCCAAGGCCCAGGTCTGATCCGGCAGCCCTGCAGGGTGCAGGGCGCCGCAGCGAACAACAGGTACGGAAGTGCTCCGAGGCGACCCAAGGGTCGCCTCTGTTTTTTCTTGCTGCGTTCTCGTGTTGCCGCGTTCGTTCGATGCGCGGAACCATTTCCATGTTCGACGGGGGGCGTTGCTACAATCCGGCAGCTTTCGCTCCGTCCGGGATTCCGCATGAAATTTGTTCGTCTCGTCGTTCTTGCCGTGGCATGCATCGTAGGTGGGCATGCACTCGCAGAGTCCCGCATGCTGTCGATCGGCTCAGGCAACACCGGCGGCGTCTATTACCCGCTCGCGGGCGGCCTCGCACAAGTGCTCTCCCGTCACGTTCCGGGCTGGCAGGTGACCGCCGAGGTCACCGGCGGCTCCATCGACAACCTCAAGCTCGTCGGTTCCGGTCGCGCCGACATCGGGTTCTCGATGGCCGACGCAGCGTGGGACGCCTACTCCGGCAACGATCGTTTTTCCGGGAAGAAGCTTCCGCTACGCGCCCTCGTGGTGCTGTATCCGAACCGCATGCACATCGTCACGGTGGACGGCACCGGCATCACGTCGTTGAAGGATCTCGACGGCAGGCGCGTCTCGCTCGGATCCCCCGGCGGTGCGACGGAAGTGTGGGCCATGCGAATCCTCGAGGCCCAGGGGCTGCGGGACCGCATCAAGCGCGAACGCCTATCGGTGAACGAATCCGTCAATGCCATCAAGGATCGCAAGATCGACGCGTTCTTCTGGGGCGGTGGCGTACCGACTGCCGCGGTCACCGATCTTGCGGCGACGCCCGGCGTGAAGATGCAGTTGCTCGAACACGGCGATGTGGTGGACGCGCTCAACAAGCGATACGGCCCCCTGTACAGCCGCAGCGTGATCCCGAAGTCGGCGTACCCCGGGATGGCGAAGGATTCGAGCAACGTGAACGTCTGGAACGTGTTGTTCGTCAACGCCAGCATGCCCGACGACGTCGCGTACGAGATCGTGAAGACCTTGTTCGAGCGCCGCAACGACATGATTGCCGTGCACAAGGAGTTCGCGACCTTGTCGCTCGACTATCAGACGGCCGGCGCGGCCGCCATCCCGTTTCACCCCGGTGCCGCCCGCTTCTTCGCCGAGAAAGGGTTGAAGCTCCAGTGAGTCCGATGTGAGTTCCCGCGGGATCGAGCCGGGCGCCGCTGCCGTCGAGGCGGAGCGCCTGGCCGAAGCCGAGCGCTTCGTCGAGCAGGAGGACGGCGCTGCCAACCGCCTTCGCGGCCCCCTTGCCACCGGACTGACGGTGGCCCTGGCCGGCACGTCGCTCTTCCATCTCTATGCGGCAGTGGACATCGTCAGCGCGCCCTGGTTGCGGGGTGTCCACGTGGCGCTGATGGTCGGTCTGCTCTTTCTCACGCTTCCGGCAGCGGCCCGTTTCCGTGACCGTGTGATGCCCTGGGACTGGCTGCTCGCCGGCCTCACCGTTGGCTGCATCGTCTGGTTCCTGCGCGACTGGGACGCCGCGGCGGATCGGGCCATCGAGCCCGAGATCTGGGATGTCGTTGCCGGGACGGTGCTCATGTTGCTGGTGCTCGAGGCGGTGCGCCGGACCTCCGGATGGGTGTTGCCGATCGTCGTGGCTGCATTCGTCGCGTACGCGTTCGCCGGCCCATGGCTCCCGCCGCCCTGGACGCACCGGGGCTATCCGCTCGACCGTCTGGTGGGGCACATGACGATGACGATGGAGGGCATCTTCGGCGCACCCATCGACGTCTGCGCGACCCTCATCGTCCTCTTCACGGTGTACGGCGCGGTCCTGCAGGCGTCGGGTGCGGGGAAGTTCTTCATCGACTTCGCGCTCGCCGTGATGGGCAGAAGTCGCGCCGCCCCGGGCCGCGCCGTCGTGCTGGGGTCCTTCCTGCTCGGCGGGCCCTCCGGCAGTGGTGTGGCCACGACGGTCACCCTGGGTTCCGTGGCGTATCCACTGTTGTCGCGGGCCGGGTACACGAAGGAGGCCGCGGGAGGATTGCTCGCTGCGGGCGGACTCGGCGCGATCCTGTCACCGCCCGTGCTCGGTGCTGCGGCATTCCTGATCGCCGAATTCCTGAAGATCTCGTACCTCGACGTGATCCGCATGGCGGCCATCCCGACGATCCTGTTCTACGCCTCGCTCTTCGTGATGGTGGAACTCGACTCAAGGCGGTTCCGAGGGGATGCCGTGGCGATCGAATCGCCCGGCGCCTGGCTGCTGGCGAAGCGCCACGGCTACCACTTCCTGTCGCTCATCACCGTCGTGGTGTTCATGATCGTCGGCTTCTCGCCCATGATGTCCGTCTTCTGGGCGACGGTGCTGGCGGTGCTCACCAGCTGGATCCGCCGGGACACGGCCATCGGACCCGTCCGACTGGTGGGCGCCCTCGCGGACGGCGCGAAGGGCGTGCTCGGCGTGGCGGCGACCTGTGCAGCCGCCGGCATCATCGTCGGCGTCGTGACGCTCACCGGGCTCGGTCTGAAGTTCAGCGGGATCGTCATCGACTACGCGGGCGGGAATCTGGCGCTGACGGCGCTCTACACTGCCCTGCTCGTCTGGATCGTGGGGCTTGCGGTGCCGGTCACCGCGTCGTACATCATCTGCGCGGTGGTGGCGGCGCCTGCGCTCACCCAGGTGGGTGTTCCGGACTTCGCGGCGCATATGTTCATCTTCTACTACGCCGTGCTGTCCGAGGTATCCCCGCCGACGGCGCTGTCCCCGTTCGCTGCGGCGGCGATCACCGGCGGTGATCCCTATCGAACAACGCTGTCGTCGTGGAAGTACACGCTGCCCGCCTTCGTCACGCCCTTCATGTTCGTGCTCTCACCCGACGGCGTCGGCCTGCTGCTCGCGGGATCGATGTCCAACATGGTGGTCGTCACGAGCACCGCGCTCGTGGGCATCGTGGCCCTTGCGATCGGCGCCCAGGGATGGTTGGTGGTGCGTCTCGGGCTCATGGAGCGCGCCGCCTTCGTCCTGGCAGGGCTGCTGCTCGCATGGTCCGCCGCGTGGAGCGACATGACCGGATTTGCTCTGGCGGTGCTCGCCACCGGCACGCACGTGGTCCGGTCGCGTGGTCTCGCCCGGCACTGAGATCCAGTCTGCCTGCATCGCGGCGGCCGGCGGTGGCATGGGTGTGCATGCGGTGGCAGGATGCATCGCGCGGGACGGACGTTGGGATTCCATGAACCGGACCGACGGTTATCCGATGGAGGTGAGGCGATGGCTGCTGGGACACGAGGGCGTCCTCGCACCGTAGTGCCCGACGCCGATCCGGCGATCGACGCCTTCTGCGACGCACTCTGGCTCGAGGACGGTCTTTCGCAGAACACGCTGGCCGCCTACCGGAGGGATCTCTCGCAGTTCTCGGCATGGTTGCGACGGGTTCACGGTCGCGCCTTGATCGAGGCGCAGCACGCCGATCTGCTCGGGTATCTCGCGCACCGGTACGCGATCCGCACCAAGGCTTCCTCGGCCGGCCGTCTCCTTTCCACGCTGAAGCGCTTCTATCGGATGCAGATCCGCGACGGCCGTCTTGTCGCCGATCCGACGCTGCAGATCGACGCGCCCAAGCTGCCGCGTTCCCTCCCCAAGAGTCTGTCGGAGGACGAGGTCGAGCGTCTGCTGGCGGCACCGGACGCTGCGATGCCGCTGGGCCTGCGGGATCGCGCGATGCTGGAGTTGCTCTACGCGACCGGTTTGCGGGTGACCGAACTCGTGACGCTCGAGATCGGTCAGGTGAACCTCGAGGCGGGGGTCCTGCGCGTGATGGGCAAGGGCTCGAAGGAGCGTCTCGTGCCCATCGGGGAAGTGGCCGTGGGATGGGTGCAGCAGTTCGTGGAGACCGGGCGACCGGTCGTCCTGGCGGGTCAGGTCACAGCAGACCTCTTTCCGACGGCACGGGGCCGGGCGATGACGCGTCAGATGTTCTGGTCACTGGTGAAGCGCTACGCCCGGCGGGCCGGCATCGTGAAGCCGATCTCGCCGCACGTGCTGCGGCACGCCTTCGCGACCCACCTCTTGAACCACGGCGCGGACCTTCGCGTCGTGCAGATGCTGCTGGGGCATGCGGACGTCTCGACGACCCAGATCTACACGCACGTCGCGCGGGAGCGACTCAAGCAACTGCACGCGAAGCATCATCCCCGCGGTTAGCCGATGCGGCCCGACGTCGGCGGTGGACGTCAGAGGTCTCGGGCGAGGCGGATCCCGACCTGGTAATTGCGGAACCCCGCCTCCTCGGGATGTCGATAAGCGGCGCGGGAAGTCGAGGCGCCGTCGATCCAGGCGCCGCCACGCACGATCCGCCTTTCGCAGGCGCTCTCGTCCCAGGCGGACCCGTCCCCGGGAGCATTCAGGTAGCCCGCATGGTGGCAGTCCTGCACCCACTCGCGCAGATTGCCGAGGATGTCGTGCAGCCCGAAAGGATTCGGCTGGAAACGACCCACCGGAGCGACCTCGCCGAAGCCGTCGGTGCACTTGTGATGGGACCAGACGTACATCGGGTGGGCGTCCTTGCTCGTTTCGTCGTGGGTGTTCGCGAACTTGCAGGCCTTGGTCGAGCCGGCGCTGTCTTCTGCCGGGCCCCAGAACCACGACGTGGTCGTGCCGCCGCGGGCGGCATACTCCCACTCGGCTTCGGTCGGGAGACGGTACGACTTGCCGGTCTTCGCCGAGAGCCACGCCGCGTAGCTTCGGGCGTCGTTCCAGTCCACGTTGTACACGGGGCGGTCACCGCGGCCGTCACCGTCGTCCGAGGCGTTCCGACATCGGTCGTCCGCCACGCATGCATCCCATTCCGCGAACGTGATCTCGAAACGGGAGAGGGCAAAGGGCCGCGGGATCGACACCGGATGACGGGGTTTCTCGTCCTGGTGACCGCTCTCTTCCAGGTCGGATCCCATCGAGAAGCTGCCGGCGGGGATCACGACCATCTCGGGGCATGCACTGCAGTCCCGGAACGTGCTGCCGGCGTCCGGTTCCGCGACGGCCGGGGTCGGCGACGCGGCAATCCACGCACAACAGACCAAGGCTACGGAACGAACGATCGATGCGCGCATCTTCACTGCCTCCCGTGGTGACTGCGCCGTTGCCCGCGAAGGGGCAGCGCGATTTCAACTGGTTCCCGATCGTACCCGCGGGGCGCCGGCCAGGGGAGTCTTCCGGCCATCGCCGTCAGGTGGTCCCGCCCTGGACTTCGGGCACGTGCACGGTGCCGCTCATGAGCCGCCGGGCACTGCGGCTCATCAGGGCCCGCGTGACGGACCAGTCGGCACCGTTGCGTCGCACCTCCGCGCCGGCCGTGAGCGTCCCCGCCACGTGGCCGATGCGGATCCGGTCGCTGGATCCGCCGCGCGCCGCCCGCGCGACCACCGAGCCGGGGAGTGCGGCCGCGACCGCCAGGGCCACCGCGCCGGTCCCCGTGTACGCGTGATGCAGCGCCCCCATCGACAGAATGCGCGCGACCAGGCTGATGTCCTCGCTGCGCACTTCGCGGCCCGACGATGCGACGTAGGTGGCGGGAGCGGCGACGAAGGAGAGCTTGGGTGTGGCGGGTCGATCGCGCGTGGCCGACGCCGCAGAAACTGCGAGACCCATCGTCACCGCAGCGTGCGAACGGATGGCTTCACAACGCGCGAGGACAGTGGTGTCCGCGTTCACTGCCGGGGGCATTTCGAGCCCTGTGAGACCGAGTGTCGAGGCGTGCACGAAGACGGTCGGGTTGCCGGCGTTGACGAGCGTTGCTTCCACTGTACCCACGCCCGGAACGTCAAGGGTGTCCACGACGTTCCCGGTCGGCAGCATCGCACTCTCGCCGCCCCCCGGGTCGAGGAATTCGAGGAGGATCTCGGGTGCAGGGAAGGCGACGCCGTCCATCAGGAAGTCGCCTTCCTCGGCCGGCCGACCGTCGATCACAGGCACATGCGCGAGGATGCGCTTGCCGATGTTGTCCTGCCAGAGGCGCACGACTGTCGTCCCCTCGCTGGCTGCGACGAGTCCGAGCGACAGTGCGAGAGGTCCGACTGCTGTGGTGAGGTTCCCGCAGTTGCCGGACCAGTCGATGATGGGTCGGTGGATGTCGACGGCGCCGAACAGGTATTCGACATCGCAGTCGGCGCGGGAGGATCGCCGGATCAACACGATCTTGCTGGTGCTGGAGGTGGCGCCGCCCATGCCGTCGATCTGCTTCCCGTACGGATCCGGGCTCCCGATCATTCTGAGGAGCAGGCGATCCCGATGGGCGGCATCGGACGGGAGATCGTGTTCGAGCAGGAAGATGCCCTTGCTAGTACCGCCACGCCAGAACTCCGCGGGAATGCGTCGAATGGTCATCGGTGGCGTCGACTTCGATGGGGGCTGAAACGGGGAGATGAAACCGGAACGGCTGCGGTATTCGGGAGGGGTAGGGAGGGTGCATCGCGCGAACCGGACGGCTAGCGGTTCCGCGGCCTGTCTGCCGCGCCATGCCGACTTGCTCGACCATCGCCATCCACGGAACCGCCATCGTCGATCTTCTCCGGACGGGCGTCCGGAAACACGTATCGCGATGGTCGGGGTGAGAGGATTCGAACCTCCGACTCCTGCGTCCCGAACGCAGTACTCTACCAGGCTGAGCTACACCCCGAGGATGACATACCTAACTGCACAAAGCTTTGGAGGCCCTGCCACTGCGCAATGTCGCGAGCGATCCGGTCATCATCGAACTCCGACTCCGGAACGTCGAGGCCACCTCCGCTCGATGCGGTAGAGGAGAGGGCCGCTACTGCGATCGCGACACTGCAAAGGAGGCCAAGTGTAGCAGGCTCTCTCGATGACGGGAATGCTCCAGCGGGCCGAGCGCATCGGTTGCGAGCTTCGCTTCGGCCTGCGCGGCGGCTCGTGCATACGCTATCGCACCGGTGTCACGGATGGCCTGCATGACGGGCTCGAAATCGCCGAGCCCTCCTTCCTCGATCGCGTGGCGGACGACGTCCGCCTGGGCAGACGTGCCCCGCTGCAGCACGTGGATGAGCGGGAGTGTCGCCTTCCCCTCGGCGAGATCATCCCCCAGGTTCTTGCCCGTCTGCGCAAGATCGCCGGAGTAGTCGAGGACGTCGTCGATCAGCTGGAACGCTGTGCCCAGATGCGTGCCGTAAGCCGCGAGCGCCTCTTCGACCTCCGCAGGTGCACCCGCGAGCACCGCGCCCAGGCGGCCGGCGGCCTCGAACAGCTTGGCGGTCTTGAAGCGGATCACGTCGAGATAAGCGGCCTCGGTCACGTCGGGGTCGCCCACGTTCATGAGTTGCAGCACTTCGCCCTCGGCGATGACGTTCGTGGCCTCGGCGAGGACCTCCATGACCCGCATGTTGCCCACCGCGACCATCATCTGGAAGGCGCGCGAGTAGAGGAAGTCGCCCACGAGCACGGAGGCAGGGTTGCCGAACTGGGCATTCGCGGTCGATCGGCCACGGCGCATGTCGGATCCGTCGACCACGTCGTCGTGCAACAGCGTCGCCGTGTGGATGAACTCCACCACCGCCGCCAGTTCGTGCAGGGCCGGTGACACATGGCCACACGCGCCCCCGGAGAGCAGCACGAGAAGAGGCCGCAACCGTTTGCCCCCGGCGGATATGATGTACTCGGCCACCTGGCGGACCAGAACGACTTCCGAATGGAGACGCGCGCGGATGACCGCATCCACGGCCATCAGGTCTGAGGCCACGGGGCTGCGGATGGATTCGATGGACAAGGCGCCGTCCGGGGAAGTAAAGACGAGATGGTAGGAACCCCCCGATCAGGGTGTCAAGGTACGCGCAATCACGTTGTAGAAGGCGCGGCCGAACTTCGAATTCATTGACGTGGCGCGCGGCATCTCGTAGCATGCGCGCCTTTTTTCCGGTTCTCGGATTGGAGCAGCCCATGTACGCGGTCATCAAAACCGGCGGCAAGCAATATCGTGTGACCGCAGGGTCTAAGCTCAAGGTCGAGCAGCTCACTGCCGAGGTTGGCGCCGACGTGGTGATCGATCAGGTGCTCATGGTCGCTGACGGCGTGGCCGTCAAGGTCGGGACGCCTCTCGTGCAGGGCGCGACGGTCAAGGCCACGGTCCTGTCGCACGGTCGCGGCGACAAGGTCCTCATCTTCAAGCATCGCCGCCGCAAGCACTTCAAGAAGCAAGGCGGCCACCGCCAGTGGTTCTCGGAGATCTTCATCGCCGGAATCGAAGACGGCGCCGGCGGCAGCAGCACCGCCAAGGCCCCCGAGATCGTCACGGTCGATGACCTGACGAAGGTCGAAGGGATCGGTCCCAAGATCGCGGCGGTGCTCGTCAAGAACGGCATCACCACCTTCGCGGCGCTCGCAGCGATGCAGCCCGAAGCCATCACCGAGATGCTCAAGGCGTCGGGCGGTCGGTTCGGCATGGCGAAGCCGGGCACCTGGCCCCAGCAGGCAGCGCTCGCCGCCGCCGGCAAGTGGGAAGAATTCGAGCAGCTGACCAAGGAACTGGTCGGCGGCGTCAAGAAGTAAGGAGAGCAAGCCATGGCACACAAGAAAGCAGGCGGAAGTTCACGCAACGGTCGTGACTCCGAGTCGAAGCGACTGGGCGTGAAGCGCTTCGGCGGCCAGTTCGTCCTCGCAGGCAACATCATCGTCCGTCAGCGAGGCACGCAGGTGCATCCTGGCGTCAACGTCGGTCTCGGCAAGGATCACACGCTGTTCGCCAAGATCGATGGTCACGTCGAGTTCGCCGTGAAGGGCCCGTTGAAGCGCAAGACGGTCAGCATCACGCCGGTCGCCGCTGCCTGACGCGAAGCGCCCCTCCAGGCACGAAAGCCCTATCGATCCCGGTAGGGCTTTCTTGCTTCCGGGCGGCCAGCCCGACTCATGAAGTTCGTAGACGAAGTCAGCATAGAAGTCCACGCCGGCAAGGGCGGGGACGGCATCGCCTCCTTCCGCCGGGAGAAGTTCATCCCGCGTGGCGGGCCCGACGGCGGTGACGGCGGACGCGGCGGCAGCATCTGGGCCGTGGCCGACCGCAACATCAACACCCTCATCGATTTCCGGTTCGCCCGGATCCATCGCGCCCGCAACGGCGAGAAGGGGCGTGGCTCCGACTGCTATGGCGCCGCGGCCGAGGACATCACGCTGCGGATGCCGGTCGGAACGGTCATCAGCGACATCGAGACCGGGGAAGTCATCGCCGATCTGGCGAAGCATGGTGCCAGAGCGATCATCGCGAAGGGCGGCGACGGCGGGCTCGGGAACATCCACTTCAAGACCAGCACCAACCGCGCTCCGCGGCAATGCACGCCCGGTGGTCTCGGTCAGGTGCGCCGTCTCCAGCTCGAACTGAAGGTGCTGGCCGACGTCGGGCTGCTCGGCCTCCCGAACGCGGGCAAATCCACCTTCATCCGCTCGGTGTCCGCGGCCCGTCCGAAGGTGGCCGACTATCCGTTCACGACGCTGCATCCGAATCTCGGCGTCGTCCGGGTCGACCATTCGCGCAGCTTCGTGATCGCCGACATCCCCGGCCTCATCGAGGGCGCGGCGGAGGGCGCCGGACTCGGCCACCAGTTCCTCCGCCACCTCGCGCGGACCCGGCTCCTGCTGCACCTCGTCGACCTCGTCCCTCCGGATCCCGAGGCCGATCCTGTGCGCGACGCCCGTTCGATCGTCGAGGAACTGCGCAAGTACGACGAATCGCTCTTCCTCAAGACGCGTTGGCTGGTCCTGAACAAGGTCGACCTGATCCCCGAGGACGAGCGTGACGAGCGCATCCAGGCCTTCCTGGACGAGTATCTCGGCGAGGGCGCCTCCCGGGAGGGAGTCTTCACCATCTCCGCGCTCACCGGGGATGGATGCCGTGACCTCACGATGCAGATCATGAATCACATCGCCCTCATCGCACCTCCCGACGCCGAGGACGACGAAGCAGCGGCTGACGCGTCGGCCGCAGGCCCGGTTGCCGGCCACACCGCGACCGCCGTCCCGGAAGTTCAGGACGTCACCGCGACCGCCGTCCCGCAGTTACAGGACGCCGCCGGAGACGACTGATGGACCCGGTCTCCGTGGTGCGCGAGGCTTCGCGCCTCGTGGTGAAGGTGGGCTCCAGTCTGGTCACCAACGGCGGGCAGGGTCTCGACCAGGCCGCGCTGGCCCAGTGGGCGGAGCAGATCTCCGCGCTGGCCCGCAGCGGGAAGCAGGTGCTGCTCGTCTCCAGCGGGGCGGTCGCGGAGGGCATGCAACGCCTCGGATGGAAGCGCCGACCCAAGGCACTCCACGATCTCCAGGCTGCCGCCGCGGTCGGTCAGATGGGGCTGGTGCAGGCCTACGAGACCTGCTTCCGCAAGCATGAGCTGCAGACCGCCCAGATCCTGCTGACCCACGAAGACCTCGCAGACCGCAGTCGCTACCTGAATGCCCGGTCGACGCTGCGCACGCTGTTGTCGCTCGCCATCATTCCGATCATCAACGAGAACGATACCGTCGCCACCGACGAGATCCGCTTCGGCGACAACGACACGCTCGGCTCGCTCGTCACGAATCTCGTGGAGGCCGAGGTGCTGATCATCCTCACCGACCAGCCCGGCCTCTACACGGCGGATCCGCGGAAGGATCCCTCGGCCACCCTCGTGCAGGATGCGCGCGCCGGGGATCCCGCGCTCGAGGCCATGGCGGGCGGTGCCGGGTCCTCGATCGGCTCCGGCGGCATGCTCACCAAGATCCTCGCAGCCAAGCGCGCTGCCCGCAGCGGCGCGCACACGGTCATCGCCTCGGGCCGCGAGCCGCAGGTGCTCGTCCGCCTCGCCGCCGGTGAGCGCATCGGCTCCCAGCTCGTCGCCGAGACACCCACGCTCGCCGCCCGCAAGCAGTGGCTGGCCGACCATCTCCAGCTCCGCGGCAAGCTCTTCCTCGACGCCGGCGCCGTCCGCGCGCTCACGGCCGACGGCAAGAGCCTGCTCCCGATCGGCGTCCAGGAGGCCCAGGGCGACTTCGAGCGCGGCGAAGTGGTTGCCTGCGTCGACGCCGACGGGCGCGAGATCGCCCGCGGCCTCGTCAACTACAGCGCCGCCGAGACCCGTCGCATCCTGCGCACCCCCAGTGCCGAGATCGAGGCCCGCCTGGGCTATGTGGACGAGCCCGAGCTGATCCACCGGGACAACCTGGTCCTCCTGTAAGCGGCGCCGGATTTCCGATCCGTCGTTCCCTGCCGATCGCCATGCCGCCCCTCCGACGGTAAGCTCCGCCCGGGTCGCTTCGAGCGGAGATGGGCGTCCCGGAAAACCAGAATGGTCCCGTCCAGTCGATGGCCACGGACCCGGCGACTCGTGCACGGAGGAGATGCAAGATGATTCGGATCAGGCATTGGATCGTGGCCCTGCTCGCACTCGCGGGCAGCGCATGCGCGGCGATGGCGGCGGAGCCGATCCGCATCGGTCTCGTGGACGAGACCACCGGCCCGCAGGCGGAGGCCGGCGTGCTGACGCTGCGCGGTGTCCAGCTCGCGCTCGAGGAGATCAACGGTGCCGGGGGCATTCTCGGTCGTCCGGTCGAACTGATCATCGAGGACAACCAGAGCACGAACCCCGGGACCGTGCTCGCGTACACCAAGCTCGTCGACCAGAAGGTCGTCGCTGTGATCGGGCCCCTCCGCAGCACCCAGGTGCAGGCGGCGTCGCCGACGATCGCGAAGGCGAAGCTGCCCGCAGTGATCGGTGGCAGCGATCCCAGCCTCACCCGCGTCAACAACCCGTGGATCTTCCGCGTGCGTCCCAACGACCTGTATTCGTCCCGGGTCATGGCCGAGTTCGGCACGAAGACGCTCGGCAGGAGGAAGTGGGCCATCATCCACGCCACCGACACCTTCGGCGCCAACGGCCGCATCGCCCTCACGGACGCCCTCAAGGCCCAGGGCATCGAGCCCGTGCTCACCCAGGGCTACACGAGCAACCAGCAGGACTTCACCGCCGTCGTCCTGAGCCTGAAGAAATCGGGCGCCGACATCATCGGCTCCTACATGACGGGCTCCGCGGACGTCGGCATCTTCGCGCGGCAGCTCCGGCAGCTGGGCGTCAACGTCGAGTGGGTGGGGTCCACCTCTCTCGCCACCGAGACCGCGCTGCGGCTGGCCGGCGATGCACTCTGGGGCACCTATGTGGTCACCGATTTCTTTCCGGATGCCCATAAGGAGTCGAAGGCGTTCGCCGCGAAATTCAAGGCGAAGCACGGCGCGAATCCCGACCTCTATTCCGCGTGGTCGTACGCGGGCATGCACCTGCTCAAGCACGCGATCGAGAAGGCCGGGAGCACCGATTCCGAGGCGGTCCGCAAGGCGATCCTCTCTACCCGCGGTCTGAAGGGCATCGCCGGCGAGTACGCCTTCGATGCCAACGGTGACGGCCTCCACGGGTACAGCATCGTGCGGAACGACAAGGGCACGCTCACGTTCATGCGGCACATCGAGTTCACGGCCGACGTGAAGTAGCGCCTCGGGCGGGGCGCTTTCGACCTGCATCGGAGTCACTCGCCCCGGGGCGCTCGACCCGCCCATCGTCGGACGGGCGCACGTCGGGTCGAACGCGGCGAGCAGCGGTCGACGGTGCCGATCCGACCCGCCGTCGGAAGCGCGGCATCGCGCGCAGGCGCCATGGAGCAGCCCGGACGGGGCGGGCGCTGCTCAAGTTGCAGGGGTGATCGTCGATACCGGTCGAACGCCAACGGGCCGGCACCTTCGTGTCTGCGGCGGCATCATTCGATGGCTTCGATCCTCCTACTCGATTCTTCGGCCACCACGGCCCGACGCACCGGTCGCCTTCTGAGCGCAGCGGGTCACGCCGTCCGGACGACCGGCGATGTGGCGCGGATGCGGCAGACGGCGGCGAGCGCTCCGTTCGCAATCGTCTTGCGGGATCACGCCGAGTCGCCTGTCGATCCTTCGGTGGTCCGGCGGCTCCGGTCGGCAACGCACACCTGCGGCCTGCTGGTGCTCGCCCCGGCCGCGCGCTGGGTCGTGTGGGTCGGTGTGGCCGACCGGGTCCTGCCCGAAGGGGCGTCCCCCGATCTGCTCCTCGACGCGATCCGGAAGCTGCGGGACGCCGCACCGCCGACGGCCGAGGCGTCCGGCGCGATGTCCGGTCCCACCGACATCGCCGGCACCGCCGATATCGCCGACGCGGAGTTGTCACGCATCGGCATCGCGGGCTACCGGATCCTGAAACTGATCGGCAACGGCGGCATGTCCGTCGTCTACCTGGCGGCGCACGAGGCGAGCGGCGAGATCCGCGCGCTCAAGCTGCTGCCCATCAGCGAGCACGACGGCGGCATGCTCGTGCAGCGGCTCATCAACGAGGCGGCGCTGCTGTCCCAGCTTCGCCACCCCGGCATCGTGCGCATCCACGAGCAGGGCTTCACCGAATGGCACGCATACATCGCCATGGAGTACCTGTCCGGTGGGGAACTCACCGCCTTGCTCGGGCAGCCGTTGCCTCCACCCTACGTCGTCGAGATCGTCCTGCAGATCGCCGAAGCCCTGGGCGCCATCCATCGGGCCGGCATGGTGCATCGGGATCTGAAGCCGGCCAACATCCTGCGCCGCGCGGACGGCACCTTCGTGCTCGCGGACTTCGGGATCGCTCGCAAGAAAGGGGTCGATCTCTCGCGGTCGGGTCCCGGACACCTCGTGGGTACGGCCGCGTATCTGGCGCCCGAGACCATCGGCAGCGGCCGCATCGATCATCGCAGCGATCTCTACGCCCTGGGCGTCCTGTTCCACGAGATGCTGACCGGCAGGAAGCCGTTCGAAGCGGCCGGTCCAGTCGAGGTGATGGATCTGCATCTGCATGCCCCGGTGCCCCGCGTCCCCCCGCCGCTGGATTGGGCCCAGGTGCTGGTCGATGGCCTCCTGGCGAAGCGACCTGAAGATCGGTTCGCCAGCGCCGATAGCCTCATCACCGCTGTGCTCCATGCCTTGTCGGAGTTGCAGACATCGTCGCCCGGCCGCACCGCCGCCGTCGCCATCGACCCAACCCGGAGTCACGCAAATGCAGGATAGCCGTACTGTCGCCGTCGTCGGATTCAACGCGACCGAGCTCCTCGTGCTGGGCAGCATCTTCGGGCTCGCCGCGAAGCGGATCCCGCGGTTCGTCCGGCACACCGACTCAGCCACACAGCCCGATCTCTTCCTGGCCGATGCCGACGATGGCTCCGCGGTCGCCGAGCTGCTAAGACGCAATGCGGACGCGCGGGTGCCGGTGGTCCTCGTGGGGGCGTCGGATCACGGCACCGGATGGCCCCTCCTGCCCCGGCCGCTCCAGTGGGCCGGCGTGATCGTGGCCTTCGACCACGCCATCCGTGCCACGGGGCCCAACGCATCGGCGCCGCTGTCACCGGTCCGTCGTACAGCAAAGCGGACCGAGCCGGACACCATCCTGATCGTCGGCAGCGACCGGGGCTTCAATGCACTGGTCTTCGACCGCCTCTCCCGGCACGCGGTCGCCATCGAGGATGTCCCCGATGCCGATGCAGCCCTGGCGAGATTCGCCGATGGCCACTATCCCTGCGTGATCATCGATAGCGATTCCCGCGGCTCGGAGGGCTTGCGCCTCTGCAAGGCGATCAAGTCGCGCAAGGGTGGCCAACCCACCGCAGTGATCATCGCCAGCAGTGGCACCGAACAGTTCGATCGTGTCCGCGCGACGATGGCGGGGTGCGACGCGTTCCTCGCCAAACCGGTGTCCGAGCGAAAACTCGACGACGCGATCCAGCGTTACGTGGCGGCGGCCGCCGCGTACTGAGCGCCTCTCGGGCCTCGCGGCCCGCGGCGGGTTGGTCGCAGAGGGTGTACCAACAAGGGGAGGGCCCCTTGTATATCCCTCGTCGATGCGCCACCGACCTTTGAAACTGGCACGCTGTTGTAGGAGCGGCCCATGGCCGCGAGAGCGTTGGTTCCGGTTGAAGCGTTTCCCTGCGTCCACCTCGCGCCCTGCATGGCGCTCGGATTCGGGAGGCACAAGACAGTGCGCAGGCACTGTCTTGTGTCCACCCTCATCCACTGCTTTCGGGGCCATGGGCCCCTCCTACAGGGACGGTGGATGCGCCACCGACCGAAAGCATGCGGATGTCTTCTGTAGGAGCGGCCCATGGCCGCGAGAGCGTTGGTTCCGGTCGGAGCGTTTCCTTGTGTCCACCTCGCGCCCTGCATGGCGCTCGGATTCGGGAGGCACAAGACGGTGCGCAGGCACTGTCTTGTGTCCACCCTCATCCACTGCTTTCGGGGCCATGGGCCCCTCCTGCAGGGACGGTGGATGCGCCACCGACCGAAAGCATGCGGATGTCTTCTGTAGGAGCGGCCCATGGCCGCGAAAGCGTTGGTTCCGGTCGGAGCGTTTCCTTGCGTCCACCTCGCGCCCTGCATGGCGCTCGGATTCGGGAGGCACAAGACAGTGCGCAGGCACTGTCTTGTGTCCACCCTCATCCACTGCTTTCGGGGCCATGGGCCCCTCCTACAGGGGGCGGTGGGTGCCTCTCACGCGAGCGCGCGCGTCACGACCTCGGTCACATCCTTCGACAGCCCTTCGGTGTCGCGGATGCGTTCCAGCGCCGCACGGGCGTGACCCTGTCTGACGCCGTCGAACTTCTTCCAGCGATCCATGGACCGCGCGAGGCGCGAGGCCACCTGCGGGTTGAGCGCGTCCAGCTGGATCACGCAGTCGGCGAGGAAGTCGTAGCCGCTGCCGTCGGCGGCGTGGAAGTGCACCGGGTTGAAATGGCAGAAGCTCCCGGTCACGGAGCGCGCGCGGTTGGGGTTGCGGATGTCGAAGTCCGCATGCGCCATCAGCGCCTTCACCCGGCCGAGGGCGCCCGGGAGGCGCGACATCGCCTGCACCGCGAACCACTTGTCGAGCACGAGCGCCTCGTGGCGCCAACGCGCATGGAAGCTCGCGAGGGCCTCCTCCCGCTGCGGAACATCGGCGTTGGCGAGGGCCGTCAGCGCGGCCATCGCATCGGTCATGTTGTCGGCACCCGAGAACTGCGCCGCGCAGATGGCGACGATCTCGCCGTCGTCCTCCAGTTCCATCAGATAGCCGAGACACAGATTGCGGAGCGCCCGGCGGCCGGCAGCCGTCGCGTCCGGGCTGAAGCGCCCCGGGTTCGCCATCGCGCGATAGGTGGCCAGCAGTTCGCCGCGCAGCGTGGTGGCCAGCTGCCGTCGCAGCGCGACCCGCACCGCGTGGATCGCGTCGGGATCCACGACCGCCATCTGCTCGCCGACGTAGCTTTCCGAAGGCAGCGCCAGCGCCTCCGCAGCAAAGGCAGGATCCCCTGCGGCATCGGCGAGCACGCGACCGAACGCGGCGACGAACGATTCCGGTGCGGCGAACGCCTCGCCGGCATGACGCGCCGCGACCCCGCGCAGGATGAGCCCCACCGCGAGCCGCTGCCCGGCCTCCCAGCGATTGAACGGATCGCTGTCGTGCGCGACGAGATGCGTGAGCTGTGCCTCGCTGTAGTCGAAATCCAGAACGATGGGCGCCGAGAAGCCGCGCGCCAGCGACGGAACCGGGGCTGCCGCCACGTCGACGAAGGTGAACGTCTGCTCCGACTCCGTGAGCGAGAGCACGCGCGTGCCGCCCGCCGCAGCCTGCTCGCCGGCAAGGCGCAGCGGCACATCGGTGCCGTCCTCGGCCACGAGGCCCACCGCGAACGGGATGTGCAGCGGGTGCTCCTCCGGTTGTCCGGGTGTCGGCGCGCACGATTGGCGCAGCGTCAGCGAGTAGGTGCGCGCCGCGGCATCGTGTTGGCCGGTCGCATCGACGCGCGGGGTGCCCGCCTGGTCGTACCAGCGGCGGAAGAGGCGGAGATCCGTGCCGCTCGCGTCTTCCATGGCCTGCACGAACTCGTCGCACGTGACGGCCTGTCCGTCGTGTCGCGCGAAGTAGAGATCCATGCCGCGGCGGAACGCGTCCGCGCCGATCAGCGTATGGATCATCCGCACGACTTCCGCACCCTTCTCGTACACGGTCGCGGTGTAGAAGTTGGAGATCTCCATGTAGGCCTGCGGACGGATGGGGTGCGCCATCGGACCTGCGTCCTCGGGGAACTGCATGGCCCGCAGGCCTCGCACCTCCTGGATGCGCTGCACCGGGCGCGAGTACGTGTCGGCGCCGTACTCCTGGTCGCGGAACACCGTGAGGCCTTCCTTCAGCGAGAGCTGGAACCAGTCGCGGCAGGTCACGCGGTTGCCCGTCCAGTTGTGGAAGTATTCGTGGGCCACCACGCGGTCGACGTTCAGGAAGTCGGCGTCGGTCGCGGTGTCGGCGCGGGCCAGCACGTACTTCGTGTTGAAGATGTTGAGCCCCTTGTTCTCCATCGCGCCCATGTTGAAGTCGCCCACCGCGACGATCATGAAGCGCTCGAGATCGAGCTCGAGTCCGAAGACCTGCTCGTCCCAGCGCATCGAACGCTTCAGGCTGTCCATCGCGAAGCCCGCCTGGTCGAGCTTGCCGGGCTCCACGTAAACCTGCAGCAGCGCGTCGCGGCCCGATGCGGTGACGAATCGATCCTCCAGGACCTCGAGCTTCGCCGCCACCATCGCGAACAGGTACGAAGGCTTGGGGAAGGGATCCTCCCAGCGGGCGTAGTGACGGCCACCCGGCTCGTCGCCCTGGGCCACCAGGTTGCCGTTCGAGAGCAGCACCGGATATCGCACCCGATCGGCGTGGAGGCTCACCGTGTATCGCGCCATGACGTCGGGCCGGTCGAGGAACCACGTGATGCGCCGGAACCCCTCGGATTCGCACTGCGTGAAGAGGCCGTCCTTCGACTTGAAGAAGCCCATCAGCTTCGTGTTTCCGAACGGGTCGATGAGCACCACGGTCTCGAGCGTGAAGGCATCCGGCGTGCGATGGATGGTCAGCCGGTCCTCTGTCACGCTGATCTCGTCGGCCGCGAGCTTCCGGCCGTCGATCGACGCCGACTCGTGGGAGAGTTCGTCGCCGTCGAGCACGAGCGGCGCGTCCGCCGTGCGGCCGGCAGGATTGCGGCGCATGGCGAGCGTCGCGCGGACCCTCGCATGCTCGTCGCGGATGTCCACGTGGAGGTGAACGGTGTCGATGAGGAACGCCGGCGGGGCGTAGTCGGAGAGCTGGATGAGCTGGGGGGTGGCGTCGCGCATGGGGGCTTCCGTGGATGGCGGTGGAACACGCACGGGGCCGCGCCTGCGCGCGAGCCCCGTGTTCAGTCTCTTGGTGCCCGGATGTTACCTCCCGGTTCCCCGGCCGAACTCCGACCTCACGCCGCCCGACGTTCACGCTGCTGCAGGCGGGCCCGGAGCTTCGCATCGGCATCGCGCAGCGCCGTGCGGAGTCCTTCCTCCACCACCGGGTGATAGAAGGGCATCTCCAGCATGCGGGCGACGGTCATCTCCGACTGGACGCCCCACGCCAGCAGATGCGCGAGGTGTTCCGCGTCCGGGCCGATCATCTCGGCCCCCAGCACCCGCCCGGTCGCGATATCCGCATAGACGTGGAGCAGGCCGCGGTTGCGCAGCATCACCCGGGCGCGGCCCTGGTTCTCGAACGACACCGCACCCGTCACGATGGTGTCCGGATCCAGTGCCGACAGCCGCTCGCCGACGGTGGCGAGCTGCGGGTCCGTGAACACCGCCGCCAGCGGCGCGCGCCGGAGGCCGGGCCGGACGTCGGGGAAGCGTGCCGCGTTGTCGCCGGCGATGCGACCCTCGTCGGCCGCCTCGTGCAGCAGCGGCAGATCGTTGTTGGCGTCGCCCGCGATGAAGATCGACGAGCGCCCGCACTGCAGGGTCCGTCGATCGAAGCGGGGAACGCCGCGACCGTCGAGTTCGACGCCGGCGAACTCCAGACCGATCCCGCGGACGTTGGGCGCCCGGCCGGTGGCGGCCAGCACGTGGTCCACGACGATGCGACGCGAGCGATCGTCGCGGTCGGTGAACATGACCTCCACACCGTCGATCACGCGCTGCACCGACGACACCTTCGCGTCGGCATCGAGGAAGAACTCGCGTCCGAACTGCGCGGCCGCGTAGTCGCGCACCACCGGATCCGAGAACGGCCCCACCGCGCCGCCGACGCCGAACATGTGGACCTCCACGCCTAGCCGGTGCAGTGCCTGGCCCAGTTCGAGACCGATCACGCCGGGCCCGAACACCGCCACCGCGGCGGGCAGATCGTCCCAGTCGAAGAGATCGTCATTCACCACGAGCCGGTCGCCCGCGCCGCGCAGCACGGGTGGGACTGACGGGGAGGAACCCGTGGCGATGACGGCGCGGCTGAACTCCACCTCCGTGTGGTCGTCGACGACGAGCGCGTGCGGATCGGTGAAGCGCGCCCGGCCGCGGATGCGGTGGGCTTCGGGGATGCTCTCGACACCTTCCAGCACGAAGCCCACGAAGCGATCGCGCTCCCGCTTCACGCGGGCCATCACGGCGCGGCCATCGACGTGCATGCGACCTTCGAGGCGGAGCCCGAACTCGGCCCAGTTGTCCAGCCCGTGGGCTGCGTCGGCCGCGGCGATCAGCAGCTTGCTCGGCATGCATCCGACGCGGGCGCAGGTGGTCCCGTACGGTCCGCCCTCGATGATCACGGCGCGCCTGCCGGCGGCGATCGCGGCGCGGTAGGCGGCGAGCCCGGCGGTGCCGGCGCCGATCACGGCCACGTCGGTGTCGATGGTGTGCATGGTGTGCTTCCTGGGTGTTCGTGGATCCGGGGACTGCACCGCCGGGAAGGTGCCCTCCCGGCGGATTCCTTCAACGGCCGATCACGCGGCCTTGCGCTGACGGGCCCACTGTTCCAGCTGCTCGGCTCCGCCGATGTACTCGCCGTTCACGAAGATCTGCGGCACGGTCTGCTGGCCGGTGACGGCGCCCACGATGCGGCTGCGGGTGCTGTGGGGCAGCGGGATCTCGGCGTAGTCGTAGCCGAGTTCCGTGAGCAGGGCCTTCGCCTTCGCGCAGAAGCTGCAACCTTCGCGGGTGAAGATCGCCACCTGGTCGGGTTTCCGCGCGCTCGGGTTGATGTAGGCGAGCATCGTGTCGGCGTCGGAAACCTCGAACGGATCACCGGGCTTCTGCGGCTCGATGAACTGCTTCTCGATCACGCCGTCGCGCACGAGCATCGAGTAGCGCCACGAACGCTTGCCGAAACCGAGGTCCGCCTTGTCGACCAGCAGGCCCACGCCTTCGGTGAACTCGCCGTTGCCATCCGGCACGAGCGTGATGTTCGAGGCCTCCTGGTCCTTCGCCCATTCGTTCATCACGAACGTGTCATTGACCGAGACGCAGAGGATCGCGTCGACGCCGTTCGCCTTGAAGGCTGGCGCGAGTTCGTTGTAGCGGGGCAGGTGGGTGGACGAGCAGGTGGGCGTGAACGCGCCGGGCAGCGAGAACACCACCACGGTCTTGCCGGCGAACAGGTCGGCGGTGGTGACGCTCTTCCATTCGTTGTTCTCGCGGATGCGGAACGTGACATCGGGGACGCGCTTGCCTTCGAAGCTGGGGAACATGGAATCTCTCCTGACGGTTGGGTTGCGGAATCTAAGCCTGCCCGTGCCTTCGACCGGTGTCGGTGCGGTGGGGCGCTGCAGGACCACGAAACGAAGTCTGCCGACGCCGCTTCCGGGCGACCAATACCTTGTTACGATCTCCGCGATAGGCAATCCCTATGGCGCCTTTCCGTCCCCTGGAGGGAACGGTGTTCTGCACGAAACGGAGTTCCGCATGACCCTGACGCAACTCGAGTACATCGTGGCGGTGGCCGATCTCCGCCATTTCAGCCGCGCGGCCGATCGCTGTTTCGTGAGCCAGCCGAGCCTGAGCGCCGCCGTGCGCAAGCTCGAGGACGAACTGGGTGTGCAGATCTTCGAGCGCGGCCCCGGCGAGGTGCTGCTCACCGAGGCCGGCGAAGCCGTCGTCGCACAGGCCCGGCGGGTGCTGGACGAAGCCGCCCGCGTGAAGTCGGTGGCCAAGGCCCGGTGCGATCCCCTGGACGGGCCGCTCCGCCTCGGCGTGATCCACACCGTCGCGCCCTACCTGCTGCCGGAACTGGTGCTGGCGCTGCGGTCGGCAGCGCCGCACATGCCGCTCGACATCGAGGAGAACCAGACCGCGCAGCTCGATCAGATGCTCCGGGGCGGGCTCATCGACGTGGCGATCGTCGCGCTGCCGTTCCAGGCGCCGGGCGTCGAGGTGGTGCCCCTGTACGACGAACCGTTCCGGGTCATCGTGCCGAGCGGGGACGAATGGGCGCGCCGCAAGTCGATCGCCGCCGAGGAGCTGCACGGCCGCGAGCTTCTGCTGCTGTCCATGGGACACTGCTTCCGCGATCAGGTGCTGGACGCCTGCCACGAGTTCTCGCGGCCCCCGTCGGCCGGCAAGCAGGGCAACTCCCTCGAGACCCTTCGCAGCATGGTGGCCTCGGGGATGGGGATCTCGGTGCTTCCTGCCAGCGCGCTGACGCCACGCCACACCAGTCCGCTCGTGCGGGTGATCGATTTCGCGGCGCCCCGTCCGATGCGTCGCATCGTGGCCGCGTCCCGCACCGGATTCCCCCGGCTGGAGGCCGTGCACCTCATCGCCTCGATCGTGCCGAAGCTCGGTCTGCCGGTGACCGTGGCGTCGGACCGCTGAACGGCTGCTCCGACGGAGTGGTTTCGGGCCCGATGCTCGGTTAGTCTTCCGGGAAACAATCCTCGGGGGCAGCATGGTATCGAGACTCGGACGCGCGATCCTCGGCGTTGCAGCACTGATCGTCGTCATGCCGGTGGTCGCCGCCGACACCGCCCAGCACCATGCGATCCGCGAAGGTGCCCGCGCCCTTCCCAAGCGGCTGCTGATGCTCCCGCCCGACCTGCTGGTCCAGGAGGTCACCGCAGGGGGCGTGATCGAAAAGGTGCCGCAGCGGACAGCGGATGCCGCCAGGCGCTTCCGGACCGCGCTCGCCGCCATCGCCGCCGAGAGCAAAGGACGCTTCGAGGTGGTGCCCGTCGAACCCGCCGCGGAGGACAGGGAGGCCGTGTCGGACTTCCTCGCGCGTTACGCCGCCGTCGCCTCGGGCGCCCGCCAGGCGATGTTCGGTGGTCCCGCGTGGGAGCCGCGCCTCGCCCGGTTCGACTACACGCTGGGCGAGGGCCTGCCGACGTTCGCGCAACGCTACGGGGCCGATGCCGTGCTCGTCACCTCCGGTTCCGCCATGGTCGAGAGCACGGGCCGCGCGGCGCTCAACTTCCTCGGCGGCATGGCCACGGCGCTCCTGAGCGGTGGCGTCGGCGCCCATGTCCGCAACGACGATCGCGCCGAGATCGCCATCGGCGTCGTCGATCTCGCGAGCGGCGACCTGCTCTGGCTGCATAGCCGCCCCGTGCTGCCCAATGTGTTCGAGAACGAGAACGTGAACCGGAATTTCGTGGAGCGGGCGTTCGAGAGCTACGGCGTGGCATCGAAGCCGTGATGCGCCTCCGCAGGGCCATCCGCGCCGCGGGCATCGCATGCCTGGTGGCGGCCGTCGGAGCGCAGGCCGCCACGCCGCCCTTCGAGAGGCCGGTGCGACCGGTGGAACTGGAGGAACCCGAGCAGCGCGTGTGGAGCGAGGCCGAGGATGTCGATCTGACGCTCTCGCGCAGCGGCCAGCTCCTGCGCGACGAGGAGGTCGAGGCCTGGATCGCCGGCCTGATGCTGCGGCTCTTCCCGGATTTCGGCGCCGCGCTTCGGGTGCGCATCGTGCGCGATCCCGAGATGAACGCCTTCTGTCTCCCGAACGGCAGCATCTACATGAACCTGGGCATGCTCGCCCGTGTCCGCAATACGTCGCAGCTTGCGACCATCCTCGCCCACGAGGGTGTCCACTTCACCCACCGCCACGGCTTCCAGCAGCGCAGTTCTCTCGTCACCACAGCGGGCTTCACGCAGGGGGCCGGCATCGCGGGCGGCCTCGTCGGCGCACTGCTCGGCAGCCTCGTCGGCATGTCGTCGATCCGCGGGTTCTCGCGCACGCACGAGCGCGAGGCCGATCGCGTGGGCTTCGGTCGCCTCCTCGCCGGCGGATTCGATCCGCGCGAGAGCGTCGCCGTCTTTCAGATGCTCACGGCCGAGTCCAAGGCGATGGGCCTGACCGACACGGTGTTCTTCGCGTCGCATCCGCAACTCGACGAGCGCATCAAGACCTTCCGCGAGCTGTCCGCGGTGGCAGGCCCGCCCACCCCGCCGGAGTCCGATGCCGCGTTGCGCGCCTTCCAGCCGCGGCTGCAGCGCGAGTGGATGGCCCTCGAGGCGTCGATGGGACAGGGCGGCCGTCTCGTGCACCAGCTCACGCGGCCGGACGCCGTCGACTTCTATCCGCCCGAGGCACCCTACTACCTCGGCGAGGGCTATCGACTGCGCGGCGACGCCGCCGATCGCAACGCGATGATCGCGGCCTACGAGTCCGCCGTGCAGCGGGCGCCGACGTTCGCGCCGGCCCATGCCGCGTTGGGCGTCGTGCATTTCAAGGCGAAGGACTGTGCCAGGGCGGTACCGTACCTTCGAAGCTATCTCGATCTCGCCCCGGACGGATCCCTCCGTTCCCACGTGGGCCGCATGCTGGAGAAGTGCCGATGAGCCTCGAGCGCCCCCTGTGCGCCGTACGCGCTGTCCTGGTGATCGCGACGCTGGCGCTCGCCGGTTGCCAGACCGCCGCCTGGACCCGTGTCGAGACGCCCGACGCCATCGCCGTCAACAAGTCGAAGCGGACGTTCGTGCCGCCCGCGGGCTGGATCCGGTGGAACGGCGCGCCGAGCGGTGTCATCGTCACCCGCGACGGCACGCCGATCCAGTTCATCCGCGCGGCGGAGATGACTCACGATCAGGCGTTCCGGGCCATCAGGAAGACGAGCAATGCGGATCTGCTGCCCAACGAACTCGCCGAACTGCTGATCGCCGCGCGCAAGGCGATGCCCGGCATGTCGGGGCTGGCCGTGACGAGCAACGAACCCGCGACCTTCGGCGGTCTCGATGGCGTGCGGCTGGGACTGACGTATCGCGACGAGCGTGGTGCGTCGTTCGACCATCTCATGTACGCCGCTGCCGAGACCGACGGCGTGTTCATGATCGAGTACCACGCGCTCTCGAAGCACTACTTCGCCCGCGATCTCCCCGAGTTCGAGAAGGTGGTGGCGTCCGTCCGATCGGAGAGGAAGGCGAAGAAGTAGCCAGCGAGGCGACGTCGAAGCGTGGCACGCCTCAGGGGCTCGGCGCCTGTCCTTCCGCTGCGGGATCCTCCCCGCTCACCACGGCGAGGAAGTTCATCACTTCCTGCCAGTCGGGCGCGCCTTCCCGGCCACCGGGACGGCTGCATTTGAGCGCGGCGGCGGCGGAGGCCAGGCAGAGCGCCTGTTCGATCCCGTAGCCCTTCCCGATGCACAGGGCGTAGGCCCCGTGGAAGACGTCGCCGGCGGCGAGCGTGTCGATGGCGCGCACCGGGAACGCCGGGAGACGCCGCACCGTCGCCGGGTCGGAAGCATCGACCCATGCGAGGCCGCGGGCCCCGAGCGTCGCCACCGCCACGCGGGCACCCGCCTCGACGGTGGTGCGCAGGGTCCGGTCGAGGTCGCTGCCCCCCATCACCTGTGCGCCGCGTTCGGAATACAGCACGTGGTCTGCCGTCGCGGCGAGTTCCACGAGGATCTCCCGCTCGGCGACGTCGGCGTCGAGGATCGCCGGGATCCTCGCCACGCGCGCCGCGCGCAGCGCCGCGAGGGCACCTTCGGGCCAGCGGACGTCGGCGAGCACGGCCTCGACGAGAGGAATCGACTCGAGACGCAGCCATGCCGGCGACGCCTGGAGGGCCGTGCCGCGATGCCCCACGACGAGGCGTTCCCCGCGCGCGTCGATCAGCACGGCGGACGTCGACGAGGTGGCATCGCGGAAGCGCCGCAGGCCCGCCACGTTCACCCCTTCCTCGCGCAGCTGTTCCTCGATGATGTCGGCGGCGCCGTCGGCACCGACCGGACCCCAGAAGAGCGCCTGTCCGCCCAGGCGCGCGATGGCGACGGCAGCGTTCGCCGCCATGCCGCCGCCGCTTTCGAAGTAGCGATGGGCGACGATCTTGGCGCTGTCGACCGGCCAGTGGTCGACCACGAAGACGCGATCCAGCGCGGCGTGCCCCACGCAGACGATGGTCGGAGCGGGCGAACCGGAGGCCATCAAGCGGGCACTCGCGAAGGACGGCGGGACGATGGCGGATGCGACGCCGGCGACGGCACCGGCGAGCACTCGTTTCGCCGGGCGATGGAAGGGTGCGGCAGCGGCATGCGGCTTCTCTACGACGTGGATGTCCCCGAGCATAGCGCGCGGAAGCCGTGCGGTCGCCGCCGGCGTGAACCGATGGCGCCGTCGTCCGGCATTCCGCGGCCCGCCGCGATGCTGCGATACTTCCGCGTCGAGACCCCAATGCCGGCATACCCCCATCGCCATGGCCCTTCCCATCGAATTCGAGCACGTGCTGGCCGCTGCCGCCGATCTGGCGGGCGTGGCCCATCGCACCCCGGTCGTCACCTCCCGCGAGGCCGACCGTCGCGCCGGGGCGCAGATCTTCTTCAAGTGCGAGAACCTGCAGCGCGCCGGCGCGTTCAAGTTCCGTGGCGCCTACCACGCCCTGGCCCGCTTCTCCCCGGACCAGCGCCGCGCGGGCGTCATCACCTTCTCGTCGGGCAATCATGCGCAGGCCGTCGCCCTCGCCGCCCGGCTGCTCGGCATGCCCGCGGTCATCGTGATGCCCTACGACGCGCCACCGATGAAGCTCGCCGCGACGCGGGGCTACGGAGCGGAGGTCGTCCAGTACGACCGCTACACCGAGGACCGCGAGGCCATCGGCCGTGAGATTGCCGCGGCGCGGGGCATGACGCTCGTACCGCCCTACGACCACGCCCACGTGATGGCCGGGCAGGGGACTGCCGCACTGGAACTGATCGTGGATGCCGGTCCGCTCGATGCGCTGCTCGTGTGCGTCGGTGGCGGCGGTCTCGTCTCCGGATGTGCCACGGCCGCGAAGCACCTGCTGCCGGGTTGCCGCGTCATCGGCGTCGAACCGGCGGCCGGCAACGATGTCCAGCGCTCGCTCGCCGCGGGCCGCATCGTGCACATCGACGTCCCCGAAACCATCGCCGACGGCGCGCAGACCCAGCACGCCGGCGCGCTTACCTTCCCGGTCATGCAGGCACGGGTGGACGAGATCGCGACCGTCGACGATGCGGATCTCGTCGCGACCATGCGCTTCTTCTTCGAGCGGATGAAGCTGGTGGTGGAACCCACCGGATGCCTGGGCGCCGCGGTGGCACTGGCGGGGCGGGACGACCTGCGCGGCAGGCGCGTGGGCGTGATCCTGAGCGGGGGCAACATCGACGCCTCGCGCTTTTCGGGGCTCATCGCGGCCGCCGACCGCGAGGTGGTTTCCGCACCGGATTAGATATGGATCAAATGCCGGTTGTCCGGAGGTGTTTCACTTCCGCTGGGGGAATTCGGCATGCCGCCCCCTATTTCCGGAGACGACGCAATGACACCCGTGGTACGAGCCTTCTTTCACGCCCCGACCTGGACACTCACCTACGTCGTCCATCACCCCGACACGCGCGACGCCGTGGTGATCGATGCCGTGCTCGACTACGACCCGGCCGCCTCGCGTCTGCACCCGAAGCCGGTCGATGACATCGCCGCCTATCTGCGAGAGACGGGTCTCGAGCTCCACTGGATCCTCGACACCCATGCGCATGCCGACCATTTCAGCGGCTCCCGCGCCCTGGCCGATCGCTTCCCCGGCACGCGGGTCGGCGTCGGCGAGCGCATCGTCGATGTCCAGCGGATGTTCGGGTCGGTCTTCAATCTCGGTTCCGATTTTCCGACCGACGGCCGGCAGTTCGACGCACTCCTGCCCGATGGCGCCGTCCTGGAGGCCGGGGCGCTGGCCGTGCGCGTGATCGCCACGCCGGGCCACACGCCGGCCTGCGTCTCCTACCTCATCGGCGATGCCCTCTTCACCGGCGACGCCCTCTTCATGCCCGACTACGGGGTGGGTCGCTGCGACTTCCCGTCCGGCAGCGCCGAAGTGCTGTACGACTCGATCGTGGACCGCATCTACACGTTGCCCGATGCGACCCGCGTCTTCGTCGGGCACGACTATCAGCCCGGGGGGCGTGAGGTTCTCTGGGAGAGTTCGGTCGGCGAGGAGAAGCGGCAGAACGTCCAGTTGCGGGCCGCGACGTCGAAGGCGGAATTCGTCGAGTTCCGCCGCGCGAGGGACCGTACCCTCGGGGCGCCCCGGCTGCTGTATCCGAGCGTGCAGTTCAACATCAATGGTGGGCGGATGCCGGCTGCGGAGAGCAACGGGACGACGTACCTGAAGATCCCCCTGCGCGCCTGAGCGCGTCAGGTAGAAGGCGATCCCCCTGCGCGCCTGAGCGCGTCAGGCGGAGGCGCTGGAGCGCGTGCTCGGCGCGGTGGCGTCCGGGGCTCCTTGGGGTGGCTCCACCGGAAGTCGTGCGGCGAGCCGGTCCAGCGCGTCCTGCAGCGTCCGGATCGAGATGGGCTTCGCGAGATGGGCGTCCATCCCGGCCTCGAGGCAGCGCTCGCGGTCGCCGGGCAGGGCATCCGCCGTCAACGCGACGATCGGCAGATGGCGTGCGCCGGTCGCAGCCTCCTCCGCGCGGATCCGGCGGGCGGCCTCCAGGCCGTCCATCACGGGCATGTGCACGTCCATCAGCACGGCGTCCCAGCGGTCGCCGGCGCCGGCGGCGGTCACGGCCTGCCGGCCGTCCTCCACCAGCGTGACCTCGTGACCCAGCCGGACGAGCATGCGTTCGATCAGGCGGCGATTGACCGGGTTGTCCTCGGCCACCAGCAGGTGGAGCCGCCGTGCCGCCCGTGGGCGGGACGGCTCTGTGCGGAACGCTGCGAAGCGTCCGGTGGCGGTGGCGGTCAGCAGGGCCGCGATCCGTTCCGGATCCGCGGGGTGTGTGCAGACGATGCCCTGCCAGCCCGAGGGCAGCGCCGGCGTGGCGCCGGCCATCTGCTCCGCGGTGAGAATGACCACGGGGCCGGCGGGCTGAAGCGCGCGAACGCTCGGGTCGGTGAGTGCGGTTGCATCGACCAGCAGAGCGTCATCGCCGCGCGTGATCGCCGCGACGCGCCCTGGGCCGGCGTCCCAGTGGACCGCAACGCCCGCTGCCGCGAGTCCCCGGCGGAGCGCCTCGCGCCGGCGGGGGTTCGGATCGCAGAGCAGGGCGGACTTCACGATGGGTCGGGCGGCTGCGGGCGCCGCGTCCAACGCGAGCCGTGCATCGAACGAGAAGGTGCTGCCGACGCCGGCCACGCTCTCGACCTGCATGGTCCCGCCCATCAGCGTCACGATGCGCGCCGAGATCGCGAGTCCGAGGCCGGTGCCGCCGAAGCGCCGCGTGATCGACGTGTCGCCCTGGTAGAAGGCCTGGAAGAGCCCGTCGCGGGTTTCCGGCGACATGCCGATCCCGCTGTCCCGCACGGCGAAGCGCACGGTCGACGGCCCGTCGGCGTTCCCGGGCACGGGGTCTGCGGACAGTTCCACCTCGCCCTTGGCCGTGAACTTCACCGCGTTCGAGAGCAGGTTGAGGATCACCTGACGCAGGCGCTTCGGATCCCCGCGGAAGCGCGGCGGCAGCGACGGGTCGGCGCTCCAGATGAGCGCGAGCCCCTTGGCCTGCGCCGTGAGGGCCACGGTGTGGACGCTCTCCAGCATCAAGGCCCGCAGGTCGAACGCCACGTCGTCCAGCGGGAAGCGTCCGGCCTCCAGCTTCGAGAAATCGAGGATGTCGTCGACCACCGCCTGCAGCGCCTTGCCGCAGGACTGCGCCGTCTCGAGGTAGTGCCGCGTCTCCTCGTCGAGCGCGTTGCCGAGCGCCAGTTCGGTGTGGCCGAGAAACCCGTGGATCGGGGTCCGGATCTCGTGGCTCATGTTCGCGAGGAACTCGCTCTTCGCCCGCGCGGCGTCGAGGGCGCGATCGCGGGCGTCGGTGATCGCGACGTTGGCCTGCTCCAGTTCGTGCTGATGCGCCTGCAGCGCCTCCGTGAGCCGCGACAGCGCGACGGTGCGTTGCCGCAGGAACATCGACAGGGCCGCGATACCCGCCGCAAGGATCGAGAGCAGGCCCCCGGCCACCGCCACCTTGGCGCCGTGGTCCCGCGTCGCCCGGCGATCGAAAGCGGGCGTCGACGTGATCTGCACGGACCATTGCCGGCCACCGATCGAGAAGGGCAGGGTGCGGACGAAGCGCTGACCGGCACCGTCGCCGGGGCGGGACGACCGGGCGCCGCTGTCGTACATCAAGGCATCGGGAATGTCCTCGGTGCCGTCGAACACCCGCACCCGGAAATCCGCCGAAGGGCCGCCCAGCGTCGCGTTGAGGAGGTCCTCGACCCGGAAGGCGCTTGCGACGTAGCCCTTCAGATCGCGGCGACGCGCGGCCTCGTCGGCCGGGACGCCGGTGCCCGAGTAGACGGGCACGTACATCAGGAAACCCGGCAGGGGCCGATCGTCGATCACCAGCACGAGCCTGTGCGTGATCGTCGCCTCGCCCGTGTCGCGGGCGCGCTCCATCGCTTCGCGGCGGACCGGTTCCGAGGCCATGTCGAAGCCCAGCGCCCGCCGGTTGGCGTCGACGAAGGGTTCGACGAAGGCGATCGTGGTGACCGGGGGCACCTGGTCGCGCGTCCAGATGCGGAACTCCGGGTGCCCGAGCTGGCGCAGGCGGGCCTCGAAGCCGGCCACATCGTCCGCGGGCACCACCGGTGCCCAGAGGAACGTCTGCACGCCCGGGAAGCGCTTCTCGATCTCGAGGCCGCGGTGGTAGTTCGCCCACGCGGCTCGATCGATGGTGGTCCGGGCGAGCACGAGTCCCGCACCGCCGCGGAGGATCTGCGCGTAAGCATCCAACCGTTGGTCCAGCCGGATCGACACCTCCTGGGCGATGCCCTCGAAACTGGCCTCCCCCGAGCGGAGGGCCTGCTCGTGCACGAAGCGTGTGGCCAACGCCGTGCCGGCGATGCCGAGGACGAACGCGATGGCGGCCACGACCCACGGTTGCCAGCGCCGGGTGGGCATGGCTTGCGGATCGACGGATGCGATGGGGGAAAGCATGCACGCCATATCGGCGCCGTCATCGGCGACGTGAGGCTGCCGTGCAGGCCTCGGTGGTCTGCGGCCCCGGTCCGGATGCCGCCGCGCTGCGGTGCCGTTCCACAGCCCGTCCCGCACCTCTGGAGGGCGCGACGACCGCGGGGGCTGGTCAGGGGCAGGCGTCTGCCTGCCCGCGTACGCGCGGGGCTGGGGCGCTCGCGGTGAAGAACGGCACCGTGATTCCCCCGATCGTGGCGCGGACCGTCGCGTCGGTGCGGATCCGTCGTCGCGTGCCGGCGGGTGCGGACGGGCTCGCGATCGCGAAGAACCGCGTCATTTCGACTGCTGCTGCCCGTAGTACGCGAACGGCGTGAAAGTACGCCGCCACCAGAGGTCCCGCTCGTACCGCACCTGATCGAGTGCGTAGAGCCGCTTCTGCGAAGGCGTGAGCGACGAGAGCGACGTCGGGCTCCGACGGTTCGGACCGCCGTTCGGCCCGCGTGCGCTTCCGCCATCGGCGGCGCTGCCTGCGCCGGTGACCGGCTGCTCGGAGACCGCACCGAGAAGATCGGTCTTCACACGGCTCTGCAGCGCGGGGTCGGACGTGCACTCCGAACCGAAGCGCAGGACGATTTCATTGCGGGCTGTCCGCTCGACGGTGCATCCGGCCTCGGCGCCCGCGGAGGCGAGGACACACGAGACGGCGATGGCGATGCTCCGGATCCTGTCCGGAAAGTGTGACCGGCGGGGAAGGCGATGTGCCATGGGAACTCCCGTGAACGAGCCGATCGGTGATGCGGATGCGGCGGTGCGACCGGGGAGCGATGTTCTGCAAGGGGTGCCTGTCGGCACCATCCCGCGGCCCTGTGACGATGGGACGACTTCGGAGCAGTCCGTCGGCGCCGCGCGGCGCGGCCGGTGTCTGCGTCGGGACCGACAGGAAGCAGTCAGCGGACCCGGCGACACCCGCTGTCGGCAGGTTTCACACATCCGCCGGAGAACGAGTCTGGATGCGTTTTCCATGGGCAGCGTACGGTTGTCGGGTCCGTCGTGCCGGTGAGCATCAACGACGTGCGGCGGCAGAAGCCGTCCGGTTGCGGAGGTGGGACGTGCGTCACGCCACAACGTTGCGCGTCTCGCCGGCAGCCGCGGGTCGACGTCCCCGCTGCTGCCGGGTGATCGTCGTCCCGAGGGTCGCCTGGGCCATCGTCGCGACGGCCATCCAGGCTATTGCCGGGAGTCCGTTCCCGCGGTAGCTTGGGTTCGAAGCCGAACCCACCCGGAGATTCCGATGCACTCCCGAAGAACCAAGGTCGTCCACCGCATGCTCGCGGCCTTCGCAATCACGCTCGCCGCATCGGTGGCCTCTGCCGCCACCACGGTCTTCTCCGACAACTTCGACGACGGCGACGTCTCCGACTGGACGCTGACCACCAGCTACGGCGGCACCACGTTCCTCGGTGTGCGCGACGATGCGTTCGTGTCGCCGGGCTTCGCGCTCTACACGTACCTTCAGGCGCCGCCCGGGGGTATCCAGCTCGTCGTGCGCGGGTCCCGCACCTTCGAGGCGCCCGTCGCCGGGGACTACGTGCTCGACCTCTTCGCGCGAAGCTCCCCTTGCAGCGGCTGCACCATCTCGTACGACGTGCTGGTGAACGGCGTGTCGCTCGATCGCAAGTTCGCGCCGCTGGCCTTCGAGCAGCGCACCTTCTCCTTGCCGGGTCTGGCAGCAGGCACGCACACGCTGACCCTGGGCATCCACACGACCAATGCCAGCAACGGGCGCTTCAGCGCGTCGTTCGACGACGTGGTGATTTCCACGACGGCGCCCATCCCCGAGCCGGGGACGTGGGCGCTGTTGGCGGGCGGACTGGGGTTGGTGCTGGCGGCCGCTCGGACGCGTTCTCGCCGCTGAAGCGGGGCGATCCGGACGGACGCGCGACCGACTAACGTCGACGCCCCGCGACGACTGCCAGGCCGGCGAGCCCTGCCAGCAGCATCGCCCACGTCGACGGTTCCGGAATCGGCATCGTGTGGACGTGGGATGGCAACTGCGCGGCGGCGAGGGTCAAGCGCTCCGAGCCGAACGTCGTGCCCACGGAGGTGTCGCCGTCGGCCCCGACGATGGTCCGGCCGCGCAGGTCCGGCAGGGCGAACGTCGTCCTGCCGTCGCCGCCGTAGGTGGTGCCCAGCAGCGAGAACAGCGCGGAGTTCTCGCTGATCCTCAACAACCGACCGTCGGCGAACATCCAGCCGCTCGGCGCGTAGCCGCCAGCGAACGCCGTGATCTCGCCCAGCACCGACTCCCCGATCCCCAGGCAGCAATCGAACGACGGATACACGCCAGCCGCTGCGATGAGGTAGATGAGCGCCAGCGATGGCTGCATGTTGTCCACGCTTTCGTTGCCACCCGTCGGAGACGATCCGGTGTCGCCACCCAGAGCGTGGGCATGCTGTGGCATCTGCGATTCCGTCAGCGTGAACGTGTCCGTGCCCACTGCCTCGCCCAGAGATCGCGCGGTGAGACCCGGGCCCCGGCCGGCACCGATGATCGTGCGGCCCCGCAGATCGGGCAGCGCGAAGGTTTCCTGCCCGTCACCGCCGTACGTGGTGCCGATCACCGAGAAGAGTGCCGTGTGCTCGGCGATGGAGAGCAATTGCCCGTCGGCGAACCTGAACCCGGCCGGAGCGAAATTGGTGGTGGAGGCCACCACCTGCCCGATGAAGGTGGGGGTCGCGGCGCCGCTTCCGCCTTGTGCCGGATAGAAGCTGTCGGTCGCGATCAGGTAGCGCAGGCCGAGCGAGGCCTGGCGGTTGTCGACCGGCTGGCCACCGCCCGTGCCTTCGGTGAACAAGCCTCCGGCGACCTCATGCGCATGCGACGGAAGCTGAGCGACCGTGAGCGTGGTCGCGCGGCTGCCCGTGATGTCCCCGATGAAGCCGTCCGCAGCATCTACGATCACGCGCCCCCGCAGGTCCGGCACCGCGAACGTCGACCTGCCGTCGCCGCCGAACTGCGTCCCGACGAGGGAGAAGAGGGCGCTGTTATCTCCGATCGACAGCAGCCTGCCGTCTGCCAGCTGCTCGCCGAACGGAGCCCGGAAGTTGGCGTAGGTGCGCACGATACCGAGGGCCTTCGAATCGGCGGCGCCGCTTTCGCGCCGGGGATAGTTCGGGCCGATGGCCGGCAGTTGCTGGTGCAGCGCGAGCGACGGCTGCGCGTTGTCGAAGGGCAGGTCGAAGCCGAAGGGCGCGGTATCGGCTGCCTGGACGGAGACGGTGGACGCCGCGATCGCGATACCTGCGAGTGCGGAGCGCCAATGGGTGCGTGCGGAACGGACGGGCGGAATCGGGTGCATGCAGGTCTCCACGGTCTTGTCGTCGTTGGCGGGCCCACGGCGCCCGTGCGCCGATGATGCGCCCCCGGCAGCGCGTGCGGCAAGTTGGGCAGCCCGAGGGGTCCTATCCACCCTTCCCGAACGTATCCCGCAGCGTCACCGCGCGATTGAAGACCGGGGCTCCCGGCTTCGAATCGTGCACGTCGGCCACGAAGTAGCCATGGCGCTCGAACTGGAAGCGGTCTTCCGGCTTGGCGTCGCGCAGCCCGGGTTCCAGCTTCGCGCGGATCGTGCGCACCGAGTCCGGATTGATCTGCGCGAGATAGTCGGTGTCGCCGCTACCGGGCGTGGCCACCGAGAACAGGCGGTCGTAGAGCCGCACCTCGGCGTCGAGTGCGCCGTTCGCGCACACCCAGTGGATGTTGCCCTTCACCTTGTAGTTGTCCGCGCCCGGCGTGCCTGACTTCGAGTCCGGCATCACTTCGCAGTGCACGGCGGTGATGCGGCCGTCGGCGTCCTTGTCGCAGCCGAGGCACTGGATCACGTAACCGTAGCGCAGTCGCACCATGGCACCGGGCGTGAGTCGGAAGAAGCCCTTGGGCGGCGTCTCCTCGAAGTCCTCGCGCTCGATCCAGAGTTCGCGCCCGATCGGGAAACTGCGCTTGCCGAGTTCCGGCTTGTGCGGGTGCACGGGGGCTTCGGCGGTCTCGACGCGATCGGCGGGCCAGTTGTCGATCACGAGCTTCACGGGGTCGAGCACGGCGATGGCGCGCGCGGCGCGCTCGTCGAGATCCTTGCGCAGGCAGTCCTCGAGGATCGCCATCTCGATCAGCGAGTTCTCCTTCGACACGCCGATGCGCTCGGCGAAGAGGCGGATCGCTTCCGGCGTGTACCCGCGGCGGCGGAACCCCGCGAGCGTGGGGAGGCGCGGGTCGTCCCAGCCGGCCACGTGCTTCTCGTCCACGAGCTGGATCAGCTTCCGTTTCGAGAGCACCGTGTAAGTGAGATTGAGGCGCGCGAACTCGTACTGATGGGGCAGCGGACGCGCGAGCAGGCCGAACCCGGCGAGCTTCTCCAGTACCCAGTCGTACAGCGGGCGATGGTCCTCGAACTCCAGCGTGCAGATCGAGTGGGTGATGTTCTCCAAGGCGTCCGAGATGCAGTGCGTGTAGTCGTACATCGGGTACACGCACCACGCGTCGCCGGTGCGATGGTGATGCGCATGGCGGATGCGGTAGATCACCGGATCGCGCATGTTGATGTTGGGCGAGGCCATGTCGATCTTGAGCCGCAGCACGTGTGCGCCGTCGGCGAACTCGCCCGCGCGCATGCGCCGGAAGAGATCGAGGTTCTCCGCGACGCTCCGATCGCGATACGGGCTCGGCTTGCCGGGCTCCGTCAGCGTGCCGCGCAGGGCCCGCATCTCCTCGGGCGTGATCGAGTCGACGTAGGCCAGGCCGTGCTCGATGAACGCGACGGCGAACGCGTACAGGGTCTCGAAGTAGTCCGACGCGTAGAAAAGATGGTCGCCCCAGCCGAAGCCCAGCCACTGCACCGACGCCATGATGGAATCGACGTACTCCTGCTCCTCCTTCGTCGGGTTCGTGTCGTCGAACCGCATGTGGCAGGCACCACCGTAATCGCGCGCGAGGCCGAAGTTGAGGCAGATGGATTTCGCGTGGCCGATGTGCAGATAGCCGTTCGGCTCCGGCGGGAAGCGCGTGCGGATGCGGGCGGGGTCCTTCGCCCCGCCGGCCTGCACCGCGGCGGGTCCGGGCTTGCCGCTCCAGGTACGGGTCGCGTAGGCGTCGCGTGCGAGGTCTGCATCGATCACGTTGCGGATGAAATTGGAGGCGGGCGCCGGAGCGGCGGGCGTGGGCTTGTTCAAAGGGGGGCGATCCTGAGGCTGGTGCGAACCGGAAGACCGCGATTTTACGGGTGCGGCGCACGGTCTACGAGAAAGACCGGCGAGAAAGTGCGGCGAAACTTCCGGTACTCACCCGGCGAGGAACGGATGCCCGCCCAGCGCCTGCGCGAAGGTGAAGACCGTGAACGCCGCGTACGCGAGGGCTGCGAGCGCCGTCGCGGGCAACGCCCACCGTCCTGCGACGCGCGCGAGAACGGCACCGGCCAGCGGCACCAACTGCTGGGCGTGGGTGGCCCAGAAGTGCGCCACGCGCAGATCGCCCCCGGTGCGCGACCAGCCGAGGAGCGGCAGGCCGGCGGCGTCGGATGCGATGCCCCCGACCCAGTGCCCCTGCCCGGAAGCCAGGACCCCGGCGAAGACGAGGGTGCCGACGCCGCCGAGGAGGGATCCCAGCACCAGCGCCAATCGGAAGGCTGGCGCGAGCGCCACGGTTCGGTCGCGGGCCAGCTGCACCCCTTGAACCAGCATGCTGGCAGTCAGCCCCACCGCGACCAGGCCGGCCAGACCGTAGAGGAAGGCCCCGGCCGGAGATGCCCGGTTGAAGTGCGAGGGTTGGCCTGCCACGGACATTCCGATGATCCATGCCAGTTCCAGCGTCGTGAACAGCACGGTGCCGTGGACCACGTAGCGCCCGGCGAGGGACTGCCGCGACCGCGGCCCCAGGTAGCCGATGAACCATGCGAGCGTCCAGAGGTACAGGGCGATCGACAGCAGGAACTTCACCGGTTTCACCCACACGCTCACGCCGTTGACGGTCCGCGGGTCGATCAGGCCGGCCGCCACGAGGGGAATCGCGGTCAGCACGAACAGGAGGCCGAAGGCCGCGAGCTTGGGCTGCCGCGCGTGCACGGTTCGCCACTGCGGCAAGACCGTGACGGACGGCCTCTTCGCGCGAAGGGTCGCGGGAATCGTGTTCACGGGGTCGGGGCCTCGGCCGTGTGGATGTCGGTCCGCGTGCGCAGGCGCACGTGCCGGCACGCGAGGAACGCGAGCCAGCCCACCGGGCCGAACAGGAAGGTGAGCAGCAGGCAGGGTACGCGCTGCCACCAGGGCAGGCCGATGCGGCGCGCCTCGTCGCGCTCCCAGACGCCGACCAGCAGGTCGAACGCCAGGTAGTGCACCCAGCCCGCCAGCAGCAGGCCGGGATGCGCGAAGAGGCGCGCCACCCCCGCGAGCGAGCCGAAGTCGCCGGTGCCGGAGGTCCAGAACGATGCGATCAGCGCCACGTACAGGCCGGACAGCATCACGGCCACGCCGATGGCGATGGGCCGGGCGACCGGACGATGGAGCGGGATCACGGCCAGGGCGACCCATCCCGCCATCGCGACGGTACCCGCCAGGGAGAACAGTGTCTCGAACATCGGCAGCTCCAAATAGACATTGTCTAGTTAACTTCGGCGGACGGTACGAGTTAAACTAGACACTGTCAAGTCATCGTCCGTCATCGCTTCGGGCGGGCGGACACCAAGGGAGGGCCGCCGACATGGCGAAGCGGGAGACGTCCGGGGTAGAGACCCCCTATCACCACGGTGCCTTGCGGGAGGCCCTGCTGGCCGCCACGGAGGCCCTGCTCGACGAGGCGGGCCTCGAGAAGTTCACCCTGCGGGAGTGCGCGCGACGGGCCGGCGTGTCGCACGGCGCGCCCGCCCACCACTTCGGCGATGCGCGGGGGCTGCTCACGGCCTTCGCCGCCCAGAGCTTCGAGCAGCTTGGAGCGAGGACCAGCGACTACATGGCGCGGGCCGAGAAGCGCCCCTACGAGCGCCTCGTGGCCAATGGCCTTGCCTATCTCGATCACGCCCTCGGCAATCCGCATCGCTTCCGGCTCATGTTTCGCAGCGATCGGCTGGACCACACCGATCCGGCGCTCGGCCGCGCGGCGATCGCGGTGTACGACCAGTTCGAGTCGTGCATGCGCGCGGTGCTCGGGGCGGCCGGACGGCCCGACGCCGATCTCGGTCCGTGCACTGCACTCGCCTGGTCGCTCGTCCATGGCATGGCCACGCTGATGCTCGACAACGGGATGTTCGCCTGCCGCGTGGGCGATCACGAGGCTGCGAGAGCGATGTTCCTCGACCTCATGCGCCGCTCGCGTCCGCTGTTCGAGGGGTGAGGTGAGCGGAGCCGATGGCGCGGTGCGAGTGTCCCGACACCGGACGCTCCGCACAGCCTGGAAGAGGCCGATCGGCGTTCGGGCATATCCCGACGGGCCGCGCATGACGATCCGGTGGCCGACGCAGGTTCGTTCGGCCCATTGCCGATGGCGGGCATCCGGACTACGTTCGCCAAAGCTTTGACAGAAGTCGGCGCACCGGGGTCGAACCGGATCGACAGACCGACGGCGCGGAGGATCGCCCCCTCTTTCCCTGGAGACCATCATGCGACAGACCCCGCTTCGAGCCATCGTCTGCACGGCGCTCGCGCTCACCGTCACCCCCTCGGGCGCCGTCATCCCGACCCCGCCCGCGAACGTGTTCGGCAAGGAGTACACCGATCGCGTCGACATCAACGCCAAGGGCAAGGCGGAGCCGCTTCGCGAACTGGAGTGGGATGGCCTCGGCATCGTTCTCGACGGGCCCAGGTTCGACAAGTTCCCCCGCGGTACCAACATCGCGGCGCTCGACGTCGACGGCCTCGCCTACCAACTGGACTTCCTCTACATGGAAGTGGTCCAGGACCGTGCTCCGCTCATCTTCGCGCTCGCCGGCGACAAGTTCTATCGCTACCGCATGGATACCCGCAACGGCAAGGGCAGCGGCATCTGGGCCACGGAGAAGCAGATCAATGCCGGCGGCGTCACCCGGGTGGACGATCTCGATCTCCACGGCGGCAACGGTGACGCCGACCGATTCTCGCTGGTCGGCGATCCCGCAGGCGTCGCGATCTGGGCGCCGCCTTCGGCAGGAGGGAGGAATTCCCTTCAAGTGACGACCCGGCAGATCGGCAACGCGATCGGCCTCGCGGACAAGTACCTGCCTATGCTCGACGTGGATGCCTTCATGTTCTGGCAGCCCATCGGTGTGAAGACACCCGCGCCGTCATCCAACGATACGAAGCCGATCGCGGGCAAGGATAAGCTGGGGCTCGACGACTTCGGGCCCGAGGACTTCGAGGACCTCGACGGCGGTCCGCCCCAGGAAATCGATGCCATTCCCCCCGACCCCACGCTGGCCGCCGAACTGAACGACAGACGCCCGCGACTGCTGTTCAGCGTGGCCCCCATCATGGACGGCCAGAACGTGGTCCTGGACGGTGGCGAGATCTGGGAATGGGACATGAGCAACCGGAACGTCAACGCCGCCAGGTTCCTGACGCACGGTGGCGTCACGTGGAGCACGACGTTCGAAGTGGCCAAGGCGATCTGCGGCAAGAATGCCGCGAACTGCTCGGAGGATGTCGTCGCCCTGGAGGCCGTCGGCACGTCGGTGGCGGCGATTCCGGAGCCCGGGACCTGGGCGATGATGCTCGCCGGGCTCGCGGTCGGCGCAGTGGTGATCCGGCGGCACCCCCGCGCCTGAGCGGGGCCGAGTGGCGGACCTCCACGGCAGCACGCCCGGCAAGCGACGGCCGTCGCACGCTCACCGGCGTGCCGGAAACAGCGCCTCGTAGGCCGCCTGCGAGAACCCCTGCACCCGCTGACCACCCGCGACGAGCAGCGGAATGCCGTTGCCGCCACCGGCCTGCGCGAAGTAGGCCCGCCCGGAATCGGTGTCGATGTCGATCTCGCGGTAGGCGATGCCGCGCGATCCCAGCCAGGCTTTCGCCGCCTTGCAGTAGCCGCACCACGACGCGGAATACAGCACCACGGCCGTCGTCGCCGGCACCGCGGTCGACATCGATCGCTTCTGCTGTTCGACCGACGCGCGCGCCGGGGCAGGCAGCGGGCTTGCCGGCAGGTTGTCGAACTTCAGCTTCCGGGCGTTCTTCCCGTCGACCGGCGGGCTGTCGCTGTACACGACCTTCCCGTCGGGGCCGACGGACTTGTAGACGGTCTGGGCGTCGGCGTTTGGGGTGAGGTCGAGCGCGATGCAGATCAAGATCGCTGCACTTCGTTGGATCGAACGCATCTACCCTCCCAACCCCGCCGCCTTCACCACCGGCGCCCATCGCGCGATCTGCGCGCGGATGTGATTCCCGAACTGCTCCGGCGACCCGCCCACCAGTTCCACGCCCTGCGCACGGAACAGGTCGCGGAAGTCCGGCTGCAGGAGGATGCGGTTCACCTCGGCGTTCACGATGTCCACCAACTCCCTCGGCACCCGCGCCGGGGCGGCGAGGCCGAACCATGACGTCACCTCGAAGTCCGCGACCCCGGCCTCGATCATCGTGGGCATCTGCGGCAGCAGGGAGAACCGCCGCGGCGCCGTGACGGCCAGCGCCCGGAGCTTCCCCGCCTTCACGTGCGGGAGGACGTTCGGCACGTTGTCGAAGATGGCGGGCACCCGGCCGGCGATCACGTCGAGCACGGCCGGGGCGCTGCCCTTGTACGGGACGTGCAGCAGGTTCGCGCCGGTCTTCGCCTTCAGGAGTTCGATGCAGAGATGGTTCGACGTTGCCACGCCCGCCGACGCGAAGGCGAGCCCATCGGGCGATGATCGCGATGCGGCGAGGAGGTCGGCCACGGTACGCATGGGCTGGTCCGCGCCGACCACGAGCAGGTTGGGCGTCGCCGCGCACAGGACGACCGGGGCGAAGTCCTGCAGGGCGTCGTACGGCGGCTTCGGGACGAGGCTCGGGTTCACCCCGAAGGCGAAGCCGGCCAGCAGCATCGTGTGGCCGTCGGGCGGGGCCTTCGCCACGAGGTCGGTGCCGATCTGCGTGGCGCCGCCCGGGCGGTTCTCCACGAGCACCGTGCGCTTCCAGGTCTCGCCGAGCCGCTGGGCGAGCAGGCGGGCGATCTGGTCGGTCGAGGCGCCGGGCGTGAAGGGCACCACGATGCGCACGGGGCGCGACGGGAAAGCCGTCGCCGCCGGGGCCGTGCCCAGCATCAGGGGCGCCGCAAGGCCTGCGGCCAGCAACCGGCGTCGCGTGGGGTGTCGCATGGAAGATCCTGTTGGCGTGGGGACGTCTGCCGGCGGCTTGCGGGCGGTCCGGACGACCGCCTTGGAGCCTTCGGCTGCCAAGTGTCGCATCCCGCGCGTCGCGCTGCCGAGGCTCAAGGTTCCGGCAGTCCCGCCGTCAAGACCACCCGAAACGTGAGCGGTGGGTCGAAGTCCTCATCGGCGCTCGATTGCGGCAGGCTGCGTCTGCCGATGACGTCGCGCAGGTGCCGCCCACCCCGATTGCATTCTCCACGGGCATCCAATGAAACGCAGACTCGGCGTCAAGGCGCAACTGATGGGTCTTGTGGTGCTGTCCGGCGTCGGCATCGTGGCCGTCGGGGCCATCGGCGGCATGACACTGCACCGCTTCAGCACCAACACCACCGAGCAGGTGGAGCACGTCACGCGGACACTGGGCACCGCGAGCGATGCTCGTCAGGCCACCCTGGGAATGAATGCGCAGCTCTATCGCGTCATCGCCGCGGCGGATCCCGCGGAGATCCGCCAGGACGCCATCGCCTCTATCCGCCATGCCTCGTCCCTCGACGAGAGCCTGCAGACCCTCGCCAAGGCGTTGCCGGCGGACCCGCGGACCGAGAAGCTGCTCCAGTTGAACGAGGCCCTGAAGAGCCCCCGGATGGAGATCATCCGGGCGGCGAAGGACAACCTCGACGCGGACGCCATGGCCAAGGCCAAGGTGGTCGACGATGCCCTGAAGCAGGTGGACGAGCTCTCCAGCGGCATTCTCGATGCGCAGTTCCAGGTGCTCCAGCAGCTCGCGGACGACGCCCGCGCCACGACCGCCCGCATGATCCTGGTGATGGCGATCGTCGCCGCGGCGGCTCTGCTCTTCTCGGGGTCCATCTCGTACCTGCTGGCGCGGCGCTACGTGCAGCGTGTGCTGGCGCTGCGGTCCGCGATCCGGTCGCTCGAAGCCGGGGACCTCTCGGTCTGCGTGGAACCCGGGTCCGGGTCCGACGAGATCTGCTCCGCGTTGGGTGATCTCGGCAAGACCTTCGACGCCCTCAACGGGACGGTCCACCGGATCGGCGAATCCTCGGCCGCCGTGGAGGGGCGATCCGGCGAGATCGACCAGATGGCCGCCCAGATCAAGGACATCGGCGACGCGATGGCGCGCGTGGTCGACGAAGCGCGGCAGCACAGCCAGCGCATCTTCGAATGCACGGCGAGCTGCGTCGACTCGGTGGGCGAGGCCAAGTCCCAGACGGATCGCACCGCGGAGGCCATCGATGCGACGGCCTCCGGTCTCGACGTCATGTCGGGCCAGCTCGAGCAGTTCCAGAACCGCGTCCAGGAGACCATGCGCTTCACGGACGAACTCGCGGAATCCGTGCAGGAGATCTCGCGGATCAGCGCGCAGATCGGCGAGATCTCCGACCAGACGAACCTGCTGGCCCTCAATGCGGCGATCGAGGCGGCGCGCGCCGGCGAGCAGGGCCGCGGCTTCGCCGTGGTGGCGGACGAGGTCCGCAAGCTCGCGGAGCGCTCGCAGACGTCCACCACCGAGATCGAACGCATCGCCCGGGAAGTGAACGCGAAGGTGGATCGCACGCTGGCCCTCCTGCGCAGTGTGGACGGTGAAGCGCGCGACAATGCGAACCGGCTCGGCGACTACGCCCGCAAGGCGTCCGACACGAGCGCCGTCGCCCGATCGATGCGCGCCCTGATGGACGAGATCGACGACCGCATGCGCGGTCAGGCCCAGGCCGTCGTCGGGATCTCCGCCAACACGGAATCGCTGGCCGAGGTGTCGGACAAGAGCAGCGCCCGGAGCGACCAGCTGTACGCGCTGGCGGCGCAGCTCCACGGCGACGCGTCCCAGCTCCACGTGGCCGTCTCCGGATTCCGCACCGGCACCTGAACCGGGAGATCGGCACCGCGTCGAAGGCGGGCGATGCACCGAAGACGCGCGAGTTCTCGTTCCGCCGCCCCCGCGCGGTGCGATGCACGATGCATCGTGCGCAGCCGCGGTGCGTGATCCCCTGCGCCGCCGATCTTCCCGCCCCTGTCGTTCGTCGTTCCGCGCTCTGGCATGTCAGTTGCGCACTGGGTCCGCGGCGGGCGCGCCGGGAGGTCGTGGCGTGCTTCCGACCCGATCACAACGACAGGCGAGAACCACGATGGCTGATATGCAGCAGGGGTACATGGAGGCAACCGTCACGGGCATCCAGGACGCGATCCAACGCGGCGAGGTGACAAGTGCCACGCTGGTGAGGTGGTATCTGGATCGCATCGAGGCCATCGATCGCCAGGGTCCGAAGCTCCAGGCCATCGTGAACGTGAATCCGCAGGCGCTGCAGCAGGCCGAGGCGCTGGACCGGCACTTCGCGGCCACGGGCACCTTCAAGGGGCCGCTGCACGGCGTGCCGGTGCTCGTGAAGGATCAGGGCGAGACGAGCTTCGTCCCCACCACGTTCGGCAGCAAGGGCTTCGAGAACTACCAGCCGACCACCGATGCGACGCTCGTCACACAACTGCTGGAGGCCGGCGCGATCATCCTCGCCAAGTCGAGCATGTGCGATTTCGCGGCGGGCTGGTTCTCGTTCTCCTCGGTGACCGACCGCACGCGCAACCCGTACGGTCTCGATCGCGACGCCGGCGGCTCCAGCGCGGGCACGGGTGCCGGCATCGCCGCCAACCTCGGACTCATCGGGATCGGCGAGGACACCGGCGGTTCCATCCGCATCCCGGCGTCGTTCAACAACCTCTTCGGTCTGCGCGTCACCACCGGCCTCATCAGCCGCGCGGGGTTCTCGCCGCTGCTGCACTTCCAGGACACCCCGGGCCCGATGGCGCGGACGGTCCGCGACGTCGCGAAGCTGATGGACGTGCTGGTGGGCTACGACCCGAAGGACCCCTTCACCAGCGCCGCGACGCTCACCCACGACGCAGGTCAGTACGAGAGCCGGCTGGAGCAGGGCGGCATCCCGGGCGTGCGCATCGGCGTGCTGAAGGAGGGCTTCGGTCCGGACGACGACGACTCCCGGCCCGTGAACGCCGTCGTCCGTGCGCGTCTCGCGTGGTTCGAGTCGCAGGGGGCGGAACTCGTCGAAGTGAGCATCCCCGACGTGCAGGACTGGATCGGCCTCACGTCGATCTACGTCCAGCAGTCGAAGTACGACCTGAACCGCTTCATGGCGAGCCGGACACAGGGACCGAAGCGGACCTTCGAGGAGATCTACGAGAAGCGCTGGTTCCACCCGCTGAACGATCTCTTCCACAACCTGCAGGACGGTCCGTCGGACCCGCACACGTCCGAGGGCTACTACAAGCAGCGCCTCGCGCAGTTCGAATTCCAGCGCCTCATCCTCGATCTCTTCGCGCGGAACGGGATCGACTTCATGATGTATCCGGACGTGAAGGTGCTGCCGCCGACCTACGCGAATCTGGAATCCGACAAGTGGTCGTGCCTCACTTTCCCGACCAACACGGTCATCGCATCGCAGTCGCACCTGCCGGCGCTCAGCATGCCTGCCGGCTTCACGCCCGACGGCCTGCCCGTCGGCGTGGAAGTGGTCGGCAAGCCGTTCAGCGAAGGTGCGCTGCTGCGGTTCGCCTACGCGTACGAGGGGCTGGCGAAGCCACGGCGGGCGCCGGCGGTCTGAGGGAGCCGCCGCTGCGACGACACACCCGTCAGACATAGGCGGGCCCGTCGATGAGCGGGTGCGCCGCGAGAAAGGCTTCGTCCATCTCGACGCCGATGCCCGGGGCCTCGCGCGGTCGCACGCAGCCCTCGGCATCCACTTCGTAGGGCGAACTCACCATCTGGTCGCGGAAACGGTTCTTCCTTGACACGTCCGCCTCGAAGTAGCCACCGTTGTCAATCGCGCAGAGGAAGTGGATCGTCGCGGCCATGTTGAGGCCGGTCATCGAGGTGTGCGGATGGATCGGCAGTTTCCACGTCGAGGCGAGGTGCGCGATGCGCAGCGCTTCGGTGATGCCGCCCGTCTTCGAGAGATCCGGCTGGAGGATCGTCACGGCGCCGGTCTCCAGCACGTGCTGGAACTCGAAGCGCGTGTAGTGGTTCTCGCCCGCGGCGAGTGGTGTGCGGCCGAGGCCTGCAGCGAGCTTGTAGCTGTGGTGATCGTGGGGCGCGAACGGCTCCTCCAGCCAGCCCACGTTCAATGCATCGAAGTGCGGCAGCGCGGCGCGCGCCTTCGCGACGTCGTAGCCGGTGTTCGCGTCGGTGAGGATCACCAGGTCGTCCCCGAACGCACGTCGCACCGCGGTGATCCGCGCGACGTCGTTCTTCACGGTGTCGCCCGCGCGCAGTTTCACGGCGCGATAGCCCGCCGCGAGATGCATGCGCGTTTCGTCCACGAGCGACCCGGGATCCTGGTACCCGAGCGAGATCCCGCCGGCGTAGGCAGGGATGGCGCGGCTGGCGCCTCCCAGCAGGCGGTACAGCGGGACACCGGCAGCCTTCGCGCGGATGTCCCACAGCGCCATGTCGAGGCCGGACCAGCCGATGCACGTCGCGGCGCCGAGGCCGTGGCTGATGAGCTGCCGGTCGTACATCTTCTTCCACAGCCCGACGACGTCGTGCGCGTCGCCGCCGAGCGCGATCGGCTTCAGGATCGAGTCGACGATCTTCGCCACCGCGCCGGGCGCGCGGCCATGATGCGTCTCGCCCCAGCCCGTGATCCCGGCGTCGGTGGAGACTTTCAAGATCACCGCGTCGCGCTTGACGGTGCGGCCGACGCCGAGCGTCACGCTGTCCTCGGGTGCAACGGGGAACGAGGTGGGGAACACCTGCACGTCGGTTATGGTGAGGCGGGACGGATTGGACATTGCGGACATCTCCTCCATGCCCCGCATCGACGGCGGGGTCGTGGTGCTGGGCAGGCTCAGGCCACGAGGCCGGGCATCAGCTGCAGATCGATGACGCGGTACGCGGGCGCGTAGGCCGCCTTGTATGCGTCGGAGTGGTGGACGGCGGCCCAGCCCGAGGTCTGCATGGCCTTCATGTAGTCCTCCACCTCGGCGCGCGCGAACGGGATGCCGCCAGTGTCGGCGAAATCGCCGAGGCAGCCGCAGAACTTCGCGAGCTTCTCCGGCGAGCCCGTGTACGCCGTCGCCGTGCCGGCGAAGGCGGTGGCGAGGCCGGGAACGTCGAGTCCGCGCGCGACGTAGGTCCGAAGGTGGATGCGCGCAAGGCGGCCGTCGGGCGAGATGACGTCGACGAGCGGCTCGTCGGGGCCGGCGCCCATCGCAGCGATCTCCGCTTCGAGTCTTGCAAGGGCGGTGTCACCGTCGACGGCATGGGCGGACCCGAGCGCAGCCTGGTGCAGGAGCTTGTAGACATCGGCCAGACCCATGGCCGGATGACGGGCGAGATGGGCGCCCAGGAGCTGTCCGACGAACTTCATGCGATTCCCCGTGGAGTGACCTGCCACGCCGTCGAGCGGCGGCGCGTGGCGTACCTTAGCGCGCACCCCCGCCCGCGGCAAACACGGTGTTGCACGCGCGACGTCCGGCACGGGTCTCCTATACTCGCGCGACCTGTCCGCCGAAGGATCCCGCTGCATGAATCTCGCCCATCTGCTGCGTCGCGCCGGGCGCGCGGCGCCGGACCGGCCCGCGGTCGCCGTGGGCGTCGAGACACGCCTCGCCTATCGCGGACTCGCCCGTCGCACGGCCACGCTCGCCGGTCGCATCCGCACGCGCTTCGGCCTCGCGCACGGCGATCGCATCGCCTTCGCCATGCGCAACGGGCCTGCGTACGTGGAACTGATGTTCGCGGCCTGGCACGCCGGGCTCACCGCCGTGCCGATGAACGCGAAGCTCCATCCGCGCGAGTTCGAGTTCATCCTGGGCGACGCGGGCGTGCGCGTCGTGTTCGTGACGCCCGATCTGGCGGAGAGCATCGTGTCGGTGGCGTTGCCGGGTGTTGCGATCGTCGACGTCACGTCGGCGGAGTACGAATCGCTCGCGCAGGGTGACGCGGTCGACGTCGGCGAAGTCTCGCCCGACGATGTCGCGTGGCTCTTCTACACGAGCGGCACCACCGGCCGTCCGAAGGGCGCCATGCTCACCCATCGCAACCTGATGGCCGCGACGCTCGCGTACTTCTCCGACGTCGATGCGATCGCCCCCGACGACTGCGTGCTCCACGCGGCGCCCATGTCGCACGGTTCCGGCATGTACATCCTTCCGCACGTCGCCGCGATGGCGCAGCAGGTGATCCCCGCGAGCGGCGGCTTCGATCCGCCCGAGATGTTCGACCTGATGCGCGTCCATCGCGGCATCACGTGCTTCGCTGCCCCGACGATGGTGAAGCGGCTCGTCGAACATCCGTCGGCAACCGGCGCCGATGTGCGCGGACTCAAGACCATCGTCTACGGTGGCGGCCCCATGTACGTCGCCGACAGTCTGAAGGCACTCGACGTCCTCGGCCCGCGTCTCGTTCAGATCTACGGGCAGGGCGAGAGCCCGATGACGATCACGGCGTTGTCGCGGAGCCGGCATACGGATCGGACGCATCCGCGCTACGTCGAACGGCTCGCGTCCGTGGGGCTCCCGTTCACGAACGTCGAAGTGCGCGTCGCCGATGCGGGAGACCGCACGCTGCCCGCCGGCGAGACGGGCGAGATTCTCGTGCGGGGCGACACCGTGATGCGCGGCTACTGGCAGAACCCGGAAGCGACCGCAATGGCCTTGCGCGGCGGCTGGCTGCACACGGGCGACATGGGCGCCTTCGACGAGGACGGGTTCCTCACGCTGAAGGACCGCAGCAAGGACATGATCATCAGCGGGGGTTCGAACATCTATCCGCGCGAGGTCGAGGAGGTGCTGCTGCGTCACGCGGCGGTCGCCGAAGTGTCGGTGGTCGGAGCGCCGCACGCCGACTGGGGCGAGGAGGTGGTGGCCTTCGTGGTGGCGCGTGAAGGCACTTCGGTGACTCATGAGGATCTCGACCGGCTCTGCCTCGAGCACATCGCGCGGTTCAAGCGACCGAAGCGATACCGGTTCGTGGAGGCGTTGCCGAAGAACAACTACGGCAAGGTTCTGAAGACGGCGTTGCGGGAGCGATTGGCGGGGGAGGGGTGAGAGCGTGACCTTGCAGGAGTGGGCCATGCCTTTGTAGGAGGGGCCCATGGCCCCGAAAGCGGTCGATGAAGTGGAAGCGCTTCAACCGGAAACGTCGCTTTCGCGGGCATGGCCCGCTCCTACAAAAAACACGGCCCCGTCGCGATTCCGAGCGCCTAGCCCGCCCGATACTTCGCGATCACCGCCGGATCGGGATCCATGCCCAACCCGGGACCCTGCGGGATCGCGACGCTGCCGTTCACCGGGCGGCCCGCCTCGCCGTAAAGCGGCGCCTCCAGGTCGAAATAGCGCCATTCGACGAACGGATCCCGCTGATGCACCGCGGACACGTGCAGCCCCGCGAGGAAGGCCGGGCCGTCGTAGAACGTGTGCGGTACCACGGTCACGTTGTGGGCGGCTGCGAGTGTGAAGACCTTCCGCAGCTCCGATACGCCGCCCATCTTCGCGGGGCTCGGTTGCGAGATGTCCACGGCGCCGGCCGCGTACATCTGGTGGTACTGCGCGAGCGTCGCGGCGTTCTCGCCTGCGGCAATCGCCATGCCGCTCCGTGCGCGGACGGTCGCGAGCGCGGTGAAGTCCTCGGGTGGCCACACGGGTTCCTCCAGCCAGAACGGGTTCACCGCGCGCAGCGCCGGCGCGATGGCGAGCGCCTCCTGCAGCGACCACGGGCAGTTCACATCGAGCATCAGGCGGGCGTCCGGGGCGGCATCGCGTGCGGCGCGGATGGCCGGGAGCGTGATCTCGTGCAGCTTGATCGCGGTGAAGCCATCGGACACCGCACGCCGCACGTTGGCCGCCACCACGTCCGGTTCGCCGTAGCGGATGAGGCTCGCGTAGCAGGTCATCCGCTCGCGGGTAGTGCCGCCCAGCAGCCGATGCAGCGGCTGGCCCGCGGCCTTGCCGACGATGTCCCACAGCGCGATGTCGAGGCCCGACAGCGCGTAGATCACGGGGCCGCCGCGGCCGAAGATGTGGAGCTTCTGTTGCAGTTCGTTCTGCAGCGCCTCGGGTGCGAGGGCGTCGCGGCCGATGACGACCGGCGCGATCGCCTCGTCGAGCATCGCCTTCGTCGCGGGGATGACGTTGTAGCCGAAGGCCTCGCCCCAGCCCGTGATGCCGGCGTCGGTGGAGACCCTGACGAGCAGGACGTCGGCCGTGGCCCACGCGCGGCCGCCCCACGCCTCGGCCTGGGTGGAGCCGCCGGTCGTGTAGGGAATGCGCAGGACGATCGTTTCGATGGCGGTGATCTTCATGGCGGATCTTCTCTCGTGATTGTCGTGGTGTGGCAGGCGGACAGTGTCGCTGCCGCGGCTCAGTAGAGGAAACCGGTGACCAGCCGGACGGCCGTCAGCCCCTCGCCGATGCGTACGCCGACGCCGATGCGTTGCAGTTCGAAGCCCATCAACTGGATCGGGCGGTAGGTGCCCACCGTCATCGCGAACTCGTACTGCTGCGAGACGGAGCGGCGCGAGGTCTCGTCGACGAGGAAGTCGATGCGGTTGAAGAACGCGTAGTGGACGAAGTGCACGCCGACGTTGGCGGCCCGGTCGAGGAACACGCCGCCCGCCGGCAGGAGGAAGTTGAAGCCGGTCGAGAACACGCCGAGGTGCTGCGTGAGACCGTCCTGCGCGACGTTGCCGGCGTAGAGGAGCGCGTTGCCCAGCGAGAAGTCCACGCGGTAGAAGGCGCGGGACCAGAGGCTGCGCACGCCGACTTCGTAGAGCGTCGACCGCGCGCCGCTCAGGAGATCCTGCGCAGCGCCGTACGATGCCGTCGGCTTCACCCACCAGTTGGGGTGCAGCTCCTTCTCGAGTTCGATGCCCGGCATCACCGAGACGGTGGCGACGTTGCGGTTCAGGACATCCTCGAACGCATTCGAGAGCGTCTGGAAGCCGAGGGTCACGGGCAGCTTGAGGCGTATGCCCCAGGTGTCGTCCTCGGCCTCCCGCCACTCGCGCTCGAAGGGCAGCCGCAGCATCGTCACCGTCCGGTCGCCGATCTTGTACACGCCGGTGCCGAAGGTCGTCGCGTAGTACCAGTCCACGCTCTCGGACGCCGCGAAGTTCCGCGTCTGGGTCTGCGCGACGGCCGACGGCAGACCCGTGAAGCAGCAGAGCAAGGCGAGGAAGGCGGCGCCGAGGCCGGCACGGATCAGGGCGGATGTCATCGAAGCGAGGCAAGGAAGCGGAGCAGGGCGGCACGATCGGCGCGATCGAGGGACTCGAACTGCGCACGGGCACGGGCGGCGGCGCCATCGTGCCAGAGGATCGCTTCCTCGGGGGATCTCGCACGGCCATCGTGCAGGAGGTGCGTCGCGCGGCCGACTCCCCAGAGCGGTGCCGTACGCCATTCGGAGGGTCCGGCTGCCAGGTCGGGACGGCCGTCGGCGAGGCCGGCCCCCAGGTCGTGGAGGAGAAGATCGGTGTAGGGCGAGATCGCGCGTGTCGCGCCATCCGCACCTTTCCACGTCCACGACGGGACGTGGCACGACGCGCACCCCACGACCTCGAACAGCCGGGCGCCGCGGTCCTCGCGGCCACTGCTTGCAGGTGGAGAGACCTGCCGCAGATAGGCGACGAGATCGTCGATCATGTCGTCGCCCGCCTCCGGCATTGCGGGTGCTGGTTCGGCGAGGCAGGCAGCCTGCACTGCCGAGCAGTTGGGGGCCGGGAAACGCGTCGACGTCACGCCGAGATCCTCGTGCATGGCCACGAGCACCTGCCCGCGCAGATCCGCCTGCCCGGCCTTGTGGCCGAAACGCCCGAGCGTCCATCCGCCTGCGCCGTCGGGCACGCGGTTGACGCGGCCGTCGCCATCGGCCGCCCGTGCGACGATCAGCGCCTCCGGTATCGCCTCGAGCAGGCCGATGCCATGCAGTGCCGGTGCAATGCGGAGGGACTGCATCACGTCATCCGCGATGGGGCCGTGGGCCAGACGATCGAGCACCACGCGCGGCGATCGCAGTGTCGTCGTGGTGTCGTCGGGATAGCGGTGATCGCGCGTCACCCACTCGACGCGTACCTCGCCTTCCGGAAGCACGCGGCCGAGGATGCCTTCGTGCTGGATCTGGCGGCCGTAGACCGGATGCGGCCGCGGCCGGCCTTCGGCATCGACACCGGGAACGGACAGTTGCAGCACGGCCGCGTGCACCGGACCGTCGTCCTCGGGCAGTTCGCCCCGATCGTGGTTGCCGTGGCAATCGGTGCACGCGCCACCGTTCGAGAGCGGTCCGCGGCCCCAGCGCCCGAACGCCGACGGTGCCACGGACCAGAGCTGCTCGAAGACGGCGCGGCCGCGGTCGATCTGCGATTCGGACGGCGTCGGTACGGCGCCCGCGCCCGCGAGCAGCAGCGCGCAGGGGGCCAGCCACCACGACCACGCGATGGGGATCCTGGCGGTGCGCGCCGGGGACTGCCTGGTGTCCTCTGTCATCACGCCTCTCGTGGTGGGGGAGCAGGCGGCGCTGCCATGCTCGGCACGAGCGTATCCGAGCACAGTCCGGGGTTCCATCGACGCACAGTCAGCCGCGGCCCGCACGCCGCCGCGCGGCCTCGTCGAGGAAGGCCCGCATGAGCGGCTCGCGCGGCAGCAGGGCCGCGTGCTGGGGATCCTGGAACTCCGGATGCCACTGCACGCCGATCGCGAAGCCGCTGCCCCGCCATCGGATCGCCTCGATCACGCCGTCGGCCGGCGACACGGCCTCCACGACCATGTCCTTGCCGAGCTTGCGCACGGCCTGGTGATGGATGCTGTTCACTGTCGCGATCTCCGTGCCGCCGTAGAGATCGCGCAGCCAGCCACCCTCGATGAGCGCCACCGGATGCACGACCTCGTCGTACAGCGCTTCCTCGCGATGGCGTTCGCCGGTGCCCATCTCGGTGGGGAGATCCTGGTAGAGCGTGCCGCCGAACGCGACGTTGAGAAGCTGCGCGCCGCGGCAGATGCCCAGCACGGGCTTCCCCTGGATGATGAACTCCCACAGCAGCTCGATCTCGTAGAGGTCGCGCACGCGGTCGCCCGCCCAGCCCGGCTGGAGCGGCTGCGATCTGTAGCTGAGCGGCGAGACGTCGGCCCCGCCCTGCAGCACGAGGCCATCGAGTTCTCGCACGTAGTCGTGCATGCGGATGCTCCGCCGGCTCGCCTGCGCGTCTGCGCCGATCGTGGGGATCATGTACGCGAGCGCGCCGTTCGCGATCACCCAATGGGCCACCGACTGTTCGATGTACTGCAACGACTTGTTGCGGAAACCCAGCTCGGCCGGGACCCGGTGCATCAGCCGCGCCGAGAGACCGATGCGCAGCGGCCTCTCGCGCTGAGGGCTCGTCAGCGGCGCATCCACAGTCCGGATTGCGCCCTCGCGAGTTCGTTGGTGGAGCCCAGTTCCGCGTACCGGTCGCGGCACCACTGCGCGTCGGAGACGCCGTCGCGGACCCGCGCCGCGAGGCGCGCGCAGGCGGATTCCGCGCCCGTCTCGATGGCGTGCCGGTCGATCGTCGCGAGCGTGATGAGGATGTCCTCCCGCAGCGTGCGGTGTTCGTGGGTCTTGGGGTCGACGAACGTGCCGTCGAGCCCGAACCGGCAGGCCTGGAATCGGTTGAAGGTGTAGACGAGGTAGTCGTCCTCTGCCGGCATGTACGTGCGCTCGATCATCAGCATGCGCGAGAGCGCCTGGATATAGCCGGCGATGTCCGCCGCCGTCTCGACCGTGAGCGGCGTGTCGCACACGCGCACCTCGATGGTCCCGAACTCGGGCTTGGGGCGGATATCCCAGTAGAAGTCCTTCATGCCCTCGACGACGCCGGTCGCCGTCATCTTGTCGAAGTAGGCGCCGAACTCCCGCCACGACTCCACGAACGGCGCCCGCCCGCTCAGGGGAAAGGCGAAGACCGAGTTGAGGCGCGCCGAAGCGAAGCCGGTGTCCGTCCCCTGGACGAAGGGGGAGGAGGCCGAGAGCGCGATGAACTGCGGCACGTAGCGCGAGAGGCAGTGCAAAAGGAAGAGCGCCTCGTCGGGCGACGGACAGCCGACGTGGATGTGCTGCCCGAAGATCGTGAACTGCTTGGCGAGATAGCCGTACAGGCTGGAGATGTGATGGAAGCGCGGCGTGTCGTAGATGCGGCGCTCGGCCCAATGCTGGAACGGATGCGTGCCGCCGCCCGCGACCGCGACGTTCAGCGTGTCGGCGGTCTCGCAGAGCACGTCGCGGATCTCGCGCAGCTCGGCGAGCAGCGTGTCGTGGCTGCGGTGGATCGAGGTGCTGATCTCGATCATGCTCTGGGTCAGCTCGGGCTTGATGTCCCCCGGGTGCTTGCGACGCGCGACCGCGGCCATGAGGTCGGCGGCGACGGGCGTGAGGTCGTAGTCGACGCGCGAGAGCAGCTGCAGTTCCAGTTCGACGCCGAGCGAGAGCGCCTCCGATGCGCTAAAGGGTTCGAGCATGTTCCGTCCCCGGGACGCGCGCGTGGGTGGTCTCGCCCGCGAAGCGCAGCGCGATCGCGCACGCCACCGGGCCCGCGATCTCCACGATGAAGAGGGCGCCCACCACGATGCTCGTCACCGCGGCGGCGACGTCGAGCCGGGCGAGCGGTGCGTGGTTCACGAGCAGCAGGGTGAGCGCCGACATCGGCGTGAGCGCGACACCGACCAGCACACCCTTCTGCGTCGTGAGTCCGCTCGGGCGGGCCAGGGCCGCGGCGACCGAGATCTTCGCGGCACTCCGCAGGGCCACGACGCCGAGCGCGGCACCACTGCCCGCGAGGAGCGCCGCGATGTCGATGCGGATGCCCGTCAGCACGAAGAGCAGCACGACGAGCACGCCGCCCGCGGTGCCGAAGTGCGGCGGGAAGAGGACCAGCCGTGTGGAACGATGCCGCAGCAGCAGTCCGCCCAGCAGCAGGGCGAGCGGCGTCGAGAGCCCGGTCTGCATCGCGACCGTCCCGCACAGCAGGATCACCGAGAGGGCGAGCAGGAACGCGTCGGCGCCTGGCCCGGAGAAGGCGCGGAAGATCCGGTCGAGCACCAGCGCGGTGACCACGCCCAGCAGCAGCGATCCGCAGAGCAGCCGGACCGGCTGCAGCAGCGTCGGCATCGTGTCGCTGACGCCGAGATGCAGCACGGCCACGAGGGTCTCGAGCAGCACGATGCTGTAGATCGCGTTGAGGGCGCACAGGAGCATCGCCCGCTCCGTCGCCTGGCCACGGGCCCGCAATTCGTGGGCGATGCGGAGCAGCACCGCCGGAGAACTGGCAACGCAGATCGCGGCGACGACTCCGGCGACAGCGGTGTCGGCCCCGATCGCCAGCAGCAGGCCACCGACGGCGCCGAAGGTGATCGTCGCTTCGAGCAGGCTGGTCGCCAGGAGCCATGGATTGCGTCGCAGCCAGGCGAGGTCGACGCGGCTCCCGAGCTCGAAGACGACGAGGCCGAGCGCCATCTCCCCGACCACGTGCAGCGGCGCGATGTCATCGGGTGTCACGAACCCCAGCCACGACGGGCCGATCAGCGCGCCGCAGAGAAGGTAACCGGTGACCCGCGGCAGGCGCAGCACGCGGCGGGCCGCTTCGGCCACCACGATGCCCGCGACGAGCAGCAGCGCGAATCGCGTACTGAAGTCCAGCGTGGTGGCCATGGCGTCGATCGGCGCCGTGACCAGCGTCGTGTACAGCGTGCGTAGGGATTCCATGGCGCCTCGCTGCAAGGATGTAACGGATTGCGATCAGCCGGGCCCGGAGGTCGGCGGCTTCGGAAGTCTGCCGGCTCTACCGCCATGCAGCGGCACGGGGAGCCGGCGAGTCTGCGACTGGGATGACCCGTACGATGGTGCGGGAGTTCCCGGTGTGCCCGGCGGATGTCCGGCGAGGGCCGGGACCGGCAGCCCGAAGGGCGGCCGGTGTGCTGCGGGGCTGCGGGAGGATGTCTCCCGCAGGGACGTCAGGCCAACTGGTCGTGCCGCTGGATGATCTTCCCGACGATGCCGTACGTCACGGCTTCCTCGGCGTTCATCCAGTAGTCCCGCTCCATGTCGGTCAGCACCTGCGCGTGAGGCTTGCCCGTTTCCTGCGAGATCGTGCGCGCGATGCGTTCGCGGGTACGGAGGATCTCCTTCGCCTGGATCGCGATGTCGGAGGCCTGCCCGCCCATGCCGCCCGCGGGCTGGTGGATCATGAAGCGCGTGTTGGGCAGACACACGCGGCGTTCCTTCGGGGCGGCGAGGAAGATGTGGGTGCCGGCGCTCGCGACCCAGCCCGTGCCGATGGTCGTGACCGGGGCGCGGACGAACTTGATCATGTCGTGGATGGCATCGCCGGACTCCACGTGGCCGCCGGGCGAGGAGATCAGCATGCGGATCGGTGCGTCGGATTCCTGCGCCAGCGCGATCAGGCGCTCGCACACAGCGCGCGCGGTGGCGGAGTTGATCTCGCCGAAGATCAGCACGAAACGGGATTCGAACGAGAGCTTCTCGACGATGCGCTCGCTCTTGGCGGTGCCGGTGTTGGGCTTGTCGTTTTCGGTCACGGGGTCTTCCATCGGTTCGTCGTTCGGTTCGTCGTACGGGTCTTCCATCGGGTCTTCCATCGAATGTTCCATCGGGTCGTCCAGATGTGGGTTGCAGACCGGTGATTGTGGCACAGCGCCTCCGTGCGGCGGATGCCCGGTCGCGCAGGCCGTTGCACGCGCCCCCTGCGGCTGCTCAGAGACCCTCGGCAGTTCGTCGGGCCGCGATCCAGTCGGCATCCGCGGCGAGGCGCTTGCCGATCGCCGAGCCCGGGGCCACGACGCGCCAGAAGGGTGTCACCTCGCTCGCGGGCCGGCCCGCCCGGATGTCCTCCCACGCCGCCTCGGCCACCATCCGGACGAAGACGGCGGTCGAGACCGGACATGCCGCCTCGCAGTCGTGGGCCCGCGCGATCCCGTCGCGGAACGCCTGGATCGATCGACTCTCACCCGGCGGGATGCGGCGGAGGTGCTCCTCGACGATGCGCGGCGTGGCGACGAACATGCGTGTGCCGGCCGCCAGGCCCGCGAAATCGGTTTCGAGCGTGACGCGCTTCGGATCGCGTGGCGCCGCCACCTTGTCCTTCCAGGACGCCCGGCGAGCCTGCATGGTCCCATCCTCCTCGATCTTCACGCCGACGATCCGTAGGCGCGTCGGCTAAGGATAGCCTCCGTCGGCCCCAGGGAGGAGGCCGATGCAGGTCACCGGAGGCACCCGCGTTCCCACGATGATGCTTGCATGACCGGGCACGCAGTCCTTTCGGCACTCCGGCACCCTCGTTTCGGATCACCCGAAGCCGGACATCGCCAACACCGAACCGCAGCAATCGACCGCCAGACTTCGCGGAAGGATGCGATGGCGAGCCACGGCGTATCCGTCCAACGCATCCGCGTTCCACAACGGCTCGGGAGCCCTTCGATGAAATCCATGCGCGTGATTCTCGCCGTGACTTTCGCGGTTGCCAGCAGTCTTGCGGCGCACGTCGAGGCCGCCTCGGTCGAAGCCTTCGCCAACGCCACCGTGCAGCCTGGCGGCGTGCGGACCGGCAGCAGCGGTCTCGCCTTCTTCAACGTCGAGGGCAGCGACTTCGGGAACTTCGCGTCGTACGCCGCAGCCCGGTTCGATCTGTCGGGTATCAAGAGCCGGTTCGATGCGGACTTCGGTGCAGGCCTCTGGGTCATCGACAGCATTGCTCTGCAACTGACGCAATCCAACGCCAGCTTCACGGCCTCCGGCGCCGTCGACGTGCTCTTCACCGCGGACGACCTGGTGGCGATCTCCGCGCCCAGCCCGCTCACGTACGACACATTCGCCACGAGCTTTCCCGATGCCGCCCGGATCACTGGCTACACATTCACCGAAGTGTCGACCGGGCACGTCGAGACCCATCCGCTGTTCGACCGACTCGCACTGAACTCCGCGGGCGCGAACGCCCTCGCGGCCGATGTGGCGGGCGATGCCGTCACCACGTTGCTGATGCGCGATGCGTCTACGGGTGTCGCGGCCACCTATGCGGGCTACACGAACTTCACGTACGCCGGCCCGACCCTGGTGGTGATGGCGGCTGCGGTACCCGAACCGTCCACCTACCTGATGCTGCTCGCCGGTGCGGGCGTGCTCGCCGCCGCCGGCCGCCGCCGCCGCTGATCGTTTCGACCCACCCACATGTTCCACCGACCATCCGAGGCCCCGTCCATGTCCACCCGACTCAAACCCGTCGTCGCCGCTGTGTTGTGCGCGCTCGCCGCTTCCGCGTCCGCCGAAACGGTCCGCTTCGCCGCATTCAACGCCTCCCTGAACCGCAACGCGAGCGGCCAGCTGCTCTCCGATCTGGCACAGCCCGGCATCGTCGACTTCTCCGCCAACTGGTCGTCCAGCGTGGCCGGACTGAGCACCGAGCAGCGACGGGTCCTGCAGGCGCACTACGTCGCCGAGGTCCTGCAGCGCGTGCAGGCCGATGTGTTGCTGGTGAACGAGTTCGACCACGATTTCGCGGGTGTGGCGGGTGCCAACAGCACCGCCAATGCCTTCGGCTACTCCAGCACGTCAGCGCAGCGGTTCCAGGACAATTTCCTCTCGGTGCCCCACGGTGGCGGCGCCACCGGCCGCAGTGCCACCGAGGCCATCAGCTACGGGTACCGCTACACGCCGAACACGAACACCGGCGTGCCATCGGGATTCGACCTCAACAACAACGGCGTGGTCGCCGGTGGCGACGATGCCTACGGGTTCGGCAACTTCCCCGGGCAGTTCGGTTTCACGATCTACTCCAAGTACGAGATCGTCGATGTCCGGACCTTCCAGAACTTCCTGTGGAAGGACATGCCGGGCAACCTGCTGACCAATGATCCGACGGGCAACCGGCTGTCCGGTCCCGGTGGCTTCTACAGCCCGGCGGAGGTCGACATCCTTCGTCTGTCGTCCAAGAACCACGTGGACGTGACCCTGCTGATCGAGGGCCAGCAGGTGCACTTCCTCACCGCGCATCCGACGCCGCCCACTTTCGATGGCGCGGAGGATCGCAACGGCAAGCGCAACCACGACGAGATCCGCTTCTGGGCCGACTACGTCGCCGGTGGCGCGCAGGCCGCATACATCTACGACGACCAGGGCGGTGTCGGCGGGCTCGCGGGCGGCGCGAAGTTCGTGATCGCCGGCGACTACAACGCCGATCCGATCGACGGCGACAGCTTCAAGGGTCTGATCGGCGGCACGCAGTACAACGCGATCGGCCAGTTGCTCGACAACCCGCTCATCACCGACCCCCGGCCGTCCAGCGCGGGTGGCACGGCTGCGGCCACCGACCCGTCCAACAACGGCCCTGCCAACCAGTCGCATCTCGGGGATCCTGCCCTGGACACGGCGGACTTCAACGATACGGCACCCGGCAACCTGCGGGTCGACTACGTCCTGCCGTCCGCCAATCTCGCCGTGACGGGCGCCGGCGTGTACTGGCCTACCCGCAGCGACGCGGAGTTCCCGTTGGTCGGGACCTTCAACAATCAGAACCTGTTCGGCGGGCTTCCCACGTCGGACCACAAGGCCGTGTGGGTGGACGTGGAGATCGCGCCCATTCCCGAACCCGGGACGTACGCGCTCATGGGCATCGGCCTCGGTCTGATTGGCTGGACGGCGCGGCGCCGCCGCTGAGCGCCCGGGCGGCGGACGCCGTTCGACGGGGGTGGGCAGCCCGGATGTTTCGCGGTATGTTGGCCGCGGAGGTTGGTCGAGAACTTGCTGCACGACCAGCCATCTTTCCGGGAGGTCCCGCCCATGTCACGCCACGTCGTCGCCGCCCTCGCAGTCACCGTCTCCGCTCTCGCAGGCTGCGCATCGCCCCTCGAGAGAGAGACTCCCGACACCACGCCGGAGAACCCCACCGCGGTCCTCGAGACGCATCTCGTCAGTGACGGCATCAAGGGGTTCCTTCCGTTCGACGGCACGACGCGAAGCTGGACGCGCGCGGACATGCATCGCGAGGACACGACCTTCAAAGGTACGGGCACGTTCTCGAAATACCTCGTCGGCACCAACGACACTTCGCGGATCGAACGGCTCGATCGCAAGGTCATCTGGACGCTGGACGCCAAGGACAGGACGTACACCGAGTGCCCGCTGAAGGGCTGCCTCGGGCCTGTCGCCGAGCGGCCACAGGACAAGAAGCCGGAACCGTCGCCGGAGAAGGAGAAGGCAACCGAATGCGAGATGAAGGTGGCGTCGTCCGCGTTCACAGTGAAGCCCACGGGCCAGAAGAAGGCGATCAACGGGTTCGACACCGACGAGTACCAGGTGGCGTGGGTGGTGACACTGCAGGACCCGAAGGCGCGCAAGACCGTGAGCACGCTCGCGGTCGAACTCTGGACCACGCCGCTCACGCCCGCGCTGAAGGAGGCCACGGCCGTGGAGCAGGCCTACGCGAAGGCGCTGGCGACGGAGATCATCGGCATCGTCGCCCCGCCCGACCAGACGCAGGTGGTGCCCGCCGAGGCCGGCCGGATGATCGACGCGTACCTCACGCAGATGCTCGGCACGAAGGAGAAGTCCGCGTTCCTGAAGGCCGGCAAGGAGCTGGAGAAGGTGAAGGGTTACCCCGTGCTCACCGTGCTCACGTGGGACATGCGGGGCGACGCGTGTGCCGAGCAGCAGGCCGCCGCGGATGCCGATGGCAGCAGCGCGCGGGCGTCGATCCCGACCAGCGCCGGCGACGTCCTGTCGTCGGTGACCGACTACTTCGTGAAGAAGAAGACCGACGAGACCATGAAGGAGGCCGCCGGCAAGCCCATCCTCAGCTTCAAGACCGAAGTGAAGTCGCACCGGGTCGAATCGGTGCGGGACTCGAAGTTCGCGCCGCCGACCGGGTTCCGCAAGGTGGATCGGAAGTAGTCTGTACCGCTCAGACGATGATCCCGAACGGCCCGCCGCGCGTCAGCGCGCGCTGGTAGGCCGGACGCGCCTCGATACGGGCCAGGAACGCGGCGATCCGGGGCCGTGGCGTGCCGGCCGACGCGCGCGCCATCGCCACCTGCAGCGGGAAGCTCATCTGCACGTCGGCGGCGGTGATGTCCTCGCCGGCGAACCACGGGCTGCGCGCCAGTTCCACCTCGATGTAGTCCAGCTGGTCCCGCAACGTCGGATCGGTGAACCCCTCGCCCACCTTCGCGGCGATCCCGCGGGCGATGGGCTTCACGAAGAATGGCATCGGTGCCGAGGCGACGCGGTCGAAGATCAGCTTGAGCAGCAGCGGCGGCATCGCGGAGCCTTCGGCGAAGTGCAGCCAGTACCGGTAGCGCAACCGCTCCGGTGTCCCGGGCGGCGGGATCATCCGTCCGCCGCCGTGGCGTTCGACGAGGTACTCGAGAATCGCGCCCGACTCGGCGATCGTGAGGCCGTCCTCCGTCACCACGGGCGAGCGCCCCAGCGGATGCACCTTCCGCAGGCTCTCCGGCGCCCGCGAGGTCACGGCGTCGCGCTCGTATCGCACCACTTCGTAGGGCACGGCCAGTTCCTCCAGCATCCACAGCACGCGCTGCGAGCGGGAGTTGTTCAGGTGATGCACGGTCAGCATGGCGACGATCACTCCGGAGCGGATCGACCGAGGATACCTGCGTCCGGAGCCGATCCGGACGCCGTCTGCATCCGGAAGCGCGGCGCCTGCGTATGGCAGACATCGATCCCGGGAAGTCCCGCTTGGCGCCAAGTACCTCCGCTCCGATGGAGCCAGCCTCCGCCGATGCGCCCTGCGCAGGATCCGGTGCGCCCGTGGATTCCGAGCCGCAGTCGTTGGAACTCGCGGTCCTGATCGGACGCATCGCCCGGCAGGAGGAGGCAGCCCTGGTCGCGCTGCACGATGCCGTGCTCGGCCGGGTGCATGGTCTTGTGCGGCGCATCGTCCGGGACGAGCGTTGCGCCGAGGAAGTCACGGAGGACGTCTTCTTCCAGGTGTGGCGCCAGGCGGACCGCTACGACCCCGCGCGCGGGCGTCCGTTGGGCTGGATCCTGACCATCGCCCGGACGCGCGCGCTCGACAGCCTGCGTCGCGCCGATCCCGCGACACCGCATCCCGATCCGGACCTGCTGCGGGAATCGTGGTCCGGCCAGCCCGACGAGATCGTCGACCTGCTCGGCGCCAGTCGCGAGGCCCTGCATCTGCACACCGCCGTGAAGTCGCTCGACCCGCTGCCCCGGCAACTGCTGGCCCTCGCGTTCTTCTGCGGTCTCACGCACGAGGAGATCGCCGTCCGCTCCGACCTGCCGCTGGGAACGGTGAAGTCGCAGATCCGGCGGGCCCTCATCACCCTGCGCGATGCCCTCTCGCCTCACCTGCAACGGAGCCCCGCGGGATGACGACCACGCGCCACCTCATCGACCCCGAGCATCCCGGCGATGCCGAGGCCGTCGCCGGGATGCTGGCCGAGGGTCTGCCGGCCGTACCGCCGGCCCCCGACCGTGCCGCGGCGATGCGTGGTCGACTGCTCGATCGCGTACGCGCCGCGGACGCAGCGAAAGCGCAGCTCATCGGCAGCCGTCTCGGAGAGGGCGAGTGGCGTCCGCTCGTACGCGGTGTGCGCACGAAGGTCCTCTCGCCGGCGCACCACGCCGTGCTGCTCGAGCTCGAACCCGGCTCGCAGCTGCCCATCCATCGCCACGACGAGGACGAGGAATGCGTGGTGTTGCGTGGCGAGATTCGCATGCGGGATCTCCGCGTCGCGGCCGGCGACTACCACCTCGCGCGCTCGGCAACGCGGCACGGCGCGGTGCGGTCGGAAGCCGGTGCGCTGCTCTATCTGTCCGGTACGCCGATCGGCGACACCCGCGGCGTGGTGAAGGCCCTGGTGGGCGCCCTCGTGCCGGGTAGCGGGGAGGCTCCGCTCACCCTCCGCGCGGGCGAGGGCGAGTGGGCCCGGGTCGTGCCCGGTGTGGACATCCGTGCACTCCACCGGCACGGTGATCGAGAGTCGTCCATGCTGCGCTTCGCGCCGGGCGCGTCTCTGCGGCCATCGGCGCTGCCTGGCGATGTGGAAGCCCTGGTCGTTGCGGGCGAGCTGTACTTCGGGCGTGACGCCGCGGTTCCGGGGGACTACCGGATCGCCCAGGCCGGCCATGCGGCGCCGGAGCTGGCGAGCGACGAAGGCGCGATCCTGTTCGTGCGCGGGGCGCCCCTACGGTGAGGGCGCTGGACGTGATCGTCGGGGTGGTCCTGGCGCGATGAGCGTCGGGCGGTGCCCGACCCACGGGGGTTGTTTCCGGCGCCGACGAATCCCGGTGCGAAGGTGTTCGTGGGTCGAGCTACAGCTCGACGCGGCGTGTCCCTGGGCACAGCGGCGCATCCAGGGACACGGGCGTCGGGCGGAGCCCGACCCACGGGGGGTTGTCTCCGGCGCCGACGAATCCAGCGGCGAAGGTGTTCGTGGGTCGAGCCATAGCTCGACGCGGCGTGTCCCTGGGCACGGCGGCGCATCCAGGATCGCGAGCGTCGGGCAGTGCCCGACCCACGGGGGTTGTCTCCGGCGCCGACGAATCCAGGGGCGAAGGTGTTCGTGGGTCGAGCCATAGCTCGACGCGGCGTGTCCCTGGGCACAGCGGCGCATCCAGGATCGCGGGCGTCGGGCAGTGCCCGACCCACGGGGGTTGTCTCCGGCGCCGACGAGTCCCGGTGCGAAGGTGTTCGTGGGTCGAGCTGCAGCTCGACGCGGCGTGTCCCTGGGCACGGCGGCGCATCCAGGATCGCGGGCGTCGGGCAGTGCCCGACCCACGGGGGTTGTCTCCGGCGCCGACGAATCCCGGTGCGAAGGTGTTCGTGGGTCGAGCTGCAGCTCGACGCGGCGTGTCCCTGGGCACGGCGGCGCATCCAGGATTGCGGGCGTCGGGCAGTGCCCGACCCAAGGTGATTCCGGCTCGTTTCGGCCTCCTCGCGTTGCCTCACTTCATCTTCGACTGCATACGAAACGGTTCGCCCGCCACCACGAACTTTCCGTGCCCGCGATGGTGGATCGCGCATCGGTGCTGTGTGCGGTAGTGTCACGTCCCGGCGGCCGTGCGAATTCCCGCCGCGATGCTCTCCGAACGAGGTCGCAGGAACGAACCTACGCCGACACCGAATTCTCCTCCCGAGGCCCTGCATGAACTGGAAGACCGCCTATCGCTCCGTCTACTACGAGACGATGCCCGACCCCGAAGACCCGGTGATCGACCCTGCGACCACCGCGCTGCTCGTCATCGACGTGCAGAACACGTATCTCGTCCGCCCCGACCGCACGACCCTCTCGCCCGCGGAGCAGGCGCACTTCGACCGCTGGACGCCGTTCCACACGCGGATGCACGGCACGGTGGTTCCCAACATCGCGCGTGCACTCGACGCCTTCCGCACCCAGGCCATCGAGGTGTTCTTCGCGCGCATCGCGTGCCTCACGAAGAACGGCCGGGACCGCTCCCTGTCGCAGAAGATGCCCGGCTTCAACAACCTGCTGCTGCCCAAGGACACCGAGCCGTCGTTCATCGTCCCGGCGCTGGCACCGCGCGACGACGAGATCGTGGTCACGAAAACCACCGACAGCGCGCTCACCGGCACGAACCTGCGCCTGCTGCTGCACAACGTCGGCATCCGCACCGTCGTGTGCACGGGCATCTTCACCGACCAGTGCGTGTCGTCCACCGTCCGCAGCCTCGCGGACGAGAGCTTCCGCGTGATCGTCCTAGACGACTGCTGCGCGGCCGCGACGGACGATCTCCACCGCAAGGAGCTGGAGATCATCAACAACATCTATTGCACGGTGATGGGGCTCGACGATCTGCTCGGATTGATGCGGGCGTAGCTCGGTTGCGTGGGTCGCGCTACCGCTCGACGCGGCGACGGCCTGGGTTCAGCAGCGCATCCAGGAACGCGGGCGTCGGGCGGAGTCCGACTCACGGAGGGGTGTCTTCAGCGCCGAGGCGTCCATCGGCGCGCGCACTTCGTGGGTCGAGCTGCAGCTCGACGCGGCGATGGCCAAGCGTTTCCTCCACCGCCGACAACGCCTAGGCCCCCGTCGGCGCCGGTGGGACATCGACGAAGCCCTTGGCCTCTGCGATCCGCCCGTCCGCCGCGACCGTCGCGAGATCCGTCCCCGGGAGCTTCGGCGGCGCCCTGTGCTTCCGCGGAGTGCGTCGCTGTCGCCACGGCGACGGCGCCCGTCGCCATCAACCATCCGAGTGCCTGTCGTCTGTTCGCGGAGCCATCGAGGTGCCGCGGGGTGCGCGAGGCGATGACGTGGACGGTAGGGTGGGCTGCGATGGGGCAGCGGCAGAGGCGTCAGCCGACAGGGTCGCCGGAACCTTCCGGCTGGTCCACCATGCTGGCGAGAATCTTCCGATGCAGCCGTTCCGATTCCGCCGACGGCGCCACGCCGAGCACGACCGACAACGTGTGGCGCAGTCGGGGATACGCCGCAACCGCCTCGGTCGGGCGCTCGAGGGTCTGGTAACAGCGCATCAGGCCCTGATGAAATGCCTCGACGATCGGGTCGGCGCCAAGCCCCTTCGACAGATAGTCGAACACGCTCGCAGGGTCCGAGTCGCCTGCGTCGACCTGGTACCACAAAGTGGCGGCAATCCGCGATTCCAACCAGCTGGAGACCAGCGTGGTCTTGCCTGCCCCTGGGGGCCCCTCGATCCGGATGAGGGGGCGGCTTCGGTGGTCGTCCAGTTGAGCGAACTGGCGCACCCGCGGCACCACGCCCGGGAGGCGTGGCACGCTGAGCTTGGCGAGCTCGCTGTGTTCCGTGGACACGTCGATGGGCTCCGCGGGAGGCAGGCATGCCCGCCTCATTGCCCGGGAGTACGTTCCCGGGCAGTGCGGAAGAGAAAGCTATTTGAGCTTCCAGGACCCTTTGTTGTGGTTGCACGCCTGAAAAGTGTCCTTGGCGGCCGCCGGCCAGAAATCAAGGATGTACTGTCCCTTGATAGTGATCCCATCGTACTTGCCGGTCCCGTGTGCCGCGGTGTACGTACCCCCCGCGCCATCGGCGGTGCCGTGATACTCCATCCACCACTTGTCGCCGTCGGCATCGGTCAGTTCGCACACGCCGAAGTCCTGCGGCTTGCCGTTCAGGCTCGCGAAGGTACCGAAGCACAGTGATGCCATGCGGTCGAAGGGGCGACCCGGCGGATCGGTGTGCAGATTCGCCGTGTTCGTGTAGTGGCTGACGTACACCTTGTCGCCGCCGGTCATGACACGTGTCTCGCCGACCAGGCAGAAGTCGAATTCGAACGTGCCCTCCTTCGCGAGATTCACCTTGCCAGCCAACGCCGGCGTGGTCATGCATCCAATGCATCCGCACAGCAGTGCCACTGAGATCCGCTTCATGTGTTGTCCTCCTTCGATGGGTCGGAAAGCGATGGACGCCATGCAGTGGGATCGGCGCACACGATGACCCAGAGCGTCATGGGGGACCGGAATGCGGCGACGCCGCCGGTGGCCACGGACTCGACCGTGCCCGCGACCTCATCCGTACCTTCCCGGTACACCCGAACGACGAAACTCCTGGGTTCATCCATGCATAGGCCCCCCTGCTGGCGTGCGTGCAGGCTAAGGTGGAGCGCGCTACGGATTGCATACGAATGACAAAGTGGCCGCAGGCCGGGGGCGGTTCACTGCCGCTGCGCAGTGGTACGTTTCGTTGATTCTTCTGCGCCGCCATCCTTCGAAGGGAAGCCACCGCCATGTCCAGTCCCCCTCCCGTCCTCGAACTCGTCCTCTCGCGCGAACGGGTCCGTAACGCCCTCGATCTGGCAACGACCGAATGGCTCATCCGTTCGATCGTTGCCGCGCGCGACGATCCCGCGGTCGCTGTCGTTCTGCTCCGCGGTGACGGCGTCGGCTTCTGCGCGGGCAGCGACGTGAAGGAGATGGCGCTGGCGCCGACATCGGGACGCGTTGCGGTGGCGGAGCGCAAGGCAGCATTGATGCGAGCCCTGGCCGACCTCGACAAGCCCGTCGTCGCTGCCGTCCATGGCTTCGCGTTGGGTGGCGGTTTCATGCTTGCGATCGGGTGCGATGCGGTGGTGACAGCGGACGACGCAGCGTGGGGGCTGCCGGAGGTCGAGCTGGGGTTCTTCCCGCCTTGGGGCATCGAGGCGCTCGTCCGCCGCGTCGGGGTCGCCAGGGCGCAATGGCTCGTGTGGGGCACGCGGCGCTGGTCGGGGGCAGAGGTCACCGCGCTCGGCCTCGCCGAAGTGGCGGTGCCGGCCGATCGCGTGCTCGGCGAGGCGCGGGCACTCGCAGCCCGGCTCGCAGCGCTCCCCGCGGCGTCGGTGCAGGCGACGAAGCGCTTCTTTCGCGAGCAGGTACCCGTGCCGGAACTCGACGCGCTCGCCCGGGAGGTCTATCGCGGGAACTGCGACGCCGGTGTGGCCGATGCGGCGTTTGCGCGGTTCGCGGGGAGGGCGGGCTGACGTGCGCGTGCGCCGTGATGCCTACGGCGCCGGATTCGGATAGCGCCCGCGCAGCGCCTCGATCTCCGCGAGCGTTTCGGGGTCGAGTTCTACCTGGCCACCCGCAATGTCCTCCCGCAGTTGATCGAGCGTCGTCGCGCCGATGATCGACGACCCGAGATACCACCGGCTCGCCACGTAGCCGAGCGCGAGCTGCACCAGCGTGAGCCCGCGGCGCTTCGCGAGTGCGGCATAGGCGTCTATGGCTTCCGCGACGATCGGCTTCCGGAAGCGCGCACCGAGCGAGTCGAAGAGCGTGAAGCGGGCGCCCTCCGGCGCTGCGCCGCCGAGGTACTTCCCCGAAAGCAGACCCGCCGCGAGCGGGCTGTACGCGAGCAGCGCCATGTTCTCGCGGAAGAGCGCCTCGGCGAGATCGTTGTCGACGTTGCGCGAGAGCAGGCTGTAGCTGTTCTGCAGCGTGACGGGGCCCGGAACGCCGAGTTCCTTAGCGATCCGGTGGAACTCGCACACGCCCCACGTCGTCTCGTTGGAAAGCCCGTAGTGCCGGATCTTCCCGGCGCGGATCATCGCGGCCATGCCTTCCACCTGCTCGCGGATCGCGGGGCCCGGCTTCTCCTTCGTCGGGTCGAACGCGACGCCGCCGAAGTTCGGGACGTTCCGTTGCGGCCAGTGGATCTGGTACAGGTCGATGTAGTCCGTCTGCAGCCGCGCCATGCTCGTGTCGACGGCCTCGGCGATGATTCCCGCGGTGAGATCGGTGCGCCCGTTGCGGATCCAGTCGCGCCGCCCTGGCCCCGCGACCTTGGTTGCGATGACGACATCGTCCCGACGTTTTCGCTTCGCCAGCCACGTCCCGATGTATGCCTCGGTGCGGCCCTGGGTCTCGCCGTTCGGCGGGACCGGATACATCTCGGCCGTGTCGATGAAGTTGATGCCGGCATCGAGCGCGAGGTCGAGCTGCGCATGCGCGTCGGCCTCGGTGTTCTGCTCGCCCCAGGTCATCGTGCCGAGGCAGACCTGCGAGACGTGGAGATCGGTGCCTGGGAGGGTGCGGAGTTTCATCGGAGCCTCGTGGGTGTCGGCGACGGTGTGGCGCCTGCGGAGAGCGCCGAGGGTACCCGATGCGCGGTGGTGGTCGCGTGACGGACGGACTAGGTCCTGTTCACACTACGTTCGCGCGGGTGTCGATAGTGCGAACAGGCCCTAGAAGAGGTTCCCTGTGTACATCCCGCGTGGCGCGCCGCGCGCCGCGGAAGCAGACCGCGCGATCGTGGGAGCGGTGGAAGCGCTTCCTCGCATCGACCGCTTTCGGGGCCATGGGCCCCTCCTACAGAAGCTCGCCCATCGCAACCGCTCGCGGTGTATCGGCCTCCCACATAAGCCCGCCCAACGCCCCCGCTCGCGGTGTATCCACCGGGGGATATACAAGGGGCCCTCCCCTCGTTCGCACGACCTGCGGCCAAGCCGCCGCGGTTCGGGGCCATGGGCCCATCCCACATAAGCCTGCCCAACGCCCCCGCTCGCGGTGTATCCACCGGGGGATATACAAGGGGCCCTCCCCTCGTTCGCACGACCTGCGGCCAAGCCGCCGCGGTTCGGGGCCATGGGCCCATCCCACATAAGCC
>JALHMS010000008.1:178518-203788 GCA_022843925.1 Burkholderiales bacterium
CCCAACGCCCCCGCTCGCGGTGTATCCACCGGGGGATATACAAGGGGCCCTCCCCTCGTTCGCACGACCTGCGGCCAAGCCGCCGCGGTTCGGGGCCATGGGCCCATCCCACATAAGCCCGCCCAACGCCACCGCTCGCGGTGTATCCACCGGGGGATATACAAGGGGCCCTCCCCTTGTTGGTACGTCCTGCGGCCAAGCCGCCGCGGGCCACCGGCCCGAGAGGCGGCCATGGGCCCCCCCTACAACGACTCCACGAACCTCACCAGCGCATCGCGCTCCGCCTTGCGCATGGCGCGGAACATCTCGCGTGATGCTTCCGCTTCGCCGCCATGCCACAGGATCGCCTCGACGACGTTCCGCGCGCGTCCGTCGTGGAGCAGGTCGGTGTGGCCGTTCACCGTTCGCAGGAGCCCGATGCCCCAGAGCGGTGGTGTGCGCCACTCGCGACCATCCGCCAGGAAGTCGGGTCGATGATCCGCGAGGGCCTCGCCCATGTCGTGGAGCAGGAGGTCCGTGTAGGGACGGATCGTGATGCCAGTGGCGGACAACCCCTCGACAGGCCCCGTTTCGAGCACAGGCACATGGCACGCCGCGCACTTCCCCTGCGTGAACAGCCGCTCGCCTTCCCGCACCTGCGGATCATCGACGCGGCGGCGCGCCGGGACCGCGAGCGCGCGGACGTAGAACGTGATGTTGTCGAGCCGACTCGGGATCACCTCCGGCACGAACGCGTCGCCCTTGCACGCGCCGAGGCCGCTGCACTGGATCGCGGCGGGCAGTTCGCGGCATGCCTTCTGCGCGACCGGGCAGTTCTCGTGGGGGAACAGGAGCGTCGTGGCACCGATGTCGCCGTGGAACGCGGCTGCCACCTGCTGCCGCAGGGTCGGCTGGTTGGCCTTCCAGCCGAAGCGGCCGATCACCGCCGCGCGTCGTTCGACGTCCCACACGACGTTGGGGCGCCCGCTGATGCCATCGGTCTCCTGGCGTCTCGCGATGTCGAGCAGCGTCGCCTCCGGTACGGCTTCGAGGAGCCCGAGACCTACCATCGCGGGGGCGATGCGCGGCGACGTCAAGGTCTGGTCGCCCAGCGCACCGAACGCGAGCTGCATGAAGGTGACCCGCGGCACCCGCAGCCGGACCACTTCGCCGTCCGCGAAGCGCATCTCTCGCTCGCCGTAGGCGAAGATCGCCTGACCCTCGGCCGGCACGGCGCCGGCCATGCCGCGGTTCTGCAACTGGTCACCGTACACCGGGTGCGGCAGCGGTCCGCCTTCGGCGGACAGACCGGGGACGCTCAGCCGGATCAGCATGCCGCGCACCGCCAGCTCGCGCTCCCGCGGCGCCCGCGCGCGGCCGTTCCGTTCGTGGCACTGGCTGCAGCGGTCCTCGTTGAACGTCGGCCCCAACCCCCACACGCCGCTGGGATCGGGCGCCACGACCCAGGGCTCGTTGAACTGATGGTGCCCTTCGGCGAACACGGCGGACTGCGTGTCCGACAGCAGCACCGCAGGGACCATGTAGCTCGCCGGCCCGGATTCGGTGGTCGTGAACGGGCCGGCGGTGAGGGCGGCGTCGGGCATTTCGTCGACGCCGGCAGCGGTCAGCCAGGAAGCGGAAAGCGCGGGTGCGATCGCAGCGAGCGCGGATAGAAGCAGGGAGCGGAGGTGCACGGGCGAGGTGGTCGGGTGATGCAGTGGATCGGTCGATGGGGGCGAGGCTTCGCGAGCCGATGGTGCGGCGGATCGGGTGGCTCTGTCGAGGGTCGCGGGTGGGTAGAGGGACCGCGAATCGGCCGCAGGGGCTACGCGCGGGGGCTTTCGCCCGGCGCGTGATGCAGAGCGACTCTGCCTCGGGAAAGTCTGCCAATGCGCTGCCCCAGCCCTCGGCTTTTCCGAAGCGCGTCCAGGAACTGAAGCGCGGAGGGTCGAGTCCCTCGCCCGGCATGCCACCCGTGACGTGTCCAAGACCTCCAACCAGAAGAACTCAGGCCACCATGAATACGACGCCGCGCTCCCCTCTCCTCCAATGGCTCCATCGTGCGCTCAGCCGCAACTCGATGGCCGATGGCGCATCAGCCCAACCGGTTTCCCGTGTGAAGATGGATCCCGCCCGCCGGCGGGTCCTGCAGGGCGGCGCCGTCCTCGCACTCGCCTCGGGCGCCCCCGCCAGCGCTGCCGGCAGACGCCGTGCAGCATCCAAGGTCGCGGTGATCGGTGGCGGTCTCGCCGGCCTCACCGCCGCATACAGGCTGTCCCGCGAAGGTATCGATGCCGACGTCTTCGAGGCTTCCTCGAGGCTTGGCGGACGCTGCTTCTCCGATCGCGACACCTTTGCCGGCGGGCAGATCGTCGAGCGCGGCGGCGAACTCATCGATTCCGATCATCGACACATCCGCGAGCTTGCCCGGGAGCTCGGCCTCGCGCTGGACGACGTGGTGGAGGCCCAGGCGCCGGGCGCCGACGGGTGGATCTTCTTCGACGGGGAGCGTTACACCGAGGAGGAGGCCCTCCGTGACTTCCAGCCCCTGTACCCGGTGGTACGTGATCAGAGCCGTGCGATCGGCACGCCGAGCTACCGCAGTTCCACTGCCGGAGCGCGCGAGATCGACGCTCTGACCGTCGCCGAGTGGATCGAGCGTCACGTTCCTGGCGGCGGGGCATCGCGTCTCGGCCGCTATCTGCGGGCCTCGCTCGAGGACAACTTCGCCACGGAGGCGGAAAACCTGTCGGCTCTCATCGCCGTCTCGATGCTGGCGTCCTCCACGCGCGAAGAGCTGGACCCCTATGGTGGATCCGATGGCCGCTTCCACGTGCGCGAGGGCAACGATGCGATCGCGATGCGGCTCGCGGCGGCGCTGCGCAAGCCGGTGATGTTCGAAACCCCGCTCGTCTCCCTGGTCCGTCGACGCGACGGACGGTGCGACGTGACGGTCCGCCAGGGATCGGGCTTCATCACCGATGTCTACGACCGCGTGATCCTTGCGCTGCCGTTCTCCAATCTGCGCGATGTGGACCTGACGCGCGCCGCCTTCCGCCCGCGCAAGCTCCGCGCGATCCGCGAACTGCCCATGGCCGCCAGCGGGAAGCTGCAGTTGCAGTTCGATTTCCGCCTCTGGAACGCCATGGGCAACACGGGCTCCTTGATGCTGGAAGGCACGACTCTCACATGGGAGGTCACGCGCGCCCAGTCCGGCACGCCCGGCATTCTCAACGTCTGGACCGCCGGGGACCGTGCCGTCGCCGTCGGTGAAGGCACCGATGACGACCAGGCCAGGCGTGCCCTCGCGAACATCGAGCGCGTGCTGCCCGGCATCTCCCAGGCATGGAATGGGCGCGTCAAGCGGACCGTCTGGGATGCTGCATCCAGCCCCAAGGGTTCGTACGCATTCCACCCGCCCGGCTACCTCACGAGCCTGGGCGGGATCGAGGCGGAGAGTGAAGGGCCCGTACATTTCGCCGGTGAGCACACGTCCCGCGAATGGCAGGGGTTCCTCAATGGGGCGGTCGAAACCGGCCAGCGCGCCGCCCGGGAGGTGTTGAGGGCTGCGCGGCGGGCGTGAGCATTCGGCGGTCCGGGAGACGGGGCACCCTTGGGCGCGCGGTCATTGGCACGGTCCATGGCCGTCTCTCGGGCCTGACGGCCCGCGGCGGCTTGGCCGCACGGCGTACCAACAAGGGGAGGGCCCCTTGTATATCCCCCCCTGACGCGCCGCCGGCCGGGAAATGGTCACTTTTTTTTGTAGGAGCGGCCCATGGCCGCGAAAGCGAAGGTTCCGGTCGAAGCGCTTCCTTGCATCCACCTCGCGCCCTGCATGGCGCTCGGATTCGGGAGGCACGAGACCGTGCGCAGGCACTGTCTCGTGTCCACCCTCATCCACCGCGTTCGGGGCCATGGGCCCCTCCTACAGGGCGGTGGATGCGCCACCCGCCGTGGGATCGGGCCAAGCTGTGGTGGGAGCGGCCCATGGCCGCGAAAGCGATCGTTTCGGTCGCGTTCGTACCAGTACCTGACCCCGCCTCCGCCTTCCCGCCACGCGGTTCGTCCGCTTCCGGCTGGGAGACCTACTCCGTGTTCTCCCACGTCAGCAGATAGGTTCTGATGCGTGCATCCGCGGTCAGCCCGAGGGCGCGCTGCAGGGATTTCCGGGCGCGTTCCTGCAGGCCTGCCTTGTGTTCCAGATGCGTTCGCGCCACCCAGTAGGGCTGGTAGCTGGCCACGCTCTCTTCGGCCACGTCGGTCAGCGCGGCGAGGCCGGCTTCGGCACCGGCGGTTTCGCCGAGTGCCACGGCGCGGCCGATGCGTGAACCGAGCCCGCCGTGGCAGCCCACCAGCGCTTCGTAGAGCTGGACGATGCCTGCCCATGGCGTCTCACCGGTGAACAGCCGCTGGCAATGGGCAGACTGGATCGCGGCCTCCCACTGAAAGCGCCCTGGCGCCTGCATGCGGAAGGCGTCCATCAGCATCTGCTCACCTTCTTCCACGAGTGCGCGATCCCATCGTGTCGTGTCCTGAGTGGCGAGAGGTACGAAGCGGCCATCCTGGTCGAATTGCGCAGGGCGGCGCCCTTCGCAGAACAGCATGAGGGCAAGCAGGCCGCGGGCCTCGGCGCTGTCCGGTTCCAGCTGGGCGACGAGGCGGGCGAGATACAGCGCCTCGCCGGCAAGCTCGGCCGGCAGCAGGGAGGGGTTCGCCGACGAGACCAGACTCGAGCCGATCGTGTAGGCGCCATAGATGCCCTCGAGCACCGCCGCGAGTCGCTCGGGGCGTTCACGGGCCTCGGGGATCTCGAACCGGAGTCCCTCCGCGCGGATGGTCGCCTTCGCCCGCACGAGGCGCTGCGCCATCGCGGCGGGCGACACGAGAAAAGCGCTGGCGATCGTCGCGGCGTCCAGTCCGAGGACCACCTGCAGCATCAGCGGCGCGTGCATCGCGGACGGAAGCGCCGGATGCGCGCAGACGAACAGCAGACCCAGCCGTTCGTCGGGAAGCGTCTCGGTCTCGACCGCTACCGCATCGCCTTCCAGGGCGGCCAGGACTTCCGGGGATCGGGTCACCAGCTCGTGCCGCCGGCGCTGCAGCAGCGTGCGCCGCGCTGCGGTCAGCAGCCATCCATCGGGCGACCGCGGAACACCGGTGCGCGGCCAGTGCTCCAGCGCCGCGACCAGGGCGTCGGCCATGGCGTCCTCCGCCGCGGCGACGTCGCGCCATCGAAACGCGAGCCACGCCACCAGCCGCCCGTAGGAATCGCGGGCGGCGCGCTCGGCAGCCGCCCATTCCGTATCCGACAAGGCGGTCAGGCCCGTGCGCTCGTGTCGGGCGGCGTCATGCACGGGCGGACTTCGATGCTGCCCGTGCTCGCGCAGGGCGCGCGCGCCGCCCATTCGAGGGCCTCGTCGACGTTGTCTACGTCGACGATGAAGTAGCCGCCGAGATGCTCGCGCGTGTCGGGGTACGGGCCGTCCTGAACCTCGCGCTTGCCGTCCCGGATGCGCACGATCGCCGCCGTCTTGGGGGGCAACAGCCCGTTGCCGCTCACCACCTTCCCGGAGGCCTGCAGCGCACCCACGTAGGCCATCCAGGCACCCCAGTAGGCCTTGGACGCATCGGGGTCGTGCTCGAGGGCGAAGTCGGCATCGGTCTGGCGGAAGCAGAGCATGAAATGCATGGTCGTTCTCCTGTGATCGGGGCGCTGCGATGTGCCGCGCCTGATCCATTGATGCGCGACCGGTGCGCCGATCGACATCGCGCCGGAAAAAAGGGGATCACCGGGGCGGCAGTGGCCCATCGGACGACACCACAGCCGGGGCGACGAAACAAGGGGCGGCCTGCAAGCCACGCCCCCGCGGCCCTCCACCGTGCACCCTCACCGCGCGTCGTCGTCGCCCAGGAATCCGCCCGACTGTCGCTTCCACAGCTGCGCGTACAGGCCGCCCGACGCCAGCAGGGCTTCGTGCGGCCCGCTTTCCACGATGCGGCCCTGGTCCATCACCACGAGGCGGTCCATCCGGACGATCGTGCTCAGGCGGTGGGCGATGGCGATGACGGTCTTGCCGGCCATCAGGTCGTCGAGCTGCTCCTGGATCGCGGCCTCGATCTCGCTGTCGAGCGCGGAGGTCGCTTCGTCCAGGACCAGGATCGGCGCGTCCTTGAGGATGACGCGCGCCAGGGCCACGCGCTGCCGCTGACCGCCCGAAAGCTTGACGCCACGCTCGCCCGCGTGGGCCTCGTAGCCGGCGCGATCCTTCCAGTCCCGCAGGCCGAGGATGAACTCGTGCGCATGGGCACGGCGGGCTGCGGACTCCACCTCCGCGTCGGTCGCGTCGGGTCGACCGTAGCGGATGTTCTCGGCGATCGAGCGATGCAGCAGCGAGGTGTCCTGCGTCACCATGCCGATGGCGGCCCGCAGACTTTCCTGCGTCACCGTGCGGACGTCCTGACCGTCGATGCGGATGGCCCCGCCCTCGGTGTCGTGGAATCTCAGCAGCAGGTTCACCAGCGTCGATTTGCCGGCGCCGCTGCGTCCGACGAGCCCCACGCGTTCACCGGGCCGCACCACGAGATCCAGACCGTCGATCACGGCCGTTCCCGGCCGGAGTCCGCGACCGTAGCTGAATTGCAGCGCCTCGAACCGCACCTCGCCCCGGGTGACGACGAGCGGCTTCGCGTCCGGCGCATCGAGCAGCGCGAGCGGCCGCGCGATGCTGTCCATGCCCTCCTGGACCACGCCGACGTTCTCGAAGATGCCGCTCACTTCCCAGCTCACCCAGCCCGCCATGTTGGCGATCTGCCAGGCGAGCGGGATGGCCGTCGCGACCTCCGTGGCGCTCACGCGGCCTTCCATCCAAAGCCATCCGCCGAGCAGTGCCGTTCCCGCCACCAGCAGGATGTTGATGAGGGCGAGCGAGACCACGAACAGCGTGCTCCATCGCATGTGGACCTGCATCCGCCGCGCGTGCTCGTCGAGACTCTCGCGCACGTGGGCGTCCTCGTCGCGGGATCGCGCGAAGAGCTTCACCGTGAGGATGTTCGTGTAGCTGTCCACCACGCGCCCCATCACCTGCGAGCGGGCCTCGGAACTGGCGCGGGACAGATCGCGCATGCGCGGCACGAACGTGCGCAGGAAGAGCACGTAGGTCGCCATCCAGACGAGCGTGGGGATCGCGAGCAACGGATGCGAGAACACCATCACCACGAGCGCCGTGAGCCCGTAGACCAGGATGTACCAGATGGCCCGGATGCACGACACGACGCTCTCGCGCAGCGAGTTGGCCGTGTTCATCACGCGATTGGCGATGCGCCCCGCGAAATCGTTCTGGAAGAACGTCCAGGACTGGCGCACGACGTGCCAGTGGTTCTGCCAGCGGATCTCGGTCGTGACGCCGGGCAGCACGGCGTTGAGGCGCATCAGGCAGTCGACGAGGATGGCGATGGGCCGCGCCACGAGGAACAGGGCGGCGAAGAGCAGCAGCACGTTCGCCCCCCGAGCCAGCGCCAACTTCGGGTCGGGGGCCGTCATGATGCCCACCAGACGCCCGATGAAGAGCGGCACGATCATGTCGAGCAACGCCACGACGAGACTCGCGGCGAGCATGCCGCCGTAGACGCGCGGGTGCTGTTTCAGGAAGTGCCGGTAGAACGCCCAGAGCGCTCCCGGTGGTCCGGAAGGGGGCGTGACCGTCCCCGGCGGTACGGCCGTGCCGGGGACGAGCGATTCGAAGAAGCGGAAGAGATTCAGGGGCGAAGTGCTCGCTGGGACCTGTGGAGCTTACCGCACCCGCCGGCGTCATCGCCGCTTTGCCATGCGGATGTTTCCACTCTCGGATTCGAGTCATGGCGCCCGGCCGAGACGGAACGTCGGAGGGCCATGATCGCGCGGTTCGTGGCGGCGATCCCTGGTTCCGACCTCGCTGAAACTTGACGAAATGGGAGGATCGGATGCAGATTGCATCCGACCTCGGGCGATGTCGTCGACTCGAGGCGCCCCGACCAGAACGTCGATCCAGGAGACCCACCATGCGTACCTTCATAGCATCCGTGTCGCTTGCGACCTTCGCGCTCCTCGCGCCGCTCGCCGCGAACGCCGCGTTCACCATCAAGATTTTCGCCAATCCCGAAGACACCGGAACGGGCATCGACTTCGGCAACCAGATCGGCGAGTTCACAAGCGATCTCATCGGCTTCACCAGCGACGCCGATCAGACCAGTGACCCCGGTTGGCCCCTCGCCACCGAATCGTTCGGTGCGGAGGTCACCGGGTACTTCAACACCGCCACGGACGGCATCTATCCGCTCTACCTGGGGTCCGACGACGGTTCGTACCTGTTCGTGGATGGCGCCCTCGTCATCTCGCGCCCGGGCGCCCAGAGCTACGGGGAGAGCGTCGCGGACGCCATGCTGAGCGCGGGGTCCACGCCGTTCCGCATCGTCTACTTCAACGGCCCCTGCTGCGGCGCGGCCCTCACGATCGCCGCCGACGATCGTGTGACCATCACCTCCGCGCCGATCCCCGAGCCGGGCACCTATGCGCTCATGGCCGGCGGTCTCGCTGCACTGGCGATCGGTGCACGCCGCCGTCGCCGGGGGCAGATCGGCTGACGCCGGCGAGGCTTCGCTTCCCGATGTTCGAACGGCCACCCCAGGTGGCCGTTTTCGTTGGTGGCGTTCGTCCAGAAGACGCTGCCCGCGCGCAGCACGAACGAGGGCAGCGCCCCTCGTAGATCACCGCGATGCCCCCTGGACCTACGGATCGGGCCGCGCACTTGCAGGAGCGGGCCACGCCCCCGACCCTGTTCGGCGAACCGATACCGATCCTGCGGTGGCTCCGGCCCCTTCCGCCGGGACAGGCGGACATGCCTTGACGCCCCATGGATCCCTTTTCCCAACCACCCGGATCCTCGACGACCTGCCGCAGCGCCGACATTTTCAATCGCGCCTGTCGAAGCGACCGTCCCGTGACCGACGCGCGCCGGACGGTACCGCGCGGACCGCGCCGATCGCGGCCAGGCCGGCGAGCCCGCCGATGAGCCATCGTCCGCCGCCGAGCAGGAACGCACTCCACGGGAAAAGAAGGGAATCCGCGCCGGGGGCGAAGCCGTCGACGACCGTGTGCCACAGTGTCGCGGCGAGGACGACGGGTGCATCGAACGCCGCGAACGGCAAGGTCAGGAGCAGGGCGAGCACTGCCGCCGCGAGCCGGCGGATCCGCCCACCGGTGAACCATGCGAAGGCGACCAGGCTGCCGACGAGTGGCGTCTGCAGCGCGTGCGAGAGCGGTGTCGACGCGGATGCCGCGCCGCGAGGATCGGGAAACACGAGTTTCGTGCCGACGAAGATCGGGCTGCGTAGGCCCACGGTGATCGCGACGCCCCGATGTCCTCCGTCGGTGGTCACGCGCAGATCGGCCAGGCGGAAGTCGGGGGCGACGAACTCGAACGCCGCGCGATATGCGGGCAGGCACGCCCGGACCATCGGCACCGCGAAGACGGCGGCGACCGGGGTCAGCACGAGGGTCGCGAGCACCAGACGCACGATCGCCGCGTGCAGCGCCTGCCGGGTGAACGGCCCCGCCGAGGGTGCCGGCACCGCGGGCGGCGCGCCCTTGCCGTCGCGGGTCGCCGGTGGGGTGGTGCGGGCAGCCCGCGCGACGCGTCGCGGCGGGCGGCTCAATGCGCGGCCTCGGTCGGGCTCACTCGGCCCCGGCCGCCGGCTGCGGGTCTTGCGCCGATCCCGTGCCGAAGCGTGCGAGCCAGAACAGGAAGAACGCCGAGCAGGCGACGACGAGTGCGAGCGGCGCTGCGAAGCCGTGGAGCAGATCGAAGGAAGCGGGCATCTTCCGGAAGGCGTAGAAGAGCGTGAGGATCCGCGCCTGGTTCAGCACGAACACGAGGACGAGCCCGGCCAGCATCCCCGCGAGACGCGAGACCGGCGACAGGGGCGCCACCGCCATCGCGCTGAAGACCAGGAACGCGATGTCCGTGCCTTCGCAGCCGTTCAGCACATTGAGTCCGCCGCCCGGCGCCGCGAGCCGCGATCCCGATGCCGTGACGTGGAGGGCCGGGTCGACGAGGCCGAGGATGGTGGCCGCCGGGACGACGGTCAGGCGGTCGATGACGAAACGTTCGAGCCACGTCCCGGCCATCGACGAGTAGGACCACTGGAGCACCAGGAACAGCGCGACGAATGCCGCCACCCGCCACTTCGCACTCAAGACCTGTCCCTCCGAAGTTGCCTGTCTGCAGTCAGGGCGTGCCGGCGCGGCGCCGTTGCGACAGCAGCCCGATCGCAAGGGTCCCCGCGAGAAGGCCAAGAGCCCACAACGGGCCCGCCGGCACCTCCGCATCGGGAGCGGCCGTCACGAGCGTGTTGCCCGTCGTTGCCTGCAGCCACTCGATGAACCGCACGTCCGAGAGCAGCATACCGCCGCCGAGCGTTCCGAACCGGTAGTTGACGGGCTGCCCTGCGGTCGTCGAGGCGACGAACGTGGTGATGCCGATCAACCACGTGACCCCGTCCAACTCCGCGAAGACCGGACTCCCGGAATCTCCGCCGGCAGCGCCGGTCTCGAACGTGTTGCCCAGCGTCGGTCCGCCGGTGGCGCCGTTGCCGGACGGACCGTCGAAGTCGTGGACGAAAAACGTGCTGGTGCGCCCGGAGTCGTCGAGGGACGAAACGATGGCATCGATGCGATTCCCGCCCACCCGCTTTACCGAGGACGACGCAATGACGGACACGCCGGTGTCGCCGTGGCCGGAGGCGCCGAAACCCACGAGCGTCACGATCTGTCCTGTCGCAACCGGCGCCGTCCGCACCGGATAGGGTATCGCGCCCGGGGGGGCAGGCGTCCGCAGATGCACGATCGCGAGGTCGTCGTACGGAAACGCAGCGCCGGGAAATCGCGTGATGGACTCCGCCGCGAGCGCCACCGGCACCGCAGTGCCCGGCTGCAGCACGAACGTAACATCGGCAGGTGCCGCCCCTCCGACCACATGCGCCGCCGTGAGCGCGTGATTCGGCGTGATGAGCACGCCCGAGTACGGCACCCCTTTGACGACCACGCTGCCGACACCCCGCCACGGAGAGCCGGCGGTGTTCCCGTCCACCCGTAGCGCAGGCGAGTCGGGGCTCGCACCGGCCATGATCGCGGAGGCGGGTCGCATCCCCAGGGCGACCAGGATCGTCGCGACCGCCACCGCCGCGAGTCCGGGGGGCGTACCGAGGTGGGCTGCGGCGCTTCTCCGCCGGGCCGGCGAGGCACGGGAAATCATCGGGAACACCGTGCGGTATGGGGTGTTGCTCATGAACAGGGACATCGCGTGGATCTGCGCCTCATGGCGCCGACGAAGGTGAGTCGGCTGCATCTTGCGCGATCGGGTGGTCGCCTGCCACCGCGAGAACGAAGTGGGAACCGGGACTCGAGTCCCGCCGGACGGTCGGAGCGGGCCTGCATGCCGGAGTGCGTGGAACGCCCCGTGGTCCGCCACGCGGGCTGGATCCCGGCGGCACGGAAGTCCATGCGCATGAGCCGAACAGTGGGGGAATGAACGGTGCCGCGACGCACTCCGGAAACACGGCGATGTTCCACTCCCCGGGAGCTGACGCAACGGTTGAAGCTTCCCGTGGCAGCGGACACGGGGATCAGTCGTTTCTCGGTTCGAGCGAAGTCCATTGGTTGCCGGATGGCACGCCGCAGAAGTGTCTCGGGTTTCGCGAAGCCGACGTTCATGCGAAGGGGCGCGGCCTCGATCTTCCAGCCTCGATCGTTCACATTGTTCTCGGGAGAAGGTTCATGAAGGCAATGCATCTGGGAAGTGCTGCGATGGCCCTCTGCTTCGTTGCGGCCCCGAGCCCGGCAGAGACGTTCAGCATCGCGATCATCCCGGACTCCCAGAGGTACTCGGAGAACGGCACGCGAGGGCGTGTGGACACGTTCGAGACGGCCACCCAGTGGATTCTGGACAATCAGGCGTCGAGGAACATCCGCTTTGCGACGCATGTCGGTGACGTCGTCGAGAACGCCCGTGATCCGCAACAGTGGACCAACGCCCGCCGTGCCATGGATCGTCTGGACGGTCGGATACCTTGGGCTGTGCTGCCCGGGAATCATGATCTGGTAGATCAGCGTACGGAACTGGGATCGCTCGAGTACCAGCGCAACTTCGGATCGCAGCGGTTCATGGCGGCAGGCCATGACTGGTTCGGCGGGGCGAGCCCGAACAACAACGGGACCTGGCAGGTGATCGATGTGGGCGGCGGGACGAAGATGCTCAACATCAGCCTGGAGTGGGGATCGTTCAATTCGTCGGTCGGGTGGGCCCAGAAAGTGATCGACAAGCATGCGGGGATGCCGACGCTCGTCACCACCCACGCGTACATCACCGATGACTCGCTGACATCCCCGCGCGGGGTGGGCGGACGAAGCGGCCGGGGCGGGAACCACGGCGACTTTCTGTGGAACGGACTGGTTCGTGACAATCCGCAGATCTTCGCGGTGGTGAACGGGCATTTCTACAGTCAGCGCGCCGAGGTGGCGGCTCAAGATCGCGGGCAGTTTCATCAGACGAGCCTGAACGCGGCGGGGCAACCCGTGTACGAGATGCTGTCCAACTATCAGGGTTACGGCGATGGCGGGGCAGGCAACATCCGCCTGCTCACGTTCAACGAGGTGACGAATCGCCTGGAAGTGGAGACGGTGACCACGCTGGATCCGTCGTCCAGCCCGACGAATGCGCGGGCCAGGTTCGACCTTCCGCTGCCGGACTTCTCGGACAGAACGCGCTTCCCGGTCGCTCCGCAACTTCAGATGGAGACGCTGACGCTGACGCAGTCGACCGCGACGTACATCTCCAAGGGTCAGCCCGATGCGTCCTTCGGGGCGGACACGCAGGTCCTCGTGTCGCCGGATGCGGCAGGCGCGACGCAGGGTCTGTTGAGGTTCGACGGCATCGACCGGATTCCGGCCGGCGCGACGATCCTGTGGGCACGGCTTGTCGTGGATACGACCCTGGCCGGCGACGGCGCGCAGTTCCTGCGCATGAACCGGGCGTGGGACGAGACGGCGACATGGAACACGTTTGCCGGCGACGGCGTGGGCGGCATCCAGACCTCGGATGCGGGGCCACTGGAGGGCGAGGCCTTCTGGAACCGCTGGACGGATGTGGCCGTCACGGACGTGACCAATCCCGGACAGCAGACGGTGTATCCGTTCGGACTCGCCGTGAACTGGGATGCCCAGGCCGGACCGATGGGCGTGGGCGCGTCGTACATCGATGTCACGGAGTCCGTCGAAGCCTGGGCCAACGGGGCGTCGAACCACGGTTGGCTCGTGCGCGCGCCTTTCAGCACGAGCGAGAACGAGCCCTTCTTTGCCGGGCCGGGCTTGCCGGGTTTCGGCGTGGAATTCACCACGCAGCCGTGGGCCTTCTCTTCGGAAAACGGCGCGTTCGAGCCGCAGCTGATGATCATGTACGGCATGGTGCCCGAACCCGGTACATGGGCCTTGGTGCCGCTGGGGCTGATGCTGGTCGCCGGAAGAAGGCTGGCACGGCGGAGCGCCGACGGTTGAGACCCCGTCCCGCAACCTGGGGTCAGGTCTAGCGCGGTGGCCCTGAGCCGGCCCGCGTTGAGGACCCAGGAATGGAGGGTCTCTTGCGTATCTCCTTCGGATGCGCTGCCCGCCGAGGAAATGGGCCATGGCTTCGTAGGAGCGGGCCATGCCCGCGAAAGCGATGGTTCCGGTTGAAGCGCTCTCGCAGCATTGACTGCTCTCGCGGCCATGGGCCGCTCCTACAGGGTCCCTGGATGTGCCGCCCGCCGAGGAAATGGGCAATGGCTTCGTAGGAGCGGGCCATGCCCGCGAAAGCGATGGTTCCGGTTGAAACGCTCTCGCAGCATCGACTGCTCTCGCGGCCATGGGCCGCTCCTACAGGGTCCCTGGATGTGCCGCCCGCCGAGGAAATGGGCCATGGCTTCGTAGGAGCGGGCCATGCCCGCGAAAGCGATGGTTCCGGTTGAAGCGCTCTCGCAGCATCGACTGCTCTCGCGGCCATGGGCCGCTCCTACAGAGTCCCTGGATGTGCCGCCCGCCGAGGAAATGGGCCATGGCTTCGTAGGAGCGGGCCATGCCCGCGAAAGCGATGGTTCCGGTTGAAGCGCTCTCGCAGCATTGACTGCTCTCGCGGCCATGGGCCGCTCCTACAGGGACCCTGGATGCGCTGCCCGCCGAGGAAATAGGCCACGGCTTCGTAGGAGCGGGCCATGCCCGCGAAAGCGACGGTTCCGGTTGAAGCGCTCTCGCAGCATTGACTGCTCTCGCGGCCATGGGCCGCTCCTACAGGGGGACCTGGATGCGCCGCCCGCCGAGGATATGGGCCATGGCTTTGTGGGAGCGGGCCATGCCCGCGAAAGCGATGGTTCCGGTTGAAACGCTCTCGCAGCATCGACTGCTCTCGCGGCCATGGGCCGCTCCTACAGGGGGCGTGGACGTGCAGCCCGCCGCGGGAATGGGCCGGCCCGGATCGCCCGGCGGTGGAACGTCAGGCGTCTGCCGCCAGCATTCCGGCGGCCTTGAATGCCTGCTGCAGCGCGCGACGCATGGCGCTCAGGCTGCGCAGTGCTTCCTCCATCGGCGTCATGCCGATGGCGCCCGCCGCGCCGGCAGACAGCAGCGCGGCCTTCGCGCGCTGGTAGGCGTCCTCCGTGTGCTGCAGGTTGCCGGCGTCCGCCCGTCCGGCATCCAGTTCCGACACCAGCACCTCGGCGGCTGAGCGGAAGGCATCCGTTTCCGATCGGACGGATTCGGGCGCATGCGCGGCCGAGTCCGTCGCGCATGCTGCCGCCAGCCCGGCCTGTTCTGCCGCCGCCTCGTGATAGCGCTGAAGGCGGAGCACGCGGGCCAGTTCGGCGCTGGTGGCGCTGCTCATGGTCGCGCGGTTCATGCGTTCGACGAACCGTTCGATCGCGGACGAGAGCTGGGACGCGACACGTTCATCCCGTTCCAGCATGGCGACCGGCTCGCCACGAAGTCCCCGTAGAACCATGCGACGGGACACGGTGCCCAGTCGGCCCACCTCCCGCGCGAGCGCATCGATGGCCAAGGCCGGAACGGCCAGGACGTTGTCGTCGAGATGACGCGGGTTCGCTTCGTCTTCATCGCTTTCCCGAAACCGATTGCGCAGCCAGCGCGTCAGCGCGTCGGACACGGGCCACATCAGCACGACGCCCAGCACGTTGAAGATCGTGTGGAAAAGCGCCAGTTGCGCTGCCGGCTCCGCTGGAAGTTCCAGCCACTCGCGCAGCATTCCGATGGCGCCGACCAGCCACTGCAGCAGACCAAGCGCTACGCAAGCGGTGAGGACATTGAAGATCACGTGCGCCGCCGCCGCCCGGCGCGCATTCGACGTGGCGCCGATGGCGGCCAGAAGTGCCGTGACCGTCGTGCCGATGTTGGCGCCGATCACCACGGCAGCGGCGCCCTGTGGCGTCAACAATCCACCCTGCGCCGCGGTGAGGGCGATCGTCATCGACGCGCTCGACGACTGCATGAGCACCGTGAGCAGCGCGCCGACGGCCACCTGGGCCAGTACAGCGAGAGGGCCTTCGCCACGGGGCAGAGCCACCTGGTCGGCCAGGCCCGTGAACGACTGCTGCAACAGCGCGATGCCGAGGAACAACAGGCCGAAGCCCGCGAGCGCTGTGCCGATGGCTCCGCGACGGTGTCCGGCGCCGGTGAGGCGCAGTACGGCGCCTACCCCCACCAGCGGGAGCGCCAGCGCTTCCACTTTGAACTTCAGCCCGACGAGGGCAACAATCCAACCGGTCATCGTGGTGCCCACGTTGGCGCCGAACAGCACCCACAGCGCGCCGCCCAGGCCGAGCAGCCCGGCATTCACGAACCCGATCGCCGCGACGGTCACCGCGCTCGACGATTGCACGAGGGCGGTCACCAGGATCCCCGATCCGAGCGCATGCCAGCGGGTGCGCGTCGCGCCCGCGAGGATGCGCTCCAGCGCCCGTCCGGCCGCCAGTTTGAGGCCCTCGGTCATCATCGCCATGCCGAGCAGGAAGAGTCCGAGGCCCCCCGCCAGCGTGCTCAGTGCAGGTATCCAGTCCATGGGTGTGCAGAGGTTAGCGGTTGGCGCAGACGGGATCCCGCGACTTGCGCCGACGTCCGCCTGACGGTGCAGCCGGCGGTGCCTGCCCGGACCTCGATCGCTTCGCGTGCGTCATTGAGATGCGGGACTGCCATCCCGTGGATGGTATCGCCGAGGACGTATCGCACACCCTCGATGCGCGTGCGCAGCGTGCTGTGGCTCCGACAACCGACGCGCTTGTCCCGGAATGTCGGCGACTCTGACAGCAAGCCCTCCATGAATAGGCGTCGTCGCCCCAACCCAAGGAAGCAAAAGGGGAAATGTCCCGGTGGAACAGAACTTGGTTAAGCCCCGACGGCGCCGCCTTCTCCGTCGCTAACAAGAAAATCAGGAGCTTCAATGAATCGGATCATCCGTTCCGTCGCGCTCGCCACCCTGCTCGTGGCGGGCACTGCCCAGGCCCAGGTGTTCGACCTGCGCGACTTCCAGGAATCGCTCGACGGCACGCTGCCTCAGGTGGCCGGCAACCTTTGGACCTACCGCTATGGGGATGCCGAGGGCGGCCTGCTTCCGCTGCTCGGTACCGGCTTCTTCGGCTATCCGTGCGGCACGTGTACGCAGATCGGCCAACTGGTGGACACGGGTGACTCCGCGTGGAACGGAAGCTTCGGCTACGGCGCCGCAGTGACGCCCACGTTCGACGGGCTGTTCCTGCATCCGGGTCCGAACGCAGCCTCGAGTGTGGCGATCGTCTTCACGGCACAGTCGGATGTCTGGCTCACCGGTGTGACGATCGACGCCGAGATGGTGCTGAACGGCCTCGCGGGCGATGGCGTCGATATCGAAGTGAGTCATACGCGAGATGGCATCACCACCATCCTCGGTGGCCACGGCGTGAGCGGGCCCGACTTCTCGCAAGTGGCCTACGCCTTCGGACCCTCGGCAATCTTCTTCGCTGCCGGCGACAGGGTGACTGTCGATGTGGGTCCCAACGGGAGCTACCTCTACGATCATCTCAACATCAACGTGCGCACGACTGCCGTCGCCGCTCCGGTGCCGGAACCTGCCTCGTACGCGCTGCTGCTCGCCGGTGCGGGTGTGCTCGGCGCGTTGCTCCGCCGCCGCCGCGGCTGACGTTCTCCCCGGGGACCGGGCGTCAGTCCGGTCCAATTCGATGCGAGGGAACGCCCGGCCAAAGCCGGCCGCTGGCGATGCCCGCCTCTCCCGCTTGGCGACCCGCGAGGTGGGTTGGATCTTGTAGGAGCGGCCCATGGCCGCGAAAGCGATGATTCCGGTGGAGGTGTTTCCTTGAGCTCACCGCTTTCGCGGCCCAGGGCCGCTCCTACAACACCTCCGCTGTGATCACGGTCGCTGATCGATGCATGGCCCTGTGGGAACGGGCATGGTCGCCGGGCGTGCCAACAAGGCGCTTGTTTTCCCCCAGCCGGTGTGCCCCGTGCGGCTTGCCGGATCCTGTAAGAGCGGCCCATGGCCGCGAAAGTGATTTTTCCGGGCAACGCGCATTCCACTTCCTCCTGCGGTCCCGTTCGGCCCGGCAACCTCGGGGCCGTTCTTCTCGGGCGAGGATGCCACGACGCTAGACTTGGCCCTTCACATTTCGAAGCACCGAGCTCCCAGCCATGCACGAAGACACCGAACGCCGACTGACGAATCTGGAGATCAAGGCCAGCGATGCCGAGGACACGCTCGAGCGGCTCAACGATGTCATCGTGCGCCAGCAGGTACAGATCGATCTTCTGCTGCGCGAAGTGGCGCTGATGCGCGCACAGACCCCGGCCGACGAAACGCCGGCGTTCCGCAGCCTGCGCGATGAACTGCCGCCGCATTATTGAGGGACGCGGTTGGCGGCGTCGGCGTGTGAGGTCTGCGGTGGGTTGGCTCGATGCCGATCGGAACGAGTCGTTCGTGATCGACAGGTGCCTTCGACGTTGGTGAGACCGCCGACCAGGACCTGATCCCGCCACGATCCTGCAGGAGCGGACCACGTCGGCGGCAGCAAGAGCTGACCCTATTGCCTGAGCCACGAAGCACGCGCAAGAACGGCCGTCCAAGCGAAGAAATCAGACGATCCTAGGCGGTGGAAGTCAGGGAGATCAGGGTGTTGCTTAGGTCCGACCCCGATTGGTCCGACCCCGATCGGATTGACCGACCCCTAGGGTGTGTCGACCATGTTTGCACCCTCTGTTGCCTGACGCGACTTGATCTGACCCGGATGTGCGTTAGGTCTACGAATTCATGGATGCGGAGCGGCGCGAACGTCGCGTGGCACAGCATCTGCCCTCCGAGCGGCGCCCACGACAGTGGGGAGCGAAATCTTCCAGGAGCCGTCGATGAACACGAATACCCGCCTATCGAGGATCGGTGCCGCGGCTTCCCTTGTGGCGGCGATCACTGCTTCGGGTGCAGTGCGCGCAGATGTGATCGCGCAATCCGTTCTGAGCATCGGCAACTTCACGCTCAAGATCGGCAACGGCAATGGGACGCTGGGAGACACCATCACCTCCGGTGGACCCATCTCGATCATCGGGTTGACGACCACTGCCGACCGCGCGGCGGATCTCGCAGGCACGGGCAACATGTCCGTCGGCAGCGCCGGCATCACCTGCTTCGGGGCGTGCGGATCCTTCAACGCCGATCCGTACGCACAAGTGACAGGTACGCCGACGGCGACCTACGTCGGTGGTGCACCGGAAGTCACGGGTGACGCAATCTCGGGCAGCATGACCGCTCGCACGGGCGGTACGGTGTCGCCGGATCCCGGCGGTGACGGTACGGCCAGCAGCAACGTCAACCTGAACGCGGACTTCGAATTGCGCGTCGGCACTGCCGGCACCCGACTCGAAGTGGCTTTCGGTGCCACTTCGATCCTGCGCGCCTACCTCGACGGTCCGGGTACCGCCACTGCCGCCAACAGCTGGAACATGACCTTGCGCAATGCGTCGAACAACGCGTAGGTGTTCAGCTTCAACGGTCAAGGGGGCGCGATCGGCGGCACCGTCTTCAGCAACCCGTTCCTGCTGAGCGAGACCGTCTCCACGACGCTGGCGGGCGATGTGAACCTCGGTGTCCAGACCGGTAACTTCCATGCCGAGACCGCCGGCCTGGCCACGGGCTCGTACAAGCTGTCGTTGCGTCAGAACAGCCTGGCCGACGGCTTCCAGCGTGTCGAGACTGTCCGCGTGCCGGAACCTGCGATGCTCCCGCTGGTCGGTGTTGTGGCTGTGTTGGGTGTCGCTGCACGTCTGCGTCACCGTCGCGGCTGACCTTCCGCTGAGGTGCCTGGATGAGAACAGCGGCCCCCGGGCCGCTGTTTTCGTTTGGCTGCGAGCGTGGTTCTGGTGAGGCGGCCTCTGGCGCTGAGAGGGCCGTTCCATGGATGCGTCGCGACCTGTAGGAGCGGGCCAAGCACGCGAACGCGGCGATCGCGGACGGGGCGCCTCTTCGTTCAGTTTGCGACGTTCGTCGAGGAGTGGGATTCGGTGCAGGAATTGTCCGACGCTTCTGCTCGACCGCGCGACGGTTGGGTAGGTCCGACGCCGATCGGGCGCCCCACTTGAAAGAGGGGAGACCTGACCCCGATGGTACGCGCCGATGGTACGCGATGGTAAGGAGGGTTGCGTGGGCTCGGCCCCGAGAGGGTGCCTCTGACCCCTTGTCCAGCAAGAGCTGACCCCTTGTCCTGCGATGCTGCTCAGTACGACGCCACACAGCCGATCTCTTCGGTCTTGCCTGCGGGACTCTCGACGCCGCGGTAGTGGCCACCTCCGCGAATGGCTTCGTACGGGCCCGTGCCGGAGATGAAGTGAAAGACTCCCTGGAAGACTACCTCCCACCGCCCTCCTTTGGTGACGAGGAAGTGCGATCCCTCGAACCTCGCACGGAGCGTTTCGCCGCTGTTGAGTACCATCCCCCAATAGCCAGCATGCGTCCCGGTGCCATTCCACTGATCGATCTGCATGTACGCGGTCTTATCGGTACCTTCGAACTCCGGATGCTTGCTCGTGAGGCGCCACACCCGGACGATCTGGATCAGCTCACGATTCGGTCCGGGTTGGATGGACGATTGGGAGGTCTCCTCCTTGATGACCTCTGTTGCCGAGCAATCCAGGAACCCCGCCGACGCCATGCCACAAGCGAACTGGCCGATCAGTGAAAGGACCCCCAAGGACATCGATCGCCATCCTGCTGTTCCCATACCTTCCTCCTGTCTTGTGAACTGCGGACCTTCCCGCAGACCAAACCGTTGCCGTTCTCGGGTACCCCGGCGGACGCGACCTACCTGACGCGGGTCAGTTGCGCTCGGCGCACTTAAGGCACCTCGGCCGCAAGGCTGGTTGCTTCACGCCGGTCAGTAACAGGTGCCGCCCCAATCGCCCACGACTACGACGCCCTCGTCTCGCGTGGGCCGGTACCAGCCGGATCGCCGCGCATTCGCGTACTTTCCGGTGCCGCCAGTGACTTTCCACTTGCCCATGTAGTCCCCGGCTGCCCCCGAACTCTGCATCGTCATTTCATCCCCGTCCTTGTCCTTCCGGGTGCAACGCCCATCGTGACATTCGCCGATCAGGACATGCGCCGGGTCGGTGGGATCACTGCTGATGCTGATGTGCCTCGATCCGACATTGACGTAGTGCCCGGTGCAGTTGTCATCCGCTGCGGCCGGACCGGCGATGCCGACCGAGACTACGAAGGCGCCAAGACAGAGGTGGCGGGATGTGGTGGTTCTCATGAGTGCTCCCTGTGAATGGGTGGACGTTTCGGTGCCGTGCCACGGCTGCGGCGTGTTCCCCCCACCCCGTCTTCCGGCAGTGAACGCAGAACAACCTCACCGAGAGGGCAGCGTGTATGTCGCGCTGTAGTTCTGCCAGAGGTCCACGGAGACGCCGGGCACGAGCGGCGCCATCCGTTCGCCAGCGTATGTCCCGCCGCCCTGGATGCCGGTGAATCGTCCGGTGCCTCCGATATAGGTGAACGTTCCCTCGAACGTCGACGTCCCGTCGGGGTGAGCGGTGGTGATGCCTCTGCCCTCGGTGATCGTCGTCGACTTGTCCTGGAATGTCGTGACGTTGTACGAGTGGTGTGGGCCGGTCCCTTTGATGAGGTCCAGGAGGACTCTGGTCACCCAAAGACCGACCTCGCCGGTATCGACGGTGACCAGTCCGCGTTGGTCCGCAATGCCGAGGATGTGGCCGGGAACGTCGGGGGCTTCCATGACTTCCACCTTCGGAATGTGGTAGACGACGCGGCCCTTCTCCTGAACGGTACGGTCCGCCCACGCGGGAAGCGAGGGCACGACGAGCACAACGAGTACGAATGCTCCGGCCCTCAGCGAAGCGCTGATCGACATGGGGTTCTCCTTCGACTGGTGTGGTGACGATCCGCGGAGAGCCCGCGCGACGGAACCGAACCCGTCTCGCGGGGGGGCGACATCACTTGATCAACGATTCGATCAAGGCAAGTGCGCGACGCTGACTTTCGAGTGCGGCGGTTTCCTGATAGGCGACGCGGTGCCCGAGGTAGATCATGTCGAGCCCGGGCATCGCGAACGCGTGATAAGCGTCTGGATACACGACCACTTCGACGTTCGTCTTGTCGGCGATCGCCTCGCAACGATCGGCCGGCGTCCAGTCGTCTGCGCCGCCTACCAGGATGACGGTGGGCACCGAGAACTTCGTTTCGGGAAAGCACCATGGGTAGAAGGCGATGACCCCCTTGATCTTGTGCGGGCGCGCAGGCGCCCGGTTCGCATCGATGACCCGGATGGCTGCCATCGCTCCGTGGGAGTACCCCTGGAGAAAGATCTTTCGTGCGTCGATCTCCGGCCTGCGGGAGAGCCACGCGCTGGCCGCGATGGCGTCGCGCGCCCGGTACTCCAACGCTTCGACACTCTTGGGTTCCTCGCACACGCTCTGGACGTTGCGTGGCGTCAGCGAATCGACCACCAGCGTGGCGATACCCTTCGACACGTACGAGGTCGTCACGCGGCGCATGGTCTCGAAATCGGGGCCGACGCCGGTGCATCCGCTGAGCAGCACCACGGCGGGGAAAGGCCCGGAGCCCTCCGGTTCGAACAGCGCGCCGGCGACATACTTCGTCATCGGGTCCTTCACCGGGATCTTCGCGATGCTGACGGGGTACCCGCCGGTGATCCGCACGATATCCGCGGGCTGCGCGGCGATAGCCGGGCTCATGCCGGCGACCAGGGTGGCTAGGACCCCGACCAAAGCCGCCATGCAAGAGACGACGTGTGTTCGTACGACCATGGATGCTCTCCTCTTTCGATGCCTCGGTGAATCGTTGGAAGGATGATGAGGCTGTCCGCAAGACAGACTTCGTCAGCCGTGTTGAGCCACCAATCTGCGCTTCAGTCATGGCTTGTGGATTGAGGGAAGTCAAAGCTGTATGCAATTCATCTACTTTGGCGACGGAGCTTCGTCATCGGACTGCCCGGTAGGCCATGAAACGGCGGCGGCCTCGGCCTGCCGAGCACGTCTAACGTTGACGAAGGTCAAGCCAGTGCGCAGCGAGAAGTGGCACCGTCGCTCGATGGGCGCTGACCGGCGTCCTGGCATCAGTGCATGTCACGATTCGTCGGAGGGCAACATGGATAGTGTTCGTCGCTTAGCGCAGTGCGCGGTCGAGGCCGTCGCCGTCTGTGCTCTCGGGGTGGGGCCGTCGATGGCGGACGTGCTGGACTGTTCGGGCTCGAAGGTATCGAAGGAGCGGCCGGTCCCCGATGTCGTCAAGCTGGGTGACCGACCCGATCACGAACTGCGGCAGGCCATTCGCGTCCATGTCGTCACCAGTGGTGACGTCGACTTCGATGGCGCTGAACAGACGGCCTATGCTCATGAGGATGTGACCGCGGGTGCCGGCACGAGCGTCGGCTATTTCCTGTACACGCTGCGCAATGGCGACAAGCTCTGGGCGCGGTTCGAGTCGGTGTTCTCGACGACCCGCGGTGATGCCTGGCGGACGACCTACCAGGGGGTGTTCACCTTCATCTCAGGCACGGGCAAGTACAAGAGCATCCGCGGTGGTGGCCACTACGAGGGCAGCATCACGATGGCGGATGGCTTCAGGGAGAAGTCCACTTGCCGCGCGGACTACTGAGGCCGGATGACCCGTTGCCGTTGCGAGGGGCGACTGTCTCGGACAAGCGATGGTGGAGCGCCGCCAAGCTTCGTCAAAGGGGGTAAGGGGTTACGTCGGTCCGACCCCGAACGGCCCCGAATGGGAGAATCAGATGATGTCTCGTACGTAGCCGGCTTCCTTCTGACCGCGAATGGCGAGAACGAAAATGGTCGCCAACGCCTCGACGTAGCGATACAGAACCACGTAGCCACGCGCGCTCCGCCCGATCACGAGTTCCCCGAGGTTGTTTTCCAAAGGCCTTCCGATCAACGGATTCCTTTCCAGCACATCGATCGCGGCGACGATGTCCTGTACCCGCGCGGCTGCATCGTTGATCTCGTGTTCCAGCAGATGACTCAGAATCCGATCGACATCATCGGCAACGTCCGGCGCGAATTCGATCCGGATGGAACCGGTCATTTCGAGAGTCGACGAGCCTTGGGACGTGCGATCGCCTCTCCCGCAGCGCGGCGTTCGAGGTATCTGCGCATATCCGCCCACGGAATCGTCGCGCCGGACGAAACGATGGCGTCGTAGCGCTTCTCGGCGGTTGCGACGAAATCAGCCTGACGCTCTTCGACCTCCGCTTTCTCGCTGATGGCTTCCAGAATGAAACTGTGCGGGCTCTTGCCCGTGCGTTCCGCTGCTCGAGCAACCCTTTCCTTGAGTTCATCGGGAATGCGGATCGTCGTCGTCGACATGATGTGCCCCTTCAGTTGGACTCGGTCGAAGCCGCGAAGAATGTAGCACACATGTGTTACGTTCTTGGGACCAGGGGTGGAGGTTGCGGGGGTGCGGCCCCGATCGGGCATCGCGGATCGTCACTCGCGTCCGACCCCGATCGTGCCGCGGCGCTGGTGCAACAGGACTGGAGCCCCCTTCCGTCACAGGCGTGATGACAAACGGCACACCCTTCAATACACTTTCACGATGAAGCCGTTTCGCTGGAATCATGATAAGGATGAACAGCTGCGGGCTGAACGGGGGGTGTCCTTCGGTCAGATGGTGGTGGCCTTCGAGTCGGGCGGACTGCTGGACGTTCTCGCGCATCCGAATGCGGACCGGTACCCGCGCCAGAAAGTGCTGGTCGTGGCGAGTGGTCGATACGCGCACCTCGTCCCCTTCGTGGAAGAGGCTGACCACTTCTTCCTGAAGACCGTCATTCCGAGTCGCAAGGCGACGCGTGACTACTTGAATCCAGGAGACCTCGATGCCGAAGATTGAACCCGACGAGGCCGGGCTGATCGACGCCTTCGAGAAGGGTGTGCTCCGGTCGGTCGCGACGAAGGCGGAACTGGCCCGCTACAAGGCGGCGGCCCGCGCAACGGCCATCAAGGATCGTCGGGTCAACATCCGGCTGTCGTCGAGCGACCTGCAGGACATCCAGGTGAAGGCGATGGAGGAAGGGATGCCGTACCAGACGCTGATCGCGAGCGTGCTGCACAAGTACGTGACGGGAAGGCTTGCCGAGCGACCGGCCAACGAATCGCCAACGCCGAAGAAGCCAACAGTGCGACGTCCGAAGAAGGCGGGTGCCTGAGAAAAGGGCATGTGCAGCGTTTCGCCACGATCCTGTAGGAGCGGGCAGGGCCCGCGAGAGCAATTGCTCCGGGTGGGGAGTCTCCGCAGCACTCACCGCTTTCGGGGCCATCGGCCCCTCCTACAACACCGTCGCTGCGATCACGGCTGGTGGATGCGCCACGAACTGTAGGAGCGGGCCATGCCCGCGAGAGCGATCGTTCCGGTTGAAGCGTCTCCTCGGTACTAACCGCTTTCGGGGCCATGGGCCCCTCCTACAACACCGTCGCTGCGATCACGGCTGGTGGATGCGCCACGAACTGTAGGAGCGGGCCGTGCCCGCGAGAGCGATCGTTCCGGTTGAAGCGTCTCCGCAGCACTCACCGCTTTCGGGGCCATCGGCCCCTCCTACAACACCGTCGCTGCGATCACGGCTGGTGGATGCGCCACGAACTGTAGGAGCGGGCCATGCCCGCGAGAGCGATCGTTCCGGTTGAAGCGTCTCC
>JALHMS010000009.1:0-5604 GCA_022843925.1 Burkholderiales bacterium
CAGCCGCTGCGCGGTCGTGGGTGCGAAGTCATCGTCGTCGACGGCGGCAGTCGCGACGCCACGGTCGACCTCGCGACGCCGTCCTGCGATCGCGTGGCGGTGTCGCCACCGGGCCGAGCCGCGCAGATGAACGTAGGCGCCCGCGTCGCGCGGGGAGATGCGCTGCTCTTCCTGCACGCCGACACCGAACTGCCGGACGATGCGGACCGGCTCGTGCTCGCGGCACTCGATGACGACCGCCACGTATGGGGGCGGTTCGACGTGCGCATCACTGGCCGCCCCGCGCTGCTGCGCGTGATCGCCGCGATGATGAACCTGCGTTCGCGCCTCACCGCGGTGGCCACCGGCGACCAGGCCATCTTCTGTCGCCGCTCGGCCTTCGACGCCGTGGGCGGCTTTCCGCTGCAACCGCTGATGGAGGACGTCGAGATCTCGAAGCGGCTGCGCCGTCTCGGGCCGCCCGCATGCCTTCGCGCGAGGGTCACGACATCGGGCCGCCGGTGGGAGAAGCACGGCGTCTTGCGCACCGTCCTGCTGATGTGGCGGCTTCGCCTCGCGTACTTCCTCGGCGTCGATGCCGCACGGCTTGCACGCAGCTATCCGAGGCATCGTGGCTGACGTCGTGCCGGTACCGGTTCTCGTGTTCGCGAAGGCCCCGGACCCGGGCGCCGTCAAGACGCGGCTCGTTTCAGCGCTGGGCGAAGGCGGCGCCGCCGTGCTCGCCGCGCGCTTCGCGCGGCGCACGCTCGACACCGCCGCGCGCGCCGCCGTCGGTCCCGTCGTCCTCCTGTGCGCGCCGGACACCGCGCATCCCTTCTTCGAGGTCTGCCGCCGACGGCACGGCGTGACGCTCGAACCGCAGGGCCACGGCGATCTCGGCGAGCGGATGCACCGCGCGTTCGCAGCTACGCTGGCGACGTCCACTGCGGCCATCCTCGTGGGTACCGACACGCCCGACCTGCAGGCGGACGATCTCGCCGAGGCAGCGCAGGCGCTGCGCGACGGCGTCGACGTGGTGCTCGGGCCGGCGGAGGACGGCGGCTACTGGCTGATCGGTCTCGGCACACCTGTGCCCGCGCTGTTCGAAGCGATGCCGTGGGGCACCGATGCCGTCCTCCAAGCGACGCGCAGTCGCATCGCCACGCTCGGTCTGCGTCTGCACGAACTCGCGCTTCGTGCCGACATCGATCGCCCCGCGGATCTCGCATCGCTGCTCGCGCGGGACGACCTCGCCCCGCTCGCCGCGGATCTCGTCCCGCGGCAGCCGACCCCATGAAGCGTCTCGTCCTCGCGGGGGGCGGGCATGCTCATGTCGAGGTGCTCCGGCGCATCGGCCTGGGCAGGCGTTCCGATCTCGACATCGTGCTCGTGAGCCCGCTCCCGCTCACGCCGTACTCGGGGATGCTGCCGGGCGTCGTCGCCGGGCACTACACGGTCGAAGAGGCCTGCATCGACCTCGTGCCGCTTGCGCGTTTCGCCGGTGCGCGCTTCGTGCACGGACGCGTGACTGCCATCGATGCCCACGGGAAGATCGTGCAGACCGACGACGGCAGTGAATTCTCGTACGACGTGCTGTCCATCGATACGGGTTCCGTGCCGCCGCGGAACGCGATCGCGGGGGCGGACGCCTCCGGCGTGAGCGTCAAGCCCGTCGAGCCGTTCCTCGATGCCTGGCAGGCGGTGCTGGACGAACGTCCGCCGCGCACCCGTTGCATCGCCGTCGTGGGCGCGGGCGCCGGGGGCGTGGAGCTGGCGCTTGCGATGCGGGCGCGATTGCGGAAGATGCCGCGCGACACCGAAGTGGTGCTCTGCGGCGAGTCGCCCGACCTCCTGCCGTCGCATTCGTCTTCGGCACGCAGACGCGTCCGTGCGGCGATCGCCTCGCGCGGCGTCGGTCTGCGCTTGGGTCATCGGGTCACGCGCGTTGCCGATGGCAAGCTGCACTTCGCCAACGGGACTTCGATCGACGCGGACTGGATCGTCTGGGCGACGGGCGCCGCAGCGCCGCCATGGCTTCGGACCAGCGGCCTTGCGCTCGACCCTGCCGGGTTCGTGCTGACGGATGCGTCCCTGCGTTCCGTGTCGCATCCCGCCGTGCACGCGGCCGGGGACGTCGCGACGGCGCAAGACCATCCGCATCCGAAATCTGGTGTGTACGCGGTGCGCCAGGGCCCGCCACTCTTCGCGAACCTGATGCATGCGCTGGACGGCGAGACGCCGCGACCCTGGGTCCCCCAGCCACGGACGCTCGCGCTGCTGTCCACCGGCGACGGCGTCGCGATCGCCTCGTGGGGGGCGTTCGCGGTGACCGGTGCCTGGGCCTGGTGGTGGAAGGACCGCATCGATCGGGGGTTCATGGGGCGGTATCGCCCTTGATCGGAGGCTCCACGATCGGTGGCGGGCGATGGGACTTCGCTTCGACGAGTCGGTAATGGCGTTCCCTTGTTCAATCCGGAATTCGGAAGGACCGGCTGTGTCGAGCGACGCGCCACCTTCGGCGTGGCCCACTTCCAAATGGGCGGCCTCATCGGACGAAGCCCGACGATGGCACCGCAGACAGGGCGAGGCGTCCGGTGCCGCCCCAAGCACGTGGCCCCGAACTTGTTCGGACATGACGTTGTCCGCTGCTATTCTGCGGAGGGTTCCTTAGTCACTCCGCCAAAGGAGACCGAATGCCCGACACCAATGCCAGCCCCGGCACCGACTTTCTGGGAAGTCTGCTGGTCGACGGAACGTGCTTCGGCAGCACCTTCGTCGCGGGCATCGTCGGCAATCTGGTGGCGTCGGCGGGCTACGATCTCCTCAAGCTCCCGTCGCGCAACCTGGCCCGCTGGGTGCGCGAGCACTATGTCGCGGGTGACCCCGCCCCCAATCACGATCTCCTGCGTGCGGCGCGGCATGCCGAGGCGCTCGCGGCGGTCGTGGCGTGCGAACTGGCCCTCTTCGATCACGAAGTCGTCCCCAATCTCTGGGAAGCCGCGCTCGTCCGGGATACCCGCAGCTTCGTGCGCAGAGTCACGGACCAGGAGGTGCGCGTGATCCTGCGCGCGCGGGCCGACTTGCTGGATCACTGCCACGGGCTCGAGCGTAAAGCCGCCGTACCCGAAGCCTCCGAAGGTGGCTTGCTGGTCGGGGATCTCGAAACGCTGGCGCGCGCCGGGGCCGAGATTCCGCCGCCGGACGCACCTGCGAACGGCGAGACCCCGCTCGCAGTGCTGGAGCGCGCCGCCGTCCGGGACTTCACCCACCGGCTCGCCCAGGAACTGCGCCTGCCGGTATCGCGAAGCCCGCTCGCGTGGTTCCACTACTGGGTCACCGGCAGCACTGCCGACGAGGGCGTCCGGCCGCCGATGCCGCCCAAGCTGCGCCAGCGCATCGAGTCGGACTGGTTTCCCCTCCTGCTCCGCACCTTTCGTGACAATCTGAAGAGCGACCGTTTCCCGGAGGCCCGGCGCGCCTTCCTCATCGACGCCATTCTGAAACTCGGCGCGCCGGTTCCGCCCGATCTGGCGGGCTTGATGCAACGTCTCGACCAGGCCGATGCGCGGACGGACAGGCTGTTCGACGCGCTGGCCGGGATTCGCGCGAACGTCCAGCACCTCGGGCGCGCCAATCGCCTGGAACACGACTTGACGCGGCGGTCGCTCGAACGCCAGGCGGACGAATTCCGCGCTCTCCTTCGAGACCTCGGCGCGACGTTGCACGACTTGGACCGCCGGGCGCAAGCACGGCACGAGACCGAGATGGCCACGCTGGCCGGCATCGGCGGCGGCGTCGGTGCGCTCGGGAACGAGATCGCCGAGGTCAAGGCACTCCTGGCGAGCCCCCGGGCCGAACTCTTGCCCGACGTGTTTCCGCCCGCGCCCCTCTGCATGGAACGGGACGATATCGTCGCAAGCTTGGCCCAGCGGCTCGCGAGTCCGGCGCCTCGTCCCCTGGCCGTGATGGGTCTCGCGGGGGTCGGCAAGAGCACCGTGGCGCTCGCGGCGGCGCATTCGGACGCGGCGCGCAGCCGGTTCGGAGAGCGCCGGTACTTCGTCCGGGCGGAGCAGTGTGCCGATGCCGATGCCCTGCTGCGGATCACCGCGCAGACGGTCGGTCTCGATCCGGGGCAAGCCTCCGTCCCTGCACTGTGCCGGCATCTCGGCGGCAATCCGGCACTGCTGCTCATCGACAATTTCGAGACGCCCTGGCAGACCGATGCCGGTGCGGCCGAGCGCTTCTGCACCGAAGTCGCTGCCGCGGATGGCGTCGAACTGCTCCTCACGATGCGTGGTGACGAGCGCCCCGGCGGGCCGGGGTGGCTGGCCCGCGATGACACCATCGATCTGCCGCCGCTGGGGCCATCGGCAGCCCGGGCGCTCTTCCTCCGGCTCGCGCCCGGTCACGGCGATGATCCGGCGCTGGCCGGCCTGCTGGCGGCGATGGACGGGTTGCCACTCGCCATCACGCTGCTGGCGAATCTGGCGCTCGCCGAACCGGATCTCGCGGTGGTCGCGAAGCGCTGGCAGACGGAGCGGACCCAGTTGCTGCAACGGGCCGGTGGTACCACCCGGAGCACCTCCCTCGAGGTCGCCCTGGAACTCTCCCTGGAGCGACTGGACCCGGCGGCGCGCGAGTTCTGCGAGGGCCTGGCACGACTGCCTGCCGGTCTCGCTGCCGCCGACCTGGAGGCCCTCTGCCCGGAGGACGGCTACCGGTCTCTCGCGGCGGCGCGCAACACAGGGCTCGCTTTCGTCCAGGACCGGCGCGCGCGGATGCTCCAGCCCGTTCGTGAGTACATCGTGGGGACATCCGCGAGCACCGGCAGCAGCGAACGGCTCGCGAAACACTACGTCGCGATCGCTGCCGAGGGCGGGCAAGTGGGCAGGCCCGGAGGGGCGAGCATCAAGGCGAGGCTGGCGCTCGAATGGCCCAACTGCGAAGCCATGATTGCGGAAGCGCTGCGCGGGGCGGACTGGATGTCGGCTGCCCGTTCCTGCAGAGGCTACGCCGAATTCGCCCGGTTCACGGGCATGGGGACCGCGGTTCCGATCCTCGCGGCGGAAGCCCGGGCCCGAAGTGAAAGCGAACAAGCAGTCGCCGCGAACTGCATCCAGAGCCTTGGGGACATCGCCCTTGCGCGTTCGGACCACGAGGGTGCGCGGGCGCGCTACGAGGAGGCGCAGCCGCTGTACCGGCGGGTGGGGGCTGTGCTGGGGGAGGCGGTCTGCGTCGCGCGCCTCGCGGAAATCGCCTTTGCGCGTTCGGACCACGAGGGTGCGCGGGCGCGCTACGAGGAGGTGCAGCCGCTGTTCCGGCAGGTGGGGGATGTGCTGGGGGAGGCGAACTGCATCATGAGCCTCGGGGACATCGCCCTTGCGCGTTCGGACCACGAGGGTGCGCGGGCGCGCTACGAGGAGGCGCAGCCGCTGTACCGGCAGGTGGGGGATGTGCTGGGGGAGGCGAACTGCATCATGAGCCTCGGGGACATCGCCCTTGCGCGTTCGGACCACGAGGGTGCGCGGGCGCGCTACGAGGAGGCGCAGCCGCTGTACCGGCAGGTGGGGGATGTGCTGGGGGAGGCGAACTGCATCATGAGCCTCGGGGACATCGCCCTTGCGC
>JALHMS010000009.1:5614-21855 GCA_022843925.1 Burkholderiales bacterium
TTCGGACCACGAGGGTGCGCGGGCGCGCTACGAGGAGGCGCAGCCGCTGTACCGGCAGGTGGGGGATGTGCTGGGGGAGGCGAACTGCATCATGAGCCTCGGGGACATCGCCCTTGCGCTTTCGGACCACGAGGGTGCGCGGGCGCGCTACGAGGAGGCGCTGGAGTTCTACACCCGCATCCGGGAACCCTACTCGATCGGGCGGGTGCGGGCGAGCCTTGCCCAAGTGTCGCGTAGCGATGTCGAGCGAAGCGAGCACTGCCGGGCAGCCCGAGCGGCGTGGGCGCCGCTCGGGCTGCCGAACTTGACCGCGTATCTCGACGGGATTTGTGGAGATCCGCCGGGCGGTGCGCGGGGGAACTGAGGCGTGCGCGGACATCCGGCCCGCCCGCCCGCACGCCTACCGGCCACCGGTGCCGCTGCGCCTCCAGCGTCGCGCGCTCGCCTTGATCAGCACCGGTGACCGGCATGCGATCGCGTCGTGGGGCGCGTTCGCCTGGGAGGGTGGGTGTGGAACTGGAAGGACGCCATCGACCTGAAGTTCATGCGCCGGTATCGCCCTTGATCGGACGGCTCTCGGGGGCGATACCCCGCGGGGTGTGTCGCGTCGTCGTCGGCGGTCACCCTGCTCTTCCGCGCCGATCCAGCCTCGCGATCTGTCCTCCCAGCGTGATGGTGAACACGGCGGGTGGTCGCGCGCGGGTCGCAAGCGCGACGATCTTGCGATGCAGGTGGATGATCAAGGTGGCGGTGTCAGCCGCGGATGCGTCTCCCGCGGCCAAGATGAATGCGACGACCTTGGCCGCATTCATCGCCGCGATCTCGTTCGGCTTCCGGCGGATGTTCTTGTCACGCGTGATCACGATCCAGCCAGATTGTCCGGCCGCGGTCAGCCACTCCTCGTCGGGTGTGTCGTGTCGGAAGCGGTCCTGATGCGCGATGAAGGGGACGCATGCGGCCTGGAGCGCATCGCCTAGCCGACGGCTCCAGGCACAGCGATCAATGAACAGAGGCGGTGCTTCAGGCCGCCTGTCGCTGCTCGAAGCGGAGCGCTTCTTCGATCTCTTCTTCATTGACCTGGTAGTCGGAAGCCATCTCACGCAGGGAATCCCCAGCCCGAAAGCGGCCCACGATGACTTCCGTGGGGACTCCGGCACTCAGCAGCATGGGTCGTCCGAACGCGATCCGGGGGTCGACCGCCACGGCGCGAGGCTGGTCCGCCGCGCCCCCCCCGGACCGACTGAACGGGAACAGCCTCACAGGCAGGCCGCTGTGGTCCCGCTCGATGCGAGCCAGCGCGTTCTCGAACTCCCCTCGCATGGCCTCCTGACCGTGACGCGACACATTCACCAGACGGCTCGTCTCCTCGATGAAGAGGTCGATGCCATTCGTCAGGAACTGGCTTTCGACGAGAGGATGCGACGAGTGGAGTGCACTGCGCACGTACTCCAGGCTGTCGCGAACCCGCTGCAGGGCGACTCTGTGCGTGCGGCGGATGCTTGCCAGCACATGCAGTTCGCACAGATTCCGGAAGGAGAGCAGTCGCTGGTCATGGTCCGCGGGAACGATCACGGGCTGGAAGCGTTTGGCCTCGCCCGCATGGCCGCGGTACCCTTGACCGAAGCACCATGCCTTGATCGTGCTTTGGGGAAGACCGAGGATTGCGGCGACTTCTCGCGCGGAGTATGCCGGCGCGTCATGGATCGTGTGTTTCATCGCGGCGGTCGGGTAGGAAGGGATGGATCCGAGTGTAGTCCAACCCGCGATGCGGTCCATTCGGAGCCCTATTTCGCATGGTGTGGACGGAACGATGCCTCTCATCGTTGGTGCCCCTCAACCGGAGATACCCATGGCCGACCCCGCCTGCCCGCAGAAAGCGCCCTATCCCCTCGACCTCGCGCCCGGCGACTACTGGTGGTGCGCCTGCGGCCTCTCGAAGAAGCAGCCGTTCTGCGACGGCTCGCACAAGGGCGGGGAGTTCGCGCCCCTGAAGTTCACGGTGACCGTCGCGGAGAAGAAATGGATGTGCGGCTGTAAACGCTCCGCGAACCCGCCGTTCTGCGACGGCTCGCACAAGAGCATCGCCTGATCGCGTCCGCGTCGCGACCGGTGCCCGCCCGCCGGTCGACCGGCCGGTGAACGACACGCTCGTCGGGCTCGCCGTGGCCCTCGGCATCGGTCTGCTGATCGGTGCCGAGCGCGAGCGTCGCAAGGGCGAGGGGCCACGTCGTGCGCAGGCGGGTCTGCGCACCTTCGGGCTGGCGGGGCTGGCCGGGGCGTGTGCCCTGTTTCTCGGCGACGCCCTCCTGCTGGCTGTCGTGACCGGCGGGGTCGCGGGGTTCGCCGCCATCGGCTACTGGCGCAGCCGCGAACGCGATCCCGGCGTCACGACCGAGATCGCGCTGGTCGTGACGGTGCTGCTCGGCGGGCTGGCTGTCCGGGACACCGCGGCAGCGTCCGCGCTCGGCGTGTGTGTCGCGATCCTGCTCGCGGCACGCACCCGCCTGCATCGATTCGTGAAGCGCGTGCTGTCCGAGGAGGAACTGGAGGACGGGCTCGTCCTGGGGGCGGCAGCGCTGGTGGTGCTTCCCTTCCTGCCGGACCGTCCGATGGGGCCGTTCGCCGCGCTGAACCCGCACATGCACTGGCTCATCGTGGTGCTCGTGATGGCCGTCGGCGCCGCGGCACACGTGGCATCCCGGGCGCTCGGCACGCGGTACGGTCTGCCGCTCGCGGGCTTCGTCTCGGGCTTCGTGTCGAGCACGGCGACCATCGGCGCGATGGCGTCGCGCGCGGTCCGCGAACCGTCGGCCGCGCAACCCGCCGCGGCTGCTGCCGTGCTGTCGACGGTCGCGACGGTCGTGCAGTTGTCCGCGGTGCTCGCAGTGACGAGTCCGGCGGTACTGGCCGTCCTGTGGCCGGCACTGCTCGGCGCCGGAATCGCCGCGACGGTCTGGGGTGCGGTCTTCACCTACCTGGGATTGCGCGCACCGCCGGCCGCCATGGAGATGGTCCGGGGGCGTGTGTTCAGCGCCCCTGCCGCACTCGGGTTCGCAGCGATCGTCGCGGTGATGCTGGTCGTCGCCGCGGCGGTGACGCGGTGGGCCGGGGACACCGGACTCGTGGTGGCCTGTGCCCTCGCCGGGCTGGCGGACACGCACGCCGCCGCCGTCTCGGCCGCGTCCCTGGTGCGCGATGGGAAGATCGAGGCTGCCGCCGCGGTGCTCCCCGTGCTCGCTGCGTTCACCACCAATGCGCTGATGAAGTCGGTGTTCGCGGTCATCCACGGCGACCGGCGATTCATCCTGCAGGTGGTGCCAGGTATTGCCCTGACCGTCGCCGGCGCCTGGGGGGCCTTCCTTCTGACGCGCTGACGGCCGGGGCGCGTGGCTACTTCTGGCAGCCAGGGCAGTAGTACGTCGAGCGCTGCCCCTGGCGGACGAGCCGGATCGTGCCGCCGCAGCGCAGGCAGGCCTCGCCATCGCGGCCGTACACCGCCGACTCCGTCTGGAAATGTCCGCGGTTGCCGGCGCCGTCCACGTAGTCGCGCAGGCTGGATCCGCCGGCTGCGATCGCGCGCGCGAGCGTCCGTTTCACGGCATCGACCAGTCGTTCGCACCGTCCCATCGACAGCCGCCGCGCGGGGATCTTCGGGTTGATCCCGGCGAGGTGCAACGCCTCCGACGCGTAGATGTTCCCCACGCCCGTGACGAGCTGCCCGTTCATCAGGACGTGCTTGATCGCGACGGCGCGACCGCGCGTGATGCGATGCAGGTAGGCGCCGTCGAACTCCGTCTCCGATGGTTCCGGAGCCAGCGCCGCGAGCAGCGGGTGATCGGCCGGATCGCCCTCGATCCAGTGGATGCTTCCGAAGCGGCGCGGATCATGGAAGCGCAGGATGCTGCCATCGTCGAGCACCGCATCCACGTGATCGTGCTTCACGACGGGTGTGTCGGCAGGCACGTGCAACAGGCTGCCCGACATGCCCAGGTGGATCATCGCGATGCCGTGGTCCGTGCCGACAAGGAGGTACTTCGCGCGGCGGCCGACGGTGGCGATGGTGGCGCCTGTGAGCCGTGCCTCGAACTCGGGAACGATGGGCCAGCGCAGACGCCGGTCGCGCACGGTGACACCGACGACGCGCCGGCCGACCAGGCCGGGTTCGAGGGATCGCCGGGTGGTCTCGACCTCGGGGAGTTCGGGCATGCCGCGCGCCGGTCTATCGGTCGCCCGCCGGTCCGGTGGGCGGCGCGAGGAGCCGGGCCGCCTTGTCTGCACCGAACACGAACTGCAGCTGTTCGTCGGGCCGGGCGACGACGAACTCGGGCGTGCGTTTCACGACCACGAGATCCAGCGTGCGGCCGTCCGCGAGACCGATGCGCACCGGCTCGCCCTTCGGCGTGCCGGTGGTGGCCTGGGTCGCGAGGCTGGAGGCGAAGCGCCATTCCTCGGCCCAGCGCGCGAGGTCGTCCTGCGAGGCCTTGTTGTCGTCGGAGCGCGTCCACTTGCCGTCCTTCGCCGCGAGCGTCGCGCCCGGCAGTTCGAACCGCACGGGCACTTCGTCCTCGGCAAGCAGCATATGCGTGGTGAGGCTGTCGGCGCGGGTGGGGAGTCCGTAGGCGAAGATCGCGGGCACGAGATAGACGGTGTTGCCGGACAGCACGTACTGCTCGTTGGTCATGCTGTTCATCATCCCGAACGCGAACTCCTGGTGGCCGATCGTGACCTTGGCGAAAGGCTTGTCGAGTTCGAACCGCGCGAGATCCTCCGCGGGAAACGTCACGGCCGCCTGCGCGGCAAGCAGATCGAGCAGGCGCCCGGCCTGTGTCGCGTCGGTGCGGGCACGGAACGGGGCGGTCTGGATCCATTGCCTGCCCTCGCGTTCGAGGACGATTTCGGGGAGACCGTTGCGGGCGATTCGGATCGACGTCACATCCGCTGCCTTCAGCTGCGACACGGCCTGTGTCGCGACCGGGGTGCTGCCGGGGCGCAGGGTCATCCACAGCGCCAGTCCTGCGACCAGCGCGAGCAGCACGGCGTTGACGAGGATCCTGCCCTTCATGAGGGGGATGCCATGCGCGGGGCGCGGCTCACGCGCGGCGGCGGCGCCACCAGATCATGCCGCCCGTGAAGAGGAACGCGGCCGGGAGGACGATCAGGAAGGTGAGCGCGATGAACACGAGCCACGAGCGGGACAGCTCCAGATTCGCGTCGATGCGCGAACGGGGCTCGAGCGTGATGAGGCCCTCGTCGCCGGCCAGCCAGTTGACGAGGTTGATGCCGAGGTCGATGTTGCCGAGCAGCCCGGCGTAGGTGTTGGAGAGGAAGTCGCCGCTGCCCGAGACGATGATCCGCTGCATCTTGCCGTCGACATCGCGTTCGAGTGCGGTGACCACCGTGACCGGCCCGCGGATGTCGCGCGCCTTGTCGAAGCTCACCTCGGCGTCCAGGGGGCCGGTCTCGACCCAACCCTCCTGCGCCACCTCGACCAGCGGCGTCGGGCGCCAGACCTTCGCGTCGTCGTTCACGGCGATGCGGCGGGCGTTCGGGAATGCCGTGTTGAGCGAGAAGCCGCGCGTGGCGGGATGGCGTCCGTAGGCGAAGGCGATCGCCACGGGGCCGGCGCCGCGCAGTTCGTTGGCGGCGGGGTCCACCACCACGCCGGGGGTGAGCTGCAGGCCGAGGAGATCGGCGATGGGCTGGAGCCCGTGCAATGGCTCCTGGTTGAGCAACCAGAAGAGGCTGCCGCCGCGATCGATGTACGCGCGGATCTTCGCGACCTCGGCCGGCAGGAGATCCACGCCGGGGCCTGCGATGACGAGCATCGAGGCATTGTCCGGCACGCCGGGGACCACGCCGAGATTCACCACCGAGAGCTTGAACCCCTTCGCCTCGAGGCGCCGACCGAACTCGCCGAGGTCGTGGTTCGCGATGCCCTTCGGGCTGCGCTCGCCGTGGCCGTCGAGAAAGAACACCTGGCGTACGGCGTTTCGCGCGAGGCGGGCGAGGAGATTGGCGAACGACTGCTCGTCGAGCGCGGTGAGGTGCTCGCTGCGGCCCTCGTAGGCGACGACCATCTCGCCGTTCATCCGGATGTTGGCGGCCTCGGCCCGCTTCGGGTCGGCGCGCGTGTCGACGAATGCCACCGCGAGATCCCCCTTGGCAAGGCGGTAGGGCGTCATGAAGTCGGTGATGCGGCTACGGATGTCGCCGACGGAGGCATCCTGCTCGGCGGTGTAGTACGCGGTCACGGTCACCGGACCTTTCAGCACGGCGAGCGTCTGGAGGGTGCCGGGGCTCAGGCTGTTGCGGGCGTTCAGGGTGAGATCCCACTGGTGGAAGTGGTCCTGGAAAAGACGCGCGAGCAGCAGTACCGCGGCCACGAGCAGGACGACGAAGAGCCCGTTCTGGGCGAGCAGGGCGAGGCGGGCGCGGGGCGAGGAACTCATGCGGCGAGCCGATCGCGATCGAGCCGGCGGATGGCGAGCGCGAGGAAGAGGATCATCACCAGCACGAAGTAGGCGAGATCCCCGGTGTGCAGCGTGCCGCGCGCGAAGCTCTCGTAGTGCTTCATGATCGAGACGAGGTGCAGCGGACTCTCGGGGTCCGACGCGCCGAGGCCGATGATCCAGAGGCCGATCAGCACCGCGAAGGCGGAGATGGCCGCGACCACCGGCTGGGCCGTCAGGGTGGAGAGGTAGAGGCCCACCGCCGCGAACGTGGATGCCAGGAGCGCGATCCCGAGCAGGTTCGCGGCCACGAGACCGGCGTCGATGCGTCCGCCCGCGTAGAGCGATACGGCCATCAGCAGGATGAGGCTGCAAGCGATCATCAGGAAGGTGACCAGGCCCACGAACTTGCCGAGGACGATCTCGGTGAGCGACACGGGGGCGGACAGCAGGAACGTGAGCGTCTGGTTGCGGCGTTCCTCGGCGATGAGCCGCATCGAGAGCAACGGCACGACGAGCAGCAGGATGAACGTCGCCGTCCCGAACACCGGCGCGATCACGGCCTCGGTGACCCCGGGCGGATTCGGGTACTGGGCGAGCTGCGGCTGCATGATCTGGTAGCGGTCGAGCGCCACGAGGAAGACGTAGCCGAAGACGACCTGCAGGGCGGCGAGCACGACCCAGGCGAGCGGGGCGCCGAAGAGGCTGCGGAGTTCCTTGCCGGCGATGGTGAGGATCACGGTGTGGCGGGCGCGACCGCGTCGTCGCGCTGGGTGAGGTTCACGAACACTTCCTCGAGGGTCGTTTCCACGGGGCTCAGTTCCACGAGCCCCCAGTCGTGCTGCACGGACATCCTCACGAGGGCTTCGGCGGGCTCGGCGCCGGCGTCGTGGAAGAGGCGGAACCGGTGGCGGGCCAGCGCCTCCACCGCCTTGACACCGTCGAGCCGCGCGAGGATCTCACCGGTGGGCGGTCGTCGGAATGCGACCGTGATCGCATGGCCCTGGCGATGGGCTTTCAGGGCGTCGATGGTGTCGGTGTAGACGACGCGTCCGTTGTTCAGGATCTGCACGCGGTCGCAGACGGTCTCGACCTCCGGCAGGATGTGGGTGGAGAGCAGCACGCTGTGGTTCGAGGCGAGTTCGCGGATGAGCGCCCGGATCTCGCGGATCTGGTTGGGGTCGAGCCCCACGGTGGGCTCGTCCAGCACCACGACGTCCGGGTCGTGGACGATCGCCTGCGCGATGCCCACCCGCTGCTGATAGCCCTTCGAAAGCGTACCGATCATCCGCCCCCCCATGTCCGCGAGACCGCACCGGCGGAGCGTGCGCGTCACGGCGTCGGCGATGCCGGCCCGGGGAACCCGGTGGAGGCGGGCGGCCATGCGCAGGTACTCGGTGACCGTGAAGTCCCGGTAGAGCGGCGGTGTCTCGGGCAGATAGCCGATCCGCGCTTTGGCCTTCGTGGGTTGTTCGATCAGATCGACGCCGCACACGCGGATCGCGCCGGCCGTCGGGGCGAGGTTGCCCGTGAGCATCTGCATCGTGGTCGTCTTGCCGGCCCCGTTGGGACCCAGCAGCCCGAGCACTTCGCCCCGGGCGAGGGTGAGCGAAACGTCCTGAACGGCCCGACGTGCGCCGAAATCACGAGACAGGCCTGAGGCCACCAGGGTGGGCTCGGAAGGGGTGTTCAAGGGTTCGACCGGGAGATGAAACGGAAGATGAAACCACCGGCATGAGCCGGATGCGCTGAGCCGCAACATTTGTGGCGACACTCGTAGCATGCACCCCGCAGCATGCACCCTGCCACACCCGTTCGGCACGCCGAAACGCACGATCTGCAGCCTGCCGGCGGGCCGGCCCGCGGCTTGTGACGCCTCCGAAATATACCTAAACTGACCTCACGGTCCAAGAACCAGAACGGGGTTCGACCCCTCCAAGCGTGTCTGCCTGCATGTGACGTGGTCGACACGGGGCATGCAGTCGCGGCACCAGGAGCGCCCCTACGGCGCGCGAACACCTCTCGATCGGACCCCTGTCCATGCGGATAACACTGCTCGTTCCAGTTCTTGCCGTTCTTCTGCCCGTGTCGTTGCCAGCCTGCGCGCAGCCTGGCAGTGCGCGGCACGCCAATCACAGCGCGTCGATGGTTGCCAAGGGCGGTGCCCGGTTCCCCGATGCGATGATCCTCGCGCAGACCGGGGGTACCGAGGACGGCGAATTCCATTCGGCGCCGCGGACCGCCGCCACCGCGGAGAGCGCGGCGAAGCTGCCCTCGCAGGCGCTGTCCAGGGAACTGCTCTACAAGTTCCTGCTCGCGGAGATAGCCGCGCAGCGCGGGAATGTCCGGCTGGCGGCCCGGGCCTACGTCGAACTCGCGCAGGCCACCCGGGACCCTCGCGTCGCCCGCCGCGCGACCGAGATCGCGATGAACGGCCGCATGGGTGACATTGCCGCGGAAGCATCGAGCACCTGGCTCGACATCGATCCCGAGTCGCCGCAGGCCAAGCAGACCCTCATCGCGGCGCTCGTGGGCAACAGCAAGTTGCAGGACGCGAAGCCCCTGCTGCAGCGGCTCCTCGCGGCCGACAAGGCCCGCACCGGGTCCACCTTCATGCAGCTCCACCCGCTGCTGTCCCGCTACCCCGACAAGAACGCCGCCTTCGAACTGGTGCGCGAGCTCGCGAAGCCCTACGCGAAGCTGGCCGAGGCCCACTTCGCCGTCGCCCAGATGGCCCTCTCCGCCGACAACCCCGAGGTGGCCCGGGCCGAGGTCGCGGAAACCCTGGCCCTCAACCCGGGGTTCGAGCCCGCGGCGGTCCTCAATTCCCAGTTCCTCCAGCGGGAGTCCACCGCCTCGGCGATCGCCTACCTCGATGGGTTCCTCACCCGCAATCCGAAGGCGCGCGACGCCCGCCTCATGTACGCGCGGATGCTGGCGGCGGACAAGCGGCCCACGGAAGCGCGCCGGGAGTTCGAGACCATCGAGCGCGACGCTCCCCAGAACGCCGAAGTGGCGGTCATGATCGGACTGCTGTCGCTCCAGATGCAGGACTTCGATGCTGCCGAGGCGCGGCTCAAGCGGGGCATCGACCTGCAGTATCGCGACTCCGACACCCTGCGCTTCTACCTCGGGCAGATCGCCGAGGAGCGCAAGCGCGATGCAGAGGCCCTGGGCTGGTACGAGCAGGTCCAGGGGGGCGAGCAGTTCGTGCCGGCGGCCGTGCGGTACGCGCTGATCCTTGCCCGCCAGAACCGGATGCCGGAGGCGCGGGAGTATCTTCGCAATGTGCAGGCACAGAGCCCCGAGCAGCGCGTGTTGCTGATCCAGGCGGAGGCGCAGGTGCTGCGCGACAGCAAGGCCTACCAGGAAGCCTTCGATGTGCTGGAAGCCGCGCTCGAGGCGGAGCCTGCCCAGCCCGACCTCCTGTACGACGTCGCGATGGCCGCGGAGCGCCTCGATCGGATCGACGTCCTCGAGGCCCGGTTGAAGCAGCTGATCGCGATGCGTCCCGATCACGCCCAGGCGTACAACGCCCTGGGTTACACGCTCGCCGATCGCAACCTCCGCCTCGACGAAGCCAAGGTCCTGATCGAGAAGGCGCTGGCTCTCGCCCCCGAGGACCCCTTCATCCTGGACAGCATGGGCTGGGTGGAGTACCGGATCGGCAACATCGATCGTGGCCTCGCGTACCTGCAGCAGGCCTATCTCAAGCGTCCGGACCCGGAGATCGCAGCACACTTGGGCGAGGTGCTGTGGGTGAAGGGAGACCGCGTACAGGCCGAGCGGATCTGGCGCGATTCCCTCAATTCGCATCCCGCGAACGAGGAACTCAAGGCGGCGATGGCCCGCCATCTGCAATAGCAACTCGATGACGAGGTTCGCAGCGGCCTGCCTGGGCGCGTCGCTGCTCGTCGGCTGCTCCCTCTCGCCGGATCGCGCCGTCGTCGGGCGTCCGTCCTCGGACGCCTTCGAGGTGAAGGGGCGGATCGCGGTCCGCCACGAAGGCGATGGCTACACCGGGACGATGCGCTGGAAGCATTCGTCGGCCCTCGATACGGTGGAGCTCTACACCCCTATCGGAACCCTGTACGCACGCCTGACCCGGGACGCCGACGGCGCGGTGATGGAGACGGCGGACGGCAAGCGCTTCGCCGAAAGCGACGCCGGTGCACTGTCCCGGCGGGTGCTCGGCTGGGAGCTTCCCCTGGCGAGCCTGCCGCACTGGATGTTCGGGGATCCTGCGCCCCAGGGCGGCGTGGCCGAGGTGGTGCGCAGCCCCGACGGCCAAGCGAAGCAGCTCGAGCAGTCGGGCTGGCGCGTGCGTTACCGCAGTTACTTCTCGGACGCGCCGGCGCTCCCCGACCGCCTGGAACTCGATCGACCCGGGCTCGCCGTGAAGATGATCGTTTCCCACTGGCGCGGAGCGACGTGACGTGGCCGGCATCGACGACCTCGACGGCCCGGACCACCCCGCCCCCGCCAAGCTCAATCTCTTCCTGCACGTGATCGGTCGTCGGCCCGACGGCTATCACGAGCTGCAGACCGTCTTCCGGTTCGTGGACCGAGCGGACCGCCTGCGCTTCGCCGCGCGGGCGGATGGACGAATCCGCCGGATCGCAGGCAACGAAGGAGTGCCCGAGGAGGCCGATCTCACGGTGCGCGCGGCGCGTCTGCTCCAGCAGGCGACGGGCACGACGCTGGGTGCCGACCTCGCCATCGAGAAACATCTGCCCATGGGTGGGGGGCTGGGCGGGGGCAGCAGCGACGCCGCCACTGCGCTGATCGTCCTGAATCACCTGTGGCGCACCGGTCTCCGCCGCACCGATCTGCAACGACTCGCGCGGACACTCGGTGCCGATGTGCCGGTATTCGTGTACGGTGCGAGCGCTTTCGCCGAGGGGGTCGGCGAGCGGCTGCAGGCCGTCGATCTCCCTCCGGCGTGGTACGTGGTGGTGGCGCCCCCGGCGCACGTCTCGACGGCCATGGTTTTCGCGCAGCCTGATTTGACACGCCATAGTGATCCCATCACACTAGCGGCCTTTTTTTCGGGGATAGAACCCGACGGACACCTCGAGGGAAAAGCCGAGGCCGGATCCGGACCGCGAATGAATCTGCGGAACGATCTTCAAGCCGTCGTGAGTCGTCTTGTCCCCGAGGTTCGACAGGCGCTGGCCTGGCTTTCGCAGTATGGCCAAGCGCGCATGACCGGCTCCGGAAGTTGCGTGTTCTGTGCGTACCCGACCGAGCAGGAAGCCCGGGCAGTGTGGGCGAGCCGGCCGGAAGGAATGCAGGGGTTCGTGGCAGCGGGGATCGACAGGCACCCGCTGCTGGGCCTGACGAACGACTGAACTTCGATCCGGACGGGCTACGACCGAGCGCCTTCGATCCGGCGCGAGAACGACCGAGCGCCTTCGATGCGGCGCGAACGAGTAAGGAACTTGGGGAGTCGCCAAGCTGGTTAAGGCACCGGATTTTGATTCCGGCATGCGAAGGTTCGAATCCTTCCTCCCCAGCCAGAAGCAGGGCGCGTGAAGAGGCAGGAAAGGTGGCGCGATGCCCGGAGCGAACTGCCCGGATGTGCGTCACCCCGCGCATATCGACGTATGGCGGCAGCACAAAGATTTGAGCAGCGGGATTCGCGAAGCAGCCGCGCCGATGGTGCGGCTGCTTTCGTTTTCCGCCGGGCGAAACCGGGTTGTCGCCGGCAGCAGCATCCGAAACGTCTTCCATAGAAGCCCGAGTCCCATGGCCTACGACAGTCTGATGGTGGTCACCGGCAACGCGAATCCGCGCCTCGCCGAAGACGTCTGCAAGCACCTCAACATCCGGCTCGGGAAAGCGAGCGTCGGCCGCTTCAGCGACGGCGAGGTGATGGTCGAACTCCTGGAGAACGTCCGCGGCAAGGACGTCTTCGTCCTGCAGTCCACCTGCCAGCCGACCAACGACAGCCTGATGGAGGTGCTCCTCATCTCCGACGCGCTGAAACGTTCCTCCGCCGGCCGCATCACCGCGGCGATCCCGTACTTCGGCTATGCCCGCCAGGACCGCCGTCCGCGCTCCGCACGGGTCGCGATCAGTGCCAAGGTCGTCGCGAACATGCTCCAGGCCGTGGGCGTGAACCGCGTCCTCACCATGGACCTCCACGCCGACCAGATCCAGGGGTTCTTCGAGACCCCCGTCGACAACATCTACGCCGCCCCCATCCTGCTGGGCGACGTCTGGAAGCACCAGTACGAGGATCTCATCGTCGTCTCCCCGGACGTGGGCGGCGTGGTTCGCGCCCGGGCGCTGGCGAAGCGCCTCGAGTCCGACCTCGCCATCATCGACAAGCGCCGTCCGCGTCCGAACGTGTCCACGGTGATGAACATCATCGGCGACGTCTCGGGCCGCACCTGCGTGATCATGGACGACATGGTCGACACCGCGAACACGCTCTGCGAGGCCGCGTTCGCGCTGAAGGAGAAGGGCGCGAAGCGCGTGCTGGCGTACTGCACCCACCCCGTGCTCTCCGGCAAGGCCGTGGAGCGCATCACGAATTCCGTGCTGGACGAGCTGGTCGTCACCGACACGATCCCGTTGCGCGAGGAGGCGAAGGCCTGTCCGCGCATCCGCCAGTTGAGCGTCGCCGGCCTGCTGGCCGAGACGATGCTGCGCATCAGCAACGAGGACTCCGTGTCCTCGCTGTTCATGGAGTGACCCCGTGGTGAACCAAGGGCCACTTCGCAGAAGCCGGAGCGGTGACCCGCTCCATCCCAGAGACGACACCGGCTGGTCGCGGCAGGTGTCTGCAGCAGGAGAGTGAACATGAAGAACGAAGTCATTGCGATGCCGAGGTCCCTGCAAGGAACGGGTGCGAGCCGCCGCCTGCGCCGGACCGGCCGTGTGCCGGGCATCGTGTACGGCGGTGGCAAGGATCCCGTGGCCATCGAGCTGGACCACAACGCCCTCACGCAGTCCCTCAAGCACGAGTCGTTTCACGCGTCGGTGCTGACGATGAAGGTGGGTGACGTGACCGATCGCGTGCTGCTGCGCGACGTGCAGATGCATCCCTACCGCGTCGAGATCCTGCACGTGGACTTCCAGCGCGTGGGCAAGAACGAGATGATCCACATGAAGGTGCCGCTCCACTTCCTGAACGCGGAAACGGCGCCGGGCGTGAAGCTGGGTCACGGCATCATCAACCACGTGATGAACGAAGTGGACGTGCAGTGCCTGCCCGAGAACCTGCCCGAGTTCATCGAGGTGGACCTCGGCGCCCTGGAACTCGGACAATCCGTGCACCTGGCCGACATCAAGTGGCCGGCGGGCGTAGAGTCCGTGCAGATCAAGCACGGCGGCAATGCCGCGGTCGTGAGCATCCAGGTGCCGCGCGGTGCGGCCGAGCCGGAACCGACGGCGGCGACGCCGGCGGCTGCCGTGCCGGCCACCGCGCAGAAGAAGGAAGAGAAGAAGTAATCCTGCCGCTGCCGCGGCAGTGACAGGCCCGCTCGGAACCACGCGTTCCCTGCGGGCCTTTTCGTTCAGGGAGGCGAGACGGCGATGCGGCTGGTGGTGGGCCTCGGCAATCCGGGGCGCGAATACGAGGCGACGCGGCACAACGCCGGCTTCTGGTTCGTCGACAACCTCGCCCGTGCCGAGGGCGTCCAGTTGCGCGTGGAGTCGCGCTTCCACGGGCTCGTCGCGCGCATCGGTCGCGGAGACGACGAATGCTGGCTGCTCGAACCGTCGACCTTCATGAATGCGAGCGGCCGTGCCGTCGGGGCGCTCGCCCGCTTCTACAAGATCCTCCCGCAGGACATCCTCGTCGTGCACGACGAGCTCGACCTCCCGCCCGGCGGCGTGAAACTGAAGCGCGGTGGCGGTGCCGCGGGTCACAACGGCCTGAAGGACATCATCGCGGCGATCGGTCAGGACTTCTGGCGGCTGCGTCTCGGCATCGGCCATCCGGGCGATCGCGCGCAGGTCATCCACTTCGTGCTCCAGAATCCGCGCCGCGAGGAGCAGGACGCCATCGACGAAGCCATCGACCGCAGCCTCAGGGCATGGCCGACCATCCACGCCGGCAAGCTCGAGGCCGCGATGCTGGAACTGCACACCAAACCTGGCGGTGCTGCGAAGCCCGAAGCGGGCAAGGGCGTATCGTGACGCGGTTGCCCTTCGCGGTCCGCCCTACGCTCGACCTCCTTTCCATTCCCTTTCCAGAGCCCCTGCCATGAGTCTCAAATGCGGCATCGTCGGACTGCCCAACGTCGGCAAGTCGACCCTCTTCAACGCGCTCACCAAGGCCGGCATCGCCGCCGAGAACTATCCCTTCTGCACGATCGAGCCGAACGTGGGCGTCGTCGAGGTGCCCGACCCGCGACTGGGCAAGCTCGCCGAGATCGTGAAGCCGCAGAAGGTGCTCCCGGCCGTCGTGGAGTTCGTCGACATCGCGGGCCTCGTGGCCGGCGCGTCGAAGGGCGAGGGCCTCGGCAACCAGTTCCTCGCGAACATCCGCGAGACCGACGCCATCGCGCACGTCGTGCGCTGCTTCGATGATCCGAACGTGATCCACGTGGCGGGCCGCGTCGACCCGCTGTCCGACATCGAGGTGATCGACACCGAACTGGCGCTCGCGGACCTCGCCACGGTCGAGAAGCAGTTGCAGAAGAGCGCGAAGGTCGCGAAGTCGGGCGGCGACAAGGACGCCGCGCGGCTCGTCGCCGTGCTGGAGAAGCTGGTGCCCGTGCTGGACCAGGCGCACCCGGCCCGCACCGTCGATCTCACGAAGGAAGAGCAGGCGATCCTCCGCCCGCTGTTCCTGCTGACGATGAAGCCGGTGATGTACGTGGCCAACGTCGCCGAGGCCGGCGGCTTCGAGAACAACCCGCTGCTGGAGAAAGTGAAGGCGCGCGCGGCGAAGGAAGGCGCACCGGTCGTCGCCATCTGTGCGTCGATGGAAGCGCAGATCGCCGATCTGTCCGATGAGGACAAGCAGGTCTTCCTCGCCGACATCGGCATGGAGGAACCCGGCCTCGATCGCGTGATCCGGACGGGCTATTCACTGCTCGGGCTGCAGACCTACTTCACTGCCGGCGTGAAGGAAGTGCGTGCGTGGACCATCCACAAGGGCGACACGGCCCCGCAGGCTGCGGCCGTGATCCACACCGATTTCGAGAAGGGCTTCATCCGCGCGGAAGTGATCGCGTACGACGACTTCGTGGCGCTGAAGGGTGAGCACGGGGCGAAGGAAGCTGGAAAGATGAAGCTGGAAGGCAAGGATTACGTGGTGCGCGACGGGGACGTCATGCACTTCCGGTTCAACGTCTGACGGTTGGCGGATGCGCCGCCCGCGGTGGGTTTGACCTCGTAGGAGCGGGCCATGCCCGCGAAAGCGATGGTTCCGGGTGAAGCGCTGCCATGGCATTCGCCGCTTTCGGGGCCATGGGCCCCTCCTACAGGGGCGGTGGATGCGGCGAGACTTGTAGGAGCGGGCCATGCCCGCGAAAGCGATGGTTCCGGGTGAAGCGCTGCCACGGCATTCGCCGCTTTCGGGGCCATGGGCCCCTCCTACAGGGGCGGTGGATGCGGCGAGACTTGTAGGAGCGGGCCATGCCCGCGAAAGCGATGGTTCCGGTTGAAGCGCTGCCATGGCATTCGCCGCTTTCGGGGCCATGGGCCCCTCCTACAGGGGCGGTGGATGCGGCGAGACTTGTAGGAGCGGGCCATGCCCGCGAAAGCGATGGTTCCGGGTGAAGCGCTGCCACGGCATTCGCCGCTTTCGGGGCCATGGGCCCCTCCTACAGGGGC
>JALHMS010000009.1:21865-29312 GCA_022843925.1 Burkholderiales bacterium
GGGCGGTGGATGCGGCGAGACTTGTAGGAGCGGGCCATGCCCGCGAAAGCGATGGTTCCGGGTGAAGCGCTGCCACGGCATTCGCCGCTTTCGGGGCCATGGGCCCCTCCTACAGGGGCCATGGGCCGCCCTCCTACAGGGGCGGTGGGTGCGCGGCCGCGGTGGGATCAGGTCGGTCGTTTGAAGGCGTCGGCCATGGCCGCGAACTACCTCCCATCTACGCCCGCGACACCCCCATGGCCTCGAACGCCCGCGCCAGCCGCCTCACGCCCTCGGTCAGTTGGCTCTCGTCGTTGCGCGTGAAGTTGATCCGCAACGCCCGCCGGTTCCTGCCCGTGGCGTCGAAGACGCTGCTGGGTGCGACGCACACGCCCGCGGCCATCGCGTGGGGCAGCAGGGCATCGGTATCCAGCGACGGATCGCGACCGACGGCCCAGACGAACATGCCGCCTACCGGCACCTCCCAGTCGAGCCATTCCGAGAGGTGCTCGCGCATTGCCACGCACAATGCGTCGCGCCGCTTCCGATAGATGTCGAGGATGGTGGGTTGGATCTTTTCGATCAGCCCGGCCTCGATCGCGGCGAGTGCGACGCGCTGGGTCAGCCCGCTCGTGCACAAGTCCGCGCCGAGCTTGGCCATGGCCAACGCCTCGATGAACCCGGGTGCCGCGATGACCCAGCCGACCCGGAGGCCCGGCGCGATCTCCTTCGACAGCGTGCCCATGTAGACCACCGGCCCGGCGTATGGCGTGCCGGGCCGCGCGCGTGCCGAGAGGTCGATCATGCGGGGAAGCGGCGGGCCGTCGTAATGCAGCGTGCCGTACGGGTCGTCCTCGACGAGCCACGTGCCCGTGCGATGGGCCGCATCGACGAGCGCCTGTCGCGTCTCTACATCGACCAGCCTGCCTGACGGGTTGGAAAAGTTCGGGACGGTGTAGGCGAACTGTGCGCCCGCGAGCGCTGCGACGGCGTCGAACGCCGGGTCTTCGAGCACGATGTTTCGATAGGTCGGCGAACGCGGACGCCAGGCGTCGAGGGCGCCGAGGTAGGTCGGAAACTGGCAGGCGATCAACTGCCCCGGTTCCAGCAGCACCTTGCCCAAGAGGTCGAGGCCCTGCATGCCGGCCGAGGTGACGAAGACGTTCGCCCGCGTCAAGGTCAGTTCCGGCGAACTGAAGCGCTTAGCCAGCGCGTCGCGCAACTCCGGCAGCCCCTCGACGGGGCCGTAACCGAGGACGTCCTGTTTGTGTTGATGGACCACTTCGGCTGCGATGGCCGCCAGTTCCGCGACGGGAAACGTGGTCGGCTCGGGCAGCCCGCCCGCCATGTTGATGAGGCCGGGAACACGGCTCGCCGCGAGGAACGTGCGCGTGATGTCGTTCGTCTTGGAAAGCCAATCGGCGAACGGAGGGCGCTGCGGCTGCTGGGTCATCGAGGGGTCCGTGGTGGTGGCGTTAGTGAGGACGGCATTCTACAAACCGCGGGTCGGGTACCCGTGGGTCCGGGTCTCGGGGGAACGATGTCGCGTGTCGCCATCGAATCTCTGAGGGGTCATGTCGAGCCCTGATCCTTGAAAAGGCCGGACCCGCCCCGTCGCTGCACCTGCCCAACGCCCTGCAACCGATCATGCTTCTTGATCTACAGCAAACGCACCGATCCGAATGGCGAGATCGCTTCGCAAAGGGTCAGAAAGGATGCGAAAAGCAGGCGCATCAGTACCCATAGGACGTGCCTGCCGACGACGCATCGTTGGTGCGCCTCCGCGGCGCGCCCGCTTTCGTGTTCGGCACGTGCGCCCGGGGTGAATCCTGCGGATTCGGAAGCTTCCGGTAATCGAATAGCCATCGAAAGCAAAGAATTCCACGAAGAATGCCATACGATTGACCATGGAAAGCACTGGCGATACATTCGAGACTAAAGTAAAAGGTGCTTCCGAAAGCCGATCTTTCTTTGCCGACAGGCTCCTTGAGATCCAGGCGGTTCCGACGTCGTTTCCGATTGCTTGGCGCCTATCTGCAGCGTCACCACGACACCCAGACGCATGCGCCGTGAGGCGCCCCGTCCGACGCAACAGGGGGAAATTTGATTTCGCGCGTGTCCGCATTCCAGGTGGCGAGGCAGCGACACCCTGTTCGTCACACACTCACCGCGCCTCCGGGACGGGGCGGTCGGCGCATCCGCCGGATGTTCCTGGTCCCGGTATCGGTTGGTGCCGCGGCTGAACGATCACCGTTCGCCCCGCCGCCATTCCCGCATTGCCATCCCTGCATCGGCATCCCTGCAAGTCTGCCCGGCCGCGCCTGCGGTTGGCCCCATCCATTGCTCCAGCCATCCGAGGGACCCAGTCCATGAAGCGACGAAGAACCGTACGCCGGGTACCGCCGGCCGGGCTGAGAAAGGCCTGCACCGGCATCGGTGGGCTCGACGAGATACTGGATGGTGGTCTGCCCGCCGGGCGGCCGACGCTGATCTGCGGGGGCGCCGGTTCCGGCAAGACCTTGCTGACCATCGAATTCCTCGTCCGGGGCGCGAATCAGTTCGACGAGCCCGGCGTCTTCATGAGCTTCGAGGAGACCCTCGGCGAACTGTCCCAGAACGTCGCTTCGCTGGGTTTCGATCTCGAGCAGCAGATCGAAGAGGGCAAACTCGTCGTCGACTACGTGCTCGTGGAGCGCAGCCAGATCCACGAGACGGGCGAATACGATCTCGAAGGCCTGTTCGTGCGGCTCGGTCATGCCATCGACACGATCGGTGCCAAGCGCGTCGCCATCGACTCCATCGAGACCCTGTTCACCGGTTTGACCGACACCGCGCTGCTGCGTGCGGAACTGCACCGCCTGTTCCGCTGGCTGAAGAGCAAGGGCGTCACGGCGCTGATCACCGCCGAGCGCGGCGAAGGCAGTCTCACCCGCCACGGCCTCGAAGAGTACGTGTCCGACTGCGTGATCCTGCTCGACAATCGCGTCAGCAACCAGTTCGCGACACGGCGCCTGCGCATCGTGAAGTATCGCGGTTCGCAACATGGCGCCGACGAGTTCCCGTTCATGATCGGCGAATCGGGGTTGTCGGTGCTGCCGATCACCTCGCTCGGCCTGACGCACGACGCGAGCGATAAGCGCATCTCGACCGGCGTGCAGCGTCTGGACCAGATGCTCGGCGGCCGTGGCTACTACCGGGGCAGCAGTGTCGTCGTGTCCGGGACTGCGGGCACCGGCAAGTCGAGTCTCGTGGCGCACTTCGCGAATGCGACCTGCAGCCGCGGCGAGCGCGCCCTGCTCTTCCTACTCGAGGAATCACCCAGCCAGTACCTGCGCAACATGCGCTCGATAGGCATCGATCTCATGCCATGGGTGCGTCAGGATCTCCTGCGGATCCACGCCGCACGGCCGACGCTTTGCGGCCTCGAAGCGCATCTGCAGACCATCCATCGGCTGACCGCGGAGTTCGACCCGGCCATCGTGGCGGTCGATCCGATCACCAATCTCGCCTCGGTGAGCACGTTCGCCGAGGCCCGCGCGCTCTTGATCCGGCTCATCGATTTCCTCAAGACGCGCCAGATCACAGCGCTTTTCACGAGCCTGATCCATGGCGATCGGGACGCCGAGACCACCGACGTCGGGATCTCGTCGCTGATGGATGTCTGGCTGATGTTGCGCGACATCGAACACAACGGCGAGCGCAACCGGCTGCTGCATGTGCTGAAGGCCCGCGGCATGGCCCATTCGAACCAGGTCCGGGAGTTCCGGCTCACGACGGAGGGTATCCACCTGATCGACGCCTACATCGGAGCCGCCGGCGTGCTGACCGGGACCGCCCGACTCACCCAGGAGGCGCACGAACGCGATTCCGAGGCGGCCAGGCTGGAGGAGGTGAACCGCCGCGAGCGCGAGTTGCAGCGGCGACATCTGGCCCTCCGCGCCCAGGTGGAGGCGCTGCAGGTCGAGCTCGAAACCAACGGGATCGAACTCGAGCGCCTCCATGCGCAGGCCGAGCAGCAGCGCATTGCGGCCGCACGCGATCGGGCGGCGATGTCGAGGGCCCGCCAGGCGGACACCGTCGCCGAAACGTCCCCCACCACTGCCCGTCAACCGCCAAGGAGCCGAGATGGCAGAAGAAAAGAAGCGTAGACCTCATTCGGCAAAGGCGGGGACGCATCCCGGCGGCGACACCTACGTGCTGCGCCTCTACGTGGCCGGAACGACGCCGCGTTCGTTGCAGGCGATCGTCGATGCGCGCGCCTTCTGCGAGTCCCACCTGACCGACAGCTACCATCTCGAGGTCATCGACATCTACCAGCAGCCTGCTCTGGCCCGGGACGAACAGATCGTCGCCGTGCCCACCCTCGTCCGCAGCCTGCCGCCGCCGCTGCGCCGGCTGGTCGGGGATCTCTCCAACGTCGACCGGGTGCTTGCCGGCCTCGAACTGCTCAAGCGCTGATTTCGGAGTTTCCGCCCGCGGTTCAGAAGTTCCGCCCGCGTTTCAGAATTCCCGTCGAAGTGCCGCTAAACGCCTCTGGGACAGCAAACGATCCGGGCTGACATGGGCAAATACGAGCTGGAGGCTCGGCTGGAAGAAGTCGTGGCGCTGCGCGCACGGGTAGCCGAGCACGAGGACCTCATGCGGGCCATCCATGCGGGGGAGGTCGATGCCTTGTTCGTCGGCCAGGGCGAGGACTGCCGGACCTTGACGCTCGGGGAGGCCGGGTCCACCTACCGAATGCTGGTGGAGGCGATGAGCGAAGGCGCCGCCATCGCGCAGAAGGACGGCACCCTGCTGTACTGCAACAGGCGGCTTGCCTCGATGCTCGAGAGGCCGCTCGAGGCGGTGATCGGTGCCTCCCTGCTGGGGTTCGTCCCACCCGCCGAGCGGGCCGACGCTGCGCACCTTCTCGCGAACGGGCTGACCCGTCCGGGCACCCGGGAACTGACCATGCGGAAACAGACCGGCGGGTTCACGCCAGTCCAATGGTCGGTCAGCCCGCTCGATCTGGGTGGCCGAGCCGCCGGCGTGTGCGTGGTCGCGACCGATCTGACCGAGCGCCACCGCGTGCAGGAGGAACTGCGTAGCCTGTCCTTGCACGACGAACTCACGGGCCTCTTCAATCGGCGCGGGTTCATCACGCACGCCGAACAGCAGTTGAAGCTGGCCCGGCGCATCGATGGCCAACTGCTGCTGGTGTTCGCCGACCTCGACGGTCTGAAACACATCAACGACGAGCAGGGCCACCAGGCCGGCGACAACGCCATCCGGGATGCCGCCGACGTGCTCCGCCAGAGCTTTCGCGAATCCGACATCCTGGCCCGCCTGGGCGGGGATGAGTTCTCGGTGCTCGCCACGGGCACGGACGGTCACGCCGTCGAGGTGATCCACCACCGGATGCAGGAATGCATCGATGCGCACAATGCGCGCGGTTCGCGGCCCTACCGGCTCTCGCTCAGCGTCGGCATCATCCCCTACGATCCGTCCCAGCCGGCGCCCGTGAGCGAGCTGCTGACGCGCGCCGACGCCGCCATGTACGCCAACAAGCGCGGGAAGCGACGGAACGACGTCCTGGTCGGATGCCCCGCAGTCCCGATCCAGGATGCCTGCACGGGCGCCTCGCCGGGCACGCGCGACCGCGCGGGTGCTCCACTGACCGGGGTGTGGGAGTGGACGTGCGACGACAACCGCGTCCTCTGGTCACCGGAGATGCGGGAAGTGCTCGGTATCACCGGGTTCGAAGGCACCCTGGCGTCCTTCATGACTTTCCTGCACGCCGACGACCGCAAGCGCGTGATGCTGGAGGCGCAGCGCGCGCTCTCCGCGCACCGCAGTTTCGCGTCCCAGTTCAGAGTACGGACCGGCGATGGGTACGTGCGCCTCGTGGCCAGCCGGGCGCACGGGGAGTACGACCCCGCCGGCCGGGTGCGCCGGCTTCTGGGGACGCTGACCGACATCACCGCCTTCTCCGCGGCGCGTGACCTCGCCCACGCCACCCTCGACTCGATGCCCGCCAACATCTGCGTGCTCGACGCCGACTCGCGCATCGTGTCGATCAACCGTGGCTGGCGGGAGTTCTCCCGGATGAATGGCGCATCGGATCCTACGCAGCAGCTGGGCCTGCGTTACCTCGACATCTGTGCAGCCGACGACGGTCCGCAGGCGGCGCTCTCCCGCGCCTTCGCCGACGGGCTCGCGGACGTGATCGCAGGACGCCGGATGTCCTTCGAGCAGGAGTACCCCTGCCACGGTCCCCACGCGCAACGCTGGTTCGTGGCGAGCGCCGTACGCTTCGAGCTGGCGGGTGAGCCGCGGGTGATGGTGCGCCACCAGGAGGTCACCGCGGCGGTGCTCGTGGAAGACTGCCTGTCCGCGACTTTGCAGCCGGTCGACGCTACCGGGCGTCCGGCGCACGACGGAATCTTCATCGTGCAGGACGACCGCGTCGTTTTCGTCAATCACGCCTGCGCCCAGATGCTGTCCAGCGCCGCCGACCAGCTTGTGGGACGGCGCCTGGCCGACCTTCTGCCGGCCGGCCAGGCGAACCCCTGGCAAGCGCGACTGCCGACCGACGATGGATTGCACCGCCGACGAAGCGAACGGCACATGCTGCTGCGGCCGACCGGTGGCGCCCTGCTGGAGGTCACCGCCACCGTCACGCCGACGTTGTTCAACTGTCAGCCTGCCCTGCTGGGGACGTTGCACCCGGCGCGCGAGCGACTGGACTGAGAGCCAGTTCCCGGCCCGCCCGCATGCCGTTGCGGGTAGACCGGACCCGCAATGATTCCGAAAGCCTCTGAAGGCCAGGACTGGCAATGGGCCAATGCCTTTGTAGGAGCGGGCCACGCCCGCGAAAGCGCTGGTTCCGGGTGATGCGTTTCCTTGCGCTGACCGCTTTCGGGGCCATGGGCCCCTCCTACAAGGGCGGTGGACGCGCCACTCACCGGGTCACGGTCTTGTAGGAGCGGGCCATGCCCGCGAAAGCGCTGGTTCCGGGTGATGCGTTTCCTTGCGCTGACCGCTTTCGGGGCCATGGGCCCCTCCTACAAGGGCGGTGGACGCGCCACTCACCGGGCCACGGTCTTGTAGGAGCGGCCCATGGCCGCGAAAGCGCTGGTTCCGGGTGATGCGTTTCCTTGCGCTGACCGCTTTCGGGGCCATGGGCCCCTCCTACAAGGGCGGTGGACGCGCCACTCACCGGGCCACGGTCTTGTAGGAGCGGCCCATGGCCGCGAAAGCGCTGGTTCCGGGTGATGCGTTTCCTTGCGCTGACCGCTTTCGGGGCCATGGGCCCCTCCTACAAGGGCGGTGGACGCGCCACTCACCGGGCCACGGTCTTGTAGGAGCGACCCATGGCCGCGAAAGCGCTGGTTCCGGGTGATGCGTTTCCTTGCGCTGACCGCTTTCGGGGCCATGGGCCCCTCCTACAGGGGCGGTGGATGCGCCACTCACCGGGTCACGGTCTTGT
>JALHMS010000009.1:29412-179704 GCA_022843925.1 Burkholderiales bacterium
CGCGAAAGCGCTGGTTCCGGGTGATGCGTTTCCTTGCGCTGACCGCTTTCGGGGCCATGGGCCCCTCCTACAGGGGCGGTGGATGCGCCACTCACCGGGTCACGGTCTTGTAGGAGCGGGCCACGCCCGCGAAAGCGCTGGTTCCGGGTGATGCGTTTCCTTGCGCTGACCGCTTTCGGGGCCATGGGCCCCTCCTACAGGGGCGGTGGATGCGCCACTCACCGGGTCGCGGTCTTGTAGGAGCGGGCCACGCCCGCGAAAGCGCTGGTTCCGGGTGATGCGTTTCCTTGCGCTGACCGCTTTCGGGGCCATGGGCCCCTCCTACAAGGGCGGTGGATGCGCCACTCACCGGGTCACGGTCTTGTAGGAGCGGCCCATGGCCGCGAAAGCGTCGGTTCCGGGTGATGCGTTTCCTTGCGCGCCGCTCCGGTACCGTTGCCCGAGACGACGCCTGTCGCGATGCGAAATCCCGATATCCCGATGGACCTTCGGGCAAACTCGCGATGGATTGTGCCAGACCGAACGCACCGGCATCTCGCACCCGCATCTCACACCCGCTCGTCCGCACCCCCTGCCCAGCCGAAGCCGCCCTGATGGAAACCGTTGCCGTCCTCGACTTCGAAACCACCGGTCTCAGCCCTGCCTGCGGTGACAGGCCCACCGAGATCGCGGTCGTACTCGTCCGGGAGGGGCAGATCGTCGATCGGTTCCAGAGCCTCATGAATCCAGGTCGTCGCATCCCCTTCGAAGTGACCGCCCTCACGGGTATCACCAACGACATGGTCGCCCGGGCTGCACCGGTGGCGAGGGTGATGCGGGAGGCCGCGCGTTTCGTCGGTCCCCGTCCGATCGTCGCCCACAACGCGGCCTTCGACAGTCGGTTCTGGAAGGCCGAACTCGACCATCTGTCGATGCCGACAGGCCTGCCCTTCGCCTGCACCATGCTGCTTTCGCGGCGCCTGTATCCGGGGTTCCCCAATCACCGGCTGGGCACGCTGGTCGACATGCTCGCATTGCCGACGGCCGGGCGGGCGCACCGGGCGATGGCGGATGCCGAGATGACGAGCCATTTGTGGTGCAGGATCACCGATGACGTGGTCGAGCGCTACGGCGTCGTCGCGGTCGGTCATGACATGTTGACCCGGGTGCAGCGCGCGCCTCGTCACCGGGTGCCTGACTTGCTCGCGGGCTCGAAGTAGGACGGGTCCGCCCGTTTCGTCGGGCGATCGGCGCGCTGGAGTCGCATGTACCATCCGGCGATCACTTCAGGAGAAAACGCATGGCAGCCAACCCCTTCTCCCTCGACGGTCGCGTGGCCCTCGTCACCGGCGGCAACAGCGGTTTCGGTCGAGCGATCGCCATGGCCTTTCGCGATGCGGGCGCGAAGGTCGTGGTCGGTGCGCGTCGTGCGGATCGCAACGCGGAGGTGGTCGCAGCGCTCGGCGCCGATGCCTCGGCCTTCGAGCTGGATGTCGCCGACGAAGCTTCCGTCGAGCGGACGATCGCGGGCATCGTCCAGCGCTACGGCCGCCTCGACATCCTGGTGAACAACGCCGGCACCGTCAGTCGGCAGTCGGTGATGGATCTCGATCTCGCCGTCTGGGACCGGGTCATGAACGTGAACCTCACGGGCGCCTTCCTCTGCACGAAGCACGCGGCGCGGGTCATGAAGACGCAGGGCTCGGGCAAGATCATCAACATCTCGTCGGTCTACGGGCTCATCGCGCCCAGCAAGGGTTTGCAGGTGCCGTACACGGTGTCGAAGCACGGTCTGATCGGGCTGACGAAGGTGAATGCCGTGGAGCTGGCGCCGCTCGGCATCCAGGTGAATGCGATCGCGCCGGGCTATCACTACACCGAGATGACCGAGGAACTCCGCGGCTCGTCGCTGGAGGCTGCGGCGAAGCGGCGCATCCCGAGCGGGCGGCTGGGAGAGGCGGATGATCTCGTTGGAACCTGTCTGTGGCTCGCCTCGCGCGCGTCGGACAGCGTGATCGGCGTCTGCGTCCCGGTGGACGGTGGCTACATGGCCTCCGACGGTCTCGATCGGGGATAGGGCGGCACGACGACACCTGCGGTGCCGTCCGGGCGCCGCAGGTGTCGTGATGCGAGGGTTACTGCAGACCGAGGATCGGGGCGACGTCGGTCTTCTTCCAGCTCGGCAGCGCCTCCACCTGGGCAAGCCAGCGGCGCAGGTTCGGATACGCGTCGAGCGGCAGTTGCTGATGACGGTGCAAGTGCATCGGCGCCGCCACCGCCACGTCGGCGATCGTGACGTCGGGCCCGCTCAGCCAGGCGCTCTTCCCCAGGCGGTCCTCGAGGATCCCGGCGAGCTGATGGAACTTCGCCGCCTGGGCGTCGAGCACGGCCTGATCCGGTTCCGCCTTCAGGATCGGCTTCACGACGTTCTCCACCAGATACACATAGCAGCTCGGGAACCACTGGTTGGCTTCCCAGAGATGCCAGCGGTTGATGTCGGCCCGGATGGCCGCGGCCTTCGGATAGAAGGCGTCCTTGCCCGCCTTGTCGGCTGCGTACTGCAGGATCGCATTGGATTCCCAGAGCACGAAGTCGCCGTCGACCAGTGCGGGCAGGGACTGGTTGGGGTTGATGGCGGTGTAGTCGGCGCCTTTGTGTTCGCCGGCGAAGTAGTCGACCTTGGCGGTCTCGTACGGCACACCCATCAGGTCCAGACCGGCAAGGACCTTGCGGCAATTGACGGTGCAGGGATCGTAGTAGAGCTTCATTCAACCTCCCGAATCTCGATTTTTTAGGTGGGGACTGCGCACTGCAGAGGCCGCGCGACGTCTGCCCGGGAGATGTTGTTGCGCAGGCCCGGGAGCGCTTCGCCGACCTGCCGCAGCTATACTCCTCGCACCCTCGAATGACAAGGCGGTGGCCGGCGGCCGGCATGGTGCGCTGCAGGCAAGGGCCGGGTCGGGGGGAGGGAACCGGCAGGCGGTTCGAGAACCAAGTCACTCGAGGTCACGATGGCAGATCAAGGCTCCGTGAGCACCACGCTCAACTACACCCGCGACACCGGCATCACCCCCGACCACTACTTCTACGAGCCGCCGCCCGGCACGGTGAAGCACCCGCCGGGCGATGATCCGCGCGAGGTCCAGGTCCACGACGCCTGGTCCCGCGCGGCGGACTTCGATCTCGATCGCGAAGGCTTCGCGCTGCGCGATTGTCCGATCCCCTTCGATCGATTCTCCGACGATGCTGCAGTGCGTTCCGAATTCTTCGCCCACGTCGCCGACTTCGTCCGTCGCCAGGTGGGCGCGCGCCGGGTGCATGTCTTCGACTACAACATCCGCAGCAAGACCATCCAGACGCTCACGACCTACGCCGCCAATCCGGTGCGGCTCGTGCACAGCGACTACACCGTGAAGTCCGGCCCGCAGCGCGTGCGCGATGTTCTGCCCGACGAGGCGGAAGCGCTGCTTGCCCGGCCGTATGCGTTCTTCAACGTGTGGAAGCCACTGAAGCGCGTCGAAGAACTTCCGCTCGCCATGTGCGACGTCGGTTCCTCCGCCCCCGGCGACATGATCCGCATGGAGCTGAAGTATCCCGACCGGACCGGCGAGATCTACACGATGCGCTATTCGCCCGACCATCGGTGGTACTACTTTCCCTACATGGGGTCGAGCCAGGCGCTGCTCCTGAAGTGCTACGACTCCCGGGAGGACGGCCGGGCGAGATTCATGGCCCACAGTGCCTTCGAGGACCCCACCACCGCGCCCGACGCCATGCCGCGGGAGAGCATCGAGGTCCGCACGATCGCTTTCTTCTGACGACCCGGGCGAACGAGCGCCATCGCACCGATGCGTCGCCCGTTTCGGCGGAACCTTCGGTGTTCCGCCGCGCTCGTACCAGTGCATCGTGCGCCGCAGCAGGCGCCGCGCCCATCGTTCCACTTCCAGGAGCCCCCATGGCCAAGAAGAGCAAGGCAGCAGCCCCTATCGCCCTCATCGACAACGGCATCTCCGCCAAGGACCGCGCCCGGATCGCCGAGGGTCTGGCGAAGCTGCTCGCGGACACCTACACCCTCTATCTCCAGACCCACAACTTCCACTGGAACGTGAAGGGCCGGATGTTCAACACGCTCCACACGATGTTCATGGCGCAGTACACCGAATTGTGGAACGCCGTGGACCCGATCGCGGAACGCATCCGGGCCCTCGGGTTCCCCGCGCCCGGAACGTACGCGCAGTTCGGCAAGCTCTCGTCGGTGAAGGAAGTCGCAGGGGTGCCGAAGGCCGAGGAAATGGTCGCCCTGCTCATCACCGGTCACGACACCGTCGCCCGCACGGCGCGGGCCCTGCTGCCCGCGGCCGACGACGCCAACGACCAGCCCACCATGGATCTGCTGACGCAACGCCTCGACATCCACGAGAAGACGGCGTGGATGCTTCGGAGCATTCTCGAGGAGTGATCCCCGGCCCCCGCAGGTTCGATGGTTCGATCCGCGGGAGCTTCCCTCCGCCCGGTTGAACGGATGCCGCGGCAGACGCTGCGGCCTCGCACCTGCAGCATGCGCCCCGACGGGCGTCGACAGCTTCGCGCACGCATCCTCCCGCGCGCATCGGTCCGTCATTCTCTGCACGCGGAGGGTGCATCGCGACGCCCACATCGTTAGCATGGCATCCCACGAGCGCGACCGCGACGGGCACTCCTCCGGGGTGTCGGTGGATCGCTGCACCAGGGAGAGAGAGGCGATGAGCGCGGAAACCTGCGGCTTCGTCGGCGTCGGTCGCATGGGTGGTCCCATGACCGCCCGCCTGATCGATGCCGGGCGGACGGTGTGCGTCCACGACAGCAGTGCCACCGCCCGCGAGGCCGTGCGTCAGCGCGGCGCCACCCTCAAAGCCTCCGCAGCCGCCGTGGCGGATCTCGCGGACACCGTATTCCTGAGTCTTCCCAACCCCGACATCGTCAAGCAGGCCGTGCTCGGTCCCGGTGGGGTGATCGAGGGCAGGCGCGTGAAGCGCGTCGTCGACTTCTCGACCATCGGCCCGATCACCGCCGCTGCCGTCGCCGAAGCGCTCGCGGCGCGCGGTATCGATTACGTCGACGCGCCCGTGAGCGGCGGCGTCGCGGGGGCCACGCAGGGCACCCTCGCCGTGATGGTGGCCTGCCCGAAGCCGGTCTACGAATCCCTCGAAGCGCTGCTCGCCATCTTCGGCAAGACCTTCCACCTCGGTGAGAAGCCCGGTCAGGCGCAGACGATGAAGCTCGCCAACAACCTCCTGGCCGCCGCGGCGCTCGTGGTGTCGTCCGAGGCGATGGTGATGGGCGTGAAGGCCGGCCTCGACCCGAAGGTCATGCTCGACGTCATCAACGCGGGCTCCGGCCGCAACAGCGCAACCCAGGACAAGTTTCCCCGCGCCATCCTGCCCGGCACCTTCGACTTCGGCTTTGCGACGGGCCTCTCGTACAAGGACGTCCGCCTCTGCGTGGACGAGGCCGAGTCCCTCGGGGTCCCGATGGTCGTCGGCGCTGCGGTGCGGGAGATGCTCGCGATCACCAATGCGGCGTACGGCGCGGACTCCGACTTCACGTCGGTCTGTCGCCTCGTCGAGTCGTGGGGTGGGGTGCAGGTAAGAGGTTGAGGTGCACACGGCACGGGCGCCCCGCGTCCGGCCGTCCAGGGGAGGGGGAACACCATGAGCGCAACGCCGGAAGCCGCCGAGGCGGACACTGCCCTCGCCATGCGCATCGCGCGGTCGGTGCACGCGTGCGCCTTCGAGGCGCTGTCGTCCGAGGTGCTGGCGAAGACACGTGTCTGCCTGGAGGATCTCATCGGCTGCGTATTCGAGTCGCGGCATCTGCCCTGGAGCCGGCAGGCGCGATCGCTCGCGGTGCGGGGTGACGTCGGGGCGACGATGCTGGGCCACACCAACGCGGTGGCGCCCGCCGATGCCGCCTTCGCCAATGCGGTGATGGGGCACGGCCTCGTCCGCGAGGACATGCACCCCGGCAGCATCAGCCATCTCGGCATCGTCGTGATCCCCGCGCTGCTCGCCGTCGCCGAGACGCGGCCCGTCTCCGGGCGCGATTTCATCGCGGCGATGGTGGCCGGGTACGAGGTCGGCGGCCGGGTGGGACGCGCCCTCATGGATCGCGGGATCGCTGCCATCCACCGCCCCACCGGCATCACCGGGCCGATCGCCGCGGCGGCCGCCTGCGCGCGATTGATGGGGCTGCCGGTGGAGGGGATCGCGAACGCCGTGGCGCTCGCGGCCAACACCACGTCGGGTTTCAACCAGTGGGCCCACACGGGCGGCAGCGAGATGTTCTTCCACGCGGGATTCGCGGCGCGCAACGCGGTCACGGCCGCCCGGCTCGCTGCCGCGGGCGCATTCGCGTCGCCGTCCGCCCTCGACGGTGTCGCCGGCCTCTTCGCGTCCTTCGGCAAGCGCGATGCCGCGAAGACCGTGCGGCTCTTCGACGGCGCGCCGGAGATCTTGTCGGTCTATCACAAGCCGGTTCCCGCCTGTAACTTCGCCCAGACCCCCGCGCAGGCGGCGCTGCAGGCGGTGCGGTCCGCGCATCTGGCGCCGTCGCAGGTGGGGGCGATCGAGATCCGCGTGCCGCAGGCGGGCGCGTCGTATCCGGGTTGCGACCACACCGGTCCGTTCGCGACGATCCTCCAGGCCAAGATGAGCATCCAGTTCAACGTGGCCGCCGCGGTCCTGCATGGGCGCATCGCCGAGAGCAACTTCGAGCATCTCGATGCGCCCGCCCTGCTGTACCTCGTCTCGGTGACGCGGCTCGCGGTGGACGACGGGATGACCGCCGCGTATCCCGGCCTGCAGGGTGGGGCGGTGACCTTGCGCAGCATAGGCGGCGACATCTATCGCGCGCATCTCGACGACGTGATCCCGGCGGATGATGCTGCGGTGCACGCGCGGTTCCGCGCGGCGCTGGCAGCGGCGATGGACGACGCCACCGCGCAGGCTGTGGATGCCGCCATCGAGTCGCTCGCCGACGAACCCGACGCCGCCCGCCTGCCGCGCCTCATGCGAAGGCCTGCGCGCGATCTCGGCGTCGCCGCCTGACGGATGCATCGATGGATTTCGTGCAGCTTTCCGAGAACTTCCTGCAGGCGCTGGTCGCGGGGCTGCTGACGGGCGCGGTCTACGGCCTGATGTGCGTCGGGCTCAGCCTCATCTTCGGCGTGATGCGCGTCATCAACTTCGCCCAGGGCGACTTCATGATGCTCGGCATGTACGCCGCGCTCTACATCTTCGCGAACCTCACCGGCGTCGCCGCGCCGTATCTCGCCGCGCTGCTCGCCGGACCCGTCGTGTTCGTGGTCGGCGTCGTCGTGCACCGGCTGCTGATCGCGCGCGTCACGGGCTTGCGCAGCACGGCGCTCGACTCCGAAGGCCATCACGCCCAGCTTATGCTCACCCTGGGCATCGCGCTCATCCTGCAGAACGGCGGGCTCGCGCTGTTCGGCTCGTCGCCGGTGTCGATCCCGACGCCGCTCGCGTCCAGCGCCTGGGAACTCGGGCCCATGGCGGGCGACCGGCTCAGCGTGTTCGTGAACCAGGGGCAGACGATCGCCGCCGCCATCGCGCTCGTCACCGTGGGCGTCGTCGTGCTGCTGCTGGCGCGCTCGCGGCTGGGCAAGTCGCTGCGGGCTGCGGCGGACAATCCCGTTGCCGCGATCTACATGGGCATCGACGTCGAGCGCGCGCACCGACTCGCCTTCGGGCTCGGGGTGGCGATCACGGCCGTTGGTGGTGGGCTGCTGGCGTCGGTGTATCCGTTCCAGCCGTACATCGGCCTCGAGTACGTGATCGTGATGTACGCCGGCGTCGTGCTCGGCGGTCTCGGCAGCGTGGCCGGCGCGTTCCTCGGCGGGCTGGGCATCGGCATCGTGCAGCAGCTCTCCACGCTCGTGCTGCCCAACCAGCTCCAGAACACCGCCATCTTCGTCGTGTTCCTCGCGGTCATCCTGCTGCGTCCGCAGGGGCTGTTCGGCCGCGCGGTGCGACGCACATGAGCGCCGCGCCCGCTTCCCACGCGCCGACGGTGCTGCCCATCCTCGGATTCGGGCTCGTCTACGCGCTGCTCACCGCCTTCGTCGACAACTCCTATCACCTCCTGATCCTCACGGTGGTCCCGGTGTGGGCCGTGATGGGCCTCGCGTGGAATCTGTTCAGCGGCTACGGCGGGCTGGTGTCGTTCGGGCACGCGGCGTTCTTCGGGCTCGGCGCGTACTTCGTCGCACTCGCGCAGACGGCGTGGGGGCTGTCGCCATGGATCGGTATTCCGTGCGCCGGCGCGATCGGGGCTGTCGCGGGGCTCGTCATCGGCCTGCCCACCTTCCGGCTCCGCGGTCACTACTTCGCGCTCGCGATGCTCGCGTATCCGCTGGCGCTGCTCTACGTCTTCGAATGGTTGGGCTACCAGGAACTCGCGCTGCCGATGATGCGCGAGCAGGCGGCGGCCTTCATGCAGTTCGAGGACCACCGCGTCCACGTGCTGCTGGCGCTCGCCATGATGGTCGCGGCGATGCTGCTCACCAACGTGCTGGAGCGGGCCCGCTACGGGGTGTCGCTCACGGCCATGAAGCAGGACGAAGCCGCGGCCGAGGCGGCCGGCATCGACACGCGCGCGTGGAAGCTGCGCGCCATCGTGCTGTCCGCAGCGATCGCCGGTGCGGCGGGCGGCTTCTACGCCGTGGTGCTGCTCGTGGTCACACCGCCCGCGGTGTTCGGGATGCTCGTCTCGTCGCAGGCGCTCATCGTCGCGATGTTCGGCGGCGTCGGCACCGTGTGGGGCCCGGTGCTCGGCGCCGTGGTGCTCGTGCCGCTGTCCGAACTGCTGCACGCGCGTCTCGGCGACGTGTTCCCGGGCATCCAGGGTGTGGTCTACGGCGTGGCGATCATCGCCGTGATCCTGATCGCGCCCGAGGGGGTCGTGTGGCGCTGGCGGGACTGGCGTCGACGCCGCCAGACGATCGATCTCCCGTCGGTGGGCGAAGCGGTGCTCCGTCCGACAGTGACCCGCTCGGCGTCGATCCGGGTGCCAAGGACGACCACCGAGACCGTGCTCGAAGTCCGCGGCCTGTCGAAGGCGTTCGGGGGGCTCCGCGCCTTGCAGGACGTCACGCTCAGCGTGGCTTCGGGTGAGATCCTGGGCGTGATCGGTCCCAACGGGGCCGGCAAGACCACCTTCTTCAATGCGCTGAACGGATTCCTCCGGCCCGACGCCGGCAGCGTGATCTTCGAGGGTCGCGACGTGACCGGCTGGTCGCCGCACCGGCTCTGCGCGGCGGGCGTCGGGCGCACGTTCCAGGTGGTGCGTCCGTTCCGTCGCATGTCGGTGCTGGAGAACGCGCTCGCCGGGGCCTTCGTGCGGCATCCGAAGATGGAGGCGGCCCGCTCCGCAGCGTATGCGGCACTCGATCGCGTGGGGCTCGCGCATCTGGCTTCCACCCCGGCCGGCGGACTCTCCAACCGCGAACTCCGGTTGCTCGAACTGGCCCGCGCGCTCGCAGGCGGCCCGCGCATCCTGCTGCTCGACGAAACGCTCGCGGGCCTTGCCGCGGGGGACGTCGACGACATCCTGGATGTCGTGCGGAGCCTCGCAGCGGACGGAACCACGATCGTCATCATCGAGCACACGATGCCTGCCATGGTGCGGCTGGTGGATCGCTTCGTCGTCCTCGACCATGGCGCGGTGCTCGTCGAGGGGACACCGGACGAGATCACGACGCATCCGGCCGTCGTCGATGCCTACCTCGGAACGAAGTGGAGGGCGAGCCGTGCTGGAGATTGACGATCTCTGCGCCGGCTACGGCGGCGTACCCGTGCTGCACGGCATTTCCCTTCGCGTGGGCGCGGGGGAGTGCGTGGCCGTCGTCGGGCCGAATGGCGCCGGCAAGACCACGTTGTTCAAGGCGCTCTCCGGTGTGGTGGCTGCCACGGGCACCGTGACGTTCGACGGCGGATCGCTGCTCGATGTCCCGCCTGCACGGCGCGCCCATCAAGGCATCGCCCACGTGCCCGAAGGCCGTCAGGTGTTCCCGTCGCTCACGGTGCGCGAGAACCTCGAGATGGGCGCATGGACCGACGCCGGTCGGCGGCAATGGAAAGACAATCTCGAACGCATCCATGCGTGGTTCCCGGTGCTGGCCGAGCGCGCGAAGACCCTCGCAGGCGCACTGTCCGGGGGCCAGCAGCAGATGCTCGCGATCGCACGGGGCCTCGCTTCCGCACCGAAGCTGCTGCTGCTCGACGAGCCTTCCATGGGCCTGTCGCCCGCGGTGGCGGACGAGATCTTCGAACGCATCGTCGCGATCCACGCGCAGGGTGGCCTCGCGATGCTGCTGGTGGAGCAGCGCGTCGCCGAGGCGCTGCATTTCGCGACCCGCGGATACGTGCTCGAAGCGGGGCGCGTGGTGCTTTCGGGCACGCACGATTCACTGCGCAGCGACGACCGGATCCGGCGCGCGTATCTCGGCATGTAGTCACCGGACGCAGGCGCGGACGAAGCGACCGCGAGCCACGGAGGAGAGGGCAGACATGGGCAGCACGATGAGCAGTCGCAGGCGCTTCACGACGGGGATGGTCGCCGCTGGGCTCGCGCTAGTTGCGGCCACCGCGTCGGCGCAGAAGAAAGACGTCGAGGTGGGCCTCATCGCGCCGATGACCGGGCCCTACGCGCGACAGGGCCAGGTCATGAAGACGGCTGCGGATCTCGCGATCGACACCATCAACAAGCAGGGGGGCGTGAAGTCCCTAGGCGGTGCGAAGCTGAAGCTCGTGGTGTTCGACGCGGGCGACAGTGTCGAGAAGGCGAAGAACGCCGCCCAGCGCATGGTGGCCGAGGCACCGAATCTCGTTGCCGCCACCGGGGCGTATCTGAGTTCGTTCACGCTCGCGGTCACGGAGGTCACGGAGCGCGCGCAGCTGCCCGTGCTCACGTTCTCGTACTCCGATCTCATCACCTCGCGCGGCTTCCGGTACGTGTTCCAGACGTCAGCCACCGGTGAACAGCTCGCCGAGGGCTCGCTGCCGGCCCTGCTCGACATGGCGGAGAAGGCCACCGGCAAGCGGCCGAAGACGATCGGCATCGTGATGGACAACACCGCAGCCTCGGTGTCGTTCGCGAAGCCGATCCGCACGACGCAGCTGGCGAAGCTCGGGCTCACGCTCGTCGTCGACGAGACCTTCACGCCGCCGCTCGCGAACGCGACGCCCATCGTGCAGAAGGTGCGTTCGCAGCGGCCCGATGTGCTGATCCTGCTGCCCACGGTCATCGGCGACTCGAAGCTGCTGCTCGAGAAGATGAACGAGTTCGGACTCGGCAAGGGGCGCGTGCCGACGATATCGAGCGGCGCCGCGATCCTCGATCCGGACCTGAAGACGAACATGAACGTCGAGCAGCTCGAAGGTGTGATGTCGGTGGTCGCTGCCTGGAGCACCAGTGCGCAGAAGGACATCACGCGGGAGTTCATCCAGAAGACCGGTGAGCCGTGGCCCACGCAGCACTTCGTCACGACGTACGGTGACATCTGGATCATGCATGCCGCGCTCGAAGCGGCGGGCAAGGCGGACCGCGCCGCCGTGGCCGCGGCACTGCGGATCATGGACCTCACCACGGGGGCGGCGAGGTTCTTCCCCGGCGGCCGCGTGAAGTTCGACGCGAGCGGGCGTCGCGAGTCGGCAACGTTGCTCATCGTCCAATGGCAGAAGGCGGTGCCCGTGACGGTCTACCCGCCCAAGGAAGCCATGGCCGAACCGCTCTGGCCGAAGCGCTGACGATCCCCGCCGCTGCGCGCGGCGACCTATTCCCCCTTCACAGGAGCACCCGCATGAACGACGATCTCTTCGACACCGGTCTTGAAATCCGCAAGGCCGTGCTCGGCAAGGAATTCGTGGAGAAGTCCCTCGGCTCCGCCGACGACTTCAACATGCCGATGCAGCGGCTCACCACCGAATACTGCTGGGGCGCCGTCTGGGGCCGCGAGGAGCTGCCGCGCAAGACGCGCAGCATGCTGAACCTCGCGATGCTGTGCGCGCTGAATCGTCCGCACGAATTGAAGATGCACGTCGGCGGCGCGCTGCGGAACGGCGTGACCCGCACCGAGATCCGCGAGGTGCTGTTGCAGGTGGCGATCTATTGCGGGATTCCCGCCGGCGTCGACGCCTTCCGTGTCGCGCGTGAGGCAATCGCGGAGTACGACAAGGCGGAAGGGGGAGCGTAAGGGGTGGTCGTACAAGTTTCGACCGGATCGATCGCAGTCGCGAGGATGGCCCAGGTGTGCCCACCGGCGTGATCGAAGGGACGGTCTTGTAGGAGCGGCCCATGGCCGCGAAAGCGTTGGATGCAAGGAAGCGTGTCGACCGGACCCATCGCCTTCGCGGGCATGGCCCGCTCCTACAACACCTAGGCCCATGCTCGATGCGGGCGGTACGGCGACGGTTTCTGTAGGAGCGGCCCATGCCCGCGAAAGCGGTGGATGCAAGGAAGCGTGTCGACCGGACCCATCGCCTTCGCGGGCATGGCCCGCTCCTACAACACCCAGGCCCATGCTCGATGCGGGTGGTGCGGCGACGGATTCTGAAGGAGCGGCCCATGGCCGCGAAAGCGGTGGATGACAAAGAACGTGTCCCAGGAGCAACGGCGTGACCAGCGAAACCTACGAAGTCCTCGCGATCAAGTACGCGAGCCTGATGCGCCGCTCCCCCGGAAACTTCATCGGCGGGGACGAGCACGATGTCGAGATGCCTCTCGACTACTACGTGTGGGTGATCCGCAACGCCGAGCGTACGGTGCTCGTCGATACCGGCTTCGGTGCCGAGTCCGCCGCCAAGCGCGGGCGGACGATCGTCCATCCGGTCGCGGAAGGGCTCGCGGCGGTGGGCGTGGTACCGGAGTCCGTGGAGAACGTGGTCATCACCCACATGCACTACGACCACGCGGGCAACCTCGCACTCTTTCCCCGCGCCCGCTATCACCTGCAGGAGCGCGAGATGCAGTTCGCGACGGGGCCGTGCATGTGCCACGACGTGCTGCGCCACGGCTACGAGGTGGACGACGTCGTCCGCATGGTGCGGAATGTCTACGAGGATCGCGTGCAGTTCCACGACGGGGTCTCCGAACTCGCCCCGGGCATCGAGCTGCATCGTATCGGTGGGCACACGCGCGGCCTGCAATCCGTGCGTGTGCGGACCCGGCGCGGCTGGTTGGTACTGGCGTCGGATGCAAGTCACTTCTACGCGCACATCGAGCAGGATCGCGTGTTTCCCATCGTGGTCGATGTGCACGACACCTTGCGCGGCTATCGGACGATCCGCCGGCTCGCGACATCGCCGGAGCACATCATTCCCGGACACGATCCCCTGGTGCTGGCGCGGTACCCGGCGGCGAACGAGGGGACGAAGGGGTGGATCGTCCGGGTGGACGCGGAGTAGCCTCCGGGAGACGCCGCGTTTGCCCGCCTCGCGCGTCCCGCGACGACTCACCGAGGAAGCTGCATGACCACCGAAGCCAACCCCGCGTCGAACGATCTCGACGCCCTCATCATCGGTGCCGGGTTCTCCGGCATGTACCAGTTGCTGTGTCTGCGCGATCGACTCGGGCTCTCCGCGAGGGTGCTGGAGGCCGGGGATGGCGTCGGCGGCACGTGGTACTGGAACCGCTATCCCGGCGCGCGCTGCGATTCCGAGAGCCATTCCTACTGCTATTCGTTCTCGCGCGAACTGCTGCAGGAATGGGAGTGGTCCGAGCGGTACCCCGGACAGGCCGAGATCCTTCGCTACCTCGACTTCGTGGCCGAGCGGTTCGACCTGAAGCGCGACATCCGCCTCGGTACCCGCGTCGTGTCCGCGCACTACGACGCGTTCTCGAACCGCTGGCGCGTGACGACGGAGAAGGGCGAGCACTTCACCGCGAAGTTCCTCATCACGGCGGTGGGCTGCCTCTCCACCGCGAACGTCCCGGCGATTCCCGGCCTCGAGCACTTCGAGGGGCGCTGGTTCCACACCGGGCAGTGGCCGCACGAGGGCGTCGACTTCACGGGCAAGCGCGTGGGCCAGATCGGCACGGGGTCGACGGGCATCCAGTCGGCGCCGGTGATCGCCGAGACGGCGGCGCATCTGACTGTATTCCAGCGCACGGCGAACTACAGCGTGCCGGCCCGCAACGCGCCGCTCACGCCCGAGTTCAAGCAGTGGGTCCGCGAGCACCAGGACGACATCCAGGCGATCACGCACAGCACGCCGAACGCGCACCCGTTCCGCATCGCGGACCGCTCGGTGTTCGACGTGACGCCGGAGGAGCGGCAGGCCATCTACGAGGCCGCGTGGGAGAAGGGCGGGCTGCAGTTCCGCGCGACGTTCCGCGATCTGCTGTTGAGCAAGGAAGCCAACGACACCGCACGCGAGTTCCTGCGCGGGAAGATCCGCGAGATCGTAAAGGACCCGAAGACCGCCAAGGCGCTGGCCGACATCGATCATCCATACGCCGCGAAGCGCCCGCCGATCGACACGAACTACTTCGAGACCTTCAACCGCGACAACGTTTCTCTGGTCGACGTGCGCAAGGACCCCATCGTGGCGATCACGCCCACCGGCGTGCGCACGCGCAAGAAGGACCATCCCCTGGACCTCATCGTGTTCGCGACGGGGTTCGATGCGATGACGGGGCCCCTGCTGCGCATCGACATCCGCGGCCGCGACACGCTGTCGCTGGCCGACGCGTGGCACGCCGGACCGCGCAACTATCTGGGGCTGCAGGTGGCCGGGTTTCCGAACCTGTTCACGATCACCGGGCCCGGCAGCCCGTCCGTGCTCTGCAACATGCCGATCCCCATCGAGCAGCACGTGGAGTGGATCACCGACTGCATCGCCCACATGCGCCGCCACGGTCTCACGCGCATCGAGCCCCGCGAGGACGCCGTGGACGACTGGGTCGAGAAGGTGAACGCCGCGGCGGCCGCGACGCTGCTCCCCCAGGCGCATCACTCGTGGTACCTCGGTGCGAACGTCCCCGGCAAGCCGCGGGTGTTCATGCCCTACGCGGGCGGGATGGTGCGCTACCGGAAGATCTGCGAGGAGGTCGTGGCGAAGGGCTACGAAGGCTTCGTGCTGAGTCGCTGACGGCGCTCAACAAGCCGTCGGCGTCGCGGCCAGGAACCCGTCGAAGGCACGGAAGAATTCCTCGGGCACTTCGAAGTACGGGAGCGCACCCGTCTGGAAGATCGTGAACCGCCAGTTCGGCCGACCCTCCAGGAAGGTCTTGCCGCGATAGTCGGTGAAGTCGCCGCGCACGCCATGGCTCATCCACACCGGCTGGACCAGGTTTTCGTACAGCGTGAGGACGTCCGCGCTGAAAAGACCGGCCGACAGGAAATGGAGCGGGGCGAATCGCGCGCCGGGCTGCCGCGCCGTCGCGACGTCGTAGGCCCACATCTCCTCGTCGATGTTCTTCGCGCCCCAGGTGCGTTCCAGGAAGTAGCGCACGACGCCCGGCCGGGTCAGCCCGCGGAAGAGGGCGTCCGACCAGAGCGGCACGCTCAGCACGGCATGCAGTCCGGGCACCGCGCGGGTGCTGCCGGGCGGTCCCCGTCGCGCCTTGCGACCCATGAGTCCCGTGGGGCTGACCAGCGCGATGCGGCCCCAGGTGTCAGGTTTTTCGACGGCGGCCCGCGCCAGGAACTCGCAGCTCAACGACGCGGCCAGGGCGTCGACCGGCACGTCGCCGCATCGCTGACGGATCTGCCCTGCCATCGCATGCAGCGCATCGGTCATCAGGCGCGGCGTGTAGGCGCGATCGGAGCGGTCGCTGAATCCGTAGCCGGGCAGATCCGGGGCGAACACCGTGTGGGTGGCGCGATAGCGATCGAACAGCGGCCGGACTTCGGCGGCCGACGCGGCCGCGTTGACCGTGTGGACCAGCAGAAGCGGAGGCCCCTCGCCGGCCACGTAGCAACTCACGCCGTCGACCGTGAATCGCTCGCCGCGCAGTGCGGGGGGGAGCGCTTCGGAAATCGCGGCAGATCGGGGCGACGGGGTCATGGGCGTGGGGTCTCGATGTCGTGTGCTGCTGCGCTGCAGGACGCGGCGCCATGCTGCGGACTATAGCGTGCAGCGCGTCCGCTGGCGCCGTCCCCGAGGCAAGGCGCTTCGCCGGAGCCCCCGCCGGACCCGTGGGCTTTAGAGTGACGTCGGATCAGTGGGTTACGCATCCCTCTCGTTCACTTCTGCAGTGCCAGCCGAGGCAGCGGGTCCGGAGCCCACTGTCTCTCGGACGGGGCGATCCGGGACTACTCGGCCCATCGCTGCGGGACCAAGCTCGCCCAGCTTTCCCCCGGGCTGTTTCAAGTCGCTCGGTGGTCTGCACTGGTTAGCGACGGGTTCTCTATCCTATGCCCGCGCCGCGAATTCTCTGTCGGCAAAACTGACACGCCCGACGAAATCCGCCGAGAAGCGATACTAGATCCCTGATGTGTCGGGAAAAATTCACACTGGTCGAAATATTGCTATTCAATGACCGGAAGCAGTATTTCGTCCATCACTGCACGAGGAGCCATTAGTGAAACTCATCAAAACGATTCTCTGTTCCGCAGTGCTTTCGCTTGCGAGCATCGGTGGTGCGAACGCTGCCGCGGTGACTTGCGGGAATGCGTCCCTTGGTATTCGAACGACGACGGTCGATCCCGCGCTCGTCGGTGGGACTTGCTACGGCGGACTCGACAATCTCGGCGATGGCGCACTCGTGTCTTTGCTGAACGACCAACTCGGATTGGTCGCGCCCACCACCACCGTTCTGATCGACCGCGACGCAGCGAACAGCAATGGTGCCGACCTGAACATCACGGGTGTGGGCCTCCAGACCGGCAACTGGAGTTTCACGAGCACGCTCTGGGACAGCTACGACCGGATGTTCCTCTACTTCCACTTCGGTGATGGGCGGGACGATCCTTCCACGACGTCGACAACGGACCCCGATGTCTTCATCGTCGAGTTGGCGAGGGTGGACGCTTCGGGTACCTGGACTTTCAGTGGCCAGACCGGCATGTCCAATATCGCGCTCCTCGGGTTCGATGACGGTACCGTTCCTCCCGGAGGCGGCAAGCTTCCCGAACCCGGCACGGCCTCCATCGCACTGCTGAGCCTCGGTATCGCGGGTGCCACGTCGGCATGGCGTCGCCGCCGCAATCGTTCTGCCTGATCACTTCCCCGCGCAGTGGTCGAGAAAGCCCCGCCCTGCGGGGCTTTTTCTTTTCCGGTCGCCGGAGCGGCGTGACGGTCGGACCGAATCCTGCCTAGACCACGGCCATCTCTGGCGGTCTGGAGCATGGGTGCCAGGCCGGATGCCGGTCGACGCAGGTGTCGGATACCGGCTCGTACCTCCGATCAAGCGCTCGAGTCTCCTCGAGCGCCAGGGCCGCCCTGATGGCGCGAACGGGTCTCGATCGTGACCGAGTGCGCCCACGACACGAAAGCATCGAGGGACCGTGAACCCCGTCGGATCCACAGTCCCTCGAAGATGGGCGTATTGCCCGCCGGTCAGTTCCTCGTCACCGTGACCGATGCCGAGCCCGTATTGCCGGCGGCGTCCTGCGCTCTGACCTGGATCGATGCCGTCGTCGCGGTCGTGGTCGTGGTGGTCTTGCCTTTTCTGCCCGTCTTGGTCGTCGTGCCGCCGGTGTTCCACGAGTAGGAAAGCGATCCGCCGTAGCTGACCGCGACCTCCTTGCCGTCGATCAGCAGGCTGATCTTGGCGACGCTCTTGTTGTCGGTCGCACTGGCGGTCACCGTGACCGTGCCCGTGACCACGGCGCCGGCCGTCGGATTCGCGATGCTCACCGTCGGCGCGATCGTGTCGTTCGCGATGGTCACGTTCACTGCGGTCGACGTGCCGACGTTGCCCACGCTGTCCTTCGCTTTCGCAGTGAGGCTCGTGGCGCCGTCGGGCAACTTGGTCGTGTCGATCGCGAACTGGTAGGGCGAGGCCGTATCCGTGGCGATCAGCTTGTTGTTCGCGTAGATCTCCACCGACGTCACACCCGACGGGTCGGCAGCATAGACGTCGACGTTCGCGATGCCGGAGAGCACACCGCCACCGCCCGGAGATGTAATGCTGGTCGACGGTGCGCTGGTGTCGGTCGCGACCATCGCCCTGGCGGTGGACACGGCGCGGGCCGCATCCACGCGGCCGGCGCCGAAGTAGCTGTCCTTGCCGGCGGTGCCGAGATCCTGGGCCGACGAGAGTATCGCCGAGTCGAGCGACGCGGGTGTGAGGAGCGGGTTTGCCGCGATCATCAGCGCGTACACGCCGGCGACGATCGGACTCGAGAACGATGTTCCGGCCCAGCTGGAGTAGCCACCACCGGCGTCCGTCGTGTAGATGCCGTTGCCGGGCGCCGCGATGTCGACGAAGGTCCCGAAGCTCGAGAAGCTGGAGAACGTGTCGTCCGAGTTGGTCGACGAGACCGCCGTGATGTTCGCGTCCGTCGCGAACGACAGTTGTGTGCCGGAGTTGCCGGCGCACACGACGAGCACCCCACCCTTGTTGCGAAGATAGCTCGCCGCGGAGGAGATCGTCGCGCTGCCCGCCACGCTCTGATAGCTGAGGTTCGCCACCCTGGCGCCCTGGTCCGCGGCCCACGTGATGCCCTTCGCCATGTTGCTGTACGAGGCGGAGCCGTCGAGCCCGGATACGCGCACCGGCATGATCCTCGATTGCCATGCGATGCCGGCGGCGCCGACCATGTTGTTGCCCACCCCTGCCGCCACGCCGGCGACGGCGGTGCCGTGGCCGTACACGTCAGCGGTGTTGTTGTTGTTGTCGACCACGTTCCACCCCGGGACGATGTTCGCCGCGAGGTCCGGGTGCGCGCTGTTCACGCCGGTGTCGAGGATCGCGATGGTCACGGACTTCCCGACGCTGAAGTCCCAGGCCGTGGGCGCCCCGACCTTCGCGAGGTACCACGCCGACCCGGTGGCCGGATCGTTCGTCGTGAGGTTGGGTTGCACCACGAGATCCAGCTCGGCGAACTTGAACCGCGGGTTCTTGGCGAGCAGCCTCGCGATCGCCTGTTCGTTCGCATTGCCCGGGAGTTCCACGACGTGGATGTCGATCTGCTTGAGGTGCTCGACGCGCCGCCCGCCGTGCACCTTCAACTCCTTGTCGAGTTCCGTCATCGAAAGGCCGGCCCGCGGCTGCACCAGCACCCGCCCCTTCATGTAGCCCACGATGCCGTCGCTCGGCACCACCGCCGGCGGCGCTGCCGACGCGCCCGACACGCCGGCCGCGAGAGCAGCGAAGAACATCAGCCGGGGGATCACTCGGAGGGTTCTGGGGTCAGGCCGGTTGGATTTGGTCATCTGCAAATACTCCACTCATGAGGGAACTCGACTCCCCGGACGCGAGCGCCCCGGGAGCACACAGCAAGAACGCATCGATACATCTGGCGCAGTCTCTGCGCGGCACGACATGGCTGTCGTGCCGCGGCATCGCCTGCCACGCGACGCAACGTGTCGGCAAACCTTACGGTCAACGGCCGTATCCACCGGGCAATCGGTCTTCTCGATTGCCCGTGGTGCCCCGACGCAGTGCCGGCGGCTCCAATGAGCAAGGAATGCACCGATGCGGCGTGTGGGCTTGCCGGTGACCGATGCGTCGCAGACGTTGGACGCGGCGCAGACCCCGCTCCGCCGTGCTGTGGTACGGTCGGGACGTTCGTGCCCGCAGGAAGGTCGCCCATGTCCGCAGACGATTCCACGCTTCCCGCCCATCGCGGTCTCGAGGCGAGACTCCAGGCCTGGATCGCGCTCGTCCGATTCGGCGGCGCCGCGTTGCGCGACGCAGTGTCGCCATCCACCTACAACAGTGCGACGCGCGAGGTGGTGGCGCGGCAGATCTACTTCACCGCCTGGCAGATCCTGCCCTGGTTCACCGGGTTCATCGTGGTGCTCAGCCTCGTCGTCACGCAGATCCTGGCGGACGCCGCGCGTGGTCTCGGCATCTTCCAGTACGCCTTCCAGTTCTCGCTGCGCGCGCTGGTGCTCGACATCGTCCCGCTGCTCACCGCATTCTTCGTGGCCTTGCGTACCGGTGCCGCGATGGCCACCGAAGTGGCGCTGATGCGCATCCGCAACGAGCTGGGTGCGATGGAGCGCATGGGCATCGATCCGATGCGATTGGAACTCGTGCCGCGCGTCATCGCGGGCATCGTGTCGCTGCTGGCCCTCACCTCGGCCGCCGTCGCGGTATCGCTGTTGTGCGCGCATCTCGTGGTGACGGGCTTCGAGCCCTGGGCCACGCACGACGCCGAGCTGCGACACGTCGTCGCCGAGGTGGTGTCGCCGACGGCGATGGTGGCTCTCTGGGCCAAGGTACTGGCGTTCGGGCTCGCCGTGACGATCATCCCCATCGCGGAGTCGCTCAACGCGCCGCGGCGAATGTTCCATGCACCGATCGCCGTGCTGAACGGGATGGTGCGATTGTTCTTCGCGTTGATGCTGATCGAGGTGTCGGTTCTTGCGCTCCAGTACCTGTGAGGGGGCGCCGATGAAGCTTGTCGGTACCGACCGCGTGCCCATCCGCTGGGTGATGGACGCGCCTGCCCGCGAGGCGTTGATCGCAGCGCATCCGGAAGCCGCGCTCGTGGCCGAATCGCTGCCGCTGCGCGCCAACCTCTCGGTGATGGAGAACATCGCGATCGTGCCGCGCTACCGCCAGGATCTCGACGAGGACGCGGCCGACGCCATCGCGATGGCGCTGCTCGAGCGCGTGGGGTTCGCGAACTGCGCCCACGCACGGGACCCCGATCTCGACCGTGAAGAGCGCTTCGTGGCCAAACTGCTCCAGGCGGTGCTGATGCGTGCGCCGCTCGTCCTGGTGGACCGCCCGGGGCTCCTGCTGCCGGACGTTGCCTACCCGGACTTTCTCGACGTCACCTTCACCGCCCTCGGCGACGAACTCGGCGCCTGCTGGATCATCGACTACCCATGGAACGCACCGCTGTACGGACTGCCACCATCCGCCATCTGCGCCTGAAGGCGTGGTTGCTCGGGCTCATCGCGCCGGTCGCGATCGTGGCGCTTGCCGTGTACGCCCTCCACGCACGCGGCGTCTTCGAACCCTCGCGTCACCTCTACCTCCAGACGCGTGACGCGCAGGGCATCGACTCCGGCACCCCCGTGACGCTGGCCGGCCTATCCCTGGGGCGCGTACGGTCGATGGCGCTGGCTGCCGACGGGATGGTGCGCATCGAGATCGTCCTGCGCGAGCGCGATGCACACTGGCTGCGGCAGTCGAGCGTCTTCACGCTGGTCCGCCCGCTGGTCGGCGCCGCCCGCATCGAGGTGGAGATTCCCGAGACGTCGGGCCCATCGCTGCCGGCCGGTGCGGTCCGTCCGTTGTCGAGCGGCGATGCCATGGCCGGCCTGCCCGCGATCGTCGAGCGCGTCGAGGCCGTGCTGCGTCAGACCGAGGCGTTGACGGCCGCCGAGGGCAGCCTCGCCCGGAGCCTCGCGAATCTCGAAACGGTGACCGCGCGCATGGCGGGGCCCGGCGGCGCCATGGAGGCAGTGACCGGTGATCCCGCCGCCGGTGCGCGTCTTGCGCGCAGCATCGACAATCTGCAGGCACTGGGCGCCTCCCTCGGGCGTGTGTCCGCGCGGATCGACCGGCTGATCGCCGATGCCGATCGGAAACTCCTCGGCCGGGATGGCCCCGCGGACGAGGCTCGAAAGGCGATGGTGCAACTGACGGGGGTCATGACCGACCTCCGCGCGACCACGGAGAAGCTCGACATGGTGCTGGAGAACGCGAAGGCCGCCTCTGAGGATCTGAAGACGCTGTCGGCCGGTGCGAAGGATGCCGGTGGCGATCTCGCCGCCCTGCGGTCGCAGGTGGACGACAGCGTGCGGCGCGCCGATGACCTCCTGCGCGAGATGAACCGCAAGTGGCCGTTCGCCAGATCCGGTTCCGATCCGAAGGCGAAGTTGCCATGAGGCCGCGCTGGATGTTCGCGGGTTGGTTGGTTGCCGGCACCCTGGTGCTCACGGCGTGCGGTACGTCCCCGCCGGTGCCTGACTGGCAGCTCGACATGGAGAGCGCGCTCGACGCCTACCTGCGCCATCGGCTCGCCGGGCGTCTCGAACCCGCGGAGCGGGATTTCGAGCGGGCCATCGACGCGGTGTCCGCGACGGGTCGCCCGGATCTCGTGGCCCGCGTCCGACTCGTGCGCTGCGCGGTGGCATCCGCAGCGCTGGACTACGCGCAGTGCCCGGAACCCCGCGACGTCGCGCGCGAGGCCGGTCCCGAGGAGCAGGCCTACGCCGCCTATCTCGCCGGGACCTGGGAAGGGATCGATGTCGCGCGGCTGCCGGTCGTGCATGCGGCGGTGGTCAAGGCCCGCGACGACGCCGGCAGGCTTGCCGCGCTCGAAGCGATCGACGCCACGACATCGCGGCTCGTCGCGACAGCCGCGCTCTTCCGCCGCAGTGCCCTGCCGCCGCCGGGGATCGACATCGCAGTGGACGCGGCGTCCGAAGGCGGCCATCGCGGTGCACTGCTTCCATGGCTCGGGGTGCAGGAGAAGGCCGCGATGGCAGCCGGTCAAGCGGTGCGCGCAGCCGCGATTCGCCGACGCATCGAAGTGGCCACGCCACCGTAGCGACCGTGGCGTACCTCAGCCAGCCTTGCGTACCGCGGGCCGCGCGCTGACCAGGAACACGCCGATCAGCACGAGCCCGGCGCCGGCGAACTGCAGGGGGCCGATGTGCTCACCCAGCACCGCGGCACCCAGTGCGATGGTCACCACCGGGCCTATCGTCCCCACGAGCGCGGCGCGATTCGCCCCGATGCGCCGCAGACCTTCCGACATGAAGATGTTGGGCAGCACGGTGGAGAAGACGGCCATCGCGAACGCGATGCCGTAGACGGGCATGGGGAGTCGCAGATCCGCGACGTTGTGGCCGGCGAAGAACTGCACGAGGCAGCACAGCGTGCCCACGAGCATGCCCCACGAAGTGAACCGGACCGCGCCGAAACGATGGACGACGCGCGACGAACCGATCAGGAAGACCGAGTAGACGAGCGCGCTCCCGAACACGAGGGCGCTGCCCTTCACCACGTCCCGTTGCACCGTGTGGGCCAGCCACTGGTCGGCGAACACGAGCCCGATGCCGATGTACGAGAGCACGAGCGCGGTGAGCTGCCGGCGGCCGATGCGGATGTGCAGCCACCACGCCGAGAGCAGGACCACCATGGTCGGGTAGAGGAACAGGATGAGTCGTTCGAGGCCGGCCGAGACGTACTGGAGCCCCAGCATGTCGAGCCACGACGAAAGGTAGGAACCGATGAAACCGAGCGCGACGAGATACAGCCAGTCGCGCAGTTCCGGAGATCCGCTGCGGCCGGGCAGGCCCGGCCAGAGGGCGAGGACCAGGAAGAAGGGTGCCGCCAGGATCATGCGCAGCGCCATGACGGTCGCGGCGTCGACGCCGTGGCCGTACATCAGCTTGATCAGGATCGACTTCAGCGAGAACCCGAACGCCGCCAACCCCACGAGAAGGGCGCCGATGGCCGCGGGATGCGGCGCGCCGCCCTCCGGGGAAGCGGAGGCCGGATGGCTCAGCGGCGTCTCCCGGCGCCTCCCAGGATCGAACCGAGCACGCCGCGCACGATCTCGCGGCCCACGGCCGAGCCCACCGATCGGGCGACGCTCTTGGCCGCGGCGTCCACCGCGCCTTCCCGACGGCCGCCGCGCGGACCGGTGGAGCCGAAGAGGATGCTGGCGAGTCCGCCGAGGATGCCGCCGCCGCCGTCCTGCTCCGTGGCTGCGTTCGTGGGCGCCACCGGGGCGGCGGCTTCGCTGCCCCGCCGGTCGCGCAACTTCTCGAACGCGGATTCGCGATCGACCGTCTTCTCGTAGGTGCCGTAGACGGCGGAGCCTTCGATGACCGTGCGACGTTCGGTGTCCGTGGCCGGACCGATCCGGGAGGAGGGCGGCGCCACGAAGGCACGCTCGACGATCTCCGGACGGCCCTTCTCGTCGAGGAACGAAACCAGGGCCTCGCCCACGCCGAGTTCGGTGATGACCGTCGCGGTGTCGAGCTTCGGATTCGCGCGGAGGGTGCTCGCGGCGGTCTTCACGGCCTTCTGGTCGCGGGGCGTGAACGCGCGAAGCGCGTGTTGCACGCGATTGCCCAGCTGACCCAGCACGGACTCCGGCACGTCGAGCGGGTTCTGCGTCACGAAGTACACGCCCACCCCCTTCGACCGGATGAGCCGGACGACCTGCTCGACCTTCGTGACCAGGGCCTCGGGCGCATCGTCGAAGAGCAGGTGCGCCTCGTCGAAGAAGAACGCGAGCTTGGGCTTGTCGATGTCGCCCACCTCGGGAAGCCGCTCGAAGAGCTCGGACAGCAGCCAGAGCAGGAAGGTGGCGTACACCTTCGGCGTGTTCATCAGCTTGTCGGCGGCGAGGATGTTGATGACGCCGCGGCCCTTCGCACCGGTCTGCATGAGGTCGTCGAGATCGAGCGCCGGTTCGCCGAAGAGCTTGTCGCCGCCCTGCTGCTCCACCTCGAGCAGACCGCGCTGGATGGCGCCGATGGAGGCCGCGGAGATGTTGCCGTAGCTCGTGGTGAACTCCTTGGCGTTCTCGCCCACGAACTGGATCATCGCCCGGAGATCCTTGAGATCGAGCAGCAGGAGCCCGTTGTCGTCGGCGATCTTGAAGGTGAGCGTGAGGACGCCCTGCTGCGTGTCGTTCAGGTTGAGGAGTCTACCCAGCAGCAGCGGACCCATCTCGGAGATGGTCGCCCGGACCGGGTGCCCCTTCTCGCCCCACACGTCCCAGAAGGTCGTGGGGAACGCCGAGAACTCGAGATCCCCGAAGCCGAGGCGCTCGGCGCGCTCCTTCAGCTTGGGGTTCCACGCGCCGGCCTGCGAGAGCCCGGAGAGATCGCCCTTCACGTCCGCCATGAACACCGGCACGCCGATCGACGAGAGCTGCTCGGCCATCCGCTGCAGTGTCACGGTCTTGCCGGTGCCGGTCGCGCCGGTGATGAGGCCATGCCGGTTGGCGAGTCCGGGCAGCAGGAAGAGCTCGCGCTCGGACTTCGCGATCAGCATGGGTTCGGGCATGGCGGGCTCCGGAGGGCGGGTGATAAGATTCTGAAAAGTATATCAATCAGGTCGCGCCTTCCGCGCGCAGACCGCCTCCCGCAGAACATATTTCCGAGAGTCACTTTCAAGGGTCACGAGGCCGCCATGGCAGGACACAGCAAGTGGGCCAACATCAAGCACAAGAAAGCCGCGACGGATGCGAAGCGCGGCAAGATCTTCACCAGGCTCATCAAGGAAATCACGGTCGCCGCGCGTCTCGGCGGCGGTGACCCCGGCACCAACGCCCGCCTGCGTCTCGCCATCGAGAAGGCGCGCGACCAGAACATGCCGAAGGACACCATCGACAACGCCACGAAGCGCGGCTCCGGGCAGCTCGATGGAGTCGACTACGAGGAGATCCGCTACGAGGGCTACGGTGTCGCCGGGGCCGCGGTGATCGTCGACTGCATGACCGACAACCGCACCCGCACCGTCGCCGACGTGCGTCACGCGTTCGCGAAGCACGGCGGCAACCTCGGGACCGACGGCTCGGTGGCCTTCCTGTTCAAGCACTGCGGCCAGCTCGTGCTGGCGCCCGGGAGCAGCGAGGATCGCGTGATGGAAGTCGCGATCGACGCGGGCGCCGAAGACGTCGTGACGAACGACGACGGTTCGATCGAGGTGCTCACGGCGCCCACCACCGACTTCGTGACGGTGAAGGAGGCGCTGGAGAAGGCGGGGCTCAAGCCCGAGTTCGCCGAGGTCATCATGAAGCCCGCCACCGAGTCGGTCATGACCGGTGACGACGCCGTGAAGATGCAGAAGCTGCTGGACGCCCTCGAAGCCCTCGACGACGTCCAGGAGGTCTACACCAACGCCGTGATCGACGACTGATGCCCATTCCGGCCGGCGGCACGCGCATCCTGGGCATCGATCCCGGCCTGCGCATCACCGGCTACGGCCTCATCGATCGCGTCGGACAGGCGCTCACGTACGTCGGGAGCGGCCGGATCACCACCGACGAGAAGACCGACCTGCCCGAGCGTCTGCGCACCATCCTCGCGGGCCTCCACGAGGTCATCGATCAGGGCTCGCCCATGCAGGTCGCCGTGGAGAAGGTGTTCGTGAACGTGAATCCGCAATCCACGCTGCTGCTGGGTCAGGCCCGCGGCGCCGCCATCTGCGCGGCGGTGCTCCGGGATCTGCCGGTCGCCGAGTACACCGCCCTGCAGGTGAAGCAGGCCGTGGTCGGGAATGGCCACGCGAAGAAGGAGCAGGTCCAGGAGATGGTGAAGCGTCTGCTGCGTCTGCCCGGCGTGCCGTCGCCCGATGCGGCCGACGCGCTCGCCTGCGCCATCTGTCATGCGCACGGGGGGCTCGGTCTCGGCGGGCTGCCGACGGCGGGTCTGCGGATGCGGGGCGGGAGGCTCGGATGATCTCGCGCCTGACCGGCCGGCTGCTCGAGAAACAGCCGCCGTCCGTCGTTCTCGATGTGCACGGCGTCGGTTACGAGATCGACGTGCCGATGAGCACCTTCTATCAGCTCCCCGCGACCGGCGCCGAGGTGCGGCTCTTCACGCATCTCGTGGTCCGGGAGGATGCGCACCTGCTCTACGGGTTCGCGACCGAGGGCGAGCGCCAGGTGTTCCGTCAGCTCATCAGGATCACGGGCATCGGCGCGCGGATCGCGCTCGCGGTGCTGTCCGGGATGTCGGTCGACGAGCTGTACGCCGCCGTGAGCCAGCAGGAGAGCGCGCGCCTCATCCGGATCCCGGGTATAGGCAAGAAGACGGCGGAGCGCCTGATGCTGGAACTCAAGGACAAGCTGGCTCTGGTGCCGGGGAGTGCGCCGGTGCCGGGAGCGACGGCGCCTGCCGGCAGCGATGCGTTGAACGCACTCGTTGCGCTGGGCTATGGCGACAAGGAAGCCCGGGCGACGCTCGCGAAGCTGCCGCCGGATCTGCCGTTGCAGGATGCCATCCGGCAGGCGCTGCGGATGCTGTCCCGGATTTGAGTCCGGGCGGTCGGAACCCCCTTGTCGTTACCCGGTCCATGACCCGGGAATTGCGCCGGAGCGAACCCCGACACGACTATAATTTCGTTCCATCCGGGCGGGTCCGATCCCCGTCCATCTTTCCCTTGTCACGGAATCCTTCATGCACCCTGTGTCCGGCCGCCCAGCCCGCTTCCTAGTCGCCCTGCTCGCGCTCGTCCTGCTCGCACCCTCCGCCTTCGCGGCCACCCGCGAAGTCCGCACCCGCGAGCTGCTCGGCGTCCACGACTGGAAGACCACCGTCGCCGTGGGCAACCGGTACCTGAAGCAGCAGTCTCTCGTCGCGGCGCGCGACGTCCTCGCCCGCATCGGCCGCGAGCGGAATCTCGGGCGCGACTGGAGACGTGGCAACGCGAGCTACGACGCCGCCGAGGCCGCCATCGCAGCGCCCCTTCTGGAGCGCGTGCAGGCCGACTGGACCTCGCTCTCCTGGATGCCGGCCGAATGGGCCGGCATGGCGGAGTCCAGCTTCAGCGACGGAGAGCTCGACACCCTGGTCAACCATTTCCAGAGCGACGTGGGCCGCAAGCAGGCGAAGATCATCGACCACTCGGTCCAGTTCCACGTGGCGGGCGCCCTGACCATGTCGGGCAAGCTGATCCAGGGGTTCCCGGGCACGGAGGAGGAACAGAAGATCCTGACCTACGTGTGGGCCGACGAGGATCGCGAGGCGCGGTTCTCCTTCAAGGCCGTGGAGAACGTCGAGGGCCAACGTTTCGCGCTGTCGCCCCTGGGTGCGAAGTACCAGCGCACGCTGATCATGAAGGTGAGCGGGATCTTCGGCGCACGCCTCGACAGCGTCGCTGCCGCGCTGGCGGATCAGGTCCGCGGGCTCCCCGCGTCGGCCGACCCCTTCGTCGCGGAGTTCCTGGCGGCGGGCGGGCGCTGAGCACGGTGCGGCCGTCATCGATCCTCCCCGTCCGTCCCGTGGCCGCTGCGGGATGCATCTGACGCCATGATCGAGGCGGACCGCCTCATCGCTCCCGCACCCCAGGGCGTCCAGGAAGAGGCCCTGGAGCGCGCCCTCCGGCCCCGTCAGCTCGACGAGTACGTGGGCCAGGAGAAGATCCGCGCGCAGTTGTCGATCTTCATCGAGGCCGCGCGTCACCGGAAGGAAGCCCTCGATCATGTCCTGCTGTTCGGCCCGCCCGGACTCGGCAAGACGACGCTGGCGCACATCGTCGCTCGCGAGATGGGCGTGAACCTCCGCCAGACCTCCGGGCCGGTGCTGGAGCGCGCGGGCGACCTCGCGGCGCTGCTCACCAACCTCGAACCCAACGATGTCCTCTTCATCGACGAGATCCATCGACTCTCGCCAGTGGTGGAGGAGGTGCTGTACCCCGCGCTCGAGGATTTCCAGATCGACATCATGATCGGGGAGGGTCCCGCGGCGCGGTCCGTGAAGCTGGACCTCCCGCCCTTCACTCTGGTGGGCGCGACCACCCGCGCCGGGATGCTGACCAACCCGCTGCGCGACCGCTTCGGGATCGTCTCGCGCCTGGAGTTCTACACCCCCGAGGAACTGACACGCATCGTTCGCCGGTCGGCCCGTCTGCTCGAGGTCGAGATGGTCGAGGACGGCGCCCTGGAGATCGCGGCGCGGTCGCGCGGCACGCCGCGGATCGCCAACCGCCTGCTGCGTCGCGTCCGCGATTTCGCGCAGGTGAAGGCCGACGGCGTGATCACCCGCCCCGTGGCCGACGCGGCGCTCTCGATGCTCGACGTCGATCCCAGCGGTCTCGACGTCATGGACCGCAAGCTGCTGCTCGCGGTGCTGGAGAAGTTCGGCGGCGGTCCCGTGGGCGTCGACAACCTCGCTGCCGCGATCGGCGAGGAGCGCGACACCATCGAGGATGTCCTCGAGCCCTATCTCATCCAGCAGGGCCTGCTCCAGCGCACCCCGCGCGGCCGCGTCGCCACGCTGCTCGCGTACCGGCATTTCGGCGTCGACGCACCTGCGCGCCCCGCGAGCGGCGAGCTCTGGGCGGGTACCTGAGATGCGACGCGAGACCGCGCCTCCGGCTGCCGTCGTCGACGTCGGCGACGGGCTCTTCACGATCCCGGTCCGGACCTACTTCCAGGACACCGATGCCGGCGGGGTCGTCTACCACGCCCGCTATCTCGATTTCTTCGAGCGCTGTCGCATGGAGTGGCTGCGGCATCTCGGCATCGAATGCCGCACGCTGGCGTCGAAGGACGGCGTGCTCTTCATCGTGCGCAGCCTCGAGATCGAATACGCGAAACCCGCGCGGCTCGACGACTGGCTGGTGGTCGGGCTGCGCGTCGAAGTCGTCGGCGGCGCCCAGATGGTCGTGCGTCAGCAGGTGGCGCGCGACGACGAAATCCTGGCGACCGGGCGCGTGCATCTCGCGTGCGTCGCCGCGGAGGGTCTGCGCCCCGCGCGCATGCCCGCCCATCTGCGTGAAAGAATCTCCGCCTGGCTGCCGTCCGAACCCCTAACCGAGCGCCCATGAACTTCACCACCGATCTCAGCATCATCCATCTGTTCACGCACGCGAGCATCGCGGTGCAGCTCGTCATGCTGCTGCTGCTCGTGCTGTCGCTCTTCTCGTGGATCTTCATCTTCCAGAAGATCTTCACGATACGCGGCACCCGCGGGCAGACCGAGGAGTTCGAGAAGGCCTTTCGGAACCTGCAGACGGGCGCCGACCTGAACGAACTGCTGCAGTCCGCGGCCAACCACGGCACGCAGGCGGGCGTGCTGGAGCGCATCTGCCTGTCGGGCTACCGCGAGTTCGCGCGGCTGCGTCGACAGCCCGGGCTCAGCTCCGCGACCGTGATGGACGGCGTCCGCCGCGCGATGCGCGCCACCTACCAGCGCGAGATGGACCAGGTCGAGTCGCACCTCAACTTCCTCGCGACCGTCGGTTCGGTCAGCCCGTACATCGGTTTGTTCGGGACGGTCTGGGGGATCATGAACTCCTTCCGGGGGCTTGCGAACGTGGGGCAGGCGACGCTCGCGAACGTCGCGCCCGGCATCGCCGAGGCGCTGATCGCCACCGCCATCGGCCTCTTCGCGGCGATCCCGGCGGTCATCGCGTACAACCACTTCTCCCGCGACGTCGATCGCCTGGCCAACCGATTCGAGAGCCAGATGGAGGAGTTCCAGAACCTGCTCCAGCGCATCCCTTCCGCCTGACATCCACGCGCGCACAAGCGAAGGACGCCTCCATGGAACAACGCCGCCGGCGCTTCACCACGATGAGCCAGATCAACGTCGTGCCGTACATCGACGTGATGCTGGTGCTTCTCGTGATCTTCATGGTCACCGCGCCGATGATGAACCCCGGCATGGTCGATCTCCCCGAGGTCTCGAAGTCCTCGGAGCCCCCGGCCCAGCCGCTCGAAGTCACGATCAAGGTCGGCGGCAACGTCGTCCTCATCGATCGCGAGGTCGGAGGCTCGGCCCGTTCGGTGTCGGAATCGGAACTGGTCCGCGAGGTGAAGGCAGCACTCGAGAAGAAGCGCGAACGCCCGGTCGTCGTCGGGGCCGATCGCCGGGTGGAGTACGGTCAGGTCATGCGGATCATGGATCTCCTCCAGAGCCAGGGGGTGGCCCGGGTCGGCTTGCTGACGAGGCCGGGGACGCACTGATGTTCGCTGCGCTGCGCCGCCCGGATGTGGCGCTGTCCGGGCTGCTCGCCGTGCTGGTGCACGTCGCGCTCTTCGTGTTCCTCGTCGTCGGCCTGCAGTGGAAGCGGATTCCGCCTCCCAAGCTGACGGTGGAGCTCTGGCGCGAGATCCCGCCGGCGCCCAAGCGCATCCCGGCACCTCCACCCGTCGTGGCGCCGCCACCGGAAGTGGCGAAGCCCGCGAAGCCGATCGAGCCGCCTGCGCCGCCGCCCGCACCCAAGGCGGTCGAGCCGCCGAAGCCGGTGGAGCCCAAGGCGCCGGAGCCGAAGCCGGCCGAACCGGCGAAGGCGTCCCCGCCCCCGCCGCCCCCGAAGCCCGTGGCGCCCAAGGCGGAACCGGCCAAGACCGCGACTCCGAAGCTCGAAGTCCCGAAGCCCGAGGTCAAGCCGGAGGTCCCCGTTCCCGATATCCGCGCCGAAGAGAAGAAGGCCAAGGAACAGGCCGCCCTCGAAGAGAAGCAGCGCCGCGAGGAGCGCAAGCGGGTCACGCAGGCCCTCGAGGAGGAGGAGAAGCGCCGCGCCGAGGAGCAGAAGCGGCTCGACGCCGAGCGCATGGCCGAGGCCGACGCGAAACGGCGGGCCGAGGAGGAGGCGCAGAACGAGGACCTCCGGCGGCTGCGCGATGCCCTGCAGCAGCAGCAGCGGGTGGCCGACGAACAGAAGGCCGTGCGCGAGAGGACGGAAGCCGAGCGTCGCGCGGCGGTGGCAGCGGCGGCCAAGGCGCTGCGCCAGCTGGACGAGTTCACCGCGCGTATCCAGTCGGCGATTCGCGAGAAGGTGGTCCTGCCCCCGGGAATCGCGGGGAATCCGCAGGCCGTGTTCGAGGTGCGGCTGCTGAAGAGCGGGACCGTGGCGTCGGTGCGACTCGCGAAGCCGAGCGGCGTGCCGGCCTACGATCGGGCCGTCGAGCGGGCCATCGAGGCTGCCCAGCCTCTGCCCGTGCCGGACGACATCGAACTGTTCCAGCAACTCCGTGACCTCACCCTGGTGTTCCGACCGTCCGACTGAAACGCGGCGCGGACACGATCGCCCCGTATAATCCAGGCCCATGTCAGACATGCCGAACGCATCCATCGTCGATCCAATCCGCCGGCGCCTTGTCGGCGGCCTCGCCCTTGCCGGTGCGCTCGTGCCCTCGGCGCGTGCGGCGCTGACCATCGAGATCATCGGCGGCAACAGCACCCAGGTCGCAGTCACCGTGCTGCCCTTCGGCAACCAGGACCTGCAGAAGGAGCGGCTCTCCGAGCTGATCCAGGCGGATCTCCTGCGCAGCGGCTGGTTCCGCAACCAGGACCCCGGCGCGCTCCCGAAGCCACCGACCGAGCCGGAGGAGGTCGACTGGCGCCAGATGCGCAATCGCGGGGTGGAGAATCTGGTCATCGGGAATGTCGTCGAGCGCTCGGATGGGCGCCTGGCCGTCCGGTTCCGGCTCATGGACGCGGCCAAGGAGTCCCAGCGGGCGGGTTTCAGCTACACGATCACACCGGCCCAGCTCCGGGCGACGGCGCACAAGATCGCGGACGTCATCTACGAGGAGCTCACGGGGGAGCGTGGCGTCTTCTCCACCCGGATCTGCTATGTGGTGAAGGCGGCGGAACGGTTCGAACTGCAGGTGGCCGACGCCGACGGCGGCAATGCGGACTTCATCCTGGCGCACAAGGAACCGATCATCTCCCCGGCATGGTCGCCCGACGGCACGCGCATCGCCTACGTCTCGTTCGAGAGGCGCAAGCCCATCGTGTTCGTCCACAACCTGGTCGATGGAACCCGCACCATTCTTGCCGATTTCGAAGGCGCCAACAGCGCCCCGTCGTGGGCGCCGGACGGACGGCGTCTCACCATCACCCTCACGCGTGACGGCGTCGCCCAGATCTACGTGGTGAACGCCGACGGCAGCGGGCTCACCCGGATCACCAACAGCCAGGCCATCGATACCGAGGCGGCGTGGTCCCCGGACGGCAGCACCATCCTGTTCACGTCGGACCGCGGCGGGTCTCCGCAGATCTACCGGATGCCGTCGACCGGCGGATCGGCCGAGCGCGTCACGTTCGAGGGCAGCTACAACGTGACCCCGCGCTGGAGTCCGGACGGACGCAGCTTCTGCTTCATCCAGCGTAATTCGGGCCGATATAACGTCGCGATCCAGGATCTTGGCAGTCGCGAGGCCGTGCTGCTGACCGATGGCCGTATCGATTCCTCGCCGACCTTCGCCCCGAACGGACGCATGATCCTGTATGCATCCGAGTACAACCGGCGCGGGATCCTGGCGGCAGTTTCGCGGGATGGCCGTGTGAAACAGCGGATCTCCGATTCCGGCGGCAACGTCCGGGAACCGGCTTGGGGTCCACTTTCGAAGTCACGATGACAAGGAGCAACGGATGAAGAAGCTGATTTTCTTGGTGCTGGCTGGCCTTCTGGTGTCCGGCTGCGCCACGCAGGATGTGTCCGAGCAGGGCGGTGCGGCCGTCGAGCAACGCGATCTGCTGGAGTCCAAGCGCAAGGCGGAAGAAGAGGAAGCCCGGCGCCGAACCCAGGCTGCCGAGCAGGAAGAGATGAACCGGAAGCTGGACGAGGAGCGCCGCCGGCGCGCCGAGGCGGAAGCCCAGGCGAAGTCCGACGCGGAGATCAAGGCGCTCAATCAGGGGTCGGTCAACGAGCGTCCGATCAGCGATGCCAGTTCCGCCTTGAAGGATCCCGCAAGCCTGCTCGCCAAGCGCAGCGTGTACTACGACTACGACCGCTTCGACGTGCGCGAGGAATTCTCGGCCATCGTCGCAGCCCACGCCGACTTCCTGCAGGAGAACAGCAAGATCCGCATCCGCGTGGAAGGCAACTGCGACGAGCGTGGTTCGACCGAGTACAACCTGGCCCTCGGGCAACGGCGGGCCGACAGCGTGAAGCGCGCGCTGACCGTGCTCGGCGTACCGGCCAATCGCATCGAGGCGGTGAGCTTCGGCGAGGAGAAGCCCCGCGCCACGGGCCAGGACGAGGATTCGTACGCCGAGAATCGCCGCAGCGACATCGTCTACCCCGGTCTGCAATAAGGAGCCTGTCCGATGATGCCCCGCGTCCTGCTCGCCGTGATCGCGATAGGCGCGGGCCTCGTCGGCCCAGCCGCTGCGCAGACCCGCCCCTCCGCTGGCGCCGACCAGAACAAGGCGCTTCTCGACATACTGAACCAGGTCGAGGGCGTCGGGCGTCAGGTGCGCGAACTGCGAGGCCAGGTCGAGGACATCTCCAACCGCGTCGACCAGACCAACGATCGCGCCCAGAAAGCCGACAAGCGCCAGGGCGACTTGTACAACGACACCGACGCGCGCATGCGGCGCCTCGAGCAGTTGTCGAAGGAGGAGGCGGCGGAGCGGAAGAAGCTCGGCCAGCAGATCACGGACATCGAGTTGCGCCTCAAGAAGTTCGAGGCCGATCTCGACGTCCAGTTGCGCAAGCTCGAGGCGGATCACGAAGTGCGCTTCCGAAAGCTCGAGGCGGCGAGCACTGCGACCTCGGGAGACTTCGACACCCGGTTGAAACGGTTGGAGCAGCCCCCGGGCCCATCCAAGCTGGAAGCCGATCTCGAGGCCAGGCTCAAGCGGCTCGAGGCGGCCGATGTGGAGGCCCGACTGCGCCGCCTCGAGAACCAGCCGGCAGCGCCGGCAACGGTACCGTCGGCAGCGGCCGAGCCGGCAGCGACGGTCGCGCCCCCGGTGGTGAAGCCTCCCGTCCCCGCTACGGCCGCAACACCTGCCACCGCACCGGCGACTCCGGCGCCGGCGGCAAGCCTGGACCCCCTGGCGGTGGGCCGCAGCTACGACCAGGCGCTCGCCAAGCAGCGGGCCGGCGATGCCGCGGGCGCCATCCAGGGGTTCCAAACCTTTCTCAAACTCTACCCGCGGCACGAACTCGCGCCGAACGCGCAGTACTGGCTGGGCGAGGCCTACTACCGGCTCGGGGACTACACCAACGCCATCGCAAGCCAGCAGAAGCTGCTCGCGACGTATCCAGATCACCTGAAGGTCCCGGACGCGATGTTGATCCTCTCCAACTCCCAGGCAGCCGCCGGCGATCTGCCCGGGGCCCGCAAGACGCTCGAGGACATCGTCGCCAAGCACCCGCTGTCCGAGGCGGCCGAGAAGGCCAAGCAGCGCCTCGGCAAGCTGCGCTGATCGCACGGGTGGGGTGCTGACGGTACGTGCCGCGCACGCGGAATCGCCGACCTCGCCCGGCCCCCATGGATCATGCGCCGGTGCCCGCTGTCTTCGGGGCGATGGGTCGGATGGATCGGTACAGGTACTCCGTCAGTCCCCTTGCCCTGCCGGCGCCGTGCCGCGGCAGCACTGCCTTCGCACCACCTCCACGCTCCTGATGCCTGCTCCATGAACCTCGTTGCTGTCGTCCCGCTGCTCGGCTTCGCGCTGGCTTTCGTGTTCGGTGCGATTTCCCAGCGTACGGCTTTCTGCACCATGGGGGCGTTCTCCGATGCCGTGACGTTCGGCGACCTGGGCCGCCTTCGGATGTACGTGCTCGCCATGGCCGTCGCGATGATCGGCGCGCAGGCGCTGCAGTTCGCCGGCAGCGTCGACCTGGGTCAATCGATCTACGCGGGGCCGCGATTCCTCTGGCTCGCCCACGTCGTGGGTGGTCTCCTCTTCGGCATCGGGATGACGCTCGCCTCGGGCTGCGGTGCCCGCAATCTTGTGCGGCTGGGCGGAGGGAACCTCAAGTCGCTGTTCGTGCTGAGCGTGATGTCGGTGACGGCCTATGCCACGTTGAAGGGACTTCTCGCGCCCCTCCGCGTGCACGCGATCGAAGCCGTCCACACCACGATCCCGTCCGGCCAGACGCTTCCTTCCATCACCGACCAGGCACACTCCGGCCTCGCGATCTCCACCGTGCTCGCCTTGCCCGCGATCGTCTGGTGCCTGGCCGCACGGTCCTTCCGGACATCCATCGACCTGTGGCTCGGCGGCGCCATCGTCGGATTGCTGGTGGTGGGCGGTTGGTACGTGACGGGCCACATCGGGTTCGTCCCCGAAGACCCCGATACGCTGGAGTCCCTCTACGTCGGCACCAACACGCATCGCCCGGAGTCGCTCACGTTCGTCGCGCCGCTCGCCTTCGGTCTCGAGTGGCTGACGCTGTGGACGGACGGTTCGAGACATCTCACATTCGGAATCGCCGCGATGGCGGGGACTTTGTGCGGCGCCGCCGCTCATGCGTGGTGGACGGGCCGCTTCCGTTGGGAGCTTTTCACGTCGCCTGACGATGTCGGGCGGCACCTGGTCGGTGCGGTATTGATGGGTTTCGGCGGGGTGACGGCCCTCGGGTGCAGCATCGGACAGGGCATCACGGGCCTCTCGACCCTGAGCCTCGGGGCGGCGTTGACGCTGGTCTGCGTGGCCGTCGGCTGCATCGTGACCGTGAAGATCGTGGCCTGGCGCCTCGAAAGGGAGGACGTCCGGGACACCCCCCTGGGCACTCGCGCTCGCCAGCGTTGACACCCCGGGAGGTGGATCCTAGAATGCGCGCTCTTTTTTGCCGGGTGGTTAGCTCAGCCGGTAGAGCAGCGGACTTTTAATCCGTTGGTCGCGAGTTCGAATCTCGCACCACCTACCACCTCTCCACCCGCCACGGATCCGACGCAGATCGCGTGTCGCAGCAGTGGCGGTCGCGACAGATCGCAGCAACAGTCAAGATGGGCCGTTAGCTCAGCTGGTAGAGCAGTGGACTCTTAATCCATTGGTCGTAGGTTCAAATCCTACACGGCCTACCAAACACGCCTTGCGTCGCACACTGTGATTGGGTCGCACACAGTGCCCGCAAACGCGCGCGGCACGTCCCAACGCCGGTCGGCGATCCGGTGGCTACCATCATTGGCCGCCCGTCCTCCCGGGCAACCTCCTCATCGGAGGATCGTGGATCTTTCCCGCAGAGCATGTGCTTCGCCCTTCGGCCTCCGTCGTCCGCTCTCCGTCGCCATGGCGAACCCGATATCCGCCGTCGCCCATGCACCCCCGAATCGCGACCCATGCGCAGGGACGGTCTCTATAATTCGCGCCTTCGATCCAGCAACGGTGCGGGGGGCGTATGCGATTTGCGACGGTGGTTCACGCGGGCCGGGAGCAGGCAGCGGTGGTGGCATCGCCGGGCTTGGTGCTGGTCAGCGACATCAATGCGTACCTGGGGCGCGCTTGGCCGGAAGACCTCTTCCAGTTGATCGTTGCCGGGCTGTCCCCTGCATTGCATGCAGACGCCGTCGCCTGCGGGCGATACCGTGATCCGGGCACGATGACGTTCGGTCCGTTGTATCGACATCCTCGGAAGATCTGGGGCATCGGACTCAACTACCGCGACCACGCGAAGGATCTCGAAGCGATCTATCCCGACGAGCCGGCGTCCTTCATCAAGGGCGATCAGACGATCATCGGTCCGGGCGACGTCATCGAACTCCCCCCAGAGTCGGAGCGGGTGACGGCGGAAGCCGAACTGGGGGTCATCATCGGCAAGCCCTGCCGGCGCGTGAGCGAGGCCGATGCGCTTTCGTATGTGGCCGGCTATTGCCTCATCCTCGACATGACCGCCGAGGACATCCTGCAGCGCAATCCGCGCTATCTCACGCGCTCGAAGAATTTCGACACCTTCTTCTCGTTCGGTCCCGAACTGGTGACCACGGACGAGGTGCCCGATGTCCTGGCCCTGCGGGTCGGGACCTGGAACAACGGGGTGCTGCATCGGGACAATCTCGTGGGCCACATGCAGTTCCCGCCGGCGCAACTGGTGTCGTTCCACTCGCACGTGATGACACTGTTTCCCGGGGACATCATCTCCACGGGAACGCCGGGTGCGGTGGTGATCGCGGACGGTGATCTGGCCGAGTGTCGCATCGACGGGATGGGGGTCCTCCGGAATCCGGTACGCCGGGTCGCGTAGGGTGCACGTGGCACATCGGTGCTCGCGTCGAACGCCGGGGAATCGCAAGCATAGCCGGGTTCGATGGGCGCGGGCGTCGCGATTCCAGCCGAGGGTTGGAAGACCTACAACGACCCGTTGACGATCAGTTCGAAGGTGAAGAAAACGCCGAGCCCCATGGCGGCGTAGAGCACGAGATCCCCGCGGGTGCCGGTGCTCTCCGGAGCGTCCAGCCACTGTCGTACCACCAGCCCGACACCGATGAGGGCGCCGATCCCGAACAGGATGGACCACGATCCGCCTGTCACCAGCCCGCTGGTGAGACCGGAGAGCCAGCCGCCGGGGCGCAGTGACTTGTAGAGGAACCCCCCCACCCCGATGGCCATCAGCGAGATGACCATTCCATGGACGGCAACGCTCTGGAGATCGGCGAAGAGCCCCGACCGCCGCCGCGGTGTCGATTTCGTGTTGCTGAGCATGCCACCACCTCGGATTCTAAAAGCCCGCCCGACCACTTTGGTGGCCGGGCGGTGAAGTCCCACTGGACAAGTGACAGTGCCCGGTCGGGGGACTCGAGCGCCGCCGGGCAACCCTTTATCAAGGGCTGTGCCAGAGCAACTAAAGATATTGGAATCAGGGATTTGCCGGGGCGCTCGGCCCGGGCCGTCGGGGGACGGGCATTTTTCCCGACGGGGCCGTCGCGTATGCCCGACGGTCGGTATCCAGAGGGGGTGGGGATGCGATCAGGGATCGCCGGCGACTATACGATGCGGTCGGGTCACTGCCCTTCGCAGCTGATGAAGTTGCAGACCGGATCGCATTGCGGGGAGCGTCCGCATTCGAAGACGCCCACCCGCGCCTTGCCGTCCGCGGTGACGCCGCACTGCTCCTGCGCAGCCATCACCTTGGCGCGCGGCCGCCATTCGCACTGGTGACACATGCCGGCGCCGAAGATGTCCAGCCGATCGCTGCGTGGCTGCGGGATCTCCGTCCCGGCGGCGTCTCCACCCGCCTGCGCGAGGCCTGCCGCGCAGATCACGACACTCGCGAGGAGTGCGGACCACATCCAGTGCCTTTTCACGGGACCACCTCATTCGTCAACTCGAACAGTGAGCCGCATTCTCGCGACCCGGGACTGTGGCGCCCTTGACGCACATCAAGCGCGTCGGGCGTACCCACCAATGCGTGCGTGCGGCGACGCATTGCCTCAACCCTTGAGCCGGTTGATCCGGATCACGTCGGGGATGCGGCGCAGCCCGCGCATGATCAGCGCAAGGTGAGGACGGCTCTTCACCTGCAGCGTGAAGTGCACGTTGGCGTACGCACTCGAGTCGCCCGGTTCGAGGCTGACATTGTCGATGTTCGCCCCGCCCTCGGCGATCTCCGCGGCCAGCTTCGCCAGCGCGCCGCGCTGGTTCGACACCACGAGCTTGATGTTCACCGAGAAGAGCCGGTTGATGTCGGGTGCCCACTCCACGTCGAGCCACTTGTCCGGGTCGCCGCGCGTCTTCCGCGCCACGGGGCAGTCGTGCGTGTGCACCACCAGCCCCTGGCCCTTCTTGATGTACCCGATGATCGGATCGCCCGGGATCGGATGGCAGCATTTCGCGAGCTGCAGCGCCATGCCTTCGGAGCCGCGGATCGCGACGGATCCGGGTTGTCTTGCGGGATCTCCCTCGTGGTCGCCGAGATGCAGGAGTCGCCGGGCCACGACGAAGGCGAGGAGCTTGCCGAGGCCGATGTCCGCGAGCACCTCGAGACGTGACTGCGCGTTGCGGTCCTTCAGCAGCTTGGTCCACCGGGCTTCGGTGACGTCCGCCGAATTCGTCTGCAGCGCTGCGAGCGCCTGGTTGAGCAGACGCTCGCCGAGTTGCGCGGACTCCTCGTACTGCATCGTCTTGAGGAAGTGACGGATGTACGAGCGCGCCTTCCCCGTGACCACATAGTTGAGCCACGCGGGATTCGGTTTCGCATGCGCCGCCGTGATGATCTCGACGCGATCGCCGTTGCGCAGCACGGTCCGCAGCGGCACGAGTTCGTGGTTCACGCGGGCGGAGATGCAGCGGTTGCCGATGTCCGTGTGCACGGCGTACGCGAAGTCGACGCAGGTCGCGCCGTGCGGCAGCGACAGGATCCGCCCCTTCGGCGTGAAGACGTAGACCTCGTCGGGGAAGAGATCGACCTTCAGGTGCTCGAGGAACTCGATCGACGACCCGCTCTGCGTCTGCATCTCGAGCAGGCTCTGCAACCACTGGTGGGTCTTCTGCTGCAGTTCGCTCAACTCGGAATCGGTGGCCTTGTAGAGCCAGTGCGAGGCGACGCCCGCCTCCGCAAGCTTGTGCATCTCCTGCGTGCGGATCTGCACCTCTAGGGGCATGCCGAACGGCCCGAAAAGCGTGGTGTGGAGCGACTGGTAGCCGTTCGCCTTCGGGATCGCGATGTAGTCCTTGAACTTCCCGGGGATCGGTTTGTAGAGGCCGTGGAGTGCGCCCATCGCGACGTAGCAGGACGGGACATCCTTCACCACCACCCGGAACCCGTAGATGTCGTAGACCTGCGCGAAGGTGAGGTGCTTCTCCTGCATCTTGGTGTAGATGCTGAAGAGGTTCTTTTCGCGCCCGCTCACGGAGGCCTCGATACCTGCCTCGGCAAGCCGCACCTTGATCGCGTCGAGGATGCGCTGCACGACCTCGCGGCGATTTCCGCGGGCCGACGACAGCGCCTTCGACAGCACCCGGTAGCGCACGGGGAAGAGATGCTTGAACGAGAGTTCCTGCAGTTCCTGGAAGAGGCTGTTCAACCCCAGGCGGTTCGCGATCGGCGCGTAGATGTCGATCGTCTCGCGGGCGATCCGTGCGCGCTTCGCCGGATTCATCACGTCGAGCGTGCGCATGTTGTGCAGCCGGTCGGCCAGCTTGATGAGGATGACGCGCACATCCCGCGTCATCGCCAGCACCATCTTGCGGAAGTTCTCGGCCTGCGCGTGCTCGTGGCTCTCGAACTCGATGCGGTCGAGCTTCGAGACGCCGTCCACCAGCTCCGCCACCATCCGCCCGAACTTCTCCGCGATCTCGGCCTTCGTGACCGCGGTGTCTTCCATCACGTCATGCAGCAGCGCCGCGGTCAGTGCCTGGGAGTCGAGGTGCCACTCGGTGAGGATCTCGGCGACGGCGACCGGGTGGGAGACATAGGGCTCGCCGGTCTTGCGGAACTGCCCCTCGTGCGCCTGCGCGCTGAAATGGAATGCCGACTCGAGCTGAGTGACGTCGTCCGGCTTCAGATACCCGGCTGCCTGGCGCAGGAGCGCCTCGGCTTCGGACATGTGTCCCATGATGAGGCAGGCAGTCGCTGGGGGCTCCGGGGCGCGGGATGGCCCCGGATGCGGGTCAGTGGGTCTTTCGATGGAGGATCTCGATTCCGATCAGGCCGAGGGCCATTTCACGGAGCGCGATCACGGTGGGCTTGTCCTTGTTGGCTTCCACCTGGGGCGTGGCACCGTTGGCGATCTCGCGGGCGCGGTAGGTGGCTGCGAGCGTCAGATCGAAGCGGTTGGGGATGTAGTTCAGGGCGTCTTCGACGGTGATGCGTGCCATGCGATGTACCTCACTTCATGCTGTCGATCAGTGGACGATGGCGCAGGAGCTGCGCCTTGAGCCGCAGTCTGACGGCGCGGACGATTGCCGTCAGGTCCCGCGTGGCTTCTTCGAAGTCATTGTTAATTATAACGTAATCGAACTCCCCCACATGCCCGATTTCAGCCCTCGCCGCACTCACGCGGCGGGCGATCACGGCCTCCGAATCCGTCGCGCGGCCGGTAAGTCGCTGGGCAAGCACCTCTATTGACGGCGGCAGAACGAAGATCCCGATAGCTTCCGCCATCAGGCGGCGCACCTGCAGAGCCCCCTGCCAGTCGATCTCGAGCAGGATGTCGTCGCCGGCCGCCATGCGCTGCTCGATCCAGGCGCGCGACGTCCCGTACAGATTCCCGTGCACCTCGGCGCTCTCGAGGAAGTCGCCGTGCGCGCGCATCGCTTCGAAGGTGTCCTTCGTGACGAAGTGGTAGTCGCGACCGTCGACCTCGCCGGGGCGCATGGGGCGCGTGGTGTACGAGATGGAGAGCTGGACGGCAGGATCCGCGGCGAGGAGGGCGCGGACCAGACTGGTCTTGCCGGCGCCGGAAGGCGCACTGACGATGTAGAGGGTGCCGATCATGCTGAGAGGTCTTGCCGCGCGCCGGGGGGGCTCGCGAAGCAGGAAGTGTGGGGGTGACGGGCTAGTGTAAGGGACCCGGTCCGGACATCACATCCGCGGCGAAGTCGGGGGCGGTGACGTCACTCGATGTTTTGGACCTGCTCCCGCATCTGCTCGATCAACACCTTCAGTTCCATCGACGTCTGCGACACCGTGGTGTCGGTGGACTTTGAGCCGAGCGTGTTCGCCTCGCGATTGAGTTCCTGCATCAGGAAGTCGAGGCGCTTGCCCACTGCACCGCCACGATCGAGGACGCGGCGGACTTCGGTCACGTGCGTGCCGAGGCGGCCCAGTTCTTCTTCCACGTCGACGCGCGACGCGAACATCACGAGTTCCTGGCGGATGCGTTCCTCGTCGAGGGCAACGCCGGCGTCCCGCAGGCGTTGCGAGAATTTCTCCTGCTGTGCCGCCACCAGGGCGGGGATGCGCGGGCTCACTTCCTTCGCCAGCACTTCGATGCGGGCGACGCGCTCCAGGATCAGGGCCTTCAGCTTCTCGCCTTCGCGGCCGCGGCTCGCGGTGAAGTCGTCCAGCGCCTGGCCGAGGAGTGCCAGGCAGTGTTCGCGGAGTTCCTCGAGCGGCAGGCTGTCGGAGCCGAACATGCCCGGCCAGCGGAGCACGTCGTTCACGGACAGCGACGTCGCGGAGGGCAGCTTCGCCTTCACCTGGGCGTCGAGTTCGACGAGGCGCGACAGCAATGCCGCGTTGAGTTCGAGGACCGACGGCGCCGTGGCTGCGCGGTTGAATCCGATGCGGCATTCGAGTTTGCCCCGCGTGAGCTTCGCGCCGAGCATCTCGCGCATCGCGGGCTCGAAGGCGCGGAACTCTTCGGGGGCGCGGAACGAGACGTCGAGGTAGCGGTGGTTGACGGATCGAAGCTCGAGGTTGAGCGTGCCTAGCGGCAGATCGCGGGTGAGCGCCGCATATCCGGTCATGCTGTAGATCATCGTGGCTGGCTTTACAGAGGGAGTGAGCGCGCCGGAAAATGCGCGCCCGAAAGATAGCACAGGGCTTCCGGCACCCGCGCGCGTCTCCCACGCGCCAGGCCGGGCCCGCCTCCAGGAGTCATCCCCCATGCGACCGAGCGGACGCGCCCCCCATCAATTGCGCCCCGTGCGCTTCACTCGCGGCTTCACGAAGCACGCCGAGGGCTCCGTGCTCGTCGAGTTCGGCGAGACGCGCGTCCTCTGCACCGCGAGCGTCGAAGAGAAGGTGCCGCCGTTCCTCAAGGGCAAGGGTCAGGGCTGGCTCACTGCCGAGTACGGGATGCTGCCGCGTGCCACGCACACGCGCTCCGATCGCGAAGCCGCGCGGGGCAAGCAGTCCGGGCGCACCCAGGAGATCCAGCGCCTCATCGGTCGCAGCCTGCGCGCCGTGGTCGACATGACCCGGCTGGGCGAGCGCACGATCCAGTTCGACTGCGACGTGCTCCAGGCCGACGGCGGTACGCGTACCGCCAGCATCACCGGCGCGTACGTGGCGTTGCGCGACGCGATCGACGGTCTCGTGCGCAGCGGTCTTCTGCCCGCGTCGCCGCTGCGCGACGCCGTGGCGGCCGTGTCGGTGGGCATGTTCGAAGGCGTCGCCGTGCTCGATCTCGACTACATCGAGGACTCCGGCTGCGAGACCGACATGAACGTCGTGATGACGGGCACCGGTGGCATCGTCGAAGTGCAGGGCACGGCCGAGGGCAAGCCGTTCTCGCGCGCCGAGATGACGGCGATGATGGATCTCGCCCACGCCGGCATCGGCGAACTCGTGGCCCTGCAGCGCGCGGCCCTCGCGGCATCGTGAAGCGGCTCGTCGTCGCGAGCGGCAACCGGGGCAAGCTCCGCGAGATCGCGGAGATCCTCGCGCCGCTGGGCATCGAACCCATCGCCCAGGGGGAACTCGGTGTGAGCGAGGCCGAGGAGCCCTTCGGGACGTTCGTCGAGAACGCGCTCGCGAAGGCGCGGCACGCGTCGGCGCACACCGGCCTGCCGGCGCTTGCCGACGATTCCGGGATCTGCGTGGCCGCCCTCGGCGGGGCGCCCGGGGTGCACTCCGCCCGGTTCGCCGGCGAGCCGAAGAGCGACGATCGCAACAATGCCTTGCTCGTGGAACGCCTGCGGGGCAGCGCCGACCGGTCTGCCCACTACACGTGCGTGATGGTCCTCGTGCGGCATGCTGAGGATCCGGAGCCCATCATCGCCGACGGCCGCTGGTACGGCGAAGTCATCGAGACACCGCGCGGCGCCGGTGGCTTCGGCTATGACCCGTACTTCCTGGTCCCTGCCTACGACCGCACCGTGGCGGAACTGACGTCCGACGAGAAGAACGCGGTAAGCCACCGCGGCGTGGCGCTGCGTCGACTGCTCGAACTCCTCCGCCGCGACGCCTGAACGCGGATCAGCGCGCCGCGCGCCTTGCAGCAGCGGCGCTCAGCAGCATCGCGATCGCGAACACCGGCAGCGACAGCCACGTGAGCGGCGTGTAGCCGCCCGCGCCGATGATGCGGGCGCCGGATTCCGCGCCCATCGCCTGCCCGAGGTAGATCGCCGAAGAGTTGAGCGCGATCGACACCGGCGCGAGCGCGGGCTCGATGCCGAACAGCCGCGCCTGCTGCGCGCTGTTGATCGCGAAGCAGCCAGCGCCCCAGAGCGCGAGCGCCGTCATCAGCGACAGCATCGTGTATCCCGCTGCGAGCAGGACCACGTGGCTCGCCGCCATCAGGACGAGACTCGTCATCACCACCGCCGGCGCGCCCCGCCGATCCATCGCGCGCATCGCAAGCACGTTGCCAAGGATCCCCGTGATCCCGAAGAGGACGAGCAGCAGGCTCACGCTGGCGGGCGACGCGTCGGGAAGACTCTTCGCGATGGGCGTCATGTACGAGAAGACCGTGAACTGCGCCCACGCGTGGATCGCGGTCACGGCCACGACGGCGAGCACCGGCCAGTGGCCCGCGATCCGGCGCCACGTCGCGCTGTCGACTGCCGCCACGCGCAGGCCGGTCGGCGTGACGGTGTGCACCCAGAGGGCGGCCGCCAGCGACAGCCCCGCGACGACGCCGAAGGTCGTGCGCCAGCCCGCGGTCTCGGAGATCCACGCGCTGAGCGGCATCCCCGCGACGGCCGAGATGCTCCAGCCGAGGAAGACGAACGCGACCGCCGCGCCACGTTTCTCGGGCGGCACCATCAGCCCCGCCGCGCCCGCAGCCTGCGACGTGAAGAGACCCGCGCAGACGGCCGAGAGCACGCGAGTCCACAGCAGCGTCCAGTAGCCCGGCGCGAAGGCGGAGGCGAGGTGCCCGATGCAGTACACGGCGAGCGTCGCGACGAGCAGGGGTCGCCGATCGATGCGACTGACGAAGCCGGCCAGCGCCGGACCGAGCACGCAGATCGTGAGCGCGAACGCTGCGATGAGCCGGCCGGCATCTGGGATCGAGACGTCGAGACCGCGGGCGAGGGCGGGGAGCATCCCCGGCACCGCCATCGTGCCCGTGCCGATCACGAAGTTGCCGAAGCACAGCGCCGCGAGCCGCCGGTCGATCATCGGCGCCACCGCACGACCAGCGCCGTGCACGCGAGCGGCAGCCAGATCCAGAGCATCTCGGAGAGCAGCACGGTGACGCCGCGGGCGCCGAAGAAATGCGCGCCGATCGGCGACACGGCCACGGGCCGCCACGGCGCGAACCACCGGGCGTCCGACCACGGCCAGAGCAGCGCCACCCCCAGGCCGCCGTTCGTCAGGGCATCGAGCAGGGGATGGGACACCGCAGCCACGAAGAGGAAGGTGCCGACCGACAACAGCTTGGTGCGGACGGGCCGCAGCCACGCCAGTGCCACCAGCGCCGTGACCAGCGCGAAGGCGATGGAGTGCGTGAACCCACGGTGACCGAAGGCCGACGCGTACGGCACACCGGCCACGAAGGCGATCACGTCCGCATCGGGCAACACGGTGAGCCCCATGGCGGTGACGACCGTACGGACGTCAGGGCGCTGCCGGCGCGTCGCCGTGCGCCAGGCGAGCGGCACGACGACGTGCGTGAAGATGGTGGGCATGGGTCCGCGACACCGCGGTGCGGAGATCGGCGGCGTCGATCACTTCGGTCGCTTGCGCTTGCTGCCTGCCGGCGCTTCCGGTGCAGGGGCGCGCCGCGTCTCGGTCGTCTGCGCCTTGAAGAGCGCGCTGATGAGTTCCGCGGGTGTCCCGGGTGCCGGACGCGCTGCCTTCTTCCGGGGTGCCGGCGAGGCGGCCTTGGTCACCTTGCCAGCCTTTGCAGCCTTTTTCGGAGCGTCGGCCTTGACCGGCCTGGTCGTCTCGACCTTCGCCCCCTTGGCTGCCTTCGCCTTGGGTGCCTTCGCGACCTCGACGACCTTGGCCGGCTTTGCGGCCTGGACCTTGGCCGACTTCGCCACCTTGGCCTTCGCCGGTTTCCCGGCCTGGGCCCGTTCGACCGGCGCCGCGGGCGGCGGCGCAGCGGACGGCGGGGCGCTGGTGACCGGCGCGGCCCTCGCCGGCTTCTTCGCGGTGGGGGTGGCGCCGGATGCAGGTCCTGCCACCTTTCTCGGTGCGGGCGCCTTCGCCTGCGGTGATGGTTTTGCAGCCTTGCCGGTTGCCGGCTTCGTCGTCGCCGGCTTGCGCGGCGCCGCCGGTACTGCTGCCGCGGTGGGGGCGGCGGTGGGCGCGGTTGCTGTCGGCGCGACTGTCGCCTCCGGCTTCACAGGCGTCGCCCGGCCCCTGGGCTGCGCATCGAGTCGCAGCTTCGCGTAGCTGCCGGGGGCATTCTCGATCACCTTCAGGCCGCCGCCGCCCGGCACGCGCGCAGCGACCTTTCCACCGCCGAACCCGGCGACCCAGGTGCCCCAGTCGTCCCACCACGACCCTTCGCGGCGTTCGGCGCCGGCCAACCACTTCTCGGGATCCGCGTCGAGTTGCGGGTTGGTCCAGTAGCAGTACTTCTGGGCGACGGGCGGGTTCACGATGCCGGCGATGTGACCCGAGCCGCCGAGGACGAACCGCACCGGACCGCCGAAGAGCCGGGCACCCGCGTACGTGGATTTCCACGGCGCGATGTGGTCCTCCATCGTCGAGATGAAATACGTCGGGGTGTCGACCTGCCCGAGATCCACCGGCGCCCCGCAGACTTCGAGTGCACCCGGCTTCGTGAGCAGGTTCTTCACGTACATGTTCCGCAGGTAGAAGGCGTGCATCTTCGGCGGCATGCGCGTGGAGTCGGAGTTCCAGAACAGCAGGTCGAACGGGAACGGATCCTTGCCGAGCAGGTAGTTGTTCACGACGAACGACCAGATGAGGTCGTTGTCGCGCAGCATGTTGAAGGTGCCCGCCATGTCGGAGCCCTCGAGGAAGCCGCGCGCCGCCATGCGCTTCTCGAGGTTGGCGACCGTGGTCTCGTCGACGAACACGCCCAGCTCGCCCGGTTCGGTGAAGTCGATCATCGTGGTGAAGTAGGTGACGCTCTTCACGCGGTCGGGCCGGCCGGCCGTCTCGAGCCACGACATGAGGCAGGCCGTCAGCGTACCGCCGAGGCAGTACCCGATGAGGTTCACCGAGGCCTCGCCGGTGGCGCGCTCGATGGCGTCCATCGCAGCCACCGGGCCTTCGCGGAGGTAGTCGTCGAAGGTCTTGTCGGCGTGCCGCTTGTCGGGGTTCACCCACGAGATGACGAAGACGGTGAGCCCGCGATCCACCGCCCACTTCACGAAGGAATTCCGCGCGCGGAGGTCGAGGATGTAGTACTTGTTGATCCACGGCGGGACGATGAGCAGCGGCGTGCGATCCACCTGCGGCGTGGCGGGTTCGTACTGGATGAGCTGCATGAGATCGTTCTGGTACACGATCTTGCCGGGCGTCGTGGCGACGTTCACGCCCAGTTCGAACGCCTCGTAGTCGGTCATGCTGATCGCGAGCTTGCCGTGGCCGCGATCGAGGTCCTTCAGCAGGTGCTCGAGACCCTTCAGCAGATTCTGTCCGCCGCTCTCCTGCGTGGCCTTCAGCACCTCGGGGTTGGTCAGCACGAAGTTCGTCGGGGCGAGGGCGTCGACGAACTGGCGCGTGAAGAAGTTCACCTTGCGCGCGGTCTTGTCGTCGAGGCCCTGGGTCTCCGCCACCGTCCGCTGCACGTGGTCCGCCGCGATCAGGTACGACTGCTTGATGTAGTCGAAGACGAAGTTGTTCTGCCACAACTCGCTCTTGAAGCGGTTGTCGCCGCGCGAGGGTTCGCGCACCGGCGTCGGCTGACCGCCCGCGGCCTTCATCACCATGGCGCTCCATAGCTTCAGGTAGTCGTCCCAGGCGCGGACCTGCATCTCGGCGAGCTTGCCGGGGTTCGCCATCAGCTTGCTGCCCAGTTCCATGAAGGCCCGGTTGACGCCGAGATCCTCCAGGCTCTGGGCCACCTCGGCGTGGGGCTGCTTCTCGATGAACTCGCTCACCACGCGGGCCGATCGCTCCGCGATATCGGCCAGCGATTTCTGCAGCGCCTCCGGATCGATCTGGGGCGTGTTCGGGATTGGGGACTGCGGGTTCGGGGACTTCGGGGCGTCTGCCATGGCGGCGTCCTCGTCAGGTGCGGTGGGCGGCGAAGCGGTAGACCCCGTCGGGGCCCAGCATGCGCGTGAGCTTGCCTCGATGCATCAGGTGGTTCAGATGGGCGATCGCCTCGCCCACGGCGAAGAAGGTCTGGTGCGTGTCGAGCGGCCGGCGGAAGAGCACCGGGACGATCTCCGCGGCGGTCCGGGGCTGGTCGCAGGCGGCAAGCAGTTCGGCGAGACGGTCCTCGTGATGCTGGGTCAGCTGCGCGACGCGCGGGACGATCCCGCGGAACGGCAGACCGTGCGAAGGCAGGACCAGCGTGTCCTCCGGCAGATCGAGATACGCCCGGATGGATGTGAGGAACTGCCGGACCGGATCGCCTTCTGGCTGCGTCGACCACACGCTCACGTTGGTGCTGATCTTGGGCAGGAGCATGTCGCCGGAGATCACTAGCTTCAACGCCTCGCAGTACAGGGAGGCGTGTTCGGGCGAATGACCGTAGCCCACGATGACCCGCCAGTCGTGATCGCCCAGCCGCAGGGCGTCGCCGTGCATCATCCGCCGGAACTGGCGCGGAGGCTCGGTCACCACGTGGCGATAGCTGGTGGGGCGGGCTTCCAGTGCGACGAGCGTCTCCTCGGCGAGCCCGTGGACCCCGTACACCGCCCGCAGCGCCTCGGGGCCGTAGCCCGACGTGCCTTCGTACAGCGCGTGAGCGGTGAGGTACTCGGCCTCGGTCATCGTCAGCGGCAGGCCGTGGGTCCGGACGAACCAGCCGGCGTGTCCCATGTGATCGGGGTGGTAGTGGGTGACGACGAGCTGCTCGAGCGGGGCGTGGTGCGGCAGGATCTCCGCCCAGGCGTCGCGGGTCGGCGGGGCGTTGAAGCCGGAGTCGACGACCGTCCACCCGTTCGGACCCCGCAGCAGCCAGAGGTTGATGTGGTCCAGCGCGAACGGCAGGGGCATGCGGATCCAGCGGACCCCGTCGGCGATCTCCGTCCACGTGCCCGTGGCGGGCGGTGCGGCGAACGGGTATTCGAGTGCCGGAGCGGCGGGTGGCGCGGAGGCGGCGGAGGTCATCGCGGATCGATCCGTGTCGGGAGGGCAGCTTGTGCTTTTATACTCGCATGATACTGCGATGTTGCGTTGCACAAACACCCCCGGGACCATGGGCGCCGCCGACCTGAAGACCTCCTACACGATCACCGATCTCGCCCGCGAGTTCGGCATCACCACCCGGACCATCCGCTTCTACGAGGATCACGGTCTCCTGGCCCCCTCCCGCCGGGGACGCAACCGGGTCTACGACAAGCGCGATCTCGTGCGGCTCAAGCTCACCTTGCGGGGGAAGCGCCTGGGGATCCCGCTCACCGAGATCCGCGAGTTGCTCGACATCTACGCGGCGGCCGAGGACGAGAGCCGCCAGTTGTCGGAGTTCCTCGCGACCTTGCGGCGCCGCCGCGAACTCCTCGAACAGCAGCGCGAGGACATCGAGGCGACGCTCACCGAGATCCGCACCTTCGAGGCCCAGTGCAAGCGGCTCCTGGAGCAGGGCGGCAAGCCAGCCCGCCCGCGGGCGCGCGGCAAGCCGTCAAATTGACGTTAACGTCAACCAATCCTAGACTCCGGCGACCGCCCATCCCCGGCACTGCACCGCAGGAGATTTCCATGGACCGCGCCTCGCCAGCTCCGCTTCCCAGCTTTCCGTCCCTCGATTTCGCCCTCGGGGAGACCATCGGGATGTTGCGGGAATCCATCCAGCACTTCGCCGCCGCCGAGATCGCGCCCCGCGCGGCCGGGATCGACGCCTCCAACCAGTTCCCGATGGACCTCTGGCGCAAGTTCGGCGATCTGGGTCTCCTCGGCATGACGGTCGACGAGGCCTACGGCGGGTCCGGGCTGGGTTACCTCGCCCACATCGTCGCGATGGAAGAGGTGAGCCGCGCGAGCGCCTCGGTCGGGCTCTCCTACGGTGCCCACTCCAATCTCTGCGTGAACCAGATCCACCGCAACGGCAACGCCGACCAGAAGCAGCGCTATCTCCCGAAGCTCGTGTCCGGCGAGCACGTCGGCGCGCTCGCCATGAGCGAGCCGGGCGCCGGTTCCGATGTGGTCTCGATGCGGCTGCGGGCCGATCTCCGCGGCGACCGCTACGTGCTCAACGGCAACAAGATGTGGATCACCAACGGCCCCGACGCCGACGTGCTCGTGGTCTACGCGAAGACCGATCCCGCGGCGGGCCCGCGGGGCATGACGGCCTTCCTGATCGAGAAAGGGTTCAAGGGGTTCTCCAAGGCGCAGAAGCTCGACAAGCTCGGCATGCGCGGGTCGAACACCTGCGAGCTGGTGTTCCAGGACTGCGAAGTACCGGTGGAGAACGTGCTGGGCCAGCCGGGCCGCGGCGTGAACGTCCTCATGAGCGGCCTCGACTTCGAGCGCGCGGTGCTCTCCGGCGGGCCGCTGGGTATCATGGCGGCGTGCATGGACGTCGTGCTGCCGTATCTGCACGAGCGCAAGCAGTTCGGCCAGCCCATCGGCGAGTTCCAGCTGATGCAGGGCAAGCTCGCGGACATGTACTCGACGATGATGGCGTGCCGAGCCTACGTCTACGCCCTCGGTGGCGCCTGCGACCGGGCGGACTCGCCCGAAGCCGTGCGGTCGCTCCGGAAGGACGCCGCGGGCGCCATCCTCTACAGCGCCGAGAAGGCCACGTGGATGGCCGGCGAGGCGATCCAGTGCCTCGGCGGCAACGGCTACATCAACGACTACCCGACGGGCCGTTTGTGGCGCGATGCGAAGCTCTACGAGATCGGCGCGGGCACCTCGGAGATCCGCCGGTGGCTCATCGGGCGGGAACTCTTCGCCGACACCGAATGAGGCGCTGCGCGTGAAGGACGAAGCGGCCGCCCGCCGCACGGCACTCGCCTACGAGATCGCCCGCGCGACCCTCGACGGCTTCGATCGCCACTACCGCATTTTCCGCGAGATCTCGCGCGAGGCCCGCGAGCGTTTCGAGGCGGCGGACTGGCCGGCCGTCCACCGGGCCCACGCCGACCGGATCGCCTTCTACGACCAGCGCGTGACCGAGACCGCGGCCGACATCCAGCGCGCGTTCGACATGGAGCGCGTCCCCGAGGACATCTGGACGGAGATCAAGCTCCACTACGTCGGCCTGCTCACCGACCACAAGCAGCCGGAACTCGCGGAGACGTTCTTCAACTCGGTGAGCTGCCGGCTGCTGCACCGCGCCTACTATCACAACGACTACATGTTCGTGCGGCCCGCGGTCTCCACGGAATACCTCGATGCCGACACGCCAGCCTACCGCAGCTACTACCCCCTGAAGGATGGCCTGCGCCGCGTGATGCGCCGCATCCTCGCGGACTCCGGGCTCACCCTGCCGTTCCGGCATCTGCCCCGCGATCTCTCGAACGTCCTGCGGGCCCTGCGCAGTGCGCTGCACGGTCCGGTGCGGCTCGAGGCCAACCATCAGGTCCAGGTGCTCGCGTCGCTCTTCTTCCGCAACAAGCGGACGTACCTGATCGGCAAGTTCGTGAACGGCGAGGCCGAGATGCCCTTCGCGATCCCGATCGTGCACGACGGCGACGGCGGCCTCACGCTCGACGCGCTGCTGACCGATGCACGCCAGATCGCGCCGCTCTTCGCGTTCTCGCGCGCCTACCTGATGGCCGACATGGAGGTGCCGTCCGCCTTCGTCGATTTCCTCGGCAGCATGATGCCGAGGAAACCCAAGGCCGAGCTGTACACGGCGCTCGGTCTGCAGAAGCACGGCAAGACGCTCTTCTTCCGCGACTTCCTCCACCACCTCAAGTACTCCACCGACGATTTCATCCTCGCGCCCGGCATACGCGGCCTCGTGATGATCGTGTTCACGCTGCCCTCGTACCCGTACGTGTTCAAGGTGATCCGGGATCGCATCGCCCCGACGAAGGAAGTGACTCGGGAGATCGTCAAGGAGAAGTACATGCTCGTGAAGCGGCACGACCGCATCGGGCGCATGGCCGACACGCTGGAGTACGCCGACGTCGCGTTTCCGCGCGCGCGCTTCACGCAGTCGCTCGTGGACGAATTGCTGCGCGAGGCGCCGTCGCTCGTCGAGGAGGACGGCGACCGGATCGTCGTGAAGCACCTCTACATCGAGCGCCGCATGCAGCCGCTCAACATCTTCCTCGACGAGGCCGACGACGCGCAGGCGCAGATCGCCATCGTCGACTACGGCAACGCCATCAAGGAACTCGCGTCGGTCAACATCTTCCCCGGCGACATGCTGTTCAAGAACTTCGGGGTGACCCGCGGCGGCCGGGTGGTCTTCTACGACTACGACGAGATCGTCTACATGACGGAGTGCGTCTTCCGGACCATTCCCGAGCCGCGCACGCCCGAGGACGAGATGTCGGCCGAGCCGTGGTATCCCGTGGGGCCGTTCGACATCTTCCCCGAGGAGTTCGCACCGTTCCTCCTCTCGGGGGACAAGGTGCGCCGTCATTTCCTCGCGCACCACGCCGATCTCCTCGACACGGAATTCTGGAACCGCACGAAGGCGCGGATCGAAGAGGGTTTCATCGAGGACGTCTTCCCCTACGCGCCGTCGGTGCGGTTCGCCGTGCGCTACCGCGCGAGAGGGGCCGGGGATGATGCGGACGCCACGGGCGACGCACCCGTGGGGCTGTGAGGATGCGTGGCACAATCGATCGACTACAGCGACGGCCGATCCGTCCATCGAAGGAGGTCTGACATGAACGATCCGGTGGTCGTCGTCGCCGTCGCGCGCACGCCGATGGGTGGGCTCCAGGGGCACCTCAAGGACTTCGCGGCGCCCGAACTCGGAGCCGTCGCGATCCGCGCCGCGGTCGAGCGCGCAGGCATCGCGCCCGAGGAGGTAGAGGAGGTCATCATGGGCTGTGTGCTCCCCGCCGGGCAGGGCCAGGCCCCCGCCCGGCAGGCCAGTCTCGGCGCGGGGCTCCCGCTGTCCGCCGGCTGCACCACCGTGAACAAGATGTGCGGCTCGGGCATGAAGGCCACGATGCTCGCCAACGATCTGCTGCTCGCCGGCACGAACCGCGTGATGGTCGCGGGCGGCATGGAGAGCATGAGCCTCGCGCCCTACCTGCTGCCGAAGGCGCGCACGGGCTATCGCATGGGGCACCAGCAGGTGCTCGATCACATGTTCCTCGACGGGCTGGAGGACGCCTACGAGAAGGGGCGCCTGATGGGCACCTTCGCCGAGGACTGCGCGGGGTCGTACGGATTCACGCGCGAGGCGCAGGATGCCTTCGCGATCGCTTCGCTCCAGCGGGCGCGCGAAGCCAACGAGGCCGGCTGGTTCTCGTGGGAGACCGCGCCCGTCGCGCTCAAGTCCGGCAAGGGCGACCGATTCGTCGACCGCGACCAGCAGCCCTTCGAGGCGAACTTCGAGAAGATCCCGCAACTCAAGCCGGCCTTCCGCAAGGACGGCACGGTGACCGCGGCCAACTCCAGCTCCATCTCCGATGGCGCGGCGGCGCTCCTGCTGATGCGGCGCTCCGAAGCCGGGCGACGCGGTCTCGCTCCCGTCGCCACCATCGTCGGCCACAGCACGCACGCCCAGGCGCCCGGGCTCTTCACCACGGCACCGGTGGGTGCGATGCGGAAACTCTTCGATCGCACCGGTTGGAGCGCGGATCAGGTGGACCTCTTCGAGATCAACGAGGCGTTCGCCGTCGTGACGATGGCTGCCATGCACGACCTCGGGCTGCCGCACGAGAAGGTGAACGTGCACGGCGGCGCCTGCGCGCTGGGCCATCCGATCGGCGCGTCCGGCGCGCGGATCATCGTCACGCTGATCGCCGCACTCCGGAAGTACGGGCTGAAGCGCGGGGTCGCGAGCCTCTGCATCGGCGGCGGCGAGGCCACGGCGATGGCGCTCGAGATCGCGGCCTGACCGTCCGGCGAACCACAGAACAAGACAAGCCGACGGCGCGAGCGGACACGTCGTCGGCATCGAACGCAGTCGGCATCACACGGGGAGATGGCATGAGCACGCAACACCGCATCGGATTCATCGGCGTCGGCCTGATGGGCCACGGCATGGCGAAGAATCTGGTCGAGAAGGGCTGGCACGTGACCGTGCTCGGCCACCGCAACCGCGCACCTGTTGACGATCTCGTGCAGCGCGGCGCGACCGAGGCGAAGGACGTCGCCGGACTCGTGGCCGCGTCCGACATCGTTTTCATCTGCGTCACCGGCACCCCCGAGGTCGAGGACCTCGTGCATCGCGCGGGCGGCATCCTCGCCTCGTGCCGCGCAGGCCAGATCATCGTCGACACGTCGACCTGCCAGCCCGGCCCCACCGTGAAGATCGCGGAAGCCTTCGCGGCGAAGTCCGTGCGATTCGTGGATGCCCCGCTGACGCGCACCCCGGTCGAGGCCGAGCAGGGCCGTCTCAACACGCTGGTCGGTTCCGATCCGGCCACCTTCGCGGAGCTGGAGCCCGTGCTGCGCGGTTTCTCCGAGAACATCTTCCACGTGGGCGGCGTGGGTGCGGGCCACACGCTGAAGCTCATCAACAACTTCGTCGTGATCGGCAGCGTCTCGCTATGGGCCGATGCGCTCGTCGCGTGCGCCAAGCTGGGTGTGGCCCCCGCCGAACTCGTGAAGCTCCTCGGCGTCGGCGCCATCAACTCCGCGATGCTTCAGAACGTCGCGGGGGGCGCCGCACAGGGGGATTTCTCCCGCGCGAAGTTCGCGCTGAAGAACGCCGCCAAGGATGTCCGCTACTTTGCCCAGGCCATGGCCGACGTGCAGGCCGCGGGCGTCGTCACCGCGGCCGTGAACCAGAGCCTGAACCAGGCGCTGGCGCTCGGCTTCGGCGCCGACGACAAGCTGATCGGTTCGATCATCGAGGCGCAGGCGGCGCTGAACAACGTCACCCTCCCGCCGCAGGCCTGAGAGATTCCCGTGGCTGATCCGATCCGCTTCCACTTCGACCTCTCCTCGCCGTACGCGTACATCGCGAGCCGCGAGATCGACGCGCTCGCCGCAAAGCACGGCCGCGAGGTCGTCTGGCGTCCGATGCTGCTCGGCGCGGCGTTCAAGGCGATGGGCGCGACCCCCATCGCGGAAGTGCCGCTGAAGGGTGCCTACTCGATCCGCGAGTTCGCGCGAAGCGCCCGCTTCCACGGCGCGCCGTACCGGCATCCGTCGCCGTTCCCGGTTTCGACCGTGTCCGCCGCCCGCGCCTTCCTGTGGCTCGACGGGCGCGATCCCGCCGCGGCGAAGCGCCTCGCCGCAGCGCTCTTCGAAGCCTACTTCGTCGAGGGCCTGAACATCTCGTCGGCCGATGTCGTGGTGGCCGTCGCGGCCCGACAGGGGCTCGATGCGGCCCAGATGACGGCCGCGATGTCCGACCCCGCGATCAAGGAAGCCCTGAAGACCGAAGTCGATGCCGCGATCGCCGCAGGCGTGTTCGGCGCGCCGTTCTTCTTCGTGGACGGCGAGCCCTTCTGGGGCGCGGACCGCCTCGATCAGATCGATCGCTGGCTCGCCCGGGGAGGCTTCTGAACTTGGCGCTGCCCCGCGACGTCTGCGTGTTCTGCGGGTCCCAGCCGGGGAACGATCCAGCCTATCTGGAGACCGCGCGTGCCACCGGCCGCGTTCTCGCGGGTGCCGGCATCGGGCTCGTGTACGGCGGCGGTCGCACGGGCATGATGGGTGCCGTCGCGGACGCGGCGATCGCGGCCGGCGGGCACGTGGTGGGCATCATCCCCGAGCCGCTGAAGCGGCGCGAGGTGGGCCATCTGGGTCTCGCCGAACTGGTGGTGGTGCGCTCGATGCACGAGCGCAAGCAAATGATGGCCGACCGCGCCGGTGCGTTCGTGATGCTGCCGGGCGGCTTCGGGACGTTCGAGGAGTTCTGCGAGATCCTCACGTGGGCGCAGCTCGGCATGCACGACAAGCCGTGCGTGCTGGTGAACACGAAGGGGTACTACGCGCCGTTCGTCGCGATGTTCGATCTGGCGGTGCGCGAGGGTTTCGTCCACCCGGAGCATCGGCGGCTCGCGCAGGCCGTCGACGGTCCCGAAGATCTGCTGGACGCGTTCGACCGCTGGACGCCCCCCGCGCTCGAGCGGTGGATGGTGGTCGAGGACGCCTGAGCGAAGTTTCGATTCACGCTGGAATCCGGAAGGGAGCAAGCACATGCCGATCACGAAGGGATGCAAGACGCTGGTGGCCGAGGCCCGGGCGAAGATTCGCACGATCTCGGTGGACGACGCCAAGGCGAAGCTCGGGGATCCCGGCGTCGTGTTCGTCGACATCCGCGACGTCCGCGAACTGGAGCGCGACGGCATGATCCCCGGCGCCTTCCACGCGCCGCGCGGCATGCTCGAGTTCTGGGTCGACCCCGACAGCCCGTACTTCAAGGACGTCTTCGGCAGCGGCAAGGAGTTCGTCTTCTACTGCGCATCGGCATGGCGCTCGGCGCTGGCCACCGCGGTGGTGCAGGAGATGGGGCTTGCGCCGGTGTGTCACATCGACGGTGGTTTCAACGGGTGGAAGCAGGGCGGCGGTGCCGTCGCCGAGCGTCCGCCACATCACGCTGCCTGATGATTCTCCGCACCCGCCCATGACCGTCTTCGCTTCCCGATTGAATCCGCGCGCGGCGGACTTCCGCGCCAACGCCGAGGCCATGCGTGCGCTCGTCGTCGATCTCCGCGCGAAGGTCGCCCGCGTGAGCGAGGGTGGTGGTGCCGCAGCCCGCGACAAGCACACCGCGCGCGGCAAGCTGCTGCCCCGCGACCGCGTCCGGACGTTGCTCGACGTGGGCTCCCCGTTCCTCGAACTCTCGCAGCTCGCGGCGTGGGGCATGTACCAGGACGACAGCCCGGGCGCCGGCATCATCACCGGCGTGGGGCGCGTGAACGGGCGCGAGTGCGTGATCGTCGCGAACGATGCCACGGTGAAGGGCGGCACCTACTATCCGATGACGGTGAAGAAGCATCTCCGCGCGCAGGAGATCGCGCGCGAGAACCATCTGCCGTGCATCTATCTCGTCGACTCCGGCGGCGCGAACCTGCCGAACCAGGACGACGTGTTCCCCGACCGCGATCACTTCGGGCGCATCTTCTACAACCAGGCGAACATGTCCGCCGCGGGCATCCCGCAGATCGCGGTCGTGATGGGGTCGTGCACCGCCGGTGGCGCGTACGTGCCGGCGATGTCCGACGAAAGCATCATCGTCCGTCGGCAGGGCACCATCTTCCTCGGCGGGCCGCCGCTGGTGAAGGCCGCAACTGGCGAGGTCGTGTCTGCCGAGGACCTCGGCGGCGCCGAGGTGCACACGCGCGTCTCCGGGGTCGCGGACCACTACGCACTGGACGACCGGCACGCGCTCGAGATCGCGCGCGGCATCGTCGGGCACCTGAACGGCGTGAAGCGCATGGCCCTCGCCGTGCGGGAGCCGCGGGAACCGCTGCACCCCGCCGAGGAACTGCACGGTGTCGTGCCCACCGATGCCCGCAAGCCGTTCGACGTCCGCGAGATCATCGCGCGCATCACCGACGGCAGCGAACTCGACGAGTTCAAGCTGAACTACGGCACCACCCTCGTGTGTGGTTTCGCGCACATCCACGGATACCCTGTGGGAATCGTCGCGAACAATGGCATCCTGTTCTCCGAGTCGGCGCTGAAGGGCGCCCACTTCATCGAGTTGTGCGCCCAGCGCGGGATCCCGCTGGTGTTCCTGCAGAACATCTCGGGGTTCATGGTCGGGCGCAAGTACGAGGCCGGCGGCATCGCGGCCGACGGCGCGAAGATGGTGACGGCGGTGGCCTGCGCGAAGGTGCCGAAGTTCACGGTCATCATCGGGGGCAGCTTCGGCGCCGGGAACTACGGGATGTGCGGCCGGGCGTACGGCCCGCGCTTCCTCTGGATGTGGCCCAACGCGCGCATTTCGGTGATGGGCGGCGAGCAGGCTGCGAGCGTGCTCGCGACGGTGCGGCGGGACGGCGTCGAGGCGAAGGGCGGTACCTGGAGTCGCGAGGACGAGGAAGCCTTCAAGGCCCCGATCCGCGAGCAGTACGAGGTCCAGGGGCATCCGTACTACGCAAGCGCCCGCCTCTGGGACGATGGTGTGATCGATCCGGCCGACACCCGGATGGTGCTGGGGCTGGGGTTGTCCGCGGCGATGAATGCGCCGCCGGAACCCACCCGCTTCGGCGTGTTCCGCATGTAGACGAGGGCAACGGGCGAGCGATGGTCGAGAAGAAGGGTGAGACCAAGGGGTTGCCCCCCTCGGAGGTGGACGTGGCGAGCCTGAAGAACATCGGCCCGCAGTCCGCGAAATGGCTGGCGGCGGTGGGCATCCACACCCGCAAGGACCTCGAGACGATGGGCGCGGTGAACGCCTTCCGCCTGATGCGCGGTCACGGCTACAACGTGACGCCCGTGATGCTCTACGCCTTGCAGGGTGCGCTCATGGACCTCCACTGGAACCGCCTGCCCGGCAAGCTGAAGGACGAGATCCGTGCGAAGGCCAGAGCCGATGAGTGATCCCCGCCATGAATGAGCCCCGATATGTACGCAGTGCCGTCGCCGCCGATGGCGTCGCCACGCTCACGCTCGACCGGGCCGATGTCCACAACGCGTTCGATGACGTACTGATCGCCGAACTGACGGCGGCCCTGCGGCATCTCGATGCCGACAGCGACGTGCGCGTCGTCGTGCTCGCCGCGAACGGCAAGAGCTTCTCCGCCGGCGCCGACCTGCAATGGATGAAACGGATGGCCACGTACTCCGAGGCCGAGAACCTCCGCGACGCCTTGCACCTCGCCGAGCTGATGCACGTCCTCGACCGCATGCACAAGCCGACGATCGCGCGCGTGCAGGGGGCGGCCTTCGGCGGCGGGGTTGGCCTCGTCGCGTGCTGCGACATGGCCGTGGCTGCGCCCGAGGCGGTCTTCTGCCTGTCGGAAGTGCGTCTCGGGCTGATCCCCGCGGTCATCAGCCCGTACGTCGTGCGGGCCATGGGCCAGCGCGCGGCGCGCCGCTACTTCCTCACCGCCGAGCGGTTCGGCGCCGCCGAGGCCCTGCGGCTCGGGATGGTGTCCGAGGTGGTCGATCCCGGCGAACTCGATGCCGCCGTGGCCAAGCTCACCGGCCATCTGCTGAAGGGCGGTCCGCACGCCATCGCGGCGTCGAAGGATCTCATCGCGGCCGTATCCGACCGACCCATCGACACCGCGGTGATGGAAGACACCGCCCGGCGCATCGCGCAGACCCGGGCCGGCGCCGAGGGCAGGGAAGGCGTCGCGGCATTCCTCGAAAAGCGCGGGGCCGGCTGGATCGCCTGATCCACGACGCCCGCCGCACGGAAGACACCCACCGATGTTCGACAAGATCCTCATCGCGAACCGGGGCGAGATCGCCTGCCGGATCGCCCGCACCGCCCGCCGCCTGGGCATCCGCACCGTTGCCGTCCACTCCGAGGCCGACGCGCACGCCCTGCATGTGGAGGCGTGCGACGAAGCCCATCTCATCGGACCGGCGGCAGCGCGCGACAGCTATCTGCGCATCGATCGCATCCTCGACGTCGCCGCGCGCACCGGGGCGCAGGCGATCCATCCGGGATACGGCTTCCTGTCCGAGAACGAGGCGTTCGCCGAAGCCTGCGCGGCGGCCGGCGTCGTCTTCATCGGGCCGCCCGCCGACGCGATCCGGGCCATGGGTTCGAAGAGCAATTCGAAGGCGTTGATGGAGGCTGCGGGCGTGCCGCTCGTCCCCGGCTATCACGGCGAGGACCAGGACCCCGCGCTCCTCGCCCGCGAGGCGGTGCGCATCGGATTCCCGGTGCTGATCAAGGCCTCCGCCGGCGGTGGCGGCAAGGGCATGCGCATCGTGCGCGATCCCGTGGGCTTTGCGGAGGCGCTGGCGTCGGCGAAGCGCGAGGCCGTCTCCTCGTTCGGCGACGACCGGGTCCTCGTCGAGCGCTATCTCGATCGTCCGCGCCACATCGAGCTGCAGGTGTTCGCCGACACCCACGGCCAGTGCATCCATCTCTTCGAGCGCGACTGCTCCGTGCAGCGCAGGCACCAGAAGGTGCTGGAGGAGGCGCCCGCGCCCGGCCTGTCGGTGCAGCGTCGCCGGCAGATGGGGTCCGCCGCCGTCGCCGCCGCGCGCGCCGTGAACTATGTGGGTGCAGGCACGGTGGAGTTCATCCAGGACAGCTCGGGCGAGTTCTTCTTCATGGAGATGAACACGCGACTGCAGGTCGAGCATCCCGTCACGGAGATGATCACCGGGCTCGATCTCGTCGAATGGCAACTGCGCGTCGCCTCCGGCGAGCCGCTGCCACTCTCGCAGGAGCAGGTGGCCATCCACGGGCACGCCATCGAGGCGCGCGTGTATGCGGAAGATCCCGCGCGGGACTTCGTGCCGGCCATCGGCCGGGTCGTGCACCTGCGCGAGCCGGCGGCTTCGGCGCACGTCCGCGTCGACACCGGCGTGCGCGAGGGCGACGAGATCGGCGTCCACTACGACCCCATGATCGCGAAGCTCGTGTGCTGGGACGTCGATCGTGACGCGGCGCTCCGGCGCATGCGCCAGGCGCTGGGCGAGTACCAGGTCGCAGGCCTCGCGAACAATCTGCAGTTCCTCTCGGCCGTGGTCGCGCATCGCGCCTTCGCGAAGGCCCACGTGGAGCCCGGCCTGCTCGATACCGGGTTGATCGAGCGCCATCGATCCGAGCTGTTCCCGGAATCCACGGGCGCCGACGACACCGTGCTCGCCGTGGCGGCGATGGCCGAGCTTCTGCGGGCCAGGGCCGACGCGCAGGCCCGGGCGGCCCGGTCGGCAGATCCGTTCTCGCCCTGGCATTCGGCGTCGGGATGGCGCCTCAATCAGGACAACCATCACGTGCTCCGCTTTGTCGACGGTGATCGCGCGGTCGCCATCGTGGCGCACTACCGCGGGGACGCCTTCGAACTCGAGTTGCCCGGCGGGTCGCGCAGGGTCACCGGCGAGGCGGATGCCGATGGCCGGATCACGATCGATCTCGGCGGCGCGCGCGTGCTCGCCCAGGTCGTGCGCCGCGACCATGCGCTGACCATCTTCTGCGACGGGCGCAGCCACCGCCTCGATCTGGAGACGCCGGCCACCGGCGATGCCGCGGACGCGGGGGGATCGTTGTCCGCGCCGATGCCCGGGACGGTGATCGAGGTGCTGGTGAAGGCCGGTGATCGCGTGGAGAAGGGCGCGGCGCTCGTGATCCTCGAAGCGATGAAGATGCAGCACACCATCGCGGCGCCGGCCACGGGCACCGTGTCGGCGGTGTACTTCGCAGCCGGCGAGCAGGTCACCGACGGCGCTGAACTGCTGGCCTTCGAACGCGACGCCGCGTAGGCCGGCACGCCACGCCACGATAAGGAGACGACATGCGCCATCCAGCGAAGGTGAGGATCGTCGAGGTGGGTCCGCGCGACGGTCTGCAGAACGAGGCCCGGCCGGTGTCGACGGACGTGAAGGTCGCACTCATCGAGCGGCTTGCGCATGCCGGTCTGCCGGTGGTCGAGGCGACGAGCTTCGTGTCGCCGAAGTGGGTTCCGCAGATGGCCGACGCAGCCGAGGTGATGGCGCGCATCCGGCGCAAGCCAGGGGTTAGCTATCCGGTGCTGGTCCCGAACATGAGAGGGCTGGAGGGTGCCGTCGCCGCGGGCGCCGAGGAAGTGGCCGTGTTCGCCGCGGCGTCCGAGGCCTTTTCCCGCCGCAATATCAACTGCTCGATCGACGAATCGCTCGACCGCTTCGCACCCGTCTGCGAGGTCGCGCTCGCCAAGGGCCTCCGGGTGCGGGGCTACATCTCGGTGGTGCTGGGCTGTCCGTACCAGGGCGAGGTGGCCCCGTCGGCGGTGGCGCACGTGGCCCGGCGTCTTTCGGGCATGGGGTGCTATGAGGTGTCGCTCGGCGACACGATCGGTGTGGGAACCGCCGGGAAGACCCAGCGGATGCTCGAAGTGGTCGCCCGCGAAGTCCCGGTCGAGCGGCTCGCCGGGCATTTCCACGACACCTACGGCCAGGCCCTTGCGAACATCCTCGCGGCGATGGATCTCGGTGTCGCCACGTTCGACAGTTCCGTCGCGGGTCTGGGCGGTTGTCCGTACGCGCCCGGTGCCACCGGCAATGTGGCGACCGAGGATGTCCTCTATCTGCTGGATGGCCTCGGCATCGAGACGGGCGTCGACCTGCCCCTTCTCGCCGAGGCAGGGCGTTTCGTGTGCGAGGCCATCGGACGCGCCAACGCGTCCCGGGTGGGTCGGGCCCTCATGGCCCGACGGCCCGTCGACGCCGCCTGAGGTCTGGTCCGCCGCACGGCGGACGTGATGGCGCCGCCCGTTCGGGGCGGCGCGGTCGTGCCGGGTGTCAGGGCCATGGGCCCTTGCGATCCCGACGGCAGCGGGGAGCCGCACCCCAGGGCGCGACGGCCCCGCCGCAGGTCTTACTTCTTCTCTTCCGTCGTGGTTTCCTTCTTGTCGCCCTTGTCGTCGCCGGCGAACGCAGCGGTGCCGGTCAGTGCGCCAATGGCGAACAGGGAACCCATCAGTGCGGCAATCAGCTTCTTGGTCATGGTCATCTCCTTGGTGCTTAAGGTGTGGCACGGGCCGCCTTCGGGCAGGCGCCTGCGCCTCGAGACGTGTGTCAATGTCACACGCTGAGTGCAGAGTACGTGTGATAAAAGCACACGTCAACCCCTTTCCAGGCTCGACGGTGCGCGCTTATAGTCCCGGCCATGTCCGATTCCGCCCGTCCCGCTGATCTCCAGGAGCACGTGCCTGCCCTCATGGCCGCGATGCGACGCCTGCTGCGTCCGCTGGTGCGGCTCGCGATGCGTGGGGGCATCACGTTTCCGGCGCTCTCGGATCTCGTGAAGGGTCTGTACATCGAGGTGGCCGAGGCCGAGGGCGCGGACGGCGACGGCGCTGCCACCGACAGTCGCGTGAGCATGCTCACCGGTGTCCACCGCAAGTACGTGAAACGGTTGCGCGACGAGGCATCGACGCGCTCGGCCGCGTTCTCGATGCCCCGCGGGCTGTCGATGGGAGCGCGCATCGCAGCGCTGTGGAACAGCCTTCCCGACTACCTCGACGGGAACGGCGCCCCGCGTCCGCTGCCGCGCCAACCGGCGTCCCCCGGCGAGCCTTCGTTCGACGGCCTGGTGGCTTCGCTCAGCAAGGACATCCGGGCGCGCGTGGTGCTGGACGAGTTCCTCCGCCTGGGTGTCGCGAGCATCGACGAGCAGGGGCGCGTGCATCTGGTGCACTCGGCCTTCGTCCCGTCGGCGGGTATCGAGGAACGCGCGTACTACCTCGGGCGCAACGTCCACGACCATCTGGCGGCGATCACCCACAACCTCGAAGGCGCCGGGCGGCCCTTGCCGGAGCGGTGCGTCCACTACGAGAACTTGTCGAAGGAGGCCTGCGAGAGCCTTCTGGCGCTCGCGGAGAAGAACGGCATGAAGGCATTGCGCTCGGTGAACGAACGCGTCCAGGCCGGCGGCGCCACGGCGCAGCCGGGCGAACCCCAGTGGCAGATGAATTTCGGGATGTACTTCTACATGGCCCCCGCGGAGGCCCCGCCCCCTGCCGCCCCCGACGCGCCGGAGGCCCCCGATGCGTAGATTCCTGCAGGTGGTGCTGCTCGCGCTCGTTCTCGAAGCCTCGGGCGTCGGTGCTGTCGACTTCTGCGCAAAGGGGGGCATCGGCGCCGCCAACGGTGCCGTCGCGCATGCGGAGCCACCGGGCAGTCCGCCCGGCCCCGATCCCGTCGGCGGCATGGGTGGCACCGGCCTGACGGCCGCGCTCGGGCCGGGCGAAGAGGCCGCCCTCGTCGGGACGATCACGCGATTCGGAAGCGTCTGCGTGAACGGGGAGCACGTCCGCTATCGGTCCGACACCCCGACGGCGCTCGATGGTGTCCCCGATACGCCGCGATCCCTGCAGCTCGGGCAGGTGGTGCGGCTCCACGTGCGGCACGACGGTGGCGAACTCGTGGCCCGTCGCATCGACGTGGTCGACGCAGTCGTCGGCCCCGTCACCGAACGCGACGAAGCGGGCCGATGGTTCGCCGTCATGGGGCGGCGGGTCTTCCTCGGGCCCCACACGATGTTCGGCAATGCGGGCCCCGCAGTCCCGGAGATCGGGGCACGGATCGCGGCGAGCGGCATCCCGCGCGCCAACGGGCATCTCGTGACCACCCGCGTGCAGGGCGCCGGTCCGACAATGCCGTCCTTCGTGTCCGGGATGCTCACCGAGCTGGACGGTCGGCTGCTGGAGGTCGAGGGCGTTGCGGTGCGACTCTCGGCAGGCGCCGTCCCCCCCGACCTGGAGGTGGGCACCCAGGTCTCCGTGCGCGGAACGTGGTCCGGCGACGTCCTCGACGCGGACGAGATCGTCCTGGACCCGCTGTTCAACTCCGATGTCGCGCCAGTGCTCGTGAGTGTCGAAGGGTACCTCGATCGCTGCGTGGGCCCCGGCGGACACGCCATCGGCGGGCTGGCTGTCAGTCTCCCGGGGGAGATCGCCCCGGCTGTCTGGCTGGGTCGCAGGGTCATTGGCGCCGGCCGGCCGGTGACCGGCGGTGGCCTCGTCCTGGAGAGCCTGCGCCCGAGTCCGCTCGACGACGTCGGGGAGCTTGCGTCCGATGCCTCCGCGGATCGCCCCGTCCGGATCTGCCAGCCGCTGGTGGTCGTGCCTGCCGTCTCGCCCTAGGGCCTGTTCGCACGGGTGTCCGTAGTGTGGACAGGCCCCGGTCGCGGGTCGACCGGGCCTCCCGCGAGACGGGGAGGGCATCCGCTGTGTATCCTCGCCCTGTTCTGCCAACACGAAGCGCCGCGATGCCTCACCCTGTCCACGATCAGACCCCCGCCAGCCCGTGCATCCAGGTCTGTCGGATCGACCCCGCCAGCGGGATGTGCCGAGGCTGCCTCCGCACCCTCGACGAGATCGCAGGCTGGTCGAACAGCACCAACGCCGAGAAACGCGAGGTGCTCGACCGCGTGCATGAACGCCGGACCGGCGTGAAGCGCGTGACCGCGCTCCGCTGATCCGCGCCCCGCGGCGGCGTCGCCTGCCGCCCGGTGTGGCGCCCGCGGACCTCCCGCCCCGGGCCCTCTCCGCCAACCGCCACCTGCCGTCCACCCATGCCGCTCTCCGCTCCCGCCCCCCGCACTCTCCACCACACCCGCGCCGTCACGTGCCGCGGCTATCGCCGGGACGACGGCCTGTGGGACATCGAAGGCCATCTGGTCGACACCAAGACCTTCGACATCCACCAGATGGACCGCGAGGACAACGTGCTCCGCGCCGGCGAGCCGCTGCACGAGATGTGGATCCGGCTCACGATCGACATCGACTTCGTGATCCACGCCGTGGAGGTGGTCACCGACTGGGGGCCGTATCACGGGTGCGGGGGCATCACGCCCAACTTTCAGTCGCTGAAGGGTCTCCAGATCCGATCCGGATTCACGCAGCGGACCCGTGAACTCCTGGGCGGTACCCGCGGCTGCACCCATCTCGTCGAACTGCTGGGTCCCGTCGCCACGACAGCCTTCCAGACGCTCTACGGCGCGCGCGAGAAGACGAAGCCCGCCGGCAGCGACGGCAAGCGGCCGGGGCTCATCGATTCCTGCCACATGTACGCGTCCGACGGCGCGCTCGTGAAGAAGCGCTGGCCCGCGTGGCACACCGGCGAACCGGAGGCCGTCTGATGGCTGCGAAACCCCTGGAAGGCGTGCGCGTCCTCGACCTGACACGACTGCTCCCCGGCCCCGTCCTCACGCTGCACCTGGCGGACCTCGGCGCCGACGTCATCAAGATCGAGGACACCGGTGCCGGCGACTACGCCCGGTCCCTCGGTGCGCCGCCCGGGCGCACGGCGCCGGTCTTCCTGGCGATCAACCGCAACAAGCGCGGGATGCTGCTCGATCTGAAGCAGGCCGAGGGCGTCCGCGTGTTCCTCGAACTCGCGCGAACCGCGCACGTGGTCGTGGAGGGCTTCCGGCCCGGAGTGGTCGACCGTCTCGGCGTCGGCTACGAGTCCGTCAAGGCGGTGAACCCCGCGATCGTCTACTGCGCGATCTCGGGCTACGGCCAGACCGGCCCGTATCGGGATCTCGCCGGACACGACCTCAACTACTGCAGCCTCGCCGGTCTCACCGACCAGGTGGGGGAGGCGGGGGGCGATCCGGTGGTGCCCAATTTCCAGATCGCGGACATCCTCGGCGGCGCGCTCGTCCCCGCCATGGGGATCCTCGCGGCCCTCTACGATGCCCAGCGCTCCGGGCGGGGGCGCTACGTGGATGTCGCCATGAGCGAGGGCGTCTTCGCCCACAACGTCCAGGCGCTGTCGGCCGTGGCCCTGCGCGGCCGGGCCAACGGTGCGGGCGACGATCTGCTCTCGGGGCGGGAAGCGTGCTATCGCGTGTACCGCACCGCCGACGGCCGCCACATGGCCGTGGGGGCGCTCGAGACGAAATTCTGGAACGAGGTCTGTGACGTCGTCGGACGCCCCGATCTGAAGCCGCACCACTGGGCGGCGGGCGGTGATCCGGCCCCGGCGATCGCGGCGCTGCAAGCCATCTTCGCCACGCGCACCCAGGCGCAATGGGTCGAGGCGTTCGCCGGCCACGACTGCTGCGTGACGCCGGTGAAGCCTTTCGAGGAGGCGCTCGACGATCCGCAGCACGCCGCGCGTGGCATGGTCGTGCGGTCGCCCCATCCCACCGAGGGTGACGTCCTCCAGATCGCCCCGCCGCTCAAGCTCTCGGACTTCACCTTCGAGGTCGCGCGCCCCGCACCGGCTTCGGGCGAACACACCGACGAGGTGCTGCGGGAGATCGGGCTCGGCGAAGACGAGATCGCCCGGTTGCGACAGTCACGCGTCGTCTGACGGGGAGACCGAGGGCCGTCTCCGGACGGGGCCGTCAAGGGGAATATGCCCGCCCCACCTGTGCACTATTCACGTGGCTTGCAAAGCCGCGACGGACATGATGTTCCCCAGGCGACCGAAGCCTCGGTTGCCGCCAAGAGATCGGCGATGCGCGTCTCTGCGGCCCCGGTGATGGGCCGCGGCAGGCGTGCCGCCGCGATGCGCCCGCCGGCATCTTCGCCGGCCGCGGCGCCAAAGGGGAAACGACGCATGGAAGCACACATCGAAGCGAACGGTCCGCTGCGCGCCGCGAGCGCGGAGCTGGTTCTCGACATCGCGAACGGCTGGTCGAATCTCACCGACTATTCCGACTGCCCGATCCACTTCCTGGGTGTCTTCGCTGCGCTCGTCGCGCACGGTGGGGAGATGCCCATGCAGGATCTCGCGCGGGCGACCGGTCGTTCCGGGAGCAGCATCACACGGGCTGTCGTCAAGCTGGGTGCCGGCAGCTTCCGGGCGCCCGGATACGGTTGGCTCGAGGCTCGCGAGGACCCGCAATGGCGGCGTCGGAAGCTGGTGCGTCTCACCGAATCGGGACGCCAGGTGGCGAAGAGCCTCATCGACCTGGTCGCGCACGGGGTTCAGCGTTGCTGTGCGGCGGACGTCGAGGGCACCGGGCAGGCGGATCCCGACCCCGGGTCTGCCGCCGCAGTGCGGCGGGAGGCCGCGACTGTCTGACCTCGCGCGGCCGGCCTGCCGGTCAGGTGACCCCGACCTCCATCGCCGTCCGGAACACGAGGTTCTCGATCAGGCGCTTCTCGCGCTCGCCGAGTTCGTTGAACCGCACGCCGCACGAGAAGAGGCGCTCCGCACCCGCCTCGCTGGCGCGCGAGTGGCGGAGGTTCTGCAGGACGGCTTCGGTCTTGATCGTGACGTCCGGGCCGGCGGTGTGCTCCGGGAACGAAAAGGTCATGTGGATCTTCTCGCCCTTCAGCCCCACGGCGGAGGCGGATTCGATCAGGGCGCCGCCGCTGCTCAGGTTCAGGATCCGGGCTTCCAGGGGGCGGTTGGGGCGCGTGCGCGCCGTCGTGATGAGGGTGTCGATGACGATGTCGACGCGCGGCGCCTCCCGGACCACCGTGCCGGCGATGTTCTCGGGGAACGAGAGGTGCATGTAGTAGAGCGGGGCGAGGAACACCCGCTGGACCCGGCTCGAGAACGCGAAGGCATGCACGCCCGAGAGCAGCCGGATGCCGAGCTGGTCGTCTTCCTGGAGCGGGACCGACAGGCCGGCGTGGAACGGCATCTTCACGATCAGGTACTCGCCCCGGGCATAGCCGAGCAGGGAAGAGTAGTAGTGCTTGGACTCGCCGCCCTCGACCAGTTCGATCTGCAGGCGGGTGCCGACGGCCAGACGCATGTCCGTGAATCGGAAGCCTGCGCCGGAATCTGCCTGCGTGAGGTCTGGCGGGATGTCGTTCATCGGGGGGGCGATCGTGGCGGCTCGGGGCCGGGTTCGTGTTTTCTCGGGACGATACCGATGCCTTGGGCACCGTGTGAGCGTTGCCGGCCCGAGTCTTAACGTCCGCCCATGGAATCCCTTGAGCATGGCGGGTGCGACCCCGCCCCACGGGACGACCGAACGGTCACCGCTTCGCGCCCAACGCCTTGGCCCGCTCCAGGCTTGCCGCACCCCTGGCCGTCTCGGCCGCCTCGTCCCACTGGCTCGACGCCCAGCCCTGGAGGTTCTCGCCGATCATGTGGCACAGGCCGCGGATCCAGTCGTCGCGCTCGTTGAGGCAGGGGATGTAGTGGAACTCCTTGCCGCCAGACCCGACGAAGGCATCGCGATTCTCCATCGCGATCTCCTCGAGGGTTTCGAGGCAGTCCGACACGAACCCCGGGCAGATGACGTCGACCCGGGCAGTGCCCTCGCGACCGAGGGATTCGAGCGTGGCCTGGGTATAGGGCTGCAGCCACTCGGCCTTGCCGAAGCGGGACTGGAACGTGAGGATCCATTCGTCCGGCTTCAGGTCCAGCGCCTCCGCCAGCAGCCGACCGGTCTTGCGGCACTCGCAGTGATAGGGGTCGCCGCGGTCGAGGTGGAAGCGTGGCACCCCGTGGAAGCTCATCACCAGCTTGCCCGCCCGGCGGTTCACCGCCCAGTGGTCCCGGACCGAGTTCGCCAGCGCCTCGATGTACTTGGGGTGATCGTGGAAATGCTTCACCAGCCGCAGCGCCGGCATGTGCCGGGTCACCTTCAAGGCGTCGAACACTGCATCGTAGGCGCTGGCCGTGGTGCTCGCCGCGTACTGCGGATAAAGAGGCATCACCAGGATGCGGTCGCACCCCTCCGCCTTCAGCTTCTCGATGACCGACGGGATCGACGGTTCGCCGTAGCGCATGGCGTACGCCACGGACAGCGGCGACCGGATCACCCGGCCCAGGTAACCCCGGACGAGCTTCGCCTGCGCCTCGGTGTGCACGGCGAGCGGCGAGCCTTCCTTGGTCCACACGGTGGCGTACTTGGCGGCCGACTGCTTCGGGCGGGTCCGCAGGATGACCCCATGCAGGATCATCCACCACACGAACCTCGGGATCTCCACCACTCGCGGGTCCCACAGGAACTGACGGAGGTAGCGCCGCAGCGCGTCCGGCGTTGCCGCCGACGGGGTGCCGAGGTTGAGGAGCAGGACGCCGGTTCGACCGGGCGTTCCGTGGTGGTAATCGGGTTCGGAATTGAACATGTAGATCGCGTGGGCGGCGTGGGGATGCCGTGTCGAAAAATCTGCCAGCCCCGATTCTGAACGATGCAGCGCTCCGCAGGGGGCGGGCCGTGAGAATCGCGCGATCCGTGATGGACAATTCTTCTCTTTCGGGAGTATTTTCCAACCACAAGCCTGACGGGGAGACCGCTTCCTTCCTGCCCGGACCATCCGGGCCCCCCCCCGCAGACCACTGAGAAAAAATGGGGCGCACGCGCGTCGAACCTGAAACCGGTTCACGCGACGTGTTCGACACACAAAAACAGGTCGTGCCACCCGGACCAGGATGGCTGCCTTCGCGGCGACGCGTCGTGCATGCTCCCCTTCGTTCCGGGCAGGTGGATCGCGATGCGCCGGTTGCCGACATCCCCGGCCACCGGCGCCGGAGACTGGCATGTCGGCACGCAACGCTCTTTCCCGGTTGTTCTCTGAGCGTCGTTGCGCTCCCACCTCCGGATCGACGCCGGCCGCACCGCGGACGCCCGTCCCCTCGCGACGCACCGCGCTCTTCGAGGCGCTCGAATCGCGGCTGCTGCTCTCGGCGGACCTCGCACCCCAGACCGAAACACTTCTCAGTCAGGGCCTCACGCAATTCGCGACCTGGGCCCAGGGCGCCGAGACCGTGGCCGAGTTGGCGAAGGGCCTGCCGGGTTTCAACACGACGATCGGCCAGGCGGTCGATCTCCCGGGGACGCTCCAGAGTCGCCTCGTCACGCCGGTCCTCGACTATCTGAACCAGGCGGGCACGCAGACGACCGACGGTCTGGTGGCCGCGCTCGAGGCCGTCCTGGGCGCCGGCACGGTGACCGGTGATCGCTACGGCGACGAGATCCGTTTCGACGTGGTGCTCGATGCCCAGCGGGTGCTGGCCGATCAGCCGTTCGCGGTGCCCGCGTCCGCGAACGGGCTCGCCCTCACCGCCGACGCCAACGGCAAGCTCGACCTGACCGCTGCTGTCCGCCTCGACTTCTCGTTCGGCGTCGATCTCGCCGACGGGCTGGCGCCGGAAGAGCGGTTCTTCGTCAGCTTCGACGATTTCAAGGCGAGCGTGACGGCCGACGCTGCGCTCGACTTCGGTCTCGCCCTGGGCTTCCTCGATGCGACGGTGACCGGGGGCACGTTCAAGTTGAATGCGTTCCTCGACATCGACGTCCTGAATCCGGACGCCGACGCGGCGGGTCACATCACGCTGTCGGAACTGCTCGGCACCACCATCGAGGGGATGGTCGATCCGACGGTGACGACCGGCACCATCGTCGGCCGCCTGCCCATCTCCGTCGCCGCGTTGGGCAGCTTCAACGCGGGCGCCGCCGAGGTCAGGATCGACGCTGCGAACCTCTTCGACGCTCCGCCCGTCGTCACCGTGACCGGTGCCACCGCGCCTGACATCACGAACTTCGGCCGCGTGCAGCCGGAAGCCGTGCTCCAGGTCCTCAACCAGGTGGGCTCGTGGTTGAACGGGCTGCGCACGTCGGACGCCTTCACGGGTGTGATCCCCCTGGCCGATGGCCGTACGTTCGGCGAAGTCCTGCAGTTCGCGGAGAGCTTCACGAGCGGCCTGATCGACCAGTTGAAGAACGCCGAGGGCGTGGCGACCTTCGCCACCGCCCAGTCGTTCGCGACGCGCCTCTCCGAGGTGCTGGGTCTGCCACCCGAAGCGATCAACGCCGCCTACAACGCCGCCAACGACCAGCTCACCTTCTTCCTGCGCCTGCAGAGCGGTTTCGCGGCGTCCTCCGACACGCTCGATTTCAACTTCAACGTGGCCCCGCTGGGAGGCATCAGCACGGCGAGCACGCTGTCGATCGATGCGAACGGCGCCGTGCAATTCGTCCTCGGCTTCGATCTCACGCCCTATTCCGCGGTGATCGTCGGCGACGACGTCCTGCCGCTGAACGGTGTGCTCACGGCGAACGCGGCATTCAAGATCTCGGCGGCGGGCGGGGCCTACGTCGACGTGGTCGTCGCGCGCGACGCCACCAACACCACCCGCGCAGGCCTCATCGCCGACATCAATGCCGCGATGACGGCGGCGGGCGTCGTCGGCGTCACCGCCTCGCTGGACGCCAACCGGCTCCGGTTCACGCACGCCGGCGGATTCACGGGCGCCTTCCTCAACGTCCTCGTCCCCGACGTCGCGACGAACACCGCGGCCACCGAGCTGAAGCTGAAGGCGGTCAACACGGCCGTCGATTCGCTGACGCGCAAGGCCTTCCTCCGCGACGTGCGCGCCACCGGCAACGTGACGGCCACCGCGAGCGACATCGACGCGACGGCGAACGTCGGCTTCTTCGGCGTCGGCATCGAGAACGGCAATGCCACCGTCGCGGCCCAGGTGGACGTGCAGTTCCGGAAGGGCAACAACAACGCGACGCCGATGCGCTTCTCGGACCTCTTCGAGGGCATCGACAACATCCCGGCCTGGACGAACATCACGTCCACCGGCACGTTGAATGCCGCCCTGCCCATCGCCGTCACCAGCGGGCTGATCGCCCTGCCGGGCACGCCGCGCGTGGTCGTGGCGATGACCAACATCTTCCAGCCGAACACGCTGTCCGTCACGACGCCCGATCTCGCGCCGCTGCTCAACTACAAGGAACTCGACTTCGCCGATGTGCTCGGCGCGTTCGGCTCGCTGGTCACCTATCTCTCCACGATCGACCAGTTCTCGTTCATCGGGCTCGATCTGCCGCTGATCGACCGCAGCGTGGCCGACCTCGTGAGTCTTGCCGGGAAGTTCGGTGATGCGAAGGCGACGCTCGAGAGTGCCGGGGTGCAGACCATCCAGCAGCTCGAACAGCGCATCGAGCAGGCCTTCGGGATCGCACCGTCGGCGCTCACGCTGAGTTTCGCGGCCCAGTCGCTCGAGTTCGATCTCGACCTCGGCCGCACCTACAGCGAAGACCTCGCGCTCGATCTCGATCTCGGGCAGCTCGCCGGATTCACGAACACCGACGGCACCAACCTGAACGGCGTCGGCGACCTCATCGACGTGGGTGGTTCCGCCAAGCTCGACGTCGACGCTGCCGCGACACTCAACCTGATCTTCGGTTTCGACCTCACGAATCCCGCGTCTCCGCGCGCCTACATCCGCGACGATTCCAACCTCGCGCTCACCGCGAAGGTGGCCGGCTCGGACATGGACTTCAGCGCTGCCGTCGGCCCGCTCGGTGTCTTCGTCCGCGACGGCTCGGTGCGCCTCGACAACGGCGCCGGGATACCCGCCTCGTTCACCGTCGGCTTCAAGCCGGTGGCCGGGGACCGCTACTACGTCAACCAGTGGAACACCTCGGCGCTCGACGTCGCCCTCGCCGGCAGCGCGAGCGCGACCCTGCCGCTCTACTTCCCCACCGTCACCAATCCGGTCGGCGGCGCGGGCAACAACAACCTCCAGCTCTCCATCGGCAACCTCGCGAACATCGCGGGCACGACGACGATCTCCGCGCCGAACCTCGCGGCCGAGATCGGCTCGATCGACCTGTTCAGCAACATGAACAGCTTCGTCGACGGCATCGATCTCATCCTCGCGACGATCCAGGATGCCCTGGACGGTCAGGTCTTCGGCGTGAACCTGCCCTTCGTCGGCGACAACCTCAAGGACGGCGCGCAGTTCATCGAGACGCTGCGGACCGAGATAGTGCAGCGTCTCGATCTCGCCCTGTCGGGTGGCACGCAGTCGGCTGACCAGGTGCGCCAGATCCTGCTCGATGCGCTCGGACCCGCCGGTCTCGACGTGCTCCTCGATCAGGCGTCGAACGGCATCGGCATCGAGGACGTGATCCTCGACAGGGTCGATTCGAACAACGACGGCAAGTACGACGACGTGAAGTTCCGGCTGAAGCTCGGAGCCGAGTACGACGTGACGGCGCCGATCGGCTTCGACATCGGCCTGCCCGGCCTCGGCCTCGCCGTGGCCGACAATTCGAACGTGAACCTGAAGGTCGGTTTCTCGTTCGATCTCGGCGTGGGCGTGAGCCGCACCGACGGCGCCTACATCGACACTTCGGTCCTGAACGAAGTCGCCGTGCAGGTAGAGGCGACGCTCGGCGACTTCGCGATGGGCGGCACGCTCGGCGTGCTGCGGCTGCGCATCCAGGACGAGACCGACGACGCCGACGGTCAGAACCCCAGCCTCTTCACCGCCGGGTTCGCCGTCGACCTGAGGGACCCCGTCGGGGGCGGCAACCGCCTCACCTTCAACGAACTTGCGGGCGGCTCGCTCGGCTTCGGGCAGATCGTGAGTTCCGCCATCGATCCGTCGTTCACGTCGCGCGCGGACATCAATCTCGATCTCACGCTCGGCGTGCCGGGCGACTTCTCCGTCACCGATCCGAACGCCTCGGACTTCCTGAGCGAGCAGTTCCCGACGATGACGGCGGATTTCAACCTCACCTGGGTCTTCTCGCCGGCCACGGGGTTGTCGGGCAGCCTGCAGAACGTTTCGTTCGACAACGTCCGCCTCAACTTCGGCGAGTTCCTCGGCAACTTCCTGTCGCCCATCGTCGACAACATCACCGGCATCTTCGACCCGCTGAAGCCGATCATCGACGCGGTGACCGAGCCGCTGCCGATCATCTCGGACCTCGCCGGTCAGGACTACTCGCTGCTCGACCTCGCGACCGACTTCGGCTTCATCCCGCAGTCCACGCACGATTTCGTCCAGGCCCTCGACGATATCCTCGAGTTCGCGGACGCCATCTCGGCCACGGCCGGCGACGGTGTCTTCATCGATTTCGGCAGCTTCAACCTGAACGGCATCGACCTCCGCAACCCGGCAACGAACGCGCAGTTGAAGGGCGCGAACGTGCTGAACGGCAAGACCAGCGCGCCCTCGACGACGATCGCGTCGCAGCTCGATTCGGTGGCAGACGACTTCAAGACGGCGAAGGACAAGATCAAGGCGAACGACTCCGGCGGTTTCAGGATCCCGCTGCTGGAAGACCCGCTCTCGGCCTTCAAGCTGATCCTCGGGCAGAACGTCGACCTGCTCACGTACACCACGCCCAAGTTCGAGTTCGGCTTCGACTTCGAGATGCAGTTCGGGCCCATCGCGGTGGTGCTCGGTGTCCCGATCTACGTGATCTTCGGCGGCGGCGCATCGCTGGAAGGCCAGTTCACCTTCGGCTACGACACGCAGGGCATTTTCGACTTCGCGGATTCGGGCAACGCGGTCGACCTCTTCAACGGGTTCTTCATCGCCGACCACGACGCGTCGGGCAAGGACATCGACGAGATGGTCCTCCGCAGCCAGATCTACGCGGGTGCGAAGGCCGACATCTTCCTCGCCGAGATCGGTGCGAAGGGCGGGGTGTTCGCCGATGTCTTCATGAACATCAACGACCCGAACGACGACGGGAAGCTGCGCGGCAAGGAACTGTTCCAGGTCATCCAGAACGGCTTCCTGTGCGCCTTCGACTATCGCGGGGAGCTTGGGCTGTTCCTGTCGGTGTTCGCCGAGATCGGGCCTTCGCCCTTCTCGGTCACGTTCGAGTTCGAGATCGCACGCATCACGTTGATCAGCTTCGAGGTGGACTGCGACGAGCCCCCGCCGGTGCTGGCGACGCTCGACGAAACCACCGGGGTGCTCTCGCTCAACATGGGTCCGCGATCCACGAACCGGCTCCACGGCAACACCGCAGACGGCAACGAGTCGTTCTCGGTCAAGCAGATCGGGCAGGGCACGGTGATGGTCGAGGCCTTCGGCTACTCGCAGCTCTACGGCCGCTTCTCCAATCTCGACGAGGAGAACGGCACGCTCGGTCCCGACGTCACGCGCATCAAGGGCTGGGGTGGTGCGGGTGCCGACCAGATCTCCATCGACGACAGCGTCGACATGCCGGTCGAACTCTGGGGGGACTTCGAGACGGCCGATCCGATGCGCGATGGCAACGACCTGTTGATCGCCGGCGGCGACGGAGTCGCCGTGCTGCAGGGCGGTGGAGGAGCCGACCAGCTCTTCGGCGGGAAAGGCAACGACATCATCTACGGTCACCTCGCCTCGGGCGCCGGTGACGACAACGCCGCCGATGTGATCTATGGGCGTGGCGGCGACGACACCATCTTCGGCCAGGGCGGTGCGGACCGGATCGACGGCGAGGCAGGCAACGACACCATCGACGGCGGCGCCGGCGCCGACGTCATCTACGGATCGACCGGCGACGACACGCTGCGCGGCGGCGCGGGCGCCGACCAGATCTACGGGCAGTGGGGCGCGGACATCCTCGAAGGTGGGGCCGGAACCGATGCCCTCGTCGGCGGTGCCGACAACGATGTGCTCTACGGCTTCAGCACGAGCGGTTCGGGCGACGACGGAACGCGCGATCTGCTGTGGGGCGACTTCGCGACCGGGACCGACTACGAGCGTGTCGGTGAAGAGGGTGCCTCCGGCAACGACACCCTCGTCGGGCAGGGTGGTGGCGATGACCTCTACGGCGAGGCCGGCGATGACCGCCTGTTCGGCGGCAGTGGCAACGACAATCTGTTCGGCGGTGCCGGGCGCGACACGATCTACGGCGAGACGGGTGCCGACTTCATCTCCGGCGGCACGGAGGCCGACGAGATCCGCGGCGGCGCCGACAACGACGAGATCCACGGCGACCAGGCGAACGACCTGATCTACGGCGATGCCGGCGACGACACCATTCTCGGCGGTGGCGGGGACGACACCATCCTTGCCGGTTCCGGCAACGACATCGTCCGCGGTCAGGAAGGCAACGACCAGATCTTCGGCGAGGAGGGCAACGACCAGCTCTCGGGCGACCTCGGCGACGACGTCATCGTCGGCGGCCTCGACGACGACCTCGCCTGGGGCGGCGCCGGCAACGACCGCATCTACGGATCCGAAGGCAACGACGAGTTGTTCGGTGGCGCCGGCGAAGACGCGATCTACGGCGAGACCGGTGACGACCTGCTGTGGGGCAATGCGGGCGACGATCTGCTCGACGGCGGCAGCGGTCTCGACGTGCTGCGTGGCGGCTTCGGCAACGATCTCCTGATCGCGGGCATCGGCGTCGGGAAGCGCCTCTACGGTGATGAGGGCGACGACCGCATCCTCGGGTCCGACGATGGTGGCGAGGATGGCAACTTCCTCGACGACGTCTTCTTCGGCGACCGCATCTTCGGCGGCGATGGCAACGACTGGATCCGTGGCCTGGGCGGCGCGGACATCATCGACGGCGGTGCGGGCGACGACGACATCGACGGCGGCGTGCACGGCGACTACGTCCTCGGCGGCACCGGGCGCGATCGAATCGCCGGCAGCTTCGGCAACGACCGCCTGTTCGGTGGCGCCGACGACGACACCATCGATGGCGGTTTCGGCACCGACCATGTCCGTGGCGAGGACGGCAACGATGAACTGATCGGTGGCGGAGGCGTCGGCGACGACCTCGGCGGCGGGGACGGCGAGGACATCCTCCGCGGCTCCGACAACGGGGCGGACGTCATGGCGGGGGACGCCGGGCGCGACCTGCTCTTCGGCAACGGCGGCAACGACGTTCTCCGCGGCGGCGATGGCGACGACATCATCGAGGGCGGCGCGGGGGACGACCTCATCGAAGGCAACGCGGGCGTCGACGTGCTGCTCGGCGGCGCACAACACGACCGCCTCTACGGCCACAGCGTTTCCGGCGCGGGCGACGACAATGCCGTCGACTGGCTCTACGGCGATTTCGGCACCGACCTCGGCGAGGCGGGATCCGGTCGGGATCAGCTCTTTGGCCAGGGCGGGAACGACATCCTCTTCGGTGAGGGTGAGGACGACAGCATCGACGCCGGCGCGGGCACGTCCAACATCGTGAACCTCGGTGTCGGCGACCCCGCAGGGTTTGCAGCACCCATCGCGACCGCCGCACCGCTGACGATCGTGAGCGTCGTAGACCCCGGCGCGACGCCAACCCTCCCGTCCGGCCCCGACTATCGTGGCTGGTGGGGCGAGTTCTCCGGCTCCGCCAGCGGCAACGGCGTGAGTGGCGGTGGTGGCATCGCCGTCGAATCGTCGGTGGCGGTCACCACGACCTCGCGGATCATGGCCTGGGCCGACACGCGCAACGGCAGCTTCGAGATCTACGTGGCGCGGAACGCCGGCGGCGAGTGGAGCGAACTCGGGTCCAGTGCCTCCGGCGGCGGTGTGAGCAGCACGCTCTCGCAGTCCCGGCGGCCGAGCGTGGTCCTCTCCGGCGGGGCGCCGGTGGTGGCCTGGACGGAGATCGCTGCGAGCGGTGCTTCGAACATCCGCGTCGCCCAGTGGAACGGTGCTGCATGGGTCGCCCTCGGCGAGTCCCTCGATGGCGACGGGATCAGCAATTCGAACGCCGCCGACAACGTGCAACTGCTCGCCACCGACAGCGGCCTCGTGGCCGTCTGGACCGACCGCGGCAGCGGCACGCCGCAGGTGCACGCCCGGCGCTTCGACGGCGCGAACTGGGTGCCGCTCGGCGGCAGCGTCGCGGTCACCGCCGTGGCGGGCGGTGTGCGCGAAGTGGCGGCGACGACCAACGGCGCCCGCATCGGCATCGCGTGGTCCCAGGGCAACGGCGACAGCGCGGAGGTGTTCGCCCGCGAGTTCGTCGGCGGCAGCTGGACCGCCGCGGCCAACGTCAGCGCCAACATCGGGCCGAGCCGCACGCCCACGGTGGCCTACCTCGACAACGTGCTCTTCGCCGCGTGGCAGGACCAGACCGCGGGCCGCGAGGAGATCTACGCGCGCCAGCTGATCGGCGGCAGCTGGGTGAATGCCGGCGTGCTCTCGTCGTCGGGGGGCGGCGTCTCCATGACGACCGGCCGGGCCTTCTCGCCGAAGCTCGCGTCCGGTGGTGGCGAGCTGTGGCTCACGTGGGCCGACGACAGCGTGCAGATGCGCCCGGACAACACGGTCTCGTTCTACGTGAAGCAGTGGACCGTGCTCGGGTTCGGCGAGCGCATGCCGGGCGATGCCTCCAGCCGCGGCGTGAGCCCCACCAGCGGGAACGTGCAGGGCTTCACCACGGCCGTCGACAGCGCCGGCCGGCCTTACATCGCCTGGACGGATGCGAGCACCGGATCGCCGCGGGTCCATCTGCGCGGGAACCTCCAGGCCGCGAGCAACGTGTACACCGCGACCGGCGCGACCACCGTCCAGAACATCCTCGACAACAATGATCTCGGTGCCGGCGACGTCATCTACCTCGCGCCAGGCAACCATGCCGGATTCACGCTCGGCGCGAACGACAGCGGCGTGCTCGTCATCGGTTCGCCCCAGATGGACAGCGTGGTCGTGGGCAATGTCGTCGTGACCGGCGGTGCCGGCGGCGTCCTGCAGCGCTTGAGTCTGAGCAACGGGGTCGTGCTCGACGGCGCGGTGGGCCTCACCGTCCACGACAGCGCGTTCACCAACGAGAACCTCGTCGTGAACGGCGGCAGCGACCTGCAGATCGTGCACAACCGGTTCGGCGGCGGCAGCGGCGTGCGCATCGGCGCGGCGGCGGCCGGGGTCATCGCCCACAACGAGATCTCGGGCAGCAGTCTCGTCATCGACGCCGCGTTCACGGGCGGGATCCGCGACAACGACATCTTCGGCGCCAACGTGGGCGTACGCTACAACGCGGGTGCCGCGCTGATCGGCAACCGCATCCGCGGCAACAGCACCGGTATCGTCTCGACGGTCTCCGGCAACGCGGCCCTGGGCTGGGTCGGGTCGGAAGCCAACGAGATCGCCGGCAACACGACGGGTGTCTTCCTGATGGATGCCCGGGTCCGTGGCCAGCACATCACCGGCAACCAGATCGGCGTGAGTGGCTCCGGGGTGGTCGGCGGCGGGGAGTTCGATACCGCGAACCGCATCGAGGCCAACGTCGTCGGCGTCGGCGCCTTCGACGGCACGGTCCAGTTCAATCGCATCGTCGCGAACACCACGGGCGTGGCGGCATCCAACGGCCAGCGGATCGTCCACAACCTCATCTATCGCAACACCGGCACCGGCATCCAGGTGTCCGGGGACTCGGATGTGCGCATCGGCAACAACACGCTCTATTCCCCCGTCGGCGATCTCATCCGGATCAGCGGCGGCAGCTCGAACGTGGACGTTCGGAACAATGTCCTCTGGAACGAGTCCGGGTACGGCATCCACGTCGCGAACGACTCCCAGCGCGGCTTCTTCAGCGACTACAACAACCTGTATTCCTCCGGCACCGGACGCATCGGTTACTGGACCCGCGACTTCGACGACATCCTCGACTGGCAGGCGGATATCGCGCGCTTCGATCTGCATTCGATCGGCCGCACGGATGTGAACCCGCAGTGGGCCGAGCCGCGCTTCGTGAATCGCGGGCAGGACGACTACCGCCTGATGCCCGTGACGGCGGGCCTGCGGTTCACGAGCCCCGGCATCGACGATGGCGACGCCCGCGCGGACCTCGGTGTGCCGCCCGGCTACACCAATCTGCTGTCGAACCCCGGCTTCGAGAGCGATCTCGCGGGCTGGGACCAGTTCAACATCAACGGCACCGTCGTGACGACGGCGCCCGGCGCACATTCCGGCGCGAAGTTCTTCCGCCCCGGCACGATCGAGGAGGGTTACATCGAGCAGGTGGTCGACCTCGTCGGCCCGGAAGTGTCGGCCGCGCAGATCGACGGCCAGGACCTCGAACTCGTCTTCGGTGGCCGCATTCGCGCCGCCGTTGAGACGCCGCGCGATCGCGGTGCGATCGAGATCCGGTTCCTCGATGCGACCAACGCCGTGATGGGCACGCCCGTGCGTGTGGACGCCACGAGCACGACCGACCGCTGGGAACTCGTCGGTGGCCGCATCGACATCCCGACCGGCGCCCGCAAGGCTGTCTACCGGTTCATCGCCGATCGCGAGCAGGCTTCCGGGACGGCCGATGCCTATCTCGATGGTGCCTTCGTCCAAGTGCGCACCGAGGCCCAGGGCACCGATCTCGGCGCGTACGGCCACACCACCGCCGACGTCGCGCGCACCGGCGCGCCGCGCATCTCGCTGCGCTATCCCGATCTCTATGCGGACCTCGAGAAGGATAAGCCGCTCACCCTCCGCTGGGAGACGTTCGGGAACAGCAGCGAATCGCCGGTGCGCATCGAACTCTGGCAGGACGGCCTGCACGGCCCGGCGCTGCGTCAGACTATCGCGGCGGCCACGGCCGACGACGGCGAGCACATCTGGATCCCGTCTTCGAGCGGCCTCGACTTCGGCACGTACGGGCTGCGCATCCAGGTCTCGCTCGTGAACGTGCCGATCGCGATCGACCGCTCGCAGGAGACCTTCACCGTGCCGGAGGCCGGCACGACGTACTGGGTCGACGACGCATCGAACGTCGATGACGAGTACACGCCGGGCGGCATCGGCGACAACCGCCACACCGGCAAGCTGGCGACGGCGCCGAAGCCTTACGCGACGAACCTGCTGCGCGTGTACGAACTCAACGCGGCGTCGGTCCTGAACATCGACACCGGCGAGTACTCGATGATCGACCCGGTGAATCTCTCTGGGACCACCGATCTCGGTCTCGGGCTCGACGAGGGCTTCACGGTCCGCGGCCCCGTCGACGTTTCGCGGATCGCCGGCCTCTTCCCGGCGATCCCCGGGGATCGTACCCAGCCGGTGATCCTGCTGGACGACGCCGACAACATGACGATCAGCGGCCTCACGCTGCGCAATGCGCTGCGGGGCCTCGAGGTGCGCAACGGCAGCGACGGGCTCGCCCTGTCGTACATCACGGTGACCGGGCATGCGCAGGACGGCATGCGGGTCGACACGAATGCCCCGTTCTCGACGTTCCGCAATCTCACCGCCCACGGAAACACCGGGCGGGGCATCTGGATCGATGGGCCCATCGCCGGCTTCACGCACGGTCTCGCTTACAGCAACACGGGCGACGGTATCGTGATCGACGGTGCGATCGGCGTGGTGAGCGATTCCCTGGTGCGCGACAACGGCGGTGTCGGCCTGATCGTGTCGGGCCCCGGTGCCGGATCGCGGGTCGAGGCGAACGTCGCGTACCGCAACAACGTCGGCCTCCAGGTCTACAGCAGTGCCGGCGGTGCGGAGGCCATCGTCGGTCACATGGATCTGTCGCTCGGACGCGGCAACCACGTCTACGAGAACCGCCAGATCGGCATCCAGGCCGCGTACAACACGCGCGTCGCCGGCAACACCATCCAGAATCAGACGAACCAATTCGCCACCGGCCTCAGTCTCTTCGCCGGCGGCTCGGCGAGCCGCAACGTCGTCTCGGGCAACTACGACGGTATCTCGTTGTCGGGCGGCGGCGATCTCACCGACAACCGCGTCTACGACAACGATCGCTTCGGTATCACGGGCAGCGGCGTGATCGACCGCAACGTCGTCTACTCGAACGCGACCAACATCAACGTCGGCGGCGGTTCCGTGCTCCGGAACAACCTCCTGTACGCCTCCGTCGACTACGGCGTCTTCCTCTCGGGCAGCAGTGCCCAGATCGTGGGCAACACGGTCCACGCCACGAGTGGCGACGCGATCCGCATCCAGGGCAACGCCAGCAACGTCCGGGTCCGCAACAACATCCTGTGGGCGACCGTGGGTGATGCCTTGTCGGTGGCGGCGGACTCCCAGTCGGGCTTCGCCTCGGACTTCAACCTGTTCCAGGCCACCGGCTCCGGCGCCGTCGGCCTCTGGCAGGGCGTCGAACGCGGCTCCCTGGTGTCGTGGCAGAACGCCACCTTCGGCGATCGCAACAGCCTCTTCGGCGATCCGCTCTTCGTCGACATCGATGGCGCCGACGGCGTACTGGGCTACGGCGGTGTCGGCAGCGACGGGCGCGATGACGACTTCCACGAGCGCAGCCAGTTCGGCAGCTTCAAGGGCGGGGCGCTGGCACCGGTCCGCGATGCGACAACGGGTCTCCCGGTGTTCCTGACCCCCGTACTTTCGCTCGATGCGGTGACCGGCCCCGGTATCGACCGCGGCGCACCCACCGATCCGTTCGGGAACGAGCCCGCGAACGATGGCGGCTACGTGAACATCGGCGCCTACGGCAACACGGCCCAGGCCTCGCGCAGCCCCGCCCAGTACATGCTGGTGACCAACCCGAACGGCGGCGAGGCGATCCCGCAGGAATCCACCTACGAGATCCGTTGGCGTTCCAACGGCTTCGGCGGCAACGTCGCCATCGAGATCTCCGCCGTCGCCGGCGCGCCGGTCTGGCAGTTGCTGGCCGACAACGAAGTGAACGACGGCAGTCATCTCTGGAGCGTGGATCCGGTCCTGTTCGCCGTGGGCGACGCCTACCGGATCCGGGTGCGTTCGATCGATACCCCGTCCATTCTCGATGCGTCGAACGCAGCGTTCAGCATCACGCCGCCGATCAGCGTCTTCTATGTCAACGACGGCTCCACCGCCGGAGACCAGTACTCCACCGCCATCGGCAACGACGCCAACGACGGCCTCACCCCCGCAACCCCCAAGGCCACGATCCGCGGCGTGCTCGAGGCCTACGACCTCGATGCCGGCGATGTCATCCGTGTCGACACCGGCTACTACCTGCTCACCGCGAACATCGAACTGGTGACACAGGATTCCGGGGTCACGATCGAGGGGCCGACCCTCGACGGCCTGGCGGCGGTGCTCGACCGCGGCAATACGTCGACGACGAGCTTCGTCTTCAATCTGCTGGGCGCCGACGACGTCACGCTGCGCAACCTCGTCATCCGCGGCGGCCACCACGGGATCGTCGCCGGCACCAACGCCGGCAGCGACCGCCTCACGGTCGAGCGCAGCGAACTGATCCGCAACAGCCAGCACGGCATCTTCATCGGCGACGGCAACACGAATGCGCTGATCTCGGACAACGAGATCTACAGCAACGGATCGTGGGGTCTCAATCTGAACGGCGCCGGCACGCGCGCCGTCGGCAACCACGTCTGGAGCAACGGCGGCGGCATCACTGCCTCGTACAACGGCGCCGCGGCTCGCATCGACATCATCGGCAACACGGTGCACGACAACGGTACCGGCATCGCCGTGAGCTACTGGGTGCTGGTGGAGGGCAACCGGGTCTACGGCAACAGCGGCACCGGGATGAATCTCTACGACGATCGCTCGCTCGCCTCGAACAACGAGATCTATCGCAACGCCACGGGTCTCCTGCTTAGCGTCGGCGGTGTCGGGCGCGACAATCGTGTCTATGCCAACAGCGGTACCGGCATCGAGTTGGGCGGAAGCGGCGGTGGCATTGCCGAAGGCAATGTCGTCTACGGCAACAGCATCGGCATCACCGAGGGCGCGTCCCGGGTGGCGGGCAACCTCGTCTACGACAACACGGTGGCCGGCATCGTCACCAGCGGCTATCGCGGCGCCGGGGACGGCATCATCGGCAACACGGTGGTGCAGCCGACCGGCGATGCGATCCGGGTGGCCGGCGGTGCGCAGAACGTGCTGATCCGCGACAACATCATCGAGGCAGGCAGCGGCATCGCCATCAACGTGCCGTCGAATGCGCAGGACCGATTCGACAGCGACTACAACCTGTTCCGGCTCGGTGAAGGCGCGCGCATTTCGTACTGGGAGGATCGCCCCTTCTTCACGCTCGCCGACTGGTTCTACGAGACCGGACGCGACGGCGAGAGCCTGGTGGCGGATCCGCTCTTCATCGACCCCGCCGGCGCTGACGGCACCCGCGGATACAGCGCCGCGCTCGTCGGCGTACCGCGCCTCGTCGACGACGGCGACGCAGGCTTCACCATCGTCGGGCCGTGGGAGCTGCGCATCGGACGAAACAATGAGGTGGGTCCGCCCGCGTACACGGCGACGGCGCTCGAGCGCACGATCTTCACCACGGCCACCGGCAACGACATCCACTGGATTCCCGGTGGCGGGGACGGCAGCAGCGTGGCCCGCTGGAGCTTCGATGGTCTGGAGGACGGCACGTACCAGATCGCCGCACGCTGGCCCAACGGTGCCGGGCTGAGCCTGACCACGGGCAGCTACCGGGTGTACGACGGCAGCACGACGGTCGCCGACGTGGTCGCCGTCGCTTCGTTGTCCCAGAACGTTCCCAACGATTTCGCCGACGCGGACGGTCTTGCCTGGGAGCGCCTGGAGACGGTGGAGATCCGCAACGGCCGCCTGATCGTCGAGTTGTCGAACGTCGGCGGCAGCACGAGCAGCCGGATCATGGCCGATGCGGTCCGCATCCAGCGGATCCTGGGTGACCAGGGGGCGGACGACGACATCCGGCTGGCCACACGCAGCCCCGCGGTGGATCGCGGGGATCCGACGTCGCGCTTCGAGCGCGAACCGATCAGCAACGGCGGCCGTGTGGATCTGGGCGCCTACGGCAACACGCCCGATGCCACGCAGAGCCCGGCGCAGATGGTGCAGGTGGTGAACCCGAACGGACTCGAGAAGATGGAGATCGGGCAGTCCGTGTCGATCGACTACCGGAGCGCCGGGCTCACGTTGACCGACACCCTGCTGCTGATGAATTCCGGCAGCGGCACGGCCTCCGGCTTCTGGGTTGCGCAGTCGGACGTGGCCGGCATCGGCACCCCCGTGCGCAGCTACGTCATTCCCGGCACCACTCCGATCACGACGGCGGGTGTTGTGGAAGCGGCGCCGGACGACGTCTATCGCACGATCGCGTACGCCGATGCGGGCGTCGGCAAGACGCTCCGGTACGAGTGGCAGGTGGACGACGGCGACTACGAGGTCGTGCTGCACTTCATCGATCCGACCGTGAACACCGTGGGACAGCGCACGTTCGACATTGCGCTGCAGGGCGTGGTGGTCCGGGCCGATCTCGACGTGCGTGCCGTGACGGGTGGCATCAATCGCGCGATGGCATTGCGGTTCGACGCCACCGCCGCGGGCGGGCAAGGGCTCCGGCTGGACCTGATCAACAAGGTGAGCAGCGCGATGATCTCGGGCATCGAGATCCGCCGTGCCAACGCCGGTGGTGTCGCGGCACCCACCGTCGATCTCGACGTGTCCGTCGATGGCGGCGTGACTTGGATTGGGATTGCGGAAGATCTCCCCGTCGACCGCTTCGGCCGCGGCAGCTACACCTGGGCCGCCGGGCCGCAGGTGGGCAATGCGCTGATCCGCGCCACGGCCCATGCCGGTGCCGTGACGGTGACCGACGTCTCCGACCGGCCGTTCCAGATCGCGAACGCCGGGACGGCCTACTACGTGAACGACGGTTCGACGGCGGGTGACGAGTTCACCACGGCCGTCGGCGACAACGCGAACGACGGCAAGACGGCGGCCACGCCGATGGCCTCGCTCGCCGCGCTGCTGCGGGCCTACGACCTCGATGCCGGCGACGTGATCCACGTCGACACCGGCGTGTATTCCCTGGCGACCAACATCCTGCTGGAGTCCCAGGACTCCGGCGTCACCATCCGCGGCCCGCAGCTGGCCGGCAATCTGGCGGTGCTGAACCGTGGCAACACCGGCGAGTCGGTCATCCAGTTCGCAGGTGCGGACGACGTCACCCTCGAGCGCGTGGTCCTCACGGGTGGCCAGTACGGCGTGCGCGGCAACGAGAACGTCGACTCGGATCGCATCACGCTCGATGACGTGATCGTTCACGGCAACACGTTCGGCGTCACCGTGGGGGCGAACAACGAGAACTTCACCATCCGCGACAGCGAGGTCTACGGCAACAGCAGTTCCGGCATCTCCGTGACCACGGCCCGCGGACGCGTGGAGAACAACCTCGTCCGCAACAACTCCACCGGGATTTCCGTCTCGGCGCCTGGAGGTGAATACACCCAGGGCGTGTTCGTCGTGGGGAACGAGGTTCGCAACAACAGCACCGGCATCAGCGCCAGCAACCGGGTGACCATCGAAGCCAACATCGTCCACCACAACTCGGCCAACGGCATCAATGCCGACCAGAGCCCGATGGTTCGCGGCAATACGGTCTATTCGAACAGCGGTGGCGGCATCTCGGTGACGAACAATGCGTCGGCAATCGACAACCGGGTGTTCGACAACGCGGGCACCGGGATCTACGTGCGCTCGGGTCTCGCCGCCGGCAACGTCGTGTACGCGAACGCCACGGGGATGGAGAACGGCAGCAACAGCACGGTGACCGGCAACCTCATCTACGAGAACCGGGTCCGCGGCGTCCTGATGAACGGCTTCAACTCGGCAGGTGACGGCCTCTTCGGCAACACGATCCACCAGTCGGCGGGTGATGGTGTTCTGGCGACGGGCGGCGGAAGCAACACGTCGATCCGGAACAACATCATCGTGGTCGGCGCGGGCTACGCGCTGCGCGTGGGCAACAACAACCAGATCGGCTTCGCGTCCGACTACAACCTCTTCCACACCTTCGGTACCGGCAAGCTGGCCTTCTGGGAAGGCCGCGACTTCCTGACGCTGGCCGACTGGTCCTACGAGACCGCCAACGACTTGGAGAGCGCGATCGCCAATCCGGCATTCGTCGACATCGATGGTGCCGACGGCATGCTCGGCTTCGTCGGAGGGGTCGACGGCGGGCTCGACGACGACTTCCGGTTGAGCGTCGGGAGCCCTGGCGTCGATGCCGGCGATCCGACATCGATCTTCGTCGCGGAGCCGGAATCCAACGGCGGGCGCGTGGACCTCGGCGTCTACGGCAACACGGCCAGGGCCACGCAGAGTGCGCCCCGGATGGTGCAGGTGCTCAACCCGAACGGCCTCGAGAAGTTCGAGGCTGGCCAGACGGTGCAGGTCGAGGTGCGCAGCGCAGGCCTGACGCCCTACGACACCGTGCTGCGAATCAACAATGGCGGTGCGACTGCACCGGTCGATGGCTGGTCGGTCGATCGTTACCGCGAAGGCGGAAGCACCAGGAGCACCGCGACGGCCATCTCGACGGACGGCGTGGTCGGCGCCGCGTCGCCGGCCATCTACCAGACTTCGAGCAATGCCAACTTCGGTCTGGGCAACAAGCTCGTGTACCGACTTCCCGCGCCGGACGGTGACTACCGCCTGGTGCTGCACACAGCGTCCGACACGTCGCCGATCGGCGCCGCGCGGTTCGGCATCTCCGTGGATGGCGTCGAGATCGCTGCGTCCGTCGACCGCCGCGCGATCGCCGGTGCCGCGAACAAGGCGGTGGTGCTGGCCTACGACGTGACGGCCTCGGGCGGGGACGGGCTCGTGGTCGAACTGACCAACCTCACCAACAACGAGGCTGCGGTGATCTCGGGGATCGAACTGCAGCGCATCAATCCCGCGGGCGTCGCGAACCCCACCGTGGATCTGGAAGTGTCCACCGATGGCGGATCGAGCTGGATCCCGATAGCCGGGGGCGTCGCCCTCGACCGCTTCGGCCGCGGCAGCTTCGCGTGGAATGCCGGGCCGGTGGCGGCGAGCGCGCTGATCCGCGCGACGGGTCATGCGGGCGCCGTCACGGTGACGGATGTCTCGAACGCGCCGTTCCAGATTGCGAATGCCGGCACGGCCTACTACGTGAACGACGGATCCCTGGTTGGCAACGAATACACGACGTCGGCAGGCAACAATGCCAACGACGGCAAGACCGCTGCGACACCGATGGCGTCCCTCGCCGCGCTGCTGCGTGCCTACGATCTCGACCCCGGCGACGTGATCCATGTCGACACGGGCGTCTACAACCTCGCCACCAACATCGTCCTCACGGCGCAGGATTCCGGCGTCACGATCCGCGGCCCGGTCCTGCCGACCCACGATGCCGTCCTCAATCGCGGCAACACGACCACCGACCAGCGGGTCTTCTCGTTCGAGGGCGCGTCCAACGTCACGCTCGAATGGCTGAACGTGACCGGTGGCCAGCATGGCATCGAGGCGGTCGGTACAGCCGGCAACGACAGCGTGCTGCTGCGGTTCATGGACATCTACGGCAACGCGAGCCACGGCGTGCAGATCAGCAACGGACACTCGGACTGGGTCATCCGGGACAGCACGATCCACAACAACCTGCAGCACGGCGTCTCCAGCGGCGGCGCGGAGCGCGTCCGCATCGAGAACAACGAGGTCTACGGCAACAACAATCGCGGCATCAGCGTCTCCGGCGGAACCGAGGCGACCCGCTCGCTCGTGATCGGCAACGACGTCCACGACAACGGCAGCGTCGGCATCGACATCTCCAGCCACGTCACCGCCCGCGGCAACCGCGTCTACAACCACAACGGGCCGGGCGACATCGGGATCTACAGCTACAACAGCTCGTCGCTCATCATCGACAACGACGCCTACGACAACACCATCGGGATCCAGACCGGGTTCCAGGGCTCGATCGTCGGCAACCGGTCGTTCGACAACGGCACGGGCATCATCACCTACTACTCGTCGAACATCTCGCGGAACTACGTCCACTCGAACTCCACCGGGATCCACGACGCGGGCTACTCCGAGGTCTTCGGCAACCTCGTCTACGCCAACACCAACGTCGGCATCTCGACGACCTTCACCCACTCCGCCGGCGACCGCACGATCTACAACAACACGGTCTGGCAGGGCACGGGCGACGCGATCCGCGTGACGGGGACCAACAACGTCCGCATCCGAAACAACATCCTTTCGGTGGGCAACGGGTACGCCATCAACGTCACGGCGGACGGTCAGCCAGGCTTCAGTTCCGACTGGAACCTGTTCGATCTGCGCACTGCTGCCGCGCTGGTGGGTCGCTGGGGTGCCACGCAGCGGGAGACGCTGGGGTCCTGGCGGTCCGTGTCCGCGAATCACGACGCCTCCGGGAAGACCGGCGATCCGATGTTCCTCGACATCGACGGCGCGGATAACGTCCTGGGCGATCAGGACGTCACCACCGGCAACGGCTACGACGACAACTTCAGCCTCGACGCGGGCTCTGCCGCCATCGATGCGGGCAATGCCTACGAGGCGGCGAAGCCAGTGCCCAACTATCCCCACGATGCCGCGCTCCGCGATATCGAGGATCGCCAGCGCCATGACGATCCGTCGACGGTGAACACCGGCGTCGGCTGGGATCTCTTCGTGGAATCCACGACGGGTGGCAGCAGCTACGTGGAGACCGGCACGGCCGTGCCGCTGCGAAGCACGAACAGCGTTGCCATGATCGCGCTGCCGTTCTCGTTCGAGTTCTACGGGCGGACCTACACCTCGGTGCAGGCATCGGTGAACGGCTACCTGCACTTCGGTGGTCTCGACGGTGCCACCGTCAGCGATGCCAACTCGCTCGACCTGCTCCTGCGCAACGTGCGTATCGCGCCGCTGTGGGACAACCTCCGGACCGACACGACGCAGTCCGCCGCATCGGGTGCCACGGTGGGCAACGTGTTCGTGGACAGCACGGTAGCCGACCAGGTCACCGTCCGCTGGGCCGCGACGCGTCAGGAAACCGGCGGCGGTGACGTCAATTTCTCGGTCACGCTGTTCGCCAACGGCAACATCCGCTTCGACTACGGCGACGGCAACAAGTCGCTCACGCCGACGGTCGGTCTCTCGGCGGGCAACGGGTTCACGTTCGTCACCTCTGCGTACAACGGGGCGGACAGTCTCGAGAACGCGCCCAGCGTGCTGTTCACGCGAACCCCGGGGCTCACCTATTTCGATATCGGCGCCTACGAGTTCCTCGGCAACTCGGGCGATGCGGTGGCGCCCACGGTCGAGGCCGTGAGCACGCTGCCACCGGACAACGGCACCACGGCGCTCGCCTTCAGCAGCCTGCAGGTCACGATGTCGGAGGCGCTGAACAGCATCAGCGCGAAGAGCCCGGCCAACTACGACCTCCGCCGTGCCGGGGGCGACGGACTCTTCGACACCGTCGACGACGTGATCATCGCGCTGCGACCGGCCTACTCGTATCCCGAGACGGCGCTCACGCTCGATTTCCTGACGGGCCCCGGCGGAACGCCCGGCATCCTGTCGGACGGGGCCTACCGCCTGACGCTGTCCGGCACGAAGGCCATCTACGACCTCTCGGGTAACCCGCTCGACGGCAACTCGGACGGCATCGGCGGCGACGACTACATCCGCTTCTTCACGATCGACCGCACGACCAATGCCGCGCCGGTCGCGAACGATCAGGTCCGCACCGTGAACGAGGACGGTGCCGTGACGATCACGCTGTCGGCCACCGACGGCAACGGTGACGCGCTCACCTACACGCTGATCTCCGCGCCCGCCCAGGGCGTGCTGAGCGACTTCGATCCGGTGGCGCGCACGGTGGTGTACACGCCGACGCCGGGGTACACCGGACCGGACGCCTTCCAGTTCCAGGTGGACGACGGCAAGGCCGGCATCGATACCGGGACGGTGACGCTCAACGTCCTGCCGGTGAACGATGCGCCGCTCGCCGCGGCCCAGGCGGTCACGCTGGAGGAGGACACCCCGCGCCTCATCGTGCTCGGCGGTTCCGACACCGAGACCGGCCGCGCCGACCTCGTGTTCGCACTGGTCACCGGGCCGGTGAACGGTTCGCTCTCGTTCGGTCCGGCCGGGGGCTGGACGTACACCCCGGGTGCGGACTTCGTCGGCAACGACAGCTTCACGTACACGGTGACCGATCGCGGCGATCCCGACGGGACGCCGGCCAACGCACTGACGTCCGCGGTGGCGATGGTGAGCCTCACGGTGACCGCCGTGAACGATGCACCGGTGATCGCGCCCGTCGAGGATCAGGTGGTGCTCGAAGGGTCGACGTTGCTGGTGAACCTGTCGGCCTCCGACCCCGAAGGCCAGGCGCTCGTCTGGTCGCTCGACGCCGCCCCGGCGGGGATGACGATCGATGCGAACACCGGCCGCATCACGTGGACGCCGGACGACGGCTTCGCCAACGTCGACGTGTCGGTGCGCGCGACCGACGCCGGTTCGCCGGCGGCGTTCGACACCGTCGGTTTCCAGGTGACCGTCCAGAACGTCGCCCCGACGCTCACGATCAGCGGCGCGGCCGCGGTGGATCAGGGCGCACCCTTCACGTTGAACCTGGGTGCCACCGATCCGGGGGCTGACACCATCGTCTCGTGGGAGATCAACTGGGGCGACGGCTTCACCCAGACGGTCGCAGGCGATGTCGCGAGCGTGGATCACACGTACTTCGCGGGCGGCAGCAACTACTCGATCACGGCGACCGCCACCGACGAGGACGGCACGTACGCATCGAACTCGCTCGGCGTCTTCGTCACCGCACCCAACACGGCGCCGGTGCCGCAGTCCCAGACGCTCTTCCTCGACGAGGACGGCTCCCTGGTCATCACCCTCGGCGCCAGCGATGCGAACGGTGACGTGCTCACCTTCAGTATCGAAGCCGGTCCGGAGCGGGGCACGCTATCGGCCGTCGACCCGTTCACCCGCCAGGTGACGTTCACGCCCGATGCGAACGTGCGCGGCAACGACAGCTTCACGTTCCGGGTGAGCGATGGCCTCGCGTCGGCGGTCGGCACGGTCAACCTCAAGGTGCGGCCGGTGAACGATGCGCCGGTCGCGAACGGGGCGATGCTCTCCGTGGCCGAAGACACCGCGCTCCTCGGCCAGTTGACCGGGTCCGACGTCGAGACGCCTGCCGAGCTGACGTTCTCGCTCGTGAGCGGTCCGGCGAGCGGCGTGCTCACGCTGAATCCGGACGGCACGTTCCGCTACGACCCCGCAGCCGATTTCGCGGGCACGGTGAGCTTCGTGTTCACGGTGACCGACGGTGGCGACGACGAACTCGATTGCGGCTGCCCGCTGGCGCCCAACGGCTTCGTGGCGGACGGTCCGAAGACGAGCGCGCCCGTCACGGTCACCATCGACGTGACGCCGGTGAACGACGCGCCGATGGCCGAGGACGATGCGGTGACGGCGGTGAATGGTGTCGCGCTGGTGATCCCGGCCTCCGGTGTGCTCGGCAACGATGCGGACGTCGAAGGCGATGCGCTCTCGGTGGTCGGCGTCGGTCCCGCGATCCACGGCACGGTTTCGGTCGCGGCCGACGGCTCGATCGTCTACACCGCCGACGCGGGCTACATCGGGTCTGACACGTTCACGTACACGGTCTCGGATGGCGACCTCACGGACGTCGGGACGGTCAGCGTGAACGTCCAGCCGGGCACGCTGAAGGTGACGTCGCTCGAATCCACGACGAGCGGCTTCCACGTGCGCTTCGATCGGGTGATCGACGCGAACCGCCTGAACCTCTTCGACGCGGCGGATGCCGGTCGCGGTCCGTCGGACCTTTCGTTCACGGGGCCCACGGGGGCGGCCGTGCGCGGCTCGGTCGTGATGGACGACGATGGTCGCGGCTTCACCTTCGTGAAGACCGGCACCCCGCTCGTGGCCGGGGCCTACGGGCTGCGGTTGCGCGCCGGTATCGGTGGTCTTGCAAGCCTGGGAGGCGAGTCGCTGGACGGCAATGGCGACGGGACCGGCGGCGACGACTACACCGGCGGTTTCACCGTGGGCACGCTGCCCGCCAGCGCGCTGCTGATGGGTGACTTCGCGCGGGGGCCGGGCCAGGCGGTGAACATGCCGCTGAGGCTCACGGCGGCTGGTGGCGTCACCAGCCTGAGCTTCGACCTGTTGTTCGATGCCGACTCGCTTGCTGTCACCGGCGTCCAGTTCGCTGGCGGGCGTACCGGGACGATCGTGACGACCGCGATCGCTGGCGGACTGCGTGTGGACGTGACCTTCGATACGCCGCTGCCGGCGGGCACCGTGGCGCCGCTCACGCTGACGGGATCCGTCCCGACCGATGCGGTCAGCACTCGGATTCCGGGTCGCCTGAAGTGGGGTGACATCGTGCTCGAGCGGGGCGTGGCGGCCCCGTCCGAGACGGTGCTCGGCGATGAAGCGGTCCATGCGGTCGGCTACTTCATGGACGTCAACGGCGACGGGGCCTACACGGCCGCCGACCTGAATCTCCTCCAGCGGGTGATCACCGGGAAGGACTCCGGCTTCAGTGCCTGGCGGAATCTCGACCCGGTTGTCATCGGGGACCTCGACGGCAACGGCTCGCTCACGAGCCTCGACGCCGCACGGTTCGCGGCGTTCCTCGCCGGCGCGCCACGTCCGGAGATCCCGGCGCTGCCGACACCGCCCTTGCCGCCAGCGCCCCCAGCGCCTGCAGCCCGGCTGGCGTCGGTTGCGGTCCCACCGCCCGCGCCGGGGTCCGTCACGCGCGTGGACTGGGATGCGCCGATCGCGACGTCGGCCCCGACCACCTCGCTGGTATCGGAGACCAGGGCGTCGTCCTGGCAGGCCGACAACTGGGCGAAGGATCTCAAGCAGAGGCTGTCGCAGATCCCGGCATCGCAGAATCTGCTGCGGCCGCTGCCGGCGACGCAGAAGCGCTGATCGAGAGGGAAGCCTCCGCCGTGCCGGACGGTGCGGCGGAGGGTGCTACTTCTGGTTCGACAGGGCGCTGGACAGCAGCTTGGCCGTGATGTCGACGATGGGGATGATGCGCTCGTAGGCCATGCGCGTCGGGCCGATGACGCCCACCGTGCCCACCACCTGCCCGTCGACCTCGTAGGGCGCGGTGACGACGCTGCATTCGTCGAGCGGCACGAGGCCCGATTCCCCGCCGATGAAGATCTTCACGCCCTGCGCGTGGCTCGACAGCTCCAGCAACTGCAGGAAGCCCGTCTTCTGCTCGAACAGCGCGAAGAGCCGCCGCAGGCTGTCCATGTTTCCCGAGAGGTCGGCCACGTCGAGCAGATGGCGCTCACCGGAGATGACGTAATCGCCGGCACTGTCGCCCATGGCCTGCGTGCCGGCCTCCAGCGCCCGGGTCATCAGCTGGGAGATGTCCCCGTGCAGCTTCTGGAGTTCCGCCTTCAGCCGGCGATGGATCTCGTCGAGCTCGAGGCCGGCGTAGTTCTGGTTGATGAAGTTCGCCGCCTCGATGAGCTGCGATGCCGTGTACGGGCGGTCCGTGACCAGGATGCGGTTCTGCACATCGCCTTCCGGCGTGACGATGATGAGCAGGATGCGGTTCTCGGACAGCCGCAGGAATTCGATGTGCCGGAACGCAGGGTTGCGCCGCCGGGGGGCCACGACCACGCTGGCGAAGCGCGTGATGTCCGAGAGCAGGTGGGAGGCCGACGTGACGAGGCGCTGCGTGTTGTCCACCTGGAGCTGACCTTCCAGGTGGCTGATCTCGATGTCCGCGAGGGGGCGGACCGTGAGGAGGGTATCGACGAACAACCGATAGCCCCGGGGCGTGGGGACGCGCCCGGCCGACGTGTGCGGGCTGGCGATGTATCCCATCTCCTCCAGGTCGGCCATGATGTTGCGGATGCTGGCGGGGGAGAGATCGAGGCCGGAGAACTTGGCGAGGGAACGGGAACCCACGGGCTCGCCGTCCTCGATGTAGCGTTCGACCAGGGTCTTGAGGAGGATGCGTGCGCGTTCGTTCAGCATGGTGAATCGATTCTAAACAGGTCCGCGCTCCAGCGGGAAGACTACTTCCGGGCAGGCGCATGGCGCGCGGCTCCGGAAGGGGCGGTCGGCGCGGGAAGTGTGCTTTAATCGGACGGATGAAGACCATCCGCACCGTTGCGCTCATCGGGAAGTACAAGAGCCCGGAAATCGCGAAACCGCTGCTGGAACTGGCAGCGTTTCTCGAACAGCGGGGCTTCTCGGTGGTGATCGACCCGCTCACGGCGGTACACGTCGGCGACCTCCGCAGGCTCGTGCTCCCCCTCGAAGGCATCGGGCGTCAGGCCGATCTCGCGATCGTGATCGGTGGCGACGGCACCATGCTCAACATCGCGCGCACGCTGGCCCCCTACGACGTTCCGCTCGTGGGCGTGAACGTGGGCCGCCTCGGCTTCCTCACCGACGTGTCGATCGACACCATGTGCGAGACGATCGGCGCGATGCTCTCGGGCGAGTACGTCACCGAGACCCGGATGCTGCTGGACTCGGAGGTCCGCCGGGAACATCTGCGCGTCATGGATGTGCTGGCGTTCAACGACGTGTCGGTGAACAAGGGCACCGAGGGGAGCCTCATCGAGCTGGAAGTCCGCGTGGACGGTCAGTTCGTCTACGACCTCCGCGCGGATGGCCTCATCGTGGCGTCGCCCACGGGTTCCACTGCCTACGCGCTCTCCGCCGGCGGGCCGATCGTGCATCCTTCGCTGTCGGTGCTCTCGCTCGTGCCCGTCTGCCCGCACACGCTGTCGAACCGGCCCATCCTCGTGTCGGCCGATTGCACCATCGAGATCCTGGTGCGCAGTGCCGCCGATGCCCGGGCTCACTTCGACAGCCATTCCCACTGCGAACTGAAGGAGGGCGACCGGATACTCGTCCGCCGCTGCAAGCATCAGATCCGGCTGCTCCACCCGTCGTCGCACGACTACTACCACATGCTTCGCGAGAAGCTCCATTGGAGCGAGACCCCCGGCCGTTGAGCGGGTCGCGCGGAGCCGTCAGTCCCGGAAGCCGTCGATGTTCCTAGCCCTCGAGATACAGGATTTCGTCATCGTCGAACGCCTCCGCCTCGAGTTCGGCGAGGGGTTCGGCGTCTTCACCGGCGAGACCGGCGCCGGCAAGTCCATCCTCGTGGATGCCCTGCTGCTCGTCCTCGGTGCCCGCGCGGACGCCGGCGTCGTCCGGACGGGCTGTGATCGCGCCGACGTCGTCGCCGAATTCGACATCTCCCGTCTCCCGCACGTGGCGGCGTTGCTGGCCGACCTGGATCTGACCGGGGATGACGACCTGTGTCTGCTGCGCAGGGTGGTGGAGGCAGGCGGCCGTTCGCGGGCGTACGTGAACGGCCGACCGGCGACGGCGACCCAGCTCCGCGAGATCGGCGAGCACCTGGTGGACATCCACGGCCAGCACGAGCACCAGTCCCTCATGCGGGCGCCCGAGCAGCGGCGTCTGCTGGACGACTTCGCGGGTGCCGCCGAGGCCGCGGCGAGGGTTGCCGCTGCGCATCGGGCGTGGCGCGTTGCCGTGGAGGCGCAGACCGAGGCTGCCACGCGGTCCGCGACGGCGGCGGACGAGCGCGATCGCCTGGAGTGGCAGGCCGGGGAGCTTCGCCAGTTGGGTCTCGGTGCCGACGAATGGCAGATCCTGCAGGCCGACCATCGGCGGCTGGCCCACGCGGCGGCCCTGATCGAAGGGGCCGAAATGTCCCTGGAGGCGCTATCGGAAGGCGACGCGGCGGCGCTGTCGGTGGTCGGGGCCGCGGCGTCTCGCCTGCGCCAGTTGGCCGCGCACGATCCCGGGCTCGGCGATGTCCTCGCGGCGCTCGAACCCGCGGAGATCCAGCTGAAGGAGGCCGCGTATGCGCTGCGGCACTACCGCCAGCGCCTCGATCTCGATCCGGCCCGATTGCGGGAGGTCGAGTCCCGGCTCGACGCGGTGGTGAGTCTGGCGCGCAAGCATCGGATTCCGCCGGAGGCATTGCCGGCACGCCTGGCCGATCTCGAGGCGCAGCTGGCGAGACTGGAGGCGACAACGGATCCCGCGGCGCTCGCCCGGGCGGTGGCGACAGCCCGCGCGGAGTTCGATGTCCGCGCGGCGGAGCTGACACGGTTGCGGAGGCGGGGTGCTGCGACGCTCGGCGCCGAGGTCACGGCGTCGATGCAGGTCCTGGCCATGGCGGGCGGTCGGTTCGAGGTGGGCCTCGTCCCGCTTGCAGAGCCGTCGTCCGCGGGCGGGGAACAGATCGAGTTCCGCATGGCCGGACACGAGGGCGGGGTGCTCGCCCCGGTGGCACGCACGGCATCCGGCGGAGAGCTTGCCAGGTTGTCGCTGGCGATCCAGACCGTCACCCGGCGAGTGGCGCCGGTGCCGACGCTGGTGTTCGACGAGGTGGATGCCGGGATCGGCGGTGGTGTCGCCGAGATCGTCGGGCAGATGCTGCGTGCGCTCGGGCAGGGGCGGCAGACGTTGTGCATCACCCATCTGCCGCAGGTGGCCGCCGCGGCCGACCATCACTGGCGCGTCGCGAAGCGGTCGACCCAGGGGCGGACGATGTCCACCGTGGAGTCACTGGATGCGCCGGGCCGCATCGGGGAGGTCGCGCGGATGCTGGGCGGGGTGCGGATCACCGAGGCGACGCTCGCCCATGCCGCCGAGATGCTGGCGACCCACGCCGACGGCCGGGTGCGGCGCTAGCGCCGGGCAAGACCCACGTTTCAGCCTTCGGCGGAGGGCGGTTCCACCGGGGTGCGCGCGCCGCCGCCCTTGCGATTCGGGCAGTTCGGGCGGTTGCAGTACGCATAGAGCTGCAGCGAGTGTTCGTGGATCGCGAAGCCGCGCTCCCGGGCGATGGCGTCCTGGCGCTTCTCGATCTCCGGGTCGAAGAACTCCTCGACGTGTCCGCACTGCAGGCACACGAGGTGGTCGTGGTGTCCGCCCTCGTTCAGTTCGAACACGGCCTTGCCGCTCTCGAAATGGTGGCGGGACAGGAGTCCGGCCTGCTCGAACTGGGTGAGCACGCGATAGATCGTCGCAAGTCCGATGTCCATGCCTTCCGCCAGCAGGATCTTGTAGACGTCCTCGGCGGTGAGATGGCGCTCCGCGCTGGTCTCGAACAGATTGAGGATCTTCAGCCGCGGCAGCGTTGCCTTGAGGCCGATGGTCTTGAGGTCGTTCGGAGTGCGGTTGGACATGGGGCGGTCGGCGTGGGGCAGCGGAAGGGGCGGGAGCGGGTCGGAGCAGGCAGGGCGGTGTACGCGGGCGGAGCGGGTCGGGGCCAAGGTTCTGATCAACACTCTGCGGAACGCACGGGATCGGCGGTTCGAAGAAGCGATGCGTCGAAGGAAAGGGTTCGATGGGTTCGATGGGTTCGATGGGTTCGAAAAAGCGGCGCTCCGGAGATGCATCGATCTCTCGAACCATGGACCCTGCGATCCACCGACAGACCCTGCGATCCATCGACAGCATTGCGGTTCACGCGACTTCCGTCGATGGCGCGCTGTCCGTCCGGCAGCACCGCCCGGACGATACCGCCCCTTCTCGAAGGGTGGCCCGCCGACTTCCTTGGGTATCATAGAGGCTTTCCGGGGTGCTGAGAACAATGACAGGTCAGTGCTGGACCGCGGTTCGCGCCGCCTTGCTGGTGACATTCCTCTGCCTGCCTCTGGCGGCCTGCAGTATTTCCACGTACCGGATCGACGTCCAGCAGGGCAACGTCGTCACGCAGGAGTCCATCTCGAAGCTGAAGGCGGACATGACCCGTGCGCAGGTGAAGTTCGTGCTGGGTACGCCGCTGGTGACGGACACATTCCATCCCGATCGCTGGGACTACTTCTACAAGTTCGACAAGGCAGGCAACCCCCGCGAGCAGCGGCGCCTGACGTTGGTGTTCCAGGACGACAAGCTGAAGCAGATCCTGGGCGACGTCGCTGCGGCGGACGGACTGGTGGGTCAGAACGGCAAGGTCGATCCTGCCGCATCCAAGCCATGACAAGGATCCAACACTTGAAGCAGAAGGTCGTGATCGCCGGCAGCACCGGCCGGATGGGGCGTACGCTGGTCGAGATTCTCGCGGCGTCCCCGGAACAGGAGCTGCACGGCGCGCTCGAGCACCCGGACAGCCCGGCGCTCGGTCGCGATGCGGGTGAGCTGGCCGGCGGCGCGTGCGGGGTCTACATCGGCGCGGATCTCGACGCGGCGCTGGACGGGGCCGATGTCCTCATCGACTTCACGCGACCCGCCGCCACACTGGCGCATGCCGAGGCGTGCATGCGCCACGGCGTGAAGCTGGTGGTGGGCACCACCGGTTTCACCGATGCCGAGAAGAGCCGCCTGCGCGAGGTCGCCGACCGCGTCGCGATGGTGATGGCGCCGAACATGAGCGTGGGCGTGAACGTTCTGCTCAGGCTGATCGATCTCGGTGCCCGGGCGCTCGGGGATGGCTACGACGTCGAGATCATCGAGGCGCATCACCGGCACAAGGTGGATGCGCCGAGCGGGACCGCCCTGCGCATGGGTGAGGTCGCCGCGGCGGCGCTGGGTCGCGACCTCGCCACCTGCGCCGTCTACGGACGGGAGGGGGTGACCGGCGAGCGCGATGCCAGGACGATCGGTTTCGCCACGATCCGCGGTGGTGACGTCGTCGGCGACCATACCGTTCTGTTCGCCGGGATCGGGGAGCGCGTGGAACTCACGCACAAGGCTTCGAGCCGCGCGACCTTCGCCCAGGGCGCCCTGCGCGCAGCCCGCTATCTGGCCGGCCGGACCCGTGGCATGCACGACATGCAGGACGTCCTCGGCCTGCGTTGACCCCGCTTCCCGAGGCCTCGCAGGTGGCCCCCGGCGTTGCCGGCAGAGGGGGTGCACCGCTATAATGCGCAGCGTTTCCGAGCGGGAGCGGTGCGCCAGCACCCTCCCGCTCGGCACGTAGTGACCCAGTTCGAGCGACCCAGTTCGCAGCCACCCAGTTCCAGGCCATCCGACACGCGCCGTTGGCGCGTGCCGAGTTGTGCCACCCGCGAGGAAACCGACCTTGTCAGACCGCCAGCCTGCCATCCTCGCGCTCGCCGACGGCACCGTTTTCCGGGGCGAGTCGATCGGCGCAGCGGGTCTCTCCGTCGGAGAGGTGGTCTTCAACACCTCGATGACCGGCTACCAGGAGATCCTCACCGATCCGTCCTACTGCCGCCAGATCGTCACGCTGACCTACCCCCACATCGGCAACACCGGCACCAACCTCGAGGACGTCGAGGCGGATCGCATCCACGCCGCCGGTCTCGTCATCCGCGATCTTCCCCTGCGGGCCTCCAGCTGGCGCATGCGGAGCACGCTGCCGGACTACCTCTCCGGCGAGGGTGTCGTGGCCATCGCCGGCATCGATACCCGGAAGCTCACGCGAATCCTGAGGGACAAGGGCGCCCAGGCCGGCTGCGTGATGGGCGGTGACATCGACGAAGCCCGGGCGCTGGCCGAGGCGCGGGCCTTCCCTGGTCTTGCCGGGATGGATCTCGCCAGGGTGGTGAGCTGCGGGCAGCCGTACCACTGGACGGGCACCTCCTGGACCCTGACCGACGGCCACGGCGAGCGCGGCGAAGAGCGCTTCCACGTGGTGGCGTTCGACTACGGCGTGAAGCGCAACATCCTGCGCATGCTGGCCGACCGTGGATGCCGGGTGACGGTCTTGCCTGCCCAGGCGACGGCCGCCGACGCGATGGCGCTGAAGCCGGATGGCGTCTTCCTGTCGAACGGCCCCGGAGACCCCGAGCCCTGCGACTACGCGATCCGCGCCATCCGCGAAATCCTCGCGGCGGGCATCCCCACCTTCGGGATCTGCCTGGGGCACCAGCTGATGGCGCTCGCGAGCGGCGCGAAGACGCTCAAGATGAAGTTCGGGCACCACGGTGCCAACCATCCTGTCCAGGACCTCGAATCGGGCCGGGTGGTGATCACGAGCCAGAACCACGGTTTCGCCGTGGATGCCGCGACACTCCCGGCGAGTGCCCGCGTCACCCACGTGTCGCTGTTCGACGGCTCCCTGCAGGGCTTTGCCCGCACGGACGTCCCGGCCTTCTGCTTTCAGGGCCATCCCGAAGCGAGTCCCGGTCCGCACGACGTGGGCTATCTGTTCGACCGCTTCGTGGATTCGATGGAAACAACTCAGAGGTGATCCGGCGGGCCTCGTTCCGCGCACCCCGACACGGGTGCGCGGGACCGATGGCACCGGTCACCGATCACGGTGGAACGCAATGCCAAGACGCACCGACATCCAGAGCATCCTGATCATCGGCGCCGGTCCCATCGTCATCGGGCAGGCGTGCGAGTTCGACTATTCCGGCGCGCAGGCGTGCAAGGCGCTGCGCGAGGAAGGCTACCGGGTGATCCTGGTGAACTCCAACCCCGCCACGATCATGACGGACCCGGGGCTGGCCGACGTCACCTACATCGAGCCGATCAACTGGCAGATGCTCGAGAAGGTGATCGCGGTCGAGCGCCCCGACGCGCTCCTGCCGACCATGGGTGGCCAGACGGCGCTCAACTGCGCGCTCGACCTGGCCAAGCACGGGGTGCTCGAGAAGTACGGTGTCGAGATGGTCGGCGCCTCCCGCGAGGCCATCGACAAGGCCGAGGATCGCGAGAAGTTCAAGGCCGCCATGACGGGCATCGGTCTCGATTCCGCGCGGTCGGGCATCGCCCACAGCATCGAGGAGGCGCTCCAGGTGCAGGCGAAGGTCGGCTATCCGACGATCATCCGGCCGTCGTTCACCATGGGCGGGTCCGGCGGCGGCATCGCCTACAACAAGGAGGAGTTCCTCGTGATCTGCGAGCGGGGCCTCGAGGCTTCGCCGACGAAGGAACTGCTCATCGAGGAGTCGGTGATCGGGTGGAAGGAATTCGAGATGGAGGTGGTGCGGGACCGCAAGGACAACTGCATCATCGTCTGCAGCATCGAGAACCTCGACCCGATGGGCATCCATACCGGTGACTCCATCACCGTGGCACCGGCGCAGACGCTGACCGACAAGGAATACCAGATCATGCGCGACGCCTCCCTGGCGGTGCTGCGCGAGATCGGTGTCGACACCGGCGGATCCAACGTCCAGTTCGCCATCAGTCCGCACGACGGGCGGATGCTCGTCATCGAGATGAACCCGCGCGTGTCGCGCTCGTCGGCGCTCGCGTCGAAGGCCACGGGGTTCCCGATCGCGAAGGTCGCAGCGAAGCTTGCCGTGGGCTACACACTCGACGAACTGCGCAACGAGATCACCGGCGGGGCCACGCCGGCGTCGTTCGAGCCGTCCATCGACTACGTGGTAACGAAGATCCCCCGTTTCGCGTTCGAGAAGTTCCCGCAGGCCGACAGCAAGCTCACGACGCAGATGAAGTCCGTGGGAGAGGTGATGGCCATGGGACGCACCTTCCAGGAGTCGATGCAGAAGGCGCTCCGCGGTCTCGAGACCGGGATCGACGGGTTCGACGAGAAGAGCGACGACCGCGAGACCATCGAGGCCGAACTCGGTGACGCCGGCCCGGAACGCATTCTCTACGTGGCCGACGGATTCCGCGTCGGCATGACCATGGAGGAGGTGCACCAGCTCACGCACATCGATCCGTGGTTCCTGGTGCAGATCGAGGATCTCATCCGAACCGAACAAGGGCTTCGAGGCCGGTCCGCCGAGAGTCTGGATGAGGCGGAACTCCGATCGCTCAAGCGGGATGGCTTCTCGGATCGTCGACTCGCCAGGCTGCTCGCCACCGACCAGGACGCCGTGCGAAACCGCCGCCATGCGCTGGGTGTGCGCCCGGTCTACAAGCGCGTCGACACCTGTGCTGCGGAGTTCGACACCCGCACTGCGTACATGTACTCGACCTACGAGGAAGAGTGCGAGTCCCGCCCCACCGACCGCCGGAAGGTGATCGTCCTGGGTGGTGGGCCGAACCGCATCGGACAGGGCATCGAGTTCGACTACTGCTGCGTCCACGCGGCCTTCGCGCTGCGCGACGACGGGTTCGAGACCATCATGGTCAACTGCAATCCCGAGACCGTCTCGACCGACTACGACACGTCGGACCGTCTCTACTTCGAGCCGCTCACGCTCGAGGACGTCCTGGAGATCGTGCACGTCGAGAAGCCTTTCGGCGTGATCGTGCAGTACGGCGGCCAGACGCCGCTCAAGCTGGCCCGGGATCTCGAACGCAACGGTGTGCCGATCATCGGGACCTCGCCCGACATGATCGATTGCGCCGAGGACCGCGAGCGCTTCCAGAAGCTGCTGCAGGATCTCGGTCTGAAGCAGCCGCCGAACCGTACGGCTCGCGCGCCGGAAGAGGCCTTGCGGCTCGCCGCGGAGATCGGGTATCCGCTGGTGGTGCGGCCGTCGTACGTGCTGGGCGGGCGGGCGATGGAGATCGTCCACCAGCAGGCCGACCTCGAACGCTACATGCGCGAGGCGGTGAAGGTCAGCAACGACAGCCCCGTGCTGCTCGATCGCTTCCTGAACGACGCCACCGAGGTCGACGTCGATGCGATCTGCGACGGCGATCGGGTGCTGATCGGCGGGATCATGGAGCACATCGAACAGGCGGGCGTGCACTCCGGCGACTCGGCCTGTTCGCTCCCGCCCTTCAGCCTCTCGCCCGAGGTGCAGGACGAACTGCGCCGGCAGACGTGCGCCATGGCCAGGGGCCTGAACGTGATCGGCCTCATGAACGTGCAGTTCGCCATCCAGGGCGAGACCGTGTTCGTGCTGGAGGTGAATCCGCGCGCGTCCCGGACGGTGCCATACGTCTCCAAGGCCACGAGCCTGCCGCTCGCGAAGATCGCCGCGCGCTGCATGGCCGGGCGCTCGCTCGACGATCAGGGCGTGAAGGGCGAGGTCATCCCGCCCTACTACTCGGTGAAGGAAGCCGTGTTTCCGTTCATCAAGTTCCCCGGCGTGGACACCATCCTCGGGCCCGAGATGAAGTCGACGGGCGAGGTCATGGGGGTGGGCGAGACGTTCGCCGAGGCGTTCGTGAAATCCCAGCTGGCGGCGGGCGTCCGGATGCCCACATCGGGAACGGTCTTCATCAGCGTGCGCAATTCCGACAAGCCGAAGGTCGTCGATGTGGCGAAGTCGCTGGCCGCTCTGGGGTTCGCGATCTGCGCGACCCGCGGCACGGCGGCCTACCTCTTCGAACGCGGGGTGACCGTGGTGCCCGTGAACAAGGTGACCGAGGGCCGTCCGCACATCGTCGACATGATCAAGAACGGCGAGATCGTCCTGATCGTGAACACGGTCGAGGATCGCCGCTCCGCCGTGCAGGACTCGTACTCGATCCGGCGGTCGGCGCTGCAGGCGCGGGTGACCTACTACACGACAATCGCCGGCGCTCGGGCAGCGTGCACCGGCATGCAGAACATGCGGGAACTCACGGCGTATTCCGTCCAGGGCCTGCACGCCCGTCTTCGCTGACCACGCCTGCCCGATCGTCCACAGGAGACCTGTTTAGTGGCCAAGATTCCCCTGACCGTGAATGGCGCCGAGAAGCTGCGCCAGGAACTGCACCAGCTGAAGACCGTCGAGCGTCAGAAGGTCATCGCCGCCATTTCGGAGGCGCGTGCCCAGGGCGACCTCTCCGAGAACGCCGAGTACGACGCGGCGAAGGAGCGCCAGAGTTTCATCGAAGGTCGTATCGCGGAGGTGGAGAGCAAGCTGGCGAATGCGCAGATCATCGACCCGACGCTGCTGGACGCCGATGGCCGCTGCGTGTTCGGAGCGACGGTACAGCTGCAGGACCTGTCCTCCAACGCGGAAGTCACGTACCAGATCGTCGGCGAGGACGAGGCCGACATCAAGGTGAGCAAGATTTCCATCAGCTCGCCCATCGCGCGTGCGCTCATCGGGAAGTCGGCCGGCGATGTCGCTGAAGTGCAGGCACCGGGTGGGATCAAGGAATACGAGATCCTCGATGTCCGCTATGTCTGACCTGCGTTCCGGGATGCCCGCGCCACTCTCGCGCGAGCCCGTGTCCGCCTAGCCTGCCGCGATGTCGCGCGTCCTCGCCGCCTTGCACGAAATCGCCGTCGCCCTCTGGGCCGGCGGCATCTGGGTGAGCGGGTATCTGGTCGCTCCGCTGCTGTTCCGCGCCGCGCCCGACCGGCAGATCGCCGGGAATCTCGCGGGGACCATCTTCACTGCGATGGCCTTCCTCGGGCTGGCCTGCGCCGCCTACATCCTCGTGTATCGCCTCGCGCGATCCGGACTGCGGGCGATGAAGCAGGGCGGCTTCTGGATCGTGGTCGCCATGGTGGCGTTGGTGGTGGCGGGACAGTTCGGCGTGCAGCCGATTCTCGCGAGCCTGAAGGAACAGGCGCTCCCTCGGGAAGTCATGGAAAGCGTGTTCCGCGATCGCTTCGCCACATGGCACGGCGTGGCGAGTATCCTCTACGTCATTCAGAGCCTGCTCGCCATCGGGATGGTGCTGCTCGGCGGGCGAGCCGGCCGCTGAGCGGGAGCCCGCCCGTCGCGTTCAGGCACTTCCCTGGTGGCTGCGCTTTGTCGTCCGGGGCGCGCGTCGCGCCGGCCGCGGTGCGATGACGGCGGCGCGAGCCTCGGCATTCTCTCGAAAGAGCACGAGCATTCTTCCAATCGACTGCACCGGTTCGGCCTTCAGCTCCGTACAGATCTGCTCCATCATGAGCGATCGCGTTTCCTTGTCCTCTCCCGCCACCTGTACCTTCAGGAGCTCGTGGGCCCTCAGGGCGACGTCGATCTCTTTCAGGACGGCGGGCGTGAGGCCGTTACCGCCGATGAGGACGACAGGCGACAGACCGTGGGCAAGAGCCTTCATTTCGCGGCGTTGCTGGGGAGTGAGAGGCATCGGGTACGGTTCTCCGTGGGGAGCGGGATTCTAGGCAATGGCGCGAAACAAGACCAGCAAGGCCTGGATGCACGAACACGTGAACGACACGTTCGTGAAGCAGGCGAAGGCCGACGGCTATCGCTCCCGGGCTGCCTACAAGTTGCTTCAGATGGACGCGAAGGACAAGCTCCTGCGTCCAGGCGCCGTGGTCGTCGATCTCGGTTCGGCGCCGGGCGGGTGGTCCCAGGTCGCGGCTGCGGCGGTCGGGCCCAACGGCCGGGTCGTGGCCGTGGACCTCCTGGAGATGACGGGCATCCATGGCGTGACGTTCATCCAGGGTGACTTTGGTCACAATGCAGTGCTGGATGCCGTGACAGAGGCGCTGGCTGGGCGTAGCGTCGACCTTGTGCTTTCGGACATGGCCCCAAACATCTCTGGCATCGGGGCCGTGGATCAGGCGGCGGTCGCCGGGCTCGCCGAACTGTCGCTCGATTTCGCCCTGCGGTTCCTGGGGCCGAAGGGAAGTCTGCTGGTGAAGGTCTTTCATGGTGTCGGATTCGACGATCTGCTGAAGCAGATGCGCCGATCGTTCCGTGAGGTGGTTGTCCGCAAGCCGGAGGCGTCGCGGGGGCGTAGTCCCGAGACCTACCTGCTGGCGAGGATGAAACAACAGGGTGCCGACGGGCAGGAAGCCGCCGGAGAGGGAACGAATCGGGATTAGAATCTGCCCAACCGGTCGACAGGCGTGCGCTGCCCGCCGTCCGCTCAACCGGAGTCGAAGGAGAGATCTTGAACAATCTCATCAAGAACGTCGCGATATGGCTGGTCATCGCCCTGGTGCTGATGACGGTCTTCAATCAGTTCAGCAAGACGAGCACGGCGCAGCAGTCGATGGAGTACTCGCAATTCATCGAAGAGGTGAAGCGCGGGCATGTGGCCAAGGTCACCATCGAAGGGCGTGTGCTCAAGTGGGTGAACACCGAAGGCCGCCGATTCAGCACCTACCAGCCGTCCGATCCTTGGATGGTGAGCGATCTCCTGAAGGCCGGCGTGATCATCGAGGCGAAGCCCGAGGAGGAGCAGGGCTTCCTCATGCAGGTCTTCATCTCCTGGTTCCCGATGCTGCTCCTGATCGGCGTCTGGATCTTCTTCATGCGGCAGATGCAGGGGGGCGGCAGGGGTGGGGCCTTCTCCTTCGGCAAGAGCAAGGCGCGCATGCTCGACGAGGCCAACAACCAGGTCACGTTCGCCGACGTCGCAGGCTGCGACGAGGCCAAGGAGGAGGTCTCCGAACTCGTCGATTTCCTGCGCGATCCCGGCAAGTTCCAGAAGCTCGGCGGGCGTATCCCGAAGGGCGTCCTGATGGTGGGCTCGCCCGGTACCGGCAAGACGCTTCTGGCGAAGGCGATCGCGGGTGAGGCGAAGGTCCCGTTCTTCTCCATCTCCGGCTCAGACTTCGTCGAGATGTTCGTGGGTGTCGGTGCCGCCCGCGTCCGCGACATGTTCGAGCAGGCGAAGAAGCACTCCCCGTGCATCATCTTCATCGACGAAATCGACGCGGTGGGCCGTCAGCGTGGCGCCGGCCTCGGCGGTGGCAACGATGAGCGCGAGCAGACGCTCAATCAGCTGCTGGTCGAGATGGACGGTTTCGAAGGCGCCACGGGCGTCATCGTGATCGCCGCCACGAACCGCCCCGACGTGCTCGATCCCGCCCTGCTGCGGCCGGGCCGCTTCGACCGCCAGGTGGTGGTACCGCTGCCCGACATGCGGGGTCGCGAACAGATCCTGATGGTCCACATGCGGAAGGTACCCCTGGCCCCCGACGTGAAGGCGGACATCATTGCCCGTGGCACGCCTGGTTTCGCCGGTGCCGATCTCGCGAACCTCGTGAACGAAGCCGCGCTCTTCGCCGCCCGGGGCGGCAAGCGCCTGGTGGACATGGAGGACTTCGAGCGCGCCAAGGACAAGATCTTCATGGGCGCGGAACGGCGCTCCATGGTCATGTCCGAGGAAGAGCGCCTGATGACCGCGTACCACGAGTCCGGTCATGCGGTGGTGGCCAAGCTCCTTCCGCGCGTCGACCCCGTGCACAAGGTGACGATCATTCCGCGTGGCCGAGCCCTCGGCGTGACGTGGACGCTCCCCGAGCGGGACTCCCTCGGCCAGGACCGCGATCAGATGCTTCAGCGCATCGCCATGGGCCTGGGTGGGCGTATCGCCGAGGAGGTGTTCATGAACCGCATGACCACGGGCGCCAGCAACGACTTCGAGAACGCCACCCGGATCGCACGCGACATGGTCACGCGCTATGGGATGTCGGCGGCGCTTGGGACCATGGTTTACGGCGATAACGAGGGCGAGGTCTTCCTCGGGCGTTCCATCACGACCCACAAGAATCTGTCCGAAGCCACGCTGCAGAAGGTGGATGCCGAGATCCGCCGGATCATCGACGAGCAGTACGCCGTGGCGCGCAAGCTGATCGAGGATCACCGGGACAAGGTCGAGCTCATGACCAAGTTCCTCCTCGAATGGGAAACGCTCGACGCCGAGCAGGTCAACGACATCATGGCGGGACGCTCGCCGCGCCCCCCCAAGCCGGTCACTGTTCCGCCCACCACGCCGCCAGCGGACAACACGCCGTCACCGGCTCCGACCACAACTCCCGCACGGGAAGCCTGAGGCGGCATACGAGAGCGTATTCCGAGGGGTGGGGACGCAGGTCCCCGCCCCTCGATTCGTTTCGGCATCCTCACGCCAACGATCATGGGAACACTGCAGCCCGCACCTGCCTTGGCCGTCGCTCCGAGTCCTCCGCGCCGACGTGTTTGGCGGGCAGGCACCCACGTCTTCGATCTCTCCCGCCCCGTGATCATGGGTGTCCTGAACGTGACCCCCGATTCCTTCTCGGACGGGGGCAGGTTCGCGACGCCAACCGACGCGCTGAAGCGCGCAGAGCAGATCTTCGAGGAGGGTGCCGACGTGCTCGACGTGGGTGGAGAATCCACCCGTCCCGGGGCCGCGGAGATCCCCTGGGAAGAGGAGCTGCGCCGGCTTGGACCGGTGGTGGAGGTCATGGCCGCCCGCGGATTCCCGGTCTCGGTCGACACCAGCCGGCCCGAAGTGATGCGTGCTGTCATCGACATGGGGGCCGTCATCATCAACGACGTGCGGGCCCTGCGCCTCCCGGGCGCTCTGGACGTCGCCGCGGCGAGCGACGTGGGCGTCTGCCTGATGCACATGCAAGGGACACCCGCGACGATGCAGGTGGCGCCGGAGTATCGGGATGTCCTGGTGGAAGTCTCCGATTTCCTGCGCGAGCGGGCGCAGACATGCGAGGCGGCGGGGATCTCGCGGGATCGCATCGTCCTGGATCCGGGCTTCGGGTTCGGCAAGACACCGGACCACAATCTCAGGTTATTGAGACATTTCTCCGATATCGCGGGGATGGGCTGGCCGGTCATGGCAGGCCTGTCGCGCAAGTCCCTGCTCGGGCACATCGTCGGCCGCCCGGTCACCGATCGACAGTCCGCCAGCGTGACCGCAGCCTTGATCGCCGTCGAGCGCGGAGCGGTCGTGGTGAGGGTCCACGACATCGCCGCGACGCGGGATGCCTTGCTGCTGTGGCGCGTCGTCAACGATAAGGAACTCGGATTCGATGAGCACTAGAAAGTACTTCGGGACGGACGGCATACGGGGCAAGGTGGGCGAGCCGCCCATCACGCCGGAGGTGGTGATGCACCTGGGTTTCGCGGCCGGTGAAGTGCTCGCCAAGGAGGCTCCACCGGGCTCTCACGCCGCAGTCCTCATCGGCAAGGACACTAGAATCTCGGGATATCTGCTCGAGTCCGCCCTGCAGGCCGGTCTGGCCGCCGCCGGCGTGGATGTCTGGCTCGCCGGTCCGATGCCGACGCCGGCCGTGGCGTATCTCACGCGGGCGCTGCGGTTGTCCGCCGGCGTGGTGATCAGCGCCTCGCACAACCCGTACGACGACAACGGGATCAAGTTCTTCGGCGCCAACGGTCACAAGCTCGCGGACGAGGTGGAGCGTCGCATCGAGGCGCGCCTCGACTCGCCGATGCGCTGCATGCCGTCCGCACAGCTGGGGAAGGCGCGCCGGGTCATCGAAGCGGATGGCCGTTACATCGAGTTCTGCAAGAGCACGTTCCCCACCGATCGGGACCTGCGCGGCATGAAGATCGTGGTCGATGCGGCGAACGGTGCCGCCTATCATGTTGCCGGGCCCATCCTCCACGAGCTCGGCGCGGAGGTCATCGAGGTCGGGAATCAGCCCGACGGGATCAACATCAACGCGGGGTGTGGAGCGACCAAACCGCAGTTCCTGGCGTCCAAGGTACTGGAGCACGGGGCCCATCTCGGGATCGCCCTGGATGGCGATGGCGACCGGCTCATGATGGTCGATGCCACGGGCCGGATCTACGACGGCGACCAGCTCCTCTACGTCATCGCGAGAAACCGTCGGGCCGAAGGCCGGCTCGAAGGCGGCGTCGTCGGGACGGTCATGACCAACTTCGGTGTGGAGCAGGCGTTCGGCCGGCTGGGCATTCCCTTCGCGCGATCGGCGGTCGGCGACCGTTACGTGCTGGAACTCCTTCTCGAGCGGGGCTGGATTCTCGGGGGAGAGGGATCCGGGCATATCGTGTGTCTCGACAAGCACACCACCGGTGACGGTCTGATATCGGGTCTCCAGGTGTTGAACGCCCTGGCCAATGCCGGTGAGACCCTGCCCGAAGCCTGTCGGGATCTGCGACTCCTTCCCCAGGTGCTGATCAACGTGCCCATGAAGCGCGGGTTCGACCTGCGCCGTGATCCCACCGTGGCGCCGGCCGTGGCGCACGCCGAGGAACGGCTGGCCGGGCGCGGGCGGGTGCTGCTTCGCCCGTCGGGCACCGAGCCGGTCGTGCGCGTGATGGTCGAGGGCGAGGAGGAGGGGCAGGTCCGCGGTCTGGCGGAAGAACTGGCCGGGGTGATCGGAAAGGTGGCGGCGCCCTGATCGCCGTTGCGGCGATGGCTCTCCTGGAGTCTTGCTCGCCGCCTGCACCGCCCGACGCCCGGCCGTGGACAGCGACCGCGGCTGCCCCGGCGGAGTTGGTTTCCCCAGGGAAGCGGCACTGTGCGACGCTGCCTTCCCGCGCGTCATTCTGCAATCAAAATGTCACAATCGCCGCCTACACTGAGTGTATGGACTACGCCCACAACAGGAGTGCAGCGATGCTCGAAGTCCCCCGCCAGCCTTGGTTTGCCGCCGCCGTCGCCATCGTCAGCCTCATGTCGGTCCAGTCGGCCCCGGTGGCGGCGCAGGAGACGGTCAAGGTCGATGGTTCCTCCACGGTGTTTCCCATCACCGAGGCCGTGGCCGAGGATTTCCAGCAGTCGAAGCGCGGCAAGGTACGCGTGACCGTGGGGATCTCCGGAACGGGCGGAGGCTTCAAGAAGTTCTGCCGTGGCGAAACCGACATCTCCGATGCCTCCCGTCCCATCCTCGCCCGCGAGATGGACGAATGCCGGAAGGCCGGCATCAAGTACATCGAACTGCCGGTGGCGTACGACGCGCTGACCGTCGTCGTGAATCCCAAGAACGACTGGCTCAAGTCCATCACTGTGGCCGAGCTCAAGAAGATGTGGGAGCCGGCAGCACAGGGCAAGGTGATGCGCTGGCAGCAGGTCAATTCCGCGTGGCCTGACCAACCGCTGAAGTTGTTCGGTGCGGGTGCGGACTCGGGTACCTTCGACTACTTCACGGAGTCGATCAACGGCCGCTCCAAGGCGAGCCGCGGCGACTTCACGGCCGCCGAGGACGACAACATTCTTGTGCAAGGCGTTGCCCGCGACGCCAATGGTCTCGGGTACTTCGGCTACGCGTACTACATCGAGAACAAGGACAAGCTGAAGGCGCTGCCGATCGTCAATCCGACGACGGGCAAGCCAGTGCTTCCCTCCCTCGAGACCGTGGTCGACGGCAGCTACCAACCCCTCGCGCGCCCCATCTTCATCTACGTGAATGCGAAGTCGCTCGATCGGGCCGAGATTCGCGAGTTCGTGCAGTACTACATGAAGCACGCCGATGCCCTGATTCGCGAGGTCAAGTATGTTCCCTTGCCGGCCAAGGTCTACACCATGAATTTGGAAACCCTCGAGAAGCGGGTTCTGGGCACCAAGTTCGGTGGCGAGAACCAGGTTGGACTTACAATCGAAGAACTCTTGAAGCTGGAAGCGAAGCTCTGAGCAAGTAGATGCCAGTCGGGTTGCCCGATTGGTTGGGGACACAGGGGGGCGCATGCCCTCCTGTTCGTTTTTTCTGGGGATTCGCGTTGCGGCACCGCGAGGTCGCTCGAGCAGCGCACGACACCAACAGATGAATACCTCCACGGCGGAATCTCCCCAGGTTGTCAGCAATCGCCTCCGGCGTCGGGCCTCCCGGCATGTGAAGGAGCGCATCATCGAGGCCTGCCTGCTGGCAGCGGCGATGTTCTCGGTCTTCGTGACGGTGGGAATCGTCTTCGTCCTCGTGTCCGAGTCGATCCAGTTTTTCCGCCACGTATCGATCATCGACTTCCTGACCGACACGCAGTGGACTCCCCTCTTCGACGACGCCCACTACGGAATCATGGTGCTGTTGTCGGGAACGCTGGTGAGTTCCCTGGTCGCCCTGCTCGTCGCGATTCCGCTGGGGACGATCATCGCGATCTACCTGTCGGAGTTCGCGCCCTTCTCGGTCCGTGAGATCGCCAAGCCGTTCCTCGAACTGCTGGGCGGCATGCCGACGGTGGTCTACGGCTACTTCGCGCTGCTGTATGTCACGCCGGCGCTTCAGTGGCTGATGCCGGAGCTGCCCGGATTCAACTTGCTGTCGGCGGGTTTGGTGATGGGCATCATGATCATCCCGTACGTGAGTTCACTCTCGGAGGACGCCATGCGCTCCGTGCCGATGAGCATGCGCGAGGGTTCGTACGCCATGGGCGCCACCCGCCTGCAGACGGCTTTGCGGGTCGTCACGCCGGCCGCGATCTCGGGTATCGCGGCCGCGTACATCCTCGGGATATCGCGTGCCGTGGGGGAGACGATGATCCTTGCGGTGGCGGCCGGGATGCAACCCAATCTCACGTGGAACCCGCTCGAACCTGCCGCGACGATCACGGCCTACATCGTCCAGGTGGCCCTGGGTGACCTGCCTCACGGCTCCATCGGCTACCAGACCATCTTCGCTGCGGGGCTCACGCTCATGTTGATCACCCTCGCCTTCAACGTGCTGGGCCATATGCTCAAGCGGCGATTCCGGCAGGCCTACTGACATGCTGAAGCAAGACGTCCGAGAGATCCGTCAGCTCATTGCTCGCCACAAGCGCCACGATCTGATGTTTGCCGCCTGTGGTGTCCTGGCCCTGATGGTCGGGGTGCTCACCTTCGCGGCATTGTTCTTCGGCATGGTCGTCGACGGACTCCCTCGGCTCAATCTCGACTTCTTCTCGAACTTCCCGTCCCGCCGCCCCGAGAACGCAGGCATTCTTTCCGCGTGGGTCGGCACGAGCCTCGTGATGGTGGTCACGGCCGTTGCCGCAATCCCCCTCGGGGTCTCGGCAGCCGTCTATCTGGAGGAGTACGCCCCCAAGAACTGGATGACCGACATCATCGAGATCAACGTCACGAATCTGGCGGGTGTTCCGTCGATCGTCTATGGTCTCCTGGCCCTCGGACTCTTCGTCTACCAGTTCGGATTCGGTCAGAGCATCCTCTCGGCAGGCCTCACCCTCTCTTTGCTGATACTGCCGATCGTCATCGTGGCGACGCGGGAGTCCATCCGCGCCATCCCGGCGTCGATCCGCGAAGGCGCCTATGCGGTCGGGGCCACGAAGTGGCAGACCACGGTCGACCACATCCTTCCGTACTCGGCCCCGGGCATCATGACCGGCATCATCATCGGCATGGCCCGGGCGATCGGCGAAACGGCGCCCATCATCACGATCGGTGCGCTCACGTTCATCGCCTTCCTGCCGCCGGCACCCGTGCAGGCGGACTTCCCGTTTGTTTCGTTCGAATGGCTCACGTCCGCCTTCACGGTGATGCCGATTCAGATGTTCAACTGGACCTCGCGTCCCGAGGCCGCCTTCCACGAGAACGCTGCAGCGGCGGGTCTGGTTCTGGTCGTGATGACGCTCTCCATGAACGGTATCGCGATCATGATCCGGTACCGCCTGCGCAAAAACATCAAGTGGTAGTCCGAGCCCATGTCCAAAGTCACCGATGGTCCGGCAATCACCGCAGATCTCCGGATCAAGGCCGAAGCGCGCAATCTGAACTTCTACTACGGCAGCTTCCACGCCTTGAAGGGCATAAACATGCCCATCTACGAGCGGAAGGTGACGGCGCTGATCGGTCCGTCAGGGTGCGGGAAGTCCACGTACCTGCGATGCTTCAACCGGATGCACGATCTGTATCCAGGGAACCGCTACGACGGAGACATCCGTCTGCACCCCGACAACACCAATCTCCTGAACCCGCAGGTGGATCCCATCGAGGTGCGGATGCGGATCAGCATGGTGTTCCAGAAGCCGAACCCCTTTCCGAAGTCGATCTACGAGAACGTGGCCTACGGGCTGCGTGTCCGGGGTGTGCGAGGAGTCGCGCTGTTGGATGAGAAGGTCGAGCAGGCCTTGCGCGGCGCGGCACTCTGGGAAGAGGTCAAGGACCGCCTGAACGACCTCGCATTCAACCTCTCCGGGGGGCAGCAGCAGCGGCTTTGCATCGCCCGTGCCCTGGCGACGGAACCCGAGATCCTGCTCTTCGACGAGCCGACATCGGCGCTCGACCCGATCGCAACGGCCAGCATCGAAGAACTGATCGCCGACCTGAAGGACAAGGTCACGATCCTGATCGTCACTCACAACATGCAGCAGGCGGCCCGCGTTTCCGACTTCACTGCCTACATGTATCTCGGCGAGATGATCGAATTCGACGCGACCGACACGATATTCATCAAGCCCAAGAACAAGGCGACCGAAGACTACATCACGGGACGTTTCGGCTGATTCGTCGGCCTCCTGACCCTGCACGGCCGGGAAAGGGCTCCGCGCCGACCCGATCGTCGGCCACCGGATTGCCGGCCCGCACCTGGGGCGTTTTGCGCTGCAGCACCGTTGACCCGTCTCCCTGCCGGCAGGTACACTCGGTTAGTTTTTCGCTCTGGAATAAGCGCGCGTGATGCGAAAGAAAATGGTCGCCGGGAATTGGAAGATGAACGGTGGCCTGGCGTCGAACGAGTCGTTGCTCCAGCAGTTGCGGTCGGTGGACGTGTCGCGCGCAGGGATGGTGGTGTTTCCGCCGTTTCCATACCTGCAACAGTGCGTGGACCACGCGGCAGGGTCAGGTTTGGAGATCGGCGCCCAGGACCTCAGCGAGTTCGAAAACGGTGCCTACACCGGCGAAGTCTCCGGTGGCATGCTCGCAGAGTTGGGTTGTCGGTACGTTCTCGTCGGGCATTCGGAGCGTCGTACGTTGCACGGCGAGACGAACGAGCAGGTCGCGAGAAAAGCGGTTGCCGCCCATCGCGCGGGCCTGGTTCCGGTGGTCTGCGTCGGCGAGACCCGCGCGGAGCGGGAGTCCGAGCGCACCGAGGCGGTGATCGGTTCGCAGCTGGCAGCACTCCTCGGCGTCGCTGGGAGCGATGTGCTGGCATCGGCGGTGTTGGCCTACGAACCGGTGTGGGCGATCGGTACGGGCCTGACAGCTTCGCCGGAGCAGGCTCAGGAGGTGCACGCATTCATCCGCACGCGGGTTGCGGCAGTGGATGCTTCCAGGGCTTCGACCCTGCAGATTCTTTATGGCGGCAGCGTGAAGGGCGCGAATGCGGCGACCTTGTTCGCGATGCCCGATGTGGATGGAGGTCTGGTCGGTGGGGCCTCCCTGGTGGCGACGGAATTTCTGGAGATACATCGGGCTGCGGCATTCGCGGCCTGATAGGAAAAAATGCAGACAGTGATCCTTGTGTTGCACGTTCTTGCCGCCGCGGCCGTGATCGGCCTGGTGCTGCTGCAGCATGGCAAGGGTGCGGACATGGGGGCCGCATTCGGTAGCGGATCCGCCGGCAGCCTGTTCGGCGCCAGCGGTTCCGCCAATTTTCTGAGTCGCGCGACTGCCGTGATAGCCGCGGTGTTCTTCGTGACCAGTCTGGGTCTGACCTACCTGTCCACCGGTCGGTCGGATTCCAAGGGCGTCATCCTCGGGGCGCCGCCCGCGACTTCGGACAAGGCTTCATCGGCCACGACGCCTCCCGTGTCGCCGCCGGACGCCGATTCGAAGGCAAAGGAAATCCCTAAGTAAGTGTTTTGTCCGGCCGTAATTGGCGGGAGACAAGCCGTGCCGACGTGGTGAAATTGGTAGACACGCTGTCTTGAGGGGGCAGTGGCGAAAGCTGTGCGAGTTCGAGTCTCGCCGTCGGCACCAAGAATTCTGTAACGAACATTCCGGATGATCGCCGTGGTCCGGAGCAGGCATGGCACACCGTGGCGATCGATGCAGCATTAGGGCACCCGGTCGATGTCGTTTGGGGCCCTCGAATCAGGGGTCCGTGTCGCGATGAGGGGTCCTGGAACGCGATGCTAGGAAACTACTTTCCGGTACTTCTGTTCATTCTCGTGGGCATCGCCGTCGGCGGTGCCGCAATTCTCGCCGGTGGCGGGTTGTCCACGCTTCTCGGGCACAACCGCCCCGACTCGCAAAAGCTCTCGCCCTACGAGTGCGGCTTCGAGGCCTTCGAAGACGCGCGGATGAAGTTCGATGTCCGCTACTACCTCGTCGCCATTCTGTTCATCCTTTTCGATCTCGAGATCGCTTTTCTCTTTCCCTGGGCCATCGTGCTCCAGGAGATCGGATTGTTCGGATTTCTCGCCATGGTCGTGTTCCTCGCGATCCTCGTGGTGGGGTTCATCTACGAATGGAAGAAGGGTGCGCTGGAATGGGAATGAATGTGTGCGTCGCGGCCGCGATTCCCACTGAGCACGTGCTCCACACGACGGAGTGCGCATGGGCATAGAAGGCGAACTGCAGAAGGGATTCGTCACGACGTCCGTCGATTCCCTCATCAACTGGACCCGGACCGGGTCCCTCTGGCCGATGACTTTCGGCCTCGCCTGTTGTGCTGTCGAGATGATGCAGGCCGGCGCCTCGCGCTACGACCTCGACCGGTTCGGCATCGTGTTCCGCCCGAGCCCTCGCCAGTCCGACGTCATGATCGTGGCGGGCACCCTCTGCAACAAGATGGCCCCTGCGCTTCGCAAGGTCTACGACCAGATGGCCGAACCCCGTTGGGTGATCTCGATGGGTTCCTGCGCGAACGGCGGCGGCTACTACCACTATTCGTACTCCGTCGTGCGCGGTTGCGACCGGATCGTTCCGGTCGATGTCTATGTGCCCGGCTGTCCGCCCACGGCAGAGGCGCTGCTGTACGGGATCATCCAGTTGCAGAACAAGATCCGCCGTCAGAACACCATCGCCCGGTGATCGCGTGACCGACCCCGCCAACCTGTTGGATCTCACTCGGACCGTGCTCGGCGCCGCGGTTGTCGAAACCGAAGTCGTGCGCGATCAGCCCATCGTGACCATTGCGGCCACCTCGTGGGTGACGGCGGCGAGACGATTGCGTGATTCACCGGAGCTGCGCTTCGAGCAACTGATCGACCTCTGCGGCATGGACTACCAGGCGTACGGCAACGGTCGATGGGACGGCAGGCGCTTCTCGGTTGCCGTCCAGTTGCTGTCCATCCAGCACAACCAGCGTCTCCGTATCAAGGTGTTCGCCGAGGACGACGATTTCCCGTCCGTGGATTCCGTCGTCGACGTGTGGTCCGGGGCGAACTGGTTCGAGCGCGAAGCCTTCGATCTCTTCGGTATCGTCTTCCCGGGCCATCCCGATCTGCGTCGCATCCTCACCGACTACGGCTTCATCGGGCATCCGTTCCGCAAGGACTTCCCGGTGTCCGGTTATGTCGAGATGCGCTACGACCCCGATCAGCAGCGTGTCATCTATCAGCCCGTCAGCATCGAGCCGCGCGAGATCGTACCGCGTGTCGTGCGTGAAGAGCACTACGGCGATGTGGAGTAGCCATGGCTGAGATACGCAGTTTCACCGCGACTACGTTCACCATGAACTTTGGTTCCAGCGTAACCCCGGCAGTGCCGGCGTTAGCTTCCACTGAAGTTCACGGCACGTCGCGCTCAGCGACGGCGACCTGCGCTTCGCCGGGGGGCGCCGTGGCTGAGATACGCAACTTCACCATGAACTTTAGTTCCAGCGTAACCCCGGCAGTGCCGGCGTTAGCTTCCACTGAAGTTCACGGCACGTCGCGCTCAGCGACGGCGACCTGCGCTTCGCTCGGAGGTCGCCATGGCTGAGATACGCAACTTCACCATGAACTTTGGCCCGCAGCATCCGGCGGCGCATGGTGTGTTGCGCCTCGTGTTGGAGCTCGATGGTGAAGTGATCCAACGCGCCGATCCGCACATCGGGCTCCTGCACCGCGCGACGGAGAAGCTCGCCGAGCAGAAGATGTTTATCCAGAGCGTGCCGTACATGGATCGACTCGATTACGTGTCGATGATGTGCAACGAGCACGCGTACGTGATGGCCATCGAGAAGCTGCTGGGCATCGAGGTGCCGATCCGCGCGCAGTACATCCGGGTGATGTTCGACGAGATCACTCGCGTGCTGAACCACCTGCTGTGGCTCGGTGCGCACGGCCTCGACATCGGCGCGATGACGATCTTCCTGTATTGCTTCCGTGAGCGCGAAGACCTCATGGACTGCTACGAGGCAGTCTCCGGAGCCCGTCTGCACGCGGCCTACTACCGGCCCGGTGGCGTGTACCGCGATCTTCCCGACCGGATGCCGCAGTACGACGAATCGCCTCTTCGCTCGGCTGCCGACGTGAAGCGCCTGAACGAGAACCGTCAGGGCTCGATGCTGGATTTCATCCAGGACTTCACCGATCGCTTCCCCAAGCTCGTCGACGAGTACGAATCGCTGCTCACCGACAACCGCATCTGGAAGCAGCGCACGGTCGGCATCGGTGTCGTGACGCCCGAACGCGCCCTGCAGCTCGGCTTCACGGGTCCCATGCTCCGCGGCTCGGGCGTCGAATGGGATCTCCGCAAGAAGCAGCCGTACGAGGTCTACGATCGCATGGACTTCGACATCCCGGTCGGCGTCAACGGCGACTGCTACGACCGGTACCTCGTCCGCATGGAGGAGTTCCGCCAGTCGAACCGCATCATCCGCCAATGCGTCGACTGGCTGCGGAAGAACCCCGGCCCGGTGATGAGCGACAACCACAAGGTCGCGCCACCTTCGAGGGTGGCGATGAAGTCGAACATGGAAGAGCTGATCCATCACTTCAAGCTCTTCACCGAAGGCATGCACGTGCCCGAGGGCGAGTGCTATTCCGCCGTCGAGGCGCCGAAGGGCGAGTTCGGCATCTATCTGGTGTCCGACGGCGCCAACAAGCCCTACCGCGTGAAGATCCGCGCGCCGGGATTCCCGCATCTGGCTGCGATGGACGAGATGGCGAAGGGGCACATGATCGCCGATGCCGTGGCGATCATCGGCACCATGGATGTCGTGTTCGGTGAGATCGATCGATGAGTGAAGCAACCGGCACCCTGTCGGCGGAAGCCCGTGTCCGGATCGACCGGGAAGTGGCCAAGTACCCGGCCGACCAGAAGCAGTCCGCGGTGATGGCAGCGCTTGCCATCGCCCAACACGAGAACGGCTGGTTGTCGACCCCGCTGATGGACGAGGTCGCGACGCATCTCGGGATGCCGTCCGTCGCCGTCTACGAGGTCGCGACCTTCTACACGATGTACGACCTGAAGCCGCTCGGGCGTCACAAGCTCTGCATCTGCACGAACCTGCCGTGCGCGCTGTCCGGCGCCCTCGAGGCTGCGGCGCATCTGAAGAAGAAGCTCGGCGTGGGGTTCGGCGAGACCACCGCCGATGGCCGGTTCACGCTGAAGGAAGGCGAGTGTTTCGGCGCCTGCGGGGATTCCCCGGTGCTGCTGCACAACGACCGCAAGATGCTGATCGGCATGACGCCCGACAAGCTCGATGCCCTGATTGCGGAGCTTGCCAAATGAAGTCCTCCCATCCCCCCTTTGCAACCGATGCGTACGGCCCCGACGCCGTGATCATGGCCGGCGTCGACGGCAACAACTGGGGTATCGCCGACTATTTCGCGCGCGGTGGCTATGCCGCCCTCCGCAAGATCCTCGAAGAGAAGATCACGCCGGCCGCGGTGATCGACGAGGTCAAGAAATCCGTGCTGCGCGGCCGTGGCGGCGCCGGCTTCCCGACGGGCCTCAAGTGGAGCTTCATGCCCCGCAACTACGAGGGCCAGAAGTACCTCGTGTGCAATTCGGACGAAGGCGAGCCCGGCACGTTCAAGGACCGCGACATCCTCCGCTACAACCCGCACACCGTGATCGAGGGCATGGCGATCGCCGCCTACGCCATGGGAATCTCGGTGGGCTACAACTACATCCACGGCGAGATCTGGGAGACCTACGAGCGATTCGAGCGCGCCCTGGAAGAGGCGCGCGCCGCCGGCTTCCTCGGCGACCGCATCCTCGGCACCGACTTCTCGTTCCAGCTTCACGCGCACCACGGCTTCGGCGCGTACATCTGCGGTGAAGAGACGGCCCTGCTCGAATCGCTCGAAGGCAAGAAGGGTCAGCCTCGTTTCAAGCCGCCGTTCCCCGCGAGTTTCGGCCTGTACGGCAAGCCGACCACGATCAACAACACCGAGACCTTCGCGGCGGTGCCCTGGATCATCCGCAATGGCGGCGAGGCGTTCCTCGCGCTGGGCAAGCCGAACAACGGCGGCACGAAGATCTTCTCGGTGTCCGGTGACGTCGCCCGGCCCGGCAACTACGAGGTCCGCCTCGGAACGCCGTTCGCGACGCTGCTCGAGATGGCCGGCGGCATGCGCGAGGGGCGTCCCCTGAAGGCGTGCATCCCCGGCGGATCGTCGATGCCGGTGCTGCCTGCCGAGATCATGATGGCCACCGACATGGACTACGACTCCATCGCGAAGGCGGGGTCGATGCTCGGTTCCGGCGCCGTCATCGTGATGAACGACACCCGCTGCATGGTGCGCTGCCTCGAACGCCTCTCGTACTTCTACTACGAGGAATCGTGCGGTCAGTGCACGCCGTGCCGCGAGGGCACCGGCTGGCTCTACCGCATGGTGAACCGCATAGAGCACGGCCGCGGCCGTCCGGAAGATCTCGACATGCTCGATCAGGTCGCGCAGAACATCCAGGGCCGGACGATCTGCGCGCTGGGCGACGCCGCGGCGATGCCGGTACGTGCCTTCCTCAAGCACTACCGCGACGAATTCCAGTACCACATCGACCACAAGATCTGCCTGGTCGATGCCGTGGCGAAGGCGGCCTAGGAAGCGACATGAGCGAACCGAAGCTGATCAATCTCGAAGTCGACGGCCAGCCGGTGCAGGTGCCGGAGGGCTCGATGGTGATGGAGGCGACCAACCGCCTCGGTGTCTATGTCCCGCACTTCTGCTGGCACAAGAAGCTGTCGATCGCGGCCAACTGCCGCATGTGCCTCGTCCAGGTCGAGAAGGCGCCGAAGCCATTGCCTGCCTGCGCGACGCCGGTCACCGAGGGCATGAAGGTGTTCACGCACTCCGAGGCGGCCGTGAAGGCGCAGAAGGGCGTGATGGAGTTCCTGCTCATCAATCACCCGCTCGACTGCCCCATCTGCGATCAGGGGGGCGAGTGCCAGTTGCAGGACCTCGCGGTGGGTTACGGTCCGTCGTCCTCCCGCTACGGCGAGATGAAGCGCGTGGTCCCCCGCAAGGACATCGGACCGCTCGTGGCGGCCGAAGAGATGTCGCGCTGCATCCACTGCACCCGCTGCGTGCGCTTCGGCCAGGAGATCGCGGGCGTCATGGAACTCGGCATGGCCGGGCGCGGCGAGCACTCCGAGATCCTGTCTTTCGTCGGCAAGAGCGTCGATTCCGAGTTGTCCGGCAACATGGTCGATCTCTGTCCCGTGGGCGCGCTGACCTCGAAGCCGTTCCGCTACACGGCCCGCACCTGGGAGCTCGCGCGGCGCCGCACGGTGAGCCCGCACTGTGGACTCGGCACCGGGCTCGTGGTGCAGATCAAGGGCAACCGCGTCATGCGCGCGCTGCCGTACGAGAACGAGGCGATCAACGAGTGCTGGCTGTCCGACAAGGACCGGTATTCGTACGAAGGCCTCAACGGTTCCGACCGACTCGTGCGCCCGATGGTGAAGCGCGACGGTCGCTGGCACGAAGTCGAATGGTCCGAGGCCCTGGAGTTCGCCGCCGCAGGTCTGAAGCGTGTCATCGCCGCCCGCGGCCCCGATCAGTTCGGTCTCCTCGCGAGCCCGCACTCGACCCTCGAGGAACTCTTCCTCGCGGGTCGTTTCGTGCGCGGCATCGGCGGCGACAACGTGGACTTCCGTCTGCGCCGCACAGACTTCTCGCTCGACCCGCAGCGCAAGGGCGCACCGTGGCTCGGGATGCCCGTGGCCGACCTGAGCCGCCTGAAGCGCGTCCTCGTCATCGGGTCCAACCTCCGCAAGGATCACCCGCTGCTCGCCGTGCGCCTTCGCACTGCGGCCCGCAAGGGTCTGCAACTCGCAATGGTGGGGGCCTGGCAGGAAGATCCGCTGATTCCATTGCAGGGCGACATCCGCGTCGCGCCGTCTGCACTGCCTGCCGCCCTGGCCGAAGTGCTGGTCGCGCTGCTCGCATCGAAAGGTCAACCGGTCGACGCCGCGCTGGCGTCGGTCGTGCCCGGTGAGGAAGCGCGCCGCGTGGCCGCGATGCTCGCCGGCGGTGAGCCTGCGGCCGTGTTCCTCGGGAACTTCGCGACCCATCATCCGCAGGCTTCCGCCATCGAGAACCTCGCCCAGCGCATCGCGTCCGCCTCGAGCGCCCGCTTCGGCGTGCTCGGCGAAGCGGCCAACAGCGTCGGCGGGCATCTCGCCGGTGCCGTGCCGACGGGTAAGGGGCTCGACGCCGCGTCGATGGTGCGCGGGAAGCTGGGTGCGTATCTGCTGCTCGGTTGCGAACCGGAACTCGATACTGCCGATGGTGCCGGCGCACTCGCTGCGATGCATGCAGCGGAGTTCGTGGTGGCGCTGTCGCCGTTCCAGCACCGCGCGGTCGAGTACGCCGACGTGCTCCTGCCGATGACGCCCTTCACCGAGACGGCCGGTACGTTCGTCAGCACCGAGGGTCGTGTCCAGTCCTTCAAGGGTGTCGTGCAGCCGCTCGGCGAGGCGCGTCCCGGCTGGAAGATCCTGCGTGTGCTGGGCAATCTCTTCGGTCTCGATGGCTTCGACCAGGACAGTGCGGAGGCCGTGAAGACCGCGGCACTCGCCGGGGTCGACGTCGCCGCGCGGCTCGACAACAGCCTCGCGCAGTTGCCGCCGGTGTCACCGGCTCCAGCCATCGCGGGCGGTCTCGAGCGCATCGGCGACGTGCCGATCCACTTCGCCGACCCGCTCGTGCGTCGGGCGCCTTCGTTGCAGGCCACGCACGATGCCGTCGCGCCGCAGGCGTGGATGAACGCAGGCACGCTGGCATCCCTCGGCGTGGCGGAGGGCGACCAGGTACGCGTGACCCAGGGCGAGGCCAGCGTGCTCCTCTTCGCCGGCGAGAACGCCCGCGTCCCCGACGGCGCCGTGCGGATCCCCGCGGCGCACGTGCTCACTGCGAATCTCGGCCCGGTCACCGGAACCGTCCGCGTCGAGCGCATCGCCGCCGCTGCCAAGGCGAGCGCCTGACGATGGAATCCTTCTCGAACTTCTTCGGACCCACCTGGCCGCTGGTGTGGACGCTCGCGAAGATCGTCGCGATCGTCCTGCCGATCATGGGCTGCGTCGCCTACCTCACGCTCGCCGAGCGGAAGGTGATCGGCTTCATGCAGGTGCGCCTCGGCCCGAACCGCGTGACCTTCTTCGGTATCCGCTGGCTCGGCGGACTCGCGCAACCGATCGCCGATGCGCTGAAGCTGCTCACGAAGGAAATCATCATTCCTTCGGGCGCGAACAAGGTGCTGTTCCTGATGGCGCCGGTGCTGTCGCTGATGCCGGCGCTCGCGGCGTGGGCGGTGATCCCGTTCGATCCCGAACTCGTGCTCGCCAACGTCGATGCGGGCCTGCTGTACGTGATGGCCATCACGTCCATGGGCGTCTACGGGGTGATCATCGCCGGCTGGGCATCGAACTCGAAGTACGCCTTCCTCGGTTGCCTGCGGTCGGCGGCCCAGATCGTCTCGTACGAGATCGCGATGGGTTTCGCGCTCGTCGGCGTGCTGATGATGTCGCACTCCCTCAACCTGGTGGACATCGTGAAGCAGCAGCAGGGCGGGCTGGGCGCGCTCTCCTGGAACTTCATCCCGCTCTTCCCGATGTTCATCGTGTATCTGATCTCGGGCGTGGCGGAAACCAACCGGGCGCCGTTCGACGTCGCAGAAGGCGAATCCGAGATCGTCGCCGGCTTCCACGTCGAGTACTCGGGGATGGCCTTCGCGGTCTTCTTCCTCGCCGAGTACGCGAACATGATCCTGGTGTCGACGCTGACCGCCGTCATGTTCCTCGGCGGCTGGCTCTCGCCGGTGCCGTTCCTCCCGGACGGTTTCCCGTGGCTCGTCGCCAAGGTCGGGTTCGTCCTGTTCCTGTTCCTGTGGTTCCGCGCCACCTTCCCGCGCTATCGCTACGACCAGATCATGCGTCTCGGCTGGAAGGTGTTCATCCCCGTCACGCTGGTGTGGCTCATGGTGATCGGCGGGTGGATGCAGACCCCCTACTGGCCCTGGAAGTGAGGCGCCCATCGTGAACCGCATCCGCGAATTCTTCGGCACCTTCCTGCTCTTCGAGCTGTTGAAGGGGATGGCCATCACCGGCCGGCATCTGTTCCATCGGAAGATCACCGTCCAGTTCCCCGACGAAAAGACGCCGCAGAGCCCGCGCTTCCGCGGCCTGCACGCGCTGCGTCGATACCCCAACGGCGAGGAACGCTGCATCGCCTGCAAGCTCTGCGAGGCCGTGTGTCCGGCACTCGCCATCACCATCGAATCCGAGGCACGCGCCGACGGCACGCGCCGCACGACACGCTACGACATCGACCTCACGAAGTGCATCTTCTGCGGCTTCTGCGAGGAATCCTGCCCGGTCGACTCCATCGTCGAGACGCGCATCTTCGAGTACCACGGGGAGCGCCGCGGCGATCTCGTCTACACGAAGGAAATGCTGCTCGCCATCGGTGACCGCTACGAAGAACAGATCGCCAAGGACCGCGCCGACGATGCCGCCTACCGGTGATCGCCTGACCCGCCCGGCGGTCGCGCCGCGCGTTCCGCCGCGGTGCCACCCTCACGGAGACCTGCCTTGAGCTTCCAGCTGGCTGTCTTCTACGCCTTCGCTCTCATCCTCGTGTTTGCCGCCCTGCGCGTCATCACCGCCCGCAATCCCGTGCATGCCTCGCTGTTCCTGGTCCTCGCGTTCGTCACGGCCGCAGGACTCTGGATGCTGCTCGAAGCGGAGTTCCTGGCGATCACGCTCGTGCTCGTCTACGTCGGTGCCGTGATGGTGCTGTTCCTCTTCGTCGTGATGATGCTCGACATCAACATCGACCGCATCCGCGAGGGCTACTGGGAGTACCTGGTCCCCGCGCTCGTGGTGGCCGGCACCATGCTGGCCGAGATGACGCTGCTCCTCGTGGGCCGCAGCCTGCGCCTCGAAGGCATGCCCGCGCCCGCGGCGAAGGCGGAGACCTACAGCAACACGAAGGAACTCGGGCGCCTCATCTACACGCAGTACGTGTACGCCTTCGAGATCGCCTCGGTCATCCTGCTCGTCGCCATCGTCGCCGCCATCGCGCTCACCATGCGTCGCCGCAAGGACAGCAAGTACCAGGATCCCGCGCGCCAGGTCGTCGTCCGTCGCGCCGACCGCGTCCGGATCGTCGCGATGAAGTCCGATAAGCCGGCGGCTCCCGCCGCTCCCGCATCCGAACAGGCGGCGCCATGATCCCGCTCACCCACTATCTCGTGCTCGGCGCGATCCTCTTCGCGATCAGCGTCGTCGGCATATTCCTCAACAAGAAGAACGTGATCATCCTGCTGATGGCGATCGAGTTGATGCTGCTCGCCGTGAACACGAACTTCATCGCGTTCTCGCACTATCTGCAGGACACCTCGGGACAGATCTTCGTGTTCTTCATCCTGACGGTGGCCGCCGCCGAATCCGCGATCGGCCTCGCGATCCTCGTGGTGCTCTTCCGCACCATCCGCAGCATCAACGTCGAAGACATCGGGCGCCTGAAGAACTGAGATGAACGCCCTCTACCCGATCATTCCCCTGGCGCCCCTCGCCGGCGCACTCCTGGCGGGGCTCTTCGGCCGGGTCATCGGCCGCACCGGCGCCCACGTCGTGACGATCGCCGGCGTGCTGGTGGCGCTCGTCTGCTCGGTGATGGTGTTCCAGGACGTGCAGGCGGGACACACGTTCAACGGCACCGCCTACACCTGGCTCGTCGCGGGCGACATCAAGATGGAGGTGGGCTTCCTCGTCGACACGCTGACGGCGACCATGCTGCTCGTGGTCACATCGGTTTCGCTGATGGTCCACATCTACACGATCGGCTACATGGCCGACGACCCCGGCTACCAGCGCTTCTTCGCCTACATCTCGCTGTTCACGTTCGCGATGCTGATGCTGGTGATGTCGAACAACTTCCTCCAGCTCTTCTTCGGCTGGGAGGCCGTGGGTCTCGTTTCGTACCTGCTGATCGGCTTCTGGTACACGCGCCCCACCGCGATCTTCGCGAACCTGAAGGCGTTCCTGGTGAACCGCGTCGGTGACTTCGGGTTCATCCTCGGCATCGGGCTCGTGCTGGCGCATTTCGGTTCGCTCGACTACGCCACGGTGTTCCAGGCCGCACCCGCGAAGGCTGCCGAGACGATCGCCCTGATGGGCGGCACGCAGTGGTCGTTGCTCACCGTGATCTGCATCCTCCTGTTCGTCGGCGCGATGGGCAAGTCGGCCCAGTTCCCGCTGCACGTGTGGCTGCCCGACTCCATGGAAGGCCCGACGCCGATCTCCGCACTGATTCACGCGGCGACGATGGTGACGGCCGGCATCTTCATGGTCGCGCGCATGTCGCCGCTGTTCGAACTCTCCGAGACGGCGCTGTCGTTCGTCCTCGTGATCGGGGCGATCACCGCCCTCTTCATGGGCTTCCTCGGGATCGTCCAGAACGACATCAAGCGCGTGGTGGCGTACTCGACGCTCTCGCAGCTCGGCTACATGACCGTGGCACTGGGTGCCTCGGCGTATTCGGTCGCGATCTTCCACCTGGCGACCCACGCGTTCTTCAAGGCGCTGCTGTTCCTCGCGGCGGGCTCCGTCATCATCGGCATGCACCACGACCAGGACATCCGGAACATGGGCGGCCTCCGGAAGTACATGCCCATCACCTGGCTCACTTCGCTGGCGGGTTCGCTGGCGCTGATCGGCACACCGTTCCTTTCCGGGTTCTACTCGAAGGATTCCATCATCGAAGCCGTGGGCGCATCGCATATTGCCGGCAGCGGGTTCGCCCACTTCGCGGTGATGGCGGGTGTCTTCATCACGGCCTTCTACTCGTTCCGGATGTACTTCCTGGTGTTCCACGGCAAGGAGCGCTTCGGCGCGCATGCTGAGAAAGCGCACGGCCACGACGACCACGCTGCGCACGGCCATGATGCTCACGGCGATCACCACGGCGGCGGCACACCGCACGAGTCGCCCTGGGTCGTCACGCTGCCGCTGGTGCTGCTCGCGATCCCGTCGCTGTTCCTCGGCTACTTCGCGATCGAGCCCATGCTCTTCGGCGATTACTTCAAGGGCGTGATCCACGTCGCTGAACACCATGAGGCCATGGCCGACCTTCGGGAGCACTTCCACGGCGCCGGTGCGATGGCCGTGCATGCGCTGTCGACGCTGCCGTTCTGGCTGGCGTTCGCCGGGGTCGCCGTCTCGTGGTTCTTCTATCTGAAGCGGCCCGACATCCCAGCCGCCATCGCGAAGACGTTCCGCCCGATCCACAAGCTGCTGCTGAACAAGTACTACTTCGACGACTTCAACAACGTCTTCTTCGCGGGCGGTGCCCGTCTCATCGGCAAGGGCCTCTGGCGCATCGGCGACGCCGCGATCATCGACGGGTTCTTCGTGAACGGCGCCGCGCGCCTGATCGGCTGGTTCTCCCGCATCGTTCGGAAGCTCCAGAGCGGCTACGTCTACCACTACGCCTTCGTGATGATCCTCGGCGTCTTCGCCCTCCTGACCTGGTTCGTGCGGACGTGACCCCCCAATGAGCGCCATGCCACTGCTGACCCTCGCCATCTGGGTGCCCATCCTCGCGGGCGCGCTCGTGCTTGCCACGGGCTCCGATCGGAACGCGTCCCTCGCCCGCACCATCGCTCTGCTCGGTGCCATCGCCGGTTTCGTCGTCACGCTGCCCCTCGCGATCAGCTTCGACACCGCCGTCGCCGGCATGCAGTTCATCGAAACGACCCCGTGGATTCCGCGTTACCACGTGAACTACAGCCTCGGGATCGACGGCATCTCGCTGCTGCTGATCGTGCTGAACAGCTTCACGACCATCCTCGTCGTGCTGGCCGGCTGGAAGGTGATCGAGAGCCGTGTGGCCCAGTATTTCGCCGCCTTCCTGGTGATGTCGGGCCTCATGAACGGTGTGTTCGCGGCCACGGACGCGCTGCTGTTCTACGTCTTCTTCGAAGCGACGCTGATCCCGATGTTCATCGTGATCGGCGTATGGGGCGGACCGAACCGCGTGTACGCCGCGGTGAAGTTCTTCCTCTACACGCTGCTCGGTTCCCTGCTGATGCTGGTGGCGCTGCTGTATCTCTATCGCGCTAGCGGCGGCAGCTTCTCCCTGGCCGACTGGCGCGCGCTGCCACTGGGCATGACGCCGCAGGTGCTCGTCTTCCTCGCGTTCCTCGTCGCGTTCGCCGTCAAGGTGCCCATGTGGCCGGTGCACACGTGGTTGCCGGATGCCCACGTCGAGGCGCCGACCGGTGGCTCCGTCGTGCTGGCGGCCATCGCGCTGAAGCTCGGCGGCTACGGCTTCATCCGGTTCTCGCTGCCGATCGCACCCGATGCGAGCCATGCGTTGTCGGGGTTCATGATCGCGCTCTCGCTGATCGCCGTCGTCTACATCGGTCTCGTCGCGCTGGTGCAGACCGACATGAAGAAGCTGATCGCGTACTCGTCGATCTCGCACATGGGCTTCGTGACGCTCGGGCTCTTCCTCTTCGAGCGCCTCGGCGTCGAAGGTGCGGTGATCCAGATGATCTCCCACGGCTTCATCTCCGGCGCCATGTTCCTCTGCGTCGGCGTGATGTACGACCGCATGCATTCCCGCCAGATCGCCGACTACGGCGGTGTGGTGAACACGATGCCGATCTTCGCGTCGTTCCTCATGCTCTTCGCGATGGCCAACGCGGGCCTGCCCGGTACGAGCGGTTTCGTGGGCGAGTTCATGGTGATCATGGCGGCGACGAAGGTGAACTTCTGGTTCGCGTTCACCGCGGCCACGACGCTGATCTTCGGTGCGGCCTACACCCTCTGGATGTACAAGCGGGTCATCTTCGGCGCGGTGGCGAATCCGCACGTGGCCGAACTGAAGGATCTCGAGGCCCGGGAGTGGATCTTCCTCGCCGTGCTCGCCATCGCTGTCCTGTGGATGGGCATCCATCCTGCCCCGTTCAATGCCGTGCTGGAGGCGCCGGTGGCGGACCTCCTCCAGCATCTCTCGAAGAGCAAGCTGCCGTGATCCATCGCTCCGGAAACCCTGTGCGGAGAACCGCGTGAGCCTCACTGCTGCCGATTTCGTCCCGATCTGGCCGGAGCTGCTGCTCCTGGTGATGGTGTGCGTCATCCTGATCGCCGACCTCTTCCTGCGCGACGACCAGCGCAACGGCGTGTACGTGCTCTCCCTCCTGACGCTGGCCGCCTGTGCCGTCGTCACCGTCGTCTCCGCCGGTTCGGACGTCTCCATCGTGATGCACGGCATGTTCGTGGACGATCCGATGAGCGACGCGCTCAAGGTGATGGTCTACCTCGCGGTCGGCGTGATGCTGGTCTACTCGCGGACCTACATCGAGGCGCGCGGCATGTTCCGCGGGGAGTTCTACACCCTCGTGCTGTTCGCGACGCTCGGCATGATGGTGATGATCTCCGCGAACCACTTCCTGTCGCTGTATCTGGGTCTCGAACTGCTGTCGCTCTCGATGTACGCCCTCGTGGCCCTGCAGCGCGACTCCGCGGAGAGCACCGAGTCGGCGATGAAGTACTTCGTGCTGGGCGCGCTCGCCTCGGGAATGCTGCTGTACGGGATGTCGATGATCTATGGCGCGACAGGGTCGCTGGAGATCCCGCGCGTCGCGGAGCGCATTGCGAACGGCCAGGCCAACGCCACCATCCTCGTGTTCGGACTCGTCTTCGTCGTCGCCGGCCTGGGCTTCAAGTTCGGCGCGGTGCCCTTCCACATGTGGGTGCCCGACGTCTACCAGGGTGCGCCGACGGCGGTGGCCCTGTTCATCAGCACGGCCCCCAAGCTCGCCGCCTTCGCCTTCGCGATCCGCCTGCTGGTGGAAGCGCTCGGCCATCCATCGCTGCTCGTCGAATGGCAGCAGATGCTGGCGATCCTCGCGGTGCTGTCGATGGCCATCGGCAACATCACCGCCATCGCGCAGACGAACCTGAAGCGCATGCTCGCCTACTCGACGATCTCGCACATGGGGTTCCTGATGCTCGGATTGATGTCCGGCACGGTGGACGGCTACGGCGCGGCGATGTTCTACGTGGCGGTCTACGCGTTCATGGGTCTCGGCACCTTCGGGATGATCATGCTGCTCTCCCGCAAGGGCTTCGAGGCCGACCGCATCGAGGACTTCAAGGGGTTGAACCGCCGCAGCCCGTGGTACGCGTTCGTGATGCTGCTCCTCATGTTCTCGCTCGCCGGCGTGCCGCCGACCGTGGGCTTCTACGCGAAGCTCTCCGTGCTGCAGGCCGCACTCGACGCGGGCTATATCGGCCTCACGATCGTGGCGGTGCTGCTGTCCCTCGTGGGCGCGTTCTACTACCTGCGCATCGTCCGGCTCATGTATTTCGACGAGCCCACCGACACCGCACCCATCGTCGCCTCCGCGGGGGCTCGCGTACTGCTGTCGGTCAACGGCCTGGCGGCACTGGTGATCGGCATCGTGCCCGGGTGGCTGATGACGCTCTGCCAGCAGGCGATGCAGGCTTCGCTCTAGACCTCCGCGGCCCCTCCCGTGTCCGACCACGATCGCGAGCACGATTTCACCGAAACGACGGTCTCGTCGACGGTGACCTACCGCGGCCGCATGTTGCAGGTGCGCGAGGACGAAGTCCGCCTGCCCGACGGCAAACCGGCGCGTCGCGAGTACGTCGTGCATCCGGGCGCCGCGGTGATCATGCCGCTCTTCGACGACTGGTCCGTGCTGCTCGAACGCCAGTTCCGCTATCCCCTGCACGACCACTTCTACGAACTCCCCGCCGGCAAGCTCGAGAAGGGCGAACCCCCGATCGAGACCGCGAAGCGCGAGCTTAGGGAAGAGACGGGTTACTCCGCGACGCAGTGGCGCCAGCTCTGTCGTCTGCACCCCTGCGTGGGCTACGCCGATGAGGTCGTGTATCTGTTTCTGGCACGGGGCCTCACGTTCTCCGAACGATCGCTCGACGACGGTGAGTTTCTCGAGACGTTGGTCCTGCCGCTCGACGAGGCTCTGGAGTGGGTCCGTAGTGGACGCATCACCGACGTGAAGACCCAGATGGGGCTGCTCTGGGCGGATCGCCTGCGTGCCGGTTGGCCGTTGCCCGACGAGGTTTGATTCCGCGCGACTGCGATCACGCACTGCATGCCACCAACAGAAAGGCCACCCTCGGGTGGCCTTTCTGTTGGTGGCGTGTGGATGCCGGGTCAGTGGCCGGCAGTCCCCGTCTTGCGGAACACCGGCTCGCGCGTCTCGGGCGCGTCGATGGGATAGGGCGCCCGGAACAGGTTCCCCTGGGCGTACTCCACGCGCATGCTGCGGAGACGCGAAAGCACTTCCGGGGTTTCCACCCATTTCGCGATGACCTGCTTCGACAGACCCTGGCCGACATCGCACAGCGCTTGCACGAAGATCCCGTTCGCGTCGTCCCGGGTGAGGTCGCGCACGAAACTGCCGTCGATCTTGATGTAGTCGACGTCGAACTGCCGCAGGTAGTAGAACGAACTGAAGCCGGCGCCGAAGTTGTCGAGCGCGAACCGGAAGCCCATCTGCTTCAGCTCGCGGATGAAGTTCTTGCTGATCGACACCTCGGCCATCGCGGCGGCTTCCGAGATCTCGAACACGAGCTGGCCGCGCGACACATCGGAGCCCTCCAGCAGGGCGTAGAAGCGGCGCGTCCAGGACGGGTCGGACATGCTCACCCGCGACAGGTTGACGAAGAACCGCGAGCGCATGTTCCGGCGCTCGGGGGCGCTCAGGTAGTGGAGCAGTTTCGCGATCACGCGGAGGTCGATCTCCTGGACGATGCCGAGGGACTCCGCGGCCTCCAGGAACTGCTTCGGTGCGACGATCCGGCCGTCGTTGTCTTCGATGCGGACGAGCACCTCGTAGTGCATCGGTTCGGCGTCGTCGAGCCGGATGACCGGCTGGACGTAGAGCTGGATGCGGTCCTCGTCGAGCACTTCGCGCAGTTGCTTCGCCCACAGCACGCGCCGATGGGTGGCGCGGAGGGCCTCGCCTTCCTGCCCGTAGATCACGACCCGGTTCCGCCCGGCGTCCTTCGCCTGGTAGAGCGCGATGTCTGCCGAAGCCAGCAGTCCCGCGGACTCGCTGCCGTGGAACGGATACAGGGCGATGCCGGCGGAGGCGGTGAGCGTGATCAGCCGGGCTTCCTCGCCCGGAATCGGCAGCGGGCACTGCCGCAGGCGGGAGAGCAGGGCTTCGGCGACGTCCTGGGCCTGGGCGCGCAGGGCGCCGGGGATCTGGACGGCGTACTCGTCGCCACCGAGGCGGTAGACCTGGGCGTCGAGACCTTCGGCCACTTCGCGCAGCACTCCGCCGATCGATACGAGGAGCTGGTCGCCGCGACGATGCCCCACGTTGTCGTTCACGTACTTGAAGTGGTCGATGTCGATGAAGACGACGGCGCCCTTGTCGTGGGATTCGAGCGCGCGCTCCACCGATTTCTGGAGGCTGACGCGGTTCGGCAGGCCCGTCAGCGGATCGTGGGTCGCGAAGTACTCGGTCTGCATCGCGGCGCGCTGCTGCTCGGTGATGTCGCGGGCGGTGCCGCGCATCCCGGTCAGACCGCCGGCCTCATCGTGCACGAGCCGGGCGTTGATGCCGACCCAGCGTTCGTGACCGTTGGCGTCGATGATCTGGGTGATGTAGTTCTTCACTTCGCCATCCCGCTTCAACTGCGCCAGGAAGCGGCGATTCGGCAGGTGCGAGGGCTTGCCCTCGAAGTCGAAGAAGCAGCGCCGGTCGAGTTCCTTCGGCGAGAGGCCGAACATGTCGCGGGCGGCGGCGTTCAGGTAGGTGAAGCGGCCCTGCGGGTCGGTCGTCCAGACGAGATCGTGGGACGTCTCGACGAGATCCTTGTAGCGGGTCTCGCTCTCCACCAGCAGCTGGATGATCCGCCGCTTCTCCTGGAGCGCCTTGCGGGCGTGTTCGAGCTCGTCGTTGTAGCGGTCGAGGTTGCCGCCGAGGGTGGATGCCGCGAGACCATCGACGATCTCCTTCGCATAGCGGCGATGGCCACCGTCGGTCCGCCGCGCCATCAGGACGCCCTGGGCATCCCATCGACGGAGTTTCTGCACCGGAATACCGAGCTTTTCCGATACTTCCTGGATGCTGTACTCGAGCTTCTCTTCCCGCATGTTCGGCGCCATTGGTTTCGACGGTCCGGGACCGTCACCCTGCGGTGAAGCCCGACAGCGTTGGCAACGCTCCGTCTGGTCTCGCGATTCCTTCTGGATCGGCCGCACTCTGCGGTCCCCGGGGCTTCGATGAACCGCGTCAGGCGGTTCTGCCCTTCTTCACTCTGGCCTGCGCACTGCTGGAAGCTTCACGGAGGGCCCCACGGTGACCGCCAAAGCTTGCCACCGTCCACACTCTCCCTCACATTGCGCTGGAGGATAGCATTGGACCCGCCGCCCGCACCACTGGACAAAGGTACCGGAAGGCGAAAATGCGGAGAGGATGCAGCGGCAAGGCGGTCGGAAAGCCGTTGCGAAAGTCCCGCCTTCAGCGACCGTAGCGGATCCGGTAGACCACCCCGGCGAAATCGTCGCTCACCAGAAGGCTGCCGTCGGGCATCCCCAGGATGTCCACCGGGCGCCCCCAGGCCTGCTCGTTCTCGAGCCATCCTTCGGCGAACGGTTCGAAGGCGGAGACCGTCTTTGCGTCCTTCAGCGTGGCCATCATGATCCGGTAGCCGCTCTTCTTCGACCGGTTCCAGGAGCCGTGCTGCGCCACGAAGAGGCGATGGCGATAGGCTGCCGGGAACTGATCTCCGGTGTAGAACCGGAGGCCGTCGGGCGCCACGTGCCCGCCCTGCTTCCAGGCCGGCGGCACGAACTCGCTGCAGGCACGCTTGCCGCCGAACTCCGGATCCGGCGTGTCACCCTGATGGCAGTATGGGAACCCGAAGTGTTGGCCAGCCCGGGAGGCCCGGTTCAGCTCACAGGACGGCAGGTCGTCCCCCAGCATGTCGCGGCCGTGATCGTTGAACCACAGTTCCTTCGTCTCGGGGTGCCAATCGAAACCGACGCTGTTCCGGACGCCCCGCGCCATCACCTCGTACCCCGTGCCGTCCGGGCGGATCCGCGAGATGAGGGCGTATCGGTCGGGATCGGCTTCGCAGACATTGCACGGCGCGCCCACGGGGACGTACAGCCAGCCGTCCGGCCCGAACGCGATGGTTTTCCAGCCGTGGTGACGGTCCGTCGGGAAGCGGTCGGTGACGACTGCGGGGCGAGGCGGACTGTCGAGGCGGTCCTCGATCGCGTCGAACCGCAGGATGCGGCCGACCTCGGCGACGTAGAGCGCGCCCTCCCGGAAGGCGACGCCGTTCGGTGTGTTGAGCCCCGAGGCGATCACCGAGGGTGTCGCCGTCCTTCCGTCGGCGGAAGGACGCAGCGCGTACACCCGGCCGGCGTTCATGGTCCCGACGAACACCGTGCCCCGGTCACCGACTGCGAGGGATCTTGCCCCCGGCACCTTGGCGTAGACCTCGATGGAGAAGCCGGCCGGCAGACGGATGCGCTCGATGGGCGGTTCGGCGGCCTGCGCCGAGGGCATCGATGTCAGGGCGAGCGCGATGCCCAGGCAGGCGAGGAAGGGACGGGCGATGGTTGGTCCGATCATGGTCGATCTCCGTGAGGACGGCAGGCGCCGTCGGGATGCTCCGAGGGGACCCTGGCACTGCCGCCCTTGAAATGCCGGCAGGCGTCCCCATTGTGCTGCCGTTTCCATGTGACGCCACGGAGCATCCGATGAGCCAGGACACCCGCGAGACGCTGGGCTTCCAGACCGAGGTCAAGCAGCTGCTCGACCTCATGATCCACTCGCTGTACAGCAACAAGGAGATCTTCCTCCGGGAACTGGTCTCCAATGCCTCCGACGCTGCCGACAAGCTTCGGTTCGAGGGTCTCACCGATCCGGCGCTCTACGAGAGCGATCCCGACCCGAAGATCCGCATCTCGTTCGACAAGGCCGCCCGCACCATCACCATCGCCGACAACGGCATCGGGATGTCGCGCGAGGAGGTCGTCCGCAACATCGGCACCATCGCCAAGTCCGGCACGCGCGAGTTCTTCCAGGCGCTGACCGGCGACCAGGCGAAGGACGCCAACCTGATCGGCCAGTTCGGCGTGGGCTTCTACTCCGCCTTCATCGTCGCGAACCGCGTGACGCTCGTCACCCGTCGTGCCGGCCTCGGTGCGGAGCACGGCGTGCGCTGGGAATCCGAGGGCGCCGGGGAGTACACGATCGAGACGGTCGAGAAGGCCGGCCGCGGCACGGAGGTCACGCTCCATCTGCGCGACGGTGAGGACGACTTCCTCTCCGGCTGGAAGCTCCGCGACATCCTGCGCCGCTACTCCGACCACATCACAGTGCCCATCCTCATGCGCAAGGAGGAATGGAACCAGGAGAAGGGCGAGCAGGTGATGCTCGACGAGGAAGAGCAGGTGAACCAGGCCTCCGCGCTCTGGGCCCGCCCGAAATCCGAGATCACGGCGGAGCAGTACGAAGAGTTCTACAAGCACGTCGCCCACGACCACGACAAGCCGCTCGCGTGGACCCACGCGAAGGTCGAGGGCCGGCAGGAGTACACGCAGCTGCTCTACATCCCCGGCCGTGCGCCCTTCGATCTGTGGGACCGCGATCATCGCCGCGGCGTGAAGCTCTACGTGCGCCGCGTCTTCATCATGGACGATGCCGAGCAGCTCATGCCCGCGTACCTCCGATTCGTGCGCGGCGTCATCGACTCGGCAGACCTCCCGCTCAACGTCTCGCGCGAGATCCTCCAGCAGTCGAAGGACGTCGAGTCGATCCGCAACGGTTCGGTGAAGAAGGTGCTGGGGCTGCTGGAAGACCTCGCCGAGAACGACAAGGAGAAGTACGCGACCTTCTGGGAGGCCTTCGGCCGCGTGCTGAAGGAAGGCGTCGGCGAGGACTTCGCCAATCGCGAGCGCATCGCGAAGCTGCTGCGGTTCGCCTCCACGCAGGCCGACACCGACGCGCAGACCGTCACGCTGACCGACTACGTCTCGCGCATGAAGGAAGGGCAGGAGAAGATCTACTACATCACCGCCGACACGTTCGCCGCGGCGAAGAACTCGCCGCACCTCGAGATCTTCCGCAAGAAGGGCATCGAGGTCCTGCTGCTCTCGGATCGCGTCGACGAATGGGTGGTCTCCGGTCTCCACGAGTTCGACGGCAAGGCGGTCGTGTCGGTCGCGAAGGGCGATCTCGATCTCGGCAAGCTGGAGGACGAGGCCGAGAAGGCCACCCAGCAGGCCGAGGCCGAGACGTTCAAGCCGCTGACCGAACGCATCGGCAAGGCGCTCGGCGAGCAGGTGAAGGAAGTGCGCATCACGCATCGCCTCACGGATTCGCCCGCCTGCCTCGTCGCCGAGGAACACGGCATGGGCATGAATCTCGAGCGACTGCTGAAAGCGGCCGGTCAGAAGGTGGGCGGGTCGAAGCCCATCCTCGAGATCAACCCGCAGCACGCCATCGTCCAGCGCCTGCAGGGCGAGGCCGACGACACGCGCTTCGGCGATTGGAGCCACGTGCTTTTCGACCAGGCCCTCCTTGCGGAAGGCGGGCAGCTCGAAGACCCGGCCACGTTCGTGAAGCGCATCAACCAGCTGATGCTCGCGATGGCCGCGTAGTCCGGCAGGCGCTCGCGGCGGTCGATCCGGCCGTCGCGGGCGCCGGAGTCGTGCCCGCTACTTGAGCAGCACCTTCGCCGGGTCCACCTCGAAGCGATCCTGCACCCGGAGGTCGCCCGTGTCGACGATCTCCGCCCGCAGTTCACCCTTGCCGTCCGGCAGGAAGTAGAAGCGGAAGCTGGGGTTCTCGCTGATGGTGAAGTCGAGATCCGCCGACATCACCAGGCGGTCCGCGTAGAACACGCGGATCTCGCGCACGAACCGCGGTGGCTCCGCCTCGGAGCCGATCCCCGAGAACTGCGGATGCGCCACTCGCAGGTGTGCGAGGAGCGGCTCTCCCGGATCCGCGAACTGCTCGTCGACGGAGAACCGGACCTTGCCGAGGTTGCGCATCGCCTGATCGTTCTTCGCACCCGCCGCGGAACACCCGCCCGCTCCCGTCACCAGTTTCGCATCCATCCAGAGGGAGCCGTCGTTCAACTCCGCGACCACACGGACGGGTGATGCGCTCTCGAGCCGGACGCGCGTCTCGATGTCGGCCTTGCCGCTCTCCGGCGTGAAGTTGAACCGAACCCCGAACGGCGACGGATTGTTGTCGATCACCAGCCACAGGTGCTTCACATGGCGTTCGGGCTTCTGGAAGAGATGCGTCCGCACCATGATCGGGACGACCGCGGCGTCGTCCGCGTAGGGGTGCACGAAGAGTTCGACGACCCTGCCGGGATCCGTCCGGACCGTCCGGTCCCCGAAGAGGCTGCGACGCAGATCGCGCCATCGCTGGGAATCGAGGCCATCCACCGCGTGGACATGGGGCGCGGCAAGGGCCGCCGGCAGGGCGAGACCGGCGAGGATCGACCGCAGAAACGGGCGGCGGGTGTTCCGAGGTCCGATGCGCATGGCGGGTGCGTTCGCGGTTCATGGGGGAACGGTGATGATAGGCCAGGGCGCGGCGCCGAGGACGCTGGCGCGCTGCACCAAAAGCAGGGCATGAACTCTCCGGGGTTTCCGCTACTCTCTCGCACGTTCCGCCAACCCCGCAGCGAGCCTTCATGACGACAACCGCCTCATCCGGCCTCTTCGGCTGGATCGACCGCAACATCATCGATCTCGGCCGCCAGATGCGCATCTCCTATCTGCCGCCGCTGATGGTCTACGTGGCCTACGGCATCTCCGGCCTCACCGCGATCGCCGGCACCTTCTTCGTGAAGGACTACCTCGGGCTGTCCGCGGAGGCGCTCGCCGCGCTCGGTTTCTGGGTGGGCCTCCCGTGGGCGCTGAAGATGCCCGTGGGCCACATGGTCGACCTGCTCTGGCGGTACAAGGGTTGGCTCGTCGCGTTCGGTGCGAGCCTGCTGGCGTCCAGCCTGCTGATCATGATCGGGCTGCTGGCCGACCGCATGGCGATGGAGGCGATCATGCCCGGCGACCGCTGGTTCATCCTCGCCTCGCTGCTCGCCCCGATCGGGTACGTGGTCCAGGACGTCGTCGCCGATGCGATGACCGTGGAAGCCGTCCCCCGTCTCGACGACGACGGCCATCCCATCCCCGAGGCGGAACGCCGCGTCGGTCACACCACGATGCAGACCCTCGGCCGTGTCGCGATCATCGGCGGCAGCGTGATCGTCTCGGCGTTCAACGTCGCGATCTTCGCGGACGCCGGTCTGCTGTCGAAGGCCGAGAAGGCAGCGAAATACCTCTTCCTCTACCAGTGCGCGCTGCTCATTCCCGTGGTGTCGGTGCTGGGCGTCGTGTTGTCCGCGTGGATCCTGCGCCGTCAGGCGAAGCGACTCGCGGCGCTCGGCGTCGACCGCGCCACCATCGATGCGCAGGTGTTCCATCATTCGCAGCGCCCGCCCGTGAACTGGTGGATCCTGGGCGGCGGCCTGCTGTTCGCCGTGTTCTCCATCGCGGTCGGCTCCTCGGGCAGCCGGTTCAGCCAGGAGATCGTCTTCGCGGGATCCCTCGCGATCGTGCTGTTCCTCATGCTGCGGCTGGTCCGCGAACTGGAACCCGCGTCCCGCAACGTCCTGATCGGCACGGCGCTGCTCGTCTTCGTGTTCCGGGCGATCCCGGGTGCCGGCGCCGGGGCGAGCTGGTGGAGCATCGACGTCCTGAGGTTCGACGAAGGCTTCCTCGCGAAGCTGGGGGTCATCGGCAGCACGCTCGGGCTGCTCGGGATGTTCCTGTTCCGCCGGTTCATGGCGGACAACTCGATGGCCTACGTCCTGGGCTTCCTCACGATCGTCGGCACGATCCTCTCCCTGCCCACGCTCGCGATGTACCACGGCTTCCACGAATGGACGGCAGCGCATACCGGGGGCGTCGTCGATGCGCGCTTCATCGCAGTGATCGACACCGCGCTCGAATCGCCGCTCGGCCAGGTCGCCATGATCCCGATGCTCGCGTGGATCGCGAACTCCGCGCCGGACAAGTTGAAGGCGACGTACTTCGCGGTGATGGCCTCGTTCACCAACCTCGCGCTCTCGCTCTCCCAACTGGGGACGAAGTATCTGAACGGCGCCTACAAGGTCACCCGCGAAGTGAAGGACGTCGCGACCGGTGCCGTCCAGGTGCCTGCCGACTACAGCCAGCTCGGACATCTCCTCGCCATCTCGATCGCGCTCGGGCTGGTGCTGCCCATGCTCGCCATCGTCTTCGTGAAGACGACGCGCTTCCGCAGCGCCTGACGCGATCTCGCAATCTCCGCCGGCAGCGTCCTTGACGCCGCCGATGCCGCTCGACTAGCCTTCGGGCGTCGCAGGTGCCCCGACGGCGTCCAGCCGGAGGGGATAATCGGGAAGTCGGTGCCGGGGTCGTTCACAGATCCCCATGCCGACGCTGCCCCCGCAACGGTAGGCGAGTGACGCGGTCCATCCGGCCACTGTGCATCACGCATGGGAAGGCGGATCGCGGGCATTCCTCGCAAGCCCGGAGACCGGCCCGTGACTCGGAAGCATCCGCCCCGCGGAATGCTTCTTCCGTGCCGGATTGCTGCGGTGGGCGGCGACGCGGTGGTGAAGTTGCCTGCGTGTCCGATCCGCTTCTCGTTGCGGATCCCGCCTGCCTCTCATCCCGTATCTCCAGTGGTCCTCGTTCCCGCAGCGCGCCGGCATTTCGTCAGCGTTGCCGGACGCGGGGAGCGTCCGGACCACCCGGAGGCCGCCATGCGCAGCACCTCGCTTTCCCTTTCCATAGCCACACTCGTATTCGCCACGCTCACACCCCTGGCCCACGCCGGTCCCCATGCCGGCGCCGCCGGGCAGCCCGGGTCCACCGCCGTTTCGAAGGACAGCCCGACGATCGCGGCATGGGCGTCTTCCTTCAGCGACTACACGCCCGGTCCGAACGTCTCGGCAACGTTCGCCAACGCCGCGCAGGCCCTCGGCCCAGCGACCGGTGTCGCCACGGATGTCGTCTCGCTGGGCGACAGCGGCCGCATCACGCTCACCTTCGGCGGCCTGATCTTCGACGGCCCCGGAGCCGACTTCGCGGTCTTCGAGAACAGCTTCAGCGACACGTTCCTCGAACTCGCCTGGGTCGAGGTGTCGTCCGACGGCACGAACTTCTTCCGCTTCCCCGGCTTCTCGTTCACACCTGGCCCCGTCGGCGGCTTCGGTGCCGTCGATCCGACGAACATCGACGGCCTCGCAGGAAAGTACCGCGGCGGTTTCGGCACGCCGTTCGATCTCGCGCTGCTCGCTTCCGTGCCGGGGCTCGACGTGCGGGCCGTGAGCCACGTGCGGCTCGTCGACATCGTCGGTGACGGCTCCGTGTCCGACAACTTCCCGGCCCCGTTCGGCGGGCCGAATCCGATCTACGACGTGCATCCGACGGTGGCGAGCGGCGGTTTCGATCTCGACGGCGTGGGGGTCATGCACTTCGTCGCCGCACCGGTGCCCGAGCCGTCCACGGTCGCGCTCGGCATGCTGGGCGGTCTCGTCCTGGTCGGCGCGGTGCGTCGCCGCCGGCGCGTCGCGGCGGGACTGGCTGCGGTCGCGATCGCGTTGCCGGCGGCTGCAGCCGGTGGGGTGAGCACCTTCGAGGAGATCGGCCTCGGGGCGCAGGGGTACTTCTTCCCCGCGGCCACCACGACCTTCGCGAGCGGCGCTGCGAACTTCACCCACCGGTACACCGACTTCGGATTCCCCGGCTGCTGCTGGAGCGGCTGGACCGTTTCCCGCGTCACCGACAACACGACCCCGGGCTTCGGCAACCAGTACAGCGCGTTCGCCGGGGGCGGGCAGGGCGGCTCCGCGCAGTACGCCATCGCCTATCTGGGCGATGCGACGGTGACCTTCGACACGCCGCAGCTGCTGGCCGGCGCGTGGTTCACCAACACCACGTACGCGGCCACGTCGATGCGCGACGGTGACGGTTTCGCGAAGAAGTTCGGCGGTGCCACCGGGTCGGATCCGGACTTCCTGCGCCTCACCATCACGGGGCGCGAAGGCAGCGGTGCCACCACCGGCGCCATCGATTTCTTCCTCGCCGACTTCCGCTTCGCCGACGCCTCGAGCGACTACATCGTCAGGGATTGGACCTTCGTGGACCTCTCGTCGCTCGGTGCGGTGGTCTCTCTCGGCTTCGCGTTGGCGTCCACCGACAACGGGGCGTTCGGCATGAACACGCCGGCGTACTTCGCGATCGACAACCTCACGGTCGCTGCCATCCCCGAGCCCTCCACCGCCTGGCTGCTCGCAGGCGGGATCGGGATCGTGGGTCTGGCCCTGCGCCGTCGCGCAGCCTCTGTCTGACGGACCAGCGCCGGCCTGCGTCCCTGCGCAGGCCGGCGCTTCACGGCCATGCTGTTCACCAGAAGTACGAAGGTCGCATGGCGATGTGCGGTCGCGATCCCCTGCGCCGTCGCGACGGTGCAGGCTGCCGGCGTGGACGATCGCGTGATCGAGTCGAAGGAGATCATCGTCACGGCGCCGAGCGCGGACGGCACGCTGCGCACGACGCCGCACGGCGTCACCGCGATCACCGCGTCCGACATCGCGCGGAGCACCGCGACCGGCGTGGGCGATCTGCTGTCGCGCGAGGCCAACCTGAATCTCCAGAGCTACTTCGGCGGCGACCGGCGATCCACGATCGACATCCGTGGGATGGGCGCGACCGCTGCGAGCAACGTCCTCGTGCTGGTCGACGGCGAGCGCCTCAACGAGCCCGATCTCGCGGGTGCCGATCTCTCCACCGTGTCGCTCGCACGGATCCGCCGTATCGAGATCGTGCGCGGCGGCGGGGCGGTCCGCTACGGCAACGGTGCGGTGGGCGGTGTCGTGAACATCCTGACGCGCCGGGCCGGGCCGGGGCCCGCACACCTGGAACTGCAATCGACGCGTGGTTCGTACGACACGTGGGACCATCGCATCGCCGCGAGCGGTGGCGTCGGGATCGTCTCGGGCGCCGTGCAGGCGAGCGACCGCGGGACCGACGGCTATCGCCGCAACGGGGCTGTCCGTGCCCAGGATTTCGCGGGCGAAATGCGCCTCACGCCCGAGCGCGAGACGGGTCTCGTCGACCTCCATCTGCGGGCCGCGATGCACGAGGACGACAGCGGTCTCCCGGGTCCGGTGGAAGCGGCCGCGTTCGCCGCCGGCAACGCGGCGCGCCGCAGCACGCTGTCCCCCCACGATCGCAGCCGAACGAACGACGTACGCGTGGGCGCCGGTGCCACGCTGGAGTTCGGCGCCGCCGGGCGACTCGAACTGCGCGCGACCTACCGCGACAGAAGCAATCCCTATCTGATCGGCCTCGGCACCACGCTGCCCGCCGACACGACGCGCTTCGAGGCGGCCATCGAATCGCGCCGACGCGACCTCGAAGCCCGCTACGAGTGGGAGCCCGCCTCGACGGTGTCGGTCGCGGCCGGCGTCATGCACCAGCGCGCCGACTACCTCCGTCGCGAGAACGGATTCACGGAGATCGGCAGTTCGACGCGCCGCGCGGGCGATGTCGACAACCTTGCGCAGTACGCCACGGCCTCGTGGCGCGCCGCACCCGCGTGGACGTTGAACGCCGGTGTGCGCAACGATCGCTTCTCCACGCAGCAATCGGACACGCGCTTCACGCGGGACGACTGCACCACGGTCTTCGACACCGTGCTCGTCGACATCGGTGGCGGCATCTTCGTGCCGGTGAGCGTGCCGCGGCAGACGGGATGCTCGGACGCCTTCCGCACGCAGTCGCGCCGCGACGCCACGTGGCGCAACCGCGCGTTCGAACTGGGTCTCGTGTGGCAACCGCGTGAGCACCTCACGGCCTTCGGCAGCATGACCCACCACTTCCGCAATCCGAACGTCGACGAGCTGATGGTGGCCACCACGGACCTTCATCCGCAGCGCGGGCGCACGGTGGAGGCGGGGATCCGCCAAGCGTGGGGCGACTCGGTGGAGACGGGATTCACCGTCTTCCACATGACCGTGGACGACGAGATCCAGTACGGGCTGTCGCCGACGACGGGGCTGGTGGTCAACCGGAATCTCGACCGTCCGACGCGACGGGTCGGCGGAGAGGCGGAGCTGCGATGGCGAGTGACGCCTTCGCTCACGCTGCGGGCCAACGCGGGCTACGTGTCACCGCGCGTGCTGGGTACCGGCTTCGATGTGCCCCTCGTGCCGCGGGTCACCGCGAATGCGAGCGTCGACTGGGCCGTGAAGCCGTGGGTGCGGGCGGCACTCGCGGCCCGTCATGCGGGCGTCAGGGCGGATGGCAACGAGGACGGCTCGGGCAGGTTCCCGTCCCTGGCGGCCTACACCGTGTTCGACGCCGCGCTCCACTTCGAGCGCGACAAGACGCGCATGACCGTCGGCGTGAACAACCTGTTCGACAAGGTGTACTCGCCGCTCGGCTTCAGCGCCACGTACTACCCGATGCCGGACCGCAATCTCTACGTGGCGCTGCGCTGGCAGCTTTGAGCTGCCGCCGCGATCAGCGCGGGCCACGCAGTTTCGGGCCGAGCGCGTCGGGGATGTCCAGCTCGAAGCCGAGGATCGCCGCGGAGAGCGACTTGCCGTAGTTGTCGAGACACAGGCTGCGCGAGACGCCGCCGCCCAGCGCGCCCTGGCACACGAAGTTGAGCGCTGCGAGCCCCGGCACTTCGAACCGCGTGACCGGGCCGTGGATCGTGCCGGCGTAGTGCTCGTGGAAGCGCTCGGAGGTGAGCTGTTCCACCAGGTGCGGATAGAACGCATCGTCGTACGCGATCACCGAAATGTTCGACGTGTTGCCCTTGTCGCCGGACCGCGTGTGGGCCACGTGCTGGAGTTTCACTCTCATGGCTCAGCTCTCGAAGTAGCGGATCGAGGGGACGATGCGATCGCGCGGCACCAGCGACGACCACACGCCGATGATCTCGCGCGTGCGGTCCTGGTGCGGCACGCGCTTGCCGGTGTGCCCGACGCCGGACACCGCCATGCCGTCGACCTCGCGGCCGACCTTGTTGGCTTCCTCGCGCGTCCTGCATCGCGCGGCCACGCGCACCGCAACCTCGTACGGCTCGGCCTTCGGTGCCGGCGACATCGCGCCGTGGATCGCGTTGATGCCCAGGAAGTCGATGCGGATCTCCTCGGCGTCGAGCTTCACGATGCGGAAGCGTTCCTCGAGGATGCGCTTCGCGAGCTGCGCGCGCCGCAGCGCGCCTTCACCCGCGTAGAAGAACATGTCCTCGCCGATGAAGCCTTCCTGGCACCCGATGGACACCTTCAGCGTCGGCGTGCGCGGCTTGCCCGAGAGGTTCGTGACCCGCACGCGGTCGGGACCCACCTGTTCCAGCTTCGCGGTGGTGAAGTCGACCACGACGTCGGGTGTGATGTAGTTCGCGGGGTCGTGGACTTCGTAGAGCAGTTGCTCCTTCACGGTCTGCAGCGTGACTGCGCCGCCGGAGCCGGCAACCTTCGTGATCACGGCGCTGCCGTCCGCTTCCACCTCGGCGATCGGGAACGCGAGGTTCCAGGGTTCGGGCACGTCCTTGAACCCCGGGTCGGAGAAGTAGCCGCCCGTCACCTGCGCGCCGCATTCCATCAGGTGACCGATGCCGTTGCCGCGCCCGAGGTGCGTGTGGTCGAGGGCGTCCCAGCCGAACTCGACCATCATCGGCGCCATGAAGATCGACGGGTCCGCCACGCGGCCGGTGACGACGATCTGCGCGCCGGCCTTCAGCGCCTCGACGATGGGTTCGGCGCCCTGGTAGACCTCGGCCGAGACCAGCGACGGTGCGAGGGTCGATGTCGGTTGGCCGTTCTCCAGGATCGTGTCGGTGAGTTCGAGCACGCGATCGGTGATGAGGCTCCCGTTCACCGAAGCGACCTTCACGCCCTTGGCGCCGAGTTCGCGCAGCCAGTGGACGATGCGCTCGGCGGCGGCATCCGGATTGATCCAACCCTGGTTGGAGATGATCCTCGTGCCGCGCTTCAGGCACGCGGGCAACACCCCGCGCATGCGGTCGTCCAGATAGGTGTCGTAACCGGGGAACGTCGGATCGCGCCGCGCGCGCACCTGCGCCGCGGAGATCGTGGCCTCGGCCATCGTCTCGAAGCAGAGATAGTCGAGATCGCCGCGTTCTGCATTCAGCACGGCGGGCTCCACGCGGTCGCCCCACCATGCCGAGCCGGCACCGATGCGTATGGTCTTCTTCAAGGGACGTGCCTCCTGGACTCCGTATCCGGGCAGGATCGTCGCGGTGGGGAGCGATCGTCAAGCGGGCGCCCGGGGATGTTCACCGCGTGAACAGGGCCCGCCGTCGATGGTTTGCAGCGACGGCGTACGTCCGATTCGAATCCGTGGGTCATCCGTGGGCCGGCGACACTAGAATCGATGGGGTCGGCTCCATCCCCGGGATGCCATGCCTGCCCAGCGTCTGCTCGCCAAGCTCACCCGACCCCGGCTGCACGGGGCGGTCCCCAGAGAGCGCCTGTTCGCGTGTCTCGACGAAGCCCGGGGTCAGCGGCCGACCATCTGCGTGGTCGGTCCTCCCGGCGCGGGCAAGACGACGCTTGTGGCGAGCTGGCTCGACGAGCGTGGCGCGAGGGGTGTCTGGTACCAGGTGGATCCCGGTGACGCCGATCTGGCGACCTTCTTCCACTATCTCGGACAGGCTGCGGTGCCCTATGCCCGCAAGGGCCAGCCACCCCTGCCGGCGCTTACGCCCGAGTACCGCCAGGACATCGCCGGGTTCTCGCGACGGTTCTTCCGAGAACTGTTCTCCCGGCTGCCGGAGGACGCCGTCGTCGTTCTCGACAACTACCAGGAGGTCGGGGCCGATCAACCGTTTCATGCATTGATCGCACAGGCGGTCGATGAGGTGCCGCCGGGCATGGTGCTCGTAGCTGTCAGCCGTCGGGATCCACCCGACACCTATGCACGGTTGATCGCGAACGAGCACGTCGCACTGGTCGACTGGGATCAGCTCAAGCTCACGCTGGACGAGGCGACCGCGATCGCCGCCGCCCGGGCCGATCTGGACGCGCCGGAGATCGAGCGTCTGCACGCGACCTGCGGCGGATGGGCGGCAGGCCTCACGCTGCTGATCGAGGGCCGCCGCCGGAACAGCGCGACGTCGGCCGAGCTGCCCGAAGGGCGCGATGCGATCTTCGACTACTTCGCGGCGCAGATCTTCGCGCGCGTGCCGGCCGCGACGCAGCGCTTTCTCGTGGCCACCGCGCTGCTGCCCCAGGTGCCGGTCTCGGTGGCGCGAGAACTGACGGACAACGCGGACGCGGAGGCGATCCTCGACGATCTGTATCGTCGGCATCTGTTCACGCATCGACGGGGTGGCCGGGAGCCCGTGTACTGGTATCACGCGCTGTTCCGGGCGTTCCTGACAGCGCGCGCTCAGGCCGTGCTCGGGTCGACGCAGACGAGGGAGTTGCAGAGCCGTGCGGCGCGACTCCTGGAAGCGTCCGGATCGTACGACGATGCATTCGAACTGTTCCGGGAGGCCTCGGACTGGCAGTCTGTCACGCGCCTGGTCGAGCGCCGCGCTGCGACTCTGCTTAGTCAGGGTCGCGGACAGACGCTGCGGGAATGGATCCAGCAGATCCCACCCGACATGCTCGAATCGCACCCGTGGTTGCGCTACTGGCTGGGCATGTCGCTCATTCCGGTGGATCAGCCCGGGTCACGCCGCCATCTTGAACATGCGTTCGATCTGTTCTCTGCGAACGCGAATCCGACGGCACAGGCATTGTGTGCCGCAGGCATCATCGATGCGCACTTCTTCGAGTGGACCGATTTCCGGCGGCTGCGGGTCTGGGTGGATGCACTCGACGGATTGATCGACCGGGCGCAGCTTGCCGACAGCCCCCAGTGGGAGCAGCGGCTCAACGCCAGCATGATCCTCGGCATCCTCTACGCGGCGCCCGAATCTCCGCGGCTGGCGAGCTGCGTCCAGCGCGTCACCGAAATGCTCGACGAGGATCTCGACGACAACAGCAAGATGGCGGCCGCCATGATGCTGCTTTCGTGCTGCAACCTGACCGGCGAAACCGCCCGGGCCGCCTCCGTGGCGGCCCGCGGGCAGGCGCTCATCTCGAATCGGGACGTGACGCCCCTAAGCCGCATGTGGTGGCATCTCCGCCACGGCTATTTCCTCATGATCCTCGGAACCTACGACGAGGCCACGGCCGAGCTGGAACGCGCCGAATCGATTGCCGACACGCACGGGTTTCACCGGCTCAGCTCGAACACGGCATTGATGGGGGCTTACCTGACACTGACGCGAGCGGTCATGGGGGATCACGCCGGGGCTCGACGTGCTCACGAAAGGATCGCCGCGATCCAGGATGACATCCGTCCGATGAGCCGATGGCATGCCGTCGAATCGCGCATGATCTGCGAACTCGCCGCCGGAAACTTCGAGGCGGCAGCACGGGTGGGTGATCTCTGCATCCAGTACTCGGAAGCAGCGGGCATGACCTACATCGTGCTCGTTTCGCGGAGCCACCATGCGATCGCACTCGCCGGCTCAGGTCAGCGACAGGCGCTCTCTGCGCAGCTCGCGAGCATCCGTGACCTGGCGAGGGGCACGTGCTTCCGGCAGTTCGACTATGGGGCCAGCCTCATCGAGGCGTGGGACGAACTGAAGCACGGCGATCGTGTCCGTGGGCTTGCACTGCTGGCGGACGCCCTGCAGTCCCCGCGCTTCGGCGAAGAGCCATTCGCGCACATCCTGCGCGGGACCAGCATCTTTCGCGAGCTGATGTCGGAGGCGTGCGAAGCCGGCATCGCCGTCGAGCGCGTGACCACACTGATCGGCCGTTTCCGTCTCGCTGCTCCCGTGCTAGCCAGCGACCGCTGGCCCTGGCCCGTGAAGGTGCGCACGCTCGGATCGTTTCAGGTGGACGTCGATGGCGCGCCATTGCAGTTCGTCGGCAAGACACCGAAGAAGCCGCTCGCATTGCTCAAGGCCCTGATGTGCCTAGGTACGCACAGCGTTCCGGCGGCAACGCTGATCGATGCCCTGTGGCCTGGCGAGGAGGGCGATGCTGCGCGGAAGTCGCTCGATGTCACGATCGCGCGCCTGCGCAAGCTGCTCGGGAGAAGCGACGCCGTGCTGGTGAGCGATGAGTCCGTGGGTCTGAACCGGGCGCTGTGCTGGGTCGATGCGACCAGCTTCGCCGAGGCTCCCGACGCCGGGCCGGCGCGCGAGGCCACGCTGGCGAAGTACACGGGGACATTCCTTCCGGGCGACCTCGATGTTGCGTGGACGCTCAAGCGTCGCGAGCAGTTGAGGAGTCGGTTCGTTCGCCTCGTGGAGGCCGCGGCGATCGCGGCGGAGGGCGAGTCGGATTGGGCGGCTGCCATCGCGTGGTATCGACGCGGACTCGACGCCGACGAGCTCGCGGAAGCGTTCCATCAAGGGCTGATGCGCTGCCACCTCGCCGCCGGCCGATACGCCGAAGGCATGGCGGTGTATCGGCGTCTGCGCCAGACGTTGTCGGTGCTGCTGGGGATCGGGCCATCGGAGCAGAGTCAGGCACTGGCGCGGGCTCTCCAGAGTGAAGGGGCGAGGCGCGAAGCCACGGGTTGAAGGCGATGGACGTCGCGTGCCGTCGGCGCGTGACGGAACGTGGACAAGAACCACGCACTGTAGGGGCGGCCCATGGCCGCCTCTCGGGCCTGACGGCCCGCGGCGGCTTGGCCGCAGGGCGTACCAACAAGGGGGGGACCCCTTGTACATCCCCCGTCGATGCGCCGCCGGCCGTTGAAAATGGGCGCGCTGTTGTAGGAGAGCGGCCCATGGCCGCCTCTCGGGCCTGATGGCCCGCGGCGGCTTGGCCGCAGGGCGTACCAACAAGGGGGGGACCCCTTGTATATCCCCCGTCGATGCGCCGCCGGCCGTTGAAAATGGGCGCGCTGTTGTAGGAGAGCGGCCCATGGCCGCCTCTCGGGCCTGA
>JALHMS010000009.1:179721-185510 GCA_022843925.1 Burkholderiales bacterium
GCCGCAGGGCGTACCAACAAGGGGGGGACCCCTTGTATATCCCCCGTCGATGCGCCGCCGGCCGTTGAAAATGGGCGCGCTGTTGTAGGAGAGCGGGCCATGGCCGCCTCTCGGGCCTGATGGCCCGCGGCGGCTTGGCCGCAGGGCGTACCAACAAGGGGGGGACCCCTTGTATATCCCCCGTCGATGCGCAGCCGGCCGTTGAAAATGGGCGCGCTGTTGTAGGAGCGGCCCATGGCCGCGAAAGCGCTCGTTCCGGTCGACGCGCTTCGCTGCATCCACCGCTTTCGGGGCCATGGGCCCCTCCTACAGGAACCGTCGCCTCGATCCATTCCGGTGGGTGCCCCCGCAAGGAGTTCGAACAAGGGGAGAGGCCCCTTGTACATCCCCCGTGGATGCGTCGCGGACCGGGAACGAACCACGAACTGTAGGAGCGGGCCATGCCCGCGATGCGGCGTCGATCGCAGGCAAGCGCGGTTGTCGCATCCGACGTTGTTCGCGGCCATGGGCCGCTCCTACAGAATGCCGTGACGATGGCCTGGCCCCACGGATGTGATACGTCGCTGGCGTCGCGGGGCACGCGGGTTGATGACCGCACGTACGGCGACCCGCAACACCGCCATCGGTGGATCATTCGTGGGTTTCTCCTCCGCAGACTGTGCCGTGCGTGCGGGACGTCCGCCGCGCAGTCCAACAGGAGAAGATCACCATGGCGCAACGTTCACTGAAGGCTGCGATCGCGATCGCGGCGATGTTCACTGTCGCAGGTACGGCATCTGCCGGTGAGCGCGGCAAGTTCGCCGGCCATGCCGTGCTGAACAGCATGAAATTCACCGAGTACAAAGCAATGGAGGGCCATCCGATGAAGTCGGCGATGGCCGGGGAACTGGACGGCCTCATCTTCCACAACGGTGGGGGCGGTCCGCTCGACCGGATGCTCGACCACGCCCACTACCATGTCGTGTGGGCGGGCGACGGCGGCGGGGGTGGCTACTGCATCAAGACCTTCACTACGCGCGAGGGCCACAAGCTGTTCGCCCGCTGCGACTCGAAGGCTACCGCCACCGGCAGCGCCGGCGTGATCACCCTTCTCGGAGGAACCGGTCCGTTCGCAGGCATCAAGGGCAAGGGCAAGTTCAACTTCGTGGGCGTCACGCCCGTCGTGAACTGGGACGACCTCGAGTGGGACTGGGAGACGCCTTGACCCGGCGGCCTGCCACGCGCCCGGTGCGCGAGAGCTTCGTCGTCCACGTCTATCGGCGTGGTGACGACCCCGGGCACGAGGTGGCCGGGGTCGTCGAATCGGTGCGACAGGGGAAGGCATGCGCCTTCCTCGGCCGAGACGACCTGTGGGCGGCACTCATCGGGGCGCCCATGCCGGGTGCGACCCGCGAGCCTGTCGGCGACGCGGAGGGCGGCATGGGGACGCCGTCTCAGCGCAGACCGAAGTAGCCGAGCACGGCGCCGATGATGACGACGAGGCCGACGATGTAGATGATGTTGTTCACGATGCGGTTCTCCTTGGTGGCGGTATCCGCATCGACGCGACCCGTGCGCCGGACCTGCGGATCCCTTCCGACGTCCAGGATGCAGTCCCGGTCGTCGTGCGTCCGTACGCTGACGGACACACTGCGCCGTCGATGGCCCCCGAATCGCGTTCACTCCTTGAACACCACCGCCGTCCCGTGCTTGACAGTGTCGTGCCCCTCGCGGAAATTCGATGACGCCCGCCCTGCCTGGGCGTGACGACAGAACGATCGGGAGGAACGACATGGATTTCCGCCGGCCCCTTGCGGCCCTGCTGCTCAGCCTCGCCACGGCTTCCACCGCCTGGGCGGAGTCCCCGATCCGCATCGGCTGGTTGTCGTCGCTGACCGGCGCGCTGTCGTCGGCGGCCGTGGCCGAGAACCAGGGCGTGCAGTTCGCCGTGGACGAGATCAACCAGACGGGCGGCATCGGCGGGCGGAAGATCGAACTGGTCACGTACGACACCCAGGGCGACCCCACGAAGGCCGTGAACTTCGCGCAGCGTCTCGCCTTCGTGGACAAGGTCCACTTCGTGATCGGCCCCGTGAACTCCGGCGAATCGCTGGCCACCGTCCCGATCGTCGCGAAGGCCGGCATCCCGAACATCATCATCGGGACCATCGACGAGCTGGTCGACCCGAAGCGCTTTCCCCGCGCCTTCCGGGCGATCAACACCAACCGCCAGTGGATCACTGCGGCCAACGACTACGCGCTGAAGACGCTGAAGAAGTCGAAGATCGCGATCATCGGCGACACGTCGGGCTACGGCACCTCCAGCGCGAAGACCGCGGCGGAGCTGCTCGAGAAGGCCGGCGTGAAGCCCGTGTTCTCCACGCTCGTCGACCCGAACAAGACCGACCTCACCGATGAGCTTGCGAAGGCGAAGGCCGCCGGCGCCGATGTCGTGATGCCGTGGTCCGCAGCGACCGGTCTGCTCGCGCGCCTCCTGAACGCCCGCGGCGACATGGGATGGAAGGTGTCGATCGTCGGGCATCCGGCGCTCATGGCGCCGGCGATCCGCAAGCTGCTCAACAAGCCCGAGTACTGGACCGACGCGTACGCCGCCGGCTACGTGAGCATGACCGCCGGTGCCGACGGCAAGCTGCCCGCGGCGACGAAGTCCCTGGTCGACCGCATGCGGCCGAAGCTGGGCGGCGCCGAGATCGACTTCATGTTCTGGTGGGTGGCGCTCGGTTACGACACCGTCCACATCGTCGAGCACGCGGTGAAGAAGGCCGGCGGAACGGACCCCGCGGCGATCCAGAAGGCGCTCGAGACGACCGCCGAGCTGAAGGGCGTCTACGCCGACTACACGTGGACGGCCGAGGACCGCAACGGCTTCCCGGACGTCGGCGTCGTGATGAACCTGGCGGACAGCTTCAAGGACGGCACGTACCGGGCGCCGAAGGCACCGTGACGCCCCAAGGCTGTATCTGGGCTTCCCTAGTCCCCAGCCCCTAGTCCCCAGGCTCCGAACCCATGCTCGGCGTCCTCGTCACCGGTCTCGCCATCGGCGCGCTCTACGCGGCGACGGCGCTCGCCTACAACGTGATGTACTCCACCTCCAAGGTGCTGTCCGTCACGACGGGCCATCTCGCGATGCTGGGCGGGGTCTTCGGTGCGTGGTTCGTCACGGAGCTGGGCTGGCATCCCGTGCCGGCCCTCTTCGCCTCGCTCGCCGTCGGGGCGTTCGCGGGTTGGCTCACCGACGTCATCGCGATCCGTCGCGTGCTCGCCCGCAGCGACGAGCACCTCTGGCTGCTCTCCACGCTCGCGCTCGCGACCATCGTCCAGCAGGGCGTGGCGCTCTGGTGGGGCACCGAGCCCAAGCCCTTCCCACGGCTGCTGCCGCAGGACTTCACGGCCGGACTCGCCGATCAGAAGTACTGGCTGCCGATCGGGACGACCATCGTGATGGCCGCGGCGCTCGAACTCTTCTATCGCCGCACGCTGTACGGGAAGCTCTTCGTCGCGATGTCCGAGGATGCCTTCGCGGCACGGGCCCGCGGCGTGGAGACCGATCGCCTGCGCGCCATCTCGTACGGCATCGCCGGCGCGCTCGGCGCCCTCGCAGGGTTCGCGGCGGGGCAGCTCACCTTCGCGTTCTTCGCGGTGGGCCTCACGCTCACGTTGAACGGGTTCATCGCGCTCGCCGTGGGTGGTCTCGGCAGCAACGTCGGTGCGCTCGTGGGCGGCGCAGCGCTGGGATTGCTCAACGCGTTCTCGGCGAACCTCATCGGTGGCGAGTACCAGAACACCGTCTCCGTCGGCCTGCTGATGCTGGTCCTCCTGCTGAAGCCCGAGGGCCTTTTCGGCTCCCGTCGCGTGAGACCCGTATGAGTGGCACCTCCCTGCGCCCGATGGCGGGCAGCGTCGGTGTGCTCGTCGCGCTCGCGACACTCCCCTGGTGGGCGGGCGACCAGTACCAGATCCATCTCGCCGCGCTGATCGCGGCGTGGTGGATCCTCGTCGCCGGGCTCAATCTCGTCGTCGGCTTCGGCGGCCAGTTGTCGATCGGTCACGTGGGCCTGCTCGCCATCGGCGCGTACGCGTTCGCGATCCTCGCCGGGCGCCACGAGTGGTCTCCGTGGATCGCGCTCGCGGCGTCGGGTGGCCTGGGCGGCATGTGCGGGCTGCTGCTCGGATTGCCGTCGTTGCGGCTCCCGGGGTTCTACTTCGCGATGGCGACGATGGCTTTTGCGCTCATCGTCGCGGAGCTGGTGCTTGCGCTGGGCGATCTCACCGGCGGCGGCGTGGGTCTTTCGGTACCCGGCTTCCCCGAGCCGTTCGAGAGCCCCGCGGGCCACTATCTGCTCATGCTGGGGATCGCGACGATGATCACGTGGTGCGCGTGGAACGTGGCGCGGTTCCCCTGGGGGCGGGCGCTCGTCGCGATCCGCGACAACCCGGTGGCCGCGGAGTCGGTGGGCGTGCCCGTCTTCCGCATGAAGCTCGCGGTGTTCGTGGCGAGCGGCGTGACGGCCGGACTCGCCGGGGCGCTCTTCGCCTCGCTGCAGAGCTACATCACGCCCGACACGTTCGTGTTCGAGCTGGGCCTCTTCTTCTTCGTCTGCATCATCATCGGCGGGCGCGGCAGCATCGCCGGTCCGCTCGCCGGCACCGCGATCCTCACCGCACTGCCCGAACTCGTGGCACCGCTCGCGAAGCTCGGCACGCTCTTCTACGGATTGCTGCTGCTGGCCGTCGTGCTGCTGGTGCCCGAAGGCATCGGTCGGCTCTTCCAGGTGATCCTCGAGCGGGTCCGGCCGCGCGAGACGGCGAGCCCGGTCCTCGAACCCGATGCCGCGCGGCTCGCCGCGGCGATCCGTCGGCAGGAGCGCCCATGACGGCGCTGGTCGCGGCCGGTGTCACCAAGCGCTTCGGCGGGCTCACCGCGCTCGCGGCGGTGTCGCTCGACGTGCAGCCCGGCGAGGTGCACGGACTGATCGGCCCCAACGGCAGCGGCAAGACGACGCTGCTGAACATGCTGTGCGGCTACTACCCCGTCGACGAAGGTGCGGTCCGCATCGGGGAAGAGGATCTCTCCCGCGCCTCCGTCCAGCGGCGGGCGGCCGTCGGGATCGCGCGGACGTTCCAGAAGCCACGGCTGCTGCCGACCCAGACGGTGCTGGAGAACGCGATGCTCGGCGGCTGGCGGGACACGCGGACCGGATTTCTCGCCGCGGCGTTCTCGATGCCCCGCGTGCGCGCCGAACAGCGCGAGCTGCGCGATCGCGCGCAGGCGGTGCTCGAAGGGCTGGGGCTCGGCTATGCCCTGAAGCACCGGGCGCAGTTGCTCGACCATGCGGAGAGCCGCTTCCTCGAGATCGGGCGCGCGCTCGTGCTGCGTCCGCGGTTCGTCCTGCTCGACGAGCCGGCAGGCGGATTGACCGGTGCGGAGATCGAGCGCCTCGGCATCGTCATCCGCACGCTGCGCGACTGCGGCATCGGGGTATTGCTGGTGGAGCATCACACCGAGTTCGTCTTCGGCATCTGCGACCGGGTCACGACACTCAACCTCGGCAGGATGATCCGGCACGGCACGCCCCACGAGGTGCGCCACGATCCCGAAGTGATCCGTGTCTACCTGGGGTCATGACGTGAGCGCGCGCCCGGACGGCAGGTTGCTGGAAGTGCGGGACCTCGTCGTGGGCTACGGCAAGGCAGCGGTGGTCCACGGGGTGTCGTTCGACGTGCGGGCCGGCGAGTTCGTCGTGCTGCTGGGGCGCAACGGTGCGGGCAAGAGCACGATCCTCCATGCG
>JALHMS010000010.1 GCA_022843925.1 Burkholderiales bacterium
AATGTCGATACCGCGGCGACGATGCCCGGCCGGTTGGGGCAGGACAGTTTCAGGGTGAAGGTGTCTTCGGACATGCTGGGGACTCGACAGGACGCCGCGCGGTCCGCTGACCGGTGGCGAAGTACGGTGGATCGGGGAGGAGATGCCCGGCGACGGCCCCGCTCATTCGAGCTCGCCGGCACCGTAGACGATCATCGAGACCAGTCGGATCGGAACCTCGAGCAGGCGCTCGGGACCGTGCGGGATGTCGCCGCGGAAAGTCAGCGAATCGCCGGGTTCCAGCAGGTAGGTGTGACGACCATGGCGGTACTCGATGCGCCCCTGCAGGAGGTGGATGAACTCGGTGCCCGGGTGTTCGAAGCTCGGAAACACTTCCGTCTCGTCGTTCATGGTCACGAGGAAGGGCTCGAAGCTGCGGCGCGGCCCTTTGTCGTACGCGAGCAGGTTGTAGGTGTAGCCGCGCTGGGTGCCGCCGCGGACGACCTCCATGCCCTCGTCGCTGCGTACGAGGCGCGCACCGCCTGCCGGAAGATCGTAGGCACGGAAGAGATCCCCGACGGGAACGCCGAGCGCGCGGGCCACGCGCTCGAGCGTGTCGAGGCTCATGGCCGCCTGGCCGTTCTCTATCTTGGAAAGCATGCCCTGGCTGATGCCGGCCTGGGCGGCCACTTCGCCGATGGTGAGGTGGTTCTTGTAGCGATAGGCGCGGATCGTGTTGCCGAGATGCCGCTCCATCGAGCGCTCGCCGTTGCCACCGGGCTTGCGCTGATCGACACTCACCGGGCGCCTCTTCCGGAGGCTCCCGGGGATGCGGCCTCCCCAGGGATCACCGGCGCCTGCGCTGCTCCACACTTTCCCATCGTCGTGATCCGCGCTGGCCGTTCGCGGACATCGATCAGAGGTGGCCCACGCCGGGGATCCAGTTCGTTCCGGCGAGCGGCAGCTTCGCCATCGCTGCCGCCTCGATCGTGAGCGCGACGAGATCCTCCCGCTCCAGATGGTGCACGTTCGACTTGCCGCACGCGCGGGCCACGGTCGTGAGTTCCATGGTCATCGTCTTGAAGTAGTTCTTCAGATGGCGCGCGGCCATCGTCGGATCGAGGCGCAGCTCCAGCTCGGCATCCTGCGTCGTGATGCCGACGGGACACTTACCCGTGTGACAGTGATGGCAGAAGCCGGGGGCGGTGCCGATGGCGGCGTAGTCCGCGGTCGCATCATGGTGTGCGCCACCGCCGAACCACGAGCTGCCGTTGCAGCCCATGGCCATCAACGCGCCCTGCCCGATCGACACGGCGTCTGCGCCCATGGCGAGCGCCTTGGCCACATCGGCACCGGTGCGGATGCCCCCGGAGACGATGAGCTGCACCTTGCCGCGCATGTCCATCTCTTCAAGCGCCTCGACGGCCTGGCGCAGCGCTGCGAGCGTCGGGATACCCACGTGCTCGATGAACACCGTCTGCGTCGCGGCGGTACCGCCCTGCATGCCGTCGACCACGACGACGTCGGCGCCGGAGTGCACCGCAAGCTTCACGTCGTTGTAGGTCCGCGTGGCACCGACCTTCACGTAGACCGGCTTCTCCCAGTCGGTGATCTCGCGCAGTTCCTCGATCTTGATCGTCAGGTCGTCGGGGCCGGTCCAGTCCGGATGCCTGCACGCCGAGCGCTGGTCGATGCCTTCCGGCAGCGTGCGCATCCTCGCGACGCGGGGATTCACCTTCTGGCCGAGCAGCATGCCGCCGCCACCGGGCTTGGCGCCCTGTCCGATCACCACCTCGATGGCGTCCGCGCTGCGGAGATCATCGGGATTGAATCCGTAACGAGAAGGCAGGCACTGGTACACGAGCGTCTTCGAGGAACGGCGCTCCTCCTGCGTCATGCCGCCGTCGCCGGTGGTCGTCGACGTGCCGAGTTCCGTGGCAGCGCGTCCCAGGGACTCCTTCACGCGCGCCGACAGCGATCCGAAACTCATGCCCGCGAACGTGATCGGGATGTCGAGGACGATCGGCTTCTTCGCGTAGCGCGTGCCGAGCACCGTCTTCGTCGTGCACTTCTCGCGATAGCCCTCCAGCGGATACCGTGTGGCCGAGCCCGCGAGAAACACGAGGTCGTCGAAACTGGGCAGGGCGCGCTTCGCACCGAGGCCGCGGATCTCGTAGAGACCGTGGGCTGCCGCGCCGCGGATGTAGTCGAGGACCTTGCGGTCGTAGCCTGCGCTCTCCTCGCGGGAGAGAGGACGGTCGGGATGGGATGCGCTCATGGTCGGTGCTCTCCGGGACGGACCCGTGATCAGTATTCCTGGTCCGCGTCGGCGTTCCAGTGATAGAGGCTGCGGGCCGAGGCCACGCGCTTGAACTCGGAAGGGGCGTACGGGAATCCGGCGCGGCCGAGCAGTTCGGCGACGGCCGCGAGATCGACGGCAGTCATCGGTTCCTCGCGCGCGTCGGCGCCCAGCGACTTGATGCGGCCGCGCACGTAGATCACCGCTTCGTAGAGCGAATCGCCCAGGGCGTCGCCCGCGTCGCCGCACACGACGAGCCGGCCGGCCTGCGCCATGAACGCCGAGTAGTTGCCGATGCTGCCGCCCACCACGATGTCGATGCCCTTCATCGAGATGCCGCAACGGAGACTCGCGTCGCCCTCGATGATGAGCGTGCCGCCGTGCCCCGTGGCGCCCGCGGCTTCCGAAGCGAAGCCCTTCACGCGGACGGTGCCCGACATCATGTTCTCGGCGACACCCCAGCCCACGTTGCCGTGGACGGTGACGTTCGCGTGCTTGTTCATCCCCGCGAGGTAGTACCCGCCGTGGCCGAGGACCTCGACGTCCACCGGATGGTCGATGCCCGCAGCGATCGCGTGACGGCCGCCGGGATTCTCGACGTCGACGCGCGTCACGCCGCTGCCGGGCAGCTCGCGGTGCAGGAAGTGGTTCAGGTCGCGCACGGTCGCGTGCGCGAGATCGAAGCGGCGCGTTGCGACGGCGGCGCGGTCGGCGGTCACACTTTCCACGAATAGATCTCCTCGGGCATGGGCTCGAACAGCTTCGCGTGATCGATGCCGGGCAGATGCGCCAGGGCACGGAACTCGGAGGCCACGGCCACGTAGTCGTCGGTCTCCGCCACGATGGCGGGCTTGCAGGCGAAGGCATCACGCACCAGCGCGAGCTTGTCGCCGGTGCCGATCAGGAAGGTGTAGAAGCCGTCGAGTTCCTCGAAGCCCTTCTGCAGGGCGGTCTCGAGATCGTCGCCCTCGCGCATGCGCCATTCGAGGTAGCGGCAGGCGGCCTCGGTGTCGTTGTCCGTCTCGAAACGGATGCCGCGATGCTCCAGCTTGCGGCGGATCATGTAGGGGTTCGAGATCGTCCCGTTGTGCACGAGGCAGAAATCCTCGCCCGCGGTGAACGGGTGGGCGCGATCGGGCGTCACGGCGGACTCCGTCGCCATCCGCGTGTGACCGACCAGGTGCGTGCCCGTCAGCGACGAGAAATCGTAGCGGTCGGCCACGGCCGCCGGATGCCCGATGTCCTTGTAGATGTCCATCGCCCGGCCCGCTGCCAGCATGTGGAGCTGCGGGAAGGTCGCGGCGAGCCATGGCTTCACCCGCGCGGCGGACTCGTCGCATTCGAGCACCGCGTGATTGCCGCAGATGTCGATCGACGCATGGGTGCCGAAATGCCGGATGAACGCCGCCTCGAAACCCGCCCAGTCGTAGCTCCACGAGGGGGCGTACAGGCTGAACTTCCGCCGATCGGCGCCGATCGGCCCGGTGAAGACGGCGAGGCCGGCGGACTCCGGGCCGCGCGCGGCCATCTCCACCAACATCGGCACCATCATCCGCCCGAGCGACTCACGCAACTCGGGCTTCTTCACGAGAAGTCCCACGATTCCACACATGTCTCACGCTCCATTGCACCGGCCGCTCGCGGCCGGCGCGATCAGAAGAACTCCAGGTACCGCTCCACTTCCCACGCGGACACGTGCCGCTGGTACTCGATCCATTCCATGCGCTTCAGCCGGATGAACTCGGCCGCGAGGTCCTTGCCCACAGCGTCGACGATCACCGGATCGGCCTCGAACTCGTTCAGTGCCTCTCCGAGGTTCTGCGGCAACACACCGATGCCGGCCTTCGCGAGCTGATCGGGCGACCACTCGTAGAGGTTCGTGTTGTTCGGCTCGCCGGGATCCAGTTCGCGCGCGACACCGTCCATGCCCGCCGCCAGGATCGCGATCGTGGCGAGGTACGGATTCACGGCGCCGTCGGGCAGACGCATCTCGAGACGCCCGTAGGGCACGCGGACCATGCACGTCCGGTTGTTGTTGCCGTACGTGATGTAAGCCGGCGCCCAGGTGGCGCCCGACAGGGCACGACCCACGACGAGGCGCTTGTACGAGTTGACGGTCGGGGCGCACAGCGCGGTGAGGCCGCGCGCATGGGCGAGCAGACCGCCGAGGAAGTGATAGCCCATCTTCGAGAGGCCGAGCCCGCGCGGATCGGAGGCGTCGTGGAACAGGTTCTTCGACGTCGCACTGCCGATGGAGAGATGGAAATGCGTCCCCGTGCCGGTGCGGTTCGAGAAGGGCTTCGGCATGAACGTGGCGACGAGCCCCAGCTTGTGGGCGATCTCGGAGGCCGCCATGCGGACGAAGATCAGCCGGTCGGCCGACTTCATCGCGTCGCCGAAGGTGTAGTTCACCTCGAACTGGCCGTTCGCGTCCTCGTGGTCGATCTGGTACACGTCGATGCCGACCGCGCGTGTCGACTGCGTGAGCTGATCGAGGAACTCGGACTGCCGCGCCAGGCCCTTGTAGTCGTAGCAGGGCTTCTCGAGCGTGTCGGTATCGTCGCCGGGCACGATGCGCCCATCGGGGCCGCGCTTCAGCAACATGAACTCGGGTTCGATCCCGGTGAAGAGCGTCATCCCCTTCGCGGCGAGCGCATCGAGCTAGCTCTTCAGCGCAGTGCGGCAGTCGAACGCGTACGGCTTGCCGTTCACGTGACCCCAGGTGCACATGCGGGCGTAGCCAGGCATCCACGGAATGGCCGTCAGCGTGTCGAGATCGCCGACCGCCATGTAATCGGGGCCGTGCGGGCCCATGCCGAAGCCCCACAGGGCGAAGCCGGCAAAGCCCGCACCGTCGGTCAGCACCATCTCGAGGTGCTCCACCGGCACGGCCTTGGCCTTGGCGGCGCCGTGGATGTCGACGAACTGGGCAAGGATGTAGCGTATCCCGTGCTTCTCGAAGAACTGCTTCGCCTCTGCTGGCGTCATGGCCTCCCTCCTTGCGTACCTGCAACTGGTTGCGAGATATCCCCGTGAAGCACGCGGACGCCCATCGGCCCGCCACCATGTTCGGCAGCGATGCTCGTGAGCGTCTCCCATAGATACGGGCCCGAGGTGCCATCGCACCACAGGCGCCAGCAGGGCCGCCCCTGCACATCCCGACGCAGCACCGTCACGCCGACCCCCACCATCGTGGTGAGGGTGACGATGCGCGCCTCCGGCGGGTCGAGCGCGAACGGGACAGCGCAGGTCTCGGCGAAGAGATCCGGCGCGTTGGCGCCGCAGATGTCGATCGCGCAGTCCTGACGGGGCACCGGATACACGCCGGGGGCCGTGGTCCGCAGCGCGGCGGCGAGACGCGCCACGGGACCGCCGGCCCAGCCGTCCTCGATCAGGAACTCGGTACGCGCGAGCCGCGCGACGAGTCCGCCTTCGGGGAGCGGGACCCAGCGGTTGAAGCCCTGGGGGACGGGAATTTCCTGCGCTTCGAGCCACCGGACGGCGCCGGGGCCCTTGAGGCCGGTGCGCACGAGGGACGAGACATCGGTGAGCGCAAGTGTGTCGACGTTGGCGGCATTCTCGGCGCGCAGTCGCAACGCGACGCGCATGCCGGCGTGCTCGCCCCACTCCGGCGAGTGCGCCTCGAGAGCGGTGAAGATCGGGCTGGTGCGCAGGGCGGCCATGGCGTCAGTCCGGGAGCTTCTGCCGGTCGCCGGCAGGATCGTAGAAGGGAAGCGGCACGACCCGCGCCGCGGCGTAGGCGTTGTCGACGCGGATCGGCAGCGCCGTGCCTTCCGCCGTGATGTCGGGGGCGACAAGCGCGAGGCCGACGTGATGACCGAGCGCTTCGCTGAAGCCGATGCTCGTGACGCGCCCCTTGATGGCGCCGTCGATGATGACGAGGTGGCATTCCTTCGGTACCACGGAGGCGCCGGGTTCCAGCGCGAACCCGACGAGCTTCTGCCGCGGCCCGCGCTTCTTCAGGATGGCGAGGCTGCGCTGACCCACGAAGAAGGGCTTGTCCATCTTCACCGCCCATTCAAGCGCGGCCTCGTCGGGCGTCGTGAGTCCGTCGGTGTCCTGACCCACGATGATGTGTCCCTTCTCGAGCCGCAGCATGCGCTGGGCCTCGACGCCGAACGGGCGGATGCCCTCGGCGCGCCCGGCTTCCATAAGGGCGTCCCACACGTGCAGCGCGTACTCGGCGGGCACGTGGATCTCGTAGCCGGTCTCGCCCACGAACCCCACGCGCATCAGGCGCACCGGCGCGCCGGCCACCTCCGTCTCGCGAAGCCCAAGGTACGGAAACGCGGCGTGCGTGAGATCGACACTGGTGAGGCGTCCGAGCACCGCGCGCGAATGCGGGCCCGCGAGGTTGAGCGCGGCGAAGGCACCGGTCGCGTTCACGATGCCGATCTCCATGTTCCATTCGGCGTTCAGCCGCTGCAGTTCGCGGTAGACGGTCGCCGAGCCCGTCGTGGTCGTCGTGAAGTAGAAGTGCTCGTCTGAGAGGCGCGCGATCACCCCGTCGTCGATGACGACGCCGGACTCGTCGACCATCACGCCGTAGCGCGTCATGCCGGGCTTCAGCCCCGCGAACTTGCCGACGTACACGCGCTCGAGGAACTTCGCCGCGTCGGGCCCGCGCAGCTCGAGCTTGCCCAGCGTGCCCACATCGATGAGACCGACGCCCGAGCGCACGGCGCGGACCTCGGCGCGGATGCAGGCCTCGCGCGATTCGCCCGCGACTTCGTAGTACTCCGGACGCAGCCAGATGCCCGCCTGCATCCACTTCGCGCCAAGCGCGACGTGCCGCGGGTGGAAGGGCGTCTCGCGGTGCGGATGGAAACCGCGCCCGGCGAGGTGCGACAGCGGCACGGGATGGAAGAACGGTCGCGCGGTCGTGGTGCCCACCTCACCGGGCTGCATCCCGCGCAGCTTCGCGAGGATGCGGATCGCGTTCATGTTCGAGTGCTTGCCTTGCGACGGCCCCATGCCGACGGTGGAGTAGCGCTTCAGCAACTCGATGTTGTCGAAGCCTTCCTGCACGGCGTTCGCGAAGTCCTTCGCCTGCAGGTCCTCGTCGAAGTCGACGAAATCCTTGCCGGACGGATGTGCGACGAACGGCCACGGGTGCGACGGCGCTGCGGTCTCGGCCGGCACGGCGGGCATCGGGACGTCAACAGTGCGTCCGGCGTGACGCGCGGCTTCGAGTCCGGCGCGCGTGCCGTCGAGGAAACGCGCCTCGATGTCATGGACGCCGTTCACGCGACCCGCCGCGAAGATGCCATCGCCGAGCTTTTCGGGGACGAACTGCTGCGTGACCGCATCGAAGCGCATCCGCGTGCCCGCCTGATAGAGCATGGCCGCCGCGGGGGCCCATCCGACGCTCATCACGAGTCCGTCGCACGGAATGCGGGTGACCTTGCCGGTGACGGCGTTGCCGGCCGCGTCGAGCGGGCACACCAACGCGGCTGCCAGGCGGTCGCCCTCGGCCACGGCTTCGTAGACGCCATGACCTGCGAGGACGCGCACTCCGCGGTCCCGGACCGCAGCGCCGAACGGGCCGGGCTCGCCGGCGGGCCGCAGGTCCACGACGGCCGCGACGGTGACGCCGGCCGCGAGCAGATCGAGCACGGCGCGATAGCCGTCCGCGTTGCCGACGAGCGCCACGGCGGTGTTCATGGGCTTCACGGCGTGGCGATAGACCAGCCGCTGCGCGGCGGACGCGAGCATCACGCCGGGAAGATCGTTGCCGCGGAACACCGCGGGCTGCTCGAACACGCCACCCGCCACGACGACGGCGCGGGCGCGCAGCTTGGTCATGCGGGTCGCGTCGATGAGCGGCACCCAGTGATCGGTGTACCACCCGGCCGCAAGCGTGGCGGGTCGCAACGACACGTTCGGCATCGCGCGAAGCTCCGCCTCCAAGGCGCGCAGCTGGTCGAGCGTCGCCGCGGCGCCGCCCCGCTGATACACGAGGCTGCCACCGATGCGGGCGTTCTCGTCGACGACGACAACCTGCGCGCCGGTGCGGGCGGCGGCGAGCGCGGCGGAAAGCCCCGACGGACCGGCACCGACCACGAGAACGTCGGCGTAGTCGTAACGCTTCGGGGTGCGGATGTGCGGCGTGGAGAAGTCGAGCCGACCGAGCCCGGTGAGCCGTCGGAAGACGCGCTCCCAGAAGGCCGCCAGCGCCTTCGGACGATGGAACGCCTTGTAGTAGAAGCCGACCGGGAGGAAACGGCCGAGCGAATTCAGGATGCGGAGGCGATCGGACGCCACGCCGCCTTCCGTGTTGATCGCGTCGAGCACCATGCCGTCGACGAGCGCTTCCACGTCGGCGCGCGTGTTGAGTCTCTGCCCCCACTGCACCATCGCATTGATGTCGTGGTTCGCGGCGGAGAGCAGGCCGCGCGGCCGGTGGTACTTGAAGCTGCGGCCGAGGGTGCGTACGCCGGCAGCCCACAGCGCGCTGGCCGGGGTGTCACCCGCAAAGCCGGTGAAGTCGCGGCCCTCGAACCGGAAGCCGAGGGACTTCGTGCGGTCGATCCATTCGCCATCGACCGGCGGCAGGCGCGTCGTCATCGCGCGGACTCCTCGCCGGGCATCCAGGTGCGCAGGACGCGGTCGGCCGTGACGTCGCGCTCGGCGTGGAACCAGACGCCGCTCGGCAGGTGGTACCACCACTCGATCTTCACGCCGGGGATGCCGGAGCGGTTGAAGACGTGGTCCGCCCACTGGTCGTCCGTGCAGGTCGCAGGGTCGGGCATCGCGCGGACCTCGCCACCGTAGGCGAACTCGGACACGGGCCGCAAGCCGTTCACGGGGCAGCAGAGGAGCTTCATGCGCGGCCTCCGCGGTGGAGGATGTCAGTGTCCGACACTGGCCGCCCCCTTCTCGCCGGTGAGCTCGTAGCGCGCGAACCGCGACAGGTTGAACGCGCCGATGAGATCGTGATCCCGGCCGGTGGCGACTGTGTGGGCCATGGTCATGCCGCACACCGGCGTTGCTTTGAAACCCCAGGTGCCCCACCCGGCGTCCAGGTAGAAGCCTTCGACCGGGGTCGTGCCCATCACGGGCGCGAAGTCGGGGGTCATGTCGGCCATCCCGGCCCACTGCCGGTTGACCTTTGCGTGCGAGAGGAACGGGAACATGTCGAGCATGTGGGCCGCGAGGCCCTCCACGAAATCGAGGCTGGATCGGGTGGAATGGAGTTCGTACGGATCGAGCGAAGCCCCCATCACGAGTTCACCGCGGGCCGACTGGCTGACGTAGATGTGCAGGCTGCCGGACACGAGGATCGGATCGAGCCAGGGCTTCATGGGCTCGGTGACCATCGCCTGCAGCGGGTGTACGTAGATGGGGGTGCGCAGACCGACCATGTGGGTGATCCGCGGCGTGAAGCCGGCGACGGCGGAAAGCACCCGCGGCGTCGAGATGTATCCCTTGGACGTCTTCACGCCTTGGACGCGCCCGCCCACCACATCGATGCCCAGCACTTCGGTCTGCTGATGGATCTCGACACCCCGCTGATCCGCGCCGCGCCCGTAGCCCCACGCCACGGCGTCGTGCCGGGCGATGGCGCCGGGCGCGTGGTACAGCGCGCCGAGGATCGGGGCATTGCCGCCGCAGGAGAGGTCGATCTGCGGGCAGGCGGCCTTCACGGCCTCGGGGCCGACCAGCTCGCTGTCGACGCCGAGATGCTTGTTGACCTCGGCGCGCCACCGCATCGTCCGCACGGCGGAATCGGTGTGCGCGAGCGTGAAGTGGCCGCGGGTCGAATAGAAGAGGTTCAGGTCGAAGTCGGTGGCGAGGTCCTGCCACAGGCGCACCGACTGGTCGTAGAACGCGACGCCCTCGGGCGTAAGGTAGTTCGACCGGATGATCGTGGTGTTCCGGCCGGTGTTGCCGCCGCCGATGTACCCCTTCTCGAGCACCGCGACATTCCGCATGCCGTGGTCGCGGGCGAGGTAGTAGGCTGCGGCCAGGCCATGCCCGCCGGCACCGATGATCACTGCGTCGTAGCTGCCCTTAAGCCGTTCCGGCGTCCGGAACATGCGGGGTTCCGGATGCTTCGAGGAGAGCGCGAACCGCAACAGCTGAAAGGGCACGACGAAGTTCTCTCAATGAATATTGTGTGCATATGATGAATCTTCGTGGTCCGCGCGTCAACCCCGGAGAACACAACATTCACCAGGTGAAACTTTACGCGCTTCGACCGCGACGAGCACCTGCCGCGAGCGGGTCCGGCACCGTATCCCTGCACCGAAAACGGGAGCCCGGACCCCCGAGGCTATAATCCGACGCTTCCGCACCGCAGGCCGGCGCTTCGAGCATGGTCGCGCCGGCGCAGTTCCATCCGAGGTCCGCACCATGAGACACGCCCCATGACCGTTCCGCATCTCACCACCGCACTCTCCGGCCCCCTTCTTTCGCTCGAGCGTCAGATCCTGGATGCGCAACCGACCATCGAGCATTGGCTGCGGACCAAATGGCAGGAGCACGCGGCGCCGTTCTACGCCTCGGTCGATCTGCGCAATGCGGGCTTCAAGCTCGCCCCGGTGGATACGAACCTGTTCCCGGGCGGCTTCAACAACCTGGCACCCGAGTTCATGCCGCTGTGCGTGCAGGCGGTGATGGTGGCCGTCGAGAAGATCTGTCCCGACGCCCGCGGGATCCTGCTGGTCCCCGAGAACCACACCCGCAACACCTTCTATCTCCAGAACGTCGTGACGCTGCAGGCGATGCTCCGCCAGGCGGGCATGAAGGTGCGCATCGGGTCGCTGAACCCCGAGGTGACGGCGCCGACCACGCTGGAACTCCCGAGCGGCGCGAAGCTCCTCGTGGAACCCATCGTTCGCAACGGACGGCGCGTCGGGCTGCCGGACTTCGATCCGTGCACCGTGCTGCTGAACAACGACCTGTCGGCCGGCATTCCGGCGATCCTGCAGGGCATCGACCAGCCCATCCTCCCGCCGCTCCACGGCGGCTGGGCGACGCGGCTGAAGTCGAACCACTTCACGGCCTACGACGAGGTCGCCAGCGAGTTCGCGAAGCTGATCGACATCGACCCCTGGCTGATCAACCCGTACTTCGGCGTGTGCGGCGAGATCAACTTCCACGAGCGCACCGGCGAGGAATGTCTCGCGCGCTGGGTGGACGGCATCCTCGGCCAGATGCGCGAGAAATATCAGGAGTACGGCATCACGCAGGACCCCTTCGTGATCGTGAAGGCGGACGCCGGGACGTACGGCATGGGGATCATGTCCGTGAAGAGCGCGGACGAGGTCGTGAGCCTCAACCGCAAGCAGCGCAACAAGATGGCGGTGGTGAAGGAGGGCCTCGAGGTGAGCCACGTGATCGTGCAGGAAGGGGTGCCGACGTTCGAGAGCGTGAACGATGCCGTCGCCGAACCCGTCGTCTACATGATCGACCACTTCGTGGTGGGCGGCTTCTACCGCGTGCACACCGACCGCGGCATCGACGAGAACCTCAACGCCCCCGGCATGCACTTCGTCCCCCTCGCGTTCGAGTCGAGCTGCTCGCAGCCCGACCCCGACGGTCATCCCAACGCGACCCCCAACCGCTTCTACGCGTACGGGGTGGTGGCCCGGCTGGCGCTGCTGGCGGCTGCGCTCGAACTGGAGCGCACCGACCCCGCGGCGCTGGTCGCCGCGTGAGCGGGGTTCCCATGGCTGCCCTGGACATCGCGTTCGTCGTCGACCCGCTGACCTCGCTGAAGGCCTACAAGGATTCCACCGTGGCCATGATGCGCGAGGCCGCCCGGCGCGGGCATCGCGTGTTCGCCATGGAGCAGTCCGATCTGGTCTGGAAGGATCGCCGGGTCGTGGCCCGGACGTGTCGGCTGGAAGTGGGCGCCGACGAGGACGCGTGGTACCGGATCACCAGCGAAGCCGAGACCGACCTCGCATCCTTCGACGCCGTGCTGATGCGCAAGGATCCGCCGTTCGACATGGAGTACGTCTACAGCACGTACCTGCTCGAGCGCGCCGAGGCGCTGGGCGCGAAGGTCCACAACCGCCCGCGCAGCCTGCGCGACTTCAACGAGAAGTTCTCGATCGCGCGCTTCCCGCAGTTCACCGTGCCGACCATCGTGACGCGGCGGGAGGACGTCGTGCGGGCGTTCCTCGCCGAGCATGGCGACATCGTGATCAAGCCGCTCGACGGCATGGGCGGAAGCTCCGTGTTCCGCGTGCGTCGCGACGACCCGAACATCGGCGTCATCATCGAGACGCTCACGGCGCTCGGCACGCACATGGCGATGGCGCAGCGGTTCATCCCGGAGATCGCCCAGGGCGACAAGCGCATCCTGGTGATCGATGGCCACCCGGTGCCCTATGCACTCGCCCGCATCCCGAAGCAGGGCGAGACGCGCGGCAACCTCGCGGCGGGAGGCCGGGGCGTCGCCCAGCCGCTGACGCCGCGCGACCGCGAGATCGCCGAGACGCTCGCCCCCGACCTCGTGGCGGCCGGGCTGCTCATCGTCGGACTCGACGTGATCGGCGATCACCTGACGGAGGTGAACGTCACGAGCCCGACGTGCATGCGCGAGATCCTGGACCAGACGGGGTTCAACGCGGCAGCGATGGTGATCGAGGCGCTGGAGCGCGCGGGGCGCGTCGGCAATTGAGAAGACTCTGATTCGTTGGTACGGACCGCAGGGGTGACCGCCGTCTGCTTGGCCCCGCCACGCCTCAGGCCGCGTCCCTCGCGCCACCGGTGGGGAACCGCAGGTCGCGGCGCACCAGCTCCTCGAACTCCGCGGCCGGCACGGGACGGCTGAACAGGAAGCCCTGGATCTCGTCGCAGCCGAGTTCCCGCAGGAAGCCCAACTGCGCTTCCGATTCCACACCCTCCGCCACGACCTTGAGCCGCAGGCTGTGCGCCAGGGCCACGACCGCGCGCGTGATGGATTCGTCGTCCGGGTCCCCGGGGACGTCGCGGATGAAAGACCGGTCGACCTTCAGCGAATCGAGGGGCAGGCGCTTCAGGTAGGCGAGGGAGGAATAGCCCGTGCCGAAATCGTCGACGGCGACGTGCACGCCCAGCTTCTGCAACTCACCGAGCACGGTCGCGACCTGCTCGACGTCCTGCATCATGACGCTCTCGGTGATCTCCATCTCCATCGCGCCGGCCTGCACGCCGCTCTCCAACAGGATGCGCCGCACCGTGTCGAGGAATCCGGGGCTGTAGAGCTGACGGGCCGAGAGGTTGACCGCCACGCGCAGCGGCGGCATGCCCTTGCGGGCCCATGCGGCGGCCTGCTCGCAGGCGGTCGCGAACACCCATTCGCCGATCGCACCGATGAGCCCCGTCTCCTCGGCGAGCGGGATGAACTCTACGGGTGGCACCAGACCGCGATCCGGACTCATCCAGCGCACGAGCGCCTCCACCCCGACGATGCGTCCATCGGCGACCGACACCTTCGGCTGGTAGTGCAGCACGAACTGATTCTGCTCCGTCACCGCGCGCTTCAACCGCGACTCCAGCGACAGGCGGTCCATGCTCGTGGCGTTCATTCCCGAGGAGTACAGCTCGAAACAGTTCTTGCCCTTCTCCTTCGCGCGATACATCGCGATGTCCGCGTGCTTCAGCAGCGACTGCTGGTCCCGCCCGTCCTGCGGATAGACGGCGATGCCGATGCTGGCCGAGAGGGAGAACTCCTGCTCCTGGTGCTGCACCGGCTGCTCGATCGCGAGCAGGAGCTTGCGGGCCACGTCCTCGACGACCTCGATACCGTCGACCTCCTCCACCACCACCATGAACTCGTCGCCCCCGAGCCGTGCAACGAGATCGGCGGCGCGCATCTGCTCCCCGAGGCGGCGGCCGATCGTCTCGAGCACGCGGTCACCGGTGTCGTGCCCGAGCGTGTCGTTGATGATCTTGAAGCGGTCGAGATCGATGAACAGGACGGCCAGCTGCTTGCCGTAGCGCTCGGCGCGCGACAGGGCGTGGGCGAGGTGGTACGTGAACAGGTTGCGGTTCGGCAGCGCCGTGAGATCGTCGTAGTGCGCGAGGCGCCGGATGCGCTCGTCGGCCCGATGCCGCTCGGTGACATCCTGCACGGCACCGAAGAGCTTCACCGGTGCGCCGGTCGGGCCGGTCTCGACGACCCCGGTCGCGCGGACCCACGCGTGGCGTCCCTTGGCGGTCACGAGCTGCAGTTCGAGATCCCAGCTCTGCCCGCTGCGCATCGACTTCTCCAACGCCTCGCGGACAAGCTCCCGGCTCGCCGGATCGTAGAAGTCGAGAGCGGCCTCGACGGAGGGCTGGTAGTCGTCCGGCAGCACTTCGTGGATGCGGTACGTCTCCTCGGTCCAGTACAGACGACCCGTCGGGATGTCGACCTCCCAGCCGCCGACGTGGGCGGCGCGCTGGGTCTGGGACAGCAGTCCGGACTGCCGCCGCAGTTCACTGTCCTGCTCGCGCAAGGTCGCGGTGGCGACGTCCATCTCGGTCTCGCGCTGCCGCTGCTGACGATGGGACCACGCCGCAGCGAACGACATGCCGGCGAAGGCGAGGGCAAAGACCAGGAGTGGGATGCGCACCCGTTCGAACCACGCCGCCCAGAGGGCCGAATGGGGTAGGCCCGCGAACACTGTCACGGGGCGACCGTCCACCCGGTGGAAGGCCTGGGTCCGGGCTGCGCCGTCCAGCAGGCTGCCGGTGCTCGCGATGCCGTGGCCCGGGAATCCGAGCGCCCGGATCGCCTTCCAGACCGGCCCCTCGTGCCCCTCGGCGACCGCGTCGCCTCGGGCGATGAGCAGGTCGCCGCGGTCGGCGATCAGCCCCGCTGCCGTCCGTGCGGGAAGGCGGATCTCGAACCAGAGGGACGCCTCGTCGAGTCGGACATGTCCGACCAGGATGTAGGTGGTGCGGCCGGTGGAGGCTTCGAGGACCCGCATCGCGAGCGGGAGCCACTCGTGTCCGTCCGCATCGCGCCAGGAATGCGGTCCGACCTGGGGACCGTCGTGCGTCCTCGCCAGCGAGAGCACGCCGAGCACGGCGCGATCCTTCGCGGCGGGAAGTCTGGCTGCGGGTGGCGTGAGCCCGCTCGAAACGAGGACGGTGCCGTCGGCCGCGTGGAGGTCCAGGCGCTCGAAACCGGGGGCCGTCCGAAGATAGCGGCGGAGCACCTTCTCGACGACGGCAGGCTGGGCGATACCGCCCGCCTCGGCGATCTCGTCGACGAGCACCGGGAAGATGCTGTCATGGTCCTGGAGCAGGTGGAAGGCCGCGCGGGACATCGCGTGCGCAAGCCCTTCGAGTTCCGTCTGACGCTCCCGCACGACGGCCTGCCACGCGTAGAGCCCGTAGAAGACGGAGAGAACGAAGATCGCGGCCGCCAGCAGGCCGAACGCCTGCGCGATCGGCCGGATGCTTTCCCGGGCCACGGTTTCCTGGGGAGAGACGGAGGTAGTCATCTAGCCGGTTTACGACCGCCAGCAGGATGAATTGAGTGCACGGCTATGCCCGATGCAAGGGCGGCCGGCCCGCCGTCGCCGCGGCGATGACACTGGCGATCAGGATTCCCGCGAAGGCCACCAGCGCCCATTCGGCGATGGCGAGGCCGAGAAAGCTCCATTGCACCTTGGAGCAGTCACCCGACCCCTGGAAGATCATGGGGAGCGCTTCGGTCAGCGGGAACTGCTCCACCATGAACTCCAGCCCGGGGCCGCACTCCGCCACCGGTGGCGGGTTGTGGATCAGCCATGTCTGCCAGGTGGCCACGCCGCCGCCCGCAAGGGCGACCAGCCCGACGAGAGACGCGTAGATCCGACTCCCGAGCCTGGCCGGACCGTGGACCGCTGCGAAGAGCGCGACGATGCCGGCGACGACGAACGCGTACCGCTGCAGGATGCACATCGGGCACGGCTGGAGATCCAACGCATGCTGGAGGTACAGGCCGAATCCGATGAGCCCCGCACAGCCCGCGAAGACCGCGAGAAAGAGCGGCCGGGGTCGGAGGAATCGCGCGAGCACGGTGTCTGTCCCTCAGATCGCGGCGAACGCGGCGTCGAGATCTCGCTTCAGGTCGGCGATGTCCTCGATGCCCACCGACAGCCGCACGAGGTTGTCGGTGATGCCGAGCGCCTCGCGCCGGGCCGCGGGAAGCGACCCGTGGCTCATGAGTCCGGGGTGGCTGATGAGGCTCTCCACCCCCCCGAGGGACTCGGCGAGCGTGAACAGCTCGCAGCGTTCCAGGAATCGCTTGGTCCCGGCGAGATCGGTGCGCAGGAACATCGAGATCATCCCGCCGAAGCCGTGCATCTGGCGGCTGGCCAGCGTGTGCTGCGGATGCTTGGGAAGGCCCGGGTAGATCACCTGCGCGCTCTTCGGGTGCGCGTCCAGCCAGTGGGCGAGCTCGAGCGAATTGGAGCAGTGCGCCGCCATCCGCAGGGGCAGGGTCTTCACTCCGCGCAACGCCAGGAAGCTGCCGAACGGGTCGGCGACCGCACCGACAGCGTTCTGCAGGAAGGAAAGCCGCTCGCTCGTCTCGTCCGCCCGGGCCGCGACGACCATGCCGCCGATGACGTCGGAGTGCCCGTTGATGTACTTCGTCACCGAGTGCACCACGAAATCGAAGCCGTGCTCGATGGGCCGCTGCACGTACGGCGATGCGAAGGTGTTGTCGCACACGGTGATGATGCCGCGCTCGCGGGCCAGCTTCGCGACCGCGACGAGATCGGTGAGCTTCAGCATGGGGTTCGACGGCGTCTCGACCCAGATCATCCGGGTGTCGGGGCGCAGCAACCGCTCCAGACTGGCGGGATCGTTCGGATCGCAGTAGTCGACCCGCAGACCCATCGTCCGTGCACGCACGCGCTCGAACAGGCGCCAGCTGCCCCCGTACATGTCGTCGACCGCCACCACGTGGCTGCCGGCGTCGAGCACTTCGAGGAGCGTCGACATCGCGGCGAGCCCGGAGGCGAAGGCCCAGCCCTGCACGCCACTTTCCAGGTCGGCGACGCAGCGCTCGAAGGCCATCCGGGTCGGGTTCTGGCTCCGCGCGTACTCGAAGCCGGTGTGCTCGCCGGGCGAGGTCTGGCGGAAGGTCGATGTGGCGTAGATCGGCTGCATCACCGCCCCGGTCGATGGATCGGGACTCTGACCGGCGTGGATGGCCCGGGTGGCAAAGCCGTGGGACTGGCTGGAATCGGACATGCGCGGGGACTTCCTGGGAAGGTGTGGCGTGGGACGGATGAGGCAGGCCGAAGTTTACACGCCGGACCCGGCGTGCCCGACGCCCGCGCTGACGCGGGCCGGCATGTCGAGGTGCCGTGCGAACACCTCGAAGGCGTCGGCGGCGAGCGGCGGGGCGATCGAGAACCCCTGGGCGAAATCGCATCCGTGGGCCGCCAGGAACACCAGCTGGCGGGGCCTCTCGACGCCCTCGGCCACCACGCGCAGGCGGAGACTGCGGGCCAGTGCCAGCACGGCCTGGGTGATGGCGACGTCCTCGGCGTCCTCGGGAAGGTCCTGGATGAACGAACGATCGATCTTCAGCGTGTCGACCGGGAAGCGCTTGAGGTAGGCGAGCGACGAGTAGCCGGTGCCGAAATCGTCGATGGCGATGCCGACCCCGAGATCGTCGAGCGCCGCGAGGAGCGCCGCCGCGTGGGCGGGATTGCGCATGACCGTGCTCTCCGTGATCTCCAGCTCGATGCTGCCCGGCGCGACCCCCGCGCACTCCAGGATCGCGATGACGTCCTGCACGAGGCGGCCCTGGGCGAACTGGCGCGCGGACACGTTCACCGCCATGGTGAGGTCGCGCAGGCCGGCCTCGTGCCACGCCCGCAGCTGCCGGCTCGATTCGGCGAGCACCCAGTTGCCCAACTCGGTGACCAGCCCCGTCTCCTCGGCAATCGGAATGAACTGCGACGGCAGGAGCAGCCCCCGCTCGGGGTGATCCCAGCGCACCAGCGCCTCGGCACCGGCCACCACGCCGCCGGCGATCTCCAGCTTCGGCTGATACAGGAGTTGCAGCTCGCCGCGCTCCACGGCGCGCTTCAACGCCGTCTCCATCGACAGGCGCTCCGGCGGATGCGTGGCGAGGTGCGGCGCGTAGAACTCGAAGCGGCTGCGGCCGGACTCCTTCGCCCGGTACATCGCGATGTCGGCGGTCTTCAACAGCGTCTCGATGTCGATGCCGTCGCCGGGGTAGGTGCTGATGCCGATGCTGCCCGAGAGCGCGAACTCCTGATCCTCGATCACGAACGGCTCCGCGCACGCATGGAGCAGCTTCGCGGCGACACCGGCAAGATCGGCCTCGGTCGCGTAGTCCTCGACGATCACGACGAACTCGTCGCCGCCCTGCCGTGCGACGAGGTCGACGCTGCGCAGACAGCGTTCCAGGCGCCGGGCGACATCGCGCAGGACGACGTCGCCGGCACTGTGGCCGAGCGTGTCGTTCACCAGCTTGAATCGGTCGAGGTCGATGAACATGACGGCGAGGCGCCTGCCATGCCGTCGCATCCGCTCCAGCGCGCCCACGAGCGCGAGCTGCAGGGAGATGCGGTTCGGAAGGCCGGTGAGCCCGTCGTGCTGCGCCAGATAGCGGATGCGCTCCTCGGCGGCCTTGCGCTCGGTGATGTCGCGACCCGTGCCCCGGTAGCCGACGAAGTTGCCCTGGTCGTCGAACACGGGCTTGCCGCTGATCGATGCCCAGCGGACGCCGTCACGGCCGCGGAAGGAGAAGACGAAGTCGCGGAACGGGCGACGGGCCGCCAGCAGCCGGCGATGCTCGTCCCACTTCGGATCGTCGAGGTCGAGGATGACTTCCTGCTCCCATCGCTGCCGGCCCATCGCACCGTCGCGCCAGTTCTCGGCAGCACCGGGCGGCGCGGTGGTGACGCCCGTGAAGCGCAGATCGGCGTCCTGCTCCCAGAACCAGTCGGAGGACAGTTCCGAGAGATCGCGGAACCGTTGCTCGCTGTGCCGCAGCAGCGCCTCCGCATGCTTGCGTTCGCTGACGTCCGCCACGCGCACGAGGTGCATCGGGCCCTGGGGCACGTCGAGCCGCGCGACGACGGTCTCGCCCCAGAAGGCGCGGCCGCGGCAGGTGCGGAATTGCAGATCGCGCCGCACGCCGAGACCCTGCCCGAGGCGGGCGAGGCCGCGGGCGAGTTCGCGCCCGGGTAGCCGTCCCGCGAGCAGGTCGGGCCCGCGCACGGCGACGAGCTGCTCCCGGTCGTCCGCCTCGAACAAGGTCACCGCGCGCGGATTGCAGTCGATGATACGGCCCGTCGCGACATTGCCGAGGAAGAGCGCATCGCGCGATCCGGCGAAGACCGCGCTGAAGACGGACTCGCTCGCGCGGAGGGCCTGCTCGGCACGCTTGCGCAGCGTGATGTCCCGGCCCAGGCCGCGATAACCGGCGAATCGACCCTCCACGTCGAACACCGGCGTCCCGCTCACCGTGAGATGGTGGATCTCGCCGTCCCCCACGTCGCGCTCGTACTCGAGATCGCGGAAGGGCTCGCGGGCGTCGAGCTGGGCGCGGTGCTGGCGCAGGACCTCCGGATCGAACCGGTTGCCGGGGGTCTCCCATCGGCGCAGCCCCCCGGAGCGATCGAACGCGAGCCGCGTGTACGCGGGGTGCCAGGCACTCTCGTCGTTCCAGCGGAAGCGGTGCTCGGCATCGGTCTCCCAGAACCAGTCGGACGAGATCTCGGCAAGTCGCCGGTAGCTGTCCACACGGCTGCGCAACCGGGCCTCCGCGGCCGCCCGCAGGGTCTCGGCGTGGTCGTTGCGGCAGGCCATCGCGAGCTGCGAAGCGGTCTCGCGCAGCGTGTCCGCCTCCTCCTGGATCCAGGCACGCGGGCCGGACGCTTCGAGGCACAGCACACCGGTGCGGTCCTCGGGCAGCGCCACCGGTGCGAGCAACCACGCCCCGTCCAGCCCGCCGCCGCGGGGGACCTCCGGGAACATGAGCAGGCGGCCGGTCGCCAGCGCCGACACCAGGTCCGACCCGATGGGGGTCGTGCCCTCGACGGCCTCGCGATTCCCGTCGCGGACTGACGCCGCGAACGAGAGCGCGTCGCCATCCAGCAAGGCATAGCTCACCCGGAGCCCGGGGTAGCGCTGCGACAGTTCGTGGAGGGTCGTCTGCAGCACTTCCGGGGCGTCCCGGGCGTCGATCACGTCTGCGGCAATGCGGTGGAGCAGTTCCAGACGCGACTGCCGGATGCTCACCTCGGCCGTGTGCCGGCGCTGCTGCGCGTCGAGCCGCCGATGCACCCACAGGCCTCCGATGGCGAGCAGCAGGAAGAGTGCGACGGGAAGCCGCATGCGGTCGACCCAGGCCCACCAGAGCGACTCCTGCGGGATCGAGACGAACATGTGGAAGGGATAGTCCGCGACCCGATGGAACACGAAGACGCGGTTGTGGCCATCGACGGGGCTCACACCGACCACGGTGCCCGTCCGCAGCCCGGGGCGCTCCGCCAGGGCGCGTGCCAACGGCCCCGGGAGCGATCGGCCGAACGTCGCCGCCGGATCCGGCGGCATCGGCCACCGGGCCTGGAGGCTCGCGTCGTCGCGACGCATGCCGATGACCCAGCCCTGCGGCACGACGAGATCGCTGAGGAGGCGCCACTGATCGTCGACGGCCGTGGCGGCGAGCAGCGAGAACCGCCGTTGCTCGGGCTCGCCCTCGAGCGCGAGCCGCATCGGTACGACCCACGGGCCGCCGGGATGGTCGGGCACCGGCCGACCCACCTCGAGCCTGGACCCGGAGGCGCGGACGGCGTCGGGCGCGATCGGACCGACGCCCGACACACCGGGCTCGACGACGGCGGCAATGACCCGTCCGCGGGCATCCACGAGGCACAGTGCATGGAGCCCCTGGACGGCCGCGGCGGTCCGCTCGAGGGCCCGTCGCGCGCCGCGCGGATCGTCGAGCAGCCGCTCATCGACGATCTCGCTGGACAGGCTGTCGAGGGTGTCCTCGAACTGGCGGTAGAAGAGCCGGACCGACCGCGCGGCGAGACTGGTGATCGTCGTGCCGCGCGTGGTGAAGTCGTCGTTGACGTCCTCCCATGCGGCGAGGCCGTAGACGACCATCACGAGGCCGGTGAGGAAAGCAACGGCTGCGATCGCGCGGCCCGGGTGTCCCGACCGGGCTGCGGCGTCGTTGGACGAGGCGACCTTCGACGGCGTGGGCGGTCTCGGGGGCATGCGAGACGGGCCGCAGGCGGGGTCTGCGCGGGGACCGGTCGGGTTCCGATCAGGCCGGCGTCACCGCCCCGCGATCGATGAGATAAGTCCGGTCGAGCATGTCGGCCGAGTGGGAGACGTCGGACTCGGTGAGGATGATCGAGAACCCCTCCGCCTTCAGACCGGCGATCACCTCCGCGAGGCGTCTCGCGAGCACCGGCGCCACCCCTTCGAAGGGCTCGTCGAGCAGCAGGAGCTTCGTACCCGACATGAGCGCGCGCGCGAGGGCCACGAGCTTCTGCTGTCCGCCCGACAACTGCAACCCCTTGCGGGCGCGGAAGGTCTCGACCTCGGGAATCATGCGATAGACCCGGGCGAGTCTTTCCTCCGCGTCTGCGCGGGAGGCGGCCCACGCGGGCACCAGCACGTTCTCCTCGACGGTGAGCGTCGGGATGAGACGCCGATCCTCGGGCATGTAGCCGATGCCGCCGCGGGCCCGCAGGTGCGTGGGCATCCGATCGACGGCCTTGCCGAGGAACGTGATGCCGCCCGCCTTCGCCGGCAGGATGCCCATGATGGCGCGCATCAACGTGGTCTTGCCGGCCCCGTTGCGACCGATCAGGCCCACGAACTGACGCTCGCCCACGGTCATGTTCACGTCGCGAAGGATCGTGACCGAACCGATCGACACATCCAGCTTGCTGATCTCAAGCATGACTCGCGGCTCCTGCCGGGGCAGCGTGGCTGCCGATCACGAACCTGCGCACCTCCACGTCGTCCAGGACCGTCGCGGGCGCGCCGTCGGCGATGATCCGACCCTCGTAGAAGGCGAGCACCCGGTCGGTGTACCGCGCGACGACGTCCATGTCGTGCTCCACGAACAGGACCGTCACCTTGTGTTCCTTCACCGCCGCCATGACCATGTCCATGAGCACGAACTTCTCGTCCGCGGAAACGCCGCTCGTGGGTTCGTCGAGCAGCAGGATGCGCGGGCGCACCACCATCGCCATCGCGATGTCGAGAAGCTTCCGCGTACCCTCGGGCAGCAGGCCGGCCTGCCGGTTGCGGTAGCTGCCGAGTCCGAACTGATCGAGCATCGTGTCGACGGCCTTCACCGGATCGTCGTACGCGCTGTTGCGCGCGCCCCACTTCGACCCGGCCGCGGCGACGATGCCGACGCCGACCAGGAGGTTGTCGAGCACGGTCATCGTGTTGAAGAGCTGCGGGATCTGGAACGACCGGCAGATGCCGAGCCGCGTGATCTCGCGCGGCGCGAGCGGCGTGATGTCGCGCCCTTCGAAGTGGATCGTCCCGGCCGAGGGCTTCAGATAGCCCGTCACCATGTTGAGGAACGTCGTCTTGCCGGCACCGTTGGAACCGATGAGACCCACCACGGCATCCTGCTCCACGGCCACGTTGATGTTCGATGCCGCCGTGACCGCACCGAAGCTCTTCTCGAGCCCCCTCGCGTCGAGAATCACTGCCATCTCAGCCCTCCCGCTTGCGGGTGAACAGCGACCACAGGCCGCCGGGCAGGAAGATCATCACGAGCAGCATCGTGATGCCGAGGACCATCTGCCAGGTGTTGGGGGAGTACTCGTAGGCGAAGCTGCGGATCGCCTCGAACACCAGGGCGCCGCCCAGCGGGGCGAACACGCTGCCGGTGCCGGACAGGATGGCTACGAAAACGAACTCGCCGGACTGCGGCCAGTACGTCATCTCGGGGTCGATGTGGCCGATGTTGACGGCCATCAGCGCACCACCGATGCCCGCGAGCACCGCGGAGATCACGTAATTGCGATGCACCGCCCGCATGACCGAGGCGCCCATGTACTCGACGCGCAGTTCGTTGTCCTTGATGGCGCCCGCGAGGCGCCCCTGATGGGACGCCAGATAGCTGTGCAGGAAGAAGGCGGAAACCGTGGCGAACACGACGGCGAGGCTGTACACCATGAGCCGCTGGGATTCGGGCGCCACGGCGAAACCGGCCACCGTCTTGGCCGCCACGTTGAACCCGTCCGTGGACCCGAGCGATGCCGTCTTCACGAGCAGGCCGTAGAGGATCATCGAGAACGCGAGCGAGAGCATCGCGAAGAAGATGTCCCGGTACTTGGCGAGCAACAGACCGAGAATGGCGGACACGACACCCGTGACGACGACCGCGGCACCGACCATCAGCAGCATGTCGGGCATCTTCAGCATCTGATCGAGGAGACCTGCCGCGTAGGCCCCCAGGCAGAAGTAGAGCCCGTGCCCGAACGAGACGATGCCGTTCCGCATGAGCAGCATCATGCCGAGCACGACGGTGCCGTAGCAGAGCGACACGTTGAGCATCGAGACCATCCAGCTCGGCAGCGCCGGACCCGCGATCAGCAGGATGGCGCCCATCGCGAGGATGGCGAACGACGTGCGATCGAGTTTCATATCTTGCGCACCTCCGCGCCGCTGAAGAGGCCCTTCGGACGGAGGATGAGCACGACGGCCATCACGAAATAGATGCTGAAGAGTTCGACCTCGGGCAGATAGTGCACGGCAGCCGCCCGCACCAGCCCGACGATCAGCGCACCGAGCGCGGCGCCCGGCAGACTGCCCAGACCGCCGATCACCACGACCGCGAACGCGAGGACGATGACCTCGGCGCCCATCCCCGTCACGACCGACACCGTGGGTGCGGTCAGCGCGCCGCCGACCCCGGCGAGCATCGCGCCGATGGTGAACGTCACGAAGTAGATGCGGCCCACGTTGATGCCGAGGGCCGCGCTCACTTCGCGGTCATGGATGACGGCGAGCAGCAGCTTGCCCGACCGCGTCCTGGCGAGGGCCCAGGCGAGCGCCCCGCCGGTCGCCACCGCGACCGCGATGAGCACCAGGTTGTAGTTCGGATACGTGAGCCCAGCCACCTCGAAGTTGCCGAGCAGGCTGTACGGGCTCTCGCCGCCGGGACCGGTGATGAAGAGCGGGTCCACGCCCCAGATCAGCTTGATGAGGTCCTCGAGGATGAGGAAGAGCGCATAGGTCACCAGCACCAGCACGACCTCGTCCTTGCCGTACATGAAGCGCAGCAGCCCGCGCTCGATCACGGGGCCGGCCACCAGCCCGACGAGGATCGCCGAGAGGAGCAGCATGAGATAGCTGCCCATGGGCGGCAGGCCTGCGTTGAACCACAGGCCGCACAGCGTGACCGACGTGAACGCCCCCAGGGCGTACAGACTGCCGTGGGCGATGTTCAGGATCTTCATCACGCCGTAGATGAGGGTGAGACCCACGGCGATGATGAAGAGCCACGACGAGTAGACGATGCCGTCGACGAGGACGGCGATGAATTGGCTCATGGAAGGTCACCGGTACCGGCGTCTCGGGCGCCGTCCTGCTGTGCGAATCTCACTGGATCAGCGCTTGAATCCCGACCGGATCCAGTCGAGGGAGGACACGCCCTCGGGCGGGGTCACGCGGTCGGCGTCGTAGTACTTGATGTTGCCGACCTTCACCACGCCGTTCTCGAGGCGCGTGGTGCCGTACGCAGTGCCCGTCACTGCCTGGTGACCCTTGCCGAGCGTCATGTGGACCTTGCCGGACGGGGTGTCGAAGGTGCTCTTCTCGAACGCCGCGATCACCTCTTCCTGTGTGGGCGGCTGGTACGCCTTCTCCATCTCTTCCTTCACGTTCTTCGCGGCCCCCATCGGGATGGCCGAGCCGACCTTCTTGGCAGCCGCCCTCTCCCACGCCGCCTTCACTCCCAGGAAGGCCTGGGCCGTGCTGTAGGCGGGATAGTTGGGATCGACGCCGCCGGACTTGCCCTTGTAGGTTTCGACGAGCCAGCGCTTCAGCGGCGAATCGGGCGCGAAGACGCCATTGGTGCCGCGCGCGCCGACGATGGTGCCGTCGGGGATCTTGCCGGGCAGGCGGTGCAGGTAGGGCTCGCCGGCCACCAGCACGAGCACGCTCTTCTTGAAGAGATCGCGCGGCTGCGCCTGGAGCATGAAGGCCTCCAGATCGCCGCCCCACAGGCTGCTGTGGACGACGTCGGCGTTGGCCGAGTGCAGGGCGGAGATCTCGGAACCGTACTGGCCCGCGCCGAACTTCGGCATCTGGGACGTCACGATGTCGACGCCGGGCTTCATCACCTGGATGGTCGCCTCGAAGTCGTTCCAGGAATCCTGACCGTAGGCGTAGTTCTGATTGATGCCCGCGATGCGCTTCACCGCGGGCCGGTTGTCGAGCAGGTACATGGTCGCCGCGACGGCGTCCATGGTGGCGTGGGGCCGGGTGCGGAAGAGGTACTTGTAGCTGCCCTCCTCGAAGACCCGCGGGGTGCCGCAGTCCAGGAGCACGGTGAGCTTCTTGAGTTCCTCGGCGACCGGTGCGATCGCGAGGCAGTCGCCGCTGCCGATGTAGCCGATGACGATGTCGACATCCTGGCGCTGCACGAGCGTGCGGTACTCCGACACCTGCTTGGTGGCGCCCCCGGCTTCGTCGATCACGACGAGTTCGATGGGCAGACCGCCGATGCCCTTGATCTGATAAGGCGCGGGCGCCTTGCCCGCGTTCAGGGATTCCACGATCGCCTCGGCGGCGATCCTGGCCGGCACGCCGAACGGGCCGGATGCGGGACCGGAGAGGAACGTGACGAAACCGACCTTCACGCTCGCCTTCTGCTGCGCGACGGCCGGCGCAGCCGCGATGGCCGCCAGCGCGATGCCGGTCAGCATGGTTCCAAGAGCTTTCGCGATCATGGTGTCTCCCCCTCGTTCGCCGATGCGATTCCGGCTGATGTCGCCCATGCCACGGCGGCATGAGTGCCCTGCACAGCCGCCGGAATCTAGCACCTCACGCCCGATTGTCAATCGACGCCGCCCGGCGGGCGGCCAGGCCGCGCCGGGCGCCGCAACGCGACGGCGCGGATTCTAGTGGCACTGCCGCGCAGGACAATCGCGCCGCCCTTCGAATTTCGCGATGCCCCCTTGAAGCCCCGGGAGCTGTCGCTCAGGCGAGGTCGTCGCGCGCGCGCGCGACGGCGGCGCGCACCTGGGCCGGCGCGGTGCCGCCGACGTGGGAACGACTTGCGAGCGACCCGTCGAGGGTCAGCACCGAATGCACGTCGTCCCCGACGAGCGGCGAGAAGGCGCGCAGCTCCTCGACGGAAAGGTCGGCGAGGTCGACGCCGCGGATGGATGCGGCGCGCACGGCGCGCGCAACGGCTTCGTGCGCCTCGCGGAACGGGAGGCCGCGCTTGACCAGGTAGTCGGCGAGATCGGTGGCGGTGGCGAAGCCCTCGGCGGCGGCAGCCCGCATCCGGGCCGCGTCCACCCGCACGCCCCGCATCATCTCGGCGTAGATCACCAGGGTGTCGACCAGCGTGTCGACCGTGTCGAACAGCGGCTCCTTGTCCTCCTGGTTGTCCTTGTTGTACGCGAGCGGCTGGCCCTTCATCAGCGTGAGCAGCGCGACCAGATGGCCGTTCACGCGCCCGGTCTTGCCGCGCACGAGTTCCGGCACGTCGGGATTCTTCTTCTGGGGCATGATCGAGGAGCCGGTGCAGAAGCGATCGGCGAGATCGATGAACCCGAAGCGCGGGCTCATCCAGAGGATCAGTTCCTCGGAAAGCCGGGACAGGTGCGTCATGATCAGCGCCGCCGCCGCGGTGAATTCGATGGCGAAGTCCCGGTCGGAGACGGCGTCGAGCGAATTGCCGCAGACGGCATCGAAACCCAGTTCCCGGGCGACGCGCTCGCGGTCGATCGGATAGCTCGTTCCGGCGAGCGCCGCGGCGCCGAGCGGCAGGCGGTTCAAGCGGCGGCGGCAATCGACGAGGCGCTCACCGTCGCGGGAGAGCATCTCCTGGTACGCCATGAGGTGGTGACCGAACGTCACCGGCTGGGCCACCTGGAGATGGGTGAAGCCGGGCATCACGGTATCGACATGCTGCTCGGCCAGATCGACGAGGGATCGGCGGAGGTCCTTCAGATGCCCCCCGATCCGGTCGATGGCATCACGCAGCCACAGGCGCACGTCGGTCGCGACCTGGTCGTTGCGGGAACGGCCGGTGTGCAGACGCTTGCCGGCATCGCCGACGAGGTCGGTGAGCCGCCGCTCGATGTTGAGATGGACGTCCTCGAGATCGAGCGACCACCGGAACTCGCCGCGCTCGATCTCGCCCAGGATATGCGCCATGCCGCGGCGGATATCCGCGAGGTCCTGCGCCGAGATGACGCCGACCGCCTCGAGCATGGCGGCGTGGGCGAGCGAGCCCTGGATGTCGAAGTGCGCGAGGCGATGGTCGAAGAACACGGAGGCCGTGAAGCGCTTCACGCGCTCGTCGACGGGTTCGTCGAAGCGACCGGACCAGGTCTTGGCGGATTCGGCATCGGCGGTCGATTGCACGGCGCGGGGGGGTTGTTCAGAATTCATCGTCGTGTGGGCGGTACGGCGGGAGACGCCGGAGTGGAGTCGCAGTGGGATCGCAGTGGGGTCGCAGTGGCGCCTGGAGCGCATCCGTCGCCACTTTCGGAGGCCGCTGGAAGGGCGACGCAATCCGCGGTGAGGACGCCGCAATCCGCAGTGAAACGGTTCGGAAAAGGCATGCCGAGTATAAATCAGCACCACCGCCATCCCGACCGCCTGCCGGACTTCGCGAACATGGGCGTCTGGCTCCGCACGTTCCTGATTGTGACGGCACTCTCGTTCGCCGCCACCGTCGCGATCGCGCCCGGCTGGCGCGCCGTCCCGGAGGAGTTCTCCATAGTGTCGATGCACACGCAACCGGTGACGGTGCTGGCACTCGCCGCACTCGCGCTGGCGGCCCCGCTCCTGCGAAGAGTGTCCTACGTCCTCGGCATCGCCGTCGTCCTGCTCGTGGCCGCGGGCGGCGCCATCGCCCTGGCCGGCGTCTCGGCCGCGCTCTTCCGCATCGACGCGGGCCCGCTCGACCGGCAGGTGTTCTTCGCGACCGTGGGCGCGGGCGTGGCGCTCGTCTATTTCCATCTGCGGGGCCGCGCGCTGTCCCCCGCACTCAGCGAGGCACGCCTGCAGGCGCTCCAGGCACGCATCCGTCCGCACTTCCTCTTCAACAGCCTGAACGCCGTGCTTTCGCTCGTGCGGACCGACCCGCGGCGTGCGGAGACGGCCCTGGAGGACATGGCGGACCTCTTCCGCGTCTTCATGGCCGACAACCGCGATCTCGTTCCGCTGGAGCGCGAGGTCGAGCTTTGCCGGCAGTATCTCGACATCGAGCAGCTCCGGCTGGGTGAACGCCTGCGGGTGGAGTGGCACGCCGACAACATGCCGCGCGACGCGCTCGTCCCGCCGCTGCTGCTCCAGCCGTTGCTGGAGAACGCGGTCTACCACGGCATCGAGCCCTCCACCGAACCCGGCACCGTCGTCGTCAACATCTTCCGGTCGCGCGGCGAGGTCCACATGGTCCTCCGCAACCCGTACCGCGCCGCCGCACCCCATCAGAGCGGCAACCGGATGGCGGTCGGCAACATCCGCGAACGCCTCGCCCTGCACTTCGACGAGGAGGGGCGGCTCGACACCCAGGTGCGCGATGGCGCCTACCAGGTGCACATCCGCATCCCGTACCGCACGGAACCGCGCCCGTGAACGCCCGCACCATCCTGCGCGTCGTGATCGTGGATGACGAACCCCCGGCACGGAAGCGGCTGCGCGATCTCCTGTCGGATGCCGCCGCCGAGCATCCCTCCACGGTCGTGGGCGAGGCCTCGAACGGCCGTGAACTGCTCGACCTGCTGCCGGACTGCCCGTGCGACCTCGTGCTGCTCGACATCCGCATGCCCGGGATGGACGGCCTGGAGGCCGCGCGACACCTGCGGTCGCTCCCCGCGCCGCCCGCCGTCATCTTCACCACTGCGTACGACGACTACGCGGTGAAGGCCTTCGAGCTGCATGCGCTCGACTACCTGATGAAGCCGATCCGCGGGCGCCGCCTCGCCGAGGCGCTGTCGCGGGTGCCGTCGTTGCGGGCACCGACGCTCGAAGTCCTGCGCGAGATCGCGCCGGCGCCGCGCACGCACATCTCGGTGCCGGAGCGGGGGCGCGTCATGCTCGTACCCGTGGCCGACATCCTGTATCTCCGCGCGGAGCTGAAGTACGTGTCGATCCGCACGGCGAACCGCGAGCATCTGCTCGAGGAATCCCTCGCGCGATTGGAACAGGAGTTCGCCGACCGTTTCGTGCGCATCCACCGCAGCTGCCTGGTGGCGAGGCATCGCATCGCCGGCTTCGAACGCGTCCCCGGGGAAGGTCACGAGGGACAGTGGGTCGCGCTGCTGGACGGCTGCGACGAGCGCCTGCCGGTATCCCGCCGGCAGAACCACATCATCCGGGAGTTCGGGCGCCAGGAACCGTGAAGCGGCGACCCCGGCCGAAGGAGCCGGCGCGCCCGCGAATGCCCGCGTCCCGCCCGGGCTTCCGGGCTAGAATCCCGGCTCTTCCACTGCCCCTCGAACCGCTGTGCCAAACACTCCGAGTCGCCTCGTCATCGCCACCCGCGAAAGCGCACTCGCGCTCTGGCAGGCGGAACACGTGAAAGCCTCCCTCGAGGCGCTCCATCCCGGGCTCACGGTGGATCTCCTCGGCATGACGACCGAGGGGGATCGCCGGCTCGGCACGACGCTCGCCAAGATCGGCGGCAAGGGTCTCTTCGTGAAGGAACTGGAAGAGGCGCTGCTCGATGGTCGCGCCGATCTCGCAGTCCATTCCATGAAGGACGTGCCCGTGAACCTGCCGCCGGGCTTCATCCTCGCCGCCATCCTCGACCGCGAGGATCCGCGCGACGCCTTCGTCTCCGGGCGGTATGCCGACCTCGACAGCCTGCCCGCCGGCGGTCACGTGGGCACATCGAGTCTGCGGCGCGAGTCCCAGCTTCGCGCGCGCCGCCCCGATCTCCGGATCTCGCCGGTGCGCGGGAACGTGCAGACCCGCCTGCGCAAGCTGGACGAAGGCCAGTACGACGCCCTCCTGCTGGCGGCCGCCGGCCTCAAGCGCCTCGGCCTGCAGGACCGCATCCGCAGCGTCATCCCACCCGTCGAGAGCCTGCCCGCCGTGGGTCAGGGTGCCCTCGGCATCGAGTGCCGGGCCGACCGGCTGGATGTCGTCGCGGCGCTCGCGCCCCTCGTCGATGCCGACACGACCTGGTGCGTGCACGCCGAGCGGGCGTTGAGCAGGGCGCTCGCCGGCAGCTGCACGGTCCCTCTGGGCGGCTACGCACGCATCGAGAACGGCCGCGCCACGCTGACGGGCCTGGTCGCGACGCCCGACGGTCGTCGCGTGGCCCGCGCCGAGGAAGCCGCATCGATCGCCGACACCCCGCCGGAAGTGCTGGGCCGCGCCGTCGCCGATCGCCTGATCGCCGACGGCGCCCTGGAGATTCTCGCCGCCGCGGAGGCCGCCTCTTGAGCGACGGTGCGCCGCTCACCGGGAACGCGGTGCTGGTGACCCGCCCTGCCGGGCAGAGCGCGGCACTGGCGGCTGCGCTCTCCGCCGAAGGGGCGGAACCCGTGCTGTTCCCGACGATCGGCATCGAGGCGCTCGCCGATCACCGCGCACTCGACGATGCGCTCGATCATCTCGCCACGACGCGGCTCGCCGTGTTCGTGAGCGCCAATGCCGTCGCCCACGCCATGCCGGCCATCGCGGCGCGGGGCGGGTTCGACGCTGCGACGCTCGTGGCCGCCATCGGCCCGGGCACGGCGCGGGCCCTGGCGCGGTTCGGGATTCCCACGGCGTTGCGGGCACCCGATGGCGCCGACAGCGAGGCGCTGCTCGACCTCCCGGAACTGGCGGAAGTCGCCGGCACCGACGTCACCATCTTCGCCGGCGAAGGCGGCCGCACGCTGCTGCGCGATGCGCTTGGCGACCGCGGCGCCCGGGTCAGGGTCGCACCCTGCTACCGCCGAGTGGTGCCGGCCGTACCCCCGATGCCGGTGGAGGCGCGCCTCCGCGAAGGCACCCTGCACGCCGTCACGATCACCAGCAGCGAAGGACTGCGCAATCTCCAGACGATGCTCGCCGCCGACGTGCTGCCCCGCCTCCACGGCCTGCCCCACGTCGTGCCGCATCCCCGCATCGCGGAGGCCACCTCGGCCCTGGGCGTGGGCGACGTCATCGTGTGCGGTGCCGGCGATGCGGCGATCGTCGATGCCCTCTGCGCGAGGCTGGGCCGCGGCATCCGGTCGGAACAGGTCCGGCACACGACACCATGAGCGAAGAACCGCAGACACCCGAGACCCCCGCGGCGGGCATCGCCCCGGCAACCCCGCCGGCTGCCCCTGCGCCTGCGCCCGCCCCCGTCGAGCAACCCTGGACGCGCGTCGCCCGATCGCTCAGCCCGGCCATGGTCGTCGCCGTCATCGCCCTCCTGCTGGGCGTGTGGCAGTGGAGCACCGCGCAGCGGGACGCCACCCGCCTGCAGACCGACCTCGCACGGCGTCTCGCCGAGATGGAAACCTCCAGCAGGGAGACCCGCCTGATCGCCGACCAGGTGCGCAACACCGTGCGCGATCTCGAAAGCCGCTCGGGCCTCATGGAGGCGCGCCTCATCGAGACGCAGAACCAGCGCATCGCCCTGGAGACGCTGTACCAGGAACTCGCGCGGAATCGCGACGAATGGGTGCTGGCGGAGATCGAGCAGATCCTCATCACCGCGAATCAGCAGTTGCAGCTCGCCGGCAACATCACCTCCGCCATCATCGCGCTGGAAGCCGCGGACAAGCGCCTCGCCCACGCGAACCGGCCGGGACTGCTCGCCCTCCGGCGCACCGTCAACCGCGATCTCGAACGGCTGAAGGCGACCACGAGTGCCGATGTGCCGGGCCTCACGCTGAAGCTCGACAACCTGATCGCGGCCATCGACGGGTTCCCGCTGGCCGCCGAGCATCGCCCGGTGGCCCGCGCGACGGCCCGCACCCGCGAAGGCGACACATCCGCCCGCCTCACGCGCGAGATCTGGCAGGACGTGAAGGATCTCCTCCGCATCCGCGTGGCCGAAAGCCGCGACGTGCCCCTGCTCGCGCCGGACCAGGCCTACTTCGTCCGCGAGAACCTGAAACTGAAACTACTCTCCGCGCGCATCGCGCTGCTCGGACGCGACGAGCTGACCTTCCGCGGCGACATGAAGGCGGCGTCGCAATGGCTCGGCCAGTACTTCGACACCACGCAGAAGCCCGTGGGGAACGCACTGGGCCTCATGCGCCAACTCTCCAACGCTGAACTGGCCATCCAGCTCCCGGACATCGGCGACAGCCTGCAGGCGGTGCGCACGCACGGCGTCGGCCACGGCGGCCCCCGATGACCAGGATCCCCGGGGCGCGATGAAAGTCTTCTTCTGGGTCCTGGCGCTGTTCGCGATGGCGGTGGGGACCGTCGTGGCAGCGCGCTACAACTCCGGCTACGTGCTGCTCGCTCTCGGCGGGCAGCGCCTCGAACTGTCGGTCAACTTCGCCGTGTTCCTGCTGGTGGCCGGGTTCGCCATCCTGTACTTTTTCGTGCGGGCCGTGGCGGCAGGTCTCTCCCTCCCGTCCGAGGTCCGGCAGTTCCACGAGAACCGACGCATCGAGGCCGGTCGCACCGAGTTCATGACCGCCCTGCACGCCTACTTCGAGGGGCGCTATGGCCGCGCCGAGAAGGCGGCCGCCAAGGCCCTCGAACTGGGACACGCGCCCGCCCTGTCGGCAGTCGTGGCGGCGCGGGCGGCACACGAGACACGCGCATTCGCTGCCCGCGACCGATATCTCTCGACCATCGAGGACCTCGACGCCGACGAGGACTACCTCCGCCGGATCACGCAGGCCGAACTGCTCCTGGAGGAGCACCGGTACCTCGACGCGCTGGCGGTGCTGGGCCAGATCCGCGAAGGCCACACGGCTGCGCTTCGCCTGGAACTGAAGGCGCAGCAGTTGGCGCGCAACTGGGACCGCGTCGAGGCGCTCCTGCCCCAACTCGACAAGCGCCGGGTCTATGATCCGGTGGTGCTCGCCCAGTTGCGGCGGACGGCCACCGCGGAACTGCTGAAGAGGCAGGCACTCGATGTGCCGCGCCTGGGCGCCGCCTGGCAGCGGCTTCCCGAGGATCTGCGTCGCGACGATCTCGTGGCGCGCACGGCGGCCGAGCGCTACCTCGCCCTCGGCGCACCGGCCGAGGCGCACCGCATCCTCGAGGCGGCGCTCGACGCGCAGTGGGATCCGCAGGCCGTCCTCCTTTATGCCGAGACGCCCGGGGACGAAGCCGTGGCGCGGATCCAGAAGGCGGAGGGCTGGCTGCCGACGCACTCGCGGGACGCCGCCCTCCTGCTCAGCCTCGGCCGCCTGTGCGCGCACGCCGGACTCTGGGGCAAGGCGCGCAGCTATTTCGAGGCGAGCCTCGCCGTCGAGCCCTCGCACTCGAGCCACCTCGCGCTGGCCGAGCTGGCGCGCCGCGATGGCCGCGAAGACGATGCCCGCGCGCACGAGAGCCGCGCGCTGACGCTGGCCCTGGCGCAGCTCGACGAAGTGTCGGGCGGGCGGCGCCGCCATCTGTTGTAGGCAGTCCCGCAGCACCGGAACCACCGGACGTCGTCCGACAGAGGCGACGCGATCGAACAGGCAACATCGCCCGGCCGAACAACCGCCGGTCCACACCACGGAGGGCCGCGTCCGATCCCACCCAAGGAGCCGCCCATGCATGCCGCCCCGAACGAGAACCACCGCGATGACGCGGACGATCTGTTGCGCGAGGACATCCGTCTCCTGGGTCGCATCCTCGGCGACACCCTCCGCGAGCAGGAAGGCGACGCCGCCTACGACCTGATCGAGCGCATCCGGCAGAGCGCGATCCGCTTCCGCCGCGATCACGACGACGAAGCGAAGCGCGATCTCGAAGCGACGCTCGATCTCCTCGACCCCGAACGCGTGAACGCCGTGGTGCGCGCGTTCAGCTACTTCTCGCTGCTTGCGAACATCGCGGAGGACATCCAGCACAACCGCCGCGCGCGGCAGCGCGCGCTGGCCGAGGCCGCGCCCGAGACCGGCTCGCTGATGGCGGCCCTGCACCAGGCCCGCGATCGCGGACTGGACGGTCCCCGCATCACGGCCTTCCTGGACAGCGCACTGATCTCGCCGGTGCTGACGGCCCACCCGACCGAGGTGCAGCGGAAGAGCATCCTGGACTGCCAGCTCGCGATCGCCGCGCTGCTCACCCGCCGGGACCGCCTGCGCCTCACGCGCGACGAACAGGCGGCGCTGGAGGAAGACCTCCGCCGCCTCGTGCTCACCCTCTGGCAGACGCGCATGCTGCGCGAACTGAAGCTCACGGTCTCCGACGAGATCGAGAACGGTCTCGCCTACTACCGCTACACGTTCCTGCGCGAGCTGCCGCGGCTCTACGCCCGGGTCGAGGATGCCGTGCACACGCTCTGGCCTGGCACCCGGGTCACCGGCAACGCCTGGCTGCGTCTGGGCAGCTGGATCGGCGGCGACCGCGACGGCAATCCGTTCGTGACGGACGAGGTGATGCGTCACGCCCTGCGACGGCAGAGTTCGGCGGCCATGGACCATTATCTCGAGGAGGTGCACATGCTGGGCAGCGAGTTGTCGCAGTCCGTGCGCTTCGTGGAGATCAGCCCGGAGCTGGAAGCCCTGGCCGACCGCGTGCCGGACACGACGGGTCATCGGCGCGACGAACCCTATCGACGCGCGCTGATCGGCATCTACAGCCGGCTCGCGGCCACGTCGGTGACGCTCGACCAGCACGTGCCGGATCGCCGCGCCGTCGTGGAAGCCGAACCCTATCGGGACTCCGCGGAACTGTCGGCGGAGCTCGACGTCATCCGCGCGTCGCTCGAACGCTTCGGTGCCTCGCGCGCCGCCCGCGGGCGCCTGCGCCAGCTGCGGCACGCCGTGCGCATCTTCGGCTTCCATCTGTCACCCCTCGACATGCGCCAGCACAGCGGCATCCACGAGCAGGTGGTGGCGGAGCTGTTCCGCCTGGGCACGCGCCGCGGCGGCTACGCAGCGATCGACGAGGAGGAGCGCCGCCGCTGGCTGCTGGAGGAGCTCGAGATGCCGCGCCTGCTGCGCTCGCCCTATCTGCAGTACAGCGATCTCGCGCGCGGCGAACTCGCGATCCTCGACACCGCGGCGCGGGAGCAGAAGCGCTACGGCGAGGCCGCCCTGCCCAACTACATCATCTCGAACACGAACAGCGTGAGCGACATGCTGGAGGTGGCGCTGCTCGCGAAGGAAGCGGGCATGCTCGAACCCGGCAACGTCGCGCGGGTGCGCGTCAACATCATCCCGCTCTTCGAGACGATCGCGGATCTCCGCGGCTGCGGCCCGATCATGGACGAGCTGTTCTCGCTGCCCTACTACCGGCGCCTCCTCGCGTCGCGCGGCGACGTGCAGGAGGTGATGCTGGGCTACTCCGACAGCAACAAGGACGGCGGCTTCCTCACGTCGAACTGGGAGCTGTACAAGGCGGAGCTTGCGCTGGTCGAAGTGTTCGCGAAGCACCGCGTGAAGCTGCGCCTCTTCCACGGCCGGGGCGGCTCGGTGGGTCGGGGCGGCGGCCCGAGCCACCAGGCCATCCTCGCGCAACCCCCGGGATCCGTGGCGGGCCAGATCCGCATCACGGAGCAAGGCGAGGTCATCGCCTCGAAGTACTCCGACCCGGACATCGGGCATCGCAATCTCGAGACGCTCCTCGCCGCGACGCTGGAAGCCACGCTGCTCGGCCCGCAGCAGGCGCCGGCGCGGCACGACGACTGGCTGCAGGCCATGGACGCGATGAGTGCCACCTCGTTCGCGGCGTACCGGGATCTCGTCTACGAGACGCCGGGCTTCGTCCAGTTCTTCCGCGCGGCGACGCCCGTCACCGAGATCGCCGACATGAACATCGGCAGCCGTCCGGCGGCGCGCAAGAAGTCCGATCGCATCGAGGATCTCCGCGCCATCCCGTGGGTGTTCTCGTGGTCCCTCGCGCGGATCATGCTGCCCGGCTGGTACGGCTTCGGCACGGCGGTGACCGCGCTGACGGACGCACGCGGCGAGGCCGGTCTCCAACTGCTGCGCGAGATGCATCGCGAATGGCCGTTCTTCCGCGCACTGCTCTCGAACATGGACATGGTGCTCGGCAAGAGCGACATGGGCATCGCGTCGCGCTATGCCGAACTCGTCCCGGACGAGACGCTGCGGGCCGCCATCTTCGGCCGCCTGCGCGAGGAGTGGCAGCGGACGGTCGACAGCCTCCGCGCGATCACCGGCCAGCGCGACCTGCTGGAGGGCAATCCGGAACTGCAGAAGAGCTTCCGCAACCGCTCGCCGTACATCGATCCGCTCAATCACCTGCAGGTGGACCTGCTGCGGCGCTGGCGGGCCGGCGGGACGGACGACAAGGCGAAGCGCGCGATCCTCGTCACGATCAACGGGATCGCGGCCGGGCTGCGGAACAGCGGCTGATCCCGGGGGCGCCGTCGGCGAACCGCGGGGATGCGGTCGGCATGGCCCATGCTAGAGTCCGCCGCGTTCCCGCTCGGCGGCCCGCGCCTCGCCCGCAGGCCTTCGAACGCCATCGCTCTCCCTGCCGAGGTGACCCCATGAGCCGCTTCAACGACGCCGACGATCCCCGCCGCCGACTCCTCATCCAGGCGCTCGCCGCCGGGGCATTCGGCGGCGGATGGGCCACCGAAGCCCTCGCGGACATCTTCGGGACGCCCCCCTCGAAGCTGCCTCCGGGGCAGTCCATCTACCGGCTCTCCGGCACGGTGACGGTGAACGACAAGCCCGCGACGATGAAGACGCAGATCGGCCCGAGCGACACGATCGTGACCGGGAAGGGCAGCGAGATCGTGTTCGTGTCGGGTGTGAACTCCTACATCGTGCGCGACAGCAGCCGCCTGCAGCTGCAGGGGCGGCAGGACGGCGGTTCCGTCATCACCAGCGCGCTGCGTCTGCTGACGGGTCGACTTCTCGCCGTGATGGGCAAGGCGCCCAATGGCCTGCGCATCGAATCGACCACGGCCACCATCGGGATCCGCGGCACCGGGGTGTACATGGAAGCCGACCCCGAGGAGACCTACTTCTGCACCTGCTACGGCGTCGCCGACATCGCCTCAGCGAAGGACCCCTCCAGCAAGGACACCGTCGTGGCCACGCATCACGACAAGCCGCTGTACATCCTTGCCGACCCCAAGGCCGCCGGCAACAACATCCGCCGCGCGCCGTTCAAGAACCACACCGATCAGGAACTCATGCTGATCGAAACCCTGGTCGGCCGCACGCCGCCCTTCGTCTTCCCCGGTCAGGACTACGACGCGCCGCGGCGGGACTACTGAGCGGGCACTGCACGCACCCGCCTACCGTACCGACTGATTGATCTCGATGATCGGCAGCAGCACGGCCAGGACGATCGCCAGCACCACCGCCCCCATCAGCAGCACGAGCGCGGGTTCCAGGAGGCCCGCAGCGGCCGTCGCGCGGCGCTCCACCTCGCGCGCCTGATCGCGGGCCGCGTGGCCCAGCATCCGCGGGAGGTCACCGGTGGCCTCGCCCACTTCGATGAGGCGGACGAGGACCGGTGGAAACGCCCGCGTCTGCCCCAGTGCCCGTCCGAGACCCACGCCCTCGCGCACCTGATCGAGCGCACTGCGGACCGAGGCGCGCAGGATCGTGTTCGAGAGCGTCGCCTCCGCCCCGGCCAGTGCGCGCAGCATCGGCACACCGGCTTCGGCAAGCATCGCCAGGGTCGACGCGAAGCGCGCGGTGTCGATCCCGCGCAGCAGTCTTCCGAGCACAGGCAGCCGCAGCAGCGCGCCATCCCACGCGGCCCGCGGACCCGACCGCTTCAGAAGCGCCCGCAGGCCGAACCCGGCGGCGATCAGCATCGCCAGCATCGGCAGGCCCGCGACGCGCAACGCGCCCGACACCGCGAGCAGCGCCCGCGTCGGCCACGGCAGCACCTGCCGCGTGTGCTCGAACACCTGCACCACCTGCGGCACGACCGAGGTCATGAGGAACAGCACGATCACCACGGCGAGGCCCGTGACGATCGCGGGATACGTGGCCGCGGCGATCAACCGTCCGCGCAGCGCCTGGCGATCGTCGAGGTACTGCGCCAGCCGCTCCAGCACCTTCCCGAAATCGCCGGCCTCCTCGCCGGCGGCAACGGTGGCGCAATACACGCGGGGGAAGGCACGCGGATGGCGGGCGAGGGCATCCGCGAGCCGCTCCCCGGCCACGACGTCGGCCCGCACGGCGCGGAAGAGATCGCGCTGCCGCGGGTCCTCGGTCTGTTCCGCGAGCGTAGCCAGCGCGGCGTCCAGTGGAAGCCCCGCGGTGAGGAGGCTCGCGAGCTGACGCGTCGCCATGGCCAGCACGGACTCGGCCAGCGCAACGCCGCGCGCATGGGTCGACCGGGTGCCGTCGATCGCCTCGACGTGGATCGCCGCAAGTCCGCGCGTGCGCAGTTGCGCCCGGACGGCGCGGGCGGTGTCGGCATCGACCACACCCTTCTCGATGCGGCCGGAGTCGTGGGCGGCCTCGTAGCGGAACGTCGGCATGGGTGCGGGGACCGGACGGTCAGTCCTCGCGGGTGACGCGGGCCAGCTCGGCGGCGGATGTCGCCCCTGCGACGACGAGACGCTCGCCGTCCTCGCGCAGCGTGCGGAAGCCGCGGGCGATCGCGAGGCCGCGCAGCACGTGCTCGCCCGAAGCCGCGTGGATCGCCTCGCGCAGCGGGTCGTCGACCTCCAGCAGTTCATAGATGCCGGTCCGGCCGCGATAGCCCGTGTCGCCGCACGCGGCGCAGCCCGCCGGCTGCCATCGCCCATGCGCGTCCTGCCGACGACATTCCGTGCACAGACAGCGCACGAGACGTTGCGCAAGCACGCCGAGCAGGGAGGACGACAGCAGGAAGGGCTCGATACCCATGTCGATGAGGCGCGTGACGGACGAGACGGCATCGTTCGTGTGGAGCGTCGCCAGCACGAGATGCCCCGTGAGCGATGCCTGGACGGCGATCTGCGCGGTCTCCAGATCGCGGATCTCGCCGATCATGATGACGTCCGGGTCCTGTCGGAGGATCGCGCGGAGCGCCCGCGCGAAGGTCATGTCGATGCGCGCGTTCACCTGGGTCTGGCCGACGCCGGGCAGGTCGTACTCGATGGGGTCCTCGACGGTCATCACGTTCGTCGTGGCCGCGTCGAGCTGCGACAGCAGCGCATACAGCGTGGTCGTCTTGCCGCTTCCCGTGGGGCCGGTCACGAGCACGATGCCGTGGCTCAGCCGCGCGAGCCGCTCCAGCGCGACGCGCGTGTCGGACGCCATGCCGAGCGCTTCGGGCGTGAGACGGCCGTGCTCCTTGTCGAGCAGCCGCAGCACGACGCGCTCGCCGTGACCCGCAGGCAGCGTCGACACCCGCACGTCGATGGGCCGGCCGCCGAGCCGCAGCATGATCCGCCCGTCCTGCGGCAGGCGCTTCTCGGCGATGTCGAGGTCCGCCATGATCTTGATGCGCGAGACGAGCGCGGCGTGCAGGCCGCGGCCGGGATGCACGATGTCGCGCAGCGTCCCGTCGACGCGGTAGCGCACGACGGAGTGCGACTCGTAGGGCTCCACGTGGATGTCCGACGCGCCCTCGCGGAGCGCCTGGGACAGCAGCGCGTTCAGCATGCGGATGACCGGCGCGTCGTCCCGGGCGTCGAGGAGGTCCTCGACTTCGGGAATGTCCTGCATCAGCCGCTGGAGGTCGGTCTCGCTCTCGACCTCGCCCACCACGGTCGCCGCCTGGTCCGTGCCGTTCAGATACGCGGCCCGGAGCGCGGTCTCGAAGCGTTCCTCCGAGACCAGCACCGGCTCCACCGCGGATTCCGTGCACCGGCGCACCTCGGCGATCGCGTGCACGGGCGTGCGATCGGTCACCCACAGCGTGACACGACCCGCGTCGCCACCGGCCGCGAGCACGCGATGCGTACGGGCGAAGCCGAAGGGCAGGCGCGGTGTCATCGCGGCGCTGTCACCGGATTCGGTGCGGCCGGCACGGGCTTCGGATCCAGCGACGGTTGGAACTCCGGCAGCACCGCCCCTTCCAGGTCCGGCAGGGGGAAGCGCCTCTCGGTGGGCGTCGTCGCCCGCTGCTCCCGCTGCATGTAGTCGTAGCGGTCGACGGTGAGCACGCGGGTCTGCGCATCGTCGCGGATCACGTGCGGCCGCAGGAACAGCATGAGGTTGGTCTTCTGACGGCGGCGCGAGTCGTAGCGGAACAGGCTGCCGAGGAACGGGATGTCGCCGAGCCAGGGCACCTTCTGCGCGTTGCTGTCGAGCTGATCCCGCACGAGACCGCCCAGCACGACGATGTTGCCGTCGTCCACCACGACGTTCGTGTCGAGCGAGCGCTTGTTGGTGATGATCCCCGCCGGCGTGGAGATGTCCTGAACGCTCGACACTTCCTGGTAGATGGTGAGCCTGACCGTGCCGCCCTCGCTGATCTGCGGCTTCACCTTGAGCGTGAGACCCACGTCGCGGCGCTCGATGGTCTGGAACGGATTCACCGTCGCGCCGGCCGAGGCCTGGTTCAGGAACTGGCCGGTGATCAACGGCACGTTCTGGCCGACGACGATCCTGGCCTCCTCGTTGTCGAGGGTGAGGATGTTCGGCGTCGAGAGGATGTTGCCCTTCACGTTGGTCTCGAGCGCCCGGGCGAGCACCGCCAGGTTCGTGATGGCGCCCAGCCCCGGCACGGTGACCTGCCCGCGCACGATGCCGATGTTGAGACCTGGCCCCAGGCTCCCGAGGTTGCGGGCACCGCCCACGATGTTCTGCGTCGCCGTGCCGAAGTTCGTGCCGCCGGCCACGGCAGTGCCGGCACCGGCAGTGATCCGGTCGAGGCCCCCCAGCCACTGGATCCCGAACTCGGCCGCCTGGTCGCTCGTCACCTCGACGATCAGGCACTCGATGAACACCTGCGCCCGCCGCACGTCGAGCCGGTCGATCACGCCGCGCAGCGTGCGATAGGCGCTCTCGGAGCCCGTGATGACCAGCGAGTTCGACGCGTTGTCCGCGACGACCGTGAGCCCCTGCGCCTCTGCCGACGGCGCCCCGGCCGCGCCCGCCGGGCCCATCGCGCGCGCGGCGCCCCCTTCGGTCAGGCGGATGGTCGACAACGTCTTCGCGAGCACCGCCGCCTCGGCATTGCGCAGCGGCACGACGTACACGCCGCTGCCGCGCGACGACGGCTTGTCGAGCGTCGCGATGATCGACTTCGCGAGGCGGACCCGCGCGGCCGAACCCGCCTGCACGACGACGCTGTTCGTGAGCGGATCGGCCAGCACGATCACCTTCTGCTGCGGATCGGTGACCGCGGTGCCGCCGTCAGTGAACCGACCGACCATCGCTGCGACGTCGGTGGCGATCGCGTGCTCCAGTCTCACGATCTCGACGTTCGGTGCCGGCGGCACGTCGAGCGCGGCGATGACCCGCTCGATCCGGCGCAGGTTCTCGGCATAGTCGGTGACGACGATCGCGTTGGTGCCCGGGTACGTGTTCACCGGATTGCCGGCGGGCACGAGCGGTCGGACCACCGACAGCACGTTGGCGGCGGACTCGAACTGAAGCCGGAATACCTGCGTGAGCAACTGGTCGCCGCGGGCGCCGGCCGGGACGGTCGTGTTGCCCACCGCGCCGCCCTGGAACTTCGCATCGGCCTCGGGGACGACGCGCCAGACGCCGCCCGTGTCGACGATCGCGAAGCCCTGCAGGCGCAGCGCTGCGCTGAGGGCCGCGACCGCCTGGTCGTTGGTCATCGGCCGCTCGGACGACAGCGTGAGCGTGCCTTTCACGCGCGGGTCGACCACGAAGGTGCGCCCCGTGTAGTGACCCACCGCGCGCACCACGGCGTCGAGGTCGGCATTCGTGAAGCGCAGCGTCACCTTCTCCGGCGCCTTCCCGGCCGGATGCGCCGCCGGCAGTCCCGCCAGGGCCGCACACAAAGCCCAGCGCACGATCCCGCCGCCCCGCCTCTTCGTCACCACGCGACCTCCCAGTCGAGAACCGCCTTGTCACCGGCGCGGCGACCCAGGACGCTCAGCAGCGCCCCCAGACCCGGCCGGAACTCGGGTGCGGCGTCGGCCGTGCCCGTGAACTTCAGCTTCCGCGCATCCATCGCTCCCCGGCCGGTCAACTGCAGCGGACCGCGCAGCGTCGCGACCGACAACTCGGCGCTGCCGCCGTTGCCCTCGAGCGCGAGCCGGAAGCTGCCGAGCGGCACGACCGGGGACAGTGCGGAGCGCGCGTCGGCCCAGGCCACGTCGACGCGGCCCGCGAGATCCCCGCCGGCGAATCGGAGCGCCGACCAAGACACATCGAGATCCCCGCCGGGACGAACGGTGTTGAACGGAGCCCCGAGCGCCGCAAGCACGGCCGCAGGCAACCGTACCCGGCCCGGCGCCACCGAGAACCCGGAGCGCGTCCACGCCACCGGCACCGGATTGTCCATGGCCGGATGCTCCAGTGAAAGGGCGATGCGACCCGCGAGCCACTCGTCCGGCATGACCCGCCATGCGAGGCGTCCCGGCAGCAGGCGGATGACGCCATGGTCCTCGATGCCCACGGATGCCGAGCCGCGCCAGAACGTCCCCTCCGCGTGGACGAGACGCCACGCGCCGTGCCCGGTGATCCATCCGTGCATCCAGCGCGCCGGCGCGGCGACGACGAGCACCGCGAGGACCGTCGCCGCGATGAGGATCGTCACGATTGCCGGGCGTCCCACGGGCATCAGCGCGCAGGTGCGGCGAAGCGCACGTCGGCGTCGACGAGGCCGGGCGCGGACGCGCTCGCGATGCGGGCACTGGCGATGCGCAGGCGGGCATCCCGGGCGAAGGCTTCGAGCCAGGGCAGCCACGCGGCCGCCGGGACCGCGCGCGCGGTCACGACCAGCGCACCCTCCGGGGTGAGGTCGGCCTCTGCGGTGATCGCGGCCCGGGCGAGGGCGGCCCGCGCGGCTTCACGCATCGCCGCTCCCGATTCGACCCCCTGCCCGCGATTCCGCAGGGCCGTCGCGGCGTCCCGGAGGCCCTCGACCTTCGCAGCGGCATCGCGCAACGCCGGAAGCTCGGCCGACCAGCGCGCGCGGTCCCGCCACGCCGGTTCGATCGCCACGACGAACACCAGCACGGCAATGACGAAGCCACCGCCGACCGCGAGAAAGAGGCGCTCGCGGCGCGCAAGACCGTTCCAGCGGGTGCGCCAGTCGCTCATGGTTCGGGTCTGCGGCGCAGCTGCACGGCATCCCCACCGGCATCGGCAGCGAATCCGGCCGCGGCGGCGCGGGCGACGAGCGCCGCGCGCTTCGCGTCGCGCTCCGCCGGCGGCCATCGGAACGTGACGGACAGCGTGCCCTCCCGGTAGTCGATGACTTCGACAGGCTCCCCCGCGGCGATCTGCGCGAGTGCCGCGGCGAGGTCGACGAACCCGCCGCGATCGGCGCCGGGATCGAGATCCGCCACGAGCCGCTGCATCTGCAGGACCGGATCGAGCACGACGGGCACCTCGGGAAAGGTGGCGGTCACGACGCCTGCCATCCTCGCACGGAGCGCGTGCGCCTCGCTGCGCAGCCGCCAGGCGTCGAGTTGCAGCCCGCCGACGAAGACGAGTCCGAGCAGCGCAGAGAGGATCACCGTCGGCCGCCAGGCCGCCGGGTCGGCGATGCCTGCGGCGAACCCGTACTGGAGGAGATCGAGCGCGGCGACCGGTACCCCGTCGGGCGGCGGCACCGGACGCACCGGCACCGGCAGCGCGAGACTCCAGGCGGACGCATCGCAGGCGCCGCTCGCGTCGATGCCGGCCGGCGGGCCTGCCTGGGCGAGCAGCAGCGCGAGCTCCCGCGGCGGAGCGTCCGATGCGGGGAAGGCGGCGCCGGCACACGCCCCCGTGCGCACGACGGCCACGTCGTCCTCGACGTGCAGGCGCCACCGCCCCGGAACATGCGGAAGCGCGAGCGGCGCGGGCGTCGCGGCGACCACGCGAAGGCCCGCGCGCGACAGCAGGGCGAGTGCCCGCGCGAAGTGCGGCCGGTCCACCACGGCCGCGGTCGCCTCGCCTCCAGCGCCGCGCGGAGTCGCGACGACGTGCGCGTGTTCGGCTTCGCCCGCCAGCCTGTCCTCGACGAGCCCGGGAAGGGCGGCACCCAGCTTCGCTCCGGCCAGCTTCGGGAGGCGCACGGGCACCAGCAGCACGTCGAACGGATGCAGCACCATTTCGCAGCGGTCGGCACGCGGAAGCGCTGCCGGCACGGCTTCGCCGCGCTGCGTGACGCGGCGCTGGCCGTCGATCACCTCGAAACGCAGCACGCTGTCGGCGGCGAACGTCGCAAGACGCGGAAGATGCACGCAAAGCGTCATGTGCGGACCTCGGGAACGATCGCCTCCTCGCGCACCCAGAGGATTTCCACGCGCTCGCCGTCCCGCCGCAGAAGCGCCTGCCCCGCCACCCGCGCGCGGCCGACCTCCACGGTGCCGCGCAACAGGAAGAAGCGCGAGTTCACGGCGACGCGTCCCGCATCCCCGAGAACCCGCAGGCCGGGCCGGCGCCGATGGATCTCCTCGGGGTCGCGGAACCAGCCGCGTTCGCGGTCGGTGACGATCTGCCTGGCATCCGCGAGGGAAAGATTGGCGAAGCGCGCCGCGATGACCTCGGCCGGGGCGGTGTTGAGGTTGACGGACGTCGCCACCGGAAGCAGCGTGATGAAGGGAGCGAGACGCTGCAGGGCGATGCGGTCGGCGGGTTCGACGAGCACCAGCCCGTCGATCGTGGCGGGCTGCAACGCGACGCCGCGATGGCGTTCCGCCTGCAGGGCCGCGTGGAGGCGCAGCGCGAATGCCCCTGCACCGGCGCCATCGAGTCCCACGAGTTCCAGCAGCCGCGCGAGCACCGCGACCTCGGCGGCGACCGGACCCGCGGGACCGGCGAGATTGCGGAGGTTGAAGCGCGACTGCGCATCCTCCACGCGCCCCGAAACCCAGGCCTTCCCGCCGCGGACGCCCTCGATGCGCGTGAGTTCGAGCGGCGCGGCCCAGGGTTCGCCGGCATGGTCGACCATGGTGCCTCGGCCGTCCTCGCGCAGGACGACACGGACCCAGTCGATGGCGCCGGTGAGCAGCCAGCGCGCCTGGGCGGCGGCCGCATCGTTCCCGACCTGCCTCACCATCACGCTCTGCCGCAGGAACGCACCGCTCACGAGCAGCACGCCGAGGGTCATGACGAGGAGCGCGAGGATCACCGCGGCGCCACGCTGACGGTCGCGCGCGCCGCGCTCCGGGCGGCGGCGCATCAAAGCTCCACCACCTGCACGTACCGTTCGCCGCCGGATCGCTCGATGCTCATCTCGAGCGCGGCGACACGGCCACCCGCGAGTCCGGCGTCGAGATAGGCGCGCAGGTCGGTCCAGCCGGCAGCGAGCAGCACGCGCAGACCGAAGACGCGCACGCCGTCGACGAGTACGACCCGGGCGGGCTCGCCGCCGGTCGCGGCCGGTGTGGCGACGCGCGCGAGGACATCGCCGTCGACCGCGTACGTGACGCGCTCGGCACCCGGCACGTCCGCGCGGGTGCGAAGGACGGCAAGGCCCGGTCGCCCCGATGCATCGATCGCGAGTTCGAGCGCGATCGGCAGCCGGTCGCCATGCGTCCCGCCACCACCGAAGAGCGCGTCGGGCACCCGTCGATCGAGATCGACGCGCATCTGCGCGAGGGTTCGGACCACGCGCTCGGTGTCGCGGGTCTCGGCATCGATGCGGGCACGCGCGTGTACCAGCGCGTCGATCCCGCGCCAGGCGAGCACGCCGAGGATGGCGAGAATCGCGAGGGCGACGAGCATCTCGACGAGCGTGAAGCCGCGGGCATGCGAACGCTTCATCGCACCGGCTCCAGGGGCAGCAGGCCCGCGAGTTCGGCCAGGGCGAAGTCGGGCGCGCCCTCGAGGTGCACGCGCACCTCGACCCGGCGGAAGGCCGCGTTGGGCGTGGTCTTCACTTCCTGGCGACAGACCAGCGCGAGCGCACCCTGGGGACAGGGTTCGCTCGTGACGCCGGCGGCGGGAAAGCTGCGGGTCGCATGCAGCCACGCAAGACGATTCCGTGCGGAGAGATCCGCGAGGAGGCGTTGGCGCAATTCGACACCACTGCCCGCCATCACGCCCATGGCGCGGGTCGAGGCCAGCAGCGCGATGGCGACGATCGCAAGCGCCACGAGAACCTCGACGAGCGTGAAGCCGCGGGCGCTCATGGCTTCACCGCCGCATCGCCCAGCGCATCGATCGCGAGGGTCAGCGTGCGGCCGGGCGTCGCGATGCGGATGTCGACGGCCGTCAGCAGCGGCTCGCGCCCGAACCGCACCTCGCCGGGCGTGACGGCATCGACGGCGAAGGGCCACGCGCGGGGTCTCAGGGGATCATCGTTTCCGCGCGCTGCTTCGACACCCGCGACGTCGAAGCGGTAGCCGCGGCGATCGGCCCGCCAGACGACTTCGCGCGAACGCAAGCGGGACTCGTCCTGCGCCAGCCGGAACAGGGCGGCGAGACGCGCGCCCTCCTCGTCGACGCGCCGGGTCTCGGCCGGCGCGAGCGACACCATCACGGTGCCGACGACGACGCCGAGGATGGCGAGCACCACCAGAGTTTCGAGCAGCGTGAAGCCGCGGGCGCGATCAGAGATCCCAGGAACCGAGGTCCGCATCCGCACCGGCGCCTCCGGGCTGCGCGTCGGCGCCGAGGCTGAAGACGTCGATCTCGCCGCGCGCGCCGGGGTTCAGGTAGAGGTACGGCCTGCCCCAGGGGTCCTTCGGCAGGCGTTCGAGGTAGGACTTCCAGTTCGTCGGCACGGGATCCATCGCGGGGCGCGCGACGAGGGCCTCGAGGCCCTGCTTCGCCGTGGGGTAGCGGCCGTTGTCGAGGCGATAGAGCTTGAGGGCCTGCATGACGGCAGCGATGTCCTGCCGCACCGCCACCGCGCGGGCGTCATCGGTGCGCCCGACGACGCGCGGCACCACCAAAGCGGCAAGGATGCCCAGGATCACGACGACGACCATCACCTCGATGAGCGTGAAGCCGCGGAGGCGAAGCCGGGCGCGTGCGCGGGCGGAGGACCGCTGCATGGGTGTCCTTGTGCGGGTGGGTTGCCGTGGTCGGTGGCGCTGACGCACACTCGTGGTCCGTCGTCGCCGATCGCTTGCCGCCTGCATGAAACCACGAACCCGGTCCGCTCTCAACCTCGCCCTGCTGCTCGGCATCGCGGCATCGGTCACGGGGTGGGCGCTGCCCTGGATCGGTGTCGAAGCGCCGGCGGAGCGCGTCGTCGCTGTCTCGACTTCCGATCCGCTGCAGCGCCCTCGGCCCGTCGACATGACGGCCGCGGCGCGCCTGTTCGGCACGGCGGTCGATGGGCCGGCGGCCCGACCGTCGACGCGACTGTTGGGCGTCATCGCGGAAGGAGGTCATGGTCGGGGGGTCGCGGTGCTCGCGACGGACAACCTGCCGGCCCAGGCCTATCGGGTGGGGGAGTCCGTCACGGCAGACCTCACGCTGGCGGCGGTGCGCGCGGATGGCGTCACGCTCGCCGGCAAGACGCGCACCGAGAACCTCGCGCTGCCTCCGGTGGCCGCGCCGTCGGGAATCGCGCCGCCCCCCTGAGGCCGCGCCCCGGCCACCGACCTCACGGCGGGGTGCCGCCGATGATCCAGTTCAGGAACAGGTTGTAGTTGCTGAAGTCGATGGGGCCGAACCCGACGTGTCCGGCACCCATCGTGCGGCAGCCGTTGGCCGGGCAGTCGATGAGCAGGCTGGCCGCCGGATTCGTGGGATCGCCGCGGGCCGACACGCGTGCGTGAAGGGAGTTGCCGCCGAGATCACTGATGTCGGTGAAGGAGGGCTGCCCGCCACCGACCGGGACGAAGGCCGTGGCGCCGAGGTCGTGGCAGGCATTGCAGCCCGCGGGATCGGTCACCACCGCCCTCACCGCCGCGAACGAGCGGGAGGCCACCGGCACGAGCACGTTGATGGTCCTGGTGGCGACGGCAGCGCCCGTGCCGTTGTCGACGGACAATTGGAGGTCGTAGCTGCCGGCGCGGCGCACGGTAAGGGTCGGATTCGCCGCGGACGTGCTCGACAGCGTCCCGACATAGCTGCCGGTGGCGTTCCCGGGCTGCGACGTGATCGACCATGTGTAGGTGACGCCACCGCCGCTGGAACTGCCGGTGCTGTCGAGGCTGATGGTCCCGGCGGGGATCCCGGCCGTCGACGGCGCGGACGGATTCGTGAACGAGACCGTCTGCGAGGCCGCCGTCGCGATGACGGCCGTGGAGGCAGCCGTCGCGCTCCCGATGGTGAACGTGTTGATCGCCGACGAAGTGTTGGCAGGGTCGACCAGACCGTTCACGGTGAAGCTGATCTGCACGGGCGAGCCCACGTTCGCGAAGGCGACGTTCAACGTGACGGCCGAGCACGTGTTGGTGGCGGAAAGCGTCCCGGGGCCGCTCAGCTTTGCCCACGTACAGGTCGCGGGGCTGCCGACGTTCGTGGGCGTGAGCGTGACGTCGCCCACCCCTCCCGAGAAGTTCACGAGCGGGGTCGTGCCGTCGCCGGGCGTGAAGCTCGTGGTCACCGCCGTCTCGGCGATCGTGATGACGCGCGTGTCGGTGGAGGTCACCGTGCCGTCGCTCACCGCGAGCTGGACCGTGTAGGCCCCGACCTTGTCGAGGCTCATCGTCGTCGTGACGGACGACGGACTCGCGATGACCGCGTTCGCGCCGGCGGGCTGGGAAAGGACGGTCCACGCGTATGTCGAGATGCTTCCGAGGCTCGCGCTGCCGTTCAGGCTCACACTCGCCGTGGGTCCGGCCGAGAAGGTCACCGTGTTCGTGGAATCCGCGCCGGCATTCGCCGCGACGCCGCCGGCGGGCATGCCGGCGAGGATCCAGTGGTAGAGCTTCGAGTAGTTCTCGCGCCCGGCGAGGGTGGTGAGGTCGAGGGCGTTCGATCCGTTGTGGTGATGGCCGCTCGGCTTGCGAAGCAGCGGGCTCGCGGTGATCTCGGTCAGATTGACCCGCCCGACCACCTCCTTGTAGAACCATTCGTCGTCCGTGGCCGTGATGCTGCCGCTGTTGTCGCGGTCGATCGCACTGTAGAAGACCGGCGGCACGGGCGACCCGCTCGCGGCGTGGCAGCTCTGGCAGGTCTGGCCGGCCGTGTGCGCGACGTTCTGCAGGAGGTCCTTCACGTTCAGAAAGCGCAGGCTCGCCGGATCGGGGAACGTGCTGCTCACTTCGATCGAGATGGTGCGTGCCCGGTCGGCGTTGCCGCCGCCGTTCACCGCCAGCCGGACGGTGTAGGTCCCGGTGACCGTGGCGCGGAACGTGGCGTTCGCGGACGTGGCGCCGGTGATCGTGGCGTCGCCACCGCCGGGCTGCGAGACCACCGTCCAGAGATAGCTCGTCGCGAAGAGGCTGTCGGCGCCGTGGAGCACGGCGTCCGCCCCGGCGCGCACCACGCGATCCGGCCCGGGATCGGCGATGGGCCGCCCGGGGCGCAACGGGGCACCGGCACTGTCGGTGGCGGTCTGCGCGCCCAGCACGCCGTCGAGGTAGTTGGCGAGGGTCTGCACGGCCGCGGTGTCGCGCCAGAAGGCCTCGTAGACGAGTGTGGCGAGCGGCATGTTCCCGCGATCGAAGACGTGCGTCCGGATCCGCGCCGCGTACGCCTGGAACTTGGCGAGGGTGTGCAGATCGATGTCGCTCTGCGCGCCGCTGCCACGCACGATGTGGCACGTGCGGCAGTAGGGCACGACGACCGTCCGGTAGAGGGTCGGGTTGCCCGACCAGCCCGCCGGCACGTACGTGTCGTCGTACGCGGCGTTCCCCATGCCGGTGCCGCCGTACCAGGCCTTGATCATCTCGGCTCCGGTGCCCTGCCACTCGGCGGTGGTGGCGACGCGGCGCGACACCCCGGCGCAGACGTCCTCGGGGTTGCCGGTAGGTATGGCCGTGCCGGTGGGCAGCGGATAGCTGCACAGCACCCACTTGTTGAAGTCCTTGAGCTTCGCTTCCTGGTCTGCGCGGGTCCAGTTGGTCGAGGTGGCGAATCCGAACGTGTCGATGCGGAACGGCTGCAGGCGGGCCAGGGTATCGCCGCGCTTCCGCGAGGCCGAACTGGCGACATCGGCGAAACGGGTCTGGGACGCCCCGTCCGGCGGCGTCAGCGGATCCCCCCGGCCACCATGGCAGCTCACACAGGGCCCGGGCATCGCCTTCGCACCCTTCTCGTCGAGATCGACCGAGAGCTGGCGCTCGCCGGTGGTGGGCGAGTAGTTGTAGAACTTCGCGAACTTCACGTTGGGGTCGCACGCCGCAGGATCCGTGGCAGGGTCGCACGGCGTGGCGCTGTACTCGATGGCGTTCACGCCCGCATGCCAGCGCTGGTCGCGCGCGACGGCGGCATCGACGTTCAGACTCGAATAGGTGCCGGGCACGACGGAGACTTCGTAGTTCTCGACGACGAAGGCGATGCTGCCGTCGGTGTTCAGACGGCCGGTCATGCGGCGGCCGTATCCGAGGTCCTGGACGTCGCGGAAGACGACCGTGTGCTGGGTGCCGGTGCCGCTGTCGAACCCGTTCACCGCCTTGAAGCCCGCGAGCGTGGCCCGCTGTCCCGAGGGATCGACCGCCCGGTAGTAGGCCGCGGCGTAGTCGGTCGTGTTGGTCTCGAAGGCGCTGCCGCTTTGGACGGGATTCGGGAACAGCAGGAACCGTTCGATGCCTACGGGAACGGCGACGCCTCCGGCGGCCGCATTGGTGGCCCCATCTCCGGTGTTGCCCTGGGAACAGGCTCCGAGGAGCAAGGCCAGCGCAGGGAGCAGGCCGGTGAGCGAGGGGCGTGAGTTCATGGTGACGACCCTAGAAACGCAGCAGATACGCGGCCGAGAGCTGATTCACTCGATACTCGATCGCGCCGGAATAGAGGGTGGACTGGCCGGTGGGCGTGGTCTGGATCCAGCGCCATGCGAAGTCCAGCGAGTGGCGATTGCCGAGCGGCCAGTTGTATCCGACCGTCGCGATGACGGTGTCCGCCTCGAAGCGGTAGGCGAACCGGGAACGCTCGGTGAAGACGTCGTCCTGCACCAGGGACTTGGCGATGTCGATCATCGCGAGCCACGGCACGCCGATCGAGACGGCATCACCGCGGCGGTACTCGCCCCCTGCGTACAGCGTGTGCCGGCCGAAGAGCGTGTAATCGGCATTGAGGCGTACCGACCAGTCGGACCCGTCGAACACCGTGCTGCGGCCGTCGCGGCGGTTGTACTGCACCGTGCCCGACAACTCGATGCGGTCCGTGACCGGCTGACGCATCGTCAGGCCGAGGGCGTACCGATAGCCGTCCCGCAGGTTGGATTCGTAGCGATCGGCAAGCCAGCGGGCGAACAACGTGAAGGTGGGCGCTCGGAAATCTCCCGAGGCCCGGTACTGCAGGCCGAGATTGCCGCCGTACGTGAGCCGCGTCAGCCCGTCGAATCGGACGAATTTCTCGCCTCCGCCCTGGAGGCCGAGCGTCACGCGGAACTTGTTGCCGAGCGGTCGCACGAACGTCTTGGTGGCGTTGACTGCGTAGACGCTGTCGGAGAGGACATCGCTGCTTCCCCGGCGCCCGCGGGTGACGTTGTCATCGTGGGTATAGCCGGCCTCGAAGCGCAGACCGAGACCCTGGGCCTGCGCGGCCGTCGGGGTGAGGGCGCCGGCCAGGCATGCCGCCAGCACGAGAGTCCGGGCACGACGGACGGAAGAATCGGATCGCAGAACCGGCAGCCCGTCGGGCGACCGGCGGCACGGGAAACTACCGGCGGAGTGGTGTGGCTCGTGCGGCTCGTTCACGTGATCGTCCGGGCAAGCTGTCCGGTCCGATGGTACGTAGAGTCACCCCGTTATGCCAACATCGTCCACATGGCGCCCCGGAAAAACCTGCACTCAGGCGGGCGCTTTGGCAGGGTCCACCGACGGGGTGAAGGCATCCGAGTAGAACTCGTCGTCGGGCAGTCCGCACTGCGTGGTGAAGTCCCGATGGGCGGCCTCCACGACCACCGGCGCCCCGCAGGCATAGACCTGGTGCCCGGAAAGATCGGGGAAATCCTCCATGACCGCCCGATGCACGAATCCGGTCCGACCGCTCCAGGCGTCGTCGGGCTCGGCGTCGGAGACGACCGGCACGTAGCGGAAGTTGGGGTGCTCGCGCTGCCAGCCCTCGGCGAGCGACGCGAGGTAGAGATCCGCCGGCCGTCTACCGCCCCAGTAGAGGACCATGGGGCGTTCGATGCCGACGTGGAAGGCATGCTCGATGATCGCCTTGATCGGCGCGAATCCGGTGCCGCTCGCGACGAGCACCATCGGCTTGTCGGAGTCCTCCCGCAGGAAGAAGGTGCCGAGAGGCCCTTCGAACCGCAGGATGTCCTTTTCCTTCATCGCGTTGAAGACGTACTCGGTGAAGGCGCCCCCCTTCATGTTGCGAACGTGCAACTCGACGATCGCGTCGACGTGGGGCGGGTTCGCCATCGAGTAGGCGCGGCGCTTGCCATCGCGCATGATGATCTCGACGTACTGTCCGGCGAGGAACTGGAGCCGCTCGTTTGCCGGGAGCTTGAGTTCCAGCACCGCGACGTCCGGCGCCGGCCGGGTGATCGACTGGACGCGGGCGGGCAGCTTCTTCACCTGGATCTCGCCGACACCACCGATCTCGCGGGCGTCGATCACGAGATCGGACAGGGGCTTCGCGCAGCAGAAAAGCGCATGTCCCGACTGCTTCTCGCTCTCGGTGAGCGTATAAGGCTGGTGAGCACCGTAGTCGACGGTGCCTTCCACGATCTTGCCCTTGCAGGCACCGCAGGCACCGTTGCGGCAGCCGTACGGCAACGTGAGACCGGCGGCGAGCGATGCCGCGAGAACGGTATCGCCGTCGGGAACGTCGAACGTGTGGCCGGATTTCTGGATCGTGACTTTGAACATGGCTCGCGTGAGTACCGGAGGCATCGGCCCGTCGCCGGGGCAACGACTCCCTCCATTAGAATTCGGGACGTATGAGAAGACTTCTGATCGTTGGCTGCGGGGATGTGGCCCTGCGAATGGTGCCGGCCCTGGCCGGGCGTTACAGGATCTACGCCCTCACCCATTCCGCCTCGCGCCTGGGTCTGCTGCGCAATCGCGGCTTCGTGCCCATCCCCGGAGACCTCGACGAACCGGAGTCACTGGGGCGGCTGGCAGGCCTCGCCCACGAGGTCGTGCACATGGCTCCACCCCCGAACTCCGGCCTGCGGGACACGCGCACAGCGGCATTGGTACGAGTTCTCGGACGCGGGCCGAGCGTACCACAGCGACTCGTTTACATGAGCACGAGCGGGGTGTACGGCGACTGCGCCGGCGACCTGGTGCCCGAGACCCGTCCGCTCAATCCTGAATCCACCCGCGCCGTACGCCGGGCCGATGCCGAAGCACGGCTTCGCGAGTGGGGCCGCACGTCGGGTGTCTGCGTGTCGATTCTCCGCGTCCCCGGCATCTACGCCGACGACCGCCTGCCGCTCGACCGCTTGCGCAAGGGCACTCCCACGCTCGCGACGGAGGCCGACCCTTACACCAATCACATCCACGCCGACGACCTCGCCCGCATCGTGGTCGCCGCACTGCTGCGGGGTCGGTCGGGCCGCATCTACAATGCGTCGGACGACAGCGACATGCGCATGGGCGAGTATTTCGACCTGGTCGCCGACCACCACGGGCTGCCACGCCCGCCGCGATTGCACTGGCCGGAGGCCGTGGCCGCCCTGCCGGAGAACCTGCTCTCCTTCATGCGCGAATCCCGGCGCCTCGTGAACGACCGCCTGAAGCGCGAACTCCGGGTCCGGCTGCGCCACGCGACCGTCGCCGACGCGCTCGCCCACTCGACCGGCGGAGGTCGCTAGTGCTGCCGCTGTCTCGACAGGTCAGTCCTCCACCAATCATCGCCGTCACGGTGTCGCGTCCATGAACCCGGACGACTGCCTCGTGGTGATCACCAATCTGCCGGACCGGCAAAGCGCCGACCGGGTGGCAAGACACCTGGTCGAAACGCGGCTGGCCGCCTGCGCGAACATCCTCCAGCCGTGTCGCTCGATCTACCGATGGGACGGCAAGGTGGAGACGGCCGAGGAGATCCCTGTGTTGCTCAAGACGACGCGCCGCCACTACCCCGCCCTGGAATCCAGCCTCCGCGACGCGCACCCGTACGACGTACCCGAGATCCTGGCGGTGGCGGCGGCCGGTCTTCCCGCCTACCTCGACTGGGTCGTGGCGGAAACCGGGGGGCGGGGATGATCGGGCCCCGCAACCGCGCGTTCCTGCTGTTTGCCGCAGTGCTCGGCCTCGCCGACCTGCCGGCGACGGCAGCCGATCTCCTGCCGGCCGGGCAGGCTTTCGCGCTCGCCGGGCGCCTCGACCAGGGCCGTGCGGTCTTGCGATACCGCATCGCGGACGGCTACTACCTCTATCGGGACAAGCTCCGTTTCACCGTCGCGCCGACGGCAGCCCTGACGGGCAAGCCGACCCTGCCCAAGGGGCGGATGAAGGACGACGAGTTCTTCGGGCGCGTCGAGATCTACCGGGGCGAGGTGGTGATCCGACTGCCGGTCCGGACGCCGGCACCGACCGAACCGATCGTCGTGACTGCAGTCTCGCAGGGTTGCGCTGACGCCGGCGTTTGCTATCCCCCCCAGCAGGTCAGCCTCACGCTGCGACCAGGGCAACCGGAAACGGCCGCGGATTCGCCGGCGCCCCAAGGGCGCAGGTCTCTTCTGGATGCGCTGGACGGGAAACCCTGATCCGCGCGACATACAGATCCAGTTCCTACATTTTTCCCGAGGTGATTCATGCAGAAGGCGAAGCAGGGCTTCCTGTTCGCGGCCGTCGCCATGGCGGCCCTGGCCGCCGGGCTGTTCTTCCGGTCGTCGGACGAGCACGTGACGACGACGGTCCAGCCGGCACCGGCCGGCGTCATGGCAACGGCCCTGTCCACGACCGAAGGCGGCAAGGCGAAGCTGGACGACTGGAAGGGCAAGGTGCTCGTCGTGAATTTCTGGGCGACCTGGTGCGCGCCGTGCCGGAAGGAGATCCCGGAGTTCGTCAGGATGCAGTCGCGCCTCGGCGGTGACGGGCTGCAATTCATCGGGATCGCCATCGACGAGATGGACAAGGTCCAGGCCTACGCGCGCGAGGCCGGCATCAACTACCCGCTGCTCGTGGGCGAGATCGACGCCGTGGAAGTCTCCCGGGCCTTCGGCAACGAGATGGGGGCGCTGCCCTTCACGGTGATCATCGACCGGACCGGACAGGTGGTCCGCACCGAACTGGGCGGCACGAACGAGGCGCGTCTCGCTCCGGTGGTCGAGGCGCTCCTGAAGACGCCAGCCAGTTGAAACCTGCCCGGCAGAGGGCGGAATCCGGTCGAAAACCCGCCAACTGTCGCCAACGCCGACGATCGCAAGGCCAATGTCCGAGGTTCGGCATCCAGGCGTCCCGGTCCGGATCGACGCACCGCTGATCGATACGAATCGGCTGCGGACCGGTTGACGAAGAACCTCACAAACCGGCCAATTCTCGGGATCTTCTGGACAACCGCGGAAAAACTGCGGCAAACTCCTTCGATATTGCCCAGTCGAGATCGGGCACAGGCACTGTGGAGATCGCATCGATGGCGCGAAAGGTTCTGGTCCTGCACGGCCCCAACCTTAACCTCCTCGGGCGGCGCGAGCCGGAGAAGTACGGCTCGACAACCCTGGACGAGATCAACCACGGCCTCGTCGAAAAGGGGCGCCAGTCGGGTGCCTTGGTGGAGACCTTCCAGAGCAACAGCGAGGCCGACCTCGTGGAGCGGGTGCAGCAGTTGATGGATGCGCCCGTCGATTTCGTCATCATCAATCCGGCGGCCTTCACCCACACCAGCGTCGCCATCCGGGATGCCCTTGCTGCCGTGCGCGTGCCTTTCATGGAAGTGCACCTCAGCAACGTGTTCGCCAGGGAGCCGTTCCGGCATCACTCCTATTTCACCGATCTCGCGGTGGGCATGATCTGCGGCCTGGGGCCGCGCGGCTACGAACTGGCACTCGAGTACGCACTCGGGCGCCCCTGAATCCGAGGAGCTTCCCATGGATCTTCGCAAGGTGAAGGCCCTGATCGACCTGGTCGAGAAATCCGGCATCTCCGAACTCGAGATCACCGAGGGCGAGGAGAAGGTGCGCATCTCCCGCGCGCCTCTCGCCCAGACCGTGCAGATGACCCACATGCTTCCCCAGCACATGGCGCAGATGCAACCGATGGCGCTTCCGCCTGCCGCGCCGGCCGCGTCCGCAGCAACGCCCGCGGAACTGGAAGCCCGGATCACTGCCGCCGAAGCGGCTGCCGTGGAAGCCGAGGGGCACCCGGTGAAATCGCCGATGGTCGGGACGTTCTACCGATCCGCGTCCCCGGGCGGAAAACCGTTCGTCGAGGTAGGTCAGACGGTCTCCGAGGGCGACACGCTGTGCATCATCGAGGCCATGAAGCTGTTGAACGAGATCGAGTCCGACAAGAGCGGCGTGGTGAAAGCCGTGCTGGTCGAGAACGGTCAGCCGGTCGAGTACGGCGAGCCGCTGGTGATCATCGGCTAGCAGGCCGGACGCCGGATCGCCGCCTCCGGGCGTGCGCTCCCGCCCGACCCGACCGCCGCTGAGCCCCACCAGGCCCCGTCGCCCCGTCCTCCACGCGCGGAACCCCGACCCATGTTCGAAAAGATTCTCATCGCCAACCGGGGCGAGATCGCCCTCAGGATCCAGCGCGCCTGCCGCGAACTGGGCGTGAAGACCGTGGCAGTCCACTCCGAGGCCGACGCCGACGCCAAATACGTCCGGCTCGCCGACGAATCCGTCTGCATCGGCCCCGCCCAATCGTCCGCCAGTTACCTCAACGTGCCGGCGATCATCAGCGCGGCCGAGGTCACCGATGCCGAGGCGATCCATCCCGGCTACGGATTCCTGTCCGAGAACGCGGACTTCGCCGAGCGCGTCGAGAAGAGCGGATTCGTGTTCATCGGGCCACGTCCGGAGACGATCCGGCTGATGGGCGACAAGGTGAGCGCGAAGAACGCGATGCTGAAGGCCGGCGTGCCTGTGGTACCTGGCGTCGACGGTGCCCTGCCGGATGATCCCCAGGAGATCATCCGGATCGCGCGGTCGATCGGCTACCCGGTGATCATCAAGGCCTCCGGCGGCGGTGGCGGCCGCGGGATGCGCGTGGTGTACACGGAAGCGGCGCTCCTCAACGGCGTCAACACGACCCGTGCGGAGGCCGGCGCCGCCTTCGGCAACCCCACGGTCTACATCGAGAAGTTCCTCGAGAATCCGCGCCACATCGAGGTCCAGGTGCTGGCGGACGAGTACCGCAACGCGGTGTCCCTCGGCACGCGCGACTGCTCGATGCAACGCCGCCACCAGAAGGTCGTCGAGGAGGCGCCTGCGCCCGGACTCACCGCACGCGAAGTCGCCAGGATCGGTGATCGCTGCGCCGAGGCCTGCCGCAAGATCGCGTATCGGGGCGCCGGCACGTTCGAGTTCCTGTACGAGAAGGGCGAGTTCTTCTTCATCGAGATGAACACCCGGGTGCAGGTGGAGCACCCCGTCACCGAGATGATCACCGGCATCGACATCGTCCAGTCGCAACTGCGGATCGCGGCCGGCGAGAAACTGCCCTTCAAGCAGCGGGACATCCAGTCCCACGGCCATGCCATCGAGTGCCGCATCAATGCGGAACACCCCTACAAGTTCACCCCATCGCCCGGGCGCATCACATCGTGGCACGTGCCTGGCGGGCCGGGCATCCGGGTCGATTCGCACGCCTTCGCGAACTACATCGTCCCGCCCTACTACGATTCGCTCATCGGCAAGCTGATCGCCTACGGCGACACGCGCGAACAGGCCATCGCGCGCATGCGCATCGCGCTGTCCGAGATGGTGGTCGAGGGGATCCTGACGAACCTCCCGCTGCACCAGGAGATCATGCTGGACGGCGAGTTCGTGCGTGGCGGCACCAGCATCCACTACCTGGAGCAGAAGCTCGCCCAGGCCAGTCGGGGCGAGTGAGCGCAGCTCCATGACCTGGCGTCGCGTCCTGTTCGTCGTGAGTGCGGCAGACGCCGAGCGGGTCTCCGATGCCCTGATGGATGCGGGCGCACTGTCGGTCGACGCCGCCGACGCGGCCGCCGGCACCGCGGACGAAGAACCGATCTTCGGGGAGCCAGGCTCCGCCGCCACCCCGTGGCCCGAGACGCGGCTCGCGGCCCTCTTCTCCGACGACGCGCCGGCGGAAGCGCTCGCCCGACGGGCGTGCGGGTCCGCGGGTGTTCCGGCGCCGGCGATGACTCTGGAAGTCGTCGACGACGAGGACTGGGTGCGTCTCACCCAGAGCCAGTTCGCCCCGATCCGCATCTCCGACCGCCTGTGGATCGTACCCACATGGTGCGATCCACCCGAACCGGGTGCGATCTCCCTGCGGCTGGATCCGGGTCTGGCCTTCGGGACGGGCAGTCATCCGACCACGCGCCTCTGCCTGGGCTGGCTCGACCGGCATCTGCCACCCGGCGCGACCGTCATCGACTACGGCTGCGGGTCCGGCGTCCTCGCCGTCGCGGCCGGATTGCTGGGCGCGGGTCGGGTCGTCGGCATCGACATCGACCCCCAGGCGGTGACGGCAAGCCGGGACAACGCGCTCGCCAATGGCGTGGCCGCCGAGTTCCACGACGCGCGTCCGGTGGCCCTGCCGCCCGCCGACGTCGTCGTGGCGAACATCCTCGCAAACCCGCTGCGCGTGCTGGCCCCCCTGTTGATCGGTCTCGTGAAACCCGGCGGACACATCGTGCTCTCCGGCATCCTCGAGGGACAGGCCGACGCCGTCATGGACGCCTATTCCCCGGCGATCGCCTTCGAAGCACCAGCCCGCGAGGACGGCTGGATCTGCCTTCAGGGCGTCCGCCGCTGAGACCTCCGCCATGAGCATGCACACCCGCTGCACGCACTGCGAAGCCGTGTTCCGGGTGACGTTGCTCCAGTTGCAATCCTCGAGCGGGCGGGTGCGATGCGGGGTCTGCCGCGAGGTCTTCGATGCGTTCGTGCACCTCCGCGCAGCCGACCCGCCCCCGCCGGAAACCGCCCCGCTTCCGCGGATCGATGTCCCGGACGAACCGTCTCCGCCGGGCGATCCCGGGGGGGAATCCCCGGTCGTCCGGGATGCAGAGCCCCGAGACGATCCGGAGGCCTGCGCGGATGGACTGGAAACGCCGGCGGAGCAGCCCCCCGCGATGGCGGGTGACACCGCGGCGGCGGAGACACCGCCCGGTGACCGCGACGCGTTCGTCATGGAGGAGATCGGCGGATCCGCACCGCCGGAGGGTGAACCGGTCATCGTCCCGGTCGAAGACACGCCGGGGGAAGCCGAAGGATGGCCATCCGACGACGAGGCTGAAGGCGACCCGTCCGGGACCGTCGCGCATGGCGCGGGCATCGACAGCGCAGCCGCTGCCGACATCCTCGCACCCCGGCTGGCGGTTCCCCCGCCGCCGGCGCGGCGGCAACGCTGGCCGCTCATCGCAGGGGTCTCTGCCGCCGTGCTCCTGCTGGCCGGTCAGGCCACGTACCGGTTCCGTACGCCGATCGCGACGTCGCTGCCGGCGCTGAGGCCGGCACTCGAGAGGGCATGCGCGGTGGCCGGATGCGAGATCCCCCTTCCCCGACTTCCCGAACGGCTCGTCATCGAGACCTCGGACCTGCAGGCCCTCGATCCGTCGCGTCCGAACCGGGTCGTCCTTGCGATGACCGTGCGCAATGCAGCAACCATGGCCCAGGCCTACCCGATGCTGGAGCTGTCGTTGACCGATGCGCGCGACAAGCTGACCGCGCGCAAGGTGTTCGGCCCGGACGAGTACCTCGATCCGCCGCCGGCGAAGGGCAGTGGCCTGGGTGCGGATGCGGAGTTCTCCGTCAGGATGCAACTCGACATCGGCGACATCGAGGCGTCCGGCTACCGCCTCTACCTCTTTCACCGCTGATCCCCTGTCTGCCGCAGACGCGGCCATCCGCGCGCGCAGACCACCGTCGTCGTCTTCGTTGTCGCACCGCGGCACGCTTGGCATACTCGGTAGCCGGACTGCACAGCGATGCATGCACCGATCCTCCGGTCGCCCCGGATTCCCCACCTCGAATCACCCCACCAGGAGAGCCCATCCATGGCCACCGTCACCTTGAAAGGCAGCCCCGTCCCCGTTGCAGGCACGCTTCCCGGCACCGGCAGCATCGCGCCCGACTTCAGTCTCGCCGGGAAGGACCTCGCCGATGTCTCGCTGGCCGCCTGGGCCGGCAAGCGGAAGGTGCTGAACATCGTACCGAGCCTGGACACGCCGACCTGCCAGAAGTCGACGCGCGTGTTCAACGAGAAGGCGTCCTCCATGGGCAACTCGGTGGTCCTCGTGATCGCGGCCGACCTGCCGTTCGCGATGGCCCGTTTCTGCGGCGCCGAGGGACTGTCCAATGTCGTCACCCTCTCGACGTTCCGTGACAAGGGCTTCCACGGGAAGTATGGCGTCGACATCACCGACGGTCCGCTGCGGGGCCTCACGGCGCGCGCCGTGGTGGTCCTCGACGAAAACAACAAGGTGCTGCACTCGCAGCTGGTTCCCGAGATCGCCGACGAGCCGGACTACGACGCGGCGCTGCAAGCGCTGAAGTGATCCGCGGGCGCCGGGAGCTTTTCAGCGCGCACCCGGCGCATCGACCGCATCGGTGCGATACGGCCGACTTGCGCTCGCCAACATCCAAGCCAAAGTCATCGAAAACACCCCCATGCCCGCCTATTTCATAGCGAACATCGACATCACGGACCCTGTGGGCTTCGAAACCTACCGCTCGCTCGTCGCGCCGACGATCAACGCAGCCGGAGGACGCTACCGGGTACGCGGCGGCACCGTCCAGGTGCTGGAAGGCCAGTGGCAGCCGAAACGCCTAGTGATGCTGGAGTTCGAAACGATGGCGGCCGCGCTGCAATGGTACGAATCGGATGCATACGCTCCGGTGAAAGCGATCCGGCAACGCACCGCCATCAGCGATGTAGTCATCGTCGAGGGCCTGCCCCCTGCCTGAGGCCTGACCGGGCGACCCTGATTTCCGGGCGTATTGCGCCGCTGGCACGATCGGCGCTTTCCCCACCCAAGCTTGGCCGTCCACACGGGCTGACGGGGCGTGTTTCGGAAAACAATCATAGACTTTCGAATGAATTGTCGTAACATGTCGAAGTCTTTCGACTAACTGCCTAAAAGAGAATGAAATAAGGCGGCGCATCCAGGATGTCTAAGCTCGGAATCTGGAAGTCGGACTGGTTTCTGGCGACGGTGATCACCGTCGTCATGTTTGCGTTCGTCCAGAGCGAATGGATCCAGGGCCTGGAACGCAAGGCCTACGACGTGGGTCTCCGCGCCACCGGCGGCGCCCCCAGCGACCGCATCGCGGTCATCGCCATCGACGAACAGAGCATCGCGAACATCGGGCGCTGGCCCTGGCCCCGCGATGTTCACGCCCGGATGATCGATGCCCTGGCCCAGGCCAAGGCCAAGGTCGTCGCCCACACGGTGCTCTTTTCGGAACCGCAGCTCGACCCCGGCCTGGCGTACGTCAACAAGCTGGTCGAGGCATACCAAGCCCTGCCAGACGCCACCAAGGAGTCTCTCGTCTCCATGGCGGGTGTCCTGGCCGAGGCCGAACAGAACCTGAACACCGACCGCCGGCTGGCCGCATCGATCGCTTCGGCCGGCAACGTGGTGCTGCCGCTCGCGTTCCAGCTGGGCGAGCCGCGCGGGAATCCCGACCAGGCACTTCCCGAGTTCGTACTGAAGAGCAATCTCGCAAACGTCGAGGACCGCATCGGCGCCGCTGGCGCAGGCAACTACCCCCCCGCCACGAACAACGCGCTGTTCCCCCTCGACATGCTCGGCAAGGGCGCCGCTGGCGTCGGCCACGTGAACGTCTCCCAGGACGTCGACGGCAGCATCCGCTTCGAGCCGCTCGTACTGCGCTACTACGACAACTTCTTCCCGTCCCTTTCCCTCATGGTGGCAGCCCGCAGCCTCAACCTGCCGCCCAAGGACATCCAGATCCGGCTGGGCGAGGGCGTGCAGCTCGGCAAGCTCGAGATCCAGACCGATCCGGCGCTGCAGATGTACACGTACTTCTACAAGGACACGGACGGACGACCCGCCTTCCAGGTGGATTCGTTCTACGACGTGATCAGCGGCAAGATCCCCCTCGACAAGTACCGCGACAAGATCGTGCTGATCGGCGCGACGGCCCTCGGCGTGGGCACGGCCCAGGTGACGCCGGTCTCCAACGCGATGCCGCCGGTGCTCTCGCTGGCGCACTCGGTGTCGAGCATCCTCCAGGAGAACTTCTTCGTCGCGCCTTCGTGGGGCATCGCGGTGACCCTGGGACTCTTCGTGGCAGTGGGCGCGTATCTCGCGCTGCTGCTTCCCCGGATGAAGGCGGCCCTCGCCGCGATCGTGACGGCAGGCCTCGTGGTGGCCCTGGTGGTCGTGCACTTCGTCCTCATGACGAGCCAGCAGATGTGGATCCCGCTGATGGCGCCGGTCGTCCTGCTCATCGTCGGCCACCTCGCGCTCACGACGAAACGGTTCCTGGTGACCGAGCGCGGCAAGGCGAAGTCGGATCTCGAATCGGCGGAGTCCAACCGGATGCTGGGTCTCGCCTTCCAAGGTCAGGGCCAGCTCGACATGGCCTTCGACAAGTTCCGCAAGTGTCCGCTCGACGACATGTTGATGGACAACCTCTACAACCTCGCGCTCGATTTCGAACGCAAGCGTCAGTTCAACAAGGCCCAATCCGTGTACGAATACATGGGCGGCCACAATCCCAAGTTCCGCGATCTGGAGCAGAAGCTGTCCCGCGCCAAGCAGATGTCCGAGACGGTCATCCTCGGCGGGTCGAGCGGTCGCACGAACGCCTCGATGCTCACAGGGGAAGGGCAGGTGGAGAAGCCGATGCTCGGTCGCTACCAGATCGAGAAGGAACTCGGCAAGGGCGCGATGGGCGTGGTCTACCTCGGCAAGGACCCCAAGATCGGCCGCGTCGTGGCCATCAAGACGATGGCGCTGTCTCAGGAGTTCGAGGCGGACGAACTGCAGGACGTGAAGGAACGGTTCTTCCGCGAAGCCGAGACCGCCGGCCGACTGAATCACCCGCACATCGTCACCATCTACGACGCCGGCGAGGAGCACGACCTCGCCTACATCGCGATGGAGTTCCTGACGGGTCGAGACCTCGCGCCGCACACGAAGGCGGCGTCGCTGTTGCCGCTGCCGAAGACCATGAGCATCATCGCCAGGGTGGCCGAGGCCCTCGACTATGCCCATCGCCAGAACGTCGTCCACCGGGACATCAAGCCGGCGAACATCATGTACGACCCGGCGACCGACTCCGTGAAGGTCACGGACTTCGGGATCGCCCGCATCACCGACTCCTCCAAGACCAAGACCGGCATGGTCCTCGGCACACCGTCCTTCATGTCACCCGAGCAGCTCGCCGGCCGGAAGATCGACGGGCAATCGGATATCTTCTCGCTGGGCGTCACGATGTATCAGCTCGCCTGCGGCAGCCTGCCATTCCAGGGCGAAACGATGACGCAACTCATGTACAAGATCGCCAACGAACCGCCGGTCGACATCCTCACGATCAACCCGGGGCTTCCAGACTGTTTCGCCGACATCATCAACCGTGCGCTGGCGAAGACCAAGGAGGAACGGTTCGCCACCGGTGAGGAGATGGCTGCGGCCATCCGCGCCTGCACGGGCAGTTTCGCCGACGTCGACATGTCTCTCTAGGTCAGCGCATGAACCTCGCAAAAGCCCTGGAGATCGCGAGCGCCACCCACACGGGCATGGTGCGCTCCCACAACGAAGATGCCATCGCGGCCGATGGCGGGGTGGGCCTCGCCGTGCTGGCCGACGGCATGGGTGGCTACAATGCCGGCGAAGTCGCGAGCGGCATTGCCGTGGCGCTCATCACGTCCGAGATGCGCCAGGCGATCCCGAAGACGAACCTGCACGCCCTCAGCCAGGAGGAGGGGGATCTGCAGGCGGTACGCATGTTGAAGGGTGTTGTGACGAAGACGAACACGTCGATCTTCGAATCCGCCAACAGCCAGCCGCAGTACGCCGGCATGGGAACGACGCTCGTGGTGGCGCTCTTCCGCGATAATCGCGTGTCGGTCGCCCACATCGGGGATTCCAGGCTCTACCGGATGCGCAACGAGCGGCTCGACCAGGTCACCCGCGACCACTCGCTGCTGCAGGAGCAGATCGACAGCGGGATGCTTTCCAAGGAGGCGGCGCGCCGCTCCCAGAACAAGAACCTGGTGACACGCGCGCTTGGCATCGAGCCGGAAGTGGAACCGGAGATTCATACGTACGATGCGCAGCCGGGGGATATCTACCTCCTTTGTTCCGACGGCCTCAACGACATGGTCGAAGACGAGGACATCGAACTCACGCTGAACGCGATGGGTTCCAACCTGCCGCTGGCGGCGAATCAGTTGGTCCAGATGGCCAACGACAATGGCGGCCGCGACAACATATCCGTGATTCTGGTGAAGATCGTCCGGGACTTCCCGGCGACCGACACCTGGCTCTCGCGGGTCCTGTCGTGGTTCAAGTGAATACGGGGACTGAAGCTATGGCCAAGTTGATACTCACGCTCGACGGCGTCGTGCTGAAGGAGTTTGCGCTCACCAAGGAGCGCACCACCATCGGCAGGAAGGCCCACAACGACGTCCAGATCGACAACCTGGCCGTGAGTGGCGAGCATGCCGCGATCGTCACCATACTGAACGACTCCTTCCTCGAGGACCTCGGCAGTACCAACGGGACGCTGGTGAACGGCCAGCCCATCAAGAAGCACTTCCTGCAGAACGGCGATCTCGTCGAGATCGGCAAGTACAAGGTCAAGTACGTGAACGAGCAGGGCGCCGGCACGAGTGCGGCCGACTTCGAGAAGACCATGGTGCTCCGGGCACCCCAGCGACCGGCGGAACCCCGGTTGGGCGATACCCAGACCGGTGTCAAGACCGACTTCCGATCCACCCAGGTGGACACCCAGTTCAACAACACGGGGCAGCAGGCGGTCAGCCGTCCGATCCCGCCCCAGGCGCCGACGACGCCTCCGATGGCCACGAATCCGGCGCCGGCCGCAGGCCCGATGACCACGCTCACGACGGCCCCGGGTGTTTCGCCGGCTACGGCGATGCAGGGTGTGATCCAGATCCTTTCGGGTCCGAATGCCGGGCGCGAACTGCCACTGGTGAAGGCACTCACGACCTTGGGCAAGCCCGGTGTCCAGGTGGCCGTGATCACGAAGCGCCCCCAGGGCTACTTCATCACCCACGTCGAAGGGGCCACTGTTCCGGTCGTGAACGGCCAACCGCTGAATGCCCAGGCGCACATCCTGAACGACCACGACATCGTCGAGCTGGCGGGCGTGAAGATGGAGTTCTTCTACAAGCCCGTGGCCTGATCCGCCGCACTTCCCTCGCACAGGCGAAACCGGCCGACATGTGCCCCCGTCACCGGCCGGGCCTGCGTCTGCGGGCGCCCCGCCCACTCAACCGGCCTGCGCCGTGCCACCGTCCCTGAAAAAGCATGCCGCCCGGGCCCTGCTCGGCGTACTGGTCGTCCTGCTCTTCATTGCCCACGCGGCGCGATTCATCGATCTCTCCTTCATCCATACGATGGAGGCGCTCACCTACGATGCGCGTCTGCGTCTCACGATGCCGCGGACCGTGGACCCGCGGATCGTCATCGTCGACATCGACGAGAAGAGCCTCGCCGAGGAAGGGCGGTGGCCCTGGCGCCGAGACCGCCTCGCCCTTCTCGTCGACAAGCTGTTCGACCACTACCGCGTCAACGTCGTCGGATTCGATGTGGTCTTCGCGGAGCAGGACGACAGCTCGGGCCTGGGCGTCCTCCGTGATCTCTCCCGGAACGAGCTCCGCGGCGATGCCCAGTTCCAGAAGTCGCTCGAGGAGCTGGCCCCCCGACTCGAGTACGACCGCGTGTTCGCCGAGCGGCTGAGAGGGCGCCCGGTCGTGATGGGCTACTACTTCTCCAACCAGCAGATCGATGGCAAGGGGCTCGCCATCGGCACGCTTCCGACGCCCGTGCTGCCGGCCGGTACGTTCAAGGGACGGAACATCCAGTTCGCGAGCTTTCGCGGTTACGGCGCGAACCTGCCCATACTGCAGAGCGCCGCCGCGGGCGGCGGGCACTTCACGCCGGCGACCGACGCCGACGGCGTGCATCGTCGCGTGCCCGTGCTGGCGGAGTACAACGGCGCCTACTACGAACCGCTTGCCCTAGCGATCGTCCGCCTGCTGCTCAAATCGCCGAAGGTGGCACCCGGATATCCGCCCGACACGCTCCTGAACAAGGACTATCCAGGCCTGGAATGGGTCGAAGCCGATCCGGTGCGCATTCCGGTCGACGAGGAAGCGAACGCTCTGGTGCCGTATCGCGGGCCCCAGGGGAGCTTCCCCTACGTCTCGGCCACCGACGTCATGCACGACCGCGTGACGCCGGCAACGCTCGAGAACCGGATCGTGCTCGTGGGCACGACGGCCCCAGGTCTGCAGGATCTGCGTTCCACGCCGGTGGCGCCGCTGTATCCCGGGGTCGAGATCCACGCGAACCTGCTGGCCGGCATGCTGGACGGCACGATCAAGCAGCGCCCGCCTTACGTGCGTGGCGCGGAAGTGCTGCTCGTGGGCGTGTTCGGTCTCCTGCTGGCGGTGGGTCTGCCGCTGCTGACACCCCTGCGTTCCACCATCGCGGTCGGCGTGGTGCTCGTGGCGCTCAGCGCGATGAACATCGCCGTCTGGCAGTACGTGAACCTTGTCCTGCCGCTTGCGTCCGGGCTGCTCATGGTGCTCGCGCTCTACGCGATCAACATGTCGTACGGCTACTTCGTCGAGTCGCGGGCCAAGACCCAGATCGCCGGGCGCTTCGGCCAGTACGTGCCACCCGAACTGGTCGACGAGATGAGCCGCAATCCCGACCGCTTCTCGATGGAGAGCGAAAGCCGGGAGATGACCGTCCTCTTCTCGGACGTGCGGGGATTCACGACGATCTCCGAGGGCCTGGACCCCAACGCGCTGCAGCAGCTGATGAACGCCTACCTGACGCCGATGACGCGCATCATCCATCAGCAACGCGGCACGATCGACAAGTACATGGGCGACGCCATCATGGCGTTCTGGGGCGCCCCCCTGGAAGACCCGGACCACGCCCGGCATGCCGTGATGGCCGGGCTGGAGATGCAGAAGCGGCTCGCGGCGATGGCAGCCGAGTTCGTCGCCCGGGGCTGGCCGCCGCTCAGGATCGGCATCGGCATCAACACCGGCCGGATGAGCGTCGGCAACATGGGGTCCGAGGTACGCGTGGCGTACACGGTCATGGGTGACGCCGTGAATCTCGCGTCGCGGCTCGAAGGCCTCACGAAACACTACGGAGTGTCGATGATGGTGGGCGAGGCCACCCGGGCGGCGCTTCCGGATCTCGTCTACCGGGAACTCGATCGGGTCCGCGTGAAGGGCAAGGATGCACCGGTGACCATCTTCGAGCCGCTCGGAGTCCAGGCAGAACTGCGCAAGGAGACGCTGGATCGGCTTAAACTCTTCCAACAGGCGCTGAAGTTCTACCGCGCCCAGGAGTGGGACAAGGCGGAGTTGCAGTTGCTGAACCTCCAGAGAGTCGCGCCGGATGATGCCCTGTACGCGACCTACCTGAAGCGTGTGGCCCAATTGCGGGCCCATCCACCGGCGATGCCGTGGGATGGGGTGTTCGACTTCGATACCAAGTAACGGCAGACACCATGCTCGTCCGCATTCTCGGCTGCAGTGGCGGCATCGGCGGCAACCTCCGCACCACGTCCATGCTCGTCGACCAGGACATCCTGATCGATGCGGGCACCGGCGTGGGGGATCTCAGCCTGACCGAACTGCAACTCATCGATCACGTATTCATCACGCACTCGCATCTCGACCACGTGGCCATGCTGCCGTTCCTGGTCGATACCGTGGGCGGCATGCGCACCTCTCCGATCGTGGTGCACGCCACGGCCGAGACGCTCGCGATCCTGAAGGACCACATCTTCAACTGGAAGATCTGGCCCGACTTCTCGAAGATCCCCGACGAGAGGAACCCGATGATGCGGTTCTCGGAGGTGAAGCTCGGCGAACCCGTGGGGCTGGGCGCGCGTCGATTCACCGCGCTGCCGGCCAATCACACCGTGCCGGCCGTCGGCTACTGGCTCGACAGCGGCGATGCGAGCCTGATCTTCACGGGTGACACCACTTCGTGCCCGGCGCTGTGGGAAGTCGCCAACACGATCGAGAACCTGCGATACGTCATCATCGAGACGGCGTTCCATAATGGCGAGCGCGAACTCGCCATCGCGTCGAAGCACCTCTGGCCGGACGAGCTGGTGAACGAGTTGTCGCGTCTCACGCGGAAGGCCCGTGTCTACATCACGCACCTGAAGCCTGGAGAGGGCGCGATCACCATGGCCGAGATCGAGGAATGCGGCGAGGCGTTCAACCCGCGCATGCTCGCCAACGGACACGTCTTCAAGCTCTAGGCAGACTCTGCACCGCCTGGAGGGCAGCACCTAACGAACACTGGTGCAGGTCCCGGACCGCACCTTGAACCGCGAGACGATCCCCGCCGCAGGCCCGGATCGCGCGGGCAGTCACATCGGAGTCGAATGGGATGAGCACAGTTGCAGATGCCAAGCCCGCCGCCGGGCAGAACCTCGCAGAGATCAGTCGCAAGCTCGAGTTCCAGCGCAAGCTCCAGGCGGTCACGAACAAGATCCACGCGACCGCGAATGTCGACGAGATCATGCTGGAGTTGTCGCAGGACATCTGCGAACTGTTCGACGCGGACCGCCTGACCATCTACACGGTGGCCGAGGACAAGTCCGCGATCGTGTCGAAGGTCAAGGTGGGGCTGTCGTCCTTCAAGGATCTCAAGCTCCCGCTGAACGACCAGAGCATCGCGGGCTTCGTCGGTCTCAACAAGAAGCTCGTCAACATCCGGGACGTGTACGACGAGGAGGAGCTGCGGGGCCTGAGCCCGTCCCTGCGCTTCCTGAAGGAAGTCGACCGCCGCACGGGTTATCGGACGAAGCAGATGCTCGTCGTGCCGATCCTCGAGGCGGGCTCCGGCGAGTTGATCGGCGTCGTGCAGATCATCAACTCGCGCACCGGGGACTCCTTCGGTCCGCCCTCCGAGGAAGGCGCGGTCAATCTCTGCGAAACCCTGGCGATCGCGCTGAAGCAGCGCCAGCGGCCGGCGCAGGGACTGCGCGGCAAGTACGACTCGCTCGTCACGAATGCCGTGCTCTCCCAGGAGGAGATCGAACTCGCCACCCGCTCCGCCCGCCGCAAGGGCGTCGACCTCGAGGACGTCCTCATCGACGAGTTCCAGGTGAAGCCGCAGGCGATCGGGGAGGCCCTGGCCGCGTTCTTCGGCGTGCCTTACGAGCCGTTCCGGCCGGACCGCATCAAGCCGATCGATCTGCTCCGCAACCTGAAGCGCGATTTCGCGGAGAGCAGCGGCTGGATCCCGCTCGAGGAATCGAAGGACGGCCTCGTCGTGATGACCACCGATCCCGAGCGCCTGCGCGCCTCGCGGATCATCAGCAACGTGTATCCCCGATCGCGGATCGTCTACACGGCCACGACCCAGCGCGAGTTCCGGCTGACGCTCGACCAGATCTTCGGCGGTTCCAGCGGCGGCGAGGATTTCGTGGCCGACGTGGGCGAACTGCTCGACAAGCTCGATGACGAATCGGACGGCGAAATCGCCGGGGCGGGCGGGATCGACGACGCCTCCCTCGCCCAGGACAACGAACTGGTCCGGCTGGTGAACAAGATCATCGTCGACGCCTACCACCAGGGCGCGTCCGACATCCACATCGAACCGTTCCCCGGCAAGGGCAAGACCGAGGTCCGCTTCCGCAAGGACGGCACGCTGACCCATTACATCTCGGTGCCCTCGTCGTACCGCAATGCGCTGGCGGCGCGATTGAAGATCATGTGCGATCTCGACATCTCGGAGCGCCGCAAGCCGCAGGACGGCAAGATCAAGTTCAAGAAGTTCGGCCCGCTCGACATCGAACTGCGGGTCGCGACCGTGCCGTCGCAGGGCGGTGTCGAAGACATAGTGATGCGGATTCTCGCCGCCGGCGAACCGATCCCGCTCGACAAGCTCGGCCTGTCCGCGCGGAATCTGAAGAACGTGAAGGAGACGATCGCCAAGCCGTACGGTCTCTTCTTCGTGTGCGGCCCGACCGGCTCCGGCAAGACGACCACCCTGCACTCGATCCTCGGCTACATCAACACGCCGGAGACGAAGATCTGGACCGCCGAGGACCCCGTCGAGATCACGCAGAAGGGTCTGCGGCAGGTGCAGATGAACCCCAAGGCCGGCGTGACCTTCGCCACGGCGATGCGCGCATTCCTCCGGGCCGATCCGGACGTCATCATGGTGGGCGAGATGCGCGACAAGGAGACGACCGCGATCGGCATCGAGGCGTCGCTCACCGGTCACCTCGTATTCGCGACGCTCCACACGAACAGCGCCCCCGAGTCGATCATCCGGCTGCTCGACATGGGGATGGATCCGTTCAATTTCTCGGATGCCCTGCTCGGCGTGCTGGCCCAGCGGCTCGCGAAGCGGCTGTGCGCCAAGTGCAAGAAGTCCCACGTGGCCACCCAGGACGAGATGAAGGCGTTGCTGGAGGAGTACAGCATCGAGCTGAAGAACACCGACTACTGGAAGCGCGATCCCAAGGCATCGTTCGAAGGCCTGTACCGGGAGTGGGTCCAGAACTTCGCCAACGAGAAGGGACAGTTCACCCTGTATTCGCCGGTGGGTTGCGACACGTGCAGCGGCACCGGCTACAAGGGACGGGTGGGCCTCCACGAACTGCTCATCGGCACCGAGACGATCAAGAAGCACATCCAGGAGCACGCCCGCGTCGCCGACATCGTCGCCACGGCGCTCGCCGAGAACATGCGCACCCTGAAGCAGGACGGCATAGAGAAGGTCCTGCAGGGGATCACCGACATGAAGCAGGTGCGTGCGGTCTGCATCAAGTAGCTTCCACGTGACGACGGACGCCCCACCGACGATGAACCCCCTCCCGATGACGCCTGCGGCACCCGACGCCTCGGAGGATCTCCTGCCGCGCCTGGAGGAACTCAACGAGATCGGTATCGCCCTCTCGAAGGAGCGCGATCTCGCGCGGCTCCTCGAGACCATCCTGATCGCGGCCAAGAAGATCACGAACGCCGAGGGCGGCACGCTCTATCGCCGTCATGCCGACGACGAGAACCTCCTCCACTTCGAGATCATCCGGAACGAGGTGCTCGGGATCGCGATGGGCGGCACCACGGGGCGCGAGATCCGTTTCGACCCGATCCCGCTCACCTTCGACGACGGCAGCGAGAACACGTCGATGGTGGTGGCCTACGCGGTGCTGCACGACCGGACGGTCAACATCGCCGACGCGTACAGCGAGGAAGGCTTCGACTTCTCCGGCACGAAGCGTTTCGACAGCCGCACCGGCTATCGCTCGAAATCGTTCCTCACCGTGCCGCTGAAGAACCACGAGAACGAGATCATCGGTGTTCTGCAGCTCATCAACGCGAAGGATCGCGCGACGGGCGAGATCATCCCGTTCGGCCCGGCCGATCAGCGGCTCGCTGAGTCGCTCGCGTCCCAGGCGGCGGTCGCCATCACGAACCGGCTGCTCATCCTGCAACTGGAGCACCTCTTCGAGTCTTTCATCAACCTCATCAACGAGGCGATCGACGACAAGTCGCCCTACACCGGCGGTCACTGCAAGCGGGTGCCGCAGCTCACGATGCTGCTGGCCGAGGCGGCCCACAGGGCGGAGTCCGGTCCGCTGGCTGCCTGGCAGATGACCGAGCAGGACCGCTACGAACTGAAGATCGCAGGGCTTCTGCACGACTGCGGCAAGGTGACCACGCCGGTCCACGTGGTCGACAAGGCCACGAAACTGCAGACCATCTTCGATCGCATCGAGCTCGTCGAGACGCGGTTCGAAGTCGTGAGACGGGATGCCGAGATCGCCATGCTGCGGGCGAGGCTTGCCGCGCACGAGGGTGGGCCGGCCATCGACGTGGCGGCGACCGAGAAGACCTACATGGCGCGGCTCGCCAAGATCGAGGAGGACCGCGAATTCGTCCGTCGCGCCAACATCGGTTCCGAAGCGATGGGGGCGGAAGATCAGGCGCGTGTGAAGGCGATCAGCCTCGAGTACCCGTGGAACGACCCGACGGGCGCCAATGTGCCGTTCTTCAGCGCCGACGAGGCGGAGAACCTGGCCATCCGCGCGGGCACGCTCACCGCGAAGGAACGTCAGATCATCAACCATCACATCGACGTGACGATCAAGATGCTCGAGGCGCTTCCATGGCCGCGGCACCTGCGCAATGTGCCGGAGTACGCGGGCGGTCACCACGAGCGGATGGACGGCAAGGGCTACCCGCGCGGTCTCAAGCGGGACGACATGTCGGTGCAGGCCCGCATCATGGGCATCGCCGACATCTTCGAGGCACTGACCGCGAAGGACCGGCCCTACAAGAAGGGCAAGACGCTCACCGAGTCGCTGCACATCCTCGGCAAGTTCAGCCTGAACGGCCACGTGGATCCGGACCTCTTCGACGTGTTCGTCCGGGACCGCGTCTATCTCGCGTATGCCGAACAGTTTCTCGATCCGGAGCAGATCGACGAAGTGGACGTCAGCAGCATTCCGGGGTATGCCGGAGACTGACGGAAAACGTCACGACGACCACGCGGGCTTCCTGTGCACGACTTCCTTCCGCCGCACGCCGATCCCCGGCCCTGACATGCGACGGAGACAAAACCCCCGGTGGAACCGGACCAGCCCCGAAACCCCGGCGCACAAGGGTACTTTCCGACAGGGTCGTTCAATGGGCCGACAGCCCCTGTCAAGATTCGCGTACTGGCACACGCCTTGCCTTTTCGGAGGGTGCACATCGCCCGATTGTGTCCAGTCCAACCGCCTTAGGAGTTAAGTCAATGAAGCGTATTCAACAGGGTTTCACCCTCATCGAGCTGATGATCGTGGTCGCGATCATCGGCATTCTGGCGGCGGTTGCGCTGCCCGCGTACCAGGACTACACGGTCCGCGCCCGGGTGCAGGAAGCCGTGACGCTGTCCGACCCGGCCCGCTCGGCAGTGGCCCAGGCCTGCTCCGAAGCCACGCTGGGTGGTGCCACCTCCGCGGGCGGCGTCGTCGACAACACGACGGCCGGTCTGCCGGTACCGACGGGGATCACCGGCCAGTACGTGGCTTCCGTGACGATGACCAGCACGGGCACGAGCACGGCCACCGTGACGATCTCCGTCCGCAACATCAACGGTATCGTGGCCGGTGGCAGCACCGGTGATGTGATCTACACGGCAGCCTGCAACCCTGGTGGCACGAACTGGTCGGTTTCGGGCTCGATCCTGTCCAAGTACTTCCCGAAGTCCTGATCCGGACTTTCAGGTCTGTACAAAAAAGGAGGCGAAAGCCTCCTTTTTCTTTTTCGGGTGACGATCCGCGTCTTCCCGCCGACCGGAACGGAGGCACAAGGGCGGCCATCGGATGCCATCGTCCACCCGCAGACACGTGCGGCGATAAACGTCGCCTGCAGGTGTCACGCAACGTCAACGCCCGTCCTGTCCCCCCGGTCTATCGAGCCAGTCCTGCCACATGCGGCGATAGGCCGCTTCGAGCGCCCGCGTGAATCGTGGCACGTCCGTCAACGGTGACGCCGCCATCGCCGACCGGAGCGTCTTTCGCATCCTTGCCAGGCGCTCGGGATCCTGCGCGAGCGACACCGCCAGTGCCACGTAGTCGGCGGCATCCTTCGCGATCAGCTCCCCGTACCCGATCGCCGAAAGGAGACTTGCCGATACCCGCGCGGCATGCCGATCTCCCAGCATGGCGACGACCGGGACCCCCATCCAGAGCGACTCGCAGGTGGTGGTGGTGCCGTTGTAGGGAAACGTGTCGAGGGCGATATCGACCTGCTCGAGCGTCCGGAGATGCGCCTGGAAGCCGGGAATCGGCCCCAGGAACCGCACGCGATCCCGCGCGAAGCCATGGGCATCCAGCCGGGCGCGAACGCGATCCTGCAGTTCCTCGTCGCCGAGCGTGGGCGTCTTCATCGTGAGGGTCGCGCCGGGAACGCGATCCAGGATCTCCTTCCAGCATCGGAGGGCCGAGTCACTCACCTTCTGGTAATTGTTGTAGACGCCGAAGTTGATGTGACCCGTCGCTGCCGACGGCGGGGCGCAGACCCCTGGCATTTCGGGCGACGGCGCGTACACGATGAACATGTCGGGCATCCGGAACACGCGCTCCAGTTGATGTGCGTCGGCGTCGGGCGCGGGATCCGCGATCGCATCCGAGATGCGCCAGTCGATGGTCGGGATGCCTGTGCCCGAGGGGTAGCCCAGCCAGGTCACCTGGACCGGCGCGACCCGGCGGGCGAGGAGGGCGAGGCGGTTGTTTCCGGTATGGCCCGCGAGCTCGACGACGACATCGAGGTCGTCTTCGAGCATCACCCGCTCCGCCTCGTCGTCGGGGAGGTTCCCGATATCCCTCCAGATGGTCGCCATCTCGCGAAAACGAGCGGTGGCCGGATCGGCCTCCCTGCCGGCGAAATAGAGATACAGCTCGACCGCCGTGGCGTCGTGGGCTCGCAGCACGGGCTGAACGAAGTGGCCGACCACATGGTTGCGGAAGTCGGGCGACACGTACCCCACGCGCAGCCGGCGCCCCGGTCGCCGATCGCGGGTGAACGACGTCCGGGATCTACGTTCGGCCAGTTCGGGGCGCTGTCCCGCCAGTACGTGCTCGGCAAGCAGAGCCGCCGGCGTCGTCGTCCCGACGTAGTTCAGTGCGAACAGCAGATTGCTCCAGGCGGTATCGAACTGCGGTCGGACCTCGATGACCTGACGCAGCGCCGGTACGCTCTCCTCGAAGCGCCCCTGCGCCTGGAGCGCATTGGCCAGACTGAGCAGCGCATCCGGATGCCGTGGATCCAGTTCGAGGGCATCGCGCGCGGCCGTCTCCGCCTTGGTGGGCAACTGCAACCGGTACTGCACCGAAGAGAGGTTGATGTGCGGCTCGATCAGCCGGGGTTCGAGTTCGATGGCGCGCTCGAGCTGCCGCCGTGCCTCCTCGTACTGCCCGATGCCCGAGAGCGCCACGCCGAGATCCGAGTATCCCCGCGCGGAATCCGGATCGAGCACCAGCAGGTCGGACAACCACTTGGCCGCCGCGCGGAAGCGGTTGCGCCGGATCAGGAGACCCGAAAGCGTGAAGAGGATCCGCGTATCCCCGCCGGCGAGCGCATTGGCCTTCTCCAGCAGGATCTCGGCCTCGTCGTAGGACCGCTGGCCGATCAGCACTTCGGCCAGGATGTGATGGGCATCCGCGCTCGCGGGGTCCACGGCGATCGCGCGATTCAGGAGCGCTTCGGCCTCGTCGAGGCGCTCCAGATGCAGCAGGGTCGTCCCTAGCTCGACCAGGATGGGCGCCGCGTCGGGCGCGATCCGATGCGCGTTTTCGAGGGCTGCGAGGGCCTGCTCCGGCTGACTCGCCGCGCGGCGGACGATCCCGAGATGCGTCAGCGCGATGGCGGACTCGGTGCGGCCGCCGACGGCACGCTCCAGCACGACGAGCGCTTCGTCGACGCGCCCCGCCTTGAAGAGCAGCAGGCCCAGCATCGCGCCCGCGCCGGCATGGTCGGCATCGCGCGCCAGGATCAGTCGGCTGAGGGTCATGACCTCGGCAGGGTCGTTCTGCCGGACGAGGAAGCGGGCGAAATCGAAGACGTCGCGATCCCGGGTTCCGGCGCCGGTCCATGCCGCCAGAAGAGCAGGGGTCGCACCGTCGGTGTCGCCCTGACGGGCCAGCAGCGCCCCCAGCATCCATTGCAGCGCCGGCTCGGACGGCATGAGGGCCACGGCGCGCCGGTACACGTCGATCGCGTCCGGCACGCGGCCCATCTCCTGCCGGATCCGCCCGAGCAGGTGCCACCAGTTCGCATCGTCGGACTGTCTCGCGAGGCCGTCCTCGAAGCCCTCGCAGGCCTCTTCGAGCCGCCCCAGACGCCACAGCGCCTCTCCACGCGAGAAATGGAAGAGGGGCGCTTCCGGATCGATCGCGAGCGCGCGCTCGAAGCCCTCGAGGGCGGCTGCGAACTCGCCGGACGCCAGATCCAGTCGCGCGCGGAGGAAGCGCGCATCGGCATTCTTCGGGTCGATCTGCAGCGCCTGGTCGAAGGCCACGCGCGCGCTGGCCTGATCGCCCTTCTCGAACGCCTCGTAGCCGACCTTGACGTAGGCACGCGCCTCGCTTGAAGGGTCCGGCTTGGGTTTGCCCTTGAGCCACTTGAACATGGGTCACCTCGATTTCGCTGGAGCGGCAGGCGCGCCTGCGCTTCGCACTGCGGCAAGCCTTGCCGGCGACCCGATCGCCGCTGCGGCACTCGCTGCACCACGGCCCCGCGCCGTATGATCCGTTTGCATTCGACATGCGCCACGGTTGGCGCGAATGGAGCATGAAAGCATGATCTTCGGAATGTTCGATACCAGAAAGGTGGATGACTTCGCGAGGAGCCTCGCCTCGGATCTTTCTCGGCGCTTCCCGCCGGCCAGTGAAGCCCGGACGGACAAGGGCGTGAAGCAGCAGCTCGAAGTGGTCACCGAGGGCCTGTACGCGCGAGCCGTCCGATTCCACCAGGAGAACCGCCTGGGCCTGTACAAGAAGGCGAAGCTGGGCAACACGTTCCGTTGGCAGTTGAAGGCCCTGGGATACACCGATCCGTTCATCGAGACGGTGACGAAGGGGCTGGTGGTGCGGCTCGCAACGCCGAAGAAGACCCAGTAGTCGCGGCGGCCGTCGCCGGCGATGCCAACGCCCGATACGCTGCTTCCAGATCCCGCACGAACCGCGGTTCGTCCATGATCCCCGATCCTGCGAGGCGCTGTCGCAGGCCGCTCCGCAGGGTCGCCAGCGCTGCCACATCCCCGGCGCGACGCCGGGCGATCTCCACGTAGTCGTCCACCGTTCTCCCGCACCAGTCGTCCAGCCCGAGATTCGCCAGGATGCTGGCGCCGACGCGCGACACATGCGTGTCTCCCGCCAGCGCGATCACCGGCACCCCCATCCAGAGTGCATGCAGGGTTGTCGTCGTGCCGTTGTAGGGGAAGCTGTCCAGCGCGATGTCGACCTCCCGGTGCTGCGCGAGGAAGGTCTCGTGCGAACCACGCCCACGCAGGATGAAGCGCGCCGGATCGACCCCCCTCCCCTCGAAGTACGCCAGCAGCGCCGTGCGCGCCTCGCCCCCGGGGAGCGCGGTCATCAGGCATCGCGCATCGGGTACGGCCACCATCACGTTCGCGATGGTCTCGCGCATCGTCGGCGAGATCTTCGCGAACGTGTTGAAGCAGCCGAACGTGATGCAGCCATTGGCGATGGCCGGCAGCGGCCCCGGATCCGGCGCACCGGGCAGCGGCCGGAAGCACATGAAGAAGTGCGGCAGCGGCACGATCTGCTCCGACGCGGTCTGGCCGGAGAGGTCTGCGGCGATGTGCCGATCGGTGATCCACGCGTCCACGGAGCGCAGACCCGTGGTGTCGGGGTAGCCGAGCCACGTGACCTGCACCGGCGCCGGCTTGCGGGCGAAGAGCGGCAGGTTGTTGTCGTCGAAATGACCCTTCAGATCCACGAGGACATCGATGCCATCCGCACGGACCAGCTCCGCGAGGGCGTCCCACGCCATGCCCGGCACGCGCCGCCAGTGGTCCGCCTTTCCCTCCAGACGCAGGCTCACGGCATCCCGCTGCCGCGTGCGGTCGTAGCACCACACCTCGACCGTCCGGCGGTCGTGGCGCTCCAGCACCGGCTCGAAGAAGTAGTTGATGACGTGATCGCAGAAGTCGCCCGACACGTAGCCCACGCGCAGCCGCCGCGATCCCGACGATGGCGTGGGCCCGACGACGGGGGGACGGCGGAAGCGACGGTCGTAGTCGTCGAACGCCTTCGCGCGCGCTTCCCGCGACGGGGACCCGGCGTACAGCCCGGCCGAGAACCAGTCGGACCACGCCTGCGGATCCGAAGGCGCGAGCGCCATCCCGCGTTCGTAGTGGACGAGCGCCTCTGCCAGCTCGCCGCGACTGTCGAGGGCGAACGCCAGCTTGCGATGGGTGAACGCATCGTCGGACCCGCACGCAAGCGCCTCGCGGTACCAGCGGATCGCATCGTCGAGACGTCCGCGCGCCTGCATCGTGGCGCCGAGATACGCGCGCGACGCTGCGTCGCCGGGATCGCGTGCGCCGGCCTGCTCCAGTTGCGCGACCGCGTCGTCGAGCCGGCCCTGGGCGTGCAGAAGCGCGACGGGGTTGCGAGCCGGATCGAACGTCCAGTCGAGCAGGCGATGCATCTGGTAGGTCTCGATCGCATCGTCGTACCGACCCAGCGCACCGAGCAGCGGGACGATTCGCTCGGCCGCCGCGGCATACCGCAGATCCGCAGCGAGCGCGGCTCGCATCGCCGAGAGCGCGGCTTCCGCATCGCCGGTCTCCCGCAGTGCCTCGGCCAGCGTGAACCACGTGGCGGCCCGCGAAGGGTCGAGCGTCGTCGCCGTCCGGAGATGCACCACTGCGCGGGGGAACGCGCCCTGTCGGCAGGCCAGAACGCCGGCCAGATGCAGCGCTTCGGCGGGTGGCGACGGCTCGGCAAGCAACCCGTCGAGGACGGCCGCCGCCCCTGCATCGTCGCCGGCGCGTAGCGCGGTTCGCGCGGCTTCCAGGCGTGGTCCTGCCGGGGCAGGGGGTGGCGCGGACCGATGACGTCTCAGCCAGTCGAACATGACCCCTCCGACGCCCGTTGCATGACCATCCCGGCATAGGCGTTCTCCAGCGCGCGGGCGAGCCGGAGAACGTCCGTGAGCGCGCTCGCACGGAGTTCGCCGCGCAGGTTCACGCGATGATCCGCGAGAGCCTCGCGGTCCGACGCGAGACCGGCGGCAATGCGGACGTAGTCGTCCCGGTCCGTCGCGACCCATTCCGGATGGCCGGCCCGCGCCAGCAGGCTCACACCGACGCGCGACACGTGCGCGTCCCCGGCGAGCGTCACCACCGGCACCCCCATCCAGAGCGCCTCGCAGGTCGTCGTCGTGCCGTGATACGGATGGCTGTCCAGGGCGACGTCGATATCCGCATATCGACGCAGGTGGCGCTCGAAATCCCCTTCCCAGCCCGAGACGTCGAGCCGCGCCGGGTCACCGCCCGTCGCGGCGAAACGCGCGCGGAATCGCGCCTCGGCACGGACATCCTCGAGTCCCTGCGCCTTCACCAGCAGTCGCGAACCCGGCGTCGCCGCCAGCACGCCCGCCCACAGCGCGAGGCAGGTGTCGCTCAGCTTCGCGGGGTTGCTGAAGCATCCGAAGGTGACGTGCCCGCGGGTGCGAAAGGGCGGCGCCGCCACGTTCGGCGCCTCGGACCTCGGCTGGTAGGCAAGGAAGCCGGACGGCAGGCGCACGAGTGCTTCCGTGTGCAGGGATTCCGACGTGCCGGGCGGATCTGCCCAGGCGTCCGTCAGACGGAAGTCCATGGCCGGCACGCCGGTCGTGTTGGGATAGCCGAGCCAAGTCGCCTGCACCGGTGCGATGCGCTGCGCGAAGAGCGGGAGGCGATGGCCTCCGGTGTGTCCGGAGAGATCGACGGCGATGTCGAGCCGATCCGCGCGGATGACCTGCAGCGCGGTCGCGTCGTCCATGCCGCCGATGTCGCGCCAGACGTGGGCGTGCGAACGGGTCCGCGCAGTCTGCGCGTCGTGCCGATTCCCCGCGAAATAGCAGAAGACCTCCACGACGCTGCGATCGTGGGCGGCGAGCACGGGTTCGAGGAAGAAGCTGACGACGTGGAAGCCGAAGTCGGCGGAGACATAGCCGACGCGCAACGGGCGCCCGTCCTCGCGCGGCGCGATCGGCAGGTCCACGGAACACCGCCCCAGCAGCCCCGCGAGCCGGCGGTGCTCGCCCGCAACGAAGGCGGGCTCGACGCCATCGGCATAGTTCAACGTGAGCAGGTACGCCTCGATCAGCCCCGGCTCGGGCCGGGCGGGCATGTCGCGCAGAACCTCGAGGGCCTCGTCGATGCGCCCCTGGCCGCGCAGCGCGAGGGCAAGGTTGCTGCGCAGGCCGGCGTCGCCGGGCGCCTGGGCGAGCGCCGCGCGGAAATGCGCCTCCGCATCGATGAAGCGCCCCGCCGCGCAGACGAGGGTCCCGAGATTATTGCGGGCCGCAAGCGACGCGGGGTCGGCCGCCAGCGCGGCGGCGAGGCTCTTCTCGGCCGCGACGGCATCACCGCGCGCCTCGTGCACGCTCGCCAGGTTCACCCACGCGGCAGCGAGCCCGGGCATGGCTTCGACGGCGTGGCGCAGCGCATCCTCGGCTTCGGCGAAGGCGCCGGTCTGCAGGTACGTGAGCGCGAGGTTGTTCCACGCCTGCGCGTAGTCGGGGGCCAGTGCAACGGCCTCGCGATAGGCACGCCGTGCAGCGTCGACATCACCCGCCTCCGCGAGGCGGTCGGCCTCCGACTTTCGCGCGAGGGCGCCCGGCGACGGCGCGTCGTGGCGCGAGAACGTCTGCTTCAACCAGTCGAGCATCGGGGGCGAGGAAGGATCGGGGCCGGGGCAGTATAGCGAGGCGCAACGTCGACGCTCACGCCTTCGTCATGCGGGCACCACCCTCAGCGCCGGTAGACCGATGCCTTCAGCGGCAACCCGTTGCTCATGTAGGAGTGGAAGTACTCGAGGTCGTTGAAGGTCTCGCTGCCCATGGGCAACGGCTCGGCGCGCACCTGCTCCATGCAGCGGGTGTAGCGCGCGTGAAGCGTGTAGAGCGCATCGCCCCCGCGGAAGACCGGAAAATGCGGCGCCTGCCCGAGCGCGGGGGAGATGACTTCCATCCGCATCACGCGGCCCGCGTTCTGCACATGGCAGTTGGCGCACGAGAAGTTCATCTGCCCGATGCGGCGCTCGAAGAACGCGCGGCCGGCTTCGTAGCGCGCGACGGCCTCGGGCGACTCGACGCGGATCGCCATGCGCATGCCGTCGGACAACGTGCGCGCGTACGCCGTGAGCACCCCCATCGTGTCGCGATCGTCGTAGCGGTACGCGGCCTCGCCGTTGTCGGTGCGGCAGCGGTTCAGGAGCATCTCGAAGGTGACGACGCGGCGTTGTTCCGCGTCGTATCGGGGATAGGTGCCCGCCAGCATGCGGCCACCGTCGGGCAGGCAATCGGCGTACGTGCGGCCGTTGGGGAACGGCTTCTCCCAGAGGGCGCGTCCGCGATCGATGTCGGGTTCGAAGGGCGGGAACGCCATGATGTCTTCGTAGTGCCGCCGGCCCGCCGCGTTGAGCATGAAGCTGCCGAGCACGTAGTCGTCGAGCGGCACGGCCGGGAATCGCGCCTGGAAGAACTGCACGTAGTCGCGGCGATCGTCTTCCGGTGCCGCGGCACTGCCGCCGAACAGCCCGGACAGACCAGCACCGAGTACCAGCGCCGCCAGCCGCGCCTGTCCGCGCCTCACTTGATCGGGACCTCGAGGCTCATGGTCTCGCCCCGGTTGTCCTCCCACGTCACACCGATACGGTCACCGGCCTTCGCCCCCCGCACGCGGAACTCGAGGAACGGATTCTTCGAGACCGACCGGCTCCACTGCGCATCGAGCACCGTGCGGCCGTTGTGCGTGGCGACCACGTGATGGATGAAATGCATCGGCACCATGGCCTCGCCGAGCGGATCCTTCCGCAACCCGGTTTCCATGGGATGCGGCATCAGCACCTTCACGGTGGCGACCTCCCCATCGAGGGCGATGCGCATCTTGATCGGATCAGGCATGCCGTCTCCCGGACTCAGCCTGCACAACCGCCGAGGGTGACCTTGGTCTCCCGGCGGGCGAAGTACTTGCGATCCCCGGCCAGCACGACGGCCCGCAGATGCGCCGACTCGGCCATCTTGATCCGCACGGCGACGATCGGCTCCAGGCCCGGGAGGAGATCGAACTCTGCGACGAGCGGCTGCGGATTCTTCTCGGCGAAGATCAGGATGCTGCGGGTGTCGGGCACCTTCGACTGGATCTCGACGTGGACGATCGCGCTGTTCTCGGCGATGTCGGGTGCCCGGAGGATGACGTCCTCGCTCTCCACCGCATCGGCCACCCCCGCGGCGACGAGCGCCAGATCGATCGCCTTGGCGTCGAAGGCTTCGACGTTACGGGCACCGGCCCAGGCGACGATCGGCGCAAGCAGCCCGGTGGTCGGCGCCAGTATCGCGCCGGTCAGCCCCGCGAGCCGTGCGAGCAGCCGACGGCGCAGGCGATGCTGCGGATGGAGAAAATCAGAGGCCATGTATGTAGTCCACCACCTGGTCGATCTCCTCCTCGGTGAGGATGCGGTGCCGTCCGTAGGGCGGCATGATCGTGTCGGGGTTGAATGCCCGGGCGTCCCAGATCCGTTGACGCAGATCCGCGCGGTCGGGATAGCGCCGGCGGATGTTCTCGAGGGTCGGGCCCAGGTCCGCGTTGGTTTCCGCACCAGGATCGGCCGGCATCCGGTGACAGGCGAGGCAGTTGCCGCGCTCCTGATCGTGGGCCACGCGGCGACCGGACGACTCGGTGGCCCCGGCCGGCGCCTCGGTGATGGCGAGGACCAGAAGCAGAGGGGCGAGCAGGACGGGGTGGGATCGCATCGGGCGCTGGGTCGGGTATGTCCTGGATCGGACCGGACCGGCCAGTATCCGTTCGGCGGGCGTGCCGGCAGTCAACCGCCCGACACCGGCGCCTGCCAGTGACCGGACTTACCGCCCTTCTTCTCGAGCAAGCGGACCGACTCGATGCACATGCCGCGGTCGATCGCCTTGCACATGTCGTAGATCGTCAGCAGTCCGACCGAGGCGGCGGTCAGCGCCTCCATCTCGACGCCGGTGCGACCGTGACATTCGGCGGTGGCGATGCAGTCGACCGCGTGGAGATCCTCGTGGACCTCGAATTCGACGGCGACGCGCGTGAGCGCGATCGGATGGCAGAGCGGGATGAGGTCGGAGGTGCGCTTGGCACCCTGGATGGCGGCGATGCGGGCCACGCCGAGCACGTCGCCCTTGCGGGACGTGCCTTCGAGGATGCGGGTGAGCGTGGCAGGCTGCATGACGATCCGCCCGATCGCGACGGCGACGCGGGCGGTTTCGGCCTTCTCGCCGACATCGACCATGTGGGCCTGACCGCGGTTGTCGAAATGGGTGAGATCGTTCAAGAGTTTCGCCGGAGAAAGAACCAGAAACAGGCCGCAGCTATCATAGCATCGTGATCCGAGCCTCCCTCCTCTGCCTTCTTGCGGCGCTGCCCCTCCAGGCATTGCCCGCAGACACCCTCCCCGACCTCGGCGATGTCTCGCAGGCGACGCTCTCGCCTGCCCAGGAGCGCGGGATCGGTTTCAGCATCATGCGGCAGATCCGCCAGTCGCCGACCTTTCTCGACGACCCCGAGGTGTCGGACTACCTCAACCAGTTGGGCTACCGGCTGGTCGCGGTGAGCCCGGACACGCGCCAGGACTTCCTCTTCTTCCCGCTGCAGGACAACTCGGTGAACGCCTTCGCGCTGCCGGGAGGCTATGTGGGCGTCCATTCGGGGCTCCTGCTGACGGCGCAGAGCGAGTCCGAACTGGCGGCGGTCATGGCGCACGAAGTGGCCCACGTGACCCAGCGCCACATCGCCCGCATGGTGGCGGCCCAGGAGAAGCAGGGGATGATCTCCCTCGCCGCCGTCGCACTCGCCATCCTGGCCGCCCGCTCCAACCCCCAGGCCGCCGCCGGTGCGATCGCGGCGAGCCAGGCCCAGGCGCTGTCGAACCAACTCGCCTTCAGCCGCGACAACGAACGCGACGCCGACCGCGTCGGTGTGCAGATCCTCGAACGCGCGGGCTTCGACACGCATTCGATGCCCGTCTTTCTCGACCGCCTGCAGCGCTCGACGCGCTCGCTCGAGACCGGGGCGCCCACCTACATGCGCACCCACCCGATCACCTACGAGCGCATCGCCGACGTCCAGGGCCGGATCTACGACCTCCCGTACCGGCAGGTGCCGGACAGCCTGGAGTTCCACCTGGTCCGCGCCAAGCTCCGCGCGATGCAGAGGGAACCCCGCGAAGCCGTCGCTTACTTCGACGAATTGGTGTCCGAACGCAAGTTCGCCAACGAGACGGCAGCCCGCTACGGCCTGATCACCGCCCTGTTGCGCGCCCGGGAGTTCGCCCGCGCGGCCCGGGAGATCAAGTTACTGCCCCAGGCCGCGGACAGCCACCCGATGCTCGCGCTGCTCCATGGGCGCATCCTCGCGGGCAGCGGCAAGACGCAGCCGGCCATCGACTGGTACCGCAAGCAACTCATCGCCTTCCCGAACCAGCGGGCCCTCGTGTACGCCCTTGCCCAGACGCTTCTCGACGCCAAGCGGCCGGCGGACGCGAACGCGGTGATCGATGCCCGCCTCCAGCGCGATCCCGACGACGGCCGACTCTACGAAATGCAGGCCATCGCGTACTCGGCCCTGGGGCAGAACATGATGAAGCATCGATCGCTCGCCGAGTCCTACGTGGCCCAGGGCAACATCCGGCTTGCCATGGAACAACTGCAACTGGCCCTGAAGAACAACAACGGGGACTTCTACGAGGTGTCCGGCATCGAGGCGCGCCTCAGCCAGCTCCGGACCCTCACGGCGAAGCAGGAATGACGGCGCCGGGCGCCGACGATCTGCCGAAGCACCCCTCGGCGGCCGCGGAAATCCCGATAGAATCGGCGACTTCCTCCACCGCCCCCCCGACCTCTACCGCCCCCATGGACCGCATCGGCAAGTACGAACTGGTGCGCGAAATCGGCCGCGGCGCGACAAGCGCCGTGTATCTGGCGAACGACCCCTTCGCCGGCCGCCAGGTGGCGGTCAAGCTGGTCAAGCAGGAGGCCCTGGGCGATCGTGAATACGGCCGGCGCTTCCAGAAGCTCTTTCTCACCGAAGCGTCGCTGGTCGGCAAGCTCAACCACCCGCACATCGCCGCCATCTACGATGCCGTGGCGGACGTAGACGGCAGCTACATCGTGATGGAGTTCATCGACGGCCCGACGCTCGACGAGTTCTGCCGGGTCGAGAACCTCATGCCGGTGTCGCGCGTGGTGGAGCTCATCTTCAAGTGCAGCAAGGCCCTCGACTACGCCCTGAGGATCGGCATCATTCATCGGGACATCAAACCGGCGAACATCCTCGTGGCCCCCGACGGCGAGATCAAGATCTCCGACTTCGGCGCGGCCCTGTCGCTCGCGTCCGAGACGACGCAGGTCACGGGGGTCGGGTCGCCGGCCTACATGTCGCCCGAACAGGTGCGCGACCAGCAGCTGAACCACCAGACCGACATCTTCTCGCTCGGGGTGGTCATGTATCAGCTGCTCACCGGCCGACTGCCCTTCAAGGCGACCAACAACTTCAGCATGGTCTACCAGATCATCAACGTGGACCCGCCGCCGCCGTCGGTCCACAGGCCCGAGATTCCCCAGGCGGTGGACGTGATCGTGAAGAAGGCGCTGCAGAAGAGCCTCGATCGCCGGTATCAGACCTGGAGCGAGTTCTCTTCGGCGCTGGCCGCGGTGTTCGGCGACCTCAAGTCGATCGCCCAACCCGTCCCCGAGGCCGAGAAGTTCTCGACGCTCCGGGACCTCGAGTTCTTCCACGGCTTCGGCGATGCGGACCTCTGGCAGGTCGTGCGCATCTCGTCGTGGTCGCGCCATCCGACGGGTACTGCTGTGATCCAGGAAGGTGCCGACGGCCGATCGTTCTTCATCCTCGCCTCCGGCGAGGTGCGGGTGACCAAGAACGAACGCCTGCTCACGGTGCTGCAGGCAGGTCAGTGCTTCGGGGAGATGAGCTACCTCGGCACGCGCGACTTCCACCGTTCGGCGACCGTCACCGCACTGACCGACATCACCCTCATCGAGGTCTCGGACGAGGCGTTGTCGCAGGCCACGGAGTCCTGCCGCAACCGGTTCAACGCCGCCTTCCTGGAACTGCTGGTCTCGCGGCTGGAAGCCGCCAACATCCGCGTGTCCCAGTTGCTGGTGGACCGTACCGTCGGCGCGCGATAGGCGGGGTATCCTTCGGCCTTCGCCCGAATATCCGTCGACCACGGAGTGCAATTTCCCCATGACCACGACCGACATTCCGCACGATTTCGAACTCGACGCCCGGGGCCTCAACTGCCCCCTGCCCATCCTCAGAACCAAGAAGGCGCTGAACGGCATGGGTTCAGGCCAGGTGCTGAAGATCCTCGCCACCGACCCGGGCTCGGTGCGCGACTTCCAGGCCTTCTCGAAACAGACCGGCAACGAACTGCTCGGCGTGGACGAGTCCCCCGAGGAGTTCCGTTTCCTCATGAGGAAGCGATGATCCTCCGGCGCGCGTCCGGCAGGCCGCAACTCCCCTCCCTGCCGTCGATCGACGATCTCATCGTCGGTTTCGACCGCGGACTACGCACCGTCTTCGCGAAGGCGACCTCCTCCCGCCCCTACCCGGACGCGGACCTCCCCGAGCCCGACCTCACGCCGGACCAGCGCCGCCATGCCGCGGCCCTCATGCGGGTGAATCACACCGGGGAAGTGTGCGCACAGGCGCTCTACCAGGGCCAGATGCTGACGGCCCGCGCCCCCGAGATCCGCAGTGCCCTCGGGCATGCGGCCACCGAGGAAACCGACCATCTCGCCTGGACCGAGCAGCGGATCGAAGCCCTGGGGGGCCGGAAGAGCATGCTGAACCCGATCTTCTACCTCGGCTCCTTCGCCATGGGTGCCCTGTCAGGGATCGCCGGTGACCGCTGGAACATGGGCTTCCTGGCCGAGACCGAACGGCAGGTCGAAGGCCACCTCACGAGTCACCTCGACACCCTGCCCGAGGCGGACACCCGGAGCCGGGCGGTCGTCGAGAAGATGCGCGCCGACGAGGCTGCCCACGCGCGCACAGCCGTCGATCACGGCGGCGACCCGCTCCCCGCCCCCATCGCCGGGGCCATGCGGGCCATCGCCAAGGTGATGACCTCGACTACGTACCGCTGGTAGCCGCCGCGAGGTCGACGATCTCGAAGTCGTGGGTGATCTCGGCCGTCTTGCCGAGCATGATCGAGGCGGAGCAGTACTTGGTGGCCGACAGCTCGATGGCCCTGGCCACCGCCTCAGGGCGGAGATTCCGCCCCTTGACCACGAAGTGCAGGTGGATGCGGGTGAACACTTTCGGGTCGACCGGCGCACGGTCGGCGTCCATCTCGACCGCGACATCGTCGATGTCCTGGCGGCTCTTCTTCAGGATCGTGACCACATCGTAGGCCGTGCACCCGCCGGCACCGGCCAGCAACGTTTCCATCGGCCGGGGGCCGAGGTTGCGCCCCCCACCCTCGGGCGCGCCGTCCATCACGATCGCGTGGCTGCTCTCGGTCTCGCCCAGGAATGTCACGCCCTCCACCCACTTCACTCGCACTTTCATACCGGCCCCCTCTCGTTGGAATCGCACCGATTCTAGCCATCGCGCCCGGTCCCGGCGGGTGTCCGGTGACGGAACCCCTCGCGCCGACACAGATATTCCGAAGACGCTGCCGCGAGCCCCTTGGATACCGCGCCGCAATATGCAACACTTCGTTACGATTGAGTGGCGACCTTCGGGTCCGGGACGTGTGGTTCACACATGATTCACCTCATCACGATACTGGCAAGGAGCGCAGCCCCGCGGCTGCGCTCTTTTTTTGTGTCCGGCCCGGGAACACGCCTCCGGGATTGCCAATCCGAGGCTTGTCTGTTGCGGCACGGCAATTTTGGCCGCACGTCGGAAACGGAAATATAAGGGCTTTGGGTGGACAAACGATTTCGTCTACCGATCAATGAGTTAAGACGCAAATTCAAGACAAGTGCGATTCCGGCAGATATACTCACGAGTTATTTCGAAGCAAGGTGAACGAGCATGGCCCAACAATCGACAACTGACGGCAAGAAGCGGCGATTCCTGATCGCCGCCACCGGCGCGGTTGGCGCGGTAGGGGCCGCCTTCGTGGCGACACCCTTCCTCACCAGCATGGCGCCCAGCGCACGCGCGAAAGCGGCAGGCGCGCCAGTGGAAGTGGATATCTCCAAACTCGAACCCGGCATGATGGTCACGGTCGAGTGGCGCGGGCGTCCGGTCTGGATCATCCACCGGACCAAGGAAATGCTCGAGATCCTGCCCAAGGCATCGGACAAGGTGGCTGACCCCGAGTCCAGCCAGCCCCTCCAACCCGAGTACGCCAAGAACACCAACCGTTCGATCAAGCCCGACTACATGGTCGTCGTCGGGATCTGTTCCCATCTGGGCTGTTCGCCGTCCGAAAAGATGAAGATCGGGCCGGAAAGCGGTCTGGGTGACGACTGGCCCGGCGGTTTCTACTGTCCCTGCCACGGCTCCAAGTTCGATCTCGCGGGGCGCGTCTTCAAGGGCATGCCCGCCCCGGTGAACCTCACCGTGCCGCCGCACACCTATGTCACCGACACCCGCCTCCTGATCGGCGAAGACAAGAAAGGAGCCTGACGCGATGAGCAAGCCAGCGGCCCTCATCCAGTGGATCGACGAGCGCTTCCCGCTCACGGCCAACTGGAAGGCGCACCTCTCCGAGTACTACGCGCCGAAGAACTTCAACTTCTGGTACTACTTCGGATCCCTCGCGCTTCTGGTGCTGGTGATCCAGGTGCTGTCCGGGATCTTCCTCACCATGCACTACAAGCCGGACGCTGCACTCGCGTTCGGTTCGGTCGAATACATCATGCGCGACGTCCCCTGGGGATGGCTGGTGCGCTACATCCACTCGACCGGTGCCTCGATGTTCTTCATCGTGGTCTACCTGCACATGCTGCGCGGCCTGCTGTACGGGTCGTACCGCAAACCTCGCGAACTCATCTGGATCTTCGGCATGCTGATCTACCTCTGCCTGATGGCGGAGGCGTTCTTCGGCTACCTGCTTCCGTGGGGCCAGATGTCGTACTGGGGCGCACAGGTGATCGTGAACCTCTTCGCCGCAGTGCCGTTCGTCGGTGAAGACCTGTCGGTCTGGATCCGCGGCGACTACGTCGTCGGCGACGCCACGCTGAACCGCTTCTTCGCCTTCCACGTGATCGCGATCCCGCTCGTCCTGATCGGCCTCGTCGCCGCGCACATCATCGCGCTGCACGAGGTGGGCTCCAACAATCCGGACGGCATCGACATCAAGAAGAAGAAGGACCCGAAGACCGGTATCCCGCTCGACGGCATCCCGTTCCACCCGTACTACACAGTGAAGGACATCGTGGGCGTGGTCGTCTTCCTGATGGTCTTCACGATCGTCGTGTTCTTCATGCCCGAAGTCGGCGGCTACTTCCTCGAGTACAACAACTTCATCCCCGCCGACCCGATGAAGACCCCTCCGCACATCGCGCCGGTCTGGTACTTCACGCCGTACTACGCGATGTTGCGTGCGGTCCCGGCCATGTTCGGATCGCAGTTCCCGGGCGTGATCGTGATGGGTGCCGGTGTCGTGATCTTCTTCCTCCTGCCGTGGCTCGATCGCGGCAAGGTGCGGTCGATCCGCTACCGCGGCCCGCTCTTCCGCGGCTGGCTCTACGTGTTCATCGTGAGCTTCGTGATCCTGGGCTGGCTCGGTGTGAAGCCCACCGACTTCCTCGGCAAGGTGGGTTCGACCGATCTCGAATGGGCGACCCTCCTGGCGCGGATCTTCACGATCGTCTACTTCCTGTTCTTCCTGCTGATGCCCTTCTACACGGCCATCGATCGCGAACAACCCGAACCCGACCGTGTGACGGGATAACGCCATGAAACTACTCGAGCGACTCATTGCAATCGCGGCGCTGGTACCCACGTTGGCCTTCGCCAATGTGGAGGTTCCGCTGGATACCGCGCCCATCGACACGGGCGACACGGCATCCCTGCAGAACGGCGCCAAGCTGTTCGTCAACCATTGCCTGAACTGCCATGCCGCATCCCACATGCGGTACAACCGCCTGACCGACCTCGGACTGACGGAACAGCAGATCAAGGACAACCTCATGTTCACCACCGAGAAGATCGGTGATCACATGAAGGTGGCCATGAGCGCGAAGGACGCCGCCAAGTGGTTCGGCGCGCAACCGCCGGACCTCTCGGTGATCGCCCGTTCGCGCGGCGCCGACTGGCTCTACACGTACCTGCGCACGTTCTACCGCGACGACACCCGCGCCACCGGCTGGAACAACGTCGCCTTCCCGAACGTCGGCATGCCGCACGTGCTGGCGGAACTGCAGGGCGAGCTGGTGATGGAGGAGCACAAGGCCGCGGAAGGCGGGGAAGGAGCCCACGGCGCGTCCCACGAACCGCCCAAGCTCGTGCTCGCCCAGGCCGGCTCGATGACGCTGAAACAGTACGACGCCGCCATCGCCGACCTCGTCAACTACCTCGTCTACATGGGCGAGCCTGCCCGCAACAGCCGTGTGCAGATCGGCATGATGACGCTGCTCTTCCTCGGCGTTCTGCTCGTCTTCGCCTACGTACTCAAGAAAGAATACTGGAAGGACGTGCACTGAGCTCCGCTCTGCACGCACCTCACCGGCACAGGGAGATCGTTCGATGATGACGCTTTATTCGGGTACCACGTGCCCGTTCAGCCAGCGCTGCCGGATCGTGCTCTACGAGAAGGGCATGGACTTCCAGATTCACGACGTGGATCTCTTCAACAAGCCCGAGGACCTCGCGGTGATGAACCCGTACAACCGCACCCCGGTGCTGGTCGAACGGGATCTCGTCCTGTACGAGTCCAACATCATCAACGAGTACATCGACGACCGCTTCCCGCATCCGCAACTGATGCCCGCGGACCCGGTGATGCGCGCCCGCGCACGGCTCTTTCTCTTCCGCTTCGAGAACGAACTCTTCTCGAACATCGAAGCGCTGGAGAAGGGGAACCAGAAGCAGGCCGAGAAGGCCCGCCAGGTCGTGCGCGACAGCCTCACGCAGATCGCCCCGGTGTTCAACAAGCAGAAGTTCATGCTGGGCGACGAGTACTCCATGCTCGACGTGGCCATCGCGCCGTTGCTATGGCGCCTGGATTACTACGGCGTGCAGATCCCGAAGCAGGCAGCGCCGCTGCTGAAGTACGCCGAGCGCCTGTTCAGCCGCCCCGCGTACATCGAAGCGCTGACGCCCGCCGAGAAGGTGATGCGCAAGTGACACCGGCCTCCACCACGCCCTACCTGATCCGCGCGATCTACGAGTGGTGCGTGGATGGCGGCTTCACGCCATACCTCGCCGTGAAGGTGAACGCGCGCACGCGAGTGCCGATGGAGTTCGTCCGCAACGGCGAGATCGTTCTCAACGTGAGTGCAGACGCGACACGCAACCTCACCATCGGCAACGACGGCATCCAGTTCTCGGCACGCTTCAGCGGCACGTCGCGCGAGCTGTCCATCCCGATCGACGCCGTGACCGGCATCTTCGCGAAGGAAAACGGCCAGGGCCTGGCCTTCCCACAGACCGACGACACCCCCGAGATCATGGGCGACGGCGAGTCCGAAGAAGACCAGTCCCCACCCGACGACCCGCCGACCCCGCCCCCAAGCGGCCGGCCCAAGCTCCAGGTCGTGAAGTAGCACCCGACCGCTGGTTGCAGCACAGTGCTCGGTCGTATCATTTCCCCGTCTTCAAAGCCGCTTTAGCTCAGGGGTAGAGCAACCGCCTTGTAAGCGGTAGGTCGTCAGTTCGAATCCGACAAGCGGCACCAACCTCACGATCCAGTGGCTTCTTGATCCGCTGGCTCCCCACGTTCGTTCGGCTCTTGGCGCTCTCTCAAAGCTGACCCGCACGAGATCACTGCCCGGCTCTGCAGCCTGGCGGTACGCAAGATCGACCCGCGACCGCGCGACCGCCCCCAGGGCTTCTCCCCGATCTCGCCTACAATCCCGCGTACTTCGCCGCCCCGTCCGCGTGCCGACGAGATGCCTCTTCGCGAGGGCGCCGCTCTGATCTGACCCCCTCGCCTCCGCAGCACCCATCCGACCAGCAATCAGCGTTGACCCGGGCAGGGGTACGACCCGGGAACGTCAGCCGCCACCTTCAGGAGTTCCTGTTGAGAATTCGCATCACTGCCACGGGCGCGCTCGCCTGTACCCTTCTGTTCGCGCCGGCGGCCCACGCCGCGTCCGACCCCGACACCAACCGCTTCGAGCGTCGCTACGACCTGAACCTGAGTTTCAGACTGCCGCTCGACAAGGTCGCGAACGGCCAGGTCATCGTCGACGTGAAGATGATCGCGAAGCTCTGGACGCTGATGGGCGAGCCGGTGGTCTACTGCAGCGCAAGCTGGACGCTGCGCAACGCCAATCTCACGCTCACGCGACGCGGTGAGTCGAGGGTGTTCCTGCGCGACGAGAGCATGCCGGCGTCGGTGTGGAAGGATGTCGATCTCATCGACGCGAAGTTCGCGATCCCGCTGGTGCGCAAGCCTTCGGGCAGCTCCCCCGAGAGGGCCTGGCTGCCCTGCGACATAGGGGCGACGAACGCGAACGGGGATCCGCGCGGATCGTTCACGGTGCCGGGTAGTCCGGACTGGAGTCGCCTGTTGCTCACGCCGGAACGCTTCCAGAACGTGAATCGACGGTGGAACGACGCCGCCAACTACATGACGGCCGCAGAGGCGAAGGCGTTCCTGAAATCGCCGGACACCTCGATGGAGACCGTCGGGCGCAATCTCGGTGTCTCGAACAGCTTTGTGCTCGAGATGCAGTTCAACTTCTGGTCGCTGATCGGCTGGCAGGACGACCAGTACGCCGCGCAGGAAGAGAAGCGCGTGGCCGAGCGGGCTGCGGAACGCCGACGCGTCCGCGACATCATCGCGGCGAAGCGTCCGGCGAAGTCGCCGCAGACTCCGAGCGAAGCGACGAAGCCCGGGAGCAACCTGCTCGACCCGTTCGATGCGATGGTGGAGGAGATCGAGACCACCGAGGTGACTCGCGACGCCGAGGTGCGCAAGTCCGCCACCGCCCGCGAGTCGTCACAGACGGCGGCGCGGCAGGCGCAGCGGCGCCGCCAGCTGGCCGCACGCGGCTGTCACGGAAGCGACCCCGCGACGCTCGACGATCTCGGCGCCGCCGCCGAGCGCGCTGAAGCGGGCCACGCGAAGTGCAGCAGCGGCGCGGGTCTCGTGGCATTCCGCGATAAAGAGGCCCACCTCTACGGCTACAAGCGGCCCGATGGTTCGGTGCACATCGAACCGCGATTCGAGGAAGCCAAGAACTTCAGCGAAGGGCTGGGGCTGGTGAAGAGCACCGAGTGCGGCAAGTTCGCCTGCTACGTGAACGCGGAGGGCGCGATCGTCCTCCGGACCGAGTACGAGCACGCAGAACCGTTCTCCAGCGGCCTCGCGTCAGTGCAGGACTCGAACAGCTACAAATACGGCTACATCGACCGCGAGGGACGTGTCGTGATCCCGCTTCAGTTCACCAACGCGTGGCCATTCGTGAACGGCGTCGCGTCGGTGGGTACGCTGTTGGAACAAACGCCGGTGGAATCCATCACGGTCGAAAACGTGTGCTGGGAGTACGGCACGACTGCATATGCCCAAGGCGAGATCTCGCCGACCGGTGCGTGGATCTCCGGTCCGACGGAGAGGCGTGATGAATACAAGCAGCTGTGCCCGACGAACAACCGATGAACATGACCATGACCCCGCTCAGAACACTCGCGATCGTCGCCATCGCAATCGGCCTCAGCGCCTGCGGCACGACCCAGTCGCAGTTCCGCGAGACACCCCAGGGCCCGGGCCTGACCTGGCGCGTCGACGAATCGAAGCAGTCGATCCTCGCGGCGCCCTCGGCGTCCCTGGAAGGCGACACGCTGCTGTTCCCCGTCGAGATCCGCCGGGTCGAGCGGGAGTTCGCGTTCGATGGTTTCGTGCGGGAGGCCCTGCACACGAAGAGCCCGGACGCCGTCGCCGCGGTGACTGGCAGCATCCTGACACTGGGAACGTACTGCCTGATCCGTACGGAGGAATGCTTCGGCGAGTCGACCGGATGGAGCGAGGCCCAGGAGATCCGCCGCAACGAGCGGCCGACGGGGAACAGTCGCCCGCGCGTGGATCCGCACACAGAAGCCGTCACCGCGGACGTCCTGCTGCAGGGGAAGGACGCCGACGGCACCGTGATGGGGTCCGTTCCGGCCGTCGTGGAGACAACCGACGGCACACTGCGCCTGCCGCTCACGAACCTGTTGCAGCAGTTCCCGCAGCGGCCGCGACACCTCGACGTGCTGGTCACGCTGCGCGACCCGGCAGCCGAGCCCTGGCATCTCGAGATCGGTCGCGAACAACTCGACCCCCTGGCGCTATCCGCCGAACATTGGCTGCCACCCACCGAACGCCAGGCGCTGGCGATCGCGCGGCTCAAGCCGCAACTGCTGGCCGGCGACCATCGCGAGGCGCTGGCGAACTTCGCGCAGCTCGAAGCGCTGCCGGTCACGCTGCCGGTATCGTTCCACTTCATGTACGGCCGCAGCCTGCTGATGGCCGGCGAACGCAATCGCGGACGGGAGCAGATGCAGAAGTATCTGGCCGCGGCGGGCGAGTCCGGGCTGTACGTCGCCGACGCGCGGGCGTTCCTGGGGGCGCCATGATCGAGCGACCGGAGGTCCGTCTGCGTTGATCTCGTCGCAGCCCTTGTAGGAGGGGCCCATGGCCCCGAGAGCGATCGACGCGCGGAAACGCATCGACCGGAACAGACGCTTTCGCGGCCATGGGCCGCTCCTACAAAATGCGTGGCGGATTCCGACAGCGGGTGATGCACCACAGCCCTTGTAGGAGGGGCCCATGGCCTCGAAAGCGATTGACGCGAGGAAGCGCTTCGACCGGAACAGACGCTTTCGGGGCCATGGGCCGCTCCTGCAAAATGCGTGGCCGATTCCGGCAGCAGGTGATGCACCACAGCCCCTGTAGGAGGGGCCCATGGCCCCGAAACCGATCGACGCGAGAAAACGCATCGACCGGAACAGACGCTTTCGCGGCCATGGGCCGCTCCTACAAAATGCGTGGCCGATTCCGGCAGCAGGTGATGCACCACAGCCCCTGTAGGAGGGGCCCATGGCCCCGAGAGCGATCGACGCGAGGAAACGCTTCGACCGGAACAGACGCTTTCGCGGCCATGGGCCGCTCCTACAGAAAATAGTGGCGGATTCCGACAGCGGTTGATGCACCGCCCCCCCTGTAGGAGGGGTCCATGGCCCCGAAAGCGATCGACGCGAGGAAGCGCTTCGACCGGAACAGACGCTTTCGCGGCCATGGGCCGCTCCTGCAAAATGCGTGGCGGATTCCGGCAGCAGGCGATGCACCACAGCCCCTGTAGGAGGGGCCCATGGCCCCGAAAGCGATCGACGCGAGAAAACGCATCGACCGGAAAAGATGCTTTCGCGGCCATGGGCCGCTCCTACAGAAAATAGTGGCGGATTCCAACAGCGGTTGATGCACCGCCCCCCCTGTAGGAGGGGCCCATGGCCCCGAAAGCGATCGACGCGAGGAAACGCATCGACCGGAACAGATGCTTTCGCGGCCATGGGCCGCTCCTACAAAATGCTTGGCCGATTCCGACAGCAGGTGATGCGCCACAGCCCCCGTAGGAGGGGCCCATGGCCCCGAAAGCGATCGACGCGAGGAAGCGCTTCGACCGGAACAGACGCTTTCGCGGCCATGGGCAGCTCCTGCAAAATGCGTGGCGGATTCCGGCAGCAGGCGATGCACCACAGCCCCTGTAGGAGGGGCCCATGGCCCCGAAACCGATCGACACGAGGAAGCTCATCGACCGGAACAGACGCTTTCGCACGCTTGCCAGGTCCCGTCACCCATCGCAGGCGTACAGTGGAGGCGTTCACGCCAACACCCAGCGCCCAACGACCCATGAAGATTTCCGTACTCGACCAGTCCACCGCCTCGGCGGGACGTGGGCAGGATGCCGCCATCCGCGAGAGCATCGACCTCGCGCGCCACTGCGACCGCCTGGGCTATCACCGCTACTGGGTGTCGGAGCATCACAACAGCGAGAGCATCGTCGGGACGGCGCCTGAGGTGTTGATGGCGGCGATCGCAGCAACGACCACGCGCATCCGCGTCGGCAGTGCCGGCGTCATGCTTCCGCACTACGCGGCGCTGAAGGTGGCCGAGCAGTTCCGGGTGCTCGAAGCCATCGCGCCGGGCCGCATCGACCTCGGACTCGGGCGCGCACCGGGGTCCGACCGCCTCACGGCCCACGCGCTGAATCCGTACTCGAACGCCGCCGACGAGTTTCCGCGGCAGGTGCAGGAGCTGCAGGCCTGGGTGGCCGGTGAGCCGCTGCCGGACAACCATCCGTTCCGGTCGATCCGCGCGCATCCGATGGGGTCGACGGAACCACAGATCTGGATTCTCGGCAGCTCGGACTACGGTGCGCAGCTCGCCGCGCATTTCGGGTTGCCCTACGCGTACGCGTATTTCTTCAGCGATGGCCGTGGCGTGGAGCAGGCACTCGATCTCTATCGGCGCTACTACCGCGCGAGCGATCGGCATCCGACGCCGCAGCCGACCATCTGCGTGTGGGCGCTGGCGGCGGACACCGAGGCGGAGGCGAAGCGGCTAGCGACGACGCGCGAGTACTGGCGTGTCGGCTTCGAACAGGGGCTCCGCAATCCGCTGGTGTCGCCCGAGGATGCCATGGCGCATCCGTACTCCGCAGCCGAGATGGCGACGGTCACGGCGATGCGCAGCAAGGCCTTCGTCGGGACCGGACCGCAGGTGGCGGAGAAGCTGCACGCGCTGGCGCGTCGCCTCGATCTCGACGAGCTGGTGATCAACACCTGGACCCACGACCCCGTGCCGCGCCACCGTTCGTACGAGTTGCTCGCGGACGCTTTCGATCTGGGCGGCACCGCGCGCTCTGCGGTGCAGCCCGAGACAGCGCCTGCGTAGCGCTTGCGGTCAGCCCCGACCTGCCAGCGCCTTCGCCACCGCCTCGTCCACCCACTGCCGATCGAGCGTCCCCGCGGCGATGGCCGCGTGGGTCTCACCCTCCCGCGTTCGCAACTGGTCCGCGCCCGCCAGCGCACGCTCGACGTCCTCCGGGCGGATCACGACCAGGCCGTCGATGTCGCCCACGATGATGTCGCCCGGGTTCACGGTCATCCCGCCCACCGTCACCGGCACGTGGATCTCGCCGGGCCCCACGCGCGTCGGGCCCTTCGGCGAGATGCCGCGAGCGTAGATCGGCAAGTCGTGCGACGAGATGTCCGCGAGGTCGCGGATCGCGCCGTCGATCACGAAGCCCGCCACACCGCGCCGCGTGGCCCACGCGCTGACGATGTCGCCGACGACGGCGATGTCGAGCGAGCCGCCGACGTCGACCACGATGACGTCGCCCGGCTGCGCGAGATCCACCGCCTTCTGGATGAAGAGGTTGTCGCCGGGCGGGAGACGCACCGTGAGCGCGGGGCCGCAGAGGTTGCCCTTGCGATGCATCGGCCGGAGCACGCCCGTGGCGCCATCGGCGCGACGCAGCGCGTCGGAGAGATGCGACACGGCGTGAGCGCCGAGTGCTGCGACGATGGCGGGGTCGGGCCGCGCGGGTGCGGGGAGAATTCGGGCGAGGGACATGCGGATCTCCGGGAGACGTACGACTGGGCTGCGACGCACGGAGGATGACATCCGGCGCGAGGCGCTGTCACCCATCGCCACGGACCGGTGTCGTGCAGCACAATCCGGGGAGCCTCCTCGCAGTCTGCGCGCCGCACAGCGCGGCAGCGGGCCACCCTCCCCGGAGAACCCCATGAAGATCCGTGCCGCCATCCTCGACCGCCTCGGCGCCGACCGCCCCTATGCGACCAGCCGTCCGCTCTCCGTGGAGGAGATCACGCTCGATCCGCCGGGCGACGGCGAAGTGCTGGTACGCATCGGCGCGGCGGGCCTCTGCCATTCGGACCTCTCGGTCATCAACGGCTCGCGGCCGCGCCCCGTGCCGATCGCGCTCGGCCACGAAGCCGCGGGCATCGTCGAGCACGTGGGTCCTGGCGTCACGGACCTGCGCGCCGGCGATCATGTCGTCATCGTCTTCGTACCGAGCTGCGGCCACTGCCTGCCGTGTGCGGAGGGGCGCCCCGCGCTGTGCGAGCCGGGCGGCGCGGCGAATGCGGCGGGCACGCTGCTCTCGGGCGCGCGCCGCCTGCACCGCGGCGACCAGTACGTGAGCCATCACACGGGCGGCTCCGTCTTTGCGGAGTACGCCGTGGTGTCGCGCCGGTCGCTCGTGAAGATCGATCCGGAGGTCGCGATGGAAGACGCCGCCCTCTTCGGCTGCGCGGTCCTCACCGGGGTCGGCGCAGTGGTGAACACGGCCCGGGTCCGCCTGGGCGACACGGTCGCCATCATCGGGTTGGGTGGCGTGGGGCTCGCGGCACTGCTGGGCGCGGTGGCGGCCGGCGCGCGCCGCGTGGTCGCGGTCGACCTCGCGCGGAGCAAGCTCGATGTGGCACTGACGCTCGGCGCTACCGATGTGTTCGAGGCCGGTGCGGAAGGCGTCGTGGAAGCCGTCCGCGCAGCCACCGGCGGAGGCGTCGACTACGCGCTGGAGTTCGCCGGGTCCGCCCGCGCGCTGGAGTTCGCGTACCGCATCACGAAGCGCGGCGGCACCACCGTGACGGCGGGGCTCCCGCCGCCCGACGCCACGATGGCGCTGCCGATCGTCAATCTCGTGGCCGAGGAACGCTGCGTGCGCGGCAGCTACATCGGCACGTGCATCCCGTCGCGCGATGTGCCGAACTACGTGTCGCTGTTCCGGCAGGGTCGGTTGCCCGTGGACCGCCTGCGCACGGGAGTCCTCACGCTCGACGAGATCAACACGGGCTTCGACCGCCTCGAAAGCGGCGAGGCGATCCGGCAGGTCGTCGTTCCGTAACGCGTATCGAGGACCCGCCCAGGATCGTCAGATGTCGATGACGATCTTGCCGAAGTGCGCGCCCTTCTCCAGACGACGGAATGCGTCGGCAGCATCCGCCAGAGCGAACGTGCTGTCGATCACCGGCTTCAGGCCATGCAGCGTGATCGCCCGGTTCATCGCCTCGAAGCGCGTGCGTGAGCCGGTCGCGATCCCCTGCACGCGGATCATGGGGCCGATCACGGCGCGCAACGGGATCTTCGCCTCGTAGCCCGCCACGAACCCGATCACGCCGATGAAACCGCCGAAGGCGACGGCGGCGAGCGACTTGTCGAGGGTCGACCCGACCGTCTCGACGATGATGTCCACGCCGCGTCCGCCCGTGGCCTCCTTCACCGCGACGTGCCAGTCGGGCGTCGCGCGGTAGTTGATGCCGACGTCGGCGCCGAGCGCCTTCGCGCGCGCCAGCTTCTCGTCGCTCGACGAGATCACGATCACCTGCGCGCCGGCCAGCTTGGCGAACTGCAGCGCGAAGAGCGCGACGCCCCCGGTACCTTGCACGAGCACGGTGTCGCCGGTTTTCACGTCCCCCTCCTGAAGCGTCGACCAGGCCGTCAGCGCCGCGATCGGCAGCGTTGCGGCCTCGGCGTCGGACAGATGGGGAGGAACCGTGACTGCGTCCTCGGCGGGCACCGCGACGTACTCCTGCAGCACACCGGACAGCGGTGCCCCGAGCGTGCGGCGCGTACGCTGCTCGGGCGTTGGCTTGCCGTCGTGCCAGCCCTGCGTGTAGAGAGGAATGGCGCGATCGCCCACGGCGAAACGCGTGACGTCCTCGCCGACCGCCACGACCTGACCGCACGCATCGGATGCCGGGACGTACGGCAACGGCAGCGTCGGAATGTAGGCCTGCGCGAGGATGGCGAGATCGCGGTAGTTGAGGCTCGCCGCGCGGATGCGCACGAGGATCTCGCCGCGGCGGGGTACGGGCACCGGATGCTCGGCGAGGGCAAGGCTGTCGATGGAGAACGCGGTGGCCTGGAGGGCGCGCATGGTGGCGGCGGTCATCGGGGCTGTCCTGTCGTGGAACGGGAAAGGGCGCGAGCATCGCACAGTCGGCGAGCGCGGGATCGGTCACGCGCGCGCTATTCGGGTAAGGGGGCTTCACCGATCGCGAAGGCGGCCCGCACGCGGATGCGTTGACACCGGCAAAAGCCGCGGCCGACACTCCGGTGCTTCGCGCTGCCGCCCCGGCACGCGGCCACTCACACCGGAGGTGATGCGATGAGCAACGAGATGTTCGAGAAGGGCCTGAAGGTCCGCCGCGAAGTGCTGGGCGCCGAGTACGTCGACAAGGCCATCGCCGGCGCCGACGACTTCAACCGTCCGCTGCAGGAACTCGTCACCAGCTACTGCTGGGGCGAGATCTGGAACCGTCCGGGCCTCGACCGCCGCACGCGCAGCATGCTGAACCTCGCGATGCTCACCGCGCTGAACCGTCCGCACGAAGTGAAGCTGCACGTCCGCGGCGCCATCAACAACGGCCTGACCAAGGACGAGATCCGCGAGGTGCTGCTGCAGGCGGGCATCTACTGTGGCGTGCCGGCCGCGATCGACAGCTTCCGCATCGCGCGCGAAGTGTTCGCCGAGATGGGCATCTGACCATGACCGATGCTCCGAAGGACCGCATCGCGTTCATCGGCCTGGGCACCATGGGCGAGCCGATGGTCCGGCAACTCGCGCTCGCAGGCTTCACGCCCGCCCTGTTCGACCTGAACAGTGAGGCGGCCGCGCGCATCGCGACGGACATCGGGGCCACGGCGGGAATCAGCGCGAACGAAGCCGCGCGCGGCGCGGATATCGTGATCACGATGCTGCCGAGCTCCAAGGAGGTCGACACCACGGTGCTCGGCGCCGACGGGAAGTCGGGCGTGTTCTCCGTGCTCGCGAAGGGCGCCATCGTGATCGACATGAGTTCCAGCGATCCGATGCGCACGCGCGACCTCGCGAACGTGGCCGCCGGGGCCGGCATCACGTTCGTCGACGCGCCGGTGTCCGGTGCCGTGCGCCGTGCACGCGACGGGACGCTGTCGATCATGTTCGGCGGTGACGCCGCCGTGCTCGAACGCGTGCGGCCGATCCTCGCCGCCATGGGCAAGCAGATCTTCCATGTGGGGGCGGCCGGCGCCGGCCACGCGATGAAGGCGCTGAACAACTACGTGTCGGCGGCGGGGCTCGTGGCTGCGGTCGAGGCGCTGCACGTGGGCGAGAAGTTCGGTATCGACCCGCAGGTCATGACACAGGTGCTGAACGCGTCCACCGGCAAGAACAACACGACCGAGCACAAGGTCGCGCAGTTCATGCTCTCCGGCACCTACGGCTCCGGCTTCTTCCTTGGCCTGATGGCGAAGGACGTGGGGATCGCCATCGGGCTCGCGGACCAGCTCGGGGTGCGTGCGGAACTCGGTCATGTCTGCGCGAAGCAGTGGAAGGACGCCGCCGCCAAGTCCGAGCGCACCACCGACCATACGGAGATGTACCGCATTCTGAAGCCTTGACCATGCGGCAATGCGCGGGTGTGGTCAGTCGATCCGCGCCTGCGCCTGCATCGCGAGCCAGCCCTCGTGGTCGCGCGCCCAGAGGGCGACCGTGCCGTCGTCGTTACGCTTGCCGCAGACGGTGAAGCGGTGGGTGTCGAACACGGGCCGCACCGCGCGGAACTCGAAGGTCCGCACGCGCGCGCGTGGCATCTCGCGCGCGAGCAGATCGAGCAGCAGCGTGGCGATCAACGGGCCGTGCACGACGAGGCCCGGATAGCCTTCCACCTCGGTCACGTACGAACGGTCGTAGTGGATGCGATGACCGTTGAACGTGAGTGCGGAGTAACGGAACAGGAGGACGGGGTCGGGGACGATCTCGCGCGAGAACGCGGCGTCGGTAGGCGCAGGCTGAGGCGGTGGGGACTTCGCGCCCGGCTGCGGATTGTCTCGATAGACGATGTCGTGCTCCTCGGTGAGCACCACGTCCGCCGCATCGCTGTACTCATGCCGCACGGTGACGAACACCAAGGTGCCGCTGCGACCCTCCTTCACTTCGACGCCGGCGATCCGCGACAGCCGCGTGAGCACGTCGCCCACTCGGAGCGGACGCAGGAACTCCAACCGCCCGCCGGCCCACATGCGCCGGGGCAGCGGCACCGGCGGCAGGAAACCGCCGCGCTTCGCGTGCCCATCGGGGCCGATCTCGCGCTGCGGCGCCAGCGACGTGAAGTAGAGCCAGTGCCACAGCAGCGGCAACGGCGCGCCGGGATCGGCGGAGACATTGGCATCGCGATCTAGCGTGGCGGCCATGGCAGCGACGGGCGTGGGCGTGACGCGGTCGGAGCGGGTCTCGGTGCGGCCGACCCAGTCGGTGAGGTGCTGCGGATCCATGGTGCGGCGGGGGAGCGAAACGCGAAGGCCGCGAGCTTGCGTCGAAGCGCCGCCGCTGGCAATTCCATTCTCGCGAAGCACCGTGCCACGCGGACGATGGCGCAGCACTGGCGCCGGCGGCCGTCCGCCGCGAGAATGCACCGCTCCACATCGCCGGCACCGACCGGCGGCACATCACGACACGACGGGAGGTTCCAGGTGGCCAAGTACAGGATCGCAGTGATCGCCGGCGACGGCATCGGCAAGGAGGTCATGCCCGAGGGCGTGCGCGTGCTCGACGCGGTCGGGCGGAAGTTCGGCATCGATCTCGCGTTCGATCACTTCGACTGGAGCTGCGACAACTACGACACGCACGGCTGGTGGATGCCGCCCGACTGGCGCGATCACATCGGCGGCCACGATTGCATCTTCTTCGGCGCCACCGGCTGGCCCGCGAAGGTGGCCGACCACGTGTCACTCTGGGATTCTCTGATCCTCTTCCGCCGCGGCTTCGATCAGTACGTGAACCTCCGGCCCGTGCGCCTGATGCCCGGCATCCCGTGTCCGCTCGCCGGTCGGAAGGTGGGCGACATCGACTACTTCGTCGTGCGCGAGAACACCGAAGGCGAGTACTCGTCGGTGGGGGGCCGGATGTTTCCGGGGACGGATCGCGAATTCGTCACGCAGCAGTCCGTCTTCACGCGGCACGGCACCGACCGGATCATGAAGTACGCGTTCGAACTCGCGATGAAGCGGCCGCGCAAGCTGGTGACGTCGGCGACGAAGTCGAACGGGATCTCGATCACGATGCCGTACTGGGACGAACGCTTCGCCGAGATGGCGAAGCGCTACCCCGACATCACGACGAACCAGTACCACATCGACGGCCTCACCATCCAGATGGTGCTGAACCCGCAGCGCTTCGACGTGATCGTGGGGTCGAACCTCTTCGGCGACATCCTCTCGGACCTCGGCCCCGCGACCGCCGGCACCATCGGCGTAGCGCCGTCGGCGAACATCAACCCGGAGCGGAAGTTTCCGTCGCTGTTCGAGCCGGTGCACGGCTCGGCACCGGACATCTACGGCAAGAAGATCGCGAACCCCATCGCGCAGATCTGGTCGGGCGCGATGATGCTGGAGCACCTCGGCCACACGGATGCCGCGGCGGCGATCGTGAAAGCCATCGAGGGCGCATTGATCGACGGCCCGCGCACACCGGACGCGGGCGGGAAGGCATCGACCGAAGACGTCGGGCGGGCGATCGCGTCGGCGTTCTAGACGGTCTTGTAGGAGCGGGCCACGCCCGCGAAAGCGGTCGATGCAAGTTGATGCACCAACCGGAACCATCGCTTTCGCGGCCGTGGGCCGCTCCTACAAAAAAGCGTGGCCCATGCCGACAGCTGGTGGCGTATCCACCACCCTTGTAGGAGGGGCCCATGGCCCCTGTAGGAGCGGGCCATGCCCGCGAAAGCGGCAGATGCAAGGAAACGCTTCAACCGAAACCGACGCTTTCGCGGCCATGGGCCGCTCCTACGAGAAAACATGGCCCGCTCCTCCCGCCCCCCTACAGCCGCCCCCGCACCCCCGCCGCCTCCAACATCTCGTGTACCTCCCCCGTCATCACGGCGAGGTACGCCGCGAGCGCGAGGTAGGCGATGCCGTAGTTCAATCGGGTCTGCGCCGGTACGTCGTAGTACACGATGTTCTCCGGCGCGTTGCGATCGAACTTGATCGCTTTCCACACGTTCGGCGCTGCGAGCAGGGCGACCAGGATCAACATCGGGCTGGGGCGCCAGAAGAACAGGCCGACGAGCACCGGCACGCCCAGCAGCCAGATCCGCGGTGACACGATCGCGGTGATGCGGCCACCGTCGAAGGGGGCGAGCGGGATGAGGTTGAAGAGGTTGATGAAGAACCCCGTGTAGGACAGCGCGAGCAGCAGGTCGCTGTCGTAGCTCCGCGCGAGGAAATAGCACACGAGGGCGCCCACGGTGCCGACCAGCGGGCCGCCCATGCCCACATAGGCCTCGGTCTCGACGCTGTGGGGCAGTTCCTTCAGCTGGATCCACGCGCCGACGAACGGGATGAAGGTGGGCGCACCGACGTCGAGGCCCTTCTGCTTCGCCGCGATGTAGTGACCCATCTCGTGCACGAGGATGAGCAGCACGAAGCCCACCGCGAACCAGAGGCCGAACACGAGCGCGTACACGCCGATGCTGAGGATCATGGTGAGCCCGGTGGTGGCCACCTTGCCCAGCTTGCCGGCGGCGAAAAGGAGCGAGAGGAGTTTCAGCATCGTGATGTCGCGTCAGCTCGTGCCGTCGTCCTTCTTCTTGCGGCCGAGGAATTTCGCGCCGATGCCGAGCGCTGCGACGGCACCGACGCCGATGACCTTCGCGAACTTCAGGGCGAAGGCGGCGATGACCGCGAGCAGGCCCAGCTTCTTCGCGGCGATACCGCCGACGAGGGCGGCGAGACCGTACTCGGCGATGCGGTCGGTCGATTCGGTGAAGTCGGTGTAGCGTCGACCGTCCTTGAACTGGAGCGCGGCAAGCAGCTGACGGGCGACCGCCTTGTCCTTCTCGATGCTTTCGTAGCCGGTCACGAGGTTCAGGCTCACGTAGCCCTCCCGGCCCAGCGCGTAGGTGTTGTAGTTCACGCCGCGCGGCGCATCGCCGGGTTCGCTCTTGTCCTTCGTCGCGGCAGACCACACGAGGCGATGCGTGTCGGCGGCGTACGTGGGCGGCTCGATCCAGCGCAGCACCTGCAACTCGCCCAATCCGAGCTTGCGCCGCTCCTCGTTGCCCTGCTCCGTTCCTTCGCGCAGGCTCTTCAGGAGGTCTTCGGCGTTCCACTCCTTCGCGTCGTCCTCCTTGATATGGCCGGAATCGATGTACTCCATCACGACGATCCAGCTCGCCTCGTCGTCCTCCGCGATCTCCTCCCCGCCCGAGTCGGGGACGATCATTCCCAGCAGGTTGTCACCGGGCTGGTTGCCCATGGCCTTCAACAGGCGCCGGCTTTCCGCGGCGGGGATGTAGGCGAACTTCGCGGGCATCTGGAGCACGGCCTGGTCGCGCAATGAGATCTCGTGCGGACCCGGGATGGCGGCCCTCTGGGCATCCATCACGGCCGCTTCGGCCTCCGTGCGCGGATCGGACGCGGCGGCGGGTTCGTCGGCGGACAACCCAGGCTCGGCAAGCAGGAAGAGCCCCAGGAGGCCGGCAACGAAGGGGGCAAGGACGCGAGCGGCGGACATGGCAGTCTCCTCGGGAGCTTGGGTCGCGTGAACGGAGGGCGGCGTTCCCGGGCAGGGTGCGCGGGATACGACGGCAGCCCGGGATTGAAGCACAGGATCGACTGCCGGGACCGACCTCCATGCGGATGCGGGTGGACGAAGGATCTGGTGGCCGGCGCCCCGCGGGACCGCGCCGTCACCGGTCATAATCCCCACTTCCCTTCCACAGACCCACGCCATGGCTCACATCTTCCAGGTCGGCATCGGTGCCTCGCAGGACCGCCTCGAGAAGCTGATCGAGGCCCGCCTCGCCCCCGGCGCCGACAAGGCGGAGATCGACCAGCGCATCTGGGATCTTTTCGGCGAGACCTGGGCCGTCATGTTCACGGACCTCGCCGGTTTCTCGCGCAACGTGACGGACTTCGGAATCATCCACTTCCTGCAGACCATCCACGAGTCGCATCGGCTGCTGGTGCCGTGCATCGACCGCTTCGACGGCATCCTGCTCAAGACGGCGGGGGACAGCATGCTGGTCATCTTTCGGAGCGTGTCGAAGGCGCTCGAATGCGCCATCGCGATGCAGACGACGCTGACGGACTACAACCGCGACCGCATCGAGTCGGAGCAGGTGCTGCTCTGCGTGGGCCTCGGCCACGGTCCGATGCTGCGGATCGGGGATCAGGACGTCTTCGGTCCCGAGGTGAATGCGGCAGCGAAGCTGGGTGAGGATCGCGCGAAGGCGCACGAGATCCTCGTCACGGGCGCCGTGGCCGAGCAGGTGCGCGAGGCCTTCCCGTACCCGCTCGAAGAGATCGCGGGGGAACCGCCTGGCGCCGCACAGGCGTTCCGCGTGCACTACCGCGACTGACGCGGTCGACGCGATCGACGGGCCCGAATCATCCACGGCGTCACCGACAGTACATCGGCGCCGGCGCGACATCGCGCCCTCTGCATGGTGTCGAACGCGCATACTCACGCCGTGGTCCGGCGGGTGTCCGGGCCAACCCACCGGAGATGCACCATGGCCAAGGAACGTCACTCGACGAAGGAAACGAAGAAGCAGCCCGCCCTCAGCCAGAAGGAGAAGCGCGCCGCGAAGAAGACCAGGGACGCCGTCGGCAAGAGTGGCTCCACGCCGTTCACGACGCCCCGCCCGATCTGACGACCGCGCCCGTCGGAGTTCGGGCAAAAAGAAAGCCCCGCCGCGTTGCCGCGACGGGGCTTTTCCACTTCGGATCAGGGCAGGTCAGCCCTGCTGGATACCGCCAAGGAGCCAGCCGTCCTTGCCCCTCAGGGGCTTCACGAGGTTCCACACCTCATCGAACGGTTCGGCGGGCGCGCCTTCGGCTTCGCGCATCGTCCCGGTGAACCGGACGCTCGCCAGAGCCACTGCGCCCTGCTCCTCGATACCGAGCAGTTGCGCATCGACGCTCACGACATCGGTCACGTTCTTCGCATCGCCGCGCTCGGAGAGATCCATCTTGATCTCGGCGAACATCTCGGGTGTCGTGAATTCGCGGATGTCCGCGAGATCCGCGGCGTCCCACGCCGCCTGCAGCCGCACGAAGTACACCTTGGCACTACGCAGGAAGCCGTCGACGTCGAAATCCGCCGGAACCGTCCACGTGGCCGTCGATGCCGCCGAAGACGACAGCGGCGCGAGCGGCTCGCCGGTGACGCTCACCGGCCCCGAGCTTGCGGGCGCAGCGCCGAAGGCTTGCCGCTGCGTCGGGGGGTTGTCGTACGACGGCTGGGCGTAGTCGCGGCGCGCAGGCGGTTCGTCGAGCGGCGCCGGCTTCGCGTAGGCCGGCCGCATGCCGGGCGGGATGTTCGGCCCCTGACCGTTCTTCGCGTTGGCGCCGCGCACCATGCGATAGATGAACAAGCCGGCCATGACGAGCAGGCCGATCATGAGCATCGAGCCCATCGCTTCGGCGAGCGCGCCGCCCATGCCGAGGTGCGAGAGGAGGGACGCGATGCCGATACCGGCGGCGAGGCCGGCCAGCGGACCGAGCCAGCGATTGCGCGACGGTTGCGGTGCAGCGGCACCCTGCTGGCCCTGGGCGGACTTCGAGGCCTGCTGCTGCGACGGGCTCCCCTGGGGCGCGGCCGCTTCCCGCTGGCTCACGTTGTTGGACTGGCGGCCCATCGACCGGCCACCGCCGAGACGCCGGGCTTCGGCATCCTCGATGACGACGCTGAGGCCGATGCACAAGGTGAAGAGCAGCAGGAAGATGTGACGAAAGCGAGAAGATTGCATGGTTGTTCCCTTCATGATCCGGAGGACAGGGTAGCACTGCACGCGCTGCAGAGGCGGCCCGATGACGGGCTCGGGCGAATAATCGCAGATGCGACAGCGTCGCTCGTCCCGGGTTCTGGTGACACCGAGGGCAAGCCGCAACTCTCGATCGGGCCAGCCGAGGATCGCGGGCCACGGTGTCGCCGACGCCGCCGGAGGCAGCCGACACCCTGTCCATCGCCGGAAGATTCCGGCACGATTCCCAGTTGGGGCACGTCGCCCCGGAATGCAATGCTGCTGGCGTTCGTACCGAGAGATTGTCGCGACACCAGCCCCTGCCGAGACCGCCGCCATGACATCGCCGACCCTCCCGCTCTGGCAGTTGAGCGCCAGCGCCCTTGCCGATCACATCGATTCCCGCGAGTGCTCCGCCACTGAGGCGCTGGAGTCCATCCTCGCGCGCGCCGAGGCCTGCAACCCTGCCCTCAACGCCATCGTGTACCCGTGTTTCGACGCGGCACGGGCGCGGGCGCACGAGGCCGACGCCGCCACGGCCCGTGGCGAATCGTGGGGGCCGCTGCACGGCGTACCCGTCACCATCAAGGAGAACGTCGACGTCGCGGGCATGCCCACGCCCAACGGCGTGCGGGCGTTCGAGGGCGTCATCGCACCGGACGACTCGCCGGTCGTGCGCAACCTGCGCGCCGCGGGTGCCATCGTGATCGGCCGCACCACGACGCCCGAGTTCTCGATGCGGGCCACCACCGACAGCCCGCTGCACGGCCGCACGCGCAACCCGTGGGGGCCGGACGCCTCGTCGGGCGGCTCGTCCGGCGGCGCCGGAGCGGCGGCAGCGGCGGGCATGGGGCCCATCCACCACGGCAACGACATCGGCGGCTCACTGCGCATCCCGGCTTTCGCGTGCGGCGTGGCCACCGTCAAGCCCACCGTGGGCCGCGTCCCCGTGTTCAATCCGTCGGCCGTCGCCGAGCGCGGCCTGCTGGCGCAGCTCATGTCGGTGCAAGGCGCGCTCTGCCGGGAGGTGCGCGACGTCCGCCTGGCCACCGCCGTCATGTCCCGTGGCGATGCGCGCGATCCGTGGTGGGTGCCGGTGCCGTTCGAGGGGCCGTCGATCGCGGGGCCGATCCGCGTGGCGTTCACGAAGAACGCGCACGGGTATCCCATGCACCCCGGCATCGCGCGGACGCTCGACCGCGCCGCACGCGTGCTGGAAGCGGCGGGCTACGCGGTCGAGGAAGTGGAGCCGCCCCCCATCACCGAGCCGGCGGCGGGATGGATGTCGATCGCCCTCGCCGAGATCCGCGCGACGCTCGACCCGCTGGTCCGCAAGCACGGCAGCGAGGACGTGCAGCGCGTGTTCGATGCGTACTACGCGATGGGCGACGTCGCCGACGGCGAGCGGTACCTCCTCGGGGTCGCGGCCCGCACGAAGATGACGCGGGCCTGGAACATCTTCCTCGATCGGTACCCGCTGGTGCTGTCGCCGTTCATGCTGCGCCCCACGCATGCGTGGAACTACGACGCGCAGGGCCCGACGCAGACGAAGGATCTCTTCGACGCGCTCATCTACAGCTACGGCGTGAACTACCTGAGCCTGCCCGCGGGCGTGGTGCCCGTGGACATCGTGGATGGTCTGCCCGCCGGCGTGCAGATCATCGGACGGCGATTCCGCGAGGACCTCATCCTCGACGCGATGGAAGCCATCGAACGCGATGCTGGCGTGATGGCCCACCGGCTGTGGGCGCACGAGGCCTGACGCTTCACGCGTCGAACACGACCTCGACGGTGCCGAGCGCGCCGAAATCGGCGACCGCCCGCTCGCCGGGAGCCGGCGCATGGATGCCGGTCATCGTGCCGGTCATCACGAAGAGGCCGGCGCCGATGTCGAGGCCCTGCGCGCGGAACGTCTCGACGAACCACTCGAGCACGTTCCGCGGGTCGCCCAGCACGGCCGCGCCGGTGCCCGCCTGCTTCAGCACACCGTCGATGCGCAGTTCCACCGGCAGTGACGGCAGGTCGAGCGATCGCCAGTCGTGCACGGGCGCCCCGAGCACCGCACCACCGTTCCCACCGCAGTCGGCGATGAGCTGTGGGATGCGGTCGACGGTGAGCCGGTCGAAGCGCGGGCTGATGATCTCGATCGCGGGGATCAACGCCTCGACGGCATCGAGGACCTCCTCGCGGGTGTAGGGCGCCGCACGCGCCGGCAGATCGCGCCCGAACCGGAAGGCGAATTCGGATTCGAGCATCCGGTGCTGGAAGTCGGCCACCCGACACCGCGCGGCGCTCTGTGCCACAGTCCGCGCGAAGAGGGGCCCGTACAACGGCCCCGGAACGCCGAACAGCGCCTGCACCTGCTTCGACGTGGCACCCACCTTCCAGCCGGCGATGCGATCGTCCCAGCGCCCGGCCAGCGCGGCCTGCATGCGATAGCCGTCCTCGTGCGTCGCCGGCTGTCTTGCCCCTGCGAGATCGGGGATGATCGAACGGGCAGCGCGGGCGGCCAGGAGGTCCTGCACGCCGGCTTCGAGGTCTGCATTCATGGGGGGCTTCCAGGTGCGCGAGGCGCGGATTCTCGCCCGCGCCCCCGGACATTGCCATCGCGGCGTGGCGCTGGCACGGCGGCTGCGTCGCCCGTCGCGGCCCGACACCATTCGTCGGGCTTCGGTTGCATGTCCAGACTCCCTGACCGCGACCGGCCCCGAAGGCGCGTCGACGACGCAGGGCCCAGAGCTTCACCCAAGAGGGAGCACTTCCCGTGACATCCACGCCTTCGCAACGCGTCCAGGCCCGCCGGCCGGCGTCCAACATCATCTCGCGTCAGAGCCATTGGCTCCGGACGATCGCCACGCTGCTCCTCGGCAGCCTGCTTTCGCTCACGTTCGCTGCCCATGCCCAGTCGCTCAGCTGGATCAAGAACCGCTGGAAGCCGGATCAGTACGTCCACATCGAATACGGGGCGGCGCAGGCCGGCCCCATCCAGCCGGGCTGGTGGAGCGCCATGTGGATCGTCGAGGGCGTGCCCGGCACCGAGTTCGTGAAACTGCGGAACCGATGGAAGGGCGATCAGTACCTTCACATCGAATACGGCGCGCTGCAATCGGGGCCCATCCAGCCGGGCTGGTGGAGCGCCATGTGGGTGGTCGATAACGTGCAGGGCGCACCGTTCGCGCGCATCCGCAACCGGTGGAAGCCCGATCAGTACCTGCACATCGAGAACGGTGCACTGCAGTCGGGTCCGATACAGCAGGGCTGGTGGAGCGCGATGTGGACGCTCGAGCCCGCCGGGGGCGGTCAAGGAAGCGCAGCACCCACCGCCCCGCCACCTGTCGCCGCGGAGCCTGCACCGCCACCCCTCGCGCCTCCGCCTCCCGTCCCACAGGCCGACCCCGAACCCCAGCCGGCACCGATGCCCGTACAGCAGCCGAGCACCCAGGCGCGGCTGCGCACGATGTTCACGGGTGGCGGCAAGTGTCTCGATATCGTGAACGATGGAAAGAACAACCGCGTCCAGATGGCCGACTGCGGCAACTACTCGGGTCAGATCTGGCAGATCGAACCGACGCGGGAAGCCCCCGGTGCCGTACGCCTCAAGACGCAGTTCACCGGCCCCGGCAAGTGCCTCGACATCGTGAACGACGGCAGGAACAATCGACTGCAGATGGCAGACTGCGGCGCCTACTCGGGCCAGGTCTGGACCGTCGAGACGCAGCCGGGCGGCAGCCTCCGCCTGCGGACGCTCTTCACGGGCCCCGGCAGGTGCCTCGACATCGTGAACGATGGCCGGAACAACCAGGTGCAGATGGCCACGTGCGGCAACTACTCCGGTCAGGCCTGGACAACGAACCTCGCGATGGAAACCCAGCCGGCGCCCGCGCCGACGCCGGCCCCTCAACCCAAGCCTGACCCCGCACCGCCGCAACCCCAGGCACCGGCCGCCCCCCAGGGCACGGCAGCGAAGTTCCGCTCGATGTTCACGGGCGCCAACAACTGCCTGGACATCGTCAACGACGGGAAGAACAACCGCGTCCAGATGGCCCCCTGCGGCGCCTACTCCGGTCAGGCCTGGACGATGGAACCCGCGCGAGAGGCCCCGGGCAGCTTCCGTCTGAAGACCCAGTTCACGGGTGCCAATCGCTGCCTCGACATCGTCAACGACGGCAGGAACAACCGGCTGCAGATGGCCGACTGCGCGGCGGTGTCCGGGCAGATGTGGGGCATCGAGAACACGGCCCAGGCCGGACACGTCCGCCTGCGCACGCTGTTCACAGGACCAGGCAAGTGCCTCGACATCGTGAACGATGGAAAGAACAACCAGCTGCAGATGGCGAACTGCGCGGAAGCGTCGGGGCAGTACTGGATGACGAAGACGCCGTAAGGCAGGGTGGGAAGCGCGGCCCCCGCGGAGGGGGCCGTGCGGGCCCCTCCCTGACACGCGGCGGCGCGTGATCGAATCGCCGCCGCAGCGGCGAGGGCGAACGCGGGCGGAGCGGGCGGGGCAGGCCTGCGCCTCCTTCAGTGCAGCAGACTCCCATTTGCACGGGCCGATCCGCGGACGTCCGCCGGCGGATTGACCTCCGTCATGTCTTCGGCATGCAGGCGCGCCTACATTGGTCTTGTCACGCCGGGAAACTCCGGCGATCCCGCCTCCGCGGGATCCGCGAAGACATCCAATGGAGTCACGCCATGTTTCGTCGCACCGTTCTCACCAGCCTCATCCTGGCCGCTTTCGCCATGCATGCGCCGAACGCCGCCGCGCTCGGGGCGCTCGACGCTTGCACGTGGAAGGGCAACTTCATCGCCACAGGCGCCATGACGACCGCGCGCGCCGGGCTCGTCGCGACGGCACTCGTCGACGGATCCGTGCTGGTGACCGGCGGCAGCAGCCGATCGACCACCGTCCGCAGCGCCGAGCACTTCGACCGCACCACCGGAACGTTCACCGCCCTGCCCGACATGACGACGGAGCGCTACTTCCACACCGCGACCCGCCTGGATTCGGGCGAAGTGTTGATCGTCGGCGGAAGCGGCGGCGCGGGGGCCCACGGCGCCACTGCGAGCGCCGAGATCTTCGAGCCGATGCGCAAGGCGTTCCGCGCGACGACGGGCGCCCTCGCCAAGGCACGGGTGTTCCACACCGCCACCCTCATGTCCGACGGCACGGTGCTGATCGTGGGCGGCGTGGGAACGAATTCGTCGGATGTGGCCGAGGTCGAGTTGTTCGATCCGGCGACGGGGAAGTTCCGCGTCGTCGCGACGCTGTCGACGCCGCGCTCCAACCACACGGCAGTCCGCGTGAAGGGCGCGTCGGCAACGACGGACGACGTGCTCATCGCGGGCGGGAAGGGGCCGAACGGCACGACGACCGCCGTGGAGATCCTCACCTACGACGCGTCGCTGAAGACCGCCACTGTGCGCACTGCACCACCGCTGGCGGAGGCCCGACAGAACCATTCGGCGACGCTACTGCATAGCGGGGAAGTCCTCGTCGCGGGGGGCACCGGCGCCAACTACCAGCCGGTCGCGAGCGTGGAGCGCTGGACCGGGCACGCGTTCTTCACCGAGGGGCCACTGAACCATCCGCGCCGGGACCACCACGCGACGCTTCTGCCGACCGGCCAGGTGCTGGTGGCCGGCGGCCTCGACCTGCATGTCGTGCCGGCGACCGAGCTGTACACACCGGGTGCCGGCTTCCGCGACATCGGGGAGCTCGTCGCACCGCGCTTCTACTCCGCGGCGGTCGGTCTGCCCACCGGGCAGGTGCTGTTCATCGGCGGCTTCGACGCAACGGAGGTCGCCGTCCTGAAGCACGCCGAGCTGTACGACCCGTTCTGGGCCGGCGTCGGCCCGATGCAGGAGGGGCGACAGAATCACAGCGCGACGCTGTTGCAGGACGGGCGTGTGCTGCTGGCCGGCGGGGGCGACGGCGGCAGCGGGACGCGGAACACGGCGGAGCTGTTCGATCCGGTCACGGGAGGGTTCACGTCGGTCGGCATGACCGACGCGCGATCGAAGCACGCGGCCGCGCGACTCGACGGCGGCGCAGTGCTCCTCGCCGGCGGCCAGAAGACCGGCACGCAGTTCCTCGCGTCGGCAGAGGTCTTCGACCCCGTCACCAACACCTTCGGTGCCACTGCGTCGCTCTCCAGCCCGCGTCTGGGCCACACGGCAACAGCCCTCGCCGACGGTCGCGTCGTGGTCGCCGGCGGGTTCGGGCCGACCGTCTGGGCGTCCACCGAGATCTTCACGTGGCGCGCAACGACTTCGCAGGGCACCTTCCAGTCCGGGCCGGCGATGACGCGGGACCGCCTCGGTCACGCGTCGGTGCTGCTCGACAACGGGCGCGTGCTCTCGACCGGCGGCTGGAGCAGCGTCGCAGGCGGCATCACGTACGCCATCGAGGAGTTCGACCCGGCCGCGGGCGGCTCGTATTCGGCCTGGCCCAACCATGCGTGGTTCCTGACCAACCGGCGGGATCACACGATCGCCGCCCTGCCCGGCCAGACGCGCGCGCTCGTGGCCGGTGGCCTCACGTCCGGCCTCACGCCGACGACGTCGTTCGAGGTCATCCCGCAGGGCGGGGAAGGGCGGATGCTCTCCGCCCGCACGCTCCACGCGATGACGCCGACGGGTACGAACCCCACGACGTTCTGGGTGATCGGTGGGCTCCCCGCGTTCTCGGGCCCGTCGACGGCGACAGTGGAGAAGCTCGACGCCGCCGATCTCTCGACGACGGCGATGCCCGAACTGGGCACGGGCCGCGCGCACCACACGGCAACGCTGTTGCAGGACGGGCGCGTGCTCGTGGCCGGCGGTCATCGGAGCATGGACGGCGCGACGGCGACCGCCGAGATCTCGAAATCGACGATCTGCGCCGCGCCACCGCCCTTCGGCTTCCGGCCCCGCGGCAAGGTCACGTTCGAGAAGACGTATCTCCACATCGACCCGAAGCGCTTCTCGATCCGTGCGCTCGTCGGCAACGGCGGCCGGCGAAACAACCCGGCGTTCGACATGCGCTTCGACCTCGTCGGCCGCGATGGCGACGAGCGCCGCATCGTGCTGGGCAGGATGCCTGTCCCGAAGCTCGGCCCGGCCGAGCGGACGCGCCTCACGGCGAATCTCGCGCTGCCGGCGCGGCTGCCGGAAGGCACGTTCGGCATCCGGGCCTGCGTGGTGCCGCAGGCGCTGCTCGCGGCGGAGTGCTTCGACATCCCGGGCAACGTGGTACGCGGCACGAAGCTGCGTCGGGACCACTTCCCGCATCTGCAGGCACCGGGGAAGTAGGCGGGAGGAGGCGCGGCGGTCGCTCGGCCGGCGCTTCTCGCGGAGGGCGGAACCGGGTCCAATGGAGGGCATGAATCCGTCCCTCCCTTTGAGGCTGCGCCTGCCGCCCGTCGCCGTCCTCCTGCTGTGCCTTTGCGGCCTTGCGGCCTGCGGCAGCGCCGCGCCGAAACCCGGGCCCCTCAGGTCCGATCCACTGTCCGTGCTCTCGTGGAACATGGAGTGGCTCGCGGATCCGGCCGCGCTCGACGCCGCGGACTACTGGCGGCGATGCGCCGACGCCGGCCAACCCAATCGGAAGATCCGGGACGATCTCCCCTTCTGCAACGTGTTCCCGAAGAAGGGCATCGAGACGGCAGCCGACTACGAGACGCGCAAGCTCGCGCCGTTGCGCCGACGGCTGGCTGAACTGGTCGCGCTGCGCAACGCCGACGTGATCGCGGTCCAGGAGGTGCAGAACGCGGCGGCGCTGCGATCGGTGCTGCCGCCCGGTTATCGGGTCGCGTGCTTCACGTCGCGGCGTGATGCGCAGAACGTGGGCTACGCCGTGCGCGATTCTCTCGCCGCCGCGGTCGACTGCCGCGAAGTCACGCCGCTCTCGCTGGAGGAGGATCCGTCGACGGAGCGCCCGCTGCGTCGCGGGCTCGCACTGGGGATCACCGTTCGCGACACGCGCATCACGCTGCTGGCGGTGCATCTGAAGTCGGGGTGCCCCGGCGGGCCGATGGACGCTCCCAACCGGGCGGCGTGCCGATCGCTGCAACGCCAGGCCGCGCCGCTGGAAGCGTGGATCGAAGCCCAGGCCCACGCGGGCAGGCCCTTCATGATCGTGGGCGATTGGAACCGCGATCTCGAAGCCGAGATCCGGGGCGGGTACGCAGCGCGCACCGGAGCCGCTGCGCCGACGACCGCCGTGGTGGCGGGCGAGGTGCGGAATCTGTGGCCCGAGATCAACGACGGCGATCCACCGGACAGCGCGATGGCGCTGGTCGCCATGGACCGCAGCGCCGCCTCGAGCCGCGCGTGCCATCGGAACCTGGACCAGATCGCGGTGAGCGCGACCCTGATGGCGATGCTCGATCCGGCATCCCTGGAGGACGACCGCCTGCCCGCGCGGTTCGAGACACGCCCCGTGGCCGCCTCGGACCATTGCCCGATGAGCACGCGGTTGGTGTTCGGGGGCGGGTGATGCGGCGGCGATATCGACCGCTTTCGGGGCCATGGGCCCCTCCTACAGGGCTGGTCGGTGCGCCACCTACCTCGGAAATGGGCGAGCTGTTGTAGGAGCGGGCCATGCCCGCGAAAGCGATGGTTCCGGTCAATCCGCTTCCGCAGCATCCACCGCTTTCGGGGCCATGGGCCTCTCCTACAAGGTAGGGGCGCCATCCGCCTCGGGACGGGCCTCGCCTCTGTAGGAGCGGGCCATGCCCGCGAAAGCGATGGTTCCGGTCAATCCGCTTCCGCAGCATCCACCGCTTTCGGGGCCATGGGCCCCTCCTACAAGGTAGGGGCGCCATCCGCCTCGGGACGGGCCTCGCCCTTGTAGGAGCGGGCCATGCCCGCGAAAGCGCGGGTTGCGTGAAGCGCTGCCGTAGCTTCGACGCGCCTCTCTACCCACCCGCCCTCTTCGCGGGAATCCCCTCCGCCGCCAGCGCCGCGACGACGCGGTCGCAATGATCGCCCTGCACTTCGATCACGCCATCCTTCACCGTGCCGCCGGACCCGCATGCCGCCTTCAATCGCTTGCCGAGATCCGTCAACGCGTCCGGTGCGAGTGCCAGTCCCTTCACCAGCGTGACGCACTTGCCGCCGCGGCCTTTCGTCTCGCGCGAGACGCGTACCGGGCCGGCGGCGGGCGGCGCGCTCTTCGGGCGGCCGCACACGCATTCGGCGAGGGGGCGGCGGCAACCCGGGCACGTGCGGCCGACGGCAGTGGAATAGACGAGGCCACCGGTGGCGTTCTTCTTCATGGAGATCACAGGAGATCGGAACGAGGACGCCGGATTGTCCGCGCGAACGGAGAACGCGTCACCTCCACTCGTGCTCTGCAGCTGATGGGGCGGCTCGGACGGAGGAGGGGTCAGGTCATGCCGCCGATGCGGCGCAGCACGGCCTTCTCGATCTCCAGGATCACCAGGACCGCCAGTCCGGCGGCGACGATGCGGGCACCCCACGCGAGCGGCAGCGCCTCGGTGTGGAAGAGCTGCTGCATCAGCGGCAGGTAGGTGAACAGCAACTGCAGGACGAAGACGCCCGCCACCGCGGCCAGCACCCGCGGCGTGCCCTGCACGCCCTGCCAGCTGAAGGAGCGCGACTTCAGATAGCGCACGCTGAACAGATAGAACACCTCCATGCACACGAGGGTGTTCACGGCCACGGTGCGCGACGCCTCCACGCTGGCGCCGGTCCGGAGCGCCCATTCGTACATGGCGAAGATGCCGGCAAGGAACAGGGTGGACACGAACACGATGCGCCAGACGAGGAAGCGCGACAGCAGCGGCTCGCCGACGGGGCGGGGCGGACGCCGCATCACGTCGGCCTCGGTCGGCTCGAAGGCGAGCACCATCGCCAGCGCGACCGAACTCACCATGTTCACCCACAGCACCTGGGCGGGCAGGATCGGCAACGCGATCCCCAGCAGCACGGCCAGCAGCAGGGTCAGCGACTCGCCGCCGTTGATCGGCAGCAGGAAGGTGACTGTCTTCTGCAGGTTGTCGTACACGGTGCGGCCTTCCTCGACGGCGTGGGCGATGGACGCGAAGTTGTCGTCGGCCAGCACGACAGCGCCGGCCTGCTTGGCGGCCTCCGTCCCCTTCCTGCCCATCGCCACGCCCACGTCGGCCTGCTTGAGTGCCGGGGCATCGTTGACGCCATCACCGGTCATCGCGACGATCTCGCCATTCGCCTTCATGGCGCGCACGAGTCGCAGCTTGTGCTCGGGGCTCGCGCGCGCGAAGACGCGGGCATCGCGCACCACCTCGCGCAGCGCCGCTTCGTCCATCGACTCGATCTCGGGCCCGGTGACGGCGGCACGCCCTCCGCCCAGGCCGATCTGCCCGGCGATCGCACTGGCAGTGACGCCGTGGTCGCCGGTGATCATCACCACGCGGATCCCGGCCTGCTGGCAGCGCGCCACGGCCTCGACGGCCTCCGTGCGCGGCGGATCGATGATGCCGACGATCCCCAGCAGCGTCAGCCCTTGCTCCACGTCGGCATGCTGCAGATCGGTCCGTCCGCCCGGCAACGCGCGCTCGGCCAGCGCGAGCACGCGCCGCCCGGCGCGCGCCTGCGCCTCGACGGCCTCCCGCCAGACCTCGTGCGCCAGCGGTTCGGATGGACCGTCGTCGACGGCCTGATGGGCACACATCGCCAGCACGCGCTCCGGCGCGCCCTTCACCAGCACCACGCTGCCATCGCCCTGCCGGTGCAGCGTGGCCATGAAACGGTGCTCCGATTCGAACGGGATCACGTCGATCCGCTCCTGCTCGATCTTGAGTTCCGTCGGGTTGAGGCCGGCCTTCAGGGCCAACGTGATCAGCGCCCCCTCGGTCGGGTCCCCGGCCAGATGCCAGCCGGCGCCGTCCTCGTGCAGGCTGGCGTCGTTGCACAGCGCGGCGCTCCTCGCCAATCGCATCAGTACCGGGTCGGTGTCGGCCAGGCGGGACACGTCGACGGTCCGGTCGTCGCGCAGGATCACGCCGTCGGGCGCATAGCCGGCACCCTGGACCTGAAAGCTCTGCCGGGCGCACACGACCGACTGCACCGTCATCTCGTTGCGGGTGAGCGTACCGGTCTTGTCGGAGCAGATGACGGTCACCGAGCCCAGGGTCTCGACGGCCGGCAGGCGTCGGATCACCGCATTGCGTCGTGCCATGCGCTGGACGCCGATCGCCAGCGTGATGGTGAGGATGGCCGGCAGGCCTTCGGGGATCGCTGCCACGGCCAGACCGACCGCGGCCATGAAGGTGTCTGCGACCGTCATGTCGCGCACCAGCACGCCGAACCCGAACAGGAGCGCGGCCGCGCCGAGAATCGCCAGTGTCAGGCGCCGGCCGAAGACGCTCATCTTCTCGAGCAGCGGCGTCGTGCCGGCTTCCACCGACGCCAGCATCCGTCCGATGCGGCCGATCTCGGTGGTCGCGCCGGTCGCCACGACCACGACACGGGCCTGGCCCTGGGTGACCAGCGTGCCGGCATAGCCCATGCACAGCCGGTCACCGAGCGTGGCGTCGGCTGCCACCGGGTCGGTGCTCTTGTCCACCGGCACCGATTCGCCGGTGAGCGCGGACTCGTCGACGCGCAGATTGCGCGCCTGCAGCAGCCGCACGTCGGCCGGGAGACTGTCGCCCGAGGCGAGCAGCACGATGTCGCCGGGCACGAGGTCAGCGGCGTCGATATCGTGCTGCCGGCCGTCGCGCAGCACGACGGCGTGGGGAGCGAGCAGGTGGCGTATCGCCTGAAGCGCGCGCTCGGCCTTGCCCTCCTGGACGAAACCGATGAGCGCGTTCAGAACGACGACCGCGGCGATGACACCGCTGTCGATCCAGTGCCCCATGGCGGCGGTCACGGCGGCGGCCACCATCAGCACGATCAGCAGCAGGTTGTTGAACTGTCGTAGCAATCGCGCGAGCAGCCCGGGCGGATCGGGTTCGGCCAGGCGATTCGGCCCGTAAGCCTCGAGGCGGCGACCGGCCTCTTCCCGTGCGAGCCCCTCGGGGCCGGTGTCGAGCGCCTGCAAGGCAGCCGACGCCTCGACGGCATGCCACTGTGTCTTCCTATCGTTCACCGGATCTCCTCGACGGGGCCGAAATACTGTCGCGTGTCATCGATGTCACGCGTCCCCTTGCGCGCCCCACGGCCCGATCGTTCCACATCGGGTCGTCCGACCACAGGGGCGACGCAAGGGCCGTCCCGAACGACAACATCGGGATTGGTCGGCCCTGCCTCGCGTGCTGGGGGTTGTGCGAATGGACGCACCGGACCTGGGACCCGACTCCGCGACGGCAAGACAACGGCGGCCGGGTTGGTGTTCCGTCCGGACCGCGAATCCATAAGCGCAAGTTTGGCGCCCCATTAGCAGAACCGATCCGTCGTGGCGGTGGCACGACCTAGACTCCGGGCCTTTGCCGTCGGCGCACCCTGCACCGACTTCCCTCGCACCGCCTCTTCCGGAGACCCGCTCCATGGCATCGGACATCGAAATCGCCCAGCAGGCGACCCTGCATCGCATCACCGACGTGGCGTCGAAGCTCGGCATCGCCGACGAACACCTGGAGCCCTACGGCCACTACAAGGCGAAGATCTCCCTCGACTACCTCGCGAGCCTGCCGCCGCGGCCGAATGCGAAGCTCATCCTCGTCACGGCGATCAGCCCGACCCCGGCGGGCGAGGGCAAGACGACCACCACGGTCGGCCTCGGGGATGCCCTCAACCGGATCGGCAAGCGCGCCATCGTGTGCCTGCGCGAACCCTCGCTCGGACCGGTGTTCGGCGTGAAGGGCGGCGCGGCCGGCGGCGGCTACGCGCAGGTGGTTCCGATGGAGGACATCAACCTCCACTTCACGGGCGACTTCAACGCGATCGGCCTGGCGAACAACCTGCTCGCCGCGATGATCGACAACCACATCCATCACGGCAACGAACTGGGCATCGACGTCCGTCGCATCACCTGGAAGCGCGTGATGGACATGAACGACCGGGCGCTGCGCGACATCACCGTATCGCTCGGCGGGCCGGCCAACGGCTATCCGCGCGAGGACGGCTTCGACATCGTCGTCGCGTCGGAAGTGATGGCGATCTTCTGCCTCGCGACATCCATCGCGGACCTGAAGGAACGCCTCGGCAACATCGTCATCGGTTACACGCGCGAGCAGAAGCCGGTGACGGCGCGCGAGCTGGAGGCGCACGGCGCGATGACCGTGCTGCTCAAGGAAGCGCTGAAGCCCAACCTCGTGCAGACGCTCGAGAACAATCCGGCCATCCTGCACGGCGGCCCGTTCGCGAACATCGCGCACGGCTGCAACTCGGTGATCGCGACGCAGGCGTCGCTGCGGCTCGGCGACTACGTGGTGACCGAAGCCGGCTTCGGCGCGGACCTCGGTGCCGAGAAGTTCATCGACATCAAGTGCCGCAAATCCGGCCTGCGGCCCGACGCGGTGGTCATCGTCGCGACGTTGCGGGCGCTCAAGTACCACGGCGGGGTCGACGTGAAGAACGTATCGCAGGAGAACCTCGCGGCGCTGGAGGCCGGCATCGCGAATCTCGAACGGCACGTCCGCAACGTCCGCGAGCACTACGGCCTGCCGTGCGTCGTCTCCATCAACAACTTCACGTTCGACACGCCGGCCGAGCTGGACCTCCTCCAAGGCCGCATGCGGAAGCTCGACACGCCGGTGTTCGTCGCGCGGCACTGGGCCGAAGGCGGCAAGGGCGCGGAGAACGTCGCGCGCGCCGTGGTCGATCTGGTCGAGCGGCCGGGTGCCGGCACGAACTTCAAGTTCGTGTACGAGGACAGCGCCACGCTCGTCGAGAAGATCACCGCGATCGCCACGAAGATCTACGGCGCCGCGAACGTCGTGTTCGACGGCAAGGCGAAAGCCCAGGTGAAGAAGCTGGAGGAGGACGGCTTCGGCGGATACCCCGTGTGCGTCGCGAAGACGCAGTACTCGTTCTCGACCGACCCGGCCGCGCGGGGTGCGCCCTCGGGCCACACGATCAACGTGCGCGAAGTGCGCCTCGCGGCCGGCGCCCAGTTCGTCGTGATGATCTGCGGCGACGTCATGACCATGCCCGGCCTGCCGAAGCAGCCCTCGGCCGCGAAGATCGATCTCGACGAGCAGGGGCGCGTGGTCGGCCTGTTCTGACGGCATCGCGATGCGACGGGTGGCGCAATGCGGTGGCCACCCGCGCCATCCGGCGCCGCCCGCCAGCGCCGCGCAATCCGCGCCAAGCCTCTGTTTGTCCAGGAAAGTGGTCGCGATTTTGTCGAACATATGAGATTTTTTTCATAACTTCGGGTGCCGCAGCGCGCCATAAGTTATTGTTTGCAGAGCGATAACAAACTTCGATCAGACGATTTCCACGCTCCCCTACACTGGCCTCGTCGTCTAGAACAGACGCACCAGATCCCCCGACCCGAGGCCCACCGTGTTCGACCACAAGCAAGCGATCTCCGAGACCGACCCCCAGCTCTGGGCGGTCATCGGCCATGAACTCCAACGTCAGGAAGATCACCTCGAGCTGATCGCTTCCGAGAACTACGTGAGCCCGGCGGTGATGCGGGTGCAGGGTTCCGTTCTCACCAACAAGTACGCGGAAGGCTATCCGGGCAAGCGGTACTACGGCGGCTGCGAACACGTCGACGTGGCCGAGCAGCTCGCGATCGAGCGCGCGAAACAGCTCTTCGGTGCCGAGTACGCCAACGTCCAGCCCCACTCGGGTTCCCAGGCCAATGCGGCCGTCTACATGGGAATGCTCACCCCTGGCGACACCATCCTCGGCATGTCGCTCGCGCACGGCGGTCATCTGACCCACGGCGCCACCGTCAACTTCAGCGGGAAGATCTACAAATCGGCCGCCTACGGCCTGAACCCCGAGACCGAGGCGATCGACTACGACGAAGTCGCGGCCATCGCGCGCGAGGTGAAGCCGAAGATGATCGTGGCCGGCGCCTCGGCTTATTCGCTCACCATCGACTGGAAGCGCTTCCGCGCGATCGCGGACGAGGTGGGCGCCTACCTGCTGGTGGACATGGCCCACTACGCGGGTCTCGTCGCCGCGGGCGAATACCCGTCGCCGGTCGGCATTGCGCACTTCGTCACCAGCACAACGCACAAGACGCTGCGCGGTCCGCGCGGCGGGATCATCCTGTCGAGCGCCGAGTTCGAGAAGACGCTCAACTCCATGATCTTCCCCGGCATCCAGGGCGGCCCGCTGATGCATGTCATCGCCGCGAAGGCCCTCGCCTTCCAGGAGGCGCTCCGGCCGGAGTTCAAGACCTACCAGCAGCAGGTCAAGAGGAACGCGCAGGCCATGGCGCATCGCCTCACCGAACGCGGTCTGCGCATCGTCTCGGGCCGCACCGAGAGCCACGTCTTCCTGCTGGACCTGCGGGCGAAGCGCATCACCGGCAAGGCAGCCGAGGCCGTGCTGGGCCGTGCGCACATCACCGTCAACAAGAACGCGATCCCCAACGACCCCGAGAAGCCGTTTGTCACGAGCGGCATCCGGATCGGCTCACCGGCCATCACGACCCGCGGCTTCGGCACCGAAGAGGCCGTGAAGGTGGCGGACCTCATCGCCGACGTGCTCGAAGCGCCCGACGACGACGCTGCGATCGCCCGCACGGTGGAGCGGGTGCGCGCGCTGTGTTCGGTCTTCCCGGTGTACGGCCCCGACTACCGACCCTGACCCGCGATGCCGGGCGCGGCCGTGCCCGGGTTCGCACCACCCGATTTCCATCACCCGACACCACGCATCCCAACCCCGATTCCCACAAACCGATTCCCAGGAGGTCTGCCATGGCTGGTCGCAACGCTCTCTTCGTTCCCGGACCCACCAACGTGCCCGATCGCGTGCTGCGCTCGATGATGGTCGCGATGGAGGATCACCGCTCGCCAAAGTTTCCGGAACTCACGCTGCACTGCCTCGCAGGCCTGAAGAAGATCTTCAAGACCGAGACCGGCACGCCCATCATGTTCCCCGCGTCGGGAACGGGCTGCTGGGAAGCGGCACTCACGAACTGCCTCTCGCCCGGCGACAAGGTCCTCGCCTCGCGATTCGGTCAGTTCAGTCATCTCTGGATCGACATGGCGACCCGTCTCGGCTTCGAGGTCGAGATCATCGATTGCGAATGGGGCACGGGCGTCCCGCTCGAGCGCACTCTCGAAGTCCTCGAAGCCGACAAGGGTCACCGCATCAAGGCCGTGCTCGCCACGCACAACGAGACGGCCACGGGCGTGACGAGCGACATCGCCGGGGTGCGCCGCGCGATGGACGCCGCGAAGCATCCCGCCCTGCTGATGGTGGACGCGGTCAGCTCGCTCGGCAGCATCGATTTCCGCATGGACGAGTGGGCCGTGGACGTCTGCGTCACCGGCTCTCAGAAGGGCCTGATGCTGCCCGCGGGCTTGGGCATCGTGTGCGTCAGCCCGAAGGCGCTCGCGCTGCGCGAGCAGGCACGCGCCCCCCGCTGCTACTTCGACTTCGGCGACATGGTGAAGGCCAACACCTCGGGCTACTTCCCGTACACGCCGCCGCTGCCGCTGCTCTACGGTCTGCGCGAATCGCTCTCGATGCTCGAGGAGGAAGGTCTGGAGAATGTCTTCCGCCGGCATCACTACCTCGCCGCGGGTGCGCGCGCGGCCGTTCAGAAGGGCTGGAAGCTCGACCTCTGCGCGCGGGCGCCCAAGTGGTACTCCGACACCGTCTCGGCGATCCTCGTCCCCGAAGGCATCAACGGTGCGCAGGTGATCGAGATCGCGTTCCGCCGCTACAACCTGTCGCTCGGCGCCGGGCTGTCGAAGGTGGCCGGCAAGGTGTTCCGCATCGGCCATCTGGGCGATCTCAACGAGATCATGCTGCTCGGCGCGATCGGTGGCGCAGAGATGGCGATGCTGGATGCCGGCGTCCAGATCGCCCCCGGCAGCGGTGTCGCGGCGGCCCAGCAGTACTGGCGCGGGGAGGAAGCCGCCCGCAAGCTGGCCACGAGCGCCGACGCGGCCCGCCTCGTACCGGCGGGGGCCTGACGCATGGGGCACACCGTGGTCTTTCTCGACCGGGATTCCGTCAAGGCCCGGGTACGCGCACCGGCGTTCGAGCACACGTACGTCGAGCACCGGGCGACGGCGCCCGACGAGGTCGTCGATCGCCTGCGGTTGGCCACGGTGGCCATCGTCAACAAGGTGCAACTGCGCGAGCCCACTCTCGCGCAGTTGCCGAACCTGCGCATGATCGCGGTGGCCGCCACCGGCTACGACTGCATCGACGTCGCCGCATGTCGCGCGCGCGGCATCGCGGTGGCGAACATCCGCAACTACGCCGTCCACACGGTGCCCGAACACGCCTTCGCGCTGATCCTCGCATTGCGCCGCAACCTCATCGCCTATCGGCGCGACGTCGAGGCCGGCGTGTGGCAGAAGGCCGACCAGTTCTGCTTTCTCGACCACGACATCCGGGATCTTCACGGCTCGACGCTCGGCATCGTCGGCGAGGGGGCGATCGGGCAGGCCACGGCCACCATCGCCCGGGGCTTCGGCATGCACGTTCTGTTCGCCGACCACGCGCCGCCCAAGGCACCGGGTGTGGAGTACACGCCCTTCGACGAAGTGCTCGAACGTTCCGACGTGCTCAGCCTGCACTGCCCGCTCATGCCGGCCACACGCAACCTGATCGGCCTGCCGGAGATGCGGCGCATGAAGCGCAGCGGCCTGCTGATCAACACCTCGCGCGGCGGGCTCGTCGACGAAGAGGCGCTGATCCACGCGTTGGACGCTGGTCTCATCGCGGGCGCCGGCTTCGATGTCCTCACGACCGAGCCACCCCGCGACGGGCATCCCCTGTTGGACGTGCGCCGGACGAACTTCATCCTGACACCCCACGTGGCGTGGGCGTCGCAGGAGGCCATGCAATTCCTCGCCGACCAGCTCATCGACAACATCGAGGCGTGGGCTGCGGGTCGCCCGCAGCATCTCGTGACGTAGCCGGCGCCGTCCCCGCGGGGACGATCTGCAGCCCCCCACCAAGACCTGCACCACCCCTCGGAGACCAAGGATGGACATTCACGAGTACCAGGCGAAGGAGCTTCTGCACCGGTTCGGGGTGCCGATACCGCGCGGGGGCGTGGCCTACAGCGCGGACCAGGCGGTGTACGTCGCGACCGAGCTGGGTGGCTGGCACTGGGCGGTCAAGGCGCAGATCCATTCGGGCGCCCGCGGCAAGGCGGGGGGTGTGAAGCTCTGCCGCACGTACCACGAGGTGGCGGAGGCCGCGAAGGGGATGCTCGGCACCTGCATGGTGACGGCGCAGACGGGCCCGGCCGGCAAGATGGTGAGCCGTGTCTATGTCGAGATGGCCGAGCCCTTCGAGCGGGAGATCTACCTCGGCTTCGTGCTGGACCGCAAGGCGGAGCGCATCCGGGTCATCGCCTCGGGCGCGGGCGGCATGGAGATCGAGGAGATCGCCCACGCCCGCCCCGAAACGATCCTGCAGGTGGAGGTGGAGCCTGCCGTGGGACTGCTGCCCTTCCAGGCGCGGCAGATCGCTTTCGGACTCGGCCTCAATCTGAAGCAGGTCAGCCAGGCCGTCGCCACGATGCTCGGCTGCTACCGGGCCTTCCGCGATCTCGACGCGACGATGGTCGAGATCAACCCGCTGGTCGTCACCAAGGATGACCGCGTGATCGCGCTCGACGCGAAGATGTCGTTCGACGACAACGCAATCTTTCGCCGCGCCCAGATCGCCGAGATGCGCGACGTCACCCAGGAGGATCCGCGCGAGGCCCAGGCGAACCAGCTCGGCCTGAACTACGTGGGGCTCGACGGCGACATCGGCTGCATCATCAACGGCGCGGGCCTCGCGATGGCGACGATGGACATGATCAAGTACGCGGGCGGCGAGCCCGCCAACTTCCTCGACGTGGGCGGCGGGGCCTCGCCGGAACGCGTGAAGCAGGCCTTCGATCTGGTCCTGTCCGACAAGGGCGTGCGGGCGATCCTCGTGAACATCTTCGCGGGCATCAACCGTTGCGACTGGGTCGCACAGGGCGTGGTGCAGGCCGCGCAGGACCTAAGGGTGCCGCTCGTCGTGCGCCTCGCCGGTACCAACGTGGAGGAGGGCCAGCGCATCGTGCGCGAGAGCGGCCTGTCGATCATCACCGCCGAGACGCTCGCGGAGGCCGCCCACCGGGCCGTCGCCGCGGCGCGGGCGCATCGCGAAGCCGCCTGAACCGGAGCCCCCCATGAGCATCCTCATCGACCAGACCACCCGCGTCATCGTACAAGGCTTCACCGGCGACAAGGCGAGCTTCCACGCGAAGGAGATGATCGCCTACGGCACCAATGTCGTCGGCGGCGTCACGCCCGGCAAGGGCGGCCAGCGCCATCTCGACCGACCCGTGTTCAACACGGTGAAGGACGCCGTGGAGACAACCGGAGCGGAAGCGAGTCTCGCATTCGTCCCGCCGGCGTTCGCCGCGGATGCCCTGATGGAGGCCGCCGACGCGGGGCTGCGCCTCGTGTGCGTCATCACCGACGGCATCCCGGCCCAGGACATGATGCGGGTAAAGCGCTATCTCAAGCGCTACGCCCGGGAGCGGCGGACCACGATCGTGGGGCCGAACTGCGCGGGCATCATCAGCGCCGGCCGCGCGATGCTCGGCATCATGCCGGGCCACATCTACCTGCCGGGCAACGTCGGCATCGTCTCGCGCTCGGGCACGCTGGGCTACGAGGCTGCGGCGCAGATGAAGGCGCTCGGCATCGGGGTGAGCACGAGCGTCGGCATCGGCGGCGACCCGATCAACGGCAGCTCGTTTCTCGATCATCTCGCCCGCTTCGAGGAGGACCCCGAGACGCACGCGGTGGTGATGATCGGCGAGATCGGCGGCCCCCAGGAAGCCGAGGCTGCGCAATGGGCGAAGGAGAACATGCGCAAGCCGGTGATCGGCTACGTCGCGGGCCTCACGGCGCCGAAGGGACGCCGCATGGGCCACGCAGGCGCGATCATCTCCGCGGTCGGCGACACCGCCGCCGAGAAGTCCGAGATCATGCGCTCGTACGGATTGCACGTCGCTCCGAGCGCCGCCGAGCTCGGCACGACTGTCGCGCAGGCACTGACGCGGGCTGCATGACGCGATGAACGCCGCCTGCCAGGCGATGCGAGGCGCAAGCGCATCTCTCTCCGCATCACCGACCGACCCTGCTGGCCGTTGTCCTCAAGCCCCGGAGACCCCGACCCCATGAGCTTCACCGTGATCGAACAGGCCAAGCCGCGCCTGCACCGTTCGGAACTGGCCGTCCCCGGGTCGAACCCCGGCATGTTCGAGAAGGCTGCTGCATCCGCGGCGGACGTCGTCTTCCTCGACCTCGAGGACGCCGTCGCGCCCGACGACAAGGCGCGGGCCCGCACCAACATCATCCAGGCCCTGAACGAAGTGGACTGGGGCACCAAGACGATGATGGTGCGCATCAACGGCCTCGACACCCACTACATGTACCGCGACGTGATCGACGTCGTGGAGGCATGCCCGCGGCTCGACATGCTTCTGATTCCGAAGGTCGGAGTGCCCGCCGACGTCTACGCGATCGACATGCTGGTCACGCAGATAGAGGCTGCGACGGGCCGCACGAAGCGTCTGGGCTTCGAGGTGCTGATCGAGACGGCGCTCGGCATGGCGAACGTCGAAGCGATCGCCCAGTCGTCGCGGCGCCTGGAGGCGATGTCGTTCGGCGTGGCCGACTACGCGGCGTCCACCCGCGCGCGCACCACTGTGATCGGCGGCGTGAACAAGGACTCCGTGGTGCTCACGGACCGCGATGCGGAAGGCCGGCGCGAGAGCTTCTGGACCGACCCCTGGCACGCCGCGCAGACGCGGATGATGGTCGCGTGCCGCGCGTACGGCCTGCGGCCGGTCGACGGCCCGTTCGGCGACTTCGGCGATGCCGACGGCTACCGATCCGCCGCGAATCGCGCCGCGGTGCTGGGTTACGAAGGCAAGTGGGCCATCCATCCCTCGCAGATCGCACTCGCCAACGACGTCTTCACGCCATCGGAGGCCGAGGTCACCAAGGCGCGCCGGATCATGGAGGCGATGGAGCAGGCGGCGCGCGAAGGCAAGGGTGCGGTGTCGCTGGACGGGCGGCTCATCGACATCGCGAGCATCCGCATGGCGCAGGCGCTGCTGGAGAAAGCCGCGGCGATGGGCGCCGGCATCCGTTGAAGGTCGACGCGACCTGTCGGGAACCACCAAAGTGACGCCGCGCTGCAACATCGAAAATGACCCACGCTGAAAGCGGATTCCTCGACGAAACCTGTGCAATTTCGTTGCCCCGGCAGCGGGGACTTTCCATAGAATTCCGGGACGTCGTTCAAGAAAGGACGCTCCCTTTGGCAGGCATGCACTTCACCCTGCGACAGCTGCAGGTGTTCGCGACCGTGGCCGACTGCGGCAACTTCACGCGCGCCGCCGAGGACCTCTGCCTTTCGCAACCCGCCGTCTCGCAGCAGATCCGGCAGCTCACCGATGCCGTGGGCCTGCTCCTCCTGGAGCAGATCGGGCGCAAGGTGCATCTCACCGAGGCGGGCCGCAAGCTCTACGCGCGATGGCAGACCATGCAGGCCGAGTGGCGCGCCTTCGAGGACGAAGTGAGCGAGCTGAAAGGCCTGCAGAGCGGCACGCTGCGCCTCGCGGTGGTGAGCACGGTGAAGTACTTCGTCCCCCGCCTGCTCACGCCCTTCTGCACCCGCTATCCGGGAATCGAAGTGAAGCTCGTGGTGGCGAATCTCGATCAGATCGTCGAGCGGATGCAGTCGAATCTCGACGACCTCTACATCCTGTCCGCACCGCCGGCGGATCTCGATCTGACGGTGCAGGCCTTCCTCGACAACCCCCTGGTGATGATCGCCCCGCGGGACCACCCGCTCGCGAGAGGCCGTGCCATCCCGCTGGCGCGAGTGGCGGAGGAGCGGTTCATCCTGCGCGAGGCCGGCTCGGGGACCCGGGTCGCGATCGAGCGGCACCTCGCGCAGCGCAACGCCAAGCTCAACGTCCGGATGGAATTCGGCAGCAACCTCGCCATCAAGGAAGCCGTCGCCGCCGGCCTGGGGCTGTCGATCCTGTCGGAGTACGCACTGCACCGCAGCAAGGGCTGGAGCGACGACGTCGCGATCCTGGACGTGGAGGGCTTCCCGATCCACTCCACCTGGCAGCTCGTGCACCTCCGCCAGAAGCAACTGTCCGCAGTGGCCAGGGCGTTCCTCCAGCACGTGGGGGAGGCCGTCGACGCAGAGACGATCGGCCAACACGCCGAGACTGCACGGGCCTGACATCCCGCCACGGCTCGGCCGCGGGGGGCCCTCCTACAGGGGTGCTGCCCTTCCTTCATGGGCATTCTTCGTAGCGGCCCATGGCCGCGAAAGCGCTGGGTCCGGCTGAAGCGCTTTTGCAGCATCCACCGCTTTCGGGGGCATGGCCCCCTCCTACAAGGGCATTCCGGATGGTGAGTTTGTAGGAGCGGCCCATGGCCGCGATAGCGTTGGTTCCGGTCGATACGCTTTCGCAGCATCCACCGCTTTCGGGGGCATGGCCCCCTCCTACAAGGGCATTCCGGATGGTGAGTTTGTAGGAGCGGCCCATGGCCGCGATAGCGATCGTTCCGGGTGAAGCGCTTCTGCAGCATCCACCGCTTTCGGGGGCATGGCCCCCTCCTACAAGAGCATTCCGGGTGGTGGATTTGTAGGAGCGGCCCATGGCCGCGAAAGCGCTCGGGCCGGCTGAAGCGCTTCTGCAGCATCCACCGCTTTCGGGGGCATGGCCCCCTCCTACAAGGGCATTCCGGATGGTGAGTTTGTAGGAGCGGCCCATGGCCGCGAAAGCGATCGTTCCGGGTGAAGCGCCTCTGCAGCATCCACCGCTTTCGGGGGCATGGCCCCCTCCTACAGGGGCATTCCGGGTGGTGAGTTTGTAGGAGCGGCCCATGGCCGCGAAAGCGATCGTTCCAGGTGAAGCGCTTCTGCAGCATCCACCGCTTTCGGGGGCATGGGCCCCTCCTACCCGGGCCGTGGATACTTCACCGGCAACGGTAGCGGCAGGCCGATCCAAGGCTCGGCTCGCTCTCCGCTCATGGCCCTACCGCTTCGAGGACCTGCCACCCGCCCCCGGTGACTTCATAGACGGTGATCGTGCCCTCGCGCAGGTCGCCGCGGTCGTCGTACGCGATGCGCGCGGACGTCACGCCCGCACGTTCGATCTTCGCCAGCACGGGCAGGACCTTCGCCGGGTCGGAGGAATCCGCGCGCTTCATCGCCTCGATGAGCGTCATGGCGCCGTCGTAGGCGAACGGCGCGTAGACCTGGACCTCCTCGTTGAAGCGCACCCGGTACTTCTCGGCGAATGCCCCGCCGCCGGGCATCTGCGCGAGGGGCAGGCCCGCCAGCGAGGCGACACTGCCATCGGCGGCGGAGCCGGCGAGGACGAGGAAGTTCGGTGTCTTCACCATCTCACCGCCGAAGAGGCGCGAGGTCACCCCGAGTTGTCGCATCTGCTTCGCCATGGGCGCCGCCTGCGCATCGGCACCTCCGAAGAACACCGCGTCGGGCTGCGACTTCTTGATGCCGGTGAGGATGGCGGTGAAGTCCTTCGACTTGTCGTCGGTGTACTCGCGCCGGACGATCGTCGCGCCGGCCGCTTTCGCAGCGATCTCGAACTGGTCGGCGAGCCCCTAGCCGTAGGCCGTGCGATCGTCGACGATCGCGATGCGTTTCGCACCCTGCTTCTCGACCACGTAACGGCCGAGCACGCTGCCCTGCTGGACGTCGTTCGTCATCATGCGAAAGGTGGTGGAGAAGCCGCTTGCGGTGTACGCGGGCGCTGTGGCCATCGCGATCTGCGGGATGCCAGCCTCGGCGTAGATTCGGGAAGCAGGAATGCTCGTCCCGGAATTGAAGTGCCCGAGCATCCCCTTGATCCCGGCGTCCACCAGCTTCTGCGCGACGACGGTGGCCTTGGCAGGGTCGGCCTGGTCGTCTTCCGCCAGCAGTTCGAACCGCACGGGCGTTCCGCCCAGCACCAGGCCGCCGGCATTGGCTTCCTCGATCGCCAGGGTGAGGCCGTTGCGCATGTCCGCGCCGTAGTGCGCCTGGGCGCCCGTCAACGGGGCGGCGAACCCGAGCTTCACGGTCTCGGTCGGGGGCGGGGTCGCCACCGACGTCGGCGGCGGCGCGGGCTCCTCCCTCGGGCCGCAGCCCGACAACAGGGCGAACACCGCGACAGTCAGGCAAAGAGGCCGAACGAACGGGGGCATGGCGGTTCTCCAGGGGCATCGGGGGCCGTGGGCGGCAGGATGGGAGTCCTGCTACGCGAGTCCTGCCGCGAACAGCCTGGAGTCTAGGGCTTCCCGACATCGGCGGAACAGGCGTCACCGTTCGCGCGACCAGGGCCGGACCTTTCGAGCGTTCAGTCCTTGGGGCGATGCAACGCACAAAGCTTGTTTCCGTCCGGGTCGCGCACGTACGCCAGATGCAACACGCCTGACGGACCCACCCGAGGCCCTGGCGGGTCTTCGATGGGCATGCCACCGGCGGCGACCGCCACTTCGTGGAACCGGCGCACCTGATCCGGGGAGTCGCACCGGAAGCCGATGGTGCTTCCGTTGCCGCACGAGGCGGGCTGGCCGTCGATCGGCTCACTGACACAGAAGGTCGTGCCGTCATGGCGATAGAACAGGCGGCGTTGCCCGGTCTTGTTCGTGTTCTCGATCGCGTCGCCGGCCCCGAGAACCTCGAGGACTGCATCGTAGAAGCGCTTGGACCGCTCGATGTCATTGGTCCCGAGCATGATGTGACTGAACAAGGTGGTTCTCCAGAGTCGATGGTTGGCGGAGTCGCGGCTATGCGGCTTGGGAGGCCGGACGTGCGAGACGAGACGGCATCCCGGCGTTGCCGCAGAGCGTCCTCTCGATGGACCGGTTGGGCGTCGGTGTGGCAAAGGACGGATCTACTTCCTTGGAAGACTGATGACTTGCCCACCTTCCGAGGAAGCCTCTCGCACCGGCTTGACCTTTGTGAGGAAGGTTGGCGCTACTGTCCAGTGCTGTCCGGTTTCGGTGATCACAGTGACTGACTTCCGGTTGTACTTCGTGATGACACCGAACGGCACCGGGTGCCCTTCGGGCGGGAACGATACGCGCTCACCGAGACTGAACGCCAGCATGGACGCATGCGCCCGCATCTGCTGGAGGAAACTCAAGCGGGCGGCTATGGGGCTGTTCAAGTCGACCAGTTCCGGTTCGGTCAGCTTGTCGATATCTAGGGAGCCTCCTCCGGTTCGCATGGCTCCCACCTCACCAAGGGCTCGGCCGCCGTTCCTGAGGGCGCTGCTACGGACGCCGAACGACACTTTCGAACCAGTAGTCCCTGCGACGACCCACTGCAACTCACGGACGATCGCCCTCTCCGCTCGTCGCCGCCGTCGTCGAGGCGTCAGTGGAACACGAAGCGAGCGGATTCGGGACTACGCTGCCGCCACTTCCACGCGGGCGCTGAAAGTCGACTGTCCAGCGGAGAAGGCGAAGCGGTCGACAGCGGCATCCGGCAAGACCGCTACGCTGTCGGTCAGGGCATTCAGCGCGGGCCAACCATCGCGCAACCAAAGCGTGCCGCTGGGAATGCGCTCCGTGACATGCGCGCGTCCGAGGAGGTCGCCGCGCGCGCTGTAGACCCGGATGGGTGCACCATCCGCCAGCCCCCGTGCGGCGGCGTCCGCGATAGAGATCCATACCCGCGGCTCGAGTTCGCGGCGGGCAAGCGTTGGCAGCTCGCGTCCGTTGTTGTAGAAGCCGTGAAAGTGCGCGAGCGTTCGCCCCTGGGAAAGCGTGAGTGGGTAGCGGGAATTCGCTTCCAGACCAGGTGCGGGCGTCCACTCCGGCAGGGCCGGCAGCCCAAGGCGGGCCGCGTCCTCCGAGTAGAACTCGATCTTTCGCGAGGGCGTGTCGAACGCGAGCGTCGGGTTTGCGACATGGGAGATCCGGAGTTCACCGATGCCACCCTGGGCACGCAACGAGCTCACCGTGGCGCGTCCGGTGGCAGGATGATCGAGGATGGCGTCGAGCAACGCTTCGTCGGAATCCCACGGGAAGAAGCCGTCCAATCCTATTCGGGCGGCCAGCTCGCGCATGACCCAGGTGACGGGCTTCGATTCGCCTGCTGGTGCAAGCGCCGGCTCCATGAGGTACAGATGCGTGAACGCGGACTTGCAGCCCAACTCCTCCAGCCACGCGGTGGACGGCAGAACGACATCGGCAAAGCGCTTGGCGGTGTCGTTGAGAAAGAGGTCGTAGCTCACCACCAATCGCGTTCGCGCCAGCCCTTCGGCCACCCTGGCTGAATCGGCAAAGGAGGACAGCATGTTCGTCCCCATCAGGAGCACGTTCGCGATCCGGCCATCCTCCATGGCTTCAATGACCGTCGCCATCTGATTGGGCAACGCGGTGCCCGGCTTGCGGCGCTGCGGTTCCATGACGCTCGCCAGCCCCCGACCATGCGCCGAAGCGCCGTGACGGGGGCCGAAGCCGGCGCCGGGGATACCAACGTTCCCCGTCAATCCTGGCAGGCATGCGACCGCGCGCGCCGCCTGCCATCCGTTGTCTCCCTTGTGCATCGAGCTGCCACCGAGCACGATCATGGCCGGTTTCTTGGTTGCGTAGAGGCGCGCCAACGCGACGATACGTTCGGCAGGGATCCCGGTCACGCCGGCCGCCCAAAGCGGCGAGAAGGTACGCACGTGCTCGGCAAGGGCAGCAAAGCCGACGGTGTTCGCTGCGACAAACCCCGCATCGAACAACTGCTCGGCGCAGATCACGTGCATCAGGGCGAGCGCCAGCGCGGCGTCCGTTCCCGGTCGCAGCAACAGCACATCCTCGGCCTTGGCGGTTGCCTCGGTCTCGCGCACATCGACGGCCACGATCCGCGCGCCGCGCGCACGCGCTTCGTTCACGAAGCGTGCGGTGTTGGGCTGACTGGTGAAGTTGGCGCCCCAGAGCAGGATCAAGCGGGAGTGCTTGCCCATGTCTTCCTTGGTGTGCGTCTCCAGCATGCCGGTGAGCGCCAACCCGAAGGCGCCCAGTCCCCAGCAGATCATGGTGGGGTTGAAGAACTGGCTGCCGTGGAAGTTCGCAAAGCGCGCAAAGAGCTGCGCGCTGACACGCGTCCCGTAGTTGGTCGTGAATGTCCCGTGCCCCGGCCAGATGGCCGTGGCGTGCGGCGGGCTGGCGGCGATGGCTTTCGTGACGCGCTCCAGCGCTTCGTCCCAGGTGGCGCGGCGGAACGGGTCTTCGCGACGATCGCGCACCAGCGGGTACAACAGCCGCCCGGGGTTCTCGAACACCTCACGCGAGGCCTGGCCACGAATGCACAGGAAGCCGCGACTGTCGGGGTTGTCCGGATCGCCCCGCACGCCGAGAACCTTGTTGTCCTCGACCTCGACGAGCATTCCGCACAGCGTCGGATGGCAGTTCATGGGGCACATCGTGCGCGTGGTCGTCATCGAGGTTTCCTTGAAAACGGTCTTCGCTGCAACACCGCACCAACGCAGGGTTCGCCGACGGTTTGCCGCAGTCCGCCGCACCGGCGCGATCACCCGATGGTAACGCCGCGCGCCGAGGCACCCCATCTGCAACAGGCGCCAGAACTTCCACTGCCGGTCCACGTTCGCCTTGCCTGACGCCACGTGTCGCGCTCCGACGCCGTGCGCAATCGACGCCGATCCTCTCCGCTATCGGTCTCCGCGGCACCGACCAATGTTCGCGAACTTCCGTGTCGAGACACTAGTACGTCGGCGGAGAAATGACCCAGACAACGACGGCGTTCTCATCGGAGAGATTGGCCCACCGAAACGGTTCTCTCACGATGCGAAAGCTGTCGCCCGCCCTCAAGCGATACCTTCGTCTTCCGATCCAGAGGTCAAGGGATCCGGACACCACATACCCTTCTTCCTCCGTGTCGCGTCGACTGGCCGCCTTGAGCTCGGAACCCGGCTCGAACGTACTCAGGAACATCTCGAATGCACCGCCGATGTCGGGGGACAGCAGTTCCTCGACGAGACCCGTGGCCACGGTGCCCAGTTGGCGTCGCTCTGTGCCGCGGACAACGCGGCCGCGTTCGTTCGATGGGGCGCCGTCGTGGACAAAGAACCATCCGAGAGGAACGTCGAGCAGCTGCGCGATCCGCTTCAGATCTGCGATGGAAGCCGTGGCCCGTCCGCGCTCGACTTGGCTCACGAAGCTGATGGATCGCCCGATGGCGCCCGCAAGCTCCGCCAGGGACTTGCCCCGGGCTTTACGAAGCTTCCGGATCTCTTCGCCAAGCAGAGTGATGTCTCCCGAATCCTTCGCAGGTGCCAATGTGTCGTCCTCGAGGTTCACCCAAGCCCTTGGTGCGCGTCGGCTCATGGCACGCAGAAGCACCTCACCAGCCGTGGCGCAGATCGTGGTCGCGTACCGGCAGGTGGAGCCAAATGGCCGTGCAGGACCTGATCCGCAAGCTGGGCACCTCCCGACAAACGCCGAGCATCACGCACCATCGAGAAACAGTATCCGTTTTTTTCGCGCCCGCGAAATTTGAGGCTAAACTTTTTCTTCCGATCTTTCCCAGGGGTATCCCATGGCTGCATCAGTCCCGTCCCGGGCGGACGTCGTGATCATCGGTGGCGGCGTGGTGGGATGCTCCATCGCGTATCACCTCACCAAGCTCGGGATCAGGGAAGTCGTGTTGCTGGAGCGCAAGCAGCTCACCTGCGGTACCACTTGGCACGCGGCAGGACTCGTGGGACAACTGCGCAGCACGCGCAATCTGACTGAGTTGGCGAAGTACACGGCTGAACTGCTGCACTCGCTGGAACGAGAGACCGGCCAGGCCACCGGCTTCAAGCAGAACGGCTCGATCTCCGTCGCCCTCACCCAGGACCGGATGGAGGAGCTCCGCCGGCAAGCGTCGATGGCGCGCAACTTCGGGCTCGAGGTGGACGTCATCACGCCCCAGGACATCCTCGACAGGTACCCGTATCTCAGCCGGAAGAACATGGTCGGAGGGGTCTTCCTGAACAAGGACGGCCAGTGCAACCCCGTTGACGTCACGCAGGCGTACGCGAAGGGCGCACGAATGGGCGGCGCCAGCATCCTCGAAGGCGTCAAGGTTCTGCGCATCTTGAAGGAAGGCGGACGCGCCGTGGGCGTCGTCACGGACCAGGGCGATGTCCGCGCCTCGACCGTCGTCATCGCGGCTGGCATGTGGTCGCACGAGCTTGGTCGCCAGACCGGCGTCAACCTCCCTCTGCATGCGGCTGAGCATTTCTACGTGGTGACCGAGCCGATCAAGGGGCTGCCCCCCAACCTCCCGGTGCTTCGAGTACCGGAGGAGTACGCCTATTACAAAGAGGATGCCGGCAAGATCCTGCTGGGGTGCTTCGAACCCAAGGCCAAGCCTTGGGGCATGGATGGCATCCGCGAGGACTTCAGTTTCGATTCGCTGCCGGAGGACATCGATCACTTCATGCCCGTGCTCGAACTTGCCGCGGCGCGCATGCCGGTCCTCGAGAACACCGGTATCCAGACCTGGTTCAATGGGCCGGAGAGTTTCACCCCCGACGACCGCTATCTGCTGGGCGAGACCGCCGAGGTACGGGACCTCTTCGTCGCTTGCGGCTTCAACTCCATCGGCATTCAAAGCTCCGGTGGTGCCGGCAAAGTGCTGGCCGAGTGGATCCGTGACCGTCGCCCGCCGATGGATGTGGTCGACATCGAAGTCCAGCGAATGAACCCGTTCCAGGGAAATCGCCAGTACCTGCATGACCGTACGGTGGAAACATTGGGGCTCCTCTACAAGACCCACTTCCCCTTCTACCAGTACACCACTGCCCGAGGCGCTCGACGCACACCGTTCCACGAGAGGCTGAAGGAACAGGGTGCCGTGCATGGCGAACTGGCCGGCTGGGAGCGCCCGAACTGGTTCGCGCCGGCGGGTGCGAAGCCGGAGTACGAATACAGCTACGGACGCCAGAACTGGTTCCCGTACTCGGCTCAGGAATGCCGCATCACGCGGGACTCGGTGGCGCTCTACGATCTCAGCACGTACACCAAGTTCCACGTCGAGGGACGGGACGCCCTCCGGGTGCTCGAGCGCATCTCAGCCAACCGCATCGATGTCGCGGTGGGCAAGCTGGTCTACACACAATGGCTCAATGAACGGGGTGGGATCGAGGCCGATCTGACCATCACGCGCACCCAAGAGAACCAGTTCATGGTCGTTTCCGCCGCCGCCACGCATTTCCGCGACCTGACGTACCTGCGCCGACATGCGGCCGAGGCGGACCACTGCTTCGTTGCGGACATGACATCGGCCACCCCGATGCTGGCGGTCATGGGGCCGAACTCGAGGCAATTGCTTCAGAAGCTGGCGCCGCACACCGACTTCTCCAACGAAGCGTTCAAGTTCGGCACATCGCAGATCGTCGAGATCGGTTACGCCCAGGTGCGGGCCAGCCGCATCACCTACGTGGGCGAACTGGGCTGGGAGCTCTACATCCCTGCCGAGTTCGCGATGCACGTCTACGAGCGCATCGTGGAGGCTGGCCGCGAGTTTGCGCTGGGCTTCGCCGGCATGCATGCCATGAACTCCTGCCGCATGGAGAAGGGCTACCGCCACTGGGGAGACGACATATCGGTGGAGGACACGCCGCTCGAGGCGGGACTCGGCTTTGCTGTTGCCTGGAACAAGCCACACGACTTCCTCGGCAAGGAAGCGCTGTTGCGACAGAAGGAAGCGGGCGCCCCGCGCAAGCGTTTGGTCCACTTCCGCCTGCGTGACAACCAGCCGCTCCTCTACAAGGAGGAGCCCATCATCGTCAACGGCAGACCCATGGGAGCGATCACATCGGGGATGTACGGTCATCGCATCGACGGCTCCCTGGGGTTGGGCTACGTACGAGCCGAAGAGCCGATCACGGCGGCATGGATCGCAAACCAGACCTTCGAGATCGAGATCGGTTGGAAGCGCCATCCCGCACATGCCCAACTCGACGCCTACTACGACCCGACGAACGAGCGCATCCGATCGTGAACGATGCAGCAGCACGCCATCACCAATGCCCGCTCGAGCCGCCACCAATGATCGAACGTTCGAATTGCTCGTACCGAACCACGCTCGCCTGGACGAACCGTCGCCGAAGCGTGCATGCCGTGACGGACGCTGGTTCTCTCCCGTAGCGTATTCTCGGGTGCGCGCTGTCCACACGAGCCGCGAGGCGCAAGGGGCTTGCATGAACCATCCCATGGTGCAGTTTCGCTCGGTCCAGAAGACCTACGACGGCGAGAGTCTGGTGGTCAAGGACCTGAACCTCGACATTGCACGAGGCGAGTTCCTGACTCTGCTTGGACCATCCGGCTCCGGCAAGACCACCTCGCTGATGATGCTGGCCGGATTCGAAACGGCAACGTCCGGTGACATCCTGCTCGACGGACGCCCGATCACACACATCCCGCCGGAAAAGCGCGACATCGGGATGGTGTTTCAGAACTACGCGCTGTTTCCCCACATGACTGTGGCGGAGAACGTGGCGTTCCCTCTCTCGGTGAGAGGCATCCGTGGCGCGGCGTCGAGCGAAAAAGTAGCGCGAGTGCTCGGGATGGTGGGGCTGAACGATTACGGTTCCCGTCGCCCTGCGCAGCTGTCCGGCGGCCAGCAACAGCGCGTGGCAGTGGCGCGAGCGCTCGTGTTCGAACCCAAGCTCGTGCTCATGGATGAGCCGCTGTCGGCGCTGGACAAGCAGCTTCGCGAGCAGCTGCAATATGAGATCAAGCGATTGCATCACGAGCTTGGGTTGACGATCGTGTACGTCACACACGATCAATCCGAAGCGCTGGCAATGTCCGACCGCATCGCCGTGTTCTACCAGGGGCGCGTCCAGCAGCTCGCCGATCCCGTGACGCTCTACGAACGCCCAGCCAACTCGTTCGTGGCCCAGTTCATCGGCGAGAACAACGCGATCCACGGCCGGGTCGAGTCCATCGACGGGCACCGCTGCAGAGTACGTGTCGACGAGAGCTTGACCGTCCCGGCGAGGCTTGTGGCGCCACTCGCAGTCAGCCAACCAGCCCGCCTTTCGATCCGCCCGGAACGCGTTGTCGTGACACCGCCGGATGGCTCGGTCGACGTTTCGGTGCCTGCCCAGGTTCTGGACGTCACCTACCTCGGACGCTACGTACGAATGCGGCTCAGCGCATGCGGCAGTGAAGAATTCATCGTCACGCTGCCCAACGACGGTCGCGAATTCTCCCCCTCATGCACCGCGGTGCAGATCGGCTGGCGAGCCGACGACTGCCTCGCCTTGGACGTCCTCTGACGCGAGTTGCTTCCGTCCCTCTGCCATGTCCCCGCTTGACACTCGAAAAGGTGACTCATGAACATGAACTTGCCGCTGGTCGCCGTGATCCTCGGCGCCTCACTCCTGCCTGTCGTCGGTGCCCAGGCCCAAGGCAGCATCACGGTGACGGCCTGGGGTGGCGCCTACAGTCGCGTCCAGACCGAGACCATCTACCGGCCGTTCAGCGAGAAGACCGGCATCAAAGTGACGCCTGAAGACTATAACGGCGGTCTCGCGGAGATCGGAGCGCAAGTGCAGACCGGCAACGTCAAGTGGGACGTTGTGAATGTGGAAGTCTTCGATGCCGTCAAGGGTTGCGAAGAAGGGTTGTTCGAACGCATCGACTTGAAATCGATGCCCGCCGGCTCCGACGGCACGCCAGCGGACAGAGACTTTACCGCCGGGGCGATGTCCCCCTGTGGCGTCATCAGCGAGACTTACTCCAACGTGATGGCTTACGACGCGGCGCGCCTGAAGGACAACGGTCCGAAGAAGCTCGAGGACTTCTTCGACGTCAAGCGATTCCCGGGTAAGCGAGCCCTGCGAAAGGTACCCGGCGTTGCCCTCGAGTGGGCACTGATGGCCGACGGCGTCGCGCCTGCCGATGTCTACAAGGTCTTGAGCACCGCTGCTGGCCAAGCCCGGGCGTTCAAGAAGCTGGACACGATCAAGGCCGACCTGGTCTGGTGGACGGCCGGTGCTCAGCCGGCGCAGCTGCTGGCCTCTGGCGAGGTCGTCATGACCAGCGTGTACAACGGCCGCATCTACGATGCCAACCTTCAGGGCAAGCGGAACTTTGCGATCGTCTGGGATGGCCAGGTGCAGGTCGCCGAGGGCTGGGTCATCCTGAAGAATGGCAAAAACACGAAAGCTGCACTCGAGTTCGTGAAGTACGCCACCAGCACACAACCTCTTGCCGAGCAGGCCAAGAGGCTTCCGTATGCGCCGCCGCGCGCCTCGGCGTTGGCCAAGGTCGATGGTCCGACCAAGCAATGGCTGCCGAATCTCCCGCGCCCCGGCCGCGCCGTTGTCACAGACGCGGAGTTCTGGAACGAGAACGGGGACGACCTGAACAAGCGATTCGCTGCCTGGTTGGCGAAGTAGCGCGCCCGCGCGGCCCGAGTCAGCGCTTGCAAGACGCGGCAGACGCCTCAGCGTCAGCGCACGCACCGGACAGCGAACGAGCGACCGTGATGAGCGTACCCATGAGTTCCGACGCGCCGGCTCTGATCGAGTCGACGACAATTGATCCCGCCAGCGGTGGCGGGTCCTTGCCACCACCTGGCCCATCGTTGAACGACGATCTCCGGCGCCGCCTGCGCCGCACAGAGTGGCGTGGGCATCTCCGGGCGTATCTGCTGATCGCGCCGCTCCTGATCTTCGTGTTGGTGAGCTTCGTGCTGCCGCTCAGCACTTTGGTCTACAAGAGCTTTCACGACCCCGTCGTTCCCACCGGCCTTCCCCTGACTTACAAGGCCTTGCGCGAATGGGGTGGACCTCGCGACGAAGTGCCAACGGAACCGGTCTACGCGGCGCTCGCGAACGACATGAAGGCCGCCAAGCGCGACGGTCGGGCGGCCGAGATCGCATCGAGACTCAACATCGAGGCGAGTGGACTGCGCACGACGTTCATGCGCGCGGTGCGGCGCATCGACAGTGTCGAGTCGGGGCCTTGGAAGCCGTACTTCGCCGGCGTCGATCCAGCTTGGGAGAGCCCCACCACGTGGGCCACGGTGCGCAATCTGGCAGACACCAACCACGGACTCTTCTTCCTGTCGGCACTCGACCTGCGAAAGTCATCGCAAGGCGACGTGGTCCGACAGCCGGCGGAACAACGCATCTACGTCGAGGTGTTCATTCGAACCATCGGCATCAGCGCACTGGTGGCGCTGCTGTGCATGGCATTCGGGTTCGCGATCGCCTATCTGCTCGCCCATGCCGGCGACAGAACTGCCAATCTGTTGATGATCCTCGTGTTGCTGCCGTTCTGGACGTCGCTGCTCGTCCGCACCACAGCATGGATCGTTCTGCTCCAGAAGGAGGGCGTCATCAACTCGATGTTGCTCGGCATCGGCGCGATCTCCCAGCCGTTGCCGATGATGTACAACAAGTTCGGGGTCGCGGTCGCCATGACCCATATCCTGCTGCCGTTCGCGATACTGCCGATGTACTCGGTGATGCGGCAGATCCCTCCGTCCTTCGTTCGCGCTGCCCGCTCCTTGGGCGCATCTCCCACGACGGCCTTTCTGCGCGTGTACCTGCCCCAATGCGCCCCCGGCGTGGCGGCCGGTGTGCTTCTGGTATTCATCATCGCGCTGGGCTACTACATCACACCGGCATTGGTCGGTGGCGCCGGCGACCAGATGATCAGCTACTTCATCGCGGACAACCTGACACGAGCGCTGAATTGGGGCCTCGCCTCGGCCATGGGCGTGTTGGTGCTGGCAGCGGTTCTTCTGCTCTACTGGGCTTACGACAAGCTCGTCGGTGTGACGAACATGAGGTTGGGATGAGCCTCAGAACACGCCATCCTTACGAAACGCGACTGCAGCGGTGGGGGCGGTACGGCTTCCTGGTGCTGTGCACATTGATCTTCATCTTCCTGCTGGCGCCGATCGTGGCTGTCGCCCCCCTGGCGCTCAACGACGACCCCTACCTGAGCTTTCCCATCCGCGGCTACAGCTTGCGCTGGTTCGTCGAGGTATTCACTGACCCCACATGGACTCTGGCGATCCGCAACAGTCTTCTGATCGGCGGACTCGCCACGCTGTTGTCGACGACGCTCGGCACGCTCGCCGCGCTCGGGCTGTCCCATTCGAACCTTCCCGGTCGTCGCTTGATCATGGCCCTGCTGATCTCACCGATGATCGTCCCGGTCATCATCCTGGCCGTGGGCGCGTACTTCTTCTATTCGACCCTTGGCATCGCCAATAGCATCGCAGGCATTGTGCTGGCGCACGCTGCCCTTGGGCTGCCGTTCGTGGTCATCACCGTCACGGCGACGCTCTCAGGATTCGACCATGGCCTAACGCGCGCCGCGCGTAGCCTCGGCGCCTCGCCCTTCACGGCGTTCCGCCGAGTCATGCTGCCGATCGTCTGGCCGGGTGTCTTGTCCGGTGCCCTGTTCGCGTTCGGAACGTCGTTCGACGAGGTCGTGGTCGTCCTGTTTCTTGGCGGGCCCGAGGAACGAACCTTGCCGCGTCAGATGTGGACCGGTCTCAGAGAGCAGTTGTCCCCCGCGATCCTGGCTGCCGCGGTGCTCCTGGTCGCATTCTCCGTCGGGTTGCTGGTGATTCTCGAGATCCTTCGGCGTCGGAACGTCGCAATGCGCGGCATTCGCGAGTAGAACCAACCCGTCGCCCAGCACGACCCACCCGTGCGGCCACGCTGCACGCCGGGGTCGGACCTACGCAACCTCCTGATCTACCTCACGCTTCATTCCGCAGATGGCTGGTTTGCACGCTTGGACGGCCATTTTCGCCAGCCATTTCGTGGCGGCAAGCCGCCTCGGGCTCACGCACGACACCGGTCGTAACACCCGCACGCACCGTGGTCAGATCGATATGGGCCGCGCACCGCGCGAGGTGACCGTCGGCCTGGACAGCGGCGGCGCGATACTGGTCTTCCCAGTACGGCCCTTCCTCCCTTTGCGCTGATTGCACGCCGGGGCCGTCCTCCCCGGCGGCAAGTTGCAGACTCTGCGCCGCCGGTGGCGGGGCGGGCCCGGAGTTGAGGCTACAGGGTGCCGTCACTCAGTTCGCGGGGTCACGCGCCAACCTTTGCAAAGGAGCGAGGCGGCATTTCTTGGAGGGTCGCCACGATTGCCGGAACCAACTGCGCCATGGCGTCGAGACGATTGATATGCGCGCGCACCACCAAGACCGACATCGGCAGTGCCTCCTGGTTCTGTTGGTACTCCATGCCCTTGTCGGCCGTGAGGAGGACGTCGAAACGAGAGGCGGCCAAGCGCAGCAGCTTTCCGTTCTTCGTGCTTGCCCATCCCTCTGCTTGAACGCTACTGAACGAGTGGCCGACCAGTAGACGACCAAGGCGTTGAGGAACCGACTCGTCAAGCAGGATGCGCATCGACCTCGAGCGCCTTCTTGGCATCCTCGAGAACTGCGACGGCAACCTCGCGACCGACCGACGGGAAGTCTTCGAGGAAGACCTCCAGAGAGTCTCCGGCCGCGAGGTGCTCGAAGAGGATACGAACGGGCACCCGGGTTCCGACGAACACCGGTGTTCCGCCAAGAATTTCGGGGTCTGAAACAACACGAGGCGATTTCATCATGCGCTCCGGCAGGACTGACGCGGCCCAGTCTACTCTCCGGCGTCGCCTGCGAGGGCTTGCTGACGGCTGCCAGGCCTGAGATCAGATCTTGATGCTGACCGCTCGTTCCACCGCCCCGCCACCACTTCAGCCACGCCCACCAAACCGGGAAGGCGGTCTTCGGGGTCGGACCGACGCAGCAGCCTGGGGTCCCTCAGGCGTGATTCCAGCGACGGCTGTTTTCGGCGCTTGGACGGCCATTTTTCGCCAGCCATTTCGTGGCGGCAAGCCGCCTCGGGCTCACGCCCGATACCGTTCGTTCCTGAAACGTCGAGGTCTCGATGGCGAGCCGAGATTCCGAGGTCCGATTTCACCTTCGCAACGAAGTGCGGCGATGGCTGCGTGGGTCCGACCCCGGAATCCGGCGTCTCTCCGGTGCGGCGTGATCATCGAGCACTCTTGCGGTCGACAGCAGTCTCGGCGGCGGTTCCGTGTCGCCCGACGAAGGTGGTCCCATGCCTGGTGTTGCGTGGGTCAGACCTCGATCGCGATCATCGCCATCAGGACGCTGCGCCGCGCCATTCGCCGTAGCCGCCCACGCCGGGACGGGCCTGCGCCCCCGCCTGCACTTTCACCACCGGCGCAAACCCGCCGTAGATCATGCGCTTGCCGTCGAACGGCATGGGGTTCTTCTCCATGTTGTAGCGGTCATCCTGCTTCGACAGCTGCTCCATCCGGCCCATCGCGGCGTCGCGCGTGGACTTGTCGGGCCACTCGACCCAGGAGAAGACGACGGTCTCGTCGGCCGTCGCCTGCACCGCCCTGCGAAAGTCGGTCAGCTTTCCGTCCGGTACGTCATCGCCCCAGCACTCGAGGATGCGGAGCGCGCCGAGGTCGATGAACAGCTTGTCGAAGACGTTCGCGTGTTCGATGAACTGCTGCTTGTTCGCGGTCGGCACCGCGATGACGAAGCCGTCGATGTAGCTCATGATCGATCTCCTGTGGGGTGGTTGGAATACGGCGCAGTCGCATTCGGCTCGACCTGCAATGCACGAACGGGCCTGACCTCGATGCTGCCGTAGCGTGCCGGAGGAATGCCGGCGGCCAGCCGGATCGCCTCGTTCAGGTCGTTGGCCTCCACCAGGTAGAAGCCGGCGAGCATCTCCCGCGTCTCCGCGAAGGGGCCGTCGAACAGCGTCACCTCGCCGTTCCTCACCCGCACCGTGGTGGCGGTATGGGTCGGATGCAGCGGCTCGCCGGCGACCATCCGGCCGGCCGCAACGAGTTCGTGAACGTACTCGGCACACACGCCGTCGCTGCACGCGTTCCAGTGCTCCGCGTCCAGGTACACCAGGCACAGGTACTTCATCGCGTTGCGCTCCCGGGGTCGGAATTCGGGAGGTCGATCGCCTCGCCGTTGACGGCCCAGCTCACGCCGAACCGGTCGGTCAGCATCCCGAAGATCTTCGTCCAGAACGCCGGCGCGAGCGGCATCGTGATCTGGCCGCCCTCGGACAGCGCCCGGAACACGCCTCGCGCCTCCTCGACGCTGTCGTACTGCAACGCCAGCATGACGCCCTTGACGCCCTCGAACCGCAGCCCGGGCGGCGTGTCGCCGGCGAACAGCATCGCGCCGCCAGGCAGCATCAGGCACGCGTGCATGATGCCGTCGCCGCTCGGTGGCGGGCCGTCCCCGCAACCCCGGTCACTGCCTGCAGGGTCCGGGGGCATGGGCGGCATGTCGTCGTAAGTCATCATCGCCTCGATCTTCGCGCCCAGCGCCTTCGCGTAGAAGTCGAAGGCCTCCCGGGTGGTCCCGTCGAAGGTCAGGTAGGGGGTCAGTGTGGTGGGCATCGCAATCTCCCTGTCGAAGAATGTCGCATGCAAGAGTGCCTGCATGACGTAGTCGAACAGCCGCCACGGCTTTCGACAGGTCAACACAAAAAAGACGGGGATCCAACCGGAGGGAAGCATCCCTGACCGCACGTGGCCTGCGCCGCCCCTACCCGCCGTCGGTGCGGTCCCAGGACGACGGATTCGCCAGGCTGACCTCTTTCAGCCGGCGAAGCAGGAACCGACGCTCCGTGTCCTGCCGTACCAGGGCCAATGCGGCGCGATAGTGCGCCTGGGCGTCTACCAGCCGACCTGCACGACGGCACAGATCGGCGGCCGCGGCGGGCGCGGCGTGATAGTTGGGGAGCAACGGCAGCAGCGGCTCGATCAGCGCCAGGCCCGCCTCGGAGCCATCCCGCATGGCAATCGCCACCGCCCGGTTCAGCGCAATCACTGGGCTGGGCTCCACCCGCAGCAGCGCGTCGTAGAGACCGACGATCTGCGGCCAGTCGGTGTCGGCCGCGCTCGGCGCTTCACAGTGAAGGGCCGCGATCGCCGCCTGCAGCGCGTAAGCCCTGAATCCCGGTCTCGAAAGCGCCGCCTCGGCCAGCGCGCATCCCTCGCTGATCGCATCGTGGCGCCACAGCGAACGGTCCTGCTCCTCCAGCGGGACGAGATCCCCGTCCCGCGTGAGACGCGCATCCCGACGCGCATCGTGCAGCAGCAGGAGCGCCAGCAGTCCGAGCACCTCCGGGTCGGGAAGCAACGCCCGCAGCAGCCGCGCCAGCCGTATCGCCTCGTCGGCCAGAACCGGGGACAACGCCGCGTGCCCCTCGTTGAAAATCAGATAGACGACCCGCAGCACGCTGGCGAGCCGCGCCGGCAGCTCTGCTGGCCCCGGCACCTCGTACGGGATCCGGGCGGCCGTGATCTTGGCCTTGGTGCGGACGATGCGCTGCGCCATCGCGGGTGTGGCAACCAGGAAGGCGGACGCGATCGCCTCGGTGGTCAGGCCGCACACCTCCCGCAGGGTCAACGCGATGCGGGCGGGCTCGGCGAGGCTCGGGTGGCAGCAGGTGAAGACGAGCCTCAGGCGGTCGTCCTCGATCGCGCGCGCGTCATCGGCACGCTCTTCCCAGATGGGCGCGTCGTCCGCCACCGATTCGGCCTCATCGACTGCGTCGGCCCAGCCCACGAGGCGCCGATCGCGCCGGATCCGGTCGATCCCCTTGAATCGACCGGTCGAGACGAGCCAGGCCACGGGATTCTCCGGCATCCCCTGGGCCGGCCATTGCTCGGCCGCCGCCACGAACGCATCGTGCAGCGCTTCCTCCGCCGCATCGAAGCTGCCCAACAGCCGCACCAGCGTCGAGAACACGCGCCGGCTCTCCTGGCGATAGAGGGCGGCAATGGTGTCTTGCAAGAGGTGGGGCATGGGGCCGAGTCTAGCGCCGTGGCGCCTGGCGTCGAAAGCAGCCGCATCATCGAAATCGGAGGCTGTTCGTGCCTCTCGCCGCCGGCCTGACCGGGGCATGCGACCCTGTCGGTGAGTGGTTCCGTAAAAGAGCGGGGATGGGATCACGTCTTGCCAGCAAGCATCTCGTCAGTCATACCCGCCCCTCCCCGCTTGTGCAAGACCTGCCCCCTTCATTCATGACCGCCATTTGTCGAGGCAGCGCCGGTCAGCCGAGCACGACCAGCAGACCGGCTGTGGAACCCCTTCCCTACTTTTGGTAGTGAACAGTCCACTGCTCCTCGAAGTCACCTGCCTCGTTGAAGCCGCCCCACCATTGCCCGACACCATCCACGCCGGCGAACTTTCCGGTGCCGGCTGCGGGAATCATCTTCCACGCCCCGCTGCATTTCGTGGCGGGTTTGCCGTTTCCGCCCATCAGCGTGGCGCAGTAGCCATTGAACTCGATCGCGTAGCTGTCGGTGCCGCGTGAAGCCTTGCAGTAGCCTTGTCCGGTCCCCGCGCCTCGCGTGAGGTCCCACACGGCGGGGGAACAGGACTTGCTCAAGTTCTGGAACAGTCCGTCCCCTTTGGTCTCCTTCACGACCTTCGACCGGTTCGAACCGACGGACAGCATCCTGCCGGTCGCCTTGTCCTCCGCGAAGATCTCGACCTTCTCGCCGGTGATCACCTCGGTGCCCTCCGCGTATCCAATGTCGGCGGCCACTGCGTGGAACCCCATGGCGGACAGGACCGCCATAGCAACCCAGTAACGTTTGAAGCGCATGCGCTTTTCTCCCATTTCCATGTGTGTGATCGCCCGGCCGTCACCCGATGCGTGACGCAGGCGGCGAACGGCGCCGGCCGGAGGGTCTCCGGCACAGGCACCGCTCCGAAGGAGTGTCGGGGGACAGGCGTTACGTTTCTGGTACGAATGCCGGTACCGGCTGGCGTATCAGCCGGGCGGGGCGCCGAGGTCGCCACGGATCGACTCCGCGAGCGCCGTGGTCTCGGTCGAGGGTGGGATGCCCAGTCGCAGCGCCAGCGCCCGGCGAAACTGGACGTACACCTCGAGCGCGTCTGCCTCTCGGCCGAGTCGTGCAAGGCATCGCATGCGGCCGCGCTGGAACGCCTCACCCATGTCTTCCCGGGTCAATGCCGCCTCGTAGCAGGACAGTGCCCGGTTCCACTGGCCCGAACGCTCGTGGCGCTCCGATACGCCGCAGATGGCCTGCTCGAATCGCCTCTGGCAGCGGAGTCTCGCGGTGGCAGCCCAGGAGGCGTCGAGATCGTGTGGCAGGAATGGCCCGCGGTACAGGTCACAAAGACGATCGACGGCGTCCGCGTTGGAAACCGGATCGGCGTGGAGGTCGCGGCGCTCGAACGCAAACAGATCGACCCAGACGAGCGTCGGATCGAGTAGTACCCGGCCGTCGGACACGACGAGAGTCCGGGACTCACCCAGAAGCGCTCGCAGCCGATGAAGTGCAGTCCGCAGCGCCCCTTGTGCACGATCGCCGTCGTCGTCCGGCCAGAGGGCTTCCGCGAGCGCTGTCAGCGGCGCGCCCTTGGGTCCGTGGCTGATGATGCATTTCAGCAGTGCGAGCGCCTTCCGCGGCGCCTTGCCGGTGAAGACGATGGGCTCGCCCTCCACCTCGACGGTGAAGTCGCCGAAAGTCCGCACGCGGATGTGCCAGGGCCAGTGCTCTTCGTCAGGTGAGGGGGGCGTGAATCCCCACCCTGTGCACTTGCGGAGATAGGCCGCCGCGATCCGGGTCTCGATACCGCGACGAATCGCCTGCGTCATCAGCAGCGTGAACCACTCGGGCACCAGCCACACGGCGTACATGCATCCGTGCTCCACCACGAGCGCCATGAGGCCCTGGAGCGAACGCTCCGCGACGGCATCATCGCCGCGGTCGAGCGCGAAGATCGTCTCCATGGCGAGCCGCGCCGTGTCGAGCACGGGCATGCCCGCCTCGACCGACAATGCGTTGTAGCGTTGGAAGACTTCGAGCGCTTCGGCGGTTCTGCCGGTCGCTCGCAGCGCCCAGATGATCGGGATCCGCGAGAAGATGCCGTGGTACAGGGAACCGGTCTTCTCCCATAGTTCAGCGAGCGGTACCGCATGCTCCAGCGCAAGCGCCGCGTCTCGCGCGCCCACGGCATGCCAAGCGTAGCCCATGTGCATTCCGCCCACGTCGAAGGGGCGCCCGGACGCCGCGTGCCGGTTGAGCAGGTGCACTGCGTCGAGTGACGCCTTCGCCTCGCCGAAGTGGCATGCCAGCATGTAGCCCATCATGTCCGAGAAGCACTGCACGTAGCCCAGCCCGTCCTCCTTGGCAATCCGGTCCAGCACGGCGAGGCAGTGGCGGATACGAGTGCGATCCCGGAGATGATCGATGTGATAGCAGAACGCGAGCGCGAACTGCGTGACGGCAGCCACGTGCGGCCGGAGGTCGGGGCGCGACCGCAAATGCTCGACCAGCGGCTCGATCTGCCGGGCGAGCAATACTCGCCCGGTGAGACTCGCATGCAGCAGCAGCGCTCCCACTGCACCCATACCCACGTTCGCATCGCGTACCGCCGGTACCAGAGCCATGAGCCGCGCGACGCATTCCCCGCGAAACGGATGCGCGGAGTACCGGAACGTCATGCCATTGAGCGCGGCCGCGTGGAGCCAGGTTTCGGTGTCGTCATCCTCAGGGGGCCGGCCGGCGACTTCCAGCGGCGCGATCACCCGGTCGAGCCACTCGTCAATGCCGAGGAAGTTGGTGTATTCGAGCAGGTACGTGTCGATCATCGCCGCTGCCGCGAACAGGGACGCGCGCGCGTTCCCGAATCGGTTCGCCGTCTCGTAGGCGTCCCTCAGCACTGGCCGTGCATCCACCGGGGCCGCCGCGGACGTCGCGAAGCCTTTCCAGAGGATCAGGTCCGGACTGTTCGCGATCCGCGGCGCTGGAACAGCATCCACCCAGGCCAGAACAGTCTTCCAGCGACCCGCCGACAGCAGGCTGGGCGCCTGTGCCGCCACCAGCGCCTCGGCACGCTCCCAGTCCTCGCCCTCGGAATAGAGATCGAAGGCGGCCTCGAAGTCGGTGAGCGACTCCAGAACCCGTGCACTGCGCCGCCGGCTCTCCAGAACCGCCTCCAGCGGGAGCATCGATCGCGCACGCTCTCGAAGAAACTCCTGGAACAGCGCGTGGAACTGGTAGACGTAGCCACGTCCAGCTGCCTGGAATCCATGCAACGACTCATCGTGCGCCGAGCGACGATGGGTGAAGAGGTGGTTTCGATACAAGCCATCGAGAAGGCGGGCTGCATTCGCCCCGGGCGCCATCACCTCCAGCGACATGAAGGGAATCCGGGGCAGCCAGCAGAGTTCCAGCAGCGTCCGCTGATCACCTTCCGAGGCGCGTTCGTAGACTTGGCTCGCGAAGTAATCGAACACCCCCTGGAGATTGTCCGGGCGAAAGACATCTGCGACCCGTTCTCCTCGCCCGACCTGCTCAAGAAGCAACGTGAGTCCGGCCGCCCAGCCGCCGCTGCGCTCGTGGAGTGCGACGGCGTCGTCCGTCGACACTGCCGGAAAGCGGCCCTGCACGACCTGGATCGATTCCTCCGCCGCATAGCGAACCGAATCGGCACTGATCGGGCGGAGACGCTCGTTGGCGATATGCCGGGCGTAGCAGGCCGGGGCCAGCTCACGACCGACGGCGATGATGCTCTGTCCCGCACGAAGCGCGTCGACGGCTTCGACGATCGCGTGGTGCACGAGACAGCCCGCCGAGATCTCCTGCGCGTTGTCGAGGACCAGGGCGTCTGTGTCCCCGAGGATCTCGAAGAGCTGGCGGAAGAATCTGCGCGAGAAACCAGCAAGATCCCAGAGGAACTCCGGTGTGAACAGAGGCAAACGTGCAGCTTCGGACGGCCGCGTACCATGTTGAGCCGCGACCCTCAGGTAATGAAAGAACGTTGCTGGATCCTCGTCACCAGAATCGACCTGATACCAGATCCCGCCACGCCCACGGTGTTCCAGATAACCCGCAACACCGGTGGTCTTGCCAGCCCCTGGTGGCGCCGTCAGCCAGACCGCCCCACTGCTGCACGCCCGGTCGAGGTTCTGGAACAGGTGATGCCTCGGTATCGCACGATGCAATCGGGGACGGGTGACCTTGGCGGGACGCAGCTTGTCCATTCGACGGTACGGTGGGCGATGTGGAAGGAGGGTGGAACACGCCGGATCTTAACGGGGCAATTGATCAATGGGGTCGGCACGCAACGGCTACAGGCGCTTTGAGGGTTCGGGCGCTTTGAGCGCTTCAAGGGTCGGACCCACGCAACCGGCTGCCAGCAGGCGCAACGAGGACGCGTTGAGATCAGAGGGTCGGGCGGAACATCGTCAATTGTCCGGCGCGATCGCCGTGGGATACCCGGACTTTCTCGCGAAGGGGACAGCAGACCTCGGAATCGTAGTCCGACATCGGAGTATCGATCGATCGGGGATGACCAGCGGCCTGCGCGAGCCGACGGTGGACAATGGCAACCAAAACGCTATCGAAAATGGCCGTCTAAGCTAGGAAAGCAGCCATATCTGGGACGACGTTCAAGCAATGTCATGGGGTTGGGTGGGTCCGACCCTCGCTCGGCGAGGCTCGGGTGGCAGCAGGTGAAGACGAGCCTCAGGCGGTCGTCCTCGATCGCGCGCGCGTCATCGGCACGCTCTTCCCAGATGGGCGCGTCGTCCGCCACCGATTCGGCCTCATCGACTGCGTCGGCCCAGCCCACGAGGCGCCGATCGCGCCGGATCCGGTCGATCCCCTTGAATCGACCGGTCGAGACGAGCCAGGCCACGGGATTCTCCGGCATCCCCTGGGCCGGCCATTGCTCGGCCGCCGCCACGAACGCATCGTGCAGCGCTTCCTCCGCCGCATCGAAGCTGCCCAACAGCCGCACCAGCGTCGAGAACACGCGCCGGCTCTCCTGGCGATAGAGGGCGGCAATGGTGTCTTGCAAGAGGTGGGGCATGGGGCCGAGTCCGGGGCCTGTTCACCAGTACGCGGGATCGCGCAACGGTGCCACGCACGACAGCCGGAAGGTCCGCTCGGATGCGACGAACGGGCGCAGCATCCTGGCCTGCCATCCGATCGGCTGCTCCAGCTCGTAGGGCGGCAGGAACCCGATGGCCGATGCCGCACTGAAACCGAATGCTCCGTAGTACCGGGGATCGCCGTAGACGAAGAGCGCGTGTATCGATCGCTGCGACAGCACATCGATGCCGTTCTGCACGAGCTTCGTGCCGATCCCGCGCGCCTGATGCGCGGGCACCACGCCGAGGGGCGCGAGGATGTAACCTCGCCAGGCCCTGTCGATGTCGGCGGTCAGCGGGCTGACGGCCATGTGGCCGACGACTTCTCCGTCGCACTCCGCGACCCACGAAATCGTTTCGGGCTCGCTCGTCTCGCTCAGCAGATCGGCTGCGAGCTTCGCGACGAGATGAGCCTCGCTCTCGGGAAACGCACCCAGATGCACGGCGCGGATATCGTCCCGGTCGTCGGCTGTTGCCGGGCGGATCTGTACGGGCATCGGTTCCCCCGGTTCGCTGTGGAGAGGTGGCCGACCGGCACGGCGGCAAGGGTCAGGTCTCGCCAGATGGCAGCCAGTTGCCATCCCCGACCGGACCGTCTGCGCCCCGAGAGGCGACCCGGGGACGAAAGCGATGGTACGACGGGGCGGCGTGGGGTCGGGGCTGCTGCCGGGGAGTCGCTCCGGCGCCACGGCGTCGAACACGTCGGGGACGGACCACGCCACACGAACCGCATTGGCCGTACGGCAGCGCCGTCATCTCGGCAAGTCCGGGAGGGAGAGGAGGAAGTCGTCGACGAGCTCGATGACTGCATCGGGTGCGTCGACGACCGAGATGTGTGCCGTATCGAGAGCCTCGAACCGACCTGCCGGCAGGTCTGCCGCGGCCGAACGGAGGCCTTCGATCGGGTACATGTCGTCGCGCCGGCCTGCGACGACCAGCGTGGGCGCAGCGATCCGGTGCATTCTCGGGGCGAGCGACTCACGCTCCGTCAGCACCGAATCGACGGATAGCCGCAGCGCTGGGCCGTCGGCCTCGCGGAGGTGCTGATGGAAGTGCGCGATGATCGGGTCATTGCGGCTGCGGGTGGCAGGCAGGAAGAAGGCGCGCGCGACCCCGTCACGGTACAAGCCTGTGCCGTGCATCCAGCGCGCACCCCAGACCACGAACCGGTCCTTGAAGGTGGGGCCGTCTTCAGCGCGGCGGAAAGGCGTGTTCAGCATCACCACAGCCCGTGTGCGCCGTGGCTGGGAGATTGCGAATTCGCCCGCGACGGCGCCACCCCAGGAGGTACCCACCAGGACGACAGGTCGCGAAACCCCCAGGGTATCGAGAATCTCCACGACTGCCTCGCTGCAGTCGGACATCCTGAAGGGCCCCGGCGCGGGACCGCTTGCGCCGTGCCCGGGACCGTCGATGACGATGAGGCGATGGCGGCCGCGCCAGGCATCGATCTGTCTGAGGTATATGCGGTGATCGGCCAGGATCGACGGCCAGAGCACGATGGTTTCTCCGCCGGGTCTCGCGGGCCCGGTGTCACGAACCGCCAGATGGCCCACGCGCGTCGGTATCCGTCTCGCGGCTGGTAGAGCCGTCACGGCCACATCGACGTCTCGAGTCATGCTGGACGAGGGCCCGGGTCCGGCGTCCGGGACGGCGCATGCGCCCAGGGCCACGGATGAAATCAACGCGGCGAACGATCGCAGGCCTGAACGAGAGGTCTTCGATGGCTCGGACCGGGACCTTCGTGAAGGAAGAACTGTACGGGACGACATGGGCGACTCCTGAAGTACACACCGTTCACTTCATGCTGCTCCTTCCCGACGCTAATGTCAACAGTGGTAACATCGGCGAATGCCAAGAGCCCGAATGCCTTCGAACCGAGCCCCCGCGGACGTACCCACGCCACCCGCGAGGAGCTTCCATCATGGCAATCTGCGACAGAGCTTGATGGATGCGGCGCTCGCCGAACCCGACATCGAGAGACTGTCCATCCGGCACCTGGCGGCCAGCCTCGGCGTCACCCCTGCCGCGGTCTACCGACACTACGCGAGCCGTGAGGACCTTCTCGCCGCAGTTGCGCGGATCGGTTTCGATCGGCTGGGGCAGCGGTTTCAGGCCGTCATCGAGATCGCCACGCCGCCGCAGGACAAGGGGGAAGCGATCGATCGGCTGACGCGACTGGCGGGTGCCTATCTCCAGTTCGCCGATGACCACCCTGCCTTGTGGCGCCTGATGTTCGGTGCACAGGCTGAGGTGTACCGGGCAACCGCGAACCCCTACGGCCGCGCCAACAGCTACGAGTACCTGCCCGCCGCTCTGTTGGGGCTGCACCGCACGGGCGTCACCGATGCGCCTCCGAGCGAGCTCGATGCTCTCTTCGCCTGGAGCGCCATCCATGGCGTCGCGACGCTACGAAGCGGGCGCATACCGGCGGCACTTGCACCGATTCGTGAACTCTCGAACGAGATCTCGCGGCGCATCGTTCGGGCACTGACCTAGTTTTTCGAAACGGAAGTTGCTCGACGTCGGAAGGCGCCGCGCGGCGCCATGCAGCGTTGCGCCTGCCGAAGCTCTCGAGATTGCATGGGGCCGACCCCCGAATGGTCGTTCGAATGTGGGGTCAGGTGTCCCCTTCACTCGATCCGTACCACGCGTCCTCATTCGGGCCAAGGCGCACGTCCACGACAGAAGGGCAGGAACGCAGCCACGCGTGCACGGCGTCGCGATCGTCTTCCGTCGTCGAGCCTCGCCCCGCCTTGGTGACGAATCCACTTTCACCACCACCGAACAGAAGCCGCCGAGACTCGATCGCTTCAGTGATGAACGACATCAGCGCGTCGATCTGCTCGTCGTTCGTTAGGTCGGCCTTGAACTTGAAGTGGACCTCGAATCCGTCCTCCCTGAATTCACCGATGCGCAGCTTCTTCCGGAGTCTTAGGCTGCGCCTCTTGCCCGTCGACGGTTTCTGTCTGTTCATTCGGTCGATGACCTTTTCTGTTTGGTGGCGGTCGAGCCACAGGTTGCGCGAAGCGCGGCGCGGCTCGAAGAATCCGGGGAACACGGGTTGTTCCCCAAACTCGTGGACGCTGGTGGACGATTGGCCAACCGGCAAGATGCGTGGGTACGACCCCGGAACAACGGAGTCACTTGCGACCCGCCCAGTAGCCCGGGCGTCTCCGCTGATGCGCAACAGCCACGCCCGGAGTTTGTTGCCGGTGGCCTGGTAGATGACGCTGTTGGGAAACCGACGCAACGAATCACGGCGCGAGGTACCTCGGAACACCGCGCTCAAACTCGGCAACGAATGCCAAAGCCAGTTCGAGGCTCGCGCTCGCAGCGTAGAACGCGGCGGCGTCATGTAGCTCCGCCAACGCGGCTGGAACGATGACTCGTTTCACGTCAGCGCGGTACGAACGCGCGCCAAAGCCTCTTCAATGGGAACAAGCTGAACCGCACCGGCTTCGACCTCGGCGATCCTTCGCTCAACCTCTCGAGCCCAAGCCTCGTCGATATCCGCATCCTCGTCCAGACTGGCCAAGAGGCGCTGTGCAAGGGCCACCCGCTCTCCAGGTGCCAGTTCAAGAGCGTCTGCCTCGAGCTTTTCCGGATAGTTGTCCACGGCGCGTGCCTCGTCGAGACCACCGGAAGGATTCTACTGCTGCGACCGGCGCTTGCTAGCGCAGCCCAGGGGATGATTGCCGGACTTCTTGGGTCAGACACCGGAACGAGACGCAGAGCAGTACTCGAGTAACGCTCTCCAGAGGGTGGGGTATTCGGTCCGCCAGCGGTCATCGCCACGCTGGCTTCCACGCTGGGGGCGGACCCACGGACCTCCCCTGCGAAACGTGACCATGCTTTGTACTAGACCAGTCATCTGACCAGTGCAAGAGGGAGATTTCTCGAAGAAGAGTTGGCCCGTACAAGACGCAAAAGCCCGGTTCAGCGAGTTCCTGGAGACCTGCATGACCGAGGGCCCCCAGATGGTGACCAAGCGCGGCGCCGAAGCTGCCGTGCCGGTACCTGCCGACGAGTGGAGACGATTGCAGGCGTCGGCACGGCGCTCTCTCAAGGCACTCCTGCTCACGAACGAAGCACGCTCGGAGCTGAGCGTCCCCGCCCGAGGTGCGGCTAGACGACGAACCGCTGCAGCGCTGAGGTGAGTGCGATGTACCTGCTGCATACGAACGTAGTGTCGGAGTTGCGGAGGCCCAAGCCTCACGGTGGGGTCGTTCAATGGATACAGGGCACGGCAGACGAAGACCTTTACATCTCTGCAGTGACGATCGGCGAGATCCAGGCCGGGATCGAGATCGCAAGGCACCAGGACGAAACGAAGGCAGAAGCATTGGACCGATGGCTGGACGAGGTTTCGGCAGCGTTCAACGTGCTACCGATGGACGCCAGAGCCTTCCGCGAATGGGCCCGGCTGATGCACGGCGCCTCGGACACCTTTTACGAGGACGCCATGATTGCCGCGACGGCGCGAGTACACAAACTGACCGTCGCAACCCGCAATGTCGCCGACTTCAAGGGCTTCGACGTCGACGTGCTCAACCCGTTCACAACGCTGCGGAAGTGACGCACTCCTTCAGGGACGGGGTGGAGCCGCCCGCAAAGCTGGCTTGGAGTCAGGTCTTGAATCCTGACCGCTCGTTCCGCCGCACCCGCCACCCCAGCCCAGCCAGGCCGCCAGCCACCAGCAGCACGCTCGCCGGCTCCGGTACCGGCGCCGGGTTGACCCACGCGTGCTGGGGCAGGACTGTGCCGTCGCCCTCCACGCGCAGCACGCTCACGCCGGGGCTCGTGGTGAGCGCGAGCCGGCCGAGGAAGTCGAAGTCGTGGGGGTTGCCCTTGGCGAACTCCGTGCTGCCATCGTCGAGCTTCTGGCCGCGCATGTCGAAAGCGGCGTACAGGTTGACGAACGCCTCGCAGTAGCCGGCCGCGGCAAAGCATTGCGAGTTGATGAAGCTGCCCCCGATGCTCACCTTGCCGTTGGCGACGCTGGACTCGTAACGGACCAAGGGCTCGGGCGACGGAAAGGCGAGCGGCGGCAGGCCGGTGGCGACGTTGCCCAGGCCCGCGTACACGCCCAGGCCGGCAAGCCAACCGTCGCTGCCGTCGTTTTGCAGCACCTCGCCGTCGACCGTCACGTCGAGCCGGATCTCGACCGGGCCCACGTGGTCCGTGGCCCAGCGCACCTCGAAGTTCTGGAACAGTTCCGCGAAGGGATAGGCCTGCACATAGGCGACACGGCCCTGGAACGGCGGCGGTGAAGCGACGTAGCCGCTCTGCGATCTCAGGAGGAGCGTGCCGGCGACGAGATCGCCCTCCACCTGCCGCACCCCGGCTACGGGCAGGGGGTCCCCGCCGCCTGCCTGGAGCAGCGCACCCTGCGCCTGCATGTCGATGCGGACGCGTTCCAGGCCGTCGTAGACCTGGATGCTGCCGGACGGGGGATCGCCGACCTTATTGACCGTCTGGACGACGACGCCGTCGCGGGATCCCGTGCCGGTGACGGACGACGTGGGGTCGAGATTCCAGGTGCTGTAGATACCCAGCGACACCCCGGCCTGCGCGCGGCCGGTGGCGGCGGCGGAACTGGGCGTCACGGAAAGGCTGGCGACGGCGACGAGGGCGAGTGCAAGCGGGCGCGCGGCCCCGCCGCGGGACGGGCGCAGGTCCATGGAGGTCTCCTCTTATGGTTTGGTCACGAGCCTAACGCGGAAGCCGGGCGCCGGCCATCTCGCCGTGGCAGCCGGCGCTGGTTTTGCTGATGCGCTGGAACGCCTCCGCCCGCTCGGGCGATGCACTTCGGCGCAACAGCCACCCACCTATTGGACCGCTGCTCTCGCCGTCCCTCGGATCGAACGTCTTGATCAGCACCACGCTGAACAGACTCCATCGAGTCTTGCGCAAGTTGGCCCCCCTCTTCGTCATCCAGGGATCCTGGTTCTCCTTCAAGGCCTCTAGAACAGGGCGGACATGGGGGCGCTTCGGCCATGCGAGCACGAAGTCCGGGCCGAGGCCGATGCGACTCCGTACGAGACGGTCGAGAACGGGGAATGTGGCTGAATCGAACGCGTGCGTGCCAGGACCTGCGGGGTTGGCGGTCGGCGCCACTGGACTGTCAGCCGGGTTTACAAGGAACTCGATCTCTGCGGTCGACCTTCGCTCCAGTTCCTGCACAGGCAGGGACGTATTCCTAGTAGCTCAAAAGCTGCAAGGCGCACCTTCAGCATCCCCTGGCGATGCGCAGCGGTCGGAGTCAGCAGCTTTTCCAAGTCAACGAAGACCGAAAAGGCCGTGAAGATGAACATCGTTTCCGCCGCCGGACTGCTGCTCGCCGGGGCTTCCCTCCAGGCCCACGCGCTGGGCTTCGTCAGCGGTGTGGACGCACTCGACTTGAACAGCCCGCCGAACGGCGGTCCGTTTCGTGCGGACGAGCTCACCTTCGTGAACTCGCTCGACCTGTTCCGCTTCTCGGCGCAAAGCCAGGCGGCCGGCGTCATCGACTGGACCGCCGACAGCCGCGCCAAGTACTTTTCGATCGACGGCGGCGCGACCGCGGGCCCGCTGTTCTCCACCGGAGAGAGCTTCGGCGACCGCATGTCGGCCAGCCACTGGAAGGACAACCTCGGCGTCGGCATCATGGACCCGACTGCAGGCTTCGGCGAAATGTTGAGCATCGCCGGCAACGACGTCACGACTTTCGACGTCATCGGCTGGAACGTCAGCGCGCTTCCCGAACCCGGCACGCGGGCGATGTTCGGCTTGGGGCTTGCGGCCATGGGCACCTACGCGCGCAGCCGCAAGACCTGAGGTCCGGCAGCGCCCACCAGTCCTGCCTCGTAGCCTTGCCGCGAGGAAACGACCGTCCGGCTGACGGCACGATGCAGGCCGCGCCACGGGGCCAGGTCTCTTCCCGTCGCGCGTGGTTCCGCCAGTGCATTCCTCACCCTCGTATCCGCCACGACAACGGCTCCCAGCCACGTGGACGAAGTTGGGCCAATGGCAATCTCGGCGGGACACCCCGATGCGATGTAGCAATTCCGGGGCGCCAGACCTGGCCCCGTTCTTCGCGGACGCCGGTAAGCGAGCACTTCCCCCCGCCCCCGGAACCAGGCCGGCGCGATGATCGGCCGGCGTCAGGGAACCTTACAAGGCGCACCTCGGCAGGAGTCGCGCCGATCTGAATGGGTGAAATTTTCCCTGCGCATTCAATCCGGAGGATGCCGGGACCCCCGCCCGGGGTTGGTTCGTGCTACGGGAGCCTCTGCACCGCCTGTGCGATCGCGACGGAGGTCGTCCGGGCGGTCGACGCGAAGGACCAGGCCGCTGTCGGACACGGCGGTGTTGTCGACATCAATCAGAGAGTCAAAAGGAACACCATGGATATCCGAAACATCGCCGCTGCGCTGGCACTGACCGCCGCCTCCGGCGCCACCCTCGCCGTCGGCCCGGGGCCGCTCGGCACCATCGACAACCAGCCGATCGCCATCAGCAACATCGTCCCGATGGGGATCTTCCAGGACGTGTACTCGTTCACCATCACCGATCCCGGCAGCCTGTCGGGCAACGCCGTTGCGGTCAACTTCAGCCCATACAACATCCTGGGCCTGACGGTCACGCTGCAGGACTCGAGCTTTGCAGTTCTCGGCAGCGACGCCACGCCGGCCGACGGCTTCAGCTTCGTCAACCTGGCCGCCGGCACCTACGCACTGAACGTACTCGGCTTTGCCACCGGCGCTTCGGGCGGTTTCTATAGCGGCGGATTCGTCGCGACGACGGCGCCGATCCCCGAGCCCGGGACGTACGCCTTGATGCTTGCCGGCCTGGGCATCATCGGCGCCATCGCCCGCCGTAGCCGCTCGGCTTGACCAGGGCCCCAGGGGAAAGCGCGGGGTATCCCCTGTCACCGGGTCGCGTCCTTCGCGGCGCTGCCCGGTGAAGCACCCCATTTCTTCTGTCTTCGGGGCAGCGCGAAGACGCCGTGGGGAACGCATGGGGTCAGGTGCTGAGGCGTTGGTCATCGGCCTGGTCCTCCGGTCGGACCCACGCAACCTCCTGATCTAGCTCACGCTTCATTCCACGGATAGCTGTTTCTCACGCTTGGACGGCCATTTTCGCCGGCCATTTCATGGCGGTGAGCCGCCTCGGGCTCACACAGGACACCGGTCGTTCCTGAAACGTCGACGTGTCGATGGCGAGCCGCAATGCCGAGGTCTGATTTCACCTTCGCAACGAAGTCCGGCGATCGCGCCGGCCCATTCAGGCGCTTGCGCGCGACCGTCCGATTGCAGCGACTCGTCGACCCATTCGCGGTGCGCCGCCTGAAGCGCGGCCGGTTCAGCCCATCCGGGCAGTTCGCACAGCGCCTCGATGTCGATGACGCCGTCGCGCGCGGGAGGCGCCTGGATCTGCGCATAGCCGCCATGGGCCCACTCTGCGGGATGGGAGACAACTCCCGCACGCGCCAAATTCAGATCGATGTACGCCCTGCACCGCATGAGATGACCGGCGGCCCGGACAGCCGTGGCGTGATACCGGTCTTCCTAGTACGCACCTGTCCTCCCTTTGCGTTGGTTGTACTCGGGAGCCGTCCTCCCGGCGACGAGTTGGAGGCTCTGCGCGATGACGTTCGGGGCAGTGTGTTTCACCGATCCCGGGCGGACTCGAGAAGGAACTCCCTTTGGTGGCACCGGTGGGTCAGGTGCCAGACATGACCAGGTAGGTGGTATCGGTTCGCTCGGGGCATCGTGTCGACCCGCCAGGCTCGACGGCCCGTACTGGCAACGAAACACGTGCTCCAAGGCTTGGAACAGGCGGTCTCTGACGCCGTTGTTTCGCGCGATCAGGAGGTTGAGTGGGTCCGACCCCGGAGAGCTGAGTGCCCCGCTTCCGCTACCTCCGCCCTGGCAGGCTGACGAACACGAAACACTGCTCCAGCCGCGAGAGCCCGGGCACCCGCAGGGACAGCACACGAGCATGGCAGTGCGGCTCGTGCACGCCGAACAACCGGCCGAGTTCCTCGCCCTCGCGCAGCAGGGGCGAGTGGGGCGTGAAGAACGAGCCGTGCCGGATGCTGAACAGGAGGTCGTCGTCCGTTCCCCGATAGAAGTCGGTGCGCCAGGTGCCGTGCCAGCACGACAGGACGATCTCGCCGCTGGCTTCGTCGCGCAGCCACGACCGGCCACGCAGCAGCCCTTCGTTGACGCACGCATAGCGCCGACCGTCGAGCGTGAAGGCCTGCATCACGCCGTCGAGCGGCACGTGGAAGAACGTGATCTCCGTCATCGGATCGCCACGGTCGTCGTGCAGCCGCAGGCGCAGTTCCCGGAAAGAGAGCAGTTGCTGCCAGATACCCCACGCGAACGGTCCGCCCTGCAGTCGCGCGGCGGCCGCGCGGCGCACCATATCGACGGTCACGTGCCGATCCGTCGCCTCTCGCCGGCGCTCCTCCCGGATGGCCCACCACGACATCAGCGCGACGATGACCGCGACCGTAGAGAGCGTGCCGTAGATGACAAGGTCGGCGTAGCTGTCCAGGCTCATCCCCGAGGCATCCCGGACGGAGAGCGCTGCGAGCGCCGGTGCCAGGTGTTGTGCCCTTCGCGGTCGATAGCCGCCCTCGAACGCACGCCACCCTCGGTCGACGATGAAGAGCTTCGCGCCGCCGGGTGCGCGGGAGCGATGGGGCTCCGCACCGTCGGGCCAGCCGATGCCCGGCGGAGGGTCGCGGAAGACATCGAACCATCTGCGCCAGTCCTCCGCCCGCAGCGAGACCAGTGCCTCGTGCTCCAGTTTGCGCGGCGCCCGTGCGGATCGGCGGGCGCCGGGTACGCATCGGGACGGCTCACGTGGTTGTCGTCGGCGACATCAGGAAGGGTACCGCTCGAACTCGGGCAGCGCATTCATGCGACTCACCCAGCCGAGCCGCTCCGCCGTCTGGATCTGGACGGCCGGGGGCAGTGCATCGGGGTCGCCGAGCGTGGCGGCATGGACATCGACGCGCCCCGGGATCACCGCTTCGTTCCGGTAGAAGAGCCCGGCGCCGCAGTCGGAACAGAAGGATCGCATCGCCGTCCCCGACGCGTTGATCGTTCTGGGCGTGCCCGAGCGGATCGTGAGCGCGGCCTCCGGATAGATGGCCCACGCCACGAACGGCGCGCCGGCGCTGCGACGGCAGTCGGTGGAATGGCAAACGGCGGCGACGTGGGGTTCGCCCGACAGCTCGCAACGGATGGCGCCGCAGCGACCGCTTCCCGCATGGATCATGGTGTGGCCTCCGTCCCGCGATATCGATGGCGCGGAGTGTAGCGAGCGGGAGATCGGGCGTTTGGGCGGGTCTGACCCGAGGACCCAATTCTGCGATGACGGCGTCGGGGGGACTCGAAACGTCGGGAACAGACCGGACAGGGGTACATCCTCCGCTTCTCGCCTTACGGCCTCCGCGAGGTGCATGGCACGGACCGTATCGCGAGCCTCGCATCGAGTAAGCCACCGCGGCTTCGTGCAGGACACCGCTCGTTCCTGAAACGCCCAGGTCACGATGGCGGGCCGCGTTGCCAAGGTCCGCCTTTGCCTTCGTGACAACGTCTGGCGAGCCCATTGCGATCGCGGAGATCCAATCGGGCATCCGCGCGCGAACTTCCGATTTCAGCAACTCATCGAGCCATTCATGCTGTGCTGCCTGAAGCTCCGACACGACACCAAATCCGAGAGATTGCACCGGTCCGCCTCCGGAAGGTCCGGCCTCCAGCAAGAAAGGAGACCTGACCCTTTAGGCTTGCCCCTTGACCCTTTAGGCTTGCCCCTGAGGGCGATGAAGACGACGTGATCTCGACACGCGGCTTCGATGCGCCGTGAGCTGATGATGCCGCGGCTATAGGCGAACAGGACGATCTTCAGCAGCACGCCGGGGTGGTACGCGGGGGCGCCGGTCAGGTCGTTCTTGAGCGCCGCGGAGAACGGTGAGAGGTCGAGCTCGTCATCGATGAGCACGTGCAGCGCATGCTCGAAGGTGCCGGGAAGGATTTGCTTGGCGAAGTCCACGGGGATGAACTTGGGCTGCATGTCGACGTCCCGATAGCGCGCCATCTCGACCACCCATGTAGCAACGAGGTTGCGCAGATGATGCCGAGCGCTATCCCTCGGGGCAAGGGGCGGGAGGGGGTTTTTCTACAGCCTCAACGTGAAGCTAACCGGCCGCCGGAGCGCGAAGCGCGGAGGGAACCCAACAGCGCTGCTGTTGGGCGGTCCGCGTTGAGCGCCGAGTTAGGCCGCACCGACCGAGGGAAACCACGTGTCGAGCTTGGAGTCACCGTACGTTCGCAGCACTTGAGAGATTACGACTTGGTAGCCGTTGAGCCAAGAAGACTGCTTGGACTTGGCCTGTAGATGCGCGGGGTGCCGCATGAGTTGCTCCAGTGCCTCCATTGACTCCCAGTAGTAGACGTTGGAGACCAGCCCCGTCTTCGGGTTCTCCCAAGATTCTTCGCCCAGGTAACCGGGTGTCGTCTTTGCGATCTGCGCAATCGTTTCGTCGAGCCGGTAGAACTCATCGTCCCACTCGCCCTTGGCAAAGATGAAAGTTGCTGAGTACACGGCGGTCCTTTTCGTCCTGTGGTTCACACACGCATGAGGTTTACCTGTTCTCTCGTGCATCGTCTCCGAAGCGCAAGGGTTTGTACGACAGCAACGCGCATGCGCGGCCGAACGTTCGAGGTAACAGGCGCGGAGCGGCATGGCTGGCATGGGCAAGAATGAAATGGTGCCCATGCGAGCTATGCCGTGGAGCGTCCGGTTCACCGCGGGGTTCGGCGTCATTTCGGCGCAGAGCGCGCCAATTCTTCGGCCATGCGGGTTTGCCAACCAGGCCCAGTTGCCCGCCAACGCTGAATGACATCTTCTGTCAGTCGAATCGAGATGAGTCGCTTCGGATTGGGTGAACGGGGGCGGCCTCCTTTGTTCACCTCGCCTCGAGCGAGCATTTCATCTGTGAGTTCGGGAAGCTCCTCGTACTCGTGCGGCTGAATCACATGGTCAGCCACGCGAGACAGATCAGACCCCAAGGAGGGGTGCGATGCGCGCTTGCTCACGGTCATTGGCTTTCCTCATGCTGAAAATGTGACGATCCGCGCCACGCGGTGTGTACCCGACGACGACCATGCGATCGCCGACGTAGCCAAAACAGATCATGCGGCTCTCACCATAGTCCCGACGCTGATCTTCCACCTCGAAGTGCGGCCCCTGGAAAACGAGGCGCGCATCTTCAAAATCAAGGCCGCGAGCGGCAAGAGTGTGTTCCCGCTTAGCGATGTCGTATGTCAGATTCACATGGTTACTGTATCTACATTAACCGGGGAGGACAAGCGAAGAGGGAGGTCATCTCCATGACGCCGAACGCTTAGTTGAGCAGCCGCCGTGCACGGCGGCGAAATGGGAAGAAGCGCTCATACGGCGGGGTGCTCGAACGTTGAGTTGGACGAGTGCCGCTTCGCCAGCGGCGCGTGCTTATCGGAAATTCTATTCGCCCCGTGCGCGCCCCGATAGCGCAATCCGCCCTCGACATCGGTAAGTGGCGCGAGGTCAGACAGCGCAAAGCGGCAGTAGGGGCGTGAGTTGCGTGATGAGGCGAGGTGGACGGTCCACCGGGAAGACGCGGGCTTCGTCTTCTCGGGTCCACGGGGCGCGATCGCACCTGCGCATCGGCGCATCGAAGGGCTCATGGGGCGACTCCCGTATCGGCGCTCGGAGGCGAGGCGCCGCAGCGGATGCGCGGTCCGCGCACGAAGGCACAGCCGCACGTCGGGCAGTGTGTGTGCGTACGCGGTGCGCCGAGGCGCTGAAGGTAGTGGGACCAGTGCTCCGGTGGGGTGGTGACGGGCGATGGTGCGGAGGCGGACGCAGCCGCGGGGGCGATCACGGCGAGTGCTCTGGCGCGGCGCGCCGTGGCGCGTGGGGCGTACAGGCCGTAGGCGCGCAGCTGATGCTGGCCGGTGGGCGCCACGTGACTGAGGACGCGCTGCAGGAAGGCCGCCGGTGCGAGCGTGAGGAATGCCTGGTCCCCGGTGGCGTGGTCGAGATGCCGGAATCGGACCTGGGTGGCGTCGGCGTGGACGATCTGGGAATTGTTCATGGGGCCGCCGCGCACGTAGCGCGCGAGGTAGGCCGCGACACCGTGACCATGGGCATAGCGCGTACGCACATGCACGTTCCACTTCAGTCGATGCAGGCGGGTGAGCGTGCGTCGCCACAGGGCGAGGTCCCAGTCGCGCGGCAGGCGCAGGGCACCGGCGTCGAGTTGGGCGCACACGTCGGCGAGCAGGCGTCCGCGGAAGGCGGCCATGAGGGCGCGCGCGGGGAGGAAGTGGCTGCGTCGCGGGGCATGCCAGTGGCCGGCGTCGGTGAGTCCACCATCGGTGATGAGCACGTGCACGTGAGGATGGATGCCCAGGGCGCGGCCCCAGCTGTGGAGCGCCATGAGGATGCCGGGGGTGGCCCCCAGATGCCGTGGATCGGCGAGGAAGTGCTGCAAGGTGCGGTGGGTCACGGCGAAGAGCAGCTGGCCCATGGCGCGGCGATTGGCGCACCACAGGGCATTGAGTTCGTGCGGGATGGTGAAGATGAGGTGGTGATGCGCCACCGGCAGGAGTCGGGTCTCGAGGCGCGCGAGCCAATGGGCGCTGGCGAGGCGCTGGCACTGCGGGCAACTGCGATGGCGGCACGAGTGGTACCAGCGACGTTGCGTGTGACCGGCAGGACAGATCTGGAGATGGCCACCGAGGGCCGGCGTGCGGCATCGGCCGATCTGCCGCGCGGCATGGCGCTGTTCGGCACTCAGCGCGTAGCGCTGAGTACAGGTGGCTTGGTGTTGCCGGACGATCGCCCCCAGATTCGCCTGCACCGTTCGGCCTCCGCTGGCCATCGTTGCCACGACATCCTGACTTCAGGATCACTTCGCCGCACAGCACCGCGCCTCTCACGAGCGACGCGGCTTCACACCTCCCGCGAAGCGGGACTCGTTCAACGTTCAAGGTGAGGGGCTGCCGGAGCCCGAAGGGCGGAGGGAACCGAGATGCGCAGCTTCTCGGCAGTCCCCTCGACCGCAGGGTTAGCCGCCATGTGTTCCCTCCAGTGCGGACAGGGTCTGGCGGAGCCGCTTAACAGCGCGCCTAGTACATTGAACCAATGAATATGCACCTAGTCGAAGGTGCATGAACAAAATGAACCTGAGTGCTTCCGAGCGGCAGGAACTGATGGCGATGCAACGCAGCCGCACATTGGCCGTGG
>JALHMS010000011.1 GCA_022843925.1 Burkholderiales bacterium
TCAACCGCGATCTGAAGACCAGCCTCGTCATCGTCACCCACGACCCCGATATCGCCGCGCGCATGGATCGCACGCTGCGCATCACCGACGGCGTCCTGACCGGCTGAGCCGCCGTCCCTCTCGCGGGCGGTGATCCCAACCCGCCCGCGCCGCGCCTCCCGCGGCCGTGGGCCTTGGTGTCTCGACACGGAAGTTCGCAAACATTGATTGCTATCGCGGCATCGGTGAGCGGAGGGGATCGGACCATGAATGAGCACTGCGCTGGTCCGGCGTCGGAGCGCCTCTCAGAACGTCACGTAAGGGGCGTCAGGCAAGGCGCGAACCACAGCCGGGTTGGACACCTGGCGAGGATTCGCAACGCCGCAGTTTGCAACGTCGCATGGCGCCGCGCGGCACGTTCCGATGTTGCGATACTTCCGTGTCGCGACACCAGGGCCTGTTCGCACTATGGACACCCGCGCGGACACGCTTGGCCAAGCGTGCTCCCTCCGGGTTGCCGCCGCGAAGGTCGCGGGCGGTGTTGCGAATCCTCACCGGGTGCCCAACCCGGTTCCGGTTCGCGCCTTGCCTGCGACCTTCGCGGCGGCAACGCGCGGGCGTCCATACGTGTGAACAGGCCCTAGGTCAGGCATCCGCCCATGCTGCAAGCCTGTGCATTCGTCGCCGGTGCGTGGTGGCTGCAGCAGCAGGCGACGCTTCCACCGCTGTCCGCGGCCTTCCTGATCGTCGTTCCCGTCCTCGCCGCGGTGCATTGGCGCGCCGTCCGACCGGCGCCCCTGCGTCTCGCCGCGGATGTTTCCGCGCTCGCGGCATGGGGGCTCGCCGGGTTCTTCCTCGCGGCGACGGTGGCGGCCGTGAAGCTCTCGGACGGCCTGCCTTCTGCCGACGAAGGGCGCGACCTCCGCGTGGCAGGCGTCGTGGAAGGGTTGCCCGTCCAGGGTGAGCACGGCTGGCGCTTCGTTCTCCGGATGGAACGATGCCTGACCCCGGACGCCCATGTCCCAGGGCGTCTGTTGCTCGGGTGGTACCACCCGCGCGGCGCCAGCGAGGTCGGGTCTTCCCCCGTGGCGCCCGGCGAGCGCGTGGTGATGACCGTCCGGCTCAAGCGACCCCACGGGGCCCGCAACCCGCACGGCTTCGACCGCGAGGGCTGGCTGTTCGAGCAGGGGATCCGTGCAACGGGGTACGTGAACGATCGCGCTGCAGTGGTGCGCGAGGGCTTCGCCAGCGGGTCGCCCGGCGCGTGGATCGACCGGGCCCGCGGTGCGCTCCGGGCCCGCATCCTTGCCGCGCTCGCCGAAGCACCCTATGCAGGGGTCATCGTCGCGCTCGCCGTGGGTGAGCAGCGGGCGATTCCGCCGGGCCAATGGGATCTCTTCACGCTGACGGGCGTGAATCACCTCATGAGCATCTCGGGCCTGCACATCACGATGCTGGCGGCGCTCGTGCAGGGCGCGGTGCTGCGGATCTGGCGACGCCTCCCCGCGATGGCAGTGCACCATCCGGCCGACGATGTCGCGCGCCTCGCCGGGTTCGCCACGGCGCTCGCCTACGTGCTGCTGTCCGGTTTCGCGGTGCCCGCCCAGCGCACGCTCTGGATGCTGGCAGTCGTCACCCTGGCCGGATGGCTGCGGGTCTTCACGGACGGTGCCCAGGTGCTCGCGGTGGCCCTCGTGCTGGTGGTGGTCCTCGACCCGATGGCCGTCATCTCGCCGGGTTTCTGGCTGTCGTTTGGCGCAGTCGCGCTGCTGATGGCCTTCACCGGCCGGACGGGTGGCCGCTGGGCATGGATCACGGCCTGGTCGCGCACCCAATGGATCCTGTTCGCAGGTCTTGCCCCCGCCATGCTCGTCCTGTTCCAGCAGGTCTCGCTCGTGGCGCCCCTCGCCAACGCCTTCGCGATACCGCTGGTGGGACTGGTGGTCGTGCCGCTCGCGTTGGCGGGCATGCTGCTGCCGATGGACTGGCCGCTCCATTTCGCGCACGCGGTCATGGCCTGGACGGTGGATGGATTGGCGCTCGTGGGCCAGATCCCGGGCGCTCGGTGGACCCAGGCGGCGCCGCCGGCGTGGACGGTGATGCTGGCGCTCGCCGGTGCCGCGTGGATGCTGCTGCCCCGCGGTCTGCCGTCCCGCTGGCTCGGCCTGCTCGCCTTCCTGCCGCTGCTGCTGCCGCCGGTGTGGATGCCGGCGCCCGGCACGGCGCGGATCACCGTACTCGACGTCGGGCAGGGCCTGGCCGTGGTCGTCCGCACGGCGGCCGGGACGCTGCTCTTCGATACCGGTCCCGCGTGGTCGGCCGACGCGGACAGCGGGTCGAGGACCATCATCCCTTTCCTGCGTGGCAGCGGCGTGCGGTCCATCGACGTCATGGTCGTCAGTCACGACGATCGCGACCACACGGGTGGCGCCGCCTCCGTGCTGGCACGGGTGCCCGTCGGTGCGGTCCTGACGTCGCTCGTGCAGCCGCACGCTGCACTTTCCGGCGCGAAGCGGGCCGGACCTTGCGTGGCGGGGCAGCGCTGGGTCTGGAGCGGAGTGACCTTCGAGATGCTCCATCCCGCGCGGCAGCCGTCGGCGCGGTCGATGCGCGACAATGCCAGGAGCTGCGTGCTGCGGGTGACTGCGGGCGGGCATGCGGTGCTGATCCCGGCGGATGTGGAGGCCGATTCCGAACGCGCGCTGCTGGCCGGTGGCGCCGATCTCTCCGCCGACGTGCTCGTCGCCCCCCACCACGGCAGCCGGACGTCGTCGACGGCAGCGTTCGTCGCGGCGGTGCGTCCCGCCTACGTGGTCGTGACGGCAGGGTATCGGAATCGATTCGGCCATCCCCATCCGGACGTCGTCGCGCGATACGCTGCAGCGGGAACGACGCTGATGCCGACCTTTCGCGATGGCGCGGTATCGTTCTCCCTGGATGGCGGGCCGGTCCGGATGGAGCCGTGGTACCCGCGGCACGCGCGCTATTGGCATCGACGATGAAGCCCCGCCGGAGTCGGGGCGAACGACAGGGAGTCCCATGATCGTGCAGTCCCAGCCCGCGGCAACCGATACCGCCGGCGTTCTTTCCGCCTGGCGCACGGCTGGTGCGCGCATCGATGCCGCGGACGAAGCCCGACTGTGCGACGCCCTCGCCGTCGTCGCCGGTGCCGTCGAGGATCGCATGCGCATCGCGCTGGATGCCGCGGGGATTCTCGCCGCGCTCAGGCTGGACGCGGAGGCCCTCGTGGCCGCACTGCTGCTCGGCGCGGACGTCGACCTGGGCGATCGCGATGCGGTCACCGAACGTTGGGGGCCGGGTGTCGCGGCCCTCATGGACGGCGCCCGGCGCATGCGCGAGACGCAGGCCCTCCTGCCGGAGGCCGCGAACGCGCGACGCGCGCCCGACCACGCCCACCAGCTCGAGCAGTTGCGGAAGATGCTGCTCGCCATGGCCCAGGACGCGCGGGTCGTGCTGCTCCGCCTCGCCGAACACCTGGGCTGGATGCGCTGGATCGTGCGTGCCGGCAGCGACGCCGAGCGCGAAAGCGCCGCCCACGAGACCTTCGAACTCCTCGCGCCGCTGGCCAATCGTCTGGGCGTCTGGCAGGTGAAGTGGGAGCTGGAGGACCTCGCGTTCCGCTGCCGCGATCCCGAGACCTACCGGCAGATCGCCCGCGACCTCGACGAGAAGCGCGCCGACCGCGAGACGTTCATCGCCGAGGTCACGACGCGTCTGCGCGACGAACTGGCAACCGCGGGATTGAAGGGCGAGGTCACGGGGCGTCCGAAGCACATCTACAGCATCTGGAAGAAGATGCAGCGCAAGGATCTCGGGCTCGCCGACGTCTTCGACGTTCGCGCGGTGCGCGTGCTGGTCGACGACGTGAAGGACTGCTATGCCGCGCTCGGCATCGTGCACAACCTGTGGACGCCGTTCCCGCGCGAGTTCGACGACTACATCGCGAAGCCGAAGGCGAACAGCTATCGCTCGTTGCACACGGCGGTCATCGGCCCCGGTGACAAGGTGCTTGAAGTGCAGATCCGCACCCACGAGATGCACCAGGCGAACGAGTTGGGCATCGCGGCGCACTGGCGCTACAAGGAGGGCGGGCGCCGGGATCTCGGCTTCGAGGAGCGCATCGCGTGGTTGCGGCAGGTCCTCGACTGGCGCTTGGGCGATGCCGATTCCGGCGAGCTCGCCGAGTCGTTCCGCACCGAGCTGTTCCAGGACACCGTGTACGTCCTCACGCCGCAGGGCCGCGTGATCGACATGCCGCGCGGGGCCACCCCCGTCGACTTCGCGTATCACGTCCACTCCGATCTCGGTCATCGCTGCCGCGGCGCGAAGGTGAACGGCGCCATCGTCCCGCTGAACCAGCCGCTCGCGACGGGGCAGCGGGTCGAGATCATCGCGGCGAAGGAGGGCGGTCCGAGCCGCGACTGGCTGAACAGCGCGCTGGGATATCTCCGCAGCCAGCGTGCCCGCGCCAAGGTCCGCCAGTGGTTCAACAGCCAGAATCTCGAGCAGGCGACAGCCCAGGGTCGCACGGTGCTGGACAAGGAGGCGCAGCGGCTCGGGGTGGCACTGCCACCGTTGGAAGCCCTCGCGGGCGTGCTCGGCCACGGCAAGGTCGACGACATGCTGGCGGCGGTGGGGCGCGGCGATGTCGGGACGCGAGCGCTCCAGACGGCGCTCCGCGGCGCGCCTGCGCCGGATCCGGTGCGCCGGGATCCGTTGCGCGATGCCGACGCCCCGCCCGCCACGGGACGCACCGGCGGCGTGCTCGTGGTCGGGGTCGACCGGCTGCTCACCCAGCTCTCCCGATGCTGCAAGCCGGCACCGCCGGATCCGATCATCGGATTCGTCACACGCGGCCGCGGGGTATCGATCCATCGGGCCTCCTGCCCGAACGTCCGCCAGCTCACGGTCGATCGACAGGTCGAAGTCCAGTGGGGAGCGGATCGCCCGGACGCCCGCTTCACCGTGGACATCGAGCTCCAGGGCGGCACCGAGGACACCCTCCTGCGCGACGCCGCCGACATACTCTCGCGCGAGAAGGTGGCCGTGCGGGCTGCCCGGACCGTGACCCATGGTTTGCGGCAGCGACTCCGGATAACAGTCGACGTCGCGGGTGGCGAGCAGCTCGCGCGCGTCATGACCGTCCTGCGCGATGTTCCCGGCGTCGGGGAGGTTCGTCGCTGCTGAAGGCGGTCGGCTGCAGGAAGAAGCTCCATAAAGTTCAGGAGGGTGGTTCCGTTAAGACCCCCTGAACGTAGTGGCAGTGCGACCTTCGGGCGGGCACGGTCCCTCGTTCCAATGACTCACGAGGAACCATGACCGTACAACCCAAGGACCAGCCGCTCGCGACCAGCACCCCCTGGATCGTCGCGTTCGTCGCGCTCGCCTTCCTCGCGCTTGCCTGGCCGGTCTCTGCGTTCGGTGCCCTTGCGGGCATCGTGTTCGCGGGGCTGGGTACCGCGGCACCGTTGGCATGGCTCGCGTTCCACTATCACGGAATCGCGCAACGGGCAGCCGGCGCAGGCGAACAGCACGCACCACCTTCGACCTCACCGGAGACCGTCGTTGCCCTGGATGCCATCGCCGGTGGCATCGTCCTGGCCGAGGGCGCGGACGACGAGCTGCGCCGCATCGACGGGCTGATCTCGGACGCCGCGCCCACGCTGATCGAGGCGTTCGGCGCCATCGCCTCCGACGTGCGCCGCCAGCAGGCCATCTTCGAGACCATCATCACCGGCGAAGGCTCCGATCTCTTCGTCAACTTCGTCGCCGGGACCTCCCGCACGCTCCAGGACTACGTCGAGAAGATCATCGAGGGCAGCAAGAACGCGATGCAACTCGTCGAGCAGATGGAGCGCATCTCCGAGCAGGTCACGCACGTCAGCAGCATCCTCGGCGAGATCGATGCGATCTCCAAGCAGACCAACCTGCTGGCGCTCAACGCCGCCATCGAGGCCGCCCGGGCCGGCGAGACCGGCCGGGGATTCGCGGTGGTCGCCGACGAAGTGCGAAACCTCTCGAACCGCACGACGAACTTCAGCAGTCAGATCCGTACCCGCATGCACACCGTCTCGAGCGACATCCGCGAGGCGGACGCCCTGATCAACTCGATGGCCTCGCAGGACATGGTCACGGCCCTCTCGGCGAAGACCAATGTGGAGGACGCGCTGGCCGAACTGTCGCGCTCCAACGACGTGATGTCGAAGGCCGCGGCCGAGGTCGGAAAGATCGCACTCGCCGTGGAAGCGCGTGCCAACGCCGCAGTCACAAATCTGCAGTTTCAGGACCTGGCCGGGCAGCTCGTGACGCATGCCAGGCGCCGGGCGAACGCACTGAAGGCGGTGCTCGAGGGCGCGGGGACCATGGCGGCCTGCCTGCGGGACCCACGGGACGTCGGTCGCATCGAAGGGCATGTGCAGGAACTGGAACGACTCGTCGCAGACGCGCGGGAAGTCATCAATCGCACGCCGGTACGCCAGCACGCCATGGCCGTCGGTGATGTGGAACTGTTTTGAACCGACTCTTGGAGAACTGAGACATGTCGAAGACGATCCTGGCGGTGGACGATTCACCGTCCATCCGGAACATGGTGGCCTTCACGCTGAAGAGCGCTGGCTACGAGGTGGTCGAGGCGGTGGACGGACAGGACGGGCTGGACAAGGCCAAGTCCCGCCGCGTGAACCTGATCCTGACCGACCAGAACATGCCCAAGATGGATGGCCTCACGCTCGTGAAGAGCCTGCGCGGCATGGCCGAGTACAAGACGGCACCCATCCTGATCCTCACGACCGAATCGTCCGACGACATGAAGGCCAAGGGCAAGGCGGCCGGTGCGACGGGCTGGCTCGTCAAGCCCTTCGATCCGCCCAAACTGCTCGAGGTCGTGAAGAAGGTCATCGGCTGAAGCCAAACATCCAAGTGAAGACGAGAAGCGGGAGCGTGCGATGAGTTTCGACATGGCGCAGTTCACCCAGGTGTTCTTCGACGAGACGCAGGAGCATCTCGCGACCATCGAGAAGGTGCTTCTGGCGCTCGATGTGGCGGCTCCCGATCCGGAGGATCTCAACGCGATCTTCCGGGCCGCCCATTCGATCAAGGGTGGAGCCGGCACATTCGGCTTCAACGACATGGCGGACTTCACCCACGTCATGGAGACGCTGCTCGATCGGCTCCGCAAAGGGGAGCTCGGCATCACGTCGGGCATGATCGACGCACTGCTCGATGCGAAGGACGTCATCGGTCGCCTGCTGGCAGCCCATCAGTCCGGCGAACCGGCGGATGACAGCGTCGAGTCCGATGTCCGCGCGCGCCTGACCGAGTTCGCCTGCCTCGACGAGGGGACCAAGACCGCGTCAGCGTCGTCCGCAACCCCGACGGTCGCGATGGCCACCACCCGCAGCCGGTTCGTCATCAAGCTCGAAGGCGCCGCCGGCGAGTCCGGCATGGACAATGTGCTCGAGGAACTCGGCAGCCTGGGATCGCTGCTCGTGGTCCAGCGCCCGGAGTCGGGGCGATCCGGCGTGTGGGAGCTGCGCCTCGACACCGCGGCCGAGGCCGATGAACTGCGCGACATGATCGGCTACGTGCTGCCCGCCGACCGCATTGCCGTCGAGCACGTCGGCGACGCACCGGCCGTGCCCACGGACGCATCGGGCAGCGACGGATTCGGTTTCTTCGACGATGCCGCCGGCGCCCCGCAGGCGGCCAGCGGGTTCGGATTCTTCGACGAGGCTCCCGGCGCACCTGTGGCCGATCCGGGCTACGGGCTCTTCGAGCCGGTCGCAGCCCCCGTGGCTATGGAGCCCGCCGGATTCGGTTTCTTCGACGATGCGCCCGGAACGCCCGCCGGGACGCCTGCCGCGGAGGATCGGAGCGGATCCAACGACTCCGCCGGCCTTGCGCGTTCGCCCGGCCGGCGCGAAACCGACGGTCCCGCGGAAGCGGGCGCCCGTGCGGGACGCCGGCAGAACGACAAGACCGTGGCCGCGCCAGCTGCGGCGGCGGCAGCCGACAGCTCGATCCGCGTGAGCGTCGAGAAGGTGGACCAGCTGATCAATCTGGTCGGCGAACTCGTCATCACGCAGTCGATGCTCGCGCAGGCGGTCGGACGGACCGACGGTGCGTTGAGCGAGACGCTCATGAACGGTGTCGCCCAGCTCGAACGCAACTCCCGCGATCTGCAGGAGGCGGTGATGTCGATCCGCATGATGCCGATCGCGTTCGTCTTCAGCCGCTTCCCCCGTCTCGTGCGCGACCTCGCGTCGAAGCTCGACAAGCAGGTGGATCTCAAGCTCGTCGGTGAGCAGACCGAACTGGACAAGGGCGTGATCGAGAAGATCGCCGATCCGCTGGCGCACCTGCTGCGCAACAGCCTCGATCACGGCCTCGAGACCCGTGAGGAGCGCGAGGCGAGCGGAAAACCCGCGGTCGGCACCATCGCACTGCGTGCATACCATCAGGGCGGCAACATCGTCATCCAGGTGATGGACGATGGGCGCGGTCTCAATCGCGACAAGATTCTCGCCAAGGCGAAGAGCCGCGGCATGTCCGTCTCGGACGACATGAGCGATGGCGATGTCTTCTCGCTCATCTTCGAGCCGGGATTCTCCACCGCCGAAGTGGTGACCGACGTGTCGGGCCGCGGGGTCGGCATGGACGTCGTACGCAGGAACATCCATGCGCTCGGCGGGCGCGTCGAGATCGCCAGCCAGCTCGGCAAGGGCTGCACGGTCTCCATCCGCCTGCCACTGACCCTCGCGATCCTGGACGGCATGTCTGTGGCCGTCGGCGAGGAGCTGTACATCCTGCCGCTCGGCTTCATCGTCGAATCGCTGCAACCGGCGGCGACGGACATCAAGACCATCTCCGGTCAGGGGGTCGTGCTCAAGGTGCGCGGCGACTACCTGCCGGTCATCCGCCTCCACGAGGCCATGGGGGTTCGTCCGAGGGTCGAAGCGTTCCATCAGGGAATCATGGTGATCCTGGAAGCCGAAGGCTCGCGCGTCGCGATGTTCGTGGACGAGCTGGTCGGACAGCACCAGGTCGTGATCAAGAGCATCGAGAGCAACTACCGCAAGGTACCCGGGATCTCCGCCGCGACCATCATGGGCGATGGCCGCGTGGCGATGATCCTGGACGCCGGCCACCTGGTACGTGTGGCGAACACGCGGCGCGAGTACACCGAGGCGGCCTGAGTTCCGACCGGCACCGGTCGGTCACAGTAGGAATCGTGCTGGGCGGGACGTGACGGAGTCGCGTCTATGTGGGATGCCGGGCACCAACTTGAATCATCGAGGAAGGGGAAGCGAATGGGAAATCTGTCGATCCGGGCGCGGTTTGCCTTGTTGGCGCTGGTTCTGATCGGAGCCATGTCCGTCATCGGATTCTTCGGTGTCCAGGGCATGGGCGCAACGAACGCAAGCCTGCATACGGTCTATCAGGACCGGGTCGTTCCCCTCAAGCAGTTGAAGCAGGTCGCGGACGCCTATGCGGTCAACATCATCGACGCAGCCAACAAGGCGAACGCGGGGCTGATGACGGCCGAGGATGCACTGAAGGCGGTGCACGAAGCGCGCGAGGTGATCAAGTCGCAGTGGACGGGCTACGCCTCCACGACGATGGTTCCTGCGGAGAAGGCGATCGCTGATGAGGTGCAACGCGCTTTCGCCGACGTCGACAGGGCGGTCGAGGCGTTCGAGTCCGAGCTGAAGGGAAGGAGCGGCTCCGTGAAGGGGCGGCTGGACGGTTTCGACGGCCCGCTCTACGCGGCGGTGGATCCGATCGGCGGGAAGATCAGCCAGCTCATCGATCTCCAGATCGAGACGGCCAGGCAGGACTACGACGCCGCCGAGGCCCTCTACGAGCAGCGTCGCTTGCTCGTCGTCGCGATCGCAGTGGCGGCCGCGGTCGCCGCGTGCTTCTTCGGGTTCATGCTCTATCGCAACATCGTTCCGCCGATGCTGAAGCTGGCGTCCCAGATGCGCGAGATCACCGCCGGCAACACCGATCTGCAGGTCGACTCCGATCGCTCGGACGAACTCGGCGACGTGGTGACGGCTTTCCGGGCGCTGTTCTCCAAGGTCAATGCCGACTTCGAGGAGGCGACCCGCAAGGCGACCGAGAACGAGCGGATCAAGCAGGCGCTGGAAGGCACCAGCACGAACGTGATGATCGCTGATCCCGACGGGAAGATCATCTACATGAATCGCGCCGTCACGGACATGATGCGCCGGAACGAGACGGACTTGCGCCGCGAGTTGCCCGGCCTCACCTCCGTCAACGACATGGTCGGGTCGAGCTTCGACGTGTTCCACAAGAATCCGTCGCACCAGCGGAACCTGCTGTCGAACCTCCGCGGTACGCACAAGACCCAGATCAAGCTCGGCGGCATGGCCTTCGCGCTGGCAGCCAGCCCGATCATCGACACGACGGGAGTCCGGATCGGCACCGTCCTCGAGTGGATCGACCGGACCCGGGAAGTGAACGCCGAGGAGGAGATCGCGAACGCGGTGAGGGCAGCGGCCGCCGGCGACTTCTCGGTGCGAATCGCTCTCGATGGCAAGGATGGCTTCCTGCTCGCCATGGTCGAGGGCCTGAATCGCGTGTTGCAGGTGTCTCAGACAGGACTCAATGAAGTGAGTCGCGTCACGCAGTCCCTCGCCGAGGGCGATCTCACGCAGACGGTCACCGGTGACTTCGAAGGCCAGTTCGCTCAGCTCCAGGGGGATACCAATGCCTCGACGCAGAAGCTGCGGGAGCTGATCGGTCAGGTGCAGGAATCGGTGGAGTCCATCACCACGGCCTCGAAGGAGATCGCCGCCGGGAATGCAGACCTGTCGGGCCGCACGGAAGAGCAGGCCTCGAGCCTGGAAGAGACGGCGAGTTCGATGGAAGAGCTGACCTCGACGGTGAAGCAGAACGCGGAGAACGCGCGTCAGGCGAACCAGCTGGTGGTGGGGACGGCGGACGTGGCGGTACGAGGCGGCGCGGTGGTGCAGCAGGTGGTGTCGACGATGGGTGAGATCTCGGAGAGCAGCAAGAAGATCGCGGACATCATCTCGGTGATCGACGGGATCGCGTTCCAGACGAACATCCTGGCGCTGAATGCGGCGGTGGAAGCGGCGCGTGCGGGGGAGCAGGGTCGCGGGTTCGCGGTGGTGGCGACGGAGGTTCGGAATCTCGCGCAGCGCAGTGCGGCGGCGGCGAAGGAGATCAAGGAGTTGATCTCGGACTCGGTGGGGAAGGTGGAGTCGGGGTCGAAGCTGGTGGACGAAGCGGGTCGGACGATGGAAGAGATCGTCGCGTCGGTGAAGCGGGTGACGGACATCATGGCGGAGATCGCGGCGGCGTCGATCGAGCAGAGTTCGGGGATCGAGCAGGTGAATCAGGCGATCACGCAGATGGACGAGGTGACGCAGCAGAACGCGGCGCTGGTGGAAGAGGCGGCGGCGGCGGCGGAGAGCCTGGAGGAGCAGGCGCAGATGCTGTCGCAGGCGGTGTCGGTGTTCAAGGTGACGGAGAGCGCGGGAAGCGGCGGCGGACAGTGGGACGGAAGCGCCGAGCGTCGCGGGCCGGACCGCGCGAAGAACGTGGCGCGTCTGCCGAAGGCGGCCCCTTCGAAGAAGGCGGGAAAGTCGGCAGCGAAGCCCGCGGCCAAGGTGTCGCGGGTGGTGGGGGGAGACGACGCGGAAGGGGAGTGGGAAGACTTCTGACGCCGAAGGAAGCGCGTCCGCTGCGTCGCACGAAGGCCGGGGAGACCCGGCCTTCGTCTTTCTCTCCCGGCTTCCGTTGTTCCACGGCGCTGCCGATGGCGGCAATGTCACCGAAGGCCCGCGCGCAACGGGCTCTCACGCAGAAGCGCTGCCCGCTTGTCGCCCGGCGAAGACGAGAAGATTTCCTTCAAGTCCTGCAGGGAAAAGTCGATCAAGCCCCTGTTCGGTACATGCCAATTTCGCCGATGCGACCGACGTCATACCAACGAACGAGGGTTAGATCCGTGAAGAAAGCGTTTCTCGGTGGTGCAGTGGTCATCTCGATGACGGTGGGTGCCGTGGTCTCCTACGCGAGCAAGCCCCACGACGCGGTTGTCCAGGATACGGACGGTGAGGCGATCACCCTGGAGGCCGGTCACGGGAGTCTCGGGAAATGGCGCTTCCCCGATGCGGTCCCCGCACCTGCGGACAATGCGATCACGGCCGAGCGCGTGGAACTCGGCAAGAAGCTCTTCTTCGACCCCCGGCTCTCCCGCGACGGCAACATGTCGTGCGCAAGCTGCCACAGCCCGATGTTCGGTTGGTCGGACGCCTTGCCGACGGCGCGCGGCTTCCGGTCGGAGCGTCTCGAGCGCGCCACGCCCACCATCTTCAACACCGGCTACAACCCCATCCAGATGTGGGACGGACGCAAGCCCACGCTCGAGGCCCAGGCCATGGGGCCGATGGAGGCGTCGAGCGAGATGAACATGGATCTGGGCCGGCTGTTCAAGTGGCTGAACACGAACCCCGGGTACCGCGCGGAGTTCGCGCGCGCGTACCCCGGTGAGGCGATCGATGCGAACACGGTGTCGAAGGCCATCGCCACCTACGAACGGACGATCGTCAGCAAGAACTCCCCGTTCGATCGCTGGGTGGCCGGCGACAAGTCCGCCCTCACCCCGCAGGAGGTGCGTGGGTTCGCCGTCTTCATCGATCCGAACAAGGGGAACTGCTCGGTGTGCCACTCGGGCCCCAACTTCACGGACAACGGATTCCACAATCTCGGTCTGCCGTCCTGGGGTGACCCCAATCCCGACGTCGGCCGCTTCGCACAGAAAGCGATCGGCAAGATGAAGGGTGCTTTCAAGACGCCGACGGTGCGTGAGGCGGCCGCCACGGCGCCTTACTTCCACGACGGCTCTGCCGAGACCCTCGAGCAACTCGTCGAGCATTACAACAAGGGCGGCGTGGTGAAGACCAATCTCTCGCCCAACATGAAGGAACTCAACCTCACTGCCGAGGACAAGGCCGCTCTGGTGGCCTTCATGCGGTCGCTGAGTTCCCCGGTCACCCAGGTCGCGCTCCCGACGCTGCCGAACTGATCGCCCGCTTCCCTCCAATTTCCCGTACGCGGCGCAAACCATTGCTGCGTACGGGTTCCGCTTCACGTCCATGACAAGATCGGTGCCGATCCTGCCGTCAGAGATCACGCCACCCGCGTGGTACGAAGGACGCCGACGTTTCCTCGCGCACGCGGGAGCGCTGCTTGCCATCACGGCAGCCGGCGCGGTGCGCGATGCCGGCGCAGTGCCCGCACGCACCTACGCGGCTCTCGGGCCGGACGAGTCCGTCACCCGCTTCGAGGAGGTGACGAACTACAACAACTTCTACGAGTACTCGACCGACAAGAAGGCCGTCGCCGCGCTCGCGGAGAACCTGCGCCCGAGGCCGTGGCGGGTGGAGATCCGGGGCGAGGTCGAGCAGTCGGTCTCGTGGGATCCAGACGATCTCGAGCGCCGCTTCGGACTCGAGGAGCGGATCTATCGACTCCGCTGCGTGGAAGGCTGGTCGGCCGTGGTGCCGTGGACGGGCGTGCCGCTCGCCAAGGTGCTCGGTGCCGTGAAGTTCACCTCGCGCGCACGGTTCGTCCGTTTCGTGGCGCCGCACGATCCATCACGCTTCTACGGACAGCGAGGCCGCAGCCTGCCGTGGCCCTACACCGAAGGGTTGACGATGGAGGAGGCGATGCATCCGCTCGCCATGCTGGTCACCGGCATGTACGGCAAGCCGCTTCCCAATCAGAACGGCGCACCGGTGCGTCTGGTCGTGCCGTGGAAATACGGTTACAAGAGTCTGAAGTCCGTGGTGTCGATCGTGCTGGAGAACGAGCGTCCGGAGTCGTTCTGGATGCGCATGAGTCCTGAGGAGTACGGCTTCTACGGGAATGTAAACCCCGAAGTCCCGCATCCGCGCTGGAGCCAGGCGCGGGAGGTGCGGCTGGGCGAAGTGCGCCGGCGACCGACGCTGCCTTACAACGGATACGCCGCCGAGGTGGCTCATCTCTATCGCGGGCTCGATCCGCTCAAGCATCCGTGAACGCGGCCGTGCTGCATCCCGCCCGGTTGCTCAGGGAGCGCTACCGCATCTGCTGGTGGACGCTCCTCGGTTTGCTGGCGCTTCCGGCGTTGTCGCTCTTCCACGGCGCCTGGAGCGGCACGTTGGGTGCGAATCCCCTCGAGCGCATCGAGCGCGATACCGGCCGGTGGGCGATCGTCTGCCTCACGCTCAGTCTTGCGGTGACGCCGGGACGGAAGCTTCTGGCCCGCACCATGACAGTCGTTCGTTCGCCGCTCGGGAAGCGCCTCTCCGACTGGAATCCGCTGGTTCGCATGCGCCGGATGATCGGTCTGATGGCCTTCGCCTATGCGGCGCTGCATGTCGGCGCCTATCTGGAACTGGATGTCGGTTGGGAATGGCGCGAACTGCTCGGCGGCCTTCGAGAGAAGCCGTACGTGCTGGCGGGCGCACTCGCATTCCTGGCGCTGATTCCACTGGCTGCGACATCGACCGACGCTGCCATCCGTCGCCTGGGCCGCCACTGGAAGCGGCTGCACCGTCTCACATACGTCGCTGCGATCGCGGCGGCATTGCATTTCCTCTGGATGTCCAAGCCAGGTGTCCTCACGGCGTATCCGTACGTGGGTGCCATCGCGGCGTTGCTCGGCTATCGCGTCCTGGTCGCACTGCGGCCCGGATTCGATCCCCGACGGGATGGCGGCGACGAGATTCCGGAGCGCCCGCGTGCCCCGGGATCCGCGCCGGTGCCTGTCGGACCCGAGCAACCCGGATCCAGTCAACCCTCTCTCAAACGGAAGGAGTACTCCGCATGAAGCGCATCTATCGGATTCTGGCCGTGGGCATCGCCCTCTCTGCATTCAATGCACAGGCGGCCGAGATCGTCGTCAGCCAGAAGAACAAGGACTTCAGCCAGAAGCACGTTAAGCTGAAGGTCGGAGATTCGATCTCCTTCCGCAACGACGACCCGTTCTTCCACAACGTGTTTTCCCTGTCGGATACGGCTTCGTTCGATCTGGGCTCCTATCCGCAGGGCCAGAGCAAGAGTGTCAAGTTCACCAAGGCCGGCACGGTGGAGATCGAATGCTCCATTCATCCGAACATGAAGCTCGTGGTGGAGGTGCAGTGATGCGGGCTCTCGCGTGGGCCCTGGTGCTGACAGCCCTGTCGCCCGTTTCCGCCTTTGCTGCAGAGGCCGGCGCCGAGCAGATCCTCAAGGTCTGCAAGAAGACCGATGCGGAGGACTGCATCGTCCGCGAGTTCAAGCACACGGTGGAGGCCGCCCAGATCCGCGGTCGCAGCGTCTATCGCGCGTACTGCGTGCTGTGCCACGGCGAGAGCGGCCTCGGCGACGGGCGCGCGGCGAAGGTGCACACGCCGCGTCCGGCGAATCTGGTCGCGTCCCAGGTGCCGCCGGAGTACATCGAGCTGATCGTCCGCAAGGGCGGGGCCGGTGTGGGCAGGTACGCCGGGATGCCGCCGTGGAGCGACCAGCTCACCGATGAGCAGATCAACGATGTGAAGCAGTTCCTGATCGCCCTGCGCAAGCCTTGATTGCAACACAGACGCACAGCCGGCTGCCGCCGGCTGCGCGCCCGGAGATGTCGATGAAGTTCGTGAATTTTTGGCGTCGCAGCCTGACGAGGCAGTTCTTGCTGATCGCGATCGTCCTGGCGATTCCGCTGATGGCCGCGACGGGCATGCTCTATCGATCGCTCGATCAGGGGATCCGGTTGGCCGGGACCGAAACCCGGGGAATCGAGTATCACCGTGCCACGCGCGTTCTGCTCGAGGCCATTCAGCGTCACCGATCGGTTGCCGTGGTTGCAGCGGCGAACCGGGGTGGTGCTTCGACCGAACTGAAGCTGGCGGAGGACAAGGTCGAGGGAGCGTTGGAGGCCTTGAAGAAGCTGGATGCCGGCGGCGCCGGCGCCGCGTTCGGCACCGCGGCGATGCTCGACACGCTGGCCAGTCACTGGAAGGAGATCCGTTCCGCGGCCATCGGCGCGAGCCCGGATGACATCACCCGCGCGGAGAGCGATCTGCTGACCGAGCTTGCCGCCCTGATGGACAAGGTGGCGATGTCGTCGAGCCTGCTGCTCGATCCCGAGGCAGACTCCCTGCTCGTACTGCTCGTCCTCACCCAGCACGTGCCGGCACTCACCGAACGTGTGGGGCTGCTCCATGCGAACGGACAGATCGCCATCGGACAGGGGCAGCTCTCCAATGCCATGCGCGAGAAGCTGACCGGGTTCACGGCCACGTCCGCGGCCACTCGCCTCGAGGTATTGAAGGCGATGAGCCAGGCGTTCGAGGTCAACCCCGCGCTGCAGCCGCTCCTGAACGACAAGGTGGTGGCGCTCGACTCCGAGCTTGGTGGATTCACCATTTTCACGCGCAAGAGTTTCCTGTTCAACCCGCAGCTCACCATCAATCCGGCGGATTTCACCGCCCGCACGGAGCCTTCCCTGGCCGCAGCCTACGCACTCTACGATGCTGCCCACGAGGTCGCGCAGGGGCTGCTGGCGACGAGAACGACGAGGCTCAGCTGGCAGAAGTGGGGTCTGCTGGCCTTCGTCGTGGCGTTCAGTGCCCTCGGTGCGCTCGTGGCATCGCTGATCGTTCGCGGCATCACCCGCGGAGCAGCGATCGCGGTCCGAGCGGCCGACGACATCGCTGCGGGGGATCTCGAGAAGAGCATCCCGGTGGCCGGCGATGACGAGATCGGGGCGATCCAGAACGCCATGCGGCGGATGCAGGACACGCTGAAATCGTTCGTGGCTGCGCAGGAGGAGATGCGTGCGAGTCACGAAGCGGGCATGGTCAGTCACGTGCTCGACGTGGATCGCTTCCAGGGCGCCTACTCGGACATGGCGCGTGGAACGAACGGTCTCGTGCAGGGGCAACTCGCGATCACCCGGGAGCTCGTGAATGTGCTCGGCTACTGTGCCCGCGGGGACTTCTCGGTCGAGATCCCGTCGCTTCCCGGCGAGAACGCGGCGATCACGGACGCTGCGGCGCGTGCGAAGCGGAACATGGTCGATGTGAACGCGCAGATCCAGATGCTGGTGGAGGCGGCGCAGCGCGGCGAGTTCTCCATGCGCGGCGAGCCCCGGGAGTTCGACGGCGTCTATCGCCAGATGGTGGAGGGTCTCAACAATCTGATGCTGACGGCGGATTCCGGTCTGTCCGAAGTCGGACGGGTGATGCGCGAAGTGGCCGCCGGGGATCTCACGCAGCAGGTGAGCGGCGAGTTCGACGGACAGTTTGCGGTGCTGAAGGGTGACACGAACACCTCGGTCGGGCGGCTTCGCGACGTGCTCGAGACGATTCGCGAGTCCGCATTGACCATTTCGACTGGCTCCAAGGAGATCGCGAGCGGCAACTCGGATCTGTCTGCGCGTACGGAGTCCCAGGCGGCGAGCCTCGAGGAAACCGCGAGCACCATGGAGGAGCTGACCTCGACGGTGAAGCAGAACGCGGAGAACGCGCGCCAGGCGAACCAGTTGGTGGTGGGGGCGGCGGACGTGGCGGTACGAGGCGGCGCGGTGGTGCAGCAGGTGGTGTCGACGATGGGTGAGATCTCGGAGAGCAGCAAGAAGATCGCGGACATCATCTCGGTGATCGACGGGATCGCGTTCCAGACGAACATCCTGGCGCTGAATGCGGCGGTGGAAGCGGCGCGTGCGGGGGAGCAGGGTCGCGGGTTCGCGGTGGTGGCGACGGAGGTTCGGAATCTCGCGCAGCGCAGTGCGGCGGCGGCGAAGGAGATCAAGGAGTTGATCTCGGACTCGGTGGGGAAGGTGGAGTCGGGGTCGAAGCTGGTGGACGAAGCGGGTCGGACGATGGAAGAGATCGTCGCGTCGGTGAAGCGGGTGACGGACATCATGGCGGAGATCGCGGCGGCGTCGATCGAGCAGAGTTCGGGGATCGAGCAGGTGAACCAGGCGATCACGCAGATGGACGAGGTGACGCAGCAGAACGCGGCGCTGGTGGAAGAGGCGGCGGCGGCGGCGGAGAGCCTGGAGGAGCAGGCGCAGGTGCTGTCGCAGGCGGTGTCGGTGTTCAAGGTTCGCGACGGCATGGCGGCTGCAGCGGCGGTGCAGGTGGATCGCCGCGGCCCGGATCGGGCGAAGAACGTCGCGCGGCTCGCGCCCAAGGCGCCGCCGAAGCGATCGAACGGGGCGTCGGGAGGCAAGCCGCGACAGGCAGGTGCGTCCGCCCGGGCTGCGGGTGGGCAGTCGACGGACGGAGGGTGGGAAGACTTCTGATCCGGGATTCATTCTCCTCGACGCACGAGCGGCTGGCGAGTCCAGCCGCTTTCACTCGTGGGCCGGCGCTCGCGACGCGAGAGCCTTGCGCCGTCCTCCCCAGGTCGTCTCACTGCCCTCGCCATGTCCCTGCCGCGTCCTCCTGACCGACCTGACCCTTGCCGCGCATCCGGCGATCCCGCTGCGGTCCGCGAGGCCTCGGGTCGTCATGACATGAAGGAGTGCATTCGCCTCAAGTGTGCCCGTGCGGAACCGTCATTCGAATGCACAAAGTTGGTGAATCGATCGCTCCGATCGGAGCGGTCACGGGTCCCAGGAGACAAAACATGATGTGGCTTCGGAAGCTGGGAGGCGCCGGCGTGGGCATGAAGCTCGCGAGCGTGGCGGTCATCGCCGTGATGATCGTGCTCGGGGCGCTTGCAGCGATCATCGCCGGTTCCGCCCGCAAGGCGATGGACGACGAGGCTCTCAGGACGCTTCAGATCGAGTTGAAGATGACCATCGATCTGCTCGAGAGCTATCACGAGAGCCTCGAAGCCCAGACCTCGCGTATCGGCAACACGCTGCTCGCCGCCTACCCGGGTGACTTCGCCGTCGACGGTCGGAAGCGGGTGGTGGTGGGTTCGCGGACCGTGCCGACGCTCGTGAGCGGCAAGCGCACCATCAACCTCGACGCGTCCGAAGTGGATCGGCTGCAGAGACTGACCGGCGCGGTCGGCACGTTGTTCGTGCGCGACGGCGACGATTTCGTCAGGGTGGCCACTTCCGTCCGGGATGGTGCCGGACAACGCATGCTCGGAACCGTCCTTGCACGCGACAGCGGCGCCTATCAGGCCGCCAGCGCGGGCAAGATCTTCGTAGGCAAGACGACCCTCTTCGAGCGCGACTACATTGCCCGCTACGAACCCATCAAGGGGGCCGACGGCAAGGTCATCGGCGTCGCCTTCGTCGGGCTCGATATCAGCAAGGAACTGCAGCACCTGAAGGACCGGATCCACCGCGTGAAGGTGGGCGAGACCGGTTACATCTATGCGCTCGACGCGACGCCCGGTCCGCATCTCGGATTCGCGACGATCCACCCCGCCAAGGAGGGGAAGAACCTCCTCGGCGCAAAGGATGCGGACGGCAAGGAGTTCATCCGCGAGATGGTCGGGAAGCGCGAGGGCGTGATTCGGTATCCGTGGTTCAACCCGGAGCTGGGTGACAGGGCGCCCCGCGAGAAGATCGTGGCCTACGGGCACTTCCCCGCCTGGAACTGGGTGGTCGGTGTGGGCAGCTACACCGAGGAGTTCTCTCGCGGCGCGGCGATGCTTCGCAACCGGGTGTTCATGGTCGCGGTGATCGGGGTGATCCTGCTGGCCGTCGTCCTGTACCTGGCGGTCCGACGCATCGTCGTCCGACCGTTGGCGCAGGCCGGCGCGGCCGCTGCCGAGATCGCGGCCGGCAACCTGCACCACGCCGTACGGCGTGGCACGCATGACGAGGTCGGGGCGTTGCTCGGCGCGTTGGACCAGATGCGCATCAAGCTCCTGGAGCGCATCGAGGCTGACCAGCGCGTCGCGCGGGAGGCATTGCGGGTCAAGGTGGCGCTCGACTGCTCGACCACCAGCGTGCGCATTGCCGACAACGACGGAAAGGTTCTGTACGTGAACGACGCGATGAAGGCGACCCTGCGGCGCGTCGAGAGCGAACTGCGCAAGCGCCACCCGGGTTTCTCCGTGGACGACATCGTCGGGCAGAGCGTCGGCATCTTCTACGACGATCCCGACGCGGCGCTCGCGCGCCTTTCCATGCTGGACCGCGGCGTGTCGATGGAGATGACGATCGGCGGTCGCGATTTCGAGATCAGCACCACCCCCATCCTGGATGCCGACGGCGTCCGGCTGGGCAGCGTGGGGGAATGGGTCGACCGGACGGACCAACGCAAGGCCGAGCGGGAGATCGAGGGTTCCGTGCAGGCGGCGTCCCAGGGGGACTTCTCGCGCCTCGTCCCCCTCGAAGGGAAGGAGGGCTTCCTCGAGCAGATGGCCAAGGGTCTGAACGGAATCATGAGGTCGTGCGACACGAATCTGGCGGCTGTCGCAGGTGTGCTCAACGGGATGGCGTTGGGCGATCTGACGCGGCGCGTCGAGGGAGAGTTCGTGGGCCGGTTCGCGGAACTGCAGGAGGACTCGAACGCGACCACGACCCGCCTTCGTGAACTCATCGGTCAGGTCCAGGAGTCGGTTGCGTCGATCACGACGGCGTCGAAGGAGATCGCGGCAGGCAACACGGACCTGTCGGAGCGGACGGAGGAGCAGGCCTCCAGCCTCGAGCAGACGGCGAACTCGATGGAGCAATTGACCTCGACGGTGAAGCAGAACGCGGAGAACGCGAAGCAGGCGAACCAGCTGGTGGTGGGCGCCTCGGACGTCGCGGTACGTGGTGGGCGCGTTGTGCAGCAGGTGGTGTCGACGATGGGCGAGATCTCGGAGAGCAGCAAGAAGATCGCGGACATCATCTCGGTGATCGACGGGATCGCGTTCCAGACGAACATCCTGGCGCTGAACGCGGCGGTGGAGGCGGCGCGTGCGGGGGAGCAGGGTCGCGGGTTCGCGGTGGTGGCGACCGAAGTGCGGAATCTCGCGCAGCGCAGTGCGGCGGCGGCGAAGGAGATCAAGGAGTTGATCTCGGACTCGGTGGGGAAGGTGGAGTCGGGGTCGAAGCTGGTGGACGAAGCGGGTCGGACGATGGAAGAGATCGTCGCGTCGGTGAAGCGGGTGACGGACATCATGGCGGAGATCGCAGCGGCGTCCGTGGAGCAGACGTCGGGGATCGAGCAGGTCAACGGCGCGATCGCGCAGATGGACGAGGTGACACAGCAGAACGCGGCGCTGGTGGAGGAGGCGGCTGCCGCCGCGGAGAGCCTGGAGGAGCAGGCGCAGGTGCTGTCGGGCGCGGTCGCCGTGTTCAAGGTCTCGGCGGGCGGGGCTTCCGGGCGGAACACAGCCATTGAGCGTCGAGGACCGGGTCGAGCGAAGAACGTGGTCCGGATCCCGGCCGAAACTGCTGCAGGCGAGATGGGTGGCAGGCGCAAGGCTGCGGGGAAGCGCTCGAAGGTGGTCGGCGGCAACGCGGCCGAGACTGAATGGGAGGACTTCTGATCGGAGTGACGATTGACTGCGCATCGCAGGTAGACCCCACTGCCCGGCGCAACGGACGGATCGCCGTTTCATAGCGTCCGGATTCAAGGGATCGGGCACCCCCGGGAATGCTGTCCGATCCCCTCAACTTCCCGCCCCGGTCGTCGATAAGCCGTCCGGGCCCGAATTGGCCAAGCATGGAGAGAGCGGATATGACGCAAGAGAACCAGAGTACGTCCTCCCTCGACACCGGACGCGCCGGTGCAGGTGAGTTCCTTACGTTCTGTCTCGGCGCCGAGGAGTACGGCATCGAGATCCTCAAGGTGCAGGAGATCCGCGGCTACGACGCCGTGACCACGATCGCTAATGCGCCGGAGTTCATCAAGGGCGTGATCAACCTGCGCGGGGTCATCGTTCCTATCGTCGACCTGCGCATCAAGTTCGGGCTCGGTCGCGCGGAGTACAACCAGTTCACGGTGGTGATCGTGCTGAACCTCGGGTCCCGGGTCGTGGGCATCGTCGTGGACAGTGTCTCCGATGTGCTGACGCTCGAAGCGTCGCGCATCAAGGATGCCCCGGAGTTCGCCTCCAGCTTCGACACGCGCTATCTGATGGGCATCGGATCGGTCGACGAGCGGATGCTGATCCTTGTGGACATCCAAAGACTCATGCTGTCTTCGGACATGGCACTCGTCGACGAAGTGGTCGAATGAGTGGCGTCTCGCTGAAGCAGCGCGATGCCTCCCCTGCGGCGGAAGCATCGCGGGAGTTCGCGTTCACCTCCGCGGATTTCGAGACGGTCCGCGATCTCATCTATCGGCGGGCCGGCATCACGCTCTCACCGGTCAAGCGCGACATGGTCTACAGCCGGCTCGCCAGGCGGCTCCGGGTGCTCGGTCTGGACAGTTTCAGCGACTATCTGGCGTTTCTCAAGTCGGGTCAGGACGAGTCCGAATGGGAGGCGTTCACGAACGCTCTCACGACGAATCTCACGTCGTTCTTCCGCGAGGCGCATCACTTCCCCCTGCTGGCCGAGCATCTCGCCCAGCGGCGCGGGCGGCCCCTGTCGATCTGGTGCTGTGCCTCGTCGACGGGCGAGGAGCCGTACTCCATCGCCATCACCGTCGCCGAGACGTTTGGCACGGCCGACGTGCCGGTCAAGATCATCGCTTCCGATCTCGATACCAACGTCCTGGCGAAGGCGCGCGCAGCCGTGTATCCGCTGGAGCGGATCGAGAAGCTGTCCCCCGAACGGGTGAGACGCTTCTTCATGCGCGGCACCGGAGCCCAGGAGGGGCACGTCCGCGTGCGTCCGGAGATTGCGCGCATGGTCGCGTTCGAACAGGTGAACCTGCTGAAGGATCCGCTTCCCGTGAAGGGGCCGTTCGATGCGGTCTTCTGTCGGAACGTGATGATCTACTTCGACAAGCCCACCCAGGCGGATGTGGTGCGTCGTCTCGCGAAAGTGATGAAGCCCGACGCGCTGATGTTCGTCGGGCACTCCGAAAGCCTTTTCCACGTCGCCGATACGCTCAAGCTCCGCGGCAAGACCGTCTATCAACTGACCGGCGCCGGGGTGACCGATGCCACTTGACGTCGTGGTCGAGTCCCTGGCCACCAATCACTACCACGACCGGCAGTTCGACATCGACGCGGTGAAGATCCTGCCCGGGGAGTACTACGTCACCAATGCCGATCTGCTGCTGTCGACCACGCTCGGTTCGTGCATCGCAGCCTGCATACGCGACAAGGTGTCGGGTATCGGAGGCATCAATCACTTCATGCTGCCCGACACGGGGTCGGAGAACGCCGTTCCTGCATCGGCGTCTGCCCGCTACGGGTCCTATGCGATGGAACTGCTAATCAACGAACTTCTCAAGCTTGGCGCGCGGCGCGTGAATCTCGAGGCGAAGGTGTTCGGTGGAGGGAACGTGCTTGCCAACATGACGGTCACGCGCGTGGGTTCGCGCAACACCGCGTTCGCGCTGGACTACCTCGCCACGGAAGGCATCCGGATCGTCGGGAAGGACGTGCTGGACCAGTTCCCCCGCAAGGTCTATTTCTTTCCCAAGACCGGTCGCGCCCTGGTGAAGAAGCTTCGCGCCACGCGCAACGACACGCTCTTCGTCCGCGAAGTCGACTACGCGAAGCGCATCAGCAGCGTCAAGGAAGTGAGCGGCGAAGTGGAGTTGTTCTGATGAGCGCATCGAGCACATGGCATCCCGGCGCCGGTCGCCGGATCCGGGTCGTGATCGTCGACGACTCCGCCCTCGTGCGGTCGCTGCTCTCCCAGTTGCTGGCGGCCGCGCGGGATATCGAGGTGGTCGGCGTCGCTGCCGATCCGATCGCCGCGCGCGAGATCATCCGCGCCACGAATCCGGATGTGATCACGCTCGACGTCGAGATGCCGCGCATGGATGGGCTGGAGTTCCTGTCCCGGCTGATGCGTCTGAAGCCGACGCCCGTCATCATGGTGTCGTCGCTCACGCAGCGCGGGTCCGAGGTGGCGTTGCGCGCGCTGGAACTCGGCGCTGTCGATTTCGTCGCGAAGCCTCGTCTGGGGATCCAGGAAGGTCTCCAGGGATCCGCGGACGAATTGATCGACAAGATCCGGGCGGCAGCGGGTGCGAAGGTTCGCCGATCCTCGTTCGAGGTGGCGCCTGCCCTGGGAGCGGATGCGGTGCTCCCCGCCGCCGGCCTCTCCCGCATCGCGGCCACCGAGAAGCTGATCATCGTGGGTGCGAGCACCGGCGGCACCGAGGCCATCAAGGCGTTCCTCACGCAGCTTCCGCCGGCCTGTCCGGGTGTGCTCATCACCCAGCACATGCCGGGCGCGTTCACCAGGTCGTTCGCGCAGAGGCTGGACAGTCTCTGCCGTATTGCCGTCAAGGAAGCGGAAGGCGGGGAGCGGGTCCTTCCCGGGCACGCGTACATCGCGCCCGGCGATTTCCACCTGCTGCTGGCCCGGAGCGGCGCGAACTACGTCACCGAGATCTCGGACGCCCCGCCGGTGAACCGCCATCGTCCGTCGGTCGATGTCCTGTTCCGGTCGGCCGCGAACGTGGCCGGCAAGAACGCGATCGGCGTCATCCTCACGGGGATGGGCAAGGACGGGGCGGCCGGGATGCTGGAGATGAAGCAGGCCGGGGCACACACGTTTGCGCAGGACGAGGCGTCCTGCGTCGTATTCGGCATGCCACGCGAAGCCATTGCCGTGGGGGGCGTCGATGAAGTCGTGGCGCTGAAGGACATGGCGGCGCGAGTGATGGCACGCGCCGGCGCGGATCGGGCCGTCCGGGTGTGACTCCCGCAGGCGCATGCCGTAACCTTGCACTGGAAATCGTCGAGAGGAAGGAACAATGCAGACTCAAGTCATGACTTCGGGAAAGACGGCGACGATCAAGTTGAGCGGGCGCTTCGACTTCAATGCCCACCGGAGCTTCCGGGATGCCTACGAGTCCCAGCTCGGGGCATCCGAGGTGAAGGAATTCGAGATCGACTTCGGACAGGTGGAGTACGTCGACAGTTCGGCGCTGGGCATGCTGCTCATGCTTCGTGAAAAGGCCCAGGCGTCGGCGAAGGGGGTTGCCCTCGTCAACTGCCGCGGGACCGTTAAGCAGGTGCTCGACATCGCGAACTTCGGGAAGTTGTTCCAGATGCGTTGACCAACGCGGGCGCCGCAGGCCCTTCAACCGGAGCGAGCTTTCCGCTAAACTCCGTTTTCCTTAGGCGCGTAGCTCAGCTGGTTAGAGCACCACCTTGACATGGTGGGGGTCGTTGGTTCGAGTCCAATCGCGCCTACCAAATAGAGACAGGAGTCGATGCAGGGCACGAGGCGTTGGCCTCGGTCCTCGCCGACTCCTGTCGCATTTTCGGGTGTTCGTCCGCGATGCCAACAGTACGCCTGCCCGATGGGGCAACGAGGGAGTTCCCGGGCCCCGTGACGGTGGCCGAGATCGCAGCAGCGATCGGGCCTGGTCTGGCAAAGGCCGCTCTTGCCGGAAGAGTCGATGGCAAGCTGGTCGATGCTTCCTTCGCCGTGAATGCGGATGCGGATGTCGCCATCGTCACCGCCAAGGATCCCGAGGGCTTGGAGGTGATCCGTCACTCCACCGCCCATCTGCTCGCCTATGCTGTGAAGGAACTCTTTCCCGACGCGCAGGTGACCATCGGGCCCGTGATCGAGCACGGCTTCTACTACGACTTCGCTTACAAACGCCCCTTCACGCCGGACGATCTTGGCGTGATCGAGAAACGCATGGCGGAACTTGCAGCCCGCAATCTGCCCGTGACGCGGGAAGTCTGGGACCGCGACGAGGCCGTGGCATTCTTCGAGTCTATTGGCGAGAAGTACAAGGCCGAGTTGATCCGTGCCATCCCGGCTGGCGAGCAGGTCTCCCTATATCGCGAGGGTGATTTCGTCGATCTGTGCCGTGGTCCGCATGTGCCGTCGACCGGACACCTCAAGGTCTTCAAGCTGATGAAGCTTGCAGGGGCCTACTGGCGCGGTGATTCCCGCAACGAGATGCTCCAGCGCATCTACGGAACAGCTTGGGCGACCAAGGCGGACCAGGATGCCCATCTGCACATGCTCGAGGAGGCCGAGAAGCGCGACCACCGCAAGCTTGGGCGGCAACTGGACCTCTTCCACGTGCAGGAAGAAGCGCCCGGTATGGTGTTCTGGCATCCGAACGGCTGGACGATCTGGCAGCAGGTCGAGCAATACATGCGCCGCACGCTCGGAATGAACGGCTACCGTGAGGTACGCACGCCCCAGGTGATGGACCGCGTACTCTGGGAGCGCTCTGGGCACTGGGAGAACTACCGGGAGCACATGTTCACCACGGCGTCGGAGAATCGTGACTACGCTGTGAAGCCCATGAACTGCCCGGGGCACATCCAGATCTTCAATCAGGGGCTGAAGAGTTACCGCGATCTTCCGCTGCGGCTTGCGGAGTTCGGCGCGTGCCATCGCAACGAGCCGTCGGGCGCCCTGCACGGCATCATGCGCGTCCGGGCGTTCACGCAGGACGATGCCCACATCTTCTGTCGTGAGGATCAGGTGCAGGACGAGGCGGCTGCCTTCATCGACCTCCTGCGTCGGATCTACGCAGACTTCGGGTTCCACGACATCCTCATCAAGCTCTCCACCCGACCCGAGAAGCGGATCGGGGCCGACGAGGCCTGGGATCGGGCCGAATCAGCGCTGATGGCAGCCCTCGACGCGAAGCAGCTGAAGTGGGAGCTCAACCCGGGCGAGGGGGCATTCTACGGGCCGAAGATCGAGTTTTCTTTGCAGGACTCCATTGGTCGCGTATGGCAGTGCGGGACGCTGCAGCTGGATTTCGCCCTCCCAGGGCGCCTCGGCGCCGAGTACGTCGACGAGGACAACACGCGCAAGGTGCCCGTGATGCTCCATCGGGCCATCCTTGGGTCTCTCGAGCGCTTCATCGGTATCCTGATCGAGAACCACGCTGGGGCGTTGCCGGTCTGGCTCGCGCCTGTCCAGGCGGTCGTGCTCAATATCTCCGAAGGTCAGGCCGATTACGCCACGCACGTCACCTCGGAATTGCGGGCGGCGGGGCTCCGCGTGGAGTCCGACTTGAGGAACGACAAGATTACCTTTAAGATTCGGGAACATAGCTTGATGAAGCTGCCGTACCAGTTGGTCGTAGGCGATAAGGAAGTGGCAGCTGGGATGGTGGCAGTGCGCGTGCGCGGAGGTCAGGATCTCGGGCAGATGACAGTGGCGGACTTCATCCGTCGTGTTCGCTCGGAGCTTCCGGCCGGCGTTTAACCCTTTGCGGAGGTTACTTCCATCCTTCAAGAACGTGAACTGCGGATCAACGGGGAAATCAATTCGCCCGAGATCCGGCTGGTGGGCCCGGACAGCGAGCAACTGGGCGTCGTCACCTTGGCAGAAGCGTTTCAGGCAGCAGAAGCCGCGGAGCTTGATCTCGTCGAGATCGCGCCTACCGCCAAGCCCCCTGTCTGTCGCATCATGGACTTCGGCAAGTTCAAGTACAGCGAAGCCAAGAAGCGCCACGACGCCAAGCTCAAGCAGAAGCAGATCCAGGTCAAGGAAATCAAATTCCGACCCGGGACGGATGACGGTGATTACCAGATCAAGCTGCGTAATCTGATCCGCTTCCTGGAGGAGGGCGACAAGACCAAGATCACCCTGCGATTCCGCGGGCGGGAAATGGCTCACCAGGAATTCGGCATCAAGCTGCTGGAGCGGGTCCGACAGGATCTGGAAGCGGTAGGTGTCGTCGAGCAGTTTCCGAAGCTGGAAGGGCGGCAGATGGTCATGGTGCTTTCGCCCAAGAAGAAGACCTGACGAGAATTCCTGAGTGCCGCGGTCGGCGAACATCGCCGCCGTCTGATCAGGAGCGGGAGTGTGGTTCTGAAGGTGGTGGTTCGCAGCAGCGCGGGACCCCGGGCGATGCCTGAGTGGGACCGCGAACGCCCCCGGCGCCAAGGCGGGCCGGGGCGCACCAGAAGCACGGTCATGGCAATCGAAGGGCCCTCCGTCCACGGAGAGCCGCCATGTCGTGCAGCCAACCAGGAGCGGCAAATGCCGAAGATGAAGACCAAGCGGGGCGCTGCAAAGCGCTTCAAGGCGCAGGGAAGTGGTGGCATCAAGCGCGGGAAGGCCTTCCTGCGACACATCCTTACGAAGAAGTCGACCAAGCGTAAGCGCAATCTTCGCGGGACGACCCAGGTGCACGAATCCAATGAGCGCGGAGTCCGCGCCATGATGCCCTACGCGTAAGGAGGACAGGAGATGCCACGAGTCAAACGCGGAGTAACCGCACACGCCCGTCACAAGAAGGTCCTCGATCGCGCCAAGGGTTATCGTGGCCGTCGCAGTACCGTTTATCGGATCGCAAAGCAGGCGGTCATGCGCGCAGGGCAGTACGCCTACCGCGACCGTCGCAACCGCAAGCGCGATTTCCGCGCCCTCTGGATCACCCGGATCAACGCAGCAGCGCGGGAAGTCGGTCTGACTTACAGCACGTTCATGAACGGGCTCAAGAAGGCGGCGATCGAGGTGGACCGCAAGGTGCTCGCCGACATCGCCGTGTTCGACAAGCCGGCATTCGAGCAGTTGGCGAATCAGGCGAAGGCAAGCCTGGGTCGTTGACCCGGGCAAGGCTGATCGAAGAAAGGAGGCCATCCGGCCTCCTTTTTTGTTGTGACCAGGGGATGTCATGGATGATCTCGACGGGGTCGTGGCCGAGGCACTGGATGTTTTCGCGGCCGCGGGGGATCCGGCCTCGCTGGAACAGGGCAAGGCGCGGTATCTCGGCAAGGCCGGGCGCCTCACCGAGGCGCTGAAGTCTCTCGGGAAGCTAGATCCGGCGGAGCGCCGGGAAGCGGGTGCCCGGATCAACGCTGCGAAGGAGCGGATCGAAGGCGCTCTCGCCGCCCGTCGCGACGCTCTGCTCGAGGCCGAATTCGAAGCACGCCTCCGCGGCGAGGCTGTCGATGTGACCCTGCCCGGACGCATGCGCGCGCGCGGCAGCGTGCACCCGGTGATCCGGACCTGGCGCCGGGTCGAGGATATCTTCCGGTCGATCGGGTTCGCCGTGGCCGATGGTCCGGAGATCGAGACCGACTGGTACAACTTCACCGCGCTGAATCAGCCCGAGAACCATCCCGCCCGCTCGATGCACGACACCTTCTACGTCGAGGGGGGGCTTCTTCTCAGGACCCACACGAGCCCGATGCAGGTCCGCTACGCCCGTACGCACGAGCCGCCTATCAAGGTCATCGCGCCGGGGCGCACCTATCGCGTCGACTCCGATGCCACACACTCACCGATGTTCCATCAGGTGGAGGGGCTCTGGATCGACGAGAACATCAGCTTCGCCGACCTGAAGGGCGTCTACACCGACTTCCTGCGGCGCTTCTTCGAAACCGATCAGCTCGACGTGCGCTTCCGGCCGTCGTTCTTCCCGTTCACCGAACCTTCGGCGGAGATCGACATGGCGTTCTCGTCCGGACCTCTCAAAGGGCGCTGGCTTGAGATCTCCGGGTCGGGGCAGGTCCACCCGCAGGTGATCCGCAATTTCGGCCTCGATCCGGAACGCCACGTCGGGTTCGCGTTCGGCTCCGGTCTCGAGCGTCTCACCATGCTGCGCTACGGCGTCGGCGACCTGCGCCTGTTCTTCGAGGGCGACGTGCGCTTCCTCGAACAGTTCGCCTGAGGCCCCCATGCAATTCTCCGAGCGCTGGCTGCGCAGCATTGTCGATCCGAATTTGAGCACCGCGGAGCTCTCGCACCTGCTCACCATGTCGGGGTTGGAGGTCGAGGCCTGTGATCCGGTCGCCCCGGACTTCGCCGGTGTCGTGGTCGCCCGCGTTCTCGATTACGAGAAGCATCCCAATGCCGACCGACTGAAGGTGTGTCGCGTGGACGCCGGCGGCGAGATCCTGAAGATCGTCTGCGGAGCGCCCAACGTCGTCGAAGGGATGAAGGTCCCGCTCGCGCGGGTGGGGGCGTCGGTGCCCGGAGCCGACGGCGCCGTCGTGGAGATCCGGCGCGCAACAATGCGCGGTGTCGACAGCGAGGGGATGCTCTGCTCCGCACGGGAGCTGGGTCTGTCGGACGATCACGGTGGTCTGCTCGTGCTTCCTGACGAAGCGATGGTCGGCGCCGACGTGAGGGACGCTCTCGCCCTGGACGATCACATCTTCACGGTGAAGCTCACGCCCAATCGCGCTGATTGTCTGTCGGTGCTCGGGATCGCCCGCGAGGTGGCAGCGTTGACGGGGGCCGCGCTGGTGCCGCCGCCGACCTCGCCGGTGGCGTCGACCACCGATGCGACGCACCCGGTGCGGATCGCGTCGCCGGCAGGTTGCGGTCGCTTCACCGGACGTGTCATCCGCAACGTGAACGCAAACGCGGCGACACCCGAGTGGATGCGGGAGCGGCTCGAGCGGGCCGGGCAGCGTTGCATCTCGATCCTGGTCGACGTGACCAACTACGTCATGCTCGAGCTAGGGCGGCCGCTGCACGTGTACGACGCCGACAAGCTCCGTGGCCCCGTCGTCGTGCGTTTCGGGCACGAAGGCGAGTCCGTGGCGCTGCTGAATGGACAGACCGTGCCACTCGCCGACGACGTCGTCGCCATCACCGACGACAGCGGTCCCATCGGTCTCGCGGGGATCATGGGCGGCGAGAGCACGAAGGCCGATCTCGATACGCGTCACTGCTTTCTCGAGGCGGCCTTCTTCTTCCCCGATGCCATCGCCGGACGCGCGCGTCGTTACAACTTCGGCAGCGATGCGTCCCATCGCTTCGAGCGAGGCGTCGATTTCGACAACAACCTGGCCGGTATCGAGCGTGCCACGCGCCTCATCGTCGACATCTGCGGTGGAGAGCCCGGTCCCGTCACGGACGTGATCGCCGAGCTGCCCGCCCGCCCGCCCGTGCGCATGCGGGTCGCCCGCGCGCAGAAGATCATCGGTGTGCCGATTCCGGCCGACGAGATGGCAGGGATCTTCTCCCGTCTCGGGCTGCCGGCCGAGCGCGTCGGGAGCGGTCCGGACCAAGCGTTCGTCGTGACGCCGCCCAGCTACCGGTTCGACCTGGTGATCGAGGAGGATCTCATCGAGGAGGTCGCTCGCGTTCACGGATTCGAGCGGATCCCGGCAGAGCCTCCCCGGGCGCCCGCAGCGATGTACGCCCTCCCGGAGGCGTTGCGCTCCCTGCACGAGATCCGGGATCGCATGGCCGATCTCGGATACCACGAGACGATCAACTTCAGTTTCGTCGACGCTGCCTGGGAGGCCGATCTGGCGGGGTCGTCCGATCCGATTCGGGTGCTCAACCCGATCGCGAGTCAGATGTCGGTGATGCGTACGACGCTGCTCGGCGGATTGCTCTCGGTGATCCGCTACAACGCGAACCGCAAGCTCCCGCGCGTGCGGGTGTTCGAAGTCGGGCGCGTGTTCCTCCGCGACGCCACGGCGCAGGACGGCCCGCTCGGCGTTGCCGGACTCACACAGCCGATGCGCGTCGCAGGCGCCGCCTGGGGACCCGTCGTCGACGAGCAGTGGGGCGTGCCTGCACGCCCCGTGGACTTCCACGACGCGAAAGGGGATCTCGAATCGTTGCTCGATCCGTTGTCAGCCACGTTCGAGGCTGCCGTGCATCCTGCACTTCATCCGGGACGATCTGCACGGGTCATCATCGACGGGCGACCCGCCGGATGGATCGGCGAACTGCATCCGCGCTGGCAACAGTCGTTCGGGATTCCATCACCTGTCGTCGTGTTCGAGCTCGATGCGGAACCCCTCCAGGCGCGCGGACTTCCCGCGCTGCAGGAGGTCTCCAAGCTGCCGGGTCTGCGGCGCGATGTGGCGGTGCTGGCCGACGAGCACATCCCCGCCGGTGCGATGCTCGAGAGGCTTCGCGAAGGCCTTCCGCCGATCGTCGAGAACGTCGAGGTTTTCGACGTATATCGCGGAAAAGGCGTGGAAAATGGGAAGCGCAGTCTTGCCTTCCGGATGCTGATGCAAGATACTCGGCGCACGCTTACCGATGCGGATGCGGACGAAGTTGTCGCCACCGCGCTGTCTTTGCTCGAACAGTCGTTCGGCGCCAAGTTGAGGACGTAGAGGCCGCAGCATGACCCTTACCAAGGCGGAGCTCGCCGACCTGCTGTTCGAGAAAGTCGGGCTTAACAAGCGTGAAGCGAAGGACATGGTGGAGACCTTCTTCGAGGAAGTGCGCATCGCGCTCGAAAACGGAGATGGCGTGAAACTGTCCGGCTTCGGGAATTTCCAGTTGCGCGACAAGCCGCAACGTCCCGGACGCAATCCCAAGACCGGCGAAGAGATTCCGATCACCGCCCGGCGGGTGGTCACCTTCCACGCGAGCCAGAAGCTGAAGGCCATGGTTGAGAAGAACTACCATGGAAGCGCCGAGTAACGACTCTCGCATCGTCCTCCCGCCCATCCCCGCCAAGCGCTACTTCACCATCGGCGAGGTGAGCGAGCTGTGCGGGGTGAAGCCCCATGTGCTTCGGTACTGGGAGCAGGAATTCACCCAGCTGAAGCCGGTGAAGCGCCGGGGAAATCGCCGCTACTACCAACACCACGAAGTGCTCCTCATCCGACGCATCCGCGAGTTGCTGTACGAGGAAGGCTTCACGATCAGCGGCGCGCGGCATCGCCTCGATCTGGGGTTGGGCGAACCCTCCCGGAACGAAGTGGCCCCCTCCGCGCCAGCGCCGTCCGGTTTGGACACGGCTGACGTTCGCCGGGCGATCGGCGAAATCATCGCCTTGCTCGACGCCTGACGAAGTCGGGCCCGTCCCGGCCCTCTCCTATCCATCTCCATCTTCGTCCGCGCGGCTCCCGCTCCGCGCAGGTAGGTGACTTGCAGTGTGGGAGGGAGTCCCCCGATGCCTTCACGATCCGTGGTGTCGGCAACCCGGGCGATGGGCCGTCCGACGGCGCGCCCGGCGACGCACCTCGACCGGCGCAACTGCGCTTCGCGCAATGCGTCGTTGCGGGCCGCTTCTCGTTGCCCGGGCCGGGGTCGCTCCGATATACTCCGCGCCTTCGGGGCGTAGCGCAGCCTGGTAGCGTACCTGCATGGGGTGCAGGTGGTCGGAGGTTCAAATCCTCTCGCCCCGACCATAGTTTCAGATTCGACGATTCGCAGTTTCCGAGATCCGAATCATTCCAGGAAAGTCCAACAACGCGCGACTGGCACCCCGTTCCGTACGCGCTGGCATGGGCGGGCCTCGATGCTCTGTCGCACATGTCGTGGAGCGCGCGATGCCGCACAAGGGCCACGCGTCGCATCCGTTGCGCGGCGCCCACCGGCTGGCTGTCGAGCGTCCTGCTTCGATCGTGGGTCACCCCAATGCGTATTCTTCTGAGTAACGATGACGGGTACTTCGCGCCAGGTCTTCAAGCCCTGGCGGATGCTCTGGCCCAGCTCGGTGAAGTGGTCGTCGTCGCGCCGGAGCGCGATCGCTCCGGTGCCAGCAACTCCCTGACGCTCGACCGACCGCTCACCGTCAGGCGTTCCCACCTCGGTTATCACTACGTGAACGGCACGCCCACCGACTGTGTGCACCTCGCGGTCACGGGGCTTCTCGATCACCTTCCCGACATCGTCGTCTCCGGCATCAATCACGGGGCGAACATGGGCGACGACACCATCTATTCGGGTACGGTCGCCGCTGCCACCGAAGGCTTTCTGCTCGGCATTCCGTCCATCGCGGTCTCCCTCGCGGGTCGTCGTGACGGAAACTTCTCAGCGGCGGGTCGCGTCGCGGCACAGCTGGTGCAGCGGTGCATCGAGAGTCGTCCTGCCGGGCCGTTCCTGCTGAACGTCAACGTACCGGATATGCCGTTCGAGCAGATCGGCGGCACGGAGATCACGCGCCTCGGCAAGCGCCACAAGGCGGAGGGTGTGGTGCGTACCACCAATCCGCGTGGCGACACCGTCTACTGGGTGGGCGCTGCCGGGGATGCCGCCGAGGCCGGACCCGGCACCGACTTCCATGCAGTGGCCCAGGGACGTGTGTCCGTCACGCCGCTGCAGATGGATCTCACGCACTTCGAGCAGCTCGATCTCGTTCGAGCCTGGCTCGGCGCCTGAGTCCCTTCGACGTGATGGACTCCCGTCACATCGGTATCGGCATGACGTCGCAGCGCACGCGACTGCGCATGGTCGAGCGCCTGCGGGAGCAGGGCATCCGGGACGAGACCGTGCTCGCAGCGATGGGTGAGGTGCCCCGTCACATCTTCATCGACGAAGCCCTCGCGAGCCGGGCCTACGAAGACCTCTCGTTGCCGATCGGTTTCGGGCAGACGATCTCCGCCCCGCTCACTGTCGCACGCATGCTGGAGCTGGCGCGGGGCGGGCGCACGCCGATGCGGGCCCTGGAGATCGGGACGGGATGCGGATACCAGGCGGCCGTCCTCGCGCGCATCGCCAAGGAGGTTTTCTCCGTCGAGCGGATCGCCGCACTGCTCGGACGCGCACGCCGCAGCCTCCGCGAGTTGCGCACGGGCAACGTCAAGCTTAAGCACGCAGACGGCAACTTCGGCCTTCCGGACCTCGCGCCGTTCGATCTCATCGTGATGGCGGCAGCCGCGCCGGAAGTCCCCGAAGCCCTCACCACCCAACTCGATGTGGGAGGGCGCCTCGTGATGCCCATCGGCACGCGCGAGCAACGCCTGGTGCTGATCGAGCGTACTGACAAGGGTCTGGTGGAAACGCGCCTGGAGGACGTCCATTTCGTGCCGCTCCTGCCGGGCACCCGGGTGTGAGGCGGCGTCTAGCGATCCGTGGCTTCCTTGCGGCGCTGCTCCTGACAGTCGGGGGCTGCGCGTTCATCGAGCAGCAGCCCGTCTCCGTCACGACGGCAGAGGGCGCAAGAGCCCTGGATCCATCCTCGAAAAGGGTGACCCGACGTCGGGGCGACGAGCGTCCCGATGCCTACGTGGTCCAGCGCGGCGACACCCTCTACGCGATCGCCCTGGATTTCGGGTTCGACTATCGCGAGCTTGCTGCCTGGAACGAACTGGCGGATCCCTCGCGGATCCTCGTCGGGCAGCGGCTTCGCTTCACGCCGCCGCAGAGGGACGTCGCGCCGGAAGTGAAGGCGCTGCCGGCGGCAGTGGTCGTCGCAGCCGAGCCGCTCGGGCAGCCGACCACCCAGGGGGGCGCGACGGTCGAGGACGGCGTCCCGACGGGCAAGGTGCCGGTGCTGTCGGAGCCCCGCGCAACAACTGTCCCCTACAGCGAGCAGGCGCTGGCCAAGGCATCACCGGCCGTTGCTGCGCCCGCCACGCCAAAGCCCGCTCAGCCGCCTGTGCCTTCGGTGGTGTCGCCCGCGGCGCCCTCTGCGCCCGACAAGCAAGCCCCCGAGGACGACGAAGCCCTCGAGTGGGGCTGGCCCGTGCGCGGCGATCTTCTCTACCGCTTCGGTGATACCGGCCGCTTGAAGGGCATCGGGATCGGCGGTCGCATGGGACAGCCGGTGTCCGCCGCGGCTGCCGGCAAGGTGGTCTACAGCGGGACCGGGCTGCGGGGCTACGGCAGGTTGGTCATCGTGAAGCACAACGAGACCTACCTGTCGGTGTATGCCCACAACAGCGCACTGGCAGTGAAGGAGGGCGACCTCGTGAAGCGCGGACAGCGCATCGCGGACATGGGCGACACCGATGCCTCCCGGGTCTCGCTGCACTTCGAGGTGCGGCGGTTCGGCAGGCCCATCGATCCGCTCGGACGTCTGCCATCGCCCTGAGTCGCCGGGCCGTGCGTCGTCCCTCCGGCCGGTTGCGCCGGCTTATCCGCGGATTCAGTCGAGTCGAAGCGACCGGATGGCGCGCTCGAGGTTCGCGAGATCTTCCGGGCCCGAGTGCGCCTCGTAGCGCAGCCGCGCGTACAGGGCCGCGATCGCCCGGATGGCGTTCGCATGGCCTGGCAATGCCGCCGATGCCCGGATGGCGAAGGCCTGCGGCCCTTCGTTCAATGCGCGAGCGACGCCGTGCTTCGCGAGTTTCAACGAGAACGCCTGCCAGAGCAGCCACGCGGGATCGGCCGGCGCCGAGCGCGTGCGGCGCAGCGCGATCAACGCAAGAATCGCCACGATGATGCCGGTCGCCGCCACGAGTGCGGTCGAGATGCCTCTCCACGAGACATGGCCGCCGGCGAAGCGCGACATCATGTTCATCTGTCGCTCGGGCGAGTAGTCGAGCACCCACTGGTTCCAGCCGTTCGCCACCATGTCCATGGCGAATCGCAGGTCCTTGATCCAGTCGTTGTCGACCCGGCCGAGCAGCGGAACGGCGCCCACGCCCGGAAGCGCTGCGGCGGCGCCGCGCTCGATCCGCAGGGGTGAGACGGCTGCGGTGGGGTCGACCCGGATCCATCCCCGACCCTCGACCCAGACCTCGGCCCAGGCGTGGGCATCCGACTGACGCACGACGAGGTACTTGCCGACCGGATTCAGCGTCCCTCCCTGATACCCCGTGACGATGCGCGTCGGGACGCCTGCAGCCCGCATCAGGAACGCGAAGGCTGCCGCATAGTGTTCGCAGAAGCCGCGGCGGGTGACGAAGAGGAAATCGTCGACGGCGTGGCCGGCCGCCACCGGAGGCGTCAACGTGTAGACGAAGGGTTGTTCACGGAACATCGCCAGGGCCCGCTGCACCAGTTGCTCCGGCGCGAGCCCCTCTTCGCGCCATGACTCGGCGAGTTGTCGGCTGCGCGGGTTGAAGCTGGGAGGCAGATGCAGCGCCCGTTCGAGCAGCCCCGGGACTTCGTACCGGGCGAGGCGGTAGCTCGGGAAGGAAGTCACCTCGTAGCGCATCCGTTCCCGCACCGGTCGTGCCGCGCGCAACTGGAGATCCAGCGTGAGGTAGCTCGAGGTCGGCGCGCCGCCCGGCACGTCGAGGGCGAACAACCACCGCATGTCGTGGGCTTCGAGCGTGATCGTCTGGCGGATCGGCGTGCCGCCGATCTCGAGTTCCGCCTGGCCCACGAGATCGTTCCCGGGCGCACGCCAGGTGCGGCCGTCGAAGTCCCAAAGCACCGGTCCGCGCCAGTAGAGCGTGTCCGCCTTCGGTGGGTTCGCGCCCAATTCCACCCGGAAAGCCACGGCATCCGACAGGCTCAGGCTGGACAGGCTGCCCGGCGACATCGCGTCCGAGAGCCCTGACAGACCACCCGCCCCGGCCTGCGGCAGCGCCCAGAGCGGCCCCTGCACGCGCGGGAAGAGGAGGAACAGGACCAGCATCAGGGGCGCCGCCTGAGCGAGCAGAACAGCAGACTCGCGCAGGAGACCCGTGACGCGTGGACGGCCGGCGCGCTGGGTCGCGAGCAGGTTGGCCGTGATCGTCCAGACGCATCCGAGAAGGTATGCGCCCATCGGGATCGACTGCGAGTACAGGAAGTTGGTGATCACCGTGAAGTACGCCAGGAACACCAGCACCATGGCGTCCCGGGTGTCCCGCATCTCCATCAGCTTCAGGCACAGCATCAGGATGAGCAGCGCCACCGCGGCGTCCCGTCCGAAGATGACGCCGTAGGACATCCAGGTCCCGAGCGCCGCGAAGAGCGTCAGCACCGCCAGCATCCACGTCCGCGGGAGCCGTTGCCCACGCCAGGCGAGCCAGGTGCGGAGGATCATCGCCGCGGCGGCGAGTATCGCCATCCAGAGCGGGATCCGCGCGGCATGGGGCGCGAGGACGAGCGCGAGGCTCGCCGTCAGCCCGGTGACCCGGTCCGGCGACAGTGTGACGACGCGATCGCGGCCGGCGCGCTTATCGCTGGCCATGGAGCGCAAGCGCCTCGAGACACCGGCTTCGGTGCGCAGGTCCGACGCCGGGGGGGATCTCCCGGCCCGGCAGGCGGAGGGAATAGCGCACCCGTGCATCCTCTGCCATCGTCACCCAGGCCGTGAGGCGGGACAGCGCGCGCTCGAGCCCGAGTTCGTGCGGCACGTCGGCGAGGTCGAGTCGGATCGTCGCGCCGCCTTCCCCGCCGGAGAACTGCTTCGTCAGCACCGTGTCCGCGCGCGCCATGGCCTTCCACGCGATCCGGGCGGGGGCATCCCCCGGCTGATAGTCCCGGACGCCGGAGAACTCGTCCTCGCCGATGCGGGTGCGGCCACCGTTTCCGGGTCGCCCGGGGGAGGCCGGCAGCGTCGGTGGCGACGCCTCGGGCGTCGGATACACGACGGTGTCCATGGCGAGCGCCGCATGGGACCAGGCGCGAAAGAGGCCGAGCGGATAGATCGTCGCGATCCGTACCCGTGCCGCGCGGACCCGGCCCCTGACCGAGACCGGAACGTCCAGGGTCGCGACGACCTCGTCGCGTGCCGGGACATCGAGATGCAGCGGTGTTGCACCCTCCATCCAGAGGCCGACGCTGCCCCGGGTGAGCGTGCTCGAGTTGGCGATCCGGATCCGCCATGTGATCCGACCACCTGCGAATGCAGGAGTGGCCCGGCCAGGCGTCACCTCGAGCCCTGCGAGGTTGCGCCACGTGTGCAGCATGCCCACCACGCCGAGCCCGGCGAGCAGGAAGGTCAGCACGTACCCCAGACCGAGGTTGTAGTTGATGGACCCGGCCAGCATCAGCGCCAGTGTCGCGCCGAGGGCGAGGCCGGCGCGCGTCGGCACGATGTAGATGCTGCGCCGGGTGAGCGTGACCCGGGCGTGCGCCGCGCTGCTGGACGCCGTGCGCGAGGAGCGGGTGGACGGGGCGCGCGCCCGGAGCGTGGCCACCTCAGGGAACGGCGACGTCGTCGACCAGGCGTCGGACCAGGGTGTCACCGCCGCTCACTGCGCCGTCCGGGGGCGTGAGGCGATGACCTGCAACGCCGGGCAGCACGGCCTGGATATCTTCCGGCAATACGGCATTGCGGCCTTCGATGAGCGCCCAGGCACGGGCCGCGGCGAGCAGCGAGAGCCCTGCCCGCGGGCTCAGTCCGCTTCCGAAGGCGGGGGATTGGCGCGAATGGGTCAGCAATGCCTGGACATAGTCGAGGAGTGCCGGCGCCGCGTGCACGGCGCGGGCGGCCGTCTGCAGCGTGAGGAGGCGTGCCGTGTCGAGCACCGGCGTCGTGGCCTCGATGAGGGAGCGCCGCGTCTCGCCGCCCAGGAGGGCGCGCTCGGCCTTGGCATCCGGGTAGCCCAGGTGGATCCGCATCAGGAACCGGTCGAGCTGCGATTCGGGGAGGGGATAGGTGCCGACCTGGTTGGACGGGTTCTGCGTGGCGATCACGAAAAAGGGAGCGGGGAGGGCACGCGTCTGGCCGTCGACCGTGACCTGCTGCTCCTCCATGGCCTCGAGCAGCGCACTCTGGGCCTTGGGAGTCGCGCGGTTCACCTCGTCGGCCAGCACGACCTGCGAGAAGACCGGCCCCGGATGGAAATCGAAGCGCCCCTGTTCGCGGTCGTACACCGAGACGCCGATGATGTCGGCCGGCAGGAGGTCGCTCGTGAACTGGATCCTGTGGAAGGCGAGCCCGAGCACCCGCGCGAACGCATGGGCGAGCGTCGTCTTGCCGACGCCGGGAACGTCTTCGATCAGCAGGTGACCACGGGCGAGCACGCAGGCGAGGGTGAGTCGGACCTCGCGGGGTTTGCCGAGGACGATGCCGTCGATGGCGGCAAGGACGGACTGGATGTCTGGATTCATGGAGTCGGTTTTCGTCGTGGCGCCGTTGCCCTTGAGTGCCTGTTGGGCGAAGCACGTGTTCGAGGGTTCGCAGGCCCGGGTGTCAGGTCGCGAGGTGCTTGACCACGATGCGCATCGTGGGGTCGTCCGGATCGGCCATCGCGTCGAAGCCGAGGCGGCTCATCAGGTGAAGCATCTTCGTGTTGTGGCCGAGCACGTAGCCGACCATCGAGCGCAGGCCGCGCGCGCGCGCCACTTCGATGAGCTGGCCGAGAAGCCGCGTCCCGATGCCCTTGCCGTGCCAGTCGTCGGCGACCGCGAGGGCGAACTCGCAACTCGCGCCGTCCGGGTCGATCACGTAGCGCGCCACGGCGATCTGGTGTTCCACGCCGGCCTCCGACAGCACGGCCACCAAAGCGAGTTCCCTGTCGTAGTCGATCTGCGTGAAGCGCACGAGCATCCGCTCCGACAGTTCGTGCAGGGCGTTCGCGAAACGGAAGTAGCGCGACTCCTCCGACAGCCCCCGGACGAAGGCCTGCTCCATCTCGGCGTCCTCGGGCCGGATCGGTCGCACGAAGACTTCGCGACCGTCGTCGAGCACCCAGCTTCTCGCGAGGTGTCCCGGGTAGGGGCAGATGGCCATGTGGGCGTAGCGGTCCGCCGCAATGTCGTCGACGATCGGGCCCACCACCATGCGGGCGTCCGCGGCCACGGCACCGTTCTCGTCGAGGATGAGCGGATTGATGTCCAACTCCGCGAGCCAGGGCAACTCGCACACCATCTCGGACACCCGGAGCAGGACCTGCTCGAGGCTGACCAGGCTGGCCGGTGGCATGCCGCGCCAGGATCGAAGCGTCGCTGCGACGCGCGTGCGATCGATGAGATTCCGGGCAAGCAGCTCGTTCAGCGGCGGCAGTGCGACCGCCCGATCGGCGATCAGCTCCACCTGCGTGCCGCCTGCCCCGAGCGCGATGACGGGGCCGAAGACCGGATCCCGCGAGACTCCCACCATGACTTCCCGCCCGTGCGACTTGCGGACCATGGGTTCGATCGCGATGCCCTCGATCCGCGCCTCGGGCACGGCCGCCCGGACGCTCGCCTCGATCTGCAGGTAGGCGGAGCGGACCTCCTGGGTCGTCCCGATATCGAGGCGCACGCCACCCACGTCGGATTTGTGGGCGAGATCGGGTGAATGCACTTTCATGGCGACCGGGAACCCCGTCTGCTGTGCGAGAGCGATGGCTTCCGTCACGGACCGGGCGACGGCGGTCGCCGCCACGGGGATCCAGAATGCCGCGAGGACACCCTTCGATTCGCTCTCCGTGAGGCCCGTGCGGCCCTCGGCGAGCGCGGCCTCGACGAGGGCGCGTGCACCCTCCAGGTCGGGCGGTTGATGGTCTTGCGCGAGGGGCCCCGGCACCTGCATCAGCAACCGCTGGTTGCTGTAGAACGCGACGATGTTCGCGAAGGCTTCCACGGCGGGCTCGGGTGCACCGAAGGCGGGAAGTCCTGCAGCCTGCAACGTACGCAGCGGCGATGCCGTGCTCGTCTCGCCCATGAAGCACGCGATCACGGGTTTGCCGGGTGCGGCGGACGCTTCGGCGATGCTCCGGGCGACATCGTCCGGATCGCTCATCGCCTGCGGCGTCACGATCGCCACGACGCCATCGACGCCCTCGTCCGCGAGACAGGCCGCGATCGCCAATCGGTAGCGTTCCGGCGAGGCGTCCTCCAGCACGTCGACCGGGTTGCCGCCGGACCAGCTGGCCGGCAACGCGGCGTCGAGGGCGCGTTGCGTCGCCGGGGCGAGTTCGGACAGCAGCAGCCCGACCTCCGTCGCACGATCGACCGCCATCACGCCCGGCCCGCCGCCGTTGGTCACGATGGCGAGATGCCGGCCGACCGGGCGGTAGCGCGACGACAGGTACTTCGCCGCTGCGAAGAGTTGTGTGTAGCTCGACACACGCACCGCGCCGGCGCGGCGCAGGGCGGCGTCGAAGGCTTCGTCGGGACCCGCCATGGCGCCGGTGTGGGTCGTCGCCGCTCGGGAGCCCGCCGGGCCTCGTCCGCTCTTCAGCACCACCACCGGCTTGATCCGCGCAGCCGCCCTGAGCGCGCTCATGAAACGGCGGGCGCCGCGCACGCCTTCGACGTACAGCACGATGCTGTCGGTGAGCGGGTCCGCCGTCAGGAAATCGAGGACTTCGGAGAAGTCGATGTCGAGCTGGTTACCCAGGGATACGACGCTGGAGAAACCGAGGCCATCCGCGCGGGCCCAGTCGAGCATCGCGCTGGCGAGCCCGCCGGATTGCGAGACGAGGGCCATGGCGCCGGCCTTCGCGCCGGTCCGGGCGAACGATGCGTTCAGTCCCGCCGAGGGGCGCAACAGACCCAGGGAGTTGGGACCGAGCACCCGCACGCGCGCGTCGCGGGCGGTGCGCGCCACCTCCTCGAGGAGTCGGGCGTCGGCGGGTGTGCGGTCGTTGAGTCCGGATGTCAGGATCGCGACGCCGCCGGCACCGCGTTCGCCTGCGGCCGCAACGAGGTCGGGGAGGGTGGCCGCCTGGGTCGCCAGGACGACGAGATCGGGGGACGACGGCAGCGCCGCGAGACTCCGGAAGGCGGGGCGTCCCAGGACCGATGCGTGGCGCGGATGGACCGGGTAGAGCGCCCCCTCGAATCCGCTTTCGGCGAGATTGCGCATGACCGCGGCACCGACGGACCCCGGATCCTCACCCGCCCCGACGATGGCGACACTGACGGGGCTGAAGAGGCGGTGCAGCGGATGGGCGGACATGGTGACCGGACGCGAGCGACGACGTGGCAGGGAATTCCATCGGCATTCTAGCGGCGGGTGGTCCGGGCCCGGCGATCCGCGGGAGGTTTTCTCGCAGCCGACGGCGCCGACCCTGTCTGTCCCGCGCCGCGGGCGCTACCATCGTCAACGAACACCGTCCTTCCGACTTCCCGATTCCGCCGCCATGACCACTGCGCTCATCCGTCACACAGACTGCGTCCGCCACGACATGGGGCACCATCACCCGGAGTGTCCGGCACGGCTCGGTGCCGTCGAGGATCAGCTCATCGCCTCGGGTCTCATGCAGGCCCTCGACGTACACGAAGCCCCGCTGGCGACCCGTGAACAGCTTCTCCGGGTGCATTCCGAGGCCCATCTCGATGCCCTCGAACGGAAGGCGCCGGACCAGGGCATTGCACACGTGGACCCCGACACGGCGATGAACCCGTACACATTGAGGGCGGCGTACCGCGCTGCGGGTGCGGCCGTGCTGGCCACGGACCTCGTGTGCGGTGGTCGGGCCGACAACGCGTTCTGCAACGTCCGCCCGCCGGGACACCACGCCGAACGGCGCCGGGCCATGGGGTTCTGCTTCTTCAACAATGTCGCGGTCGCCGCCGCGCACGCGTTGGCGGTCCACGGACTGGAGCGGGTCGCGGTGATCGACTTCGACGTGCACCACGGCAATGGCACCGAGGACATCTTCGCCGAGGACGGACGCGTCCTGATGGTGTCGATCTTCCAGCACCCGTTCTACCCGTACAGCGGTGCCGAACCGCGTGGCGAACACATGGTGAACGTACCCCTGCCGGCCTACAGCGCCGGACGCCAGTTCCGGGAGGCCGTCGAGCGTCACTGGTGGCCGGCGCTCGATCGGTTCGACCCGCAGATGCTGTTCGTGTCGGCCGGGTTCGATGCGCACCGGGACGACGACATGGCGTCGATGGGCCTGGTGGAGGCCGACTACGCCTGGATCACCGGGAGCCTGATGGAGTTCGCGGCGCGGCGATGCGCCGGGCGCATCGTCTCGGCGCTCGAAGGCGGATACGAGCTCCATGCGTTGGGCCGCAGTGTCGCGGCGCACGTACGGGTGCTTGCCGGGTTGTGATCCGCCGTCGCGACACGAAGATTGCGCTCAAGTCTGCGCAGACCGATCCGACAAGCCATCAACCTCCGGGTCGCCTGCCGTCCAGTCCGGACTGGACGCACGGGCCGGAGGGGCGCCTCCTGGTGGGGGAGGCGCCGGTACACGGAGAGGCGGAACATGGATGGTGCAACGGAAAACCAGGTGGACGACGGGTCCCGCGAGTGGCTGCTGTCGCTCGCAGTGATCCAGGCCGTGGTGGTGACGGCGATCCTCTGGAGCGGGCAGGGGGCGGCGTGGGCACTGGCGGGGCTGTAGGGCGCGATTGATACGTCGCGATCGCGGCATCGAGAAGGCCTTCCAGGTCTGCCGGTAAGGTAGCCCGGGCGAGAACCATCTCCCGCCGGGGACTCTCCGATTCTCTTCAGAGCATCAGGGCCGCGGCGACCTTCCGTCCTTCCGCCAGCAGGATGTTGTACGTGCGACACGCGGCCGGCGTGTCCATGACCTCCACGCCGATCCGGGCGGCCGACAGCGGCGCGTAGATCCGCGGATGGACTAGGTGCATGCGGGGCCCGGTGCCGAGCAGCACGATCTCCAGCGGGAGCGCTGCCAGGAACGTCAGATCCGCCGCCGCAAGACGGTCAGCCGGCCCCGCCTCCCAGGGTTCGATCAGGCGGTCAGCGAACACCACGACGCTGGTCGCGACGCGTCTTCCATTGATGACGACATGACCGTCACCGTAGCCGGTGAAGGCGTTCATGCCTTCGAATCGGTCGAGATGCAACTTCAAGCGGGATCTCCCGGTTTGCCGAACGGGGGTGCGGACTCTACCATTGGTGCTTTTCCCGGCCCGCCGGCCCCTTCCGGAGTCCCCTCGTGCACGAGTTCCCACGCATCAAGCGCCTGCCGCCGTACGTCTTCAACATCACCGGCGAGCTGAAGGCGGCGGCTCGCAAGCGCGGCGAGGACATCATCGACTTCGGCATGGGCAATCCGGACCAGCCCACGCCCCGGCACATCGTCGACAAGCTGGTCGAGACGGCCCAGCGCGGTGACACGCACCGCTACTCGGTTTCGAAGGGCATTCCCAGGCTGCGCCGTGCCATCACCAACTGGTACAAGACCCGATACGCCGTCGACCTCGACCCCGATACCGAGGCCATCGCCACCATCGGCTCGAAGGAAGGCATCGCGCACCTCGCCCTCGCGACGCTCGACCGCGGGGACATCGTCCTCGTCCCGAATCCGAGCTACCCCATCCACATCTACGGGCCGGTGATCGCCGGTGCCGACATCCGCCACGTGGCGCTGGTGCCGGGTCGCGACTTCTTCGAGGAACTCGAGAAGGCCATCCGGGATTCGTATCCGAAGCCCAAGATGCTGATCCTGAACTTCCCGGCGAATCCGACGGCGCAGTGCGTCGAGCTGCCGTTCTTCGAACGGATCATCAAGCTCGCCCGCGAACACGACATCTTCGTCGTGCACGATCTGGCCTATGCCGACATCGTCTACGACGGCTGGAAGGCCCCGTCGATTCTCCAGGTGCCCGGTGCCAAGGACGTCGCGGTGGAGTTCTTCACGCTGTCGAAGAGCTACAACATGGCGGGCTGGCGCGTGGGCTTCATGGTCGGCAATCGTGAGCTCGTCGGTGCGCTCGCCCGGATGAAGAGCTATCACGACTACGGCACGTTCACCCCGATCCAGGTGGCTGCCATCGTGGCGCTGGAAGGGCCGCAGGACTGCGTGCACACCATCGCCCAGACCTATCAGAAGCGTCGCGACGTGCTCGTCGCGGGCCTCCATGCCCTCGACTGGATGGTCGAGATTCCCAAGGCCACGATGTACATCTGGGCGCAGATCCCGGAGGCCTATCGCGCCATGGGGTCGCTCGAGTTCTCGAAGAAGCTGCTGGCGGATGCGAAGATCGCCGTCTCGCCCGGCATCGGCTTCGGCGACTATGGCGACGACCACGTCCGCTTCTCGCTGATCGAGAACGAGGCCCGGACCCGTCAGGCGATCCGTGGCATCCGGGACATGTTCCGGAAGGACGGCCTGCTCTCGCCGTCGCAGATCGCGAAGGTCGGATGAGTTCGGGGGAGGCTGATATGCGCAGCATGTCAAGGCCGACGGCCGGCCGACACCAGAACACCCTGCCGTACCGGCAGGGTCGTCCGGGCATGCGCGGGATGCGCGGCCTGATTTCGCCGTCGCAGATCGCGAAGGTCGGATGACGGGGTTCCGGGTGGTGCGGGTGAGCAGCCCCGCAGGCGAACTGCTCGAGCCCGACTGGCTGCCGCGGGCGGAGTCCGTGCACCGGCAGTTGCGGCCTGATCTCGAGGCCGACTACCCGGCGCAGATGCGTCGGATCCTGGCCGGTGGCGGCGAGATGGCGGTCGTGGCGGACGGTAATGTCGTGCGGTGCGTGACGGTCTTCCGCAGCTTCGCGAACACCCACCTCGGCCTGCGCTTCTACGTCGATGATCTCGTCACGGACGAGGCGGCGCGCTCCACCGGCGCCGGTGCGACGATGCTGCGCTGGCTGGAGGCCGAGGCCCGCGCCCGCGGTTGCGGGTCGATCGATCTCGAATCCGGCGTGCAGCGTGCAGGTGCCCATCGCTTCTACTTTCGCGAAGGTTTTTCAATCCCGAGTTACAGCTTCAGGAAACCGATTCGATGAAACCCATCAACGTGGGCCTTCTGGGCATCGGCACCGTGGGCGGCGGCACGTTCAACGTGCTGAAGCGGAATCAGAGCGAGATCCAGCGCCGCGCAGGCCGCGGCATCCAGATCACCGCCGTGGCCGACAAGGATCTCGCCCGCGCACAGTCGGTGGTGGGCGAGGGCGTGCGCGTCACCGACGATGCCTTCACCGTCGTACGCGACCCCGACATCGACATCGTCGTCGAACTGATCGGCGGATACACCATCGCGAAGACGCTCATCCTGGAGGCCATCGCGAACGGCAAGCACGTGGTGACGGCCAACAAGGCGCTGCTCGCCACGCACGGCAACGAGATCTTCGCGCGCGCCCGGGAGAAGGGCGTGATGGTCGCCTTCGAGGCTGCGGTGGCCGGCGGCATCCCGATCATCAAGGCGCTGCGGGAGGGCCTCACCGCCAATCGCATCGAATGGATCGCCGGGATCATCAACGGCACGAGCAACTTCATCCTGTCGGAGATGCGTGACAAGGGTCTCGCGTTCGACACCGTGCTGGCCGAGGCCCAGCGACTGGGGTACGCGGAGGCCGACCCGACGTTCGACATCCAGGGCATCGACGCGGCCCACAAGCTGACGATCATGTCGGCCATCGCGTTCGGCATCCCCATGCAGTTCGAGAAGGCCTACACCGAGGGCATCGCAGCCCTCACGAAGGACGACATCCGCTACGCCGAGCAACTGGGCTATCGCATCAAGCTGCTCGGCATCACGCGTCGCACGCCGGCGGGCATCGAGCTGCGCGTGCATCCGACGCTCATCCCCGCGCGCCGACTCATTGCCAACGTCGAGGGCGTGATGAACGCGGTGCTCGTGAAAGGCGATGCGGTCGGGGCGACCCTCTACTACGGTGCCGGCGCCGGTGCGGAACCGACGGCGTCGGCCGTGGTGGCCGATCTGGTCGACGTGACGCGCATGCAGACGGCCGATCCGGAGAACCGGGTCCCGCATCTTGCGTTCCAGCCCGATCAGCTCTCCGACACGCCGATTCTGCCGATGGAGGAGGTCGAGACGTCCTACTACCTCAGGCTCCGCGTGTTCGACCGTCCCGGGGTGCTCGCCGACGTGGCGCGCATCCTTGCCGACCACACCATATCGATCGATGCGATGGTGCAGAAGGAACCCGCGGAGGGCGAGGACCAGGCCGACATCGTCCTGCTCACCCACCGCACGATCGAGAAGCACACGAACGCGGCCATCGCACGGATCGAGGCCCTGCCCACCGTGTCCGGCAAGATCACCCGGATCCGGCTCGAAGAGCTGGGTCGCCACTGACAGCGGGCCACGGAGCTTTCCATGCGCTACGTTTCCACCCGCGGCGGCATGCCGCCGACGCCGTTCACCGGGATCCTCCTGGAGGGCCTCGCGCCCGACGGCGGGCTCTCGATGCCGGAGACCTATCCGCAGGTGAGCCGTGCGGATCTCGATGCGTGGCGGCGGCTCGGCTATCGGGATCTCGCCTTCGAGATCTTCTCGCGGTTCATGGACGACATCCCGTCCGCCGACCTGCGCGACATCGTCTATCGCACGTACACGGCTGCGGCGTTCGGGTCCGACGACATCACGCCGCTGTCGACGTTGGAGCCCGGCGTGCATCTGCTGCACCTCTCGAACGGCCCGACGCTCGCGTTCAAGGACGTCGCGATGCAGTTGCTCGGCAACCTGTTCGAGTACGTGCTCGCGAAACGCGGCGACGAGCTGAACATCCTCGGCGCGACCTCCGGCGACACGGGCTCTGCCGCCGAGTACGCCATGCGTGGCAAGCAGGGCGTGCGGGTGTTCATGCTCTCGCCCGACGGCAAGATGAGTCCGTTCCAGACGGCGCAGATGTACTCGCTCCAGGACGCCAACATCTTCAACATCGCCGTGAAGGGCGTGTTCGACGACTGCCAGGACATGGTGAAAGCCGTGTCCAACGATCTCTCGTTCAAGGCGAAGTACCGCATCGGCACCGTGAACTCGATCAACTGGGCGCGCCTCGTCGCGCAGGTCGTCTACTACTTCAAGGGCTACTTCGCCGCGACGAAGGGCAACGACGAGCAGGTCACCTTCTCGGTGCCGTCCGGCAATTTCGGCAATGTCTGCGCGGGCCACGTGGCGCGCATGATGGGCCTGCCCGTCCGCCGCCTCGTCGTCGCGACGAACGAGAACGATGTCCTCGACGAGTTCTTCCGGACCGGGCGCTATCGCGTTCGACCCTCGTCCGCCGTCGCGCAGACGTCCAGCCCGTCGATGGACATCTCCAAGGCCTCGAACTTCGAACGATTCGTGTTCGACCTGGTGGGGCGTGACCCGAAGATCGTCGCCGGTCTCTGGAAGCAGGTCGACACCAACGGCGAGTTCGATCTCTCGGCCACGCCCTACTTCGCGCGTCTCGCGGATTTCGGCTTCGTGTCCGGCCGAAGCAGTCACGCCGATCGCCTTGCGACCATCCGCCGGGTCCATGCGACTTACGGGGTGATCGTCGACACCCACACGGCCGACGGCATCAAGGCGGGGCTCGAGCAACGCGAGGCGGGCATCCCGCTGCTGTGCCTCGAGACCGCGCTTCCGGCCAAGTTCTCGGCGACCATCGTCGAGGCGCTCGGCCACGAACCCGCGCGGCCCGCCGGGTTCGACCGGATCGAGGCGCTGCCGCTGCGCTACGACGTGATGCCGGCCGACGCCGAGGCGGTGAAGCGGTACATCGAAGCGCGTTGCTGAGCGCGCGACCCATCGATCCTGCAGGGCGCGCGCCGCCATCGCGTCGGGGACGGCATGCCATCCCTCGGTCCTGATCTCGAAGCGGTCTTCTCGCCGGAGGGGCCCCTCGCGCGGAGCATCCCGGGGTTCCGCAGCCGGCCGTCGCAGGTTGCCATGGCGCAGGCCATCGGACACGCGATCGAGGACCGCGAGGTGCTCGTGGCCGAGGCGGGCACCGGCACCGGCAAGACGTTCGCGTATCTCGTCCCGGCGCTCCTCTACGGAGGCAAGGTGATCGTCTCGACGGGCACCAAGACGCTCCAGGACCAACTCTTCGGGCGCGATCTCCCGGTGGTACGCGAGGCCCTCGGCGCGTCGGTCACCACCGCGCTGTTGAAGGGCCGCGCGAACTATGTCTGCCACTATCACCTCGAGCGCGCACGCACCGACGGCCGCTTCCAGAATCGGGCGGACGTGGGTTACCTCGAACGCATCGCGAGCTATGCGCGCACCAGCGACAGCGGCGACAAGAGCGGGCTCGCGGACGTCCCCGAGGACGCCACGGTCTGGCCGCTCGTGACCTCGACCCGCGAGAACTGCCTCGGCGCCGACTGCACCCACTTCCGCGAATGCTTCGTGATGAAGGCGCGGAAGCAGGCGCTGGAGGCCGACGTCGTCGTGGTGAACCACCATCTCTTCTTCGCGGACGTCGTCCTGCGCGACGAGGGCGTGGCCGAACTGCTGCCCAACTGCAACACGGTGATCCTCGACGAGGCGCATCAGTTGCCCGACACCGCGAGCCTCTTCTTCGGCGAGAGTCTTTCCACGACGCAACTCGTCGAACTTGCACGCGATACCCGACTCGAGGCCGCCGCCGGTGCGCGCGACTTCGCGCCGTTGCCCGAAGCCGCACAGCAGCTGGAGAAGGCCGCGAAGGATCTCCGGCTCGCTTGGGGTGAGGGTGATATGGGCCGGGCGCCGGCACGCGACGCACTGCAGAAGCCGAAGCTCGTGCCGGCCATCGAGAACGTGGAGACCTGCCTCGCGAAGCTCGACGAGCTACTCGATCTGCAGGCCGAGCGCAGCGAAGGGCTGGGGCGATGCCGCGAGCGCAGCGCACTTCTCGTGACGACCCTGAAGCGGTGGTATCGCGAGCCCGACGCGGCTTACGTGCGCTGGGTGGAGGTGTTCGCGGGTTCACTGCAACTGCACGCGACGCCGCTCGATGTCGGCACGATCTTCCAGCGCCAGGTGGGCGGTGGCACGCGCGCATGGATCCTCACGTCGGCGACCCTCTCGGTCCGCGGCGACTTCTCGCACTACGTCGCGCAGCTCGGCCTCACGTCGGCGCGCACCGAGTGCTGGGACAGCCCGTTCGACTATCCACAGCAGGCGGTGCTCTACGTGCCCGAGGGATTGCCCGAACCCAACACGCCGTACTACACCGAGGCGGTGGTCGAGGCGGCGCTTCCCGCGATCGAGGCGGCCGGAGGTCGCACCTTCCTGCTCTTCACCAGCCTGCGCGCGATGCGCGAGGCGCGCGATCTCGTGGCGGCAGGATTGCGTCGGCTGGGCCGCGACTATCCGATCCTGTTGCAGGGCGAGGGGTCACGAACCGAGCTGCTCGAGCGCTTCCGTCGCCTGGGCAACGCGGTGCTGGTCGGCAGCCAGTCGTTCTGGGAGGGCGTGGACGTCCGCGGTCCGACGTTGTCGCTGGTGGTGATCGACCGCGTGCCGTTCGCGCCGCCGGACGATCCGGTGCTGACGGCGCGCATCGAGCGCATCAACGCGGCCGGCGGCAACGCCTTCATGGACTACCAGCTGCCGCACGCGGTGATCCTCCTGAAGCAGGGGGCCGGGCGGCTGATTCGCGATGAAGCCGATCGCGGCGTGCTGATGATCTGCGATCCGAGGCTGATCTCGAAGTCGTACGGGAAGCGTGTCTGGCGCAGCCTGCCGCCGATGCGACGGACGCGGGACATCGTTGATGTGGTCGCGTTTCTGTCAGGCACGGGAACACCGATCGAAGCGCCCTGATCGTCGGTCAGCCGACCCAGAGGCGCCACGCGAGGAGCAGGATCGCGATCCACACGACACCGACGATGGCGGCACCCGCCAGGCTGACCGGCTTGCCCTTGCGATCCGCAAACCATTGGTCCGCCTGATCACGGCAGTGGCGCAGGACCTCGGGAGGCAGCAGGCGGAGGCAGACCCAGATGGCCCCGGGCAGCAGGATCACTTCGTCGAGGTATCCCAGGATCGGGATGAAATCGGGGATGAGATCGATGGGGCTCAACGCGTAGGCTGCGACGCAGACCGCCAGCACCTTCGCGATGAGCGGCGTGTCGGGGTGCCGCGTCGCGAACCAGACCGTCAGGGCATCCCTGCGCAGTGTCTTGGCCCAGGCGACGATGCGGGCCCACACGCCGTTGCGACCTACGGAATGGCGATGCCGTGCAGGTCGTGCGTGTCCGAGTGCTCCACGCGGACCTTCACGAAATCACCGACCTTCACGCCCTGCGCGCCGGAGACGTGGACGACTCCGTCGATCTCGGGCGCGTCGGCGGCGCTGCGCGCCACCAGGGTGTCGCCATCGACCTCGTCGACGAGGACGGTGATCTCCCGACCGACCCGCGCCGCGAGCCGGCGTGCGGAGATCTCCGCCTGGAGCGTCATGAACCGCTCCCGGCGCTCCTGCTTCACGGGCTCGGGGACGGGATCGGGCAGGGCATTCGCCGTGGCCCCCTCGACCGGCGAGTACGCGAAACAGCCGACCCGATCGAGTTCAGCTTCCTCGAGGAATTCGAGCAGCGATTCGAACTCGGCCTCGGTCTCGCCGGGAAATCCGACGATGAAGGTGGATCGCAGGGTGATGTCGGGGCACACCGATCGCCATGCACGGATGCGGGCGAGGTTGTTCTCGGCACTGGCCGGACGCTTCATCAACTTCAGGAGTCGCGGACTGGCGTGCTGGAACGGGATGTCGAGGTACGGCAGGACCCGTCCCTCCGCCATCAGCGGGATGACTTCGTCCACGTGCGGATACGGGTAGACGTAGTGGAGACGGGTCCAGACACCGAGATCACCGAGGGCCGTGACCAGCTCGGTCATCCGGGTCTTCACGGGCCGTCCTTTGTGGAAGCCCGTGCGGTACTTCACGTCGACCCCGTACGCACTGGTGTCCTGCGAGATCACCAGGAGTTCCTTCACACCGGCGCGGACGAGATGCTCGGCTTCCTGCAGAACTTCGCCCACGGGCCGGCTGACGAGGTCGCCCCGCATCGAGGGGATGATGCAGAACGTGCATCGGTGATTGCAGCCTTCCGAGATCTTCAGGTAGGCGTAGTGCTTCGGCGTGAGTCGGATCCCTTGGGGCGGGACGAGATCCGAGAACGGATCGTGGGGCTTCGGCAGGTGCGTGTGGATGGCCGCCATGACCTCCTCGGTCGCGTGGGGGCCGGTCACGGCGAGCACGCTCGGATGGGTCTCGCGGACCACGGCACCCTTGGCGCCGAGGCATCCCGTGACGATCACCTTGCCGTTCTCCCGCACGGCCTCACCGATGGCGTCCAGCGATTCCTCGACCGCGGAATCGATGAACCCGCACGTGTTGACGACTACGAGATCGGCGGACTCGTAGGAGGGTGCGATCCGGTAACCCTCCGCCCGGAGGCGGGTGAGGATCTGCTCGGAGTCGACCAATGCCTTCGGACATCCGAGCGAGACGAAACCCACCTTGGGCGCCGGCTCGGGGCGTGCGCGAACTTTCGACTGCATCGGGTTGGCCTCAGCCCTTGCGATCGGGGTCGGACGGGTCGTCTTGCGAGGCCCCGGTGGCGAAGGGTGAGAAGGGAAACGTGGAGAACATGTTCCGCGCCTGCTTCTGCAGCTGCTGCTGCATCTCGACGAATGTGTTGGCGCTCTGTTCCAGGTAGCTGCCCATGAGCCCCTGGATGGCCGGGCCCTGCATCTTCACGAACTGGTTCCAGGCATCCGACCCCACCACAGGGTTCTCGCCGAACTTGGCCAGCGACTGCTGCTGCAGCTTCCGCTGGATCTCCATGAACGTCTGGATGTTCTTCTCGAGGTAAGAACCCATCATGCCCTGCATGGCATTGCCGTAGAACCGGATGATCTGCGAGAGCATGTCGCTGGAGAACATCGGTGCGCCGGCGGTTTCCTCTTCCAGGATGATCTGCAGAAGGATGCTCCGGGTGAGATCGTCGCCCGACTTCGCGTCGAGGACCTTGAACTGCACCTGCTCCAGGACGAGCGCCTTGACGTCTGCCAGCGTGATGTAACTGCTCGTTGCCGTGTCGTACAGGCGGCGGTTCGGATACTTCTTGATCAGTCGAAGTTCTTCAGCCATGGATCCCTCGTAGCGGCGACTTTATGGAGGAGGCCTGCCGCGGGCCGGATGACGAGCGGTTCCCGCCTCGTTGTTATGGGGTCGCTCATGGACTCTAGCGGAATCATGGTGCGACGCGCAAAAAAATCGTTGACAGCGAAATCGGTCACGCCTAGCATCGGGGTTGTGCGCTGCAGCACGACATCGGTGAAGCACCAGTTGTAAGAAAACATTACTCTGGCGTATCATGAAGTTGGGTTGCAAAGCTAGAGCTGGTCTCAATGGCGCAGCGAACAAGATTGTTGCGCGGGTGGCGGAGTGCCACCGTTGGCCAGACATACGATCGTCGAACGTTGCAGACCGCACAAAACGCCGCAGACGAACGCGGCACCAGATTCGGCCAGACGAAGACCCGAAGTCTTCGCGAAACGGATGTCCCGGCAGGTGGCGCATGCAGCCGCCGCAGAGGAATCCCGGCCAGACGGCTCCTCCCCCTTTATCGAAAGATAAAGGTTCAACCCCGGCGGGTTTTCTCGCCGGGGTTTTTTTATTCGCTCGCTTGGAGGCGACCGGCCTCCGCGCGGCGGTCTCACCGGGCGCCGCACGACGTGGGGCGTCATGAGGGATCAGGACATGTGCTGGCCGCCATTGATCGAAATGTTCGCCCCGGTCAGGAAGGCCGCTTCGTCCGAAGCCAGATAGATGATGAGACCGGCGACTTCCTCGGGCTTTCCGAGGCGGCCGACCGGGATCTGCGGGACGATCTTCGTGTCGAGGATGTCCTTCGGAATGGCCGTCACCATCTTGGTGCCGATGTAACCGGGCGAGATCGTGTTGACTGTCACCCCCTTCTTGGCCACTTCGAGGGCGAGCGCCTTCGTGAAACCGTGCATCCCGGCCTTTGCCGCCGAGTAGTTGGTCTGACCGAAGGCACCTTTCTGCCCGTTCACCGACGAGATGTTGATGACGCGACCCCAGCCGCGATCGACCATCCCGTCCATCACCTGCTTCGTCATGTTGAAGCAGCTGTCGAGGTTCGTGCGGATCACGGCATCCCAGTCCGCCTTGCCCATCTTCTTGAAGGTCATGTCGCGCGTGATGCCGGCGTTGTTCACGAGCACATCGACGGCGCCGACCTCCGCCGTCACCTTCTCGACCGCGGCCGCGGCCGAATCGAAGTCGGTCACGTCGCAAGGCACTGCGTGGAAGTCGTATCCCTTGGCCTTCATGGAGGTTACCCACGCATCGGCTGTCTTGTTGCTCGGTGAGTAGGTGGCGACCACGGTGTACCCCTGGTCCGCCATGCCCGTGCAGATGGGTTCTCCGAGTCCGCCCATTCCTCCCGTCACGAGTACCACGCGCTTTGGCATGCTCTGCTCCTTGTTCAATGAGTTCCTCGATCGTGTCCGGCACCTCCGGCCGGTTCGCCGTGCTCCAGCACGTAGCGACCGGGCGAGGGTTCGATGACCGGATGCTGCGCGTTGCCCGGACCGGCCGGGGCGGTGCGCCAGCGGCCAGCGTGCCGCGCCTGCCATCCGGCCCAATCCTGCCACCAACTTCCGCTGGCGTGTTGTGCGGCGTCCATCCATTCGTCCGCCGTGGCGATCGGGGGTGGGCCACTCCAGTAGCCGCGTCGCCGTCCCCCGGCCGGATTGACAATGCCCGCCACATGGCCGCTCTCCGTCAGGACGAACCTCTCGACCCGCGCCAGGAGCGAGGCGCTCGAGTAGGCGCTGCGCCACGGGACGATGTGGTCTTCCCGTGCTGCCAGCAGGTAGACGGGTGCGTCGATCGCGGCCAGGTCGATGGCGCCATGGACGGTGTCGATCCCGCCGGGATCGCGCAGCCGGTTCTCCAGGTAGAGCAGTCGGAGGAGCTGGCAGTACAGGCGCCCCGGCACGTTCGCGCTGTCCCCGTTCCAATGCAGCAGGTCGAAGGGCGGTGGCGTCTCGCCCAGGAAGTAGTTGTGCTGGATGAAGTGCCAGACGAGCTCGCGGGCGCGAAGACTCGCGAACGCAGCGGCGAGGCGCTGCCCGGGGACGACCGCCCCATGCCCGAATTCGCGCTCGCACTGTTCGACGAACGCAGTGTGGATGTAGTGGCCGATGTCGCCGGGGGCAGCGAAGTCCAGCAGAGTGGCGAGCAGGGTCAGCGAAGCGATCCGGGATCTTCCTGCCGCCGCATCGAGCGCGGCCGCCGCGGCGGCGAGCGTGCCCCCGATGCAGAACCCGAGCACGGCTGCACGCTTGCTGTTCGAAAGCTGCAGGGCGACTGTGAGCGTGTCGAGCACGCCTTCCTGCAGGTAGTCGTCCCAGCCCGCATCCGCCTGGGCCGAGCCCGCATCGCGCCATGAAACGACGAACACGTCGAACCCCTGCGAGACGGCGTATCGGACGAACGAGTTCTCCGGGCGGAGATCGAGGATGTAATACCGGTTGATGAAGGGCGGGACGATCAGAAGCGGGCGCCCGCGCACCCTGTCGCCGGAGGGCGTGTATCGGATCAACTGTGCGAGGGGCGACTCGTGGATCACGTGACCCGGGGTCACGGCCAGGTTGACGCCGACGCGGAACGCCTCGGCGTCGCTCATGGTGATCCTGCCTCGGGCGAGGTCCGCGGTCAGTTGCCTTGCGCCCCGGGCGACGGAGGCACCCTCGCTCTCGTAGGCGCGGCGCAGGGCAACCGGGTTCGAGGCGAGCTGGTTTTCCGGCGACATCGCGTCGACCCATTGCTGCAGGAAGAACGCGAGCCGCCGCCGATCATCGTCGGACAACTCGAGCACGCCGGGCAGGGCGGATGCGAACGCCTGCCATAGCGCATGCTGTTGCCGCAGGTAGGCGAACCACGGGATCTCGCGCCAGGCGGGATCGCGGAATCGCGGGTCCGGTGTCGCAGTCTCGACGCGCTCGCCGAACGCTGAGGGGGTGCCCAGCACCGATGCCCAGAGCGCGAATTGCCTTTCGTAGACATCCTCGAGGAACGCGCGCAGACGTCCGGGGTCTGTCGCCAGCGTCGCGGCCAGCCCGGCGAACAGCAGCCGGGACTGCTCGGCACCGGCCATCGTGAATGACAGCAGGGCGCCGCCACCGGGGGGCAGCAGGGCGGCGAGCAGGGCGTCGCCGCCTGGCGGCAGCGCGGACGTGGGGGATGTCGGCATCGTGGGGGCGGCGCGAAACGCAGACGCCGCGGGTGATTCTCGAAGGGGCGGGCAAGGGCGGTCAAGCATGTATCTCGTGGCAATCGCGTGGCTCTACGTCACGCTTCTGATGGCGGCGGCAGAACGCAACGTCGTGTCCGGTGTGATGACCTTCCTGGTCTACGGTCTCGGCCCGCTCGCGCTCTTCCTCTGGCTGTTCGGGACGCCTCAGCGTGCCCGCTTCCGCGCGCTCCGCGAACAGCAGCGCGCGCGGCGGGATGCACAGGCTGCGGGAGAGGAGGGGCCGCCGCCGCCCTGACGGTGACGGGCCGGACCGGGGTCAGCGTGCCAGCCAGATCGTCGCGGCCATCCGGCCGCTGACGCGGTCCCGCCGATGCGAGAAGAATCGCTTCGGATCGCTGACGGTGCACAGGCCGCCGCCGTGGATCGCGCCGACACCGAGCGCAGCGAGTCGCTGCCTGGCGAGGAGGAAGAGATCCGCGAGCCACTTCCCCGGCCCATGCGGCACGAACGCAGCAGCGGCTTCCACGGCGTGGCCGACGAAGGCGTCCCGCACATCGTCGCCCACTTCGAAAGCGGACGCACCGATGGCCGGGCCCATCCACGCGATCAGCGTGGCCGGATCCGTGTCGAGTGCCCGCACGGTGTTCCCCAGAACATCGCCCGCCAGGCCGCGCCAGCCCGCGTGCGCGGCGGCGACCCGCGTCCCCGCCCGATCGGCGAGCAGCACCGGCATGCAGTCGGCCATCTGCACCACGCAGACGATGCCGGCCTCGGTGGTGAAGCTTCCGTCGGCCTCGACGGGGGTCGCCACCGCGGCTGCGTCGACCACGCGGTTGCCGTGCACCTGCCGCAACCACCGGGGCTCGGCAGGGAGGCGCGTCCGCAGGCGCGCCCGGTTCTCACGCACCGATGCCGGATCGTCACCGACGGCGATACCGAGATTGAGGGAGTCGTACGGCGCTCGGCTCACCCCGCCGGAGCGTGTCGTGACCAGCGATCGCACGGCAGCATGCGCGGGCCAGTCGGGTACCAGCAGATCGGCGTCGGTGAGCGTCATCGGAGCGGCAGTCGATCGAGGAGTGCGGCGAAGTCCGCGGGCAGCGCGGACTCCCAGCGCAGCGAGGCCTCGGTTCGCGGATGGACCAGGGCCAGTGCCGTCGCGTGGAGCGCCTGCCGGCCAAAGCCCGAAAGTGCCGGGGCGAGGGCGCGCTGGGCGTGCTTCGATCCGTAGACCGGATCGCCGATCAACGGATACCCCAGCGATTGCATGTGCACCCGTATCTGGTGCGTGCGGCCGGTCTCCAGGCGACACTCGACGAGGGTCCACCCTTCGCCGGCGCGCAACGGCGTGTAGTGGGTGCGTGCGGACTTGCCCTGGGTCGTCACGGCCATGCGGGTCCGTTGGACGGGATGCCTGCCCACCGGCGCATCGACGGTGCCCGCCCCGCGGAGAACGCCGTGGACCAAGGCGTGATAGGTCCGCGAGACGGTCCTCGCCTGGAGCTGGCGTACGAGCGAGGTCTGCGCCTCCAGCGTTTTTGCCACCACCATGAGCCCGCTGGTGTCCTTGTCGAGCCGGTGCACGATGCCGGCGCGGGGGAGGTCGGCGCAGCCGGCGTGATGCGCGACCAGACCGTTCAGCAGGGTCCCGCCGCGGTGCCCGGCCCCGGGATGAACCACGAGGCCGGCCGGCTTGTCGATCACGACGATGTCGGCGTCCTCGTGCACGATGACGAGCGGCATGGGTTCCGGGAGGAACGTCGAACCGTCGTGCGATGGTCCGGGCTCCAGATGGAGTCGTTCTCCGCCGCGAGCTTTCCGCGTGGCCTCCGTCGCGTGCCCGTCCACGAGCAGGCGCCCATCCTCCAGCCATTGGCGCAACTGACTGCGCGAGAAGTCGGTGAACACGCGGGCGAGTGCCAGGTCCATGCGCAGGCCGGCACAGGCCTGTGGCATCACCGCGTCACGCGGGTCGGCGCCAGTGTGCAGGCTATAATCGAGGTCTTCTTCGTCGGTGACTTCCATGCTCCGAAGTTTAGCTTTGATCGCGGTGATGCTCGTGCTCTGCGCATGTGGTGGTGGAGACGGCGGCCTCAAGAAGGACGAGACGCAGGGTTGGAGCGTCGAGAAGCTCTACGCCGAGGCGCGGGCCGAAGCGGCGGCGGGCAACTACCGGCGGGCCATCAGCTACTACGAGCGCCTGTCGTCGCGCTATCCGTACGGCAGGTACGCCCAGCAGTCGCAGCTCGATCTCGCCTACGCGTATTTCAAGGACCGTGAGCCGGCCTCGGCGATCGCCACGTGCGATCGGTTCCTGAAGCTCTATCCCAATCATCCCAACGCCGACTACGCGTACTTCCTGAAGGGCCTCATCTCCTTCAACGAAGACCTCGGCATCGCGGCGAAGGTCACCGACCAGGACATGACCGATCGCGATCCGCAGGCGATGCGCGAGTCGTTCTATGCATTGCAGGAACTCGTGACGCGGTACCCCGAGAGCCGGTACACGCCCGACGCGCTGCGGCGCATGCAGTATCTGGTCAACGCGCTCGCGTCGTCCGAGGTGAAGGTGGCGGACTACTACCTGCGCCGCAAGGCCTACGTGGCCGCCGTCAACCGCGCGCAATTCGCGATCGACAACTACCCGCAGGCGCCGGCGCTGGAGCGTGCGCTGCAGATCCTGGCAGCCTCCTATCGGGCGATGGGCCTGACCGATCTGCAGAAAGACGCCGAACGGATGCTCGACATCAACTTCCCGAAGTCTCGCAAGCTCGCGGACGCCAAGCCGAAGCCCTGGTGGAATCCGTTCTGACGCCCGGTGCCTGACGGGCCGGGCAGGCGCCGCTGCGAAGTTCAGGTACCGGACACCAAGGCCGGCAGGACCTTCGGGGGCTCCTGGTCACCCCAAAGCACCGCCTGATTGCGGCCGCGGCGCTTGGCTTCGTAGAGCGCCCGATCGGCGGCCAGGACCAGTTCGCGTGCTGAAGGCACTGCGCTCATCGTGGCGACGCCCGCACTGAAGCTCACCGAGATCCGCGTGCCGTCGGCGTCGTGCTCGACCATCGCGAAATCGCTGCACAGCTTCGCGAGCACGGCCAGGGCATCCGGGCCATCGGTGTCCGTCAGCACCACCGCGAACTCCTCCCCGCCGTAGCGTCCGACGATGTCGCTCTTCCTGAGGTTCTGGCGCAGGAACCGCGCGAGGTTCTTCAGGACGCGGTCCCCGACGGGATGCCCGAACTGATCGTTCACCGATTTGAAGTGATCGATGTCGATCATCGCGAAGGAAAGCGGATGGTTCTGCCGCAGGGCCCGCAGCGATTCGATCTCGACGTACTGATGTAGACGGGAATGATTCAGCAGGCCCGTGAGGCTGTCGTGCTGCATGAGCGCCGACAGCGTTCGGTAGCGCTCCACGCGGGCGATGACCGTGGCGATCAGTTGCGACGCCTGCAGCGGCAGCGGCAGCAGTGCGTCGCCGCCGACGTTCATCAGCCCGATCTGGCGGTCGAGGTTCCAGTGTTCCGACAGGAACACCACCGGCAGACTGACGTACGACGGAATCTGGTGCACCACCTGGGCTATCTCGTCACCGCCGCACTCCGGAAGCTTCAGCGCGATCAGGAGAAGCTCCGGATTGAAGTCGCCCAGCATCGTGACGAGTTGCATCGGGTCCAGGACGAGCGAGACTTCCATCCCCACCTCGTGCAGCACGGCGCGACAGAGATCGGCCCGTGCGGCCTCGCCGTCGACGATCATCACCCGGTAGGGCTCGGGAAACTCCCGCTGCGACAGGGCGTCGAGCTTGTCGACCAGGTCGGTCACCCGCAGCGGCTTGGGGAAGTAGGCGACCGCGCCGGCGCGGACACTTTCCAGCCGCGCGTCGATGTCGCTGCGGTCCGAGACGAAGATCACCGGTGCGCGGCTGCTGATCGAACCGCGGGGTGACGCGATGGCGCGAGCCGTCGCGAGTCCGACCCCCGGAGTGTCCGGATCCAGGATCACGGCGTACGGCGCGGCGCCGACCAGCGCCTCGACCAGGGCCTCCGACGTGTCGCGCGTCTCGATGGAATAGCCGAAGGGCGCGAGTTGCGTTGCGAGCATCGTCGCCACGTGCGGGTCCTTCTCCAGGACGTACAGCATCCGCGGCGGTGTCGTGTCGTTCGGCGCCGATGGTACGACGGGGGGTGGTGTCGCTTCCCGGACCTCGCGGGGCAGATCGGGGGTTCCCGAGCCCTCGGTCCGGCAGTGTTCCCCCGGAGGATCCCCCTGCCAACCGGCGGTGGTCCGCGCGGCGATCCGGAGTTCGGCGATCAACGCCTCGATGCGCTGGATGTTCGTCGGGATCAGCGGCTCGTTGCAGGCCAGGAGCGAAGCCAGGGACGCCGCGAGCCTGCGCGCAGGGGCCGCCAGCTGCGGGAGACCCAGCACGCTGGACGCGGCATCGAACCCATGGGCCATCCGCTGCAGGCCCGAAACGATGTTCCGTTCGCCGCCTGCGGCAAGGGCGCGATCCCATTCCTGCTCGATCTCCGAGAGCTTGCGAGGCAGCTCGTGCGTGTGCCGATCCGAAAGCTCTCTCAGGGCTTTTCGGTAGACATCCAGCGCGTTCATCGACGACATGACCGGTCCCTGATCTCCCTCGACGGCCGACCATTCTATCGGCCGTCGTCGGCGGCTCGAACGAGACGATGCAAAAAAAAGCGGCCCGCTCGGGTTGCGTGGGGGCGGTCAGCGCACCGTGAATCCGGCCTCCTCCACGGCGGAGCGCAGCACCTCCAACGGTGCCGTCGCGGGATCATGCTCGACGATGGCCTGCGCCTTCTCGAGGGATACCTCGGTACCGGTGACGCCGGGCAGGTCGGTGAGGACGCGGGTCACGCTGGCGACGCAGCCGCCGCAGGTCATGCCATCGATTTCCAGGGTGGTGCGGGTCATGGGAGTTTCTCCTCGAGGATGTCGAAAAAAGCCGGAAGCCATCCGGACCGGTCGGACCTTCACGGATTGGTCACGCGAAGGGCATAGCCTCCGTTGGTCATCGTTGCACACGATCAAGCCCCCCGGGTCGCCGGGTCGGGGGCAGGCCCTCAATCCACCACCCGGACCGCCGATAAGCCCGTGATGATCACCTCGACCGCCGCTTCCGCCCGGGAAGACCGTTCCGGATCGTCCCCGGACCGCCGCCGCCGTCGCCGGAATGTGCTCCTCGCGATGCTGGCCGTGGTGGTCGCGGCATTCGTCGGCCAGGTGTTGTTCGACCGGATCTCGCACTCCCGCGGCACCGTGGCGTCCCGACCGGTGCACTTCGAGGTCGGCGACCTGGATCCGTCCGTGATCCGCGGCTACCTTCTCGAGAACGGCATGGCGGGGCGCGTCCGGGCCGTCGTCGTGCATTTCCGCGACGGCAGCTGCCCGTGTTCCACGCTGGGCGATGCGCGATTCCTCGCACTGCGCACCCGCCACGTCGGCGAGGACGTCATCTTCGCCACCGCGGAATCTCCGGGCGGAAGCAGCGACCCGGTGCGAGGGCTGGAGCGCCTCCCGCGGTTGCCGCCGGAGGCATCCGCCCGGCTCTGGTCGACGCTGCCCGCAGCCCCGGCGGTGGCCGTCTTCGATGGGCAGGGGACTCCGCTCTTCGTGGGTCCGTATGCCGAAGGCGAGCATTGCAGTGCCGCCCACGGCGGTCGCGCGGAGGCCGCGCTGGCGAACATCGGCAGCGATCCGCAAGCGCCGGTGCCATCGGGGGAGGCGGCGGGCTGCGTCTGCGACACCCCCCGCCGACCGACCAGGTCAGAGTCTCCTTAGACCCTAGACCCCGGGCCCTAGCGCCCCAACTCGGGCAGGTCGCGATACAGCTCCAGCGCCTCCGGATTCGCGAGTGCCTCACGATTCTTCACGGTGCGCCCGTGCACGACGTCCCGCACGGCGAGTTCCACGATCTTGCCGCTCTTGGTGCGCGGGATGTCGGCGACGGCAATCACCTTGTCGGGCACGTGCCGCGGTGTGGTGTTCGCCCGCACCTTCTCCTTGATCCGCCTCACCAGCGCGTCGTCCAGCGTCGTGCCTTCGCGCAGGCGGACGAACAGCACGACGCGGACGTCGTTGTTCCAGTCCTGACCGATCACCAGGCTCTCCACCACCTCGTCGAGCTGTTCGACTTGGCGATAGATCTCGGCCGTCCCGATGCGTACGCCGCCCGGATTCAGCACGGCGTCCGAGCGCCCGTAGATCACGCAGCTGCCGCGGTCGGTGATCTCCATCCAGTCGCCGTGGCACCACACGTTCGGAAAGCGCTCGAAGTACGCCGCGTGGTACTTGGTGCCGTCCGGGTCGTTCCAGAACGCGACGGGCATGCAGGGGAACGGCTTCGAACACACAAGCTCGCCCTTGGTGCCGATCAAGGGCTTGCCGTCGTCGTCGTAGACCTCGACCGCCAAGCCCAGCCCCCGGCATTGGATCTCACCGCGCCACACCGGCAGCCACGGGCTGCCCAGCACGAAGCACGACACGATGTCGGTGCCGCCCGAGATCGACGAGAGCAGCAGGTCGGACTTCACGTTCGCGTAGACGTAGTCGAAACCTTCGGCCACCAGCGGGCTGCCGGTGGAGGTCATCGCCTTCAGCGCCGAAAGGTCGTGGGTCTCGGCGGGCTTCAGCTTCAGCTTGTTCAGTGCATCGATGTACTTCGCGGACGTCCCGAAGACGGTCATCCGTTCCTGCGCCGCGAAGTCCCAGAGAGTGTTCGCACCCGGATGGAAGGGCGATCCGTCGTAGAGCAGCAGCGTCGCCCCGGTGCCGAGGCCGGACGCGAGCCAGTTCCACATCATCCAGCCGCAGGTCGTGAAGTAGAAGAGACGGTCGTCGCGCTTCAGGTCGGTCTGGAGCTGATGCTCCTTCATGTGCTGCAGCAGGGAGCCGCCCTGGCCGTGGACGATGCACTTCGGCACCCCTGTCGTGCCGGACGAGTAAAGGATGTACAGCGGATGCGAAAACGGCAGCCGGGCGAACGGAATGTCGCCGGCCGCGAAGGGGCCGACGAATGTCCGGAACGTCACCGCCCGGTCGACGCCGGACAAGTCGGGCGATTCGTCGAGGTACGGGACGACGACCACGCGCCGCACCGAAGGCAGCGCCTTCACGATCTCGGCGAGGCGCGGCAACACCTCGAGCCGTTTCCCGCCGTACCAGTAGCCGTCCACGGACAACAGGACCACGGGCTCGATCTGGCCGAAGCGGTCGAGCACCCCCTGCACCCCGAAATCGGGCGAGCACGAAGACCAGATGGCGCCGATGCTGTTGGCCGCGAGCAATCCGATGATGGCCTCGGGCATGTTCGACACGATCGCAGCCACGCGATCGCCAGGCTTCACTCCCTCTGCGAGCAGCGCCTGGGCGAGGCGCGAGACGCTGTCGTACACGTCCGCGAACGAGAGTGTCCGGCGCACCTTGTTCTCGCCGCGGAAGATCATCGCCGGGGCGTCGTCCCGCCGGCGCAGCATGTTCTCCGCGTAGCTGAGGCGGGCATCGGGGAACCACTGCGCCCCGGGCATGCGGTGGCCGTCGACGAGGACCCGCGCGCCCTTCGTCTCGGAGATCACCCCGCAGAAGTCCCACAGGGCGGACCAGAACTCTTCCGGTTCCCGGACCGACCACGCGTACAGGTCCGGATAGTTGTCGTACCGGACGCCGTGACGGTCGGCGACCAGTTTCGCGAAGGCGGTGAGATTGGCTTCCGCCCGTCGTTCGGGCGAAGGGGTCCACAGGGGAGTGGTCACGGCGGGACTCCGGAATCGGTGCGGTGCTGAAGGGGCGGCATGTTAGCGCAGGGGCCTCGCCCGTGGTGCGTTGCAGCGCGATCGCCGTGGCGGATCCCGCGCCGGAACCGGTCGTCCGTGCACTACCATCGGCCCCGGGATGCGCTTCATCGGAAGGGCACGCATGGGGAGAGAGGGGATGCACGATCTGGTGATTCGCGGCGCGACGCTCGTGGACGGGACCGGTGCCGCGGCCCGGACCGCTGACCTCGCCGTGGACGGCGCGACGGTGACAGCGGTGGGCGATCGGTTGGGTGCCGGCCGACGGGAGATCGCAGCGGATGGCCTCCTGCTCACGCCGGGCTGGGTCGACATCCACACGCACTACGACGGGCAGGCCACCTGGGACCCGTACATCACGCCCTCGTCGTGGCATGGCGTCACGACCACCGTGTTCGGCAACTGTGGCGTCGGCTTCGCGCCGGTGCGGCCCGGGTCGGAGCGCTATCTCATCAACCTGATGGAGGGCGTCGAGGACATCCCGGAGACCGTCCTCGCCGAGGGCATCGAGTTCCGCTGGGAGACCTTCGAGGAGTACCTCGACACGCTCGATTCCGGCCGGCGCGTCATCGACATCGGGGCCCAGGTGCCGCACGCGGCGTTGCGCTTCTACGCGATGGGCGACCGCGGCGCGGATCACGCAGCGCGTCCCGAACCCCGAGAGATCGAAGCCATGGGCGCGATGCTCGAATCCGCCCTCCGCGCGGGCGCCCTCGGCCTCACGACCTCGCGCACCATCAAGCACCGCGCGAAGGACGGCCGCTACACGCCGGGCCTCACCGCCGCCGACCCGGAACTGACGGGTCTCGCGCAGGCGATGCGGCGCGCCGGCGCCGGCGTGATCGAGGTGAACTCCGACTTCGGGGATGGTGACTTCGAGCACCTCCGGGCCGCGGCGCAGATCGCCGGCCGGCCGCTCTCGGTGCTGCTACTGCAGGTGCACAACGCCCCCGACCTCTGGCGCGACACCCGGGCACGCATCCACGCCGCGCGGGCGCAGGGCATGGACGTGACCGGGCAGGTCGGCTCGCGACCCATCGGCGTGATGATGGCGCTGGAGGGCAGCATCCATCCCTTCACCACGCATCCGCTGTGGCAGTCGATGGAGCACCTCGCGCCAGCCGAGCGCTACGCGCGCCTCCTGGCCGATGCCGATCTCCGTAGGCGCCTCGTCACGGAACGTCCCGACGACACGCACGTGCGCTGGATCGCCGGCCTGCTCGCGAAGACGTTCCGGCTGGGTCACCCGATCGACTTCGAACCCGAGATCTCCCGAGGGATCGCGGCAATGGCCGCCGCCGAGGGGCGCGATCCCTTCGCAGTGGCCCTCGACTGGTTGATGGAGGAGGGCGGCAAGGCCGTGCTCTTCCACACGTTCGAGAACTATTTCGACGGCAATCTAGACGTGGTTCGCGAACTCCTGACGGACCCTGCGACCGTTGCCGGCATCGCTGACGGCGGCGCCCACGTCGGCTTCATCTGCGATGCCAGCTCGCCGAGCAGCGCGCTCGCGTTCTGGACGCGCGATCGCACGCGCGGCGAGAAGATCCCGATCGAGTACCTCGTGAAGAAGCAGACCGCCGACACCGCCGGCGTCTACGGCCTGCGCGATCGCGGGGTGCTGGCCCCCGGGTACAAGGCCGACTTCAACCTCATCGACATGCAGCGTCTGCGCGTACTGCCTCCCGAGATCGTGTACGACCTCCCGGCCGGCGGGCGCCGGATCATCCAGAAGGCCGAGGGCTACCGCCACACGTTCGTGTCCGGCATCGAGACCATGCGGGACGGCGAGTTCACCGGTGCGCTACCGGGCCGGCTCGTGCGCGGTGCGCGGAGCCTCTGACGTGGCGGTCGAGCGTCGGCGGCTCCAGCTGGCCGGTGCGCTGGTCGCCACGGCGTGCCTGCCGGGACTCGGCCGTGCCGCGGACTATCCTTCGAAGGACATCCGCCTCGTCGTGCCATACCCCCCGGGCGGCGCCACCGACTTCATCGGCCGCACCCTCGCGGCGGAACTGACCGTGCGGCTCGGCAGGGGCGTCATCGTCGAGAACCGGCCCGGGGCTGGGACGAACATCGCGGCGGAGTTCGTGGCGCGCGCGCCGGCCGACGGGCACGTGATCCTGCTCGCCGACAGCGCGACTCTCGCGACCAACAAGACGCTCTACCGCAAGCTCTCCTACGATCCGCAGCGCGACCTCGTGCCGGTGGCGCGTGTCGCCCGGATCCCGCTCCTCCTCGTCGCGCCGGCAGGGGGCGAGACGCGAACGCTCGCCATGCTGCACGCGAAGGCGCGGTCCGACGAGATCACCTACGGGAGCCCCGGGCTCGGGTCACCCCACCATCTCGCGATGGCGCTCTACGCGCGGCGGGCCGGTCTCCATACGAACCATGTCCCGTACAAGGGAGCGGCGCCGGTGCTGCAGGAGTTGCTCGGCGCCCGGCTCGACGCCGCCTTCCTGGACCTGCCCACGGTGCGGAGTGCGATGGGCGGTGGACGCATCAAGGTGCTTGCCGTGGGCACAAAGGAACGGCTCGACGCGATGCCGGGCGTGTCCACGCTGGACGAGTCGGGTGCTGCAGGTTTCGACGCGTTCGCGTGGCAGGGCATCGTTGTCCCCGTGGGGACGCCTGCGGCGGCAGTGGGCCGACTCGGCGGTGCGCTGGACGATATCCTCACAACCCCGGCCGTGGTGAAGAAGCTCGAGGAGGCCGGCGTCCTTGCCGCCCCGGCGTCGCAGGCGGAGTTCGCGCGGTTCATCGCCGAGGAGTCCGCCCGCTGGGGCACCGTGATCCGCGAGGCGGGGCTCAGCCTCGAGTGAGCGGTTTCGTGGCTGACCCGGGTGCCGTGCCGCCCGCGCCGCAGCCCTTGCACGAGCCGCAACCGGTGTCGCAACCGGCCTTCGTCGCGGGTGCGCCGCGCATCCCGAACCAGCGACGCGGCAGGAATCGGCGTGCCACGTGCAGCGCCGCGAACGCGACGATGAGTCCCACCACAATGCCTTCGAGCATCGTCAGCCCCCCACCCACCAGAGTGCCGCGCGGTAGGTGACGAACGACGCCGCGTAGGCCAATGCGAAGAGATAGCCCGCCATCGCCGCGGGATAGAACCAGCTGTTGGTCTCGCGCTTCACGACCCCCAGCGTCGAGATGCATTGTGGCGCGAAGACGTACCACGCCAGCAGCGACAGCGCCGTCGGCAGGCCCCACGAGCCGGCGATGATGGGCGTGAGGGTTGCCGAGATGTCGTCGCCGGTCTGCGAGAGTGCGTAGACGGTGCCCAGTGCGCCGACCGCAACCTCCCGCGCCGCGAGTCCGGGGACGAGCGCGATCGAGATCTGCCAGTTGAAGCCGATCGGCGCGAACACGACCTCGAGCGCCCGCCCGATGGACCCCGCGTAGCTGTAGGCGATGGGTGGGAGCGTGGCGTCGGGGGGCGGGCTCGGGAAGCTGCTGAGGAACCAGAGCAGGATCATCAGCGAGAGGATGATCCCGCCCACGCGCGCCAGGAAGATGCGCGCGCGCTCCCACAGACCGATCGCGAGGCTGCGCACATGCGGCCAGTGATAGTCGGGGAGTTCCATCAGCAGGGGCTGGACGCGATCACCGGCACCCGCGCGCTTCGCGACGTAGCCCACGGCCATCGCGCTCGCCACGCCGGCCACGTAGAGGGCGAAGAGCACGACGCCCTGCAGGTTGAAGAGTCCGCCCACCGTCCGCGCGGGGATGAACGCCGCGATGATCAGCGCGTACACCGGCAGCCGCGCCGAGCAGGTCATCAGCGGCGCGATCATGATCGTGACCAGGCGTTCGCGCGGGTTCTGGATCGTGCGCGTGGCCATGATCCCCGGCACCGCGCACGCGAAACTGGACAGCAGCGGGATGAACGCCCGACCCGACAGGCCCACCCGCCCCATCAGCCGGTCGAGCAGGAATGCCGCGCGTGGCAGATAGCCGCTTTCCTCGAGCGCGAGGATGAACAGGAACAGGATCAGGATCTGCGGCAGGAAGACGAGCACGCTGCCCGTGCCACCGAGGATGCCCTCCACCAGCAGGCTTTGCAGCATGCCGTCGGGCAGCAGCGCCTTCACCTGCTCGCCGCACCAGCCCACGGCCGCCTCGATGAGATCCATGGGCGCCTGGGCCCAGCTGAAGACCGCCTGGAAGACGAGGAACAGCACGATGGCCAGCACGATCGGCCCGGCGAAGGGATGCAGCAGCACGCGGTCGAGACGCTCGGTGGTGGTGTCCTCGCGGACCGGTTCGCGCACGCACGCGGCGACGATCGAACGGACCGCCGCGGCGAGCGCCTCGGGCGACGGCATGCCGACGCCGGTCACCGAACTGTCGGAGATCGGCGCCGCCAGATGCTCCAGGGCGGCGAGCAGCGCCTGTTCCCCACCGGCCCGCACAGCGACCGTCTCGACGACCGGCACGCCCAGCGCCTTCGAAAGTGCCGCCACGTCGATCTCGATGCCCCGCGAACGGGCGATGTCCGCCATGTTGAGCGCGACCACCATCGGCCGACCCAGCCTCGCGACCTCGAGCACCATCCGGAGATTCAGTGCGAGATTGGTCGCATCGACGACGAACACGATGCCATCCGGCACCGGCTCGTCGGTGCGCGCGCCGAGGAGCACGTCGCGGGTGACGGCCTCGTCCGGCGTCGCGGCCGTGAGGCTGTAGGCGCCGGGCAGATCGAGGATCCGCCAGGTCCGGCCCGAGGGTGCCGTGAACCGGCCTTCCTTGCGCTCGACGGTGACGCCCGCGTAGTTCGCGACCTTCTGCCGCGCCCCGGTGAGGCGGTTGAAGAGCGCCGTCTTCCCGCAATTGGGTTTGCCGACGAGGGCCAGCGTGGCGACCGTGCTCATGGGCTGTCGCTCGCGGAGATCTCGATGAGGTCGGCCTCGAACCGGCGCAGCGCAAACGTGGCGTGGCCGATGCGCACCGCGATCGGGTCGCCGGCCGGGAACCCCTTCGCCAGGACGCGCACGCGCTCCCCGGGGAGGAACCCCAGTTCCCGAAGCCGGTGGATGTGCTCGGTGATGGCCGGGGTCGACGACGGGCGGATCCCCGTGATGATGGCGGAGCAGCCTTTCGCGAGCGCCGCGAGCGTCCGGTCGGTGGGGGTCGGCAAGAGTGGGGGCATGGTCGGTGGCTCGGCTTCCGAGCGTATCGCAATTCGAATCGGCCCAGCCAACAGTCCGGGCACCGCGCTCGGACCGCGCCGCGCCGGGATCGTTGCGCCGGCGGGGCGGTGCCGATCGGGTCCGGCGTCTGCCGATGGCGGCAGCCGTTTGTCGCGGGGCCCTGGCTGCCCTACCATCCGGCGGTCACGTGACAGCAAGAGCGGATCCGTTCGAGACCGCCCGAAGGAGGATCGATGCAGTTCACCGAAGCGCAGATGAAGCAGTACGACCGGGACGGCTTCCTGGTCGTCGAGGGGATGTTCGAAGCTGCGGAAGTGGCGGCCATGAAGCGCGAACTCGTCCGCATCCAGGCCATCGACACCGATCACCTTGTCCGCGAGCGGGCAGGGGGCGTCGCGAAAACGATCTACCGGGTGCACGAAGCCGACGGGCCCACCGCATCGATGCTCTTCCGCAATGCCGCCCTATCCCCGCGACTCCTCGGCGGCGCGCAGCAGCTGCTCGGCGATGACGCGCTGTACATCCATCACACGAAGTGCAACCTGAAGACGGCCATCGACGGGTCCGTCTGGCAGTGGCATCAGGACTACGGTGCGTGGAAGCGCGACGGCATCGCCCGACCCGACATGACGACGGCCCTGGTCATGCTGGACGAACCCACACCCATGAGCGGGTGCCTGTACTTCATCCCGGGCAGTCATCGCCTGGGCGACCTCGCGTCCGAGATGGACGACCGCACGACGGCGTACCGCCTGTGGATCGTGCCGAAGGCCGATCTCGTCCGGATCATGGAGACGAGCCCGGAGCCCGTGGCGATCACCGGCGCACCGGGCACGGTGGTCTTCTTCCACTGCAACATCCTGCATGCCTCGGGGCACAACCTCTCGCGGCATGACCGCTGGCATCTGTACTACGTTTACAACCCGGTCGTGAACCGTCCGCTGGACGTGCCGAATCCGCGACCCGACTACGTGCGCTCTCGGAACTGGGCGCCGCTCGTCCCGGGTTCGGACGACATCCTGGCGGCCGCCCCGGCCGTCGCTTCGGTCTGACCGGGAGTCCGGCGATGAACTTCCAAGTGCGTCCCCTGCATCCGCTCTTTGCCTTGGAGGTCGAGGGTGTCGACCTCCGCCAGCCGCCCACGCCCGAACTCGTCCGGTGGATCGATGCGGCGATGGACCGTCACGCCGTCGTCGTGCTGCGCGACCAGCACATCGACGATGACCAGCAGCTCGCGTTCGCGGAGGCCCTCGGTCCCCTGGAGCCCATGCAGGCCGTGGTGGACGTGCATCGGCAGCGGCTGAAGCATCGCGAGATGGTCGACATCTCGAACCTCGAGGTGGACGGCTCGATCCTCGCCGCCGACGACCGCCGCCGCATGTTCAATCTCGGGAATCTCCTCTGGCACAGCGACAGCAGCTTCAAGGCGACGCCGGCCAAGCACTCGATGCTGCACGCCCGATTGCTTCCGCCGTCCGCCCCGAACACCGAGTTCGCAGACATGCGCGCCGCGTGGGACGCCCTCCCGGCAGCGATGCAGGAGATTGCGCGCCCGCTGGTCTGCGACCATTCGCTGATCTACTCGCGCGCGCTGCTGGGGTTCGACGACTTCACGCCGGAAGAGCGCGAGTGGTTCGCGCCGGTGCCGCAACGCCTCGTGCGCCGCCACGCGGGGTCGGGGCGGTTGAGCCTCTACCTCTCCGCGCACATCGGTACGATCCACGGATGGCCGCGTCCGGAGGCGATGGCTTTCATCCGCGATCTCACGGAGCACGCCACGCAGCGCGAGTTCGTCTACAGCCATCCGTGGCGGGATCACGACCTCGTGATCTGGGACAACCGCTGCACGATGCACCGCGCGCGTCCGTTCGACGACAAGAAGTTCAAGCGCGACATGCGGCGGCTCACGCTGGAGGACAGCGCGCCGACGCTGGAACAGGCGGCGTAGCACAGGCGGTTCCCGTAGGAGGGGCCCATGGCCCCGAAAGCGGTGAAGGCAAGGAAACGCTTCGACCGGCACCGACGCTTTCGCGGGCATGGCCCGCTCCTACAACAGCCTGGCCGATTCCCACGGTCGGTGGCGCATCCACCGCCGTTGTAGGAGGGGCCCATGGCCCCGAAAGCGGTGAAGGCAAGGAAACGCTTCGACCGGCACCGACGCTTTCGCGGGCATGGCCCGCTCCTACAACAGCCTGGCCGATTCCCACGGTCGGCGGCGCATCCACCGCCGTTGTAGGAGGAGCCCATGGCCCCGAAAGCGGTAGATGCCGTGGAAGCGCTTCCACCGGAACGAACGCTTTCGCGGGCATGGCCCGCTCCTACAACAGCCTGGCCGATTCCCACGGTCGGTGGCGCATCCACCGTAGTTGTAGGAGGGGCCCATGGCCCCGAAAGCGGTAGATGCCGTGGAAGCGCTTCCACCGGAACGAACGCTTTCGCGGCCATGGGCCGCTCCTACAGAAAGCGTGGCCGATTGCCACGGTCGGTGGCGCATCCACCGCCGTTGTAGGAGGGGCCCATGGCCCCGAAAGCGGTCAGCACGCGGAAGCGCTTCTACCGCGGCAACCCGCTGCGCGCACCCGCCCTGATGGCGTCCGACGCCTACAACACCGCGCCGTAGATCCCCAGCACATCCTCGTACGTCACGTCGCGCGGATTGTTCACCAGCAGGCGGGTCACTTTCATCGCGTCGGTCGCCAGCATCGGCAGGTCGCCCGCCGGCACACCCGCGCCGCGGAGCGTCTGCTCGAAGGGCATCCCGGCCACGAGCTTCCGGATCGCATCGAGGAACGCCGCCGACGCCGTCGCATCATCGGCCGACTGCATCGAGGGCAGCATCGCGCGGCCGAGCTGCGCGTAGAGCGGAGCCGCCACCGGCATGTTGAACGCCAGCACGGGCACCATGACCAGCGCGTTCGTCAGGCCGTGCGGCAGGTGGTAGTGCCCGCCCAGCGGATAGGCGAGCGCGTGCACGGCGGCCACCGGCGCGTTCGCGAACGCCATCCCCGCGAACAAGGAACCGAGCAGCATGGCCTCCCGTGCGTCGGCGTTGCGGCCGTCGTTCACCACCGTCCGGATGTTGTCGTGCAGGAGCACCAGCGCCTTCAGCGCGAGCGCGTCCGAGAGCGGATTCTTCTTCACACGCGACGTGTAGGCCTCGATCGCATGGACCATCGCGTCGACGCCGGTCATCGCCGTCACGCGCGGTGGCAGGCCCAGCGTGAGCAGGCTGTCGAGCACCGCGATGTCCGGGTACAGCAGGGACGAGACCACGCCCTTCTTCTCGCTGGTCGGCGTGGTGATGATCGAGATCGCCGTGACTTCTGAGCCGGTCCCGGCGGTGGTGGGGACCTGGATCAGCGGCAGCCGTGGCCCTTTCGCCAGCCCGATGCCGTAGATCGAAGGGAGGGGTTGCGGCGTGCGGGCGAGCAGGGCGACCAGCTTTGCCGTGTCCATGGAGCTCCCGCCACCCAGTCCGATCACGCCGTCCACACCCTTTGCGACGGCATCGGCGACGGCGTCCTCGACGCTCCCTTCGGGCGGGTCGGCCTGGACATCGGCGAACACCGTGACGCGCAGCCCGGCGGCTGCAAGGCTGGCCTCGGCCTCGCGCGTGAGACCGGACTCGTGCAGGAAGCGATCGGTGACGAGGTAGACGTGGCGCATGCCGAGGTCGCGGGCGAGCTCGCCCAGGCGGCGGGCGCTGCCTTGCTCGCAGAGGATGCGCGGGGTGGTTTCGAAGCTGAAGTTCATGCGGTGGGCCTGTGGAGGATGAAGAGGGAGGAGTCCCGATCAGCGATGGGGACCGGGATCGCGCGCGGGCACGCCGAACTCGCGATGACAGATCTCGGCCAGCTGCGCCACGCCCTCGCGGATGACGTCCTCGGTCGGATGCGCGAAGCAGAGCCGCAGGTGCCGCCGACCGCCGACCGCGTCGGTCATCCACTCCGCTCCGGGATTGATGGTCACGCCGGACCGCACGGCAAGTTGTTCGAGGCGGCTCGTGTCGACGGCGGCGGGAAGCTTCATCCAGAGGAAGATGCCGCCGGCGGGATCCTCGAACTCGACCTCGTCGCCGAACCGTTCGCGCAGCGACTCCATCATCACCACGAGCTTGCGCCGCAACGTCTGCCGCAGCGGCACGATGTGCTCGTCGAAGTGATCCTGGCAGTACTCGGCAAGCACCATCTGATCGAGGGCCGGCGTGCCGCCGTCGGTCTTGATGGGCAGGATGCGTGACATGAGAGGCCACTTCGCGACAAGGAAGCCGATGCGCAGCGCCGGTGCGATCGACTTCGAGAACGACCCGATGTGTACCACGCGATCGTCGGCGGCCATGGCGTAGAGGGCGGTCGGACGCTCGCCGGTCCAGACGAGGTCCGCATAGCAGTCGTCCTCGAAGATCGGGACGCCGTGCTGCTCCGACAGCGCGATGATCTCGCGGCGGCGGGCCACGCTCATGACCGTGGCGGTGGGGTTCTGCACGGTGGGGATGGTGTAGATGTACTTGGCGCGGATGCCGCGCGCGGCGAGGTCGTCGAGTGCCGCGGAAAGCTTCGCGGCACTGAGCCCGTCGTGGTCCACGGGCACGCCGACGATGTTCGCGCCGCAACGCTTCAGTCGGCTGATCGCACCGCCGTAAGTCATCTCCTCGACGATCACCGTGTCGCCGGGTGCCACGAGCGCGGCGTTCACGAGGTCCAGCCCCTGCAGGGAACCGGACGTGATGAGCACCTCGTCGGCGGTGCAGGTGATCCCGGCGTCCTTCGCGAGCTTGCGGACGATGAAGTCGCGCAGCGGTCGATAGCCCAGCGGGCCGCTCTGCATTCCGTAGGTCGCGAGTGTCGCGCCCTCCCGGCGCAGCACGCGCCCGGCGGCTGCGATGAGGTCATCCACGGGGACGCTGCCCTCGTCGTTGTGACCGCCCACGAAGTTGAACCGGGGAAAGCCGTTCCAGCGGGCAGCGGCGGGCGGGAGGTCGGCACGGACCAGGGCGGTGAAATCGAAGGGACTTGCGGACGCTGGCACGGAACGGCCTCCCGGAGACGTTGGAATTGGCCGGGAGTTTAGAGGAAACGCCCGTGTGGGCCTCGATGCGGGAACCGTCCCGTGCGAGGATTGCCCGAGATTGCGACGGGGTCGCCATGGCGGCCCGTCTCCCATCACCAGGAGCCACTTGAAGAAACTGTTTGCCCGTTGGCTCCCCGATCCCGAGTCGCTGCACCGCAACCGTTGGCTGCGCTGGCTCGGTCCCGCGCTGCTGCATCGACGGCTCTGGCACTACAGCCGCCGTGGGGTCGCCGTGGGCGTGTCGATCGGCGTCTTCTTCGGATTCCTCGTTCCGATCGCGCAGATCCCGATCGCCACCGGCGTCGCCGTGCTTCTGCGCGCCAACGTCCCCACCGCGATCGCCGGGACGCTGGTCACGAATCCCGTGACCTTCGCCCCCGTGTACCTGCTGGCGCACCGCGTGGGCAGCGTGCTGCTCGATGCCGACGAGCCCACACCCTCGCAGGCGGCCTCGGCCGTCGCCAGGGACGCGCGCGGTGGATGGACGGGCCTCCGGGAGCGCATCGTCGGTCTGGGCAGGCCCCTCGTCCTGGGTCTGGCGGTGCTGGCGGTGACGGCTGGCATCGTCGCGTACTTCAGCATCATGGTCGGCTGGCGTCTGCGGACGGCCTGGATCTGGCGCCGACGGCGCGGTCGGCCTCCCTTCTGATCCCGACGGCTCCGGACCGTCAGGCAGGGGTCCCCTCGGGCTCCGGCGTTGCGGCCTCCAGCCGCGGCTCCAGGGGAATGAGCAGGGAGAAGCGGGCGCCGCTGCCCGGATTGTTGTCCGCCCAGATACGCCCGCCGTGGTGGGCGACGATCTCCCGGCAGATGGCGAGGCCGAGGCCAGTGCCGCCCGCGCCGCTCGACGTCTTGCTGCTCTGGACGAACTTGTCGAAGACGGCCTCCAGCTCACCCTCCGGGATGCCGATGCCTTCATCGACCACGCTGACCAGCGCGGCGTCGCACAGGGTGCCATCGGGACCGGCGATCGATTGGTCGCCGCGGAGGTCGATCGTGACCGACAGCCCGGCACCGGTGAACCGGATCGCGTTCGACAGCAGGTTGCGGACGACCTGGCCGATCCGCTCGGCGTCGCAGCGGGCCACGACCGGCGCATCCACCGGGACGATCGCCACGATGACGCCGCGCTCGTGGGCATACGCCGCCAGTTCGCCCACGACGGTGGCCACGATATCGCGCAGGTCGTGATGCGCGAAGTCGTAGCGCATCTTCCCGGACTCGAGCTTCGAGAGATCCAGCAGGTCGTTCAGCAGACCCAGCAGCCGGTGGCCGCTCTGCTCGATTCGCTCGAGATAGGTGGCGATCTTCGGCATCTGAGCCGTGCCGTTCCGCATGCGGTCCTGGCCCAGCCGGGAAAACGACAGGATGGCGTGCATCGGCGTGCGCAGCTCGTGCGACATGTTCGCGAGGAACTCCGATTTCGCTCGGTTCGCCGCTTCGGCAAGCTCCTTCGCACGGACGGCTTCGGCGGTGCGCTCGGCGACGATCAGCTCCAGTTCGTCGCGATGCTGGCGGAGCGCCTCCTGAGCGCGCCGAAACTCGGTGACATCGATGTGCCCGCCCACCAGCCGCAGGGCGCGCCCGTCGGCATCCCGCTGGATCTGCGCACGCGAGAGGATGCTCCGCCACGAGCCGTCCCGATGCCTGAGCCGGAACTCGGCCTGATAGAGCCCGCTGTCCGAGGCGATGGCGTCGGTCACGGCCTGATTGGCGGTCGCCCGGTCGTCCGGGTGCAGGTGATCGTTCCAGGTCTCGAACCGGTCGGTGAGTTCCCCCGGCTGGAATCCCAGCTGGGATTTCCATCGCGGCGAAAAGCGCACATTGCCGTCGACGAGATCGAGGGACCAGAGGCCGAGATCCGATGCCCAGACGGCGGCGCGGAGCACGGCCTCGCTGTCCCGGAGGTCCGCCTCGACGCGCGCGTGCTCGGCGTCCGCGTCGGCCTTGAGCAGCGCGAGTGTCAGGGCCTCGCCGACCTCGGTGATGGTCTGCCGCTCGTGCTCGCGCCAGGTGCAGGGGGGCGCCGCGGAGAGGGTCAGCACCGCGCGCGGCAACGGCGAGTGCGTGCTTCGAATCGGCACTGCGATGAAGGCTTGCAGGCGTCCGGCCTCGCGGCGCCCGGCGTCGTCCCCGTTCTCGATGACAGGCTCCCCACGCTCCAGCGCCTCCAGGATGGCCGGTGCGACGGCCACGCGGAAAGCACCGCTGTCGACGATGTCGGCCGGCATCGGACCGACGCATGTGGTCAGGGCATAGCCATCGGACGCCGACCGCGACCAGAAACCCACGGCCAGCCCCTCCAGGGCGTCCGAGACGCGGTTCATCGCCCTGGTGATCAGCGAGGGCAACGGCACCTCCGCAGTCATGTCGGCGGCGATGCCGTTCAGAACCTCGAGGCGGGACCGTGCCTCGAGGGCGTCCTGCTCTGCGCGCTTGCGCGCCGTGATGTCCAGATTCACCGAGATCACGCAGCGGGCGCCGTCGTCCAGGGTCGTGGCGACCTTGGACATGAGAAGCCATCGCGCGGGGCCGTCGCCGAACCGGATCAGTTGCTCGGTGGTGATGGGGGCGTCGCCGCCGAGCACTGCATCGTCCTCCGCCACGGCCCGGGCGGCCTCCTCCGGCGCCACGAGGTCGAAATCCGTGCGGCCGATCACTTCGCCGCGCGGCCGGCCCAGTTCCCGTTCCGCGGCACTGTTCATCATGACGAACCGGTGGGAGGCATCCTTGACGAACACGAGCGCAGGCATCGCATCGATGATCGCGTTCAGGAAGGCGCGGTTGCGCTGGAGGGCAAGGTCGGCCCGGCGCCGGTCCGAGGCGTCCGTGAGGGTGCAGATGAGTACCTTGGTCCCGTCGGCCATGCGCATGGCGGTCTTGGACTTGCTCTGCCAGATCCCGGTGCCGGACCCCTTCTGCGGCGGCGCCTCCTCGAGGAGGAGCGGGCTGGCCGCGTGCCATGCGGCCGCGTCCTGCTCGTCGAAGCGCGCACCCTCTGCCGGACCGTAGATCTCCCGGTTCGTGCGTCCGATGACCTGTTCACGCGTCAAGGTCGAAAGGCGCAGGAAGGGCTCGTTCACCAGGATCCAACGGCCCTCGGCATCCTTGACGAAGATGCCTTGCGGGACCGCGTCGATGAGCGCTTCGACGAACTGCTTGCTGCTTTCGAGGTCCGCGACGGCCTGCTTGAGCGGCGTGATGTCGCTCGACACGCCGACGAGATAGCGACTGCCGTCGTCCAGGGTGATCGGTGTCTTGGACTTGAGCTGCCAGCGTGCCGTGACCAGGGGGTCCATGGTCCTCTGCTCGAACGTGGCGATCTTTCCGCTCGCCCAGGCGGCGGCGTCCTGGGACTGGAGGATGCGGCCGACTTCCTCGCCGTAGATCTCGCGTACCGAACGGCCGATGACGCCGTCCGGGGTCCGCTGGGTCAGATCGTAGTAGGCCCGGTTCGCGAGGATCGTGACGCCGGCCTGGTCCCGCACGTTCACCGCCTGGGGCAGGGCGTTCAGGAGGGCATCGAGGAACCGCCGGCTTCGATCTACCGCGAGCACGGCCTCCTTCTGAACCGTGATGTCGGCAAGGGCCGCGATCAGGAAGCGCCGGCCGTCGGGCATCGTAAGCCGAGATTTCACCTTCAGGACCAACGGCTGGCGGCCTGTCGGATGGGGGACGCGCCACTCGAGCGCGTTGCGTTCGCCGGTGCGCATCACCTCGGCGTCCACACGGTCGAACAGCGCGGCGACATCAGCGGGATAGATGTCCACGTTCTTCCGCCCGATCAGGGTGTGCCTGGCGCGCCCGGTGAGATCCGCGAGCGCCCCGTTGGCAAGGATCCATCGCCCGGCCTCGTCCCGCACGGACACGCCGACCGGCAGCGCCTCGATGACGCCGTCCAGCAGAAGGCGCGATTCGTTGAGCGCCTGCTCGGCCCGCTCGCGCTCCGTCCGTGCGCCGCAGTACTCCAGGGCGGCCGTCAACGCCTCGGCGATCTCGACGGCGACCTGGACGTCATCGGCGCTCCAGGGACGTCCTGCCCCGGCCTCGATGCTCAGGACGCCCTTCATCTGGTCGCCGTGGCCCAGCGGTGCCAGGATGCGCGCGTGGATGTCGTCGGGCGGCAGCGCCGCGGAGGCGTCCCCCGAAACGCCCGTCGATCCGCCGGGAAGCACGACCGACTCCCGCGCCTGCAGGCGCGCCAGAACGTCCGGTGCATCCGCGAATACCTGCGCAACCGTTGTCCCGCCGCCGTCGGCCGTCATCGGCAGCAGCCGTACGACCGTGCCCGGGATCAGCGATGCGAGGGCGCCGATGGCGACGGCGGCGAGCGCGTCAGGGGCGTCTCCCGCCAGGGTCCGTGTCGCGAGCTGGTGAAGGGCCTCGATCCGGCGTCGGGCCGTCGCGGTCTCCGACTCCAGGCGCTTAAGGTCGGTGATGTCCAGCGCCCAGCCCACGAGCAATCGTTCCCCCGACGACAGCGTGACCAGATTCTTCGTCTTCAGCATCCAGCGGTCGCCCCCGTCGGCGCCGTCGAACCTTTCCTGGGTCCGCAACGGCACGCCGGTCCGCATCACCTCCTCGTCCTGCGCGAGGTACTGCGCCGCGGTCTCGGGCGGAAAGAAGTCGCTGTCGGTATGGCCGAGAAACCGCTCGGCGCCCACACCGCGGAGGGTTTCGACCGCCGGATTCAGCAGGATGTAGCGATGCGCCTCGTCCTTCACGAAGATGAAGGCGGGCGAGCCGTCCAGGACGCCTCGAAGCAGGCCGCGCTCGCGCTCGAGCGCGATCTCCGCCGATTCGAGTTCGTGGACGTCGAACGAGATGCCGATGAACCCGATGTGCCTGCCTTCGGCGTCGCGACGTGGGCGAATGTTGGCGAGATGCCAGCGATAGGTGCCGTCCTGCATGCGCATCCGACCGCGAACGGTGCAGGGCACCGGCGCGCCGGCCATCTGGCGGAACGTCTCGGTGATGGCCGGCAGGTCGTCCGGATGGACGAAGTCGCGCCAGCCATGGCCGCGGGCGATCTCGCTGGGCTGCCCCGTGGTCGCCGACCAGGCATCGTTGACGTAGGTCGGATGCATCTTCGCGTCGGACACCCAGAGCATGAACGGCGCATCGTTCGCGAGGTCCCGGAATCGGGCGTCGCCGTCGGCACGGGCGTGGGCCAGGGCCGCGCGGGTCCGGCGCCGGCTGCGGTCGATGGCGAGGCCCAGCACGAAGAGCCCGCAAGCGCCGCCGACCAGCACGGCAAGCAGGGCAGGACGGGGCGGGAGGGTCTCGTTCACGACGACGTCGAGCTGCCATCGGGCGCCGCCTCGGGCGATCTCGGCGGTCTCGCGGGCTGCCACGTCGCCTTCGGTCGTCGTGTCGCCCACGATCAGGGTCACGGGCCCCGTCTCGCCATGCGTCAGCGTGAGCGTTGCACCGATGCCTGACGCCACCTCCAGGCTGCGCGCCAGCAACCTGTCCGGCCGTAGCGTGATGCCGACGAAACCGGCCTCCGGTGCTGCGGCCTCCGCCGGGAACACCGGGGCCACCATCACGACGCCCGGTGCGCTGTCCGGCGCATTGCCATCGGCGGGGAGCGTGGCCCGCGTCTGCACCATCGCGCCGGAGTACGCGACCGTGCGCTTTGAGAGCGCTTCCGCCATGGCCGCCCGACGCTCCGGCACGGTGAAGGGGTCGAAGCCGATGGGCGCAGGGATGCCGGGCTCCGTGATCCGCCGGAGAAGGACGATGGGGTAGTAGGTGTCCCGCGCTTCGGGCGGGTGGACGCGATAGCCCGGATGTATGCGACGCTGCCGTTCGATGTGATCGTCGAGGTTCGCTTGCGGGACGCGCTCGGCGAACGCCACCGTCAGGATGGCATCCCCGTAGACGCCCTGCAGGTCGAGGGCATCGACATACCTGCGCCAGCTCTCCGCGTCGAACCGCACGCCCGTACCCATCGTGGCGGCGACCGCGCGGGCGGTGAGCTCCAGCTTGGCGAGATCGCCCTCGAATGCGTCGATGGCGCGTCGTGCCTGGGCCTGGGCCCGGCGCGAGGCTTCGGTGACGGCATCGTGCCGCAACCACTCCCAGATGCCGAAGGACGCCGCGAGCGCCGCCAACAGCACGATCCAGGGCCAGAAAGCTGCCTTGCCAACCCGAGATCCCGATCGCGGTTCGGATGCTTCCGCATCTGCGTCCCGCGAACGTGCCTCCACCCGATTCGTCATCGTCAACCAAGGGCCGCGGCTCGGGGGGCAGCGCGCGGCGCCGTGAAGGTAGGGAGCCCCCGTGCGCCGGATCTTCGAGCCTGCTCTCGAAAGGCGCAACCCCGCCCGTCAAGGATCGCCGGAGCGGTGCGGCATCGTCCGCGTGATCGGGGCGTGACATGCTCCCGACCGCGGCGGCCCTGGCGCGCGCGGATGCCGGCGGCGCGATGTCCCGGGGCGGCGATGCGCCGTCGAGCGCCCCGGCCGGACGCCCATCGGCCACCTCTGGGAACCGCCGCGAGCCAGAGGGAGGCGTGTCACGTGCCGTCTCCCGTGCTCGCCGATCCGCATCGGACCCATCCCGGCATCGAGATGGCGCTCGTCGTTTCCGACGCGGTGGCCCACCGGTTCTGGCGTACGGCCGATGTCGCGGTGGGAAGCGGTGCAAGGGGTACAGGGATCGGTGATTCCGCCATGGTGCGCCGGGCGCAACGCGGATGGCTGTGGGCGTTCCTCAGGCGAAGGCCGCCCCGAGCTGTCTCCCTCCGACGACGAAGAGCGGACAAGCGGACGATGGATTCGTCATCGAATCGGAAAGCCACGGCGCCATTCGCATCCCGCTCTTGACTCGGGGTGTCGGACGACCTGCCACGCAGTCCCCCTGCGCGTCGCGGCGGTGTTCCTTGCCGGGCGGCAAGGGCCCGCTCCCTGTAGTCCGTCCTGCTCACGCCCGCGCGCCGAGGCGCGGTCGCGTGGCACTGGTAACTTGCAGTCGTGGCGCGTTGTTTGCTGACGCGACCTGGCCGCCACTGCCGCCGACGAGTAGCGGGGTGGTGGAGGCGGCGTGAGGGATTGTCGATGGGAAGCGCCGCAGGCCGCGCAGCCATGAGACCCGTGATCGACAACAGGAATCGGATGCCATGCACATCACCACCTTCGTTCATTGCAACGCGCGCTCTGCGCGCGCTTCCTGGCTGCGTCCGTTGAGAGGCGCCGGATTGGTTTACACCGACGCGTCTCCGGGCTTCGCCGGCCGCGCAGGTGTGCACGCCCCGGACTCGTTCATGGCCGGCGGCGACCTGCCGACCGGGGACGCCCTCTGCGGGGAGGGTTGGTGAACATGCGTCTAGGGAACTGCTACACGTTCGCCGTCCGCCAGTACCGCCGCGAAGGCGGGTTCCTCGTGCTCCGGAAGAGCGTCAAGGCCGTGGTGCCGCACATGCAGTGGGCTGCGCACGGGGCCGAGCGCGGGGCCGAACCGATCGGCTGGTTCCGCGGTTTCCTGCGGGTGATGGGGCCGGAGCGCGGCTACCTGCTATGGAACGGAACGGGTGCCTACTGGCGCCCGCGCATCAGCCGGCTTGCGATCATCGAGTATCTGCCGCCCGAGTGGTGCAACCAGCTGGCGAAGCGTTTCTGGCTCGCACGTGTCCTGCCCATCTACGTGATCGTCTTCCGGGGATGGGTGCGGACCGGCGAGGGAGAACAGGACACCACCCAGGACATCATCGACCGCACATGGCCGGGCGCGCGCGAGGAATACGAGCGCTGACCGAGTCCGACGCGGCGATCGTCGGCAAGGAGCGATACACGAAGGTGTCCGTCGACATCCCGAGCCCGCCGAACGGTGGCTCGGTCACGGGGGCTCGATGGCCCTCGCATGCCGACTTGATTGTCTGGCGCCCCGAAGACGAATCGAACGTCCGACCTACCCCTTAGGAGGGGGTCGCTCTATCCACTGAGCTACCGGGGCGTGCGGCGGATTGTAGCGGAGCGATCCCGCTTTCCGAAGGAACGATGCGCCCGCAAGGCGCCGGGCGCGCTAAGCTCCCGTCCCGCGATCGGGGTCCCCGCTCGCGCATCCTCCCTCGTTCATCGTTCCGGAAACCGTACATGCCGCTGCTCACCCTGTCCGCCGTCAGTCACGCCTATGGCGACGTCCCCTTGCTCGATCGAGTCGACCTGGTCGTGGAGAAGGGGGACCGCTTCGGTCTGATCGGCCGCAACGGCGCGGGCAAGTCGACCCTGATGGGGATGCTCTCGGGTGCCACGGCGCCCGACGAGGGCGTGATCTGGCGGCAGCCGGGGATGCGTGTCGCGTTCGTGGCACAGGAGCCGCCCATGGTGGAATCGGCCACCGTCTTCGCGGTGGTGGCGGAGGGCCTGGGACCCGTCCGGGACGCCGTGATCGAGTACCACGCCGTGACCCATCGGGTGACGACGGGCGAGGGCGACACCGACGCGGACCTCGCCCGGATGGCGGAGCTTCAGTCGGTGCTCGAATCGGGCGGCGGATGGGGGCTGGAGGCGCGCGTGGAGTCCGTGCTGTCGAGGCTCTCGCTTTCGGCGGACACGGTCGTCGGTACGCTGTCCGGCGGACAGCGGAAGCGCGTCGCGCTTGCCCGCGCCCTGGTGTCCGACCCCGAGCTGCTGCTTCTCGACGAGCCCACGAACCACCTCGACCTGGAGTCGATCGAGTGGCTGGAGTCGCTGATCGGGGACTTCGCTGGGGCGGTCATCGTCGTGACCCACGACCGGCGCTTCCTCGATCGCGTGGCGAAGGGGATCCTCGAACTGGACCGTGGCCGGCTGCGCCTCTTCGACTGCGGCTACGCACAGTACCGGTCGAGGAAGGAGGACATCCTCTCGGCCGAGGCGCAGGAAGCCGCGCGGTTCGACAAGCTGCTCGCCCAGGAGGAAGTCTGGATCCGCAAGGGCATCGAGGCCCGGCGTACCCGCAACGAGGGGCGCGTGCGGCGTCTGGAGCAGTTGCGCGTCGAACGCTCCCGCCGGCGCGATCAACTGGGCAACGTGCGGCTCACGATCGACCAGGGCGACCGCTCGGGGGCCCTGGTGGCCGAGTTCGAACACGTGACGAAGGCCTTCGGCGGCCGGGTGATCGTGAACGACTTCTCGACGCGGGTGATGCGCGGCGACCGACTCGGGCTCGTGGGGCCGAACGGTGCGGGCAAGAGCACCTTCATCAAGCTCCTCCTGGGCGAACTCGCGCCCGACAGCGGACGGGTGCGGCAGGGCACGAACCTCGGCGTCGCGTACTTCGACCAGTTCCGGGAGCAGCTCGATCCCGAGGCGACGGTCGTGGAGGTCATCAGCCCGGGCTCGGAATGGATCGAGATCGGCGGCGTGCGGAAGCACGTCATGAGCTACCTCGGCGAGTTCCTCTTCGCGCCCCAGCGCGCCCGGGCGCCGGTGCGTGCGCTCTCGGGTGGCGAGCGCAACCGCCTGCTGCTTGCGCGACTCTTCGCTCGGCCGGCCAACCTGCTCGTCCTCGACGAACCGACGAACGATCTCGACGTCGAGACGCTGGAACTCCTGGAGGCGCTGATCGCGGAGTACTCGGGTACGCTCGTGCTCGTCAGCCACGATCGCGAGTTCCTCGACAACGTGGTCACGCAGGTGATCGCCTTCGAGGGCGACGGCCATCTCGCGGAGTACGCGGGCGGGTACGACGACTGGGTGCGGCAGCGGCCCGCGCAGAAGTCCGAGGTCGCCGCGAAGGAGTCGAAGCCGAAGGAGGACACGCGTTCGCCGCGGCCCCGGGCGGTCAAGAGCAACCTGTCGTACAAGGAGACGAAGGAACTGGAAGCCCTCCCGTCGCGCATCGAGAAGCTCGAGGCGGAGCAGGCGCAGTTGTCGGGGCTGCTCGGCGGCGGAGACCTGTATCGCACCGATCCCGAGCGGGCCAAGGTCGTCCAGGCGAGATTCCCGGAGATCGAGCGTGAACTCGCCGAGGCGTACGCCCGCTGGGAGGCCCTGGAGGCGCGGGCCAAGGCGTCGTAGGGCCGGTTCGGTGGTTGGACGGCGCGCGTCGTGGATCGGCACACGGCGAGGGTGTTGTGCGCATCCCCGCCGGCGGGGTTACTCTCGATGCATGGTCGCCGCCTTCCGCAGTGCTTCGTATCCGAGAGAACGGCGCGGCCCTGACAGACGCGGGGGGAGACGAGATGAGCGATGAAAACGGAGCCGTGGTGCGGGAGGCACCGTTCGTCATGCCGAAGGTGCGGGAGGTGGCTTCGGGGGCTCCGTGGCGCTGGCTCGCACTGGGGTTCGCGGATCTTCGAGCCGCGCCCCTGCCGAGCCTCTTCTACGGGTTCGTCTTCGCGGTGATGGGGGCGGCCATCCAGCGGTTCGTCGGCGAGGCGGCTCTCGAACTCGCGCTGGTCACCGGCTTCCTGCTGGTGTCCCCGTTCCTCGCCGTGGGCATCTACGACATAAGCCGCCACCGCACCCGCGGCAAACGGGTCGTGTTCGCCCACACGCTCGTCGCCTGGCAGGCGAATGCGCCCTCCATCGGCTTCTACGCCCTGATCCTCGCGCTGCTGCTCGCGGTCTGGATCCGCGTCTCGGTCGTCGTGGTCGCACTCTTCTTCACGGGCGACATGCCGCAGGAAGGCGGCATCTTCGCGCAGCTGGCCGCGACGCCCGAGGGCTGGGTCTTCATGGCCGCCTACGCGGCAGCCGGCGCGGGCTTCGCGCTGTTCGTCTTCGCGACCGGCGCGGTCTCGATCCCGATGCTGCTCGACCGCCACGGGATGGACACCCTCACGGCCATGATCACCAGTTTCTCGGCTCTGCGGCGGAATCTTCCCGTGATGGTGTTGTGGGCAGTGACCATCGTGGTGCTCGTGGGTGTCGGTGTGTTCACGTGGTATCTCGGGCTTGTGGTCGTCGTCCCGCTCGTGGGCCATGCCTCCTGGCATGCCTACCGGGACTGCGTCGAACCCGTGCCGTCTCCGCCGTGAAAGTCCTTCCGCGCCCGGGGGGGCTCCTGTAGCATGCTGTTCCGCCGGAATTTCGTGCATTCCCTTCTCACTTCGTCGGCATCCGGCCGGCCCTCCGGCGCCGCCTTGCCGCATTTCGGAAACTGACCCCCACAGGATGGAGTTCAAGGAACTCGGGCTGGCAGAAGAGCTGCTGCGCGCCATTGCGGAAGAGGGCTACGTCGAGCCCACCCCCATCCAAGCGAAGGCGATCCCGCTCGTCCTGCTCGGCAAGGACCTCATGGGTGCTGCCCAGACGGGCACGGGCAAGACGGCGAGCTTCACGCTCCCGCTGCTGCATCGGATGAAGGCCCACGCGAACACGAGCGCCTCGCCCGCGCGCCACCCGATCCGCGCACTCATCCTCACCCCCACCCGCGAGCTTGCGGTACAGGTCTGGGAGAGCGTCCGTACCTACAGTCGACACCTGCCGTTGCGCTCGACAGTGGTCTACGGCGGCGTCGACATACAGCCGCAGATCCAGGATCTCCGCGCCGGCGTCGAGATTCTCGTGGCCACCCCCGGGCGACTCCTCGATCACGTGCAGCAGAAGACGCTGCAGCTGGGGCAGGTCGAGTTCCTGGTGCTCGACGAAGCCGACCGCATGCTCGACATGGGGTTCATCCCGGACATCAAGCGCATCCTCGCGCTCCTGCCCGCCCGCCGCCAGAGCCTGCTCTTCTCCGCCACGTTCTCGGAAGACATCCGCAAGCTGGCCGATGACTTCATGCGCGAGCCGATCATGGTGGAAGTGGCGCGCCGCAATTCGGTCACCGAGACGGTCACCCATGCGCTGTACCGGGTGCCGGAGCTGCGCAAGCGCGAGCTGCTGGCCCGTCTGGTCCTCGATCGCGATCTCAAGCAGGTGCTGGTCTTCGTGCGGACCCGATTGGGGGCGAACCGCCTCGCCCATCAACTGGTCCGCGACGGCATCGATGCCACCGCGATCCACAGCAATCGAACGCAGGCCGAGCGAACGGAAGCGCTGCAGGCGTTCAAGGACGGCAAGGTGCGCGTCCTCGTGGCAACCGACGTGGCCGCGCGCGGTCTCGACATCGACTCACTGCCCTGCGTCATCAATTTCGAGCTTCCCCACGTCCCCGAAGACTACGTGCACCGCATCGGTCGCACCGGTCGGGCGGGGCAGTCGGGGGAAGCCATCTCGCTGGTTTCCCCGGCGGAGCAGGAACTGCTCGAGCGCATCGAGAAGCTGTTGAAGGCCACCATCGAGGAGCGCGTCCTTGCGGGGTTCGACGGGGAAGGTCGTCCGTCTGCGGCCCGGCCGCCGCGCGAGGGCGGTCGCGACGGGGGCCGGGAGGGGCGCCGCGATGGTGGGCGGGAAGGCGGACGCGACGGAAGCCGGGAAGGGCGGAGCGAGTCGCCGAGACCGCCCCGCGACGGCACCGCGGCCGCGCGATCGCCGCGGCCCGCGCCGCGTCGCGAGGAGGATCCGTTCTTCTCGAAGCCCTACGAAGCAGGCGAAGCCGCAGACAAGACCGAGCGTACTCCGGCACCGGTGTCTCCCGTGCGGGGGGCGGCGGCGCGTCCGGTGGCGGCCCTGTTCCGTCCGCCGGTCACCGGCCCGAAGCGCTGACGTCCGGGTCGGCAGGACCATGAACGACCGTCTTCCCGCGCGGCTCCGAGAGTTGCTCGATGCATCGCCCGATGACGTGCGGCTTGCCGAGGTCGCGCTGCTCCTGACCGAGGCGCAGCGACCCGGGGTGGACGTGGAGGAGCAGCTCGGCCGGCTCGATGACATCGCCCGGGCCGTGAGCGAGCGGCTGCCTCCGGATGCCGATGCCGTGCAGACCGTCCTCGCCATCAACCAGCACATCTTCCATGAGATGGGTTTCAGTGGTGCCGGTGCGGACTACTACGACCCCCGCAACAGCTTCCTCGACGAGGTACTGCGCAGCAAACGCGGCATCCCGATCACGCTGGCGATCCTCTACATCGATGTCGGGCGCCAGCTCGGTCTCGACCTGTACGGCATTGCGTTCCCCGGGCACTTCCTCGTGCGCTGCGAGATGGACGACGGCGTCGTGATCATCGACCCGTACGGCGGCGGCGCGACGCTGGATCGCGAGGACCTCCAATCGCGGTTGCGCGAGACGCGCAACGGCGAGGTGGCCGACAACACGCTCGACGAGATGCTCGTGCCGGCGTCCCCGCGGGACGTCGCGGCGCGGATGCTCCGCAATCTGAAGGCGATCCACCTGCGCGCGAAGCACTACGACCTCGCGCTGCCCATTCTCGACTGGCTCGTCGAGATCGTTCCGGACGACGCCGTCGAACTGCGCGATCGCGGCCGCGTGTTCGAGCACCTCGAATGCTTCCGGGCTGCCGTGGGCGACTACGCCCGCTATCTGGAACAGGTGCCCGACGCCGACGACAACGACGCCATCCGGTCGCGGGTCGTCGATCTCCAGCGAGCTGCGGCCCGCCTGAATTGAGCGCCGGTGCCGCACTCGGCGGGCGCTTCGGTGCACCCTGGTTGCTCCTGTCTGCGGCCAGTCTCTTCTGGGCCCTGAATCTGGTGATCGGGCGCGGGATGCGCGGCGAGATCCCGCCGGTCGCGATGTCGTTCTGGCGCTGGACCATCGCGTTCGCGATCATCCTGCCTTTCACGGCCGGCGGGCTGTGGCGGGAGCGGCGCACGATCGCGAAGCACTGGCCGGTGCTCGCGCTGCTCGGACTGGTCGGCATCTGTCTCTTCAACACGATGTGCTACATCGGACTCACGGCGACCACCGCGACGAACGCGACGCTGTTCAACTCCGTGGTCCCGGTGTTCATCCCGCCGATCGCCTGGCTGCTGATCCGTGAACGCACGCGTCCCCGGCAGCTCGCGGGAATCCTGCTCTCCCTGCTCGGTGTCGTTGCGATCGTCGCGCAGGGCAGCGTCGAAGTCCTTCGCACGCTCCAGTTCAATCGGGGAGATCTCTGGCTGCTCGCTGCCATGGTGCTCTGGGCGTTGTACACCGTGCTGCTGCGGTTCCGACCCGCGCATTTCGGCATGCTCGATTTCCTGGCGGTGATCCTCCTCTTCGGCTGGCCGATGCTGCTGATCTGGTACGGATTCGAGGTGGCGAGCGGCGAGTCGGTGCAATGGAGTCCGCGGACGGCTACGGCACTGGCGTACTACGGCATCTTCCCTGCGGTGCTCGCCTTCGTCTGCTACAACCGGGGCGTCGCGGCCATCGGGCCGACGCGCGCCGGGATCTTCGTGCACCTGGTGCCCGTGTTCGGCATCCTGCTGTCCACGCTGTTTCTCGGGGAGCCGCCACGCTGGTACCACGCGGTCGGCATCCTCCTCATCTTCTCCGGCATCGCATTGACGACCTGGCCGCAGGCCGAGGGAAGGGCGCGTGGCTGATCCCGTGGCATTGGTGGAGGCGTTCGAGAACCGGGTCGCGAAGCGCTTCCGCCATCTTCGGAAGTGGGCGAAGCGCGAGGATACCAACTGTTTCCGCATCTACGACCGCGACATTCCCGAGCTTGCCTTCGCGCTCGATGCCTACGGCGAGCACCTGCTGTTGCAGCAGTATCTGCGCGACGAGGACGTGGGTCCGATCACGCCCGATGTCGCCGTGGCTGCGGTCGCCCGGGCGACGGGGTGTCCGGTGGAGCGCGTCGTGCTCAAGGTGCGACGCCGGCTCGATCGGCGCAACGAGCAGCACGAGCGGGCGGCCGCCGGCGGGCGGATGTTCGAGGTCCGGGAGGGCGGTCTGCGGTTGCTGGTCAACCTCGAGAACTACCTCGACACCGGCCTCTTCCTGGACCACCGTCCCCTGCGGGCCATCGTGCGGGCGCGGTCGGCCGGTCGGCGGGTGCTCAACCTGTTCTCGTACACGGGCAGCGTCACGACCCACGCGGCGGCCGGCGGCGCCGCGTCGACGGTGAGCGTCGACCTGTCGAACACCTATCTCGCCTGGGCGCGCCGGAATCTCGACTTGAACGGGTTCGACCCTTCGCGTCACGAACTCGTGCGTGCGGATGTCATGGCGTGGCTGCGGAACGCCAAGGGAGACACGACCCGGCGATTCGATCTGATAGTGGCGGATCCGCCTTCGTACTCGAGTTCGAAGCGCATGGAGGATGTCTTCGACGTGCAGCGCGATCATCCGGCGATCATCGCGGGCGCCATCGCGCTGCTGGCGCCGGGCGGCGAGCTTTTCTTCTCGACCAATCTGCGCGCGTTCAAGCTGGGCATGCTGCCCCTGGGCTGGCGCGCGGAGGACATCAGCGACCAGACGGTGCCTGAGGATTTCCGGAACCGGCGCATCCACAGCTGCTGGCGAATCGCCGCGGTCTGAACGGGTTCAGGCGGCGGTCGTCATTCCGGGTCGTCGATCGCGCCTTCGCCCGGATCCTCGAGATCGGCGTTGGGATCCTCGGGGGGATTCCCGTCGTAGATGAGGTTCCGGCGGCGCTGGAAGTAGGCTTCGCGGAGGAACGAATAGCGGTCGGGTTGCTGTTCGAGCAGTTTCCCGGCGGGCAGGACGTTGGCCCGGACGTCGACGAGATTCACCGCGGTCAGGGAGTTCCGTACCGGAACGTCCGGAATCTGCCAGATGGGGTCGATGCGGGAATCCACCACGAGGCCCACGGAATCCCGCAACGTGCTCGGACCCAGCAGGGGGAGCACGAGGTACGGTCCGCTCCCGACACCCCAGTACGCCAGGGTCTGTCCGAAGTCCTCCTGCCGCTTGGTGAGGCCCCGCATCCCGGCGACGTCCACCAGGCCCAGGCCGCCGAACACCGTGTTCGATACCAGGCGCACGAGGTCCCGCGACGCGTTGGTGAATTTCAGCTGCAGGAGATCGTTCGTCACGACGACGACATCGCCGATGTTGTTGAAGAAGTTGCGTACGCCCGTGCGGACGAAGGAGGGCAGTATGCGGTCGTAGACCTGGGCGATCGGCTTGGTCACGTACCGATCGGCCTTCTCGTTGAACGTGAAGATGGCGCGGTTGACCGGCTCGATCGGGTCGGACGGACTCGGTGAGGAAGTCGTGGCGCAACCCGACAGCAGCATCACAGCGAGCAGCATCGCTTGCAGCCGGTGCGCATGACGTCCGGGAATGGCGGGGAGACGGATCAAGAAGTTCTTCTTCGCGAAGCGGGTGACTCGGGGTCGAGTATAGCAACGGGTGGTTTGCAAACCCGCAGACCATCCGTCAGCATTACGGCCTTTTTTTCCCGCGGCTTGAGGTGCCCGCGGGGGTATCGTTCACCGATGCCATCATGGATCGCGGCGAAGCGAAGCACTGCCAGGACGGCAGCGCAGTACCAACATCAATCAACACTCGATCAACGAAAGGGGGCGGCATGGATCTCGGAATTCGCGGCAGGAAGGCGATCGTCTGCGCGGGCAGCAAGGGGTTGGGCAAGGGATGCGCGATGGCGCTGGCCCGCGAGGGGGTGGAGGTGACGATCGTCGCCCGTGGCCGGGAGGCGCTCGAAGCGACGGCCGCGGAGATCCGCGCAGCGACCGGGTCGACGGTCCACGTGGTCGTGGCCGACATCACGAAACCCGAGGGTCGCGCCGCCGCCCTGGCCGCCTGTCCGGCGCCCGACATCCTCGTGAACAATGCCGGCGGCCCGCCCACCGGCGACTTCCGCGAGTTCACCCGCGACATGTGGATCGCCGCGATCGACGCCAACATGCTCGCCCCCATCGAGATGATCAAGGCCACGGTCGACGGCATGATCGCCCGCGGGTTCGGACGCATCGTCAACATCACGTCCAGCGCGGTGAAGGCGCCGATCGACATCCTCGGCCTCTCGAACGGTGCGCGGAGCGGCCTCACCGGCTTCGTCGCCGGCATCGCCCGCAAGACCGTCGTCCACAACGTCACCATCAACAACATCCTCCCGGGCCTGTACGAGACCGAGACCATGCTGGGACGGGTCGAGGCGATGGCCCGCACCAACGGCGTGACATTCGACGACGCGCGGGCCGCCCGCCTGAAGACCATTCCCGCGGGGCGGTTCGGCAAGCCGGAGGAGTTCGGTGCCCTCTGCGCCTTCGTCTGCAGCGAACACGCGTCGTATCTCACCGGCCAGAACTTCCTCACCGACGGCGGCGCCTATCCGGGCACCTACTGATCGTCACGTCCTGTCAAAGGAGACCAGCATGAACGCACCGCTCCGCCAGACCCTGGCGCTGAAGGACCCCTCGCTGCTGCGTCAGCAGTGCTATGTCGACGGCCAATGGGCCGACGCCGACAGCGGCGTGAGCATCGCCGTGCACAACCCCGCCACCGGCGCGATGCTCGGCACGATTCCGCGCATGGGCACCGCCGAGACCCGTCGCGCCATCGAAGCGGCGAATGCCGCGTGGCCGGCGTGGCGTGCCAGGACCGGCAAGGAGCGCGCCGTCGTCCTGCGCAAGTGGTTCGAGCTGATGCTCGCCCACCAGGACGACCTCGCGGCGATCATGACCGCGGAGCAGGGCAAGCCGCTTGCCGAGGCCAAGGGCGAGATCGTCTACGCAGCATCGTTCCTCGAATGGTTCGCCGAGGAAGGCAAGCGCATCTATGGCGACGTGATGCAGCATCCGCAGGGCGACAAGCGCATCGTCGTGCTGAAGCAGCCGGTGGGCGTGTGCGCGGCGATCACGCCCTGGAACTTCCCGGCGGCGATGATCACCCGCAAGGCGGGTCCGGCCCTGGCCGCCGGCTGCGTGATGGTGTTGAAGCCCGCCACGCAGACGCCATTCTCGGCGCTCGCGCTCGCGGAACTGGCGGAGCGCGCCGGAGTGCCCAGGGGGGTGTTCAGCGTCGTGACCGGCAGCTCGGCCGAGATCGGTGCGGAGATGACGTCCAGCACGCTGGTGCGGAAGCTGACCTTCACCGGGTCCACGGAAGTGGGCCGCAAGCTGATGGCCCAATGCGCCGAGACGATCAAGAAGATGTCGCTGGAACTGGGCGGCAACGCGCCGTTCCTCGTCTTCGACGATGCGGACCTCGATGCCGCGGTCGAGGGGGCCATGGCGTCCAAGTACCGCAATGCGGGTCAGACCTGCGTCTGCGCGAACCGTCTGATCGTGCAGGACGGGGTCTACGACGCCTTCCTGGCGAAGCTCGCGGCGAAGGTGAGGACGCTCCAGGTCGGGAACGGTGCCGACGCCGGCGTGACGACCGGGCCGCTCATCGACGCCGCCGCGGTGGCGAAGGTCGAGGAGCACGTGGCCGATGCCCTCGCGAAGGGGGCCAGGCTGGTGTCCGGCGGACGTCGCCATTCGCTCGGCGGGCAGTTCTACGAGCCGACGATCCTGGCCGACGTGACCCCCGACATGAAGGTCGCGGTGGAGGAGACCTTCGGCCCGGTGGCCCCGGTCTTCCGCTTCAAGACCGAGGAGGAGGCCCTCGCGATGGCCAACGACACCGAGTTCGGTCTCGCGGCCTACTTCTACTCGCGCGACATCGGCCGGGTGTGGCGCGTCTCGGAAGGCATCGAGTCGGGGATCGTCGGCGTCAACGTCGGGATCATCTCGAACGAGGTGGGGCCGTTCGGTGGCGTGAAGCAGTCCGGTCTGGGCCGGGAAGGGTCGAAGTACGGCATCGAGGACTTCCTGGAAGTGAAGTACCTCTGCATGGGCGGCATCTGATCGGATGCCCGACCGCCCGGCGCGCTCCGCGTCGGGCGGTGCCGATCGCTCAGGCCGCGCGATCCTGGAGCCGGAGCGCGACGTCGCCGAGCTTGTCGGCCAGGGTCTCGAGGGACCGTGTGGTCTCGATGGCGGTGCCGACGTCCCGCCGCGCGTCCTGCGCGGCGGTCTCCAGGTGCTGCACCTGCAGCGCCATCCCGCGGATGTCCTCCGCCTGGCGGCCGACGCTGCCGTGGAGCGACTCCACCTGGTCCGCCACGCGGGCCGCATTCTCTTCGATGGCCACGATCGTCGAGCGCGCCTGATCGGCGAGCGACACGCCGCGGGACACCCGCGATGTCGCCTGGCTCATGCTCTCGAGCGCGACATCCTTGCTGTCGGCGATCTCGCAGATCGTGCGGGCGATCTCCGTGGTGGAACTGCTGGTGCGCTCGGCCAGCTTGCGCACCTCGTCCGCGACCACGGCGAATCCTCGGCCGCTCTCGCCGGCGCGGGCGGCCTCGATCGCGGCATTCAGCGCCAGCAGGTTGGTCTGTTCGGCCACATCGCGGATCACGTCGACCATGCCCGAGATGCGCGCCGACTTGCGACCGAGTTCCGACACCTTCTCGGTGGCGGATCCGATCGTGCCGGAGATGGCCTCCATCTCGGCGGCGGCATCCTCGATCACCCGGCGACCGCCCCGACAGGCGTCCTGCGCCATCCGGGTGAGTGCCAGGGTCCGGTCGATGTCGTGGATCACGCCGGTCAGCGGATCGTCGAGGCCGGCCGACGTGCGCGACAGCGTGGCTGCGACGTCCAGCGTCTGGCCGGCGCGGACGTCCAGATCGGCCGTCATGCCCGCCAGGCGACCGGAAGCCTCGCGGATTCCCTCGGCCGTGGCCTGCATCTCACCGAGCGCCGACCGGAAACGCTCCCCGGTCGCCAGCATCGCGCGGAGTCCCGGAGACGCCTTCGCGGCATCGATGTGCCGGAGAGTGTCGAAGTCGCCCTCGGCGACCGCTGCCGCCACGCGGGAGATCGAGTGGACGTCGACGGCTTCGCGACGGAGTCGCTCGGCCAGGACCACCAGGACAGCAGTCTCGGCGACGACGAACGCCGCGTGCAGCGCGACGCGCCACACGTGGTCGGCCGCCGGGAAGACGAAGACACCGAAATCCATGGACTGCAGGATGTAGAAGCCGAGGTGGTGGACCGCGATGGTGACCGCACCGGCGACCACCGGCCGCCAGTCGCGATACACGAGCAGGAAGGCGAGACCCACGAAGACGCCGAAGTGGATCTCGAGCATCCCGCGCGTCTGCTGGATCTGCGCAGCGACGAGGATCATCGCGGCGCACGCGAGCGTGAGCCGGGTGAGCAGTTCGCCGGGCGCCGTCCGCACCAGGAAGGCGCACAGCACGAGCGTCGGCAACATCACCCCGAGCACGGGAAGCCAGGCGCCGAGGAATCCGGCGACGACCAGGCTGATCAGGGTGTAGCCCGCGCAGACGGCCAGCATCATGCGGTCGCTGGCCGCGCGGGAAGGCTTCAGGAAATCGTCGTTCGGATTCATCGGGATTCACGCGAAGGCATGGAGGGGGAGGTGCTGCAGAACGTGTCCCACGAGCGGGTCGACCAGGCCTCCCACCAAAGCGTGCCGAGCGATGCGCAGAGCCAGATGACGACTGCGATCGCGGGGAGGGGGAGTGGTCGCCTCGGCGCCGTGGGCGATGCGGGTTCCATGCGAGGCATAACGACCCGGGCACCGTCTTCTCGACGGACGTTTCCGGCAATAAATCGTCTGGCGCCGGCTCGCGCTTCCGTTTCCGAAGTCAGCCGGTGATCGACCGCCAGCGCGTGATGAACTGTCGCGCGGCACCGGCCACGTCATCGAGTCTCGCGCCCGGTCGGTAGAGCGCCGAGCCCAGACCGAACCCGCCGGCCCCGGCATGCCAGTAGGGTTCCATGTTGTCGGGTGTGATGGAGCCCACCGGCAGCACGGCGGTCGCCTTCGGGAGCACGGCACGCATGGCCTTCAGCACGGCGGGCGGATGTGCTTCGGCGGGGAAGAGCTTCAGGCCGTCGGCGCCCGCCGCGAGCATGGCGAAGGCCTCGGTCGGCGTCGAGAATCCCGGCAGCGCCAGCATGCCGCGGGATTTCGCCTCGCGCACGACGGCACCGTCGGCGTGGGGCATCACGATCACGCTGCCACCGGCGTCCTGCACGCGCTCGACCTGTTCCACGTGGGTGACGGTGCCTGCACCCACGAGGGCGCGGCCGCCGAACCGACCCGAGAGCAGGGCGATGCTCGCGTACGGCTCGGGCGAATTGAGCGGCACTTCGATGATGCGGAAGCCCGCTTCGAACAGGGCCTCCGCCACGTCGATGACTTCGTCGGGTCGCACCCCCCGCAGGATGGCGACGAGGGGGCATTGCACCAGCCAGGCGTCGAGAGCGGTCATGGACGTCCGGTCAGGAGGCCGCGCGAGCGCGCGATGTGGACGAGCCCGATCAGGGCGGCGTCGGGATCATGACGGGTCGTCGGGCTCTCGAGCATCGCCAGTGCGTGCTGATACCGGGCCGTGAGTGCAGCGCTGCCGACGAGATGCACTGTGCGGCCTGCAGCCGCGGCGCGGCACTCGTGACCGACCAACAGGCCCGACAGGTAGTCGCGCGTGGCGGCTTCCGCGAGCCCGTCGACGAGCACTTCGGCGCGGACCCCGAACATGTGATGCAGCAGGCCACCGGGCTCACCGCTGCGTCGCACGCCCTTCTCGAAGGCTGACGTGTCGAAGTCGCCCGTGTCGCCGGGCATGGTGCGCGCGAGGATGCTGTGTTTGGAAAAGAGCGCGAACGTCTCGCCGGTCATGTGGGTCGCGAACCCCGTGATGCGCCCGTCGCGCACGGTCACCCATTTACTGTGCGTGCCCGGCAGGCAGAGCAGGTGCTCCCCGGCGCCGAGTGCCGGAAGAATCCCCAGGATCTGGGTCTCTTCCCCACGCATCACGTCGCGCACGCCCGACGCGGCCCTGGCCGAGACGCCGGGGACGATCCATGCGGGCAGGCCGTCGGTCAGCGCGAACGCATGGAGCCCCGCCGACAGTTCCGCAGGTCCGGCCGGTGCCGGGACGTATGGCGCTTCCTGCCAACCCTGCCGGCTGCCGATCATCCCGCTCATCAGGACCCCGCTGCAGCGCCGCGGGTCGAGCCACTGTCCGACCTGACCGCGCAGCACCGCTTCGAACGCGCCGCCATCGACCGACAGGATCCCGCGGTCGGCCGCGTGGCGCGCGAGGGTGCGGCCCGTGCCGTCGAGCTGCCACGCACGGAACCCCGATGTGCCCCAGTCGACCGCGACGAGGCCCACCTCAGATGCGCCCGAATTCCTCGAGCAGTTGCTCGAAGCTGCGGCCTTCGCGGATGCGGCTTCGGGTGGCTTCCTCCCGCTCCGCCTGCTCGCGCGCCAGTGGCAGCACCGACGCCGCATCGGCCAGCGGCACCACCGTCACGCCGATCTCGTCGGCCACGATGATGTCCCCTGGGTTCACGACGATCCCGCCGCATTGCACCGGGACGCTGAGCGCGACGTCGTCCTTGCGGCCCGAGAACATCGTGTGGGTGCCGCGTGCGGTGACGGCGCGCGAGAAGACGATGAACCCGATGTCGCGCAGCTCGTCGATGTCGCGGCAGGCGCCGTCGATGATCGCGCCGGCGACGCCCAGATTGCGGAAGAGGCTGCCCATCAGCCCGCCGAAGACGGAGGTTTCGGTCTCGCCGCCTGCATCGACAACCACGACGTCACCGGGCCTGGCGGCGTGGAGCGCGGCGAGCGGGTCCTGGAGATCGCCCGGCGAGAGGCGCACGGTGAGCGCGGGGCCCACGGCCTTGCCGGCGAAGATCGGCTTCATGCCGCTGTGCATGACGCCGCCGCGCTTCTGCACGTCGGCGAACACGCACGAGGCGCTGTAGCACCGCGCCACCTCGCGGTACCGGTCGACGAGATCCTGCGGCGGGCGGGGGAAGTCTTTCAGCGACATGATGGCGGGTCTCCGTTCGATGGATTTCGGGAACCCGATTAGGCCACAGCAGCGCGGGCGTTCACAGGTGGAACGCCGCGCGCGGATCAGTCGGCGAAGAGGAAATCCGTGACGGCCTCGATCTGGTCGTCGGCCATGAAGGTCGGGGCATGCCCGATGCCGGCGAAGTCGACCAGCTGCGTGCGCCCGGCCCGCGTGAGCATCGCCTCGGCGGTTTCGCGCGTGAGGAGGTCGGATTCCGCGCCGCGCGTGATGAGCACATCGCAACCGACGCGCTCCCACACCGCGCGCAGATCGACATCCGCGACGCCGCCGCTGAAGGCCACGGCGATCCCCGGATCGTAGGCGAGCCTGAGCGTGCCGTCCGCGGCGACGCTCCCGCCATGCTCGGCAAGGTGGCGCCACTGGGCATCGGTGAGCGGCCCGAAGGGCGCAGCGACCCGGCGCAGGTAGGCCTCGATCGCGGCGACGTCGGCGAAGATCGGATCCTTGCCGACGTACGTGCCGATGCGCTCCAGCGCCGCCTTGGGGATGAACGCACCGACATCGTTCATCACCAGCCGGCGGATCGGGACCCCGGACTGTGCAGCGAGCAGCATCCCGATGAGGCCGCCCATCGAGGTGCCCACCCAGTCGACCGTCGTTGCGCCGGTGCGCGCGATGAGCGTCGTCAGATCACCGAGGTACTGCGGATAGCCGTACCCTGCGGGATCCTTCAGCCAGTCGCTGCGGCCGCGCCCCACGACGTCCGGGCAGACCACGCGGCAGCGTCCCGCCAGGGCCTGTGCGAGCACATCGAAGTCCCGGCCATTCCGCGTGAGGCCGTGCACGCAGAGCACCACGTGCGGGTGATCCGCCGGTCCCCACTCGGTGTACGCCATCCGGTGGAATCCCTGGGGGCCGAGGCAGGCCACGTTCCCATCTCTCGGCGCCTGCCCGTCCTTGGACATGGTTCTCGTCCTGCTCAGTTGATGTTCGCAATGTAGTGGGACAGCGCCTCGATATCCTCGTCGGAGATGTTCCGCATCACGCTCTGCATGTTCCCGGCGTCGTTCGTGCGTTCCTTCTGCTTGAAGGCGGTCAACTGCCGCAGCACGTAGGCCTGATGCTGACCGGCGACGCGCGGCACTTCGTTCTGCCCGGAGAACCCGCCGAGGTGACACATGGTGCACAACGCATCGTCCGCGACCTTCTTGCCACGCACGACCTTCGCCGCATCGGCCTGGAAGGGGACGGCCTTCGGCTTCTGCGCCGCGAAGTAGTCCCCGAGATCGCGCATGTCCTGCTTGCTGAGGTTGGTGACCATCGGGGTCATCAGCGCGTGCTTGCGGCGGCCCTCCTTGTAGTCCTTCAACTGCAGATAGATGTAGCGGCTCGCCTGACCGGCCAGGACCGGGTAATCGGACGTTGCCGAGTTGCCGTCCGCGCCGTGGCAGGCGCCGCATACCTCTGCCTTGGCCTTGCCTTCCTCGACGCCGGCTTTGGCGGTGGTCGCCGCCAGCAGGGCGAACAGCAAGAGCGGGAGCGGGGTGGTCTTCATCGGTACAACCTCATCGGTAAACGAAAGGCCGCCTTGCGGCGGCCTTTCGAAGACCCGGATATCGGGCCTCAGTTCAACACTGCAACGCCGATACGATCACGCTGCATCACGGCAGCCGCAACACATAGCGCTGCATCACGGCAGCGCGAAGACGAACACGCTGTTGCCACGCTTGAAGTCCAGCTGCGTGTTGCCGCCCGCCGCCACGGCGATGTACTGCTTGCCGTTCACGGTGTACGACACGGGAGGCGCGTTCACGCCGGCACCGCAGTTGAACGACCACAGCTTCTTGCCGTTCTTCGCGTCGTACGCGTTGAACATGCCGTTGCCTTCACCCGTCAGTACCAGATTGCCGGCCGTGGCCAGCACGCCGCCCATCAGCGGCTGGTCGGTCTTGGCGCTCCAGGCGATCTTGCCGGTGTCGAGGTTCACCGCGGAGAGCACGCCGAACTGCTTCTCGCCGGGGATCACCTTGAACGCGCCACCGAGCCACAGCTTGTCGCCGCCGGGATACTCCGCCGCCTCGACGTGGTAGGTCATCGGCTGATGGAGGTTGGCAGCATAGGACATCCGCAGCTTGGGATGGATGGCGAGCGGGTTCCACTCGACGCCGCCGTTGGCGCCCGGCAGCATGCGCGCACCGTCGGGGGTGGGCAGCACCCACATGTTCTCCTGCGGCACCATCGCTTCGGAGAAGCGGATCAGCTCGAGCGTCTTCGCGTCGTGCACGTAGACGTGTCCGGTCTTGCCGCCGTGGATCACGACCTTGCGATCCTTGCCATCCTTGCCCTTCGCCGTCGTGATGATGGGCGGGGACACGGCGTCGAGGTCCCACACGTCGTGCGCGATGTACTGGAAGTGCGACTTGTAGGCGCCGGTGTCGAGATCGACCGCGACGATCGAGTCGGTGTAGAGGTTGTCGCCGGGGCGGATGTCGCCGTAGAGGTCGGGAGAGGGGTTGCCCACCACGAAGTAGACGGTACGCGTCTCGGTGTCGATCGCGGGCGTCATCCACACGCCGCCACCGAGGGTCTCGAAGAAGTCGCCGCCGTTCTTGGCGAGCGCTGCCTTCTCGACCGGGATGTTGCGCAGCATGTTGCGGCCCGTGGCGTCATGCGTGGCCCACACGCCTTCGTGACCCTTCTCGGGGATCGTGTGGAACGTCCAGAGCAGATTGCCCGTCTTGGCATCGAAGGCCTTCACGAAGCCGCGGATGCCGTACTCGCCACCGTTCGTGCCGATCAGCACCTTGCCGTCGATGACGGTGGGCGCCATGGTTTCCGAGTAGCCCTTTTCGGGGTCGGCGATCTCGGTTTCCCAGACGAGTGCGCCGGTCTTCGCATTGAGCGCGACAAGCTTCGCGTCGAGCGTCCCCATGAAGAGCAGGTCGCCGTGGGCGGCGACGCCACGGTTGTTCGGGCCGCAGCAGTAGGTCGTGACGGGACCCATCTTGTGCTTGTAGTGCCAGAACTCCTCGCCCGTGACGGCATCGATCGCATACACGTGGTTGTAGGAGGTCGTGAGGAACATGACGCCGTTCACCACCAGCGGCGCCGTCTCCATCGACTCCATGACCGCGGTCTGGAAGACGAAGGCCGGGCGCAGCTTCGAGACGTTGCCGGTGTTGATCTGGGAGGCAGGGTAGAAGCGCGTCTGGGCGTAGTTGCCGTTCGAATGCAGCCAATGATTCTTGTCGGCATCGGACGCGTTCAGCATCTCCTGCGTCACGGGGACCAGCTTCGGCGACATCGGCTTGCCGGTGCTCGTCGCCTGGTTCTGGATCTCACCGGCGATCGCGCCACCGGCAAGGCTGGCCACGATCATTCCTGCGGCGATGCGGGAGAACTGTCTGGATTGCATGTTTCCTCCTGTCTCTGGTTGGGCTTGCGCGCCATGCCCATCGGGTGCGGGCAGTGGTCCGAGATCGCGCCAAACGAAGGGGAGGCGCGATCAAGGTTGCGCGGACTATAGTCATCCCTCCTACGGCAAACAAGACAATTTCCTGAGCAAAAATATGAACAAAAAGCAATTGGTTGCGGCAATCTTTACTTGTGCTGTCGCAGCTTTCGCTGGGTTCGCTTCGACGCAGACGCTTGCCCAGAACATGGGTGCCCCGGACTTCGACGCCGACGCGTACAACATCACGGCGCAGTTCCTCGCGGTGTCGAAGAAGGGCGATGCGGTCCGTGCGAGGGCATTGCTGGACCGCGGTGCCGCGCTGAATGCACGCAATCGCAACGGCGAGACAGCGCTGCTGATGTTCACGAGGCGCGGTGATCTGGCCATGATCGATTCGTTGCTGCAGCGGGGCGCAGATCCGAACCTGGCTGCGATCGACGGGACGACGCCGCTGATGGCGGCAGCCTTCGAAGGCCCTCTCGCCATCGCCACACGCCTGCTCGATGCCGGTGCGGACGTCGAGATGCTCGATCGCCTGAGGAAGAACGCGATGGTCTACGCGGCCGGGGCCGGGCGGTCGTCGATCGTGGCCCTTCTGCTCGAGCGGGGCATCGATCCCGATCGGACCTACGAGCACGATCTCACGGCGCTGATGTGGGCCGCGGGCTACGGGAGGACGGACACCGTGGCGCTGCTGCTCGCCCGGGGCGCCGACGCGTCGCGGCAGGACGACAGGGGGCTCGACGCCGCCGCGATAGCAGCGCGTGCAGGGCACGACGAGACTCGGCGTGTGCTCGAGGCCGCTCGGCGCTGAAGCCGGATGGACCGGTGGGGACGAGCGGTGCGGCCATCCGGGACCGGAAAGGTCCACGGAGCTACGACCGAGGCGTCGGGCGGATATCGCCCATGCCGGTTCTCTCGGCGAGGATCGCCATGCCTTGCGAAGAGGGGGTGCGACGCGCAAACCACTTCCGGCCTGAGGACCCGCCCGATCAGATCCAGGAAAGTCGGTGGCGGCCTGCGCATCGCAGGGGAGGTCCAAAAGCACGTCCTGTGCCGCGACCTGCCCGTCAGATCGGTCGGTGCGGGTCCGTCGATACCGGGGTCGCCGCTCGCCTCGTGGGGAGCCCTTCGGTAGAATCCGACGCCTTTCACCCGGCGCACTCACTCATTCATGGCGTTGATTGTTCAAAAGTACGGCGGGACGTCGGTGGGCTCCCCGGAGCGCATCAAGGCGGTCGCCCGGCGCGTCGCGAAGTGGCGCAGGGCGGGACACGATGTGGTCCTGGCGGTGTCTGCCATGAGCGGCGAGACCAATCGGCTCCTCGGCCTTGCGAAGGAGATCCAGGCGCAGCCCGACCCGCGGGAACTCGACGTGATCGCCGCCACCGGCGAGCAGGTCACGATCGGACTCGCGTCGATGGCGCTGATGGCGCTCGGCGTCAAGGCGCGCTCCTACACCGGCGCGCAGGTGCGCGTGGTCACCGACAGCGCCTTCACTAAGGCACGCATCCTGTCCATCGACGAGCAGCGGCTGCGGGCGGACCTCGCTGCGGGCATCGTGCCGGTCGTGGCAGGGTTCCAGGGCATAGACGAGGCCGGCAACATCACCACCCTGGGCCGCGGTGGATCCGACACGACGGGAGTCGCGCTCGCTGCGGCACTCGGTGCCGACGAATGCCAGATCTTCACCGACGTCGATGGCGTCTACACCACCGACCCCCGCATCGAACCGGACGCGCGGCGCCTCCGCACCGTGACGTTCGAGGAGATGCTGGAGATGGCGAGCCTGGGCTCGAAGGTCCTGCAGATCCGCTCCGTGGAGTTCGCAGGCAAGTACCGCGTGCGGCTGCGCGTGCTCTCCAGCCTCACCGACCCGGAGATCCCCATCGAGGTCGAAGCGCAGTCCGGCACCCTCATCACCTTCGAAGAAGACGACAACATGGAACAGGCCATCATCTCGGGCATCGCGTTCTCCCGCGACGAAGCCAAGCTGACCGTGATGGGGGTGCCCGACCGTCCGGGCATCGCCTACGCGATCCTGGGCCCGGTGGGCGACGCCAACATCGACGTCGACATGATCATCCAGAACGCGAGCGTCGAAGGCCTCACCGACTTCTCGTTCACCGTCCCCCGCAACGACTACGCGCGCGCACTGGGAATCCTGGAATCGGTGAAGCAGCACATCGGCGCCCGGGCGATCGTCGGCGACAACAAGATCTGCAAGGTGTCGATGGTCGGCGTCGGCATGCGCTCCCACGTGGGCATCGCGAGCAGCATGTTCCGGTGCCTGGCGGAGGAGGGTATCAACATCCAGATGATCTCGACGTCCGAGATCAAGATTTCCGTGGTCGTCGACGAGAAGTACATGGAACTGGCCGTCCGGGTCCTGCACAAGGCGTTCGACCTGGATCAGATGCCCGCGTGAGGAATTCCGGTTTGACCGGGCCCCCCCGAAGGGGTAGGATTCGCGCCCTTCGGAGACGTGACCGAGAGGCCGAAGGTGCTCCCCTGCTAAGGGAGTATGCGGGCAAAACCTGCATCGTGGGTTCGAATCCCACCGTCTCCGCCAAGACGCGCCAGCTATTCTGTGTAGAGGCAAACGCGCTTAGGTGGAGATCTCTGAGGATCGGCTGCAACAAGGTTTTTGAAACGTTCGGCGAGCGATCGTCGGATGCATCGGAAGCGTCCGCTGAGCAATCAGCGGATGAAGAGCAAGAAGAAGCGCCCGTAGCTCAGTTGGATAGAGTACCTGGCTACGAACCAGGGGGTCGTGGGTTCGAATCCTGCCGGGCGCGCCAAATATTCAAGGACTTAGGTCGAAAGACCTAGGTCCTTTTTTATTGCCTGCGTGAGATTTGCGTGACTTCATCGCGAATCACTCACGCAACGGCCCGGAGCAGCGTGATCGCCGGTGTGGCAAGCGATCGGTCGATCCGGTTGACCGCCTCCAGCAACTCCGCGAGTTCGGCGGCAGAGTAGTGCGTTGGCATGCTGCGGGTCTTGTGACCCAGCAGCACGGCACGAGTCTCCTCCGACACGCCAGCCGCGCGGAGTCTTCGCCCGAACGTGTGCTTGAGATCATGTATGCGCACGTGGGCGAAGCCCCACGGGGCCTCGCGCCCCAGTTCCTTCAAGTACTCCAGTGCTGCCTGTCTGCGGGCGTTCTGCCATGCCGTGTTGTTCATGGTGTCGAGGCGGCGCGGTGGGCTCTGCGGCTTCGCGTATGCCGCGGGATCCCGGGTTCGCTCACGCTGGTAGGCGAACACGAACTCGGGATGATGCCCTCGCATCTTTTCCACCACCGACCTGGCCACGTGGTTCAGGACGACGAGCCGATCTTCGCGATTCTTGACGATCGCCCCGGGGATGATGAAGACGCTGGTCTTCAGTGCCTCGACCTTCACTTCCCACGCCCACTCCAGCGAACACACTTCCTGCTCGCGCATACCGGTGTTGACCTTGAACAGTGCCATGTCCCTGTTCAATTGCGGCAGGTGCCCGAACAGCAGGTCCTGCTCTTCCCAGGACAGCGGATAGGCGCGACGCGCCTGACGATTGCGCTCGATGGTGACCAGCGGGGCGGTCTGCATCCAGGTCATCCCGTTCGGATGTCTCCAGAACCGGGCGGCCAGATTGAGAATCCTCCGCAAGATCTCGATCGCGCGATTCACCGTCGTCAGACTGACGCGATCCACTCCGAGGCGATGCTCCTTGAACGGGCGCAGCGTCTCATCGTGAATCTCCTCGAGGTACCGATCGCCGATCCAGGTATCGAGAGTCTCGATGTGCCAGGCCGCCACATCGATCGTGGCGATCCTGTCCTGGAAATCCGTCAGGTACTTTGGGGGGGGTGAAATAGATCGGCGCGAACACTTCAAGCTCAACCTGCGCTTCCGCGTGGGTGATATGGCACCGCGTGTGCAGCACACGCTGCGGGCGGGCTGGTATCTGCGCGTTGAGCAACCTGGGGCAGTCTGCGCAGGCGACCGGCTCACGTTGCTGGACCGGCCCCATCCGTCGTTCAGCGTCGCCTGGCTGCAGGCGCTGATCCGCGACCGCGTGATCGACCCTTCACAGATCGCGCCTGTGCTGCGGTTGCCGCTGACGCCGAACCGGCGGCGCCTGTTCGAGCAGAGGCTGAGTGCGCAACAGGTAGAGGATTGGTCGCGACGCATGGAGGTAGCAATGATGGCTGCGTCATGCGTTGATCCGATGCGTGGCCTACTTCTTGGGCCGTTCATATCGATCCATCTTTCCGTAAGTCCCGCTCCACCATGCCGCCAGTCAAATGGAGCATTCAGATCAGTCTTCAACAGCGCTGGCGGGCAGGCACGATCGCTTCTCTATGGCTGTCGAAAGCGTGCAGTTCTCGTCGGCGTGTGACTGAAGCGGGCTCTGGCGAGATCGTTCGATGAACGTATCGATCTTCTCGGAAACGTTCTTGTCGTGAGAAGGCACGAGCAGGCTGCTCCGTTCCCTGACCATTACGCTCAGCTTTGCGTGCAGATCGCGAATGCCGGGGATACTGAAGTGCATCCCGGAGACCTCTGATTCTGGAGAAACGGAAGAATCGCTGAACGAGATGTCTCCGATGAACCAGAGATCACCCTGATCCGTGCGTAACCTGATGGAAAGCGAACCGGGTGTGTGACCGGGCGTTGAATAGATCCGTAGCGATCCGTCTGTCGTCAGGAAAACGGATGGTCCGAACAGGCTATCGCCGAGATCCTGCAAGTCCGAAGGTGGCTCGGAGGTCATCTTGGCAGCATCGAGGATCTTCACCCCATCCAGAAACCTGCAGGGCACTGCGCCAATCTTGCCTGCCGCTTCAATATCCGCACCGCCAACGAATGTCGGCAGGTCGAGTTCTCGCAGTGATGCCGTGTGGTCAAAGTGCAGATGGGTAACGACCACGGAGTGGATCTCCTTTGGCGATACGCCCAACGTGCGAAGCTGTCCCAGCAGATCCTCGTTCTGAGGTACTTGGACGTCTGCCAATGCTCTCGATGCAATTCTGGATCTCGTGTCGCAACGCCAGGATTCATCGTCGTTCCAAAGGCGGTCACCGCCGGCATCAACTAGAAAATATCCATCGGGATGACGAATAAGGAACGTGTATATCGGCAGCCGTTCCGAATGGGCAGTTCGCGAGAAGAAGATACGAATGAGTCGAGCGGGATACGAAGTCCCCTCATCGAGACAGTTCGAGAAGTGGCACTGCTTGATCTGAATGGTGCCTGTAGGAATTGCGTACACCGTCGCGGATCGGCCCCCGATGGTGAAGTCGTGTTGCGAGACGCGCGGCGTAGGAATCTCTTGGGATCTGTTGGTTGTGGAGCAAGCAGCGGCGACGAGTGTCAGAAGGAGGAAGGCTGACAGTCGGAGGAAGGTCGTCATCGGGAAGCCTCTGGGTTAAAGCAGAATATATAACAAACGTTATAAAACGCTGCAAGTACAGACCGAGGGGTGTGGTAGCACGTTCGTGAGAGGCGCCGCACCATCAGGGTGGAACTGCTTTCTGGCTAGGCGTGCAACGTCGAGCGCTTTCACCCTGGGGCTTGTCCACACGGGTCGCTGTGGCGAGAGAGTCGGTCACGGCGACTGTCCGCGCATCCTTGATCGACAAAGCGGGAGTTGCGAGGGAGCTCTGGAACCGTGCCCATGAATCGTATTGCTGACCGTTGGATTCCAACCCAGCCATGGACGGTCGATGTCCGAGGCCTGGTTGACGTTCAGAACTGACGACCCTGCGTCGTGCCGGTAATTCGAATGCTTGCGCAATCAGAGACTGAGCGATGATCGCCGGAAGTCGGACGGTTGTTCCATGAGCGAGGCGAGCAGCGCGTTCAGAGCGAACATGCGACGGTCACGTGAGGCGTCTGGTGGAAGGCTGACAAGTGGCCCGCCCTGCTGGATGTCCGCCGCAGCGGGCTGAGCGAGAAGCGGGTTGATGCGAACCTCGACGGGAAAGTGGAACGGCTATTTCGCGGCGCACAGCCACGGTGCAGCGAACTACACTTCTCACGAACCAAGAGCGGTCACGGAAGTGGGAAATGATCACTGGGTGGTTGCGCTGTCGGCGGGTGCGAAGGTTTCCGAAGTGCATTGATTTCGACTGCCGAATCTTCCGATCTGAGGATGACGGGCGCGGGATCTTGAAATCGGGTTCGATGCGGCGTTGGAGCGAAGCCGAGAGAAGAGGAGGCTTCTCCTGGCCTGGGTCATCACGTTCCATCGCGGTCGTGAACCAAGCCGCTCCCTATACGCTGCCGAGTCGGTGTTTCGCCAGATCATTCAAACACTGGAGTTCATGAAAGTGCCAAAGGTAATCGATCATGAGGAAATGAGGTGGCAGATACTCACGAAAAGCCACCGCGTGTTCTGCGAGTTGGGATATCAGTCCGTTTCGATGAGAAGGCTAGCGGAGAGAATCGGGGTTTCGACGGGTGTGCTGTATCACTACTTCTTGAACAAGGAAGAGCTGGTGCGGGCGGTCCTGAGCATGGGAGTGGAAGAGCCGGTGACAGGATATCGATCGGACCCGACCTTCAAGGAGATGCGCCGGGATCTGCCGATCGAAGAGAAGCTCAAGATTCTGTTCGAATCCATGAAGGAATGCGACGACACGGCCATCACAACGATCATGCTCATGTCTGACTATTGCAGAGACACGCAATCGAGTGATGATGAAGCCACCAAGTACGATCTTGCGTTCAAGTATCTGAAGTCGTTCAAGAAGGCGATGGGCATCGACGAACGAGACTCCGACATGGCGAGGTTTGTTCTTGCTTACTTGGTTGGGGTGCACACCATAAGGATGTGGACGGGAAATAGAACATCCATAAGGGAATTCGGAGGAATGCTATTGAAGTACTTCAAGCGTCCGACGCAATCCGATCGTTGATCGATCACGATTTCCGCTCCCGGTCCGTGGTTTCCATGTAGGCATCGACAATCCCTTGTCCAGCGCGCCAAAGTGTCCGGCACCTGTTTCGTGGATCGCTCGCAGCTAGGGGCAAGGCCGGCGTTGGGGCATATTGTTCCTGCCGCATTAGTACGCTCCACGTACCAATCTCCTGGCGGGCCGCAGTGGCCTGTTGCCGCCGACCGAGCATTGACCCACTTGAGAGGGATATTCCGATCCCTCGCTGACCCGGGTGCTCAACTCCCCGCGCTACATGTCCAAGCAGTCGTAGCGGGGACGGAAGGTGTGACCAAGCTTGGGTCAAGTGGCGAGCGGAACCGTGGGTCAAGAAATTGTCGGCGTCAACACGTACCACTCTCTTCACCCACGTTGCGCAGCCTGTACGATTCCGCGCATGTCCCATCCACCACACACCCCCACGCCCAGCCGCGTCGTCCGCGAACGGAGCGACGAACCGTGAAGTGGCCGATCGCGATCATCGTTGTCGCGCAGCTTTTCGGAACCTCTCTCTGGTTCAGCGCGAACAGCGCCGCCGACGACCTGAGCCGCCTCTGGGGTCTGCTGCCGGTGCATCTCGGGTGGCTCACGAATGCCGTGCAGGTGGGGTTCATCGCCGGGACGCTGGTGTTCGGGTTCACCGGTCTGGCGGATCGATTCCGCGCGAGTCGCATCTTCGTGGTCTGCAGCGTCGCGGGTGCCGTGGCCAACGCACTCTTCGCGCTGCTCAGCACCGGGCTCGGCAGCGCGATGCTGTTCCGGTTCGCGGTGGGGCTCGCGCTTGCGGGCGTCTATCCGTTGGGTATGAAGCTCATCGTCAGCTGGAGTCCTGCGAGTGCCGGCCGCACGCTCGGGCTCCTCGTGGGCATGCTGACCCTCGGCACGGCGCTGCCGCACGGCGTGCGCATGGTCGGCGCGGCCTGGCCCTGGCAGTGGGTCATCCTGTGTTCTTCCGTGCTCGCCGTGATCGGTGCGGTGATGGTCGGCGTGACCGGTGACGGACCGCATCTCCAGAGTCGCCGCGCCGGCGCCCGCCCGCAGGCGGACATGCGGTCGATCTTCCGCATACCGACGTTTCGGGCATCGGCCTTCGGCTACTTCGGTCACATGTGGGAACTGTATGCGTTCTGGACGCTTGCGCCGCTGCTGGTGATGGAAGTGCTTTCGCGCGGCGGCGCTGCGGCGGCTGGCAGCGTGTCCGGATGGACCTTCCTGGTGATCGGGGCCGGTGCCGTCGGCTGTATCGGCGGCGGGCTGGTCAGTCAGCGCGTCGGAAGCGCGCGCGTGGCCTGGTGGGCGCTGCTCGTCTCGGGTGCGGTCTCTGCGATCTATCCGTTCCAGGCGGCGTTCCCAGTGTCCGTAGCGCTCGCGCTGATGCTGGTGTGGGGCGCAGCGGTCGTGGCCGATTCCCCGCAGTTCTCCGCGATGTCGGCACGCGCGTGCCCGCCGGATGCGGTCGGCAGCGCGCTCGCACTGCAGAACAGCGCGGGCTTCCTCATCACCACGGTCTCCATCCTCCTGGCCACGTCAGCGTTCCCGCTGATCGGCGGCAGGGTGGCGTGGTTGCTTCTGCCGGGGCCCGTCCTCGGGCTTTACGCGATGCGCAGCCTGCTGCGCGAGACCGGCGCCGGGGCGACATCGAAGTAGTGAGCGCGGCGTCACGCGAGACCGGATCGATTGTGATGTGGCAGGAGCCCATGGCCCCGAGAGCGGCGGATCCAAGGAACCATCTCGACTGCAACGCTGATCGTCCGGTACCCAACGGTACGGCGTTCGAAAGAACCATGTCGTTCGTCACGAGATCGCCACGGTCCTGACATCCCGGGTTCACCAACGGTCTGTACGGTCCGGTCACGCTTCCAAAAGGGATTTCCATGCGCGATCGGTGTCGGTTTCGTGGCGTGCGATTGTCGATCCGTAGCCTCGGCAGCCGGGGCACCCACGCGTCGTCAGGGCCGGTGCGATGACATTCCGACTGCGATGGTCGATCGTTGCCGCGCTTGCGCTGGTGTCGACAGGCTGCTCCGTCCAGGACCTCGTGCTCCGTCGTGTCGCCGATGCGGCCGCCGGAGAGGCTGGCGTCTTCGCATCGGAGTCCGACGTGGTGCTCGCCGGTGCAGCGATCCCTGCGGCGCTCAAGGCCAACGAGGCGCTGCTGGTCCGACAGCCCACGCACCAAGGCCTCCTCCTGTCCGCTGCCAGGGGCTTCACGCAGTACGCCTACGCGTTCGTGCAACTGCCTGCCGACGAGCTGGAAGCAGCTGACCTCCAGGGCGCCTATCGCGAACGTCAGCGTGCCTTGCGCTTGTATCAGAGGGCGCGCGACTACGGCCTGCGGGGGCTGCGACTGGACGGCACCGCGCAGGCCGGGGTGCTCCGGCGCGCGCCGGCCACGGCACTCGCCGCCATGGGACGGGCCGACGCGGAACTGCTGTACTGGACGTCCGCGGCATGGGCGGCTGCCGTAGCGCTGGCGAAGGACGATCCGGAAATGCTCGCCGCGCTGCCCATCGTCGAGGCCATCGCAGCGCGCGCAGACGCCCTCGCTCCCGATCTCGATCGAGGTGCGCTCCAGGTCTTCCTCATCTCGTTCGAGACTTCACGTCCCGGCGCCACGGCAGGGTCCCTCGTACAGGCGCGCGAGCGCTTCCGGAAGGCCGTGCGACTGTCGCAGGGCAGGCAGGCCGCGCCGTTCGTCGCACTGGCCGAAGCCGTGGCCGAGCGCCATGGCGAACCTGCCGAGTTCGACGAGCTGCTGCGGTCCGCGCTCGCGGTGGACCCCGACGCCACGCCCGAGTGGCGTCTCTCCAATCACATCGCGCAGCGGCGTGCCCGCTGGCTGTCGACGCAGAAAGACCTCTTCTTCCCGGAGTGATCCGTCAGTGAAATCCATCGCGCTCCTGTGCGTCGCCTGTGCGGCGGCGTGCCTCTTCGCCTTCCTGCCTCGCGTCGGCGCCGCCGAACCCTCGACGCTCAAGATGTCCACGATCGCCCCCAAGGGCTCGATCTATCACCGCGTGCTGCAGGAGGTGGGCGAGGCCTTCAAGGGGAACCGCGGCACTGCCGCCCGCGCCATCGTGTACCCCGACGGTGTGCAGGGCACGGAGTCGGACGTCGTGCGCCGGTTGCGCATCGGCCAACTGGATGCGGCGCTGCTCACCGTGATGGGGTTGAAGGAGATCGACGCCTCGCTGACGGCGCTGCAGTTCATGCCCATGGTGTTCCGCTCGTGGGAGGAGGTGGATCTCGTCCGGAACCGGCTGCGCAACGTGTTCGAGGCGCAACTTGCGAAGAAGGGCTTCGTCGTGCTCTTCTGGGGCGACGCCGGCTGGGTGCACTTCTTCAGCAAGACGCCCATGGCGATGCCCGAGGATTTCAAGCGGGCGCGCATCTTCGTCTGGGAGGGCGACGGCCCGCAGATGGCGCTCATGAAGGGCATCGGCTATTCGCCGGTCGGATTGCCCGTGGCCGACATGCTGCCGTCGCTGGAGACCGGGATGATCGATACGGTCCCGATGGTCCCCGTGTGGGCGCTGGCGGGTCAGTTCGACCGCGTGACGCCGCACATGCTCGCGGTGAAGTGGGTGCCGATCGTCGGCGCGGCGGTGATGCGCCAGGCCACGTTCGATGCGCTGAGCCCTGCCACCCGCGAGGCCGTCATGCAGGCCTCGGCGAAGGCGGCGGCCCAGCTCCAGGCGCATCGCGTGACCCAGGACGAGGAGTCGCTGCGCGCCATGCAGGCGCGCGGGCTGCGCATCCAGCCCGCGACCCCCGAGATCGAGGCCGCATGGCGCGGTTTCGCCTCGAAAGTGTGGCCGCAGGTCCGCGGGGCGATGGTGCCTGCCGAGACGTTCGATCAGGTGCAGGCGATCCTGACCGAGTACCGCGCAAGCAAGCGGCCGTGACGATGCCCGCGGTTCCCGCGGCCAGCCCGGCGCATCCCGGCGCGTTCCACCGGTTCGAGAACGTGGTGGTCGCATGCCTCTTCGCGCTGACCGTGCTGCTGCCCATCCTCGAGATCGGCCTGCGCGCCTTCCTGCACGTCGGCATCGAGAACCTCGCGAACCTGGTCCAGCACATCACCCTCGTGGTGGGGATGCTGGGCGCCGCGGTCGCTGCACGGGAGGGGCGCCTGCTCACGCTGGCCGTCGCGGGCTTCCTGAAGGGGCGCGCGGCTGTCGTGGCGAAGTCGGGAAGTGCCGTCGTCGCCGTGGCCGTGGCGGTGCTCCTGGCCCTGGCTGCGCTGGAATTCATCGGCGTGGAGCGTTCCGCCGGCGCCACGCTCGCTTACGGCGTGCCGGTGTGGATCGTGCAGGCTGCGATCCCGCTCGGATTCGTCGTGATCGCGTGGCGGCTCGTGACCACCTCGTCCGCGTCGTCGGGGAGGCGGGCGGCGGTCACCGCTGCGGCCACCGGCCTCGTGGCCATGGTGTGGTGGAGCGGATTGTCGCCCGATGCGATCACGGTCCCCGCCATCGTCGTCATCCTGGTCGCGACGGTGTTCGGTGCCCCCGTGTTCGTGGCCATCGGCGGCATCGCGCTCGTGCTCCTGACGGGCGACGGCGTACCCGCCGCATCGGTGGCGCTCAACCACTACGGCCTCGTCTCGAACCCTACGCTGCCCGCGATTCCCATCTTCACGCTGGCCGGATACCTCCTCGCGGAGAGCCGCGCACCGAACCGGCTGCTGGAAGTGTTCGACGCGTTCTTCGGCCGGATGCGCGGCGGCGCGGCCATCGCCGCCGTGCTGGCGAGCACCTTCTTCACCTGCTTCACCGGCGCCTCGGGCGTCTCGATCCTGACGCTGGGCGGGCTCGTGATGCCGCTCCTGCTCGCGCAAGGCATGGCCCCCCGTCACGCGCTCGGGCTGGTGACGTCCGCGGGCCTGCCGGGGGTGATCCTCATGCCGGCGCTCCCGCTCCTCCTGTACGCGATCGTGGCCGGGCAGAGCATCGAGGACATGTTCCGTGCGGGTCTGCTGCCGGCGCTGCTGATGCTGGTGCTCGTGTCGATCTGGGGAGTCCGTGCACAGGGCCGTTCGACGGCCCCACGCACGGCGTTCTCGTGGTCGCGCGCACGGCAGGCGCTCGCCGCTGCGAAGTGGGAACTGACCATGCCCTTCGTGCCGATCCTCCTGCTCGCGACCTCCGTGGCGACGCCCGTCGAGGCCGCTGCCTTCACCGCGGCGTACGCGGCCTTCATCGTCACCGTCGTCCATCGCGATCTGCGGATCCGGACCGATCTGCCGCGGGTGGCCACCGAGTGCGCGCTGATGATCGGCGGGATCCTGCTGGTGCTGGGTGTGGCGATGGCCCTCACCAACTATCTGGTCGACGCCGAGATCCCCGTCCGGGTCGTCGAATGGGTGACGTCCCACATCGAATCGCGCTGGGTCTTCCTGCTGGCGTTGAACGTCGCGCTGCTGCTGGCGGGCTGCGTGATGGATGCCTACACCGCCATCGTCGTGCTCGTGCCGCTCGTGGCGCCGCTCGGGGTCGCGCTCGGCGTGCATCCGGCGCATCTGGGCATCATCTTCCTGGCCAATCTCGAGATCGGCTACCTCACGCCGCCCGTGGGGATGAACCTGTTCTTCTCGTCGTACCGGTTCGGGCAACCCATCGGCACGGTGTTCACGGCCATCCTGCCGGTCCTGGGATGGCTCATGGCTGCACTCCTCCTGATCACCTACGTGCCCTGGCTGAGCACCGCCCTGCTGCAAGGGGCGTCTGCGCATTGAAGGTGGTGGGGAAGCACTGCACCCGCCGTCATCGGGGAACGGGACAGGCCGCCTCGTGCAGCACCGATTCGAGGTTGCCGACGATGTCGCTCCAGTCGAGGCGTTGGGCGTCCACAGCCGCCCTCGCGCCGAGTGCGGTGGCCCGGGCCATGTCGCCGGCGAGGGCGGCCGCCTCCGAGATGAAGCGCTCCGGGTCGTCCAGCGGCGCCAGGATGCCGTTCTCGCCCTGACGGATGTGCTGACGGGCGGCACCATAGTCGAAGGCCACCACGGCCAGCCCGCACGCCATCGCCTCGACCGTCACGTTGCCGTAGGTCTCGGTCCGACTCGGGAAGATGAAGATGTCGCCGGAGGCGATGTGTCTTGCCAGTTCCGTGCCGCGCTGCATGCCCGGGAAGACCGCGTACGGCATCCGCCGCTCCATCCCGGCGCGGGAGGGCCCGTCGCCCACGACCACGAACTTCGCGGTCGGGACCCGCCGGCGGATGGCTTCGAAGGTGAGCGCGATCATCTCCGGGTCCTTCTCCGGCGCCAGGCGTCCCATGTGGAGCACCACGGGGTCGCTGTTCCGGGCGCCCCACAACGTCCGAAGCCCGGCGCTCCTGCGCGCCGCCGTGAACACCTGGGTGTCGACCCCACGCGAGATCACGCGGACGTTCCGGAAACCGTCGTGCGTCAGCGCGGTCCGCATGGCCTCGGTGGGCACGAGCGTTGCGCGTGTCCGGTTGTGGAAGCCGCGGAGATAGGCGAGCACGGGCGTCTTCAGCCATCCGACGCCGTAGTGCTGGCTGTAGGCGTGGAAGTTCGTCCGGAAGTCCGAGACCACCGGCAGCCCGAGCTTCGTCGCAGCCTGCAGGGCGGACCAGCCGAGGGGGCCTTCCGTCACGATGTGGACGATGTCCGGTCGTTGCGCCTGCCACATCCGGTGCAGCCTCCGCGGGGCGGGCAGTCCCATCTTCAGTTGCGGGTATCCGGGGATCGGCACGCCCTGCGTGAGGACTTCCTCGAAGCGCGCGTCCGCCCGCGGTACCTCCGTCGGCTTCTGCCGCGGACGTATCAACTGGATCGTGTGATCCCGATGGCGCAGACCCTCGACGAAGTGGGCGGCGGTGATCGCGACGCCGTTCACTTCCGGCGTGTACGTCTCCGTCACCACTGCGATGCGCAGCAGCGTGCGTCGGCCTGCTGTCTCGTCGACCCGTAGGGGGATGGCGTCTCTCTGCATGGCGCGGCTCCTCAGATGCGCGCACGGTGCCATCCCTTCGCGAAAATCCGATGACGCTCCCGTGACAATCCGACTGCGAAGGCCTCGAGACGGGTCGCCGGCACCGTCGTGATCCGATCGGCTGACGGCGCCCGATTCGCATCGAAATTCCGTCACGACTTGCGCGACGAGTTGTCACGAAGGCTTCGTACGGTGACGGGATGCGACCGACGGGTGTCGCGTACCCACGAGGACCCCATGAAAGAATTCCTGCACGCCCTCGAAGTACAACGCTGGGACGATCACCGCTTCTATCATCACAGCCGGATCAACCAGTCGCTGCACTTCATCAGCGCCGCGAGTTTCATCGTGGCGTACGCCTTCCTGTTCGTGGATCCCGCCGTGTCGGCGCTGATCGGCTGGTTGTTCTCGATGACCACGCGACAGTCCGGCCACTTCTTCTTCGAGCCGCTCGGCTACGACGAGGTGAACCAGGTGACCAACGAGTACAAGGAAGCCGTGAAGGTGGGTTACAACCTGAAGCGGAAGGCCGTGCTGATCGGCGTGTGGGCGCTTTCGCCCCTCGTGCTGCTGCTGGACCCGTCGCTATCCGGACTGGTGACACCGCACGAAACCGCCTGGGGATTCGTGCACAACGTCGGGTACATCTGGCTCGCGCTCGGTGTGGCCGGCCTCCTGTTCCGGACCGTGCACCTCTTCTTCCTGCGCGACGTGCAGACGGGTCTCATCTGGATGATCAAGATCCTGACCGATCCGTTCCACGATCTCTGGCTTTATCGCAAGTCACCGCTCCATCTTCTGCGCGGCGAGCTGATCGATCCGATGACGCACGCGCAACGCCATTGAGCCTGTTCCGGTATCGCGCTCACCCGAGCCGGTGCCGGAGCATCTCCCGGAGCACGTTGCGGCGGATCTTCCGCGCGGTGACTTCTTGACTCGTCCACCACCATCCGTCGCGGCGCATCGCCAGGGCTGCCGCGACGAATCGCTCGGCGACCGCATCGAAATCGGCATCGGAGTAGTTGAGGCTGAAGATCAGCCGGCCGGTGCCGACCCAGCTGAGTGCGAGGCCCTCGGCACGGAGGTAGTACTGCAGCATCCAGTGGTACCTCGAGGGCTGTGTGAAGCCGACCGACCAGATCGACGACAGGTTGGCCACGCGCAGCGGCAGGCGGGCCTCAGCCAGACGGGCGTTGAGATCGGCGGCGCGCGCATTCCACCGGTCGTCGAGGCCCTGGTAGATCGCGCGGATATCGTCGTCCTCGATGCGCTCCAGGAAGCACTGCATGGCGCCCATCACGTACGGATGGGCGTTGAAGGTGCCGCGCGCGAAGCAGATGTCCGCCGGCCGGTCGTCACGAAAGCGCTTCATCACCGCGTGCTTTCCGCACAGGACGCCGATGGGGAATCCGCCCGCGACGGTCTTCCCGTAGGTCACCATGTCGGCACCCACGCCGTAGTACTCCTGGGCGCCCCCCGGCGCGAGCCGGAAGCCGACGAACACCTCGTCGAAGATGAGCACGATGCCGCGCGCCGTACAGACCTCGCGCAGCCTGCGCAGCCACGCGGCGTAGGCCTCTCGGTCGATGCCGCGCACGTCACGGCCATGGACGAGCGAGCCGTCGCCGGGCGCGGAAGCGTTCGGATGCAGTGCCTGCAGCGGGTTCACCAGCACGCAGGCGATGTCCTTTCGGGTGCTGAGCACGTGCAGCGCCTTGTCGTCGAGATCCTTCAGCGTGTAGGTCTCGCGCGCCGGCACCGGATTGCCCACGCCGGGTTGCACGTCGCCCCACCAGCCGTGATAGGCCCCGCAGAACCGCACGACGTGGGTCCGCTTCGTGTGGTAGCGGGCGAGGCGGACTGCCTGCATCACGGCCTCCGTGCCGGACATGTGGAACGACACCTCGTCCATACCGGAGATCGCGCGCAGCCTCCGCACGTTGTAGGCGACCGAGGGATGGTAGGCACCGAGCACCGGACCGAGCGATGCGGCGATCGCGCTGCCGCGCGCCATGCAGTCCTTGTAGAAGTCCACGCCGAACACGTTGACGCCGTACGACCCGGTGAGATCGTAGAACTCGTTCCCGTCCAGATCGACGACCTTGACGCCCGATGCCGACTGCACGAATGCACCCGCGTCGAGACGGCGGCGGAGGTGCCGGCTGAACTGGAACGGCACTCGGTAGGCGCCAGTGAACTGGAGATCCGATACGCCTTCCCGGGTCTCGCCGGTGAGCTGCGCCGTCTTCGCGAACCGGGTCCGATACAGCGCCGCGAGGCGATCGAACCCCGCCATGCGCCGGCTCACGAAATCCGGGGGGGCGTCGTCGGCTCGGAAGAAACGTTCGCCCTCGAATTCGTAGTAGGGAACGAACTTGGCCAGGGTCCGGCTCATGCGGGCGTGGCCCGCCAGAGACCGATGCTTCGCGCGCGACAGCGCGATGCGCGCCTTCAGTTTCGGGGTGACGGCGGCAAGTGTTGCCGCGCCGAGCAGGGAGAGGGCAAGGGTCGAGTCCATGCGTAGCATTTACCAGTGTCGTTTTACGAATCCATGACCATTCGAAACTCAATTCTTCGTATCGCCCAGCAGGAGGACCTCAATTTCCTCCTGACCAACCGCATTCCCCGACGTTGGCTGACGATGCTCATGGGGCGGTTCAGCCGGATCGAGCATCCGTGGGTGCGGGACCTGTCCATCGCGGTATGGCGCTTCTTCGGCGATCTCGATCTGTCGGAGGCGCGCGAGACCTCGTTCAAGAGCATGCACGACTGCTTCATCCGCGAGTTGAAGCCGGGCGTCCGACCGATAGACGCCGAAGCGTCCGTCCTCACGAGTCCCAGCGACGGGATCGTCGGTGCTTGCGGGCAGGTCGCGGACGGCGTTGTGTTCCAGGCCAAGGGCTTCCCGTACCGGCTCCGCGATCTGCTGTGCGATCCAAGCCTCGAGGATCGCTATCGCGACGGCACGTATGTCACGTTGCGATTGACGTCGAACATGTATCACCGGTTCCACGCCCCCCACGATTGCCGCGTCCGGCGGGTGACGTACATCTCGGGGGACACCTGGAACGTGAACCCCATTGCGCTGAAGCGGGTGGAGCAGCTGTTCTGTCGGAACGAGCGGGCGGTCATCCAGACGTGGATCGGTGAGTCCGAGCATCTCGTGACGCTGGTGCCTGTCGCGGCGATCCTCGTCGCGAGCATCCGGCTGCACTGCCTGGCGAGTCCGCTGCACCTGCGCTATCGCGGGCCGAACGTCATCGATTGCGATGCCGGTTACGCGAAGGGGCAGGAGATGGGGTGGTTCGAGCACGGCTCGACGATCATCGTGTTCGCGCCCCGCGGATTCACATTGGCGGCCGGGGTTCGGGACGGTGCCCGGATCCGGATGGGGGAGGCGCTGATGCGTCTTCCGACAGTAGCCAAGGGGTAGGCCGGCCCGGTCGTCGGCGCAGCGGCGAATCCCGGAGTGCGGGCGTCGGGCGGAGCCCGACCCACGGGGGTTGTTTCCAGCGCTGACCGATCCAGTGTCGAAGGTGATCTCGTGGGTCGAGCTGCGCGCGACGCGGCACCGGCTTGGGCGTCGCAGTGAATCCAGGAACGCGGGCGTCGGGCGGAGCCCGACCCAAGGGGGTTGTTTCCAGCGCTGACCGATCCAGTGTCGAAGGTGATCTCGTGGGTCGAGCTGCGCGCGACGCGGCGTTGTCGTGAGCACCGCTGCATCCAATCGAGACTGCGCACTGCAGCGCGCGCTACGGCGCCGTCACCGTCTCTTCCGTGATGGTGCGGGCAAACGCGGGCGCGCCCCTCGGAATCACCGGTACGCCCGGAATGGAGCCCACCGTGAAGTCGCTACGCCGCAACGCCTCGATCGCCTTCCAGTCGATGATCCGGAGTTCGCCGTCCTCCAGTTCGACCAGCGCCGTGAGGCTCTCGACCCAGTCGCCGTCGTTGCAGTACAGGATCCCGTCGATGTCCCGGATCTCGGCCTTGTGGATATGACCGCAGACGATGCCGTCGAAGTCGCGTCGCCGCGCTTCGTCCGCGAGCGCATCCTCGAAGTGGGTGATGTAGCTGACCGCGTTCTTGACCTTGTCCTTCATGAAGCGCGACAGGGACCAGTAGGGGAGGCCCGCCTTGGCGCGGGCGCTGTTCAGCCACTGGTTCAGCTTCAACGTGAACATGTACAGCTGGTCGCCCAGATGTGCGAGCCACTTGGCACCGCAGACCACGGCATCGAAGAGGTCCCCGTGGATGACCAACAGGCGGCGACCGTCAGACGTCGTGTGCGTGTACTCGTCGCAGACCTCGATGCCGCCGAAGGCCAGACCGAGAAAGTGCCGCATCACTTCGTCGTGGTTGCCCGCCACATAGATCACGCGCGTGCCCTTGCGTGCCTTCCGCAGAACCTTCTGCACGACGTCGTTGTGCGACTGCGGCCAGAACCAGCGACGCCGCATCTGCCAACCGTCGACGATGTCGCCGACGAGAAACAGCGTGTCCGACTCGGTGTGTCGCAGGAACTTCAGGAGATGCTCCGCCTGGCAGGTCGGCGTGCCCAGGTGTACGTCTGAGATCCAGATGGTCCGGAATCGGTAGTGCGGCAGCGCGTCGTCGTCGTCCACTGGGCGGGATCGTGCGATTGAGTTCTGCCGATGATGACTATCTTTCGCTTCAGCCGCGTTTCACTGCCATAGCGATTTTGTGACAGCAGGTGGGCCGTTCCTCGCATGGCTCCCGTCGCCGCCCCCTCCGAACCCGGCCCGGTTCGGAGGGGGACCACCTGTACCGACGGACGACACTCAGGCCTGGCGCCGCGGGTCTATCGGCGACGCGCCTTCGCTGCCAGCACGAGGCCGAGCCCTGCGAGCATCAGCGCGTACGTCTCGGGCTCCGGGACGGCCACGACGGCCCGGGCGGCGAATCCCGTGTCCGGATAGTCCGTGAACACGCCGTCGACGCCGAGGCGGAAGTAGGCTTCCATCTCTAGCTGGGGGTCGCTGAAGCCGTACTGGCTACGATCGTTGCGGAAGGTCCACGTGTGGACGAGCAGACCGGCGGCGTGCGCCGCGTCGATCACGCCCGTATCGCCCTCGATGCGCCGATCGTTGATCGTGATCACCCCGTCACCGTTGCGATCGACGTTGTCGGCGACCGTCCGCAACAGGTACGGCTTCCACGGGCCGACGCCGTCGGCGTACGTCGCGATCTCCGCGAGACCCTCGGGCGTGAGCAGGTCGGAGAAGAGACGGCTGTCGCCACTGACCACGAAGTCGTAGGGCTGGCGATAGGGCGCCACGAGGGAAAGGCTGCCGTCGGGGTTCACGTCGTCGGCGTCCACCAGCTGCACCAGGCGGATGTCGGTCGTGCTGTTCAGGTACTTCAGATTGCTCACCTCGAACGACTGGATGAACACCGGCGCCGTCCGCGTGTTGCCGTAGGCCGCGTGAAGCTTGCTCACCAGCGCGTCCTCCATCGGCAGGCCGAGATCCCGGTGGTAGGTCGAGTGCTTGATCTCGGGGTAGATGCCGATGGTGCGGCCGAGCGATGCGCTGCGCGACTGTGCCAGTGCGATGACTTCGTCGAGGGTGGGGATCTCGTAGAGTCCGTTCTGGCTCTGGTCGCGACTCGCGACGGGCTGCACGGCGCGCAGCGTCTTGATCTCCGCCAGCGTGAAGTCGGAGGCGAACCAGTCGGTCGTGGAGACGCCATCCAGCATCCGGGTCGTCTTGCGAGCCGCGAATTCCGGCCGGGATGCCACGTCGGTCGTGCTTGCGAGCGTCGGCTCGTGGCGTGCGATCAGCACGCCTTCGCGGGTCATCACCAGATCGGGCTCGATGAAGTCGGCACCGAGATCGATCGCCTTGGCGTAGCTCTCCAGCGTGTGCTCCGGCGTGTAGCCGGAGGCCCCGCGGTGACCGATGACGAGCGGCGCGCTGCCGTCGAGCGTGTCCCACGCCATGGCGGGGATGGAGATGCCGGTCAACGCGACACCGATGGCCAACGGAAGCAGCTTGAGGCGGTGGAGCATGTTGTTTCTCCCTGGACGGATTCGATTGTTCCCATGGCCGAGAAGGCCGTCCTGGACGGTAGGCGCCTGGAATGACAATCGATTGACGAGGGAAGGCGACGGGCGTGGGTCAGTCGGCACGTGGGCAGCCACGGCCTCTTCGATCGCGGCCAGTCTGCAGAACACGGGGAACGCGGTCGATGTGCTTTGCCGGAAGGCGATCTGCGCAGGGCACCCGGCGCGCCCATTCCGCCGGGAGATCGCGAAAGCAGTCCGCGCACCGAGGCCGACGGTCCCGGCCCCGCGTTCGACGGGCCTGGCTGCGCAAGGCGGCGATGTCGTTCAGACTGGCGACCAGAGCGCGTCGCGCATCGCTTGGTCCTCGACTCGTTCGCTGTGCGGCTCGCGCCTTCGGCGGCGCGGGTGATGCGCGGGGCTTGATCGATCCCGCCCTGGTCACGCGCTGTCGTACCATCGCTCGCCACAACAACGAGTCCATCGGGGAGGGACCATGCGCCACGCCATCGCCGCCGTCTTCATCACGGCCTTCGCCACATCGGCGTTCGCCGAATCGCCCGGGCTGGAACAGCCGAACGACTGGCCCCAGTACCACCGCACCTACAACGCCTGGCGTTACAGCCCGCTCGAGCAGGTCACCCGCGAGAACGTCAAGCGGTTGAAGGTCGCGTGGATCCATCAGCCCGGCGACATCACCCACGGCATCCAGGCCACGCCCATCGTGCTGGACGGCATCGTGTACTACGTCTCCGCCTTCAACGTCGTGCATGCCGTCGACGGCGCGACCGGTGCGCCGATCTGGAAGTACAAGCCCAGGCTGGACAGTGCCGTGTCGCAGGCGGTGTTCCCCGCGTGGAGTCGCGGCATCGCGATCGCGCATGGGCGTGTCTATCTCGGCACGCTCGACGGACGCGCCATCGCGCTCGATCAGAAGTCCGGGCAGGAGCTCTGGACGCTGCAGCTCACGGCGTTCAAGGGTTGCCACGGCTGCAACTTCACTTCGCCACCCGTGGTGGCGGGCGACATGCTCACCTTCGGTCCCACCGCCGGCGACCTCGCGACGCGCGGCCAGATCTACGGCGTCGATGCGCACACGGGGACGCTCGTCTGGGCGTTCGACACGATCAAGGATGATCCGAAGAGCTGGCCCGGTGAGACCGGCAAGTACGGGGGTGGTGGGGCCTGGCTGCCCGGCACCTACGACCCGACCACCGACAGCGTGATCTACGGCACCGGCAATGCGGCACCGTGGGTCGGCGAGGACCGCGAGGGCGACAACCTCTACACAGGCAGCGTGATCAGCCTCGATCCGAAGTCCGGCGCGCTGAAGTGGTATCGCCAGGAGATTCCGCACGACGCGTGGGACTACGACTCCGCGTACGAGGCGCTGCTCATCTCCCGCGGAGGCCGCGACTATCTCGTGCACCTGAACAAGGGCGGGTTCGTGTGGGTGATGGACAAGCACGATGGCCGGCTCGAGAACGTGTGGCGTTTCGCCAAGCACATCACGTGGGTCGACGACATCCATCCGAAGACGGGTGAGCTCATCGGGCGTCACGAACACCGCATCGGCGAGCCCTTCGTGCAGTGCCCTGCGACGGGTGGCGCGCGGCAGTGGAATGCGGGCGCCTACAGCCCGAAGACCCAGCTCTGGTACGTGAACGGGATGGAGATCTGCATGTCGTGGACGCCCACGCGCGTCGACCCCGCCAAGCTACCGCTCGCGCAGAACTACTCGTCGATCAAGGATGTGAAGCGGGTCCCGCCGCCCGGTGGCAAGGCGACGGCGCGCTTCGACGCCCGGGATCCGCTCACGGGTGCGGTGAAGTGGAGCATCGACTACGCGATGCCGGCGTACGCGGGCGTGCTCGCGACTGCAGGCAACCTCGTCTTCAACCAGGACGCAGAAGGCATCGTCCGCGCGCACGACGCCGAGACGGGGGCGGTGCTCTGGAGCTTCCGCACCGGCTCCGGATCGCGGGGCGGCATCGTCAGCTACGCGGTCGATGGAAAGCAGTACATCGTGGTGCCGAGCGGCATGGGCGGGTACGCCGCCATCTCGGGGCCGCAATGGTTCCCGGAGATGTCGAAGGTCAACGGCGGCGCCGCGCTCATCGCGTTCACCGTGGAGTGAGGGCTGTGATGCATCGACGTTTCGTCATCGCTTGTTCTCTCCTGCTGACGGCGATCGCCATGGTCGGCGTGCCGGTCGCGACCGCCGACGAACCTGCCGACCTGCTTTCGCCGGATCGCGTGCAGCGCGGCCACGAGGCCTTCGGGGAATCCTGCAGCTATTGCCATGGCGAGAACGGCGCTGGCGGCGCCACGGGCGCTCCGGGTCTGCAGGGACGGACGGACCTCTCCGCCGCCGACCTCTTCGGGACCATCACGCACGGGCGGATCAGCGGCATGAACATCATGCCGGCCTGGGGGGATTCGCTCTCCGAGGAGCAGCGTTGGGCGCTCGTCGCGTACATCCGGTCGTTGGCGGGCGTCGCGAAGTAGCTGACTGCGGGTTGGTCATCGTCTTGCGCGATCGTGCGTTCCGCGCGTACGCCCCGGTCGAGGTCACCCGCCGGGATCTCCAAGGCCGACTCGTGCGGATCGCCGTCGCGAACCGACCTTTCCCAGGACGCGGTCGCGCGACCGTATGATCCCGGCTTCCCGAGGCCGTGACGCATGGATCGACTCTCCACCCTCCTCGAGCACTTCTCGCTTCGCGCCGGCGTGTTCCACACCGGCAGTCTCTGCGGCATCCACCGATTCCAGGCGGATGCGCTGAGAGGGCATCTGCACCTGGTGGAGCGCGGCTTGGTGCGCATCACCGGTGTCGGCCGATCGCACCTGCTCATCACCGAACCCACCATCGTGTTCCTGCCGCGTCCCGGCAAGCATCGCGTGGTGGCGGACGAGCGGGAAGGCGCCGACGCGGTGTGCGCGACGGTGCAGTTCGCAGGCGGCGGCACCAATCCGGTGACGGATTCGTTACCCTCCGTGGTGAGCGTACTGCTGGCGGACCTGCCTGGCAGTGCGATGCTGGTCAGGCTCATGTTCCAGGAAGCCTCGTCGTCCCGGTGTGGACGTCAGGCGGCGCTCGATCGTTTGTGCGAAGTCCTGATGATCCAGTTGCTGCGTCACTGCCTGGATCGTGGGATCACGCAGGTGGGTGCGCTCGCAGGGCTGTCTGATCCGCGCCTTGCGCGGGCGATGGTCGCGATGCACGACGATCCTTCACGGGAATGGGACCTGAGCGCCATGGCCGGGCTGGCCGGCATGTCCCGAGCTCGCTTCGCCGTGCGCTTCCGGGAGGTCATCGGACAGACGCCAGCCGACTACCTCGCGTCGTGGCGGATTCTCGTGGCGCAACGGTTGTTGCGCAGAGGCCTGCCGATCAAGCAGGTCGCCTACGACGTTGGGTACGGCAGCCCAACTGCGCTGGCGCGCGTCTTCGTGCGCAAGATCGGCTGTACCCCATCGCGCTGGCTGGGGAAGCTCCGGGAGCCGTCCGCAGCGGCCGGCGCGGAACGTCAGGTGGAATGAACGAGACGCCTGGTATGCGTCGACGTTCTCGCACCCCTTAGGCTTCGTTGCGCCGCGCCGACCGTGGACTCGCGTCCGGGCCGGGGAACCCCGGGCGATCCCCATTCGATTCCAGGAGAAGTCTCGATGCCGGCCGTGCCCTACATGCAGGTCCTCCGCTCGGTCGATCACGCGACCACTGGCGGCCCCCGCAAGGAAGTGATCGCCCTCGCGCCCTGCGCAAGATCATCCCTGTCATGGCGGTGAAGACGCCGAGCTGCTCCCGCAATCACACACTCGTCACCATCGTGGACGATCGCTTTTCGGCCGGACGGGTCGACCGAAACCGGCGAGCCGGAAAAAGAGGTTTCGAATGAAACGACGCCATTTTCTGCAACTGGTACCGGCGGGTGCCCTGCCCGGCATGTCTGGGAGTGCAGCTGCCGCGGCTCCGACCTACGTTTCCGAGGAGGGACTCACTTTGGCGGAAGAGAAATCGCGATCCACCGGACGGGTGATCGTATTTGACGTGATCGAGACGCTGCTCGATCTCCGCGCGCTTGCGCCGGCCTTCGAGCGCGCGTTCGGGGATGCCGGGGCGTTGCCGGAGTGGTTCGCGCAGATGCTGCAGTCGGCCTTTGCGATCACCGTGGCTCAGCGGTATGCGGATTTCGGCGTGGTCGCGAAGGCGGCACTCACGATGACTGCCGCGAAGCGGGGCGTCAGCCTCACCGATTCGGGCTACGCAACGCTTCTCGGCGGTATCCGTAGTCTGCCACCGCATCCCGACTCGGCGGCGGGCCTTGCGCTGCTTCAGGACGCCGGCTTCCGACTGGCCGCACTGACGAATTCGGCGGGAGCGGTGCTGGAGATGCAGTTGACCTCGGCCGGACTACGCAGGCACTTCGAGCGCCTGCTCACGGTCGATTCCGTGAAGCAGTTCAAGCCGGCGCCCGCCGTCTACCGATCCGCAGCGGCGAGCATGGGTGTGCCGGTCGGCGCATTGCGCATGGTCGCGGCTCATTCCTGGGACGTCGGCGGAGCGATGCAGGCGGGGTGTGCCGCAGCCTTCGTCGCAAGGGCGGGCATGGTCCTCGATCCGTTGTTCGACCGGCCAGACATCGTCGGCGCGGACCTGCCGGAGGTGGCCCGGGCCATCATCGCGGCGGATTTGCCGGCGGCGAAGATGGCTTGAACCGAGGTCTGGACCTCGGGAGGGGTGCGGCGTCTGTTCGCGCCTCGAGGCGGGGGAACTGCCACTGGTGGCGATCAGCGGCGTTTGCGAGGGACTGCCGCTTGGCGCGGCTGAACTCCGTGGTTTCGCGAACGGCAACGCAGACTTTTCGGAAGTCTTCCACGCGAAGTCGCCTGGGTTCCGTGATGACCGGGCGAAGGTGTCCAGTCCGGCCCGGCGGATCCGGAGGTACGATCCTTCCTCTTCGCCACCTCCCGGAGTGCCCCTCGCCATGCACAACTTCAGCGCGTCCCTGCGCATCACCAAGTCCGCCATCCGCACCGAGCAGGGTGTGGTCGCCGCACAGCATCGTCGCGCCGCCGAGGAGGGCGCGAAGGTGCTCGCCGGCGGTGGCGACGCCGTCGATGCCGCGATCGCGACGTCGTTCGCGCTCGGGGTGCTCGAACCCTGGATGAGCGGCATCGGTGGCGGTGGCGCGATGGTGCTGTACCGCGCGAAGGAGAGGCGGACCTCCGTGGTGGACTTCGGGATGCGGTCCCCGGAGTCGCTCGATCTCGCGGACTTTCCGCTGAGCGGCGCGGGCCGGGCGTCGGATCTCTTCCCGTGGGCGCAGGTCGTGGGCGATCGCAACGTTCACGGTCCCCTCGCCATCGCGGTGCCAGGTGTTGTGGACGGCATGCGGATCGCGCACGAGCGGCACGCCCGGATGCCATGGCGCGATCTGCTCGTGCCGGCCATCCGCCTGGCCGACGAAGGGCTGCTCGTGGACGGCGTCACCTCCCAGCACATCGCATCGGCCGCGCCGGACCTGCGCCGATACGCGGGCGCCAGCGAGGCCTATCTCACGGATGGGCTGCCGCCCGTCCCGGCGTGGTCGGCGCGCACCGAGGTGCGGCTGCCGCAGCAGAAGCTCGCGGCGACATTGCGGCAGCTTGCCGAGGCCGGCCCGCGCGATCTCTACGAGGGCGGACTCGCGCGCGCCGTCGCAGGGGAGATCGGTGCGCTGGGCGGGCGGCTGTCGGTGGCGGATCTCGCGGCCTATCGGGCCCGCGAGATCGAGCCGCTGATCATCGAATACCGCGGGGCCCGCGTCTCCGCCACGCCGGAACTGACCGCCGGACCCACGCTCGCACACGTGCTCCGGTTGCTTTCGGAAAGGTGGGTGCCCCGGGGTGGGGCGGACGCCGAGGCGTACGCCGCCTATGCCGGCGCGCTCCAGGAGGCGTACCGCGTCCGGTTGTCGCGAATGGGCGATCAGGACGGCGCGCGGGCACCGGCCTGCACCACGCACTTCAGCGTGGTCGACCGCGAGGGGAACATCGCGTCGGTCACGCAGACGCTGCTGTCGATCTTCGGCTCGCGGGTGAGCCTGCCCGACACCGGCGTGCTGATGAACAACGGGATCATGTGGTTCGATCCGGAGCAGGGGAATCCGAACTCGCTCGCACCGGGCAAGCGCTGCCTCACCAACTACTGCCCGATCGTGGTGGAGCACGGCAGCCGGCGCTTCGCGCTCGGCGCGTCCGGCGGGCGGCGCATCCTGCCGGCCGTCGCGCAGATCCTGTCGTTCGTGGTGGACTTCGGCGATGCGCTCGACACGGCGTTCCAACGCCCCCGCATCGATGCGAGCGAAGACGTCCTGGTGATCGGCGACGAAGCGCTCCCGGCGGCGGTGCAGGCCTCGCTGGCCGCGCGATTCGAATACATCGCGCAGCATCGCCTCACGACGCCGATGAAGTTCGCATGTCCGACGGCGGTGATGCGGGCGGGCACGGTGAACAGCGGCGCGACGGAGCTGGGCGTTCCGTGGGCGGATGCCGTGGCGGGGTGAGGGCGCGCGCCTCGCTACGCGGCCTGACAGCGCGGTCACGGCGCGGTGTATGCCGATGGGGCCGCGCTTCCCCGTCACTGAGCCGTACGGATCAGCGAGGCCATGCGAACGGAAGCGCTTTTCGCGGCGCTAACGTCGTCGGCGCCGTCCGGATTGAACCGCGCCGGAACATCCGGGCATTCACGGTCCGTACCCGAGGCCGATCCGCCCTCGGGTCGTGACCGCACGATCACCGCTCAGGAGACCGTTCCCATGCATTCGACCCATCGCGCCGCCGTCGGCCTCGTCCTCACCATCGGTTCGGTCCTGTGCCACGGGCCGGCGCTTGCCATCCCGCTCACGCCGATCCCGAAAGGCGACATCGCCATCCGGCTCGAGCCCATCGCCACCGGACTCGCGGCGCCGGCCTACGCGATCAGTGCGCCCGGCGATCTCGCGAGGCTGTTCGTCGTCGAGCAATCGGGTCTGCTGCGCGTCATCGACGGTGGTGTCCTGCAGCCTGGAAACGCGCTCGACATCCGCAGCCTCGTGTCGCCGCCGCTCAACCCGGCCAACGCGAACGACGAGCGCGGCTTCCTCGGCCTCGCGTTCAGCCCGGGCTTCGACGATCCGGCGAGCCACGGCTATCGCACGCTCTACACATACAACAGCCAGGCCATTCCGTCCGGCACGCCGCCCACCTACGCTGCGCCGAACGGCGCAGTCCAGAACTACAGGAATGTCATCAACGAGTGGAAGATGAGTGCGGCGAACCCGCTCGTGGTCGACCCCGATTCGCGCCGCGAAGTCATCTCGTTCGGCAAGAACGCCGGCAATCACAACGGCGGCACGATCGCGTTCGGCCCCGACGGGTATCTGTACCTCGGGCTCGGCGATGGCGGCAACGCCAACGATGTGGGTCCGAGCCACATCGAGCCCGGCGGCAATGCCCAGAACCTCTCGACGCCGCTCGGGAAGATGCTGCGCATCGACCCCGCGGATCCGGCGCTCACCGCGACCAGCGTGGATCCCGTGAGCGGGAACGGCCAGTACCGCATTCCCGCCACCAATCCCTTCCAGGCAGCGGGGCAGGTGAAGGAGACCTACGCGCTCGGCTTCCGCAATCCCTATCGTTTCAGCTTCGATACGCTGTCCGGGGATCTCATCGTCGCGGACGTGGGGCAGCGGACCATCGAGGAGATCAACCGGGTGGTGCTCGGCGGCAACTACGGCTGGGCGGTCAAGGAAGGCGATTTCCTCTTCGACCGCGCCACCGGGCAGGTGACCGTGCGTTCGCCCGGTGACCCGGCCGGGCTGATCGATCCGATCAAGGGGACCCTGGGCACGCTGCAGTACGACCATGGCGACGGCATCTCCATCACCGGCGGGTTCGTGTATCGCGGCAACGACATCCCCGAGCTGGTCGGCAAGTACGTCTTCGGCGATCTCGCGCTGCGCAATCTGCCGCCTCGGGTGGACGGCCGGCTCTTCTACGCGGACCTCGCGACGGGCGAGATCGAGGAGTTCCTGCTGCCGCAGTTCGCGAACGGCGTGCTGCCCGACGGCCTCACCGTGCACGGGTTCGGGCAGGACGGCACGGGCGAGTTGTACGCGCTCGTGACGAACACGCCGGCCAACGGCACGGGCGGCATCGTCTACCGCATCGCGCCGGTCCCGGAACCGTCGACGGTGGTGCTGATGCTGCTCGGCGTGGCGGGTCTCGGTGTCCGGGCCCATCGCCGGCGCGGACGCCCTGCCTGACCACGCCGACCGCGCGCGACCCCATGGCATGATCGGCCCACGGCGCCCGTCCGAGGCGCCGATCCCGGCGGAGACAAGTCATGCGAGTCGCAAACAAGGTGGCGCTCATCACGGGCGGTGCCCACGGCATGGGCGAGGCGATGGTCCGGTTGTTCGCGCGCGAGGGCGCGAAGGTGGTCGTGGCCGACATTCTGGAAGCGGAGGGCAGGGCGCTCGCGGCGGACATCGTCGCCGGCGGCGGCGACGCGCTGTTCGTGAAGCTCGACGTGGCCGACGAGGCCCAGTGGGAGGCCGCGATCGCCGCGGTCACCGATCGCTTCGAGCGCATCGACATCCTGGTGAACAACGCCGGCATCAGCGGGGCCGTGCCGGACCGCCTGTCGACCGAACACTACGACCGCCTGATGGCCGTGAACGCCCGCGGCACCTTCCTCGGCGTGAAGCACGCGATCCCCGAACTGCGGAAGGCGGGCGGCGGATCCATCGTGAACGTCTCGTCCGTGTCGGGTCTGGTGGGCCAGACCTTCGTGCACATGGGCTACAACGCCGCCAAGGCCGCGATCCACGTGATGACCAAGTCGGCGGCCGTGCAGTTCGCCATCCACGGCATCCGCGTGAACTCCGTGCACCCGGGCTACATGCCGCCGATGCGCACGTCGGTCAGCACGGCAGACCCGGCGCAGCGCGCCGCGATGATGCAGACCGTGCCGATGGGCCGGACTGGTCGGCCCGAGGAAGTGGCGTACGCGGTGCTCTTCCTCGCGTCCGACGAGGCGTCGTACATCACGGGCACCGAACTCGTCGTGGACGGCGGCTTGCTGGCGCAGTGATCACCGATCGCGCGCCAGGTCTCCCCGCGTGCGATCGGGGTGTCAGGCCGCGTCGCCCGCCTTGCGACGTTCCACGAGCGGCACCACATCCGTGATCGGCAGCCGCTTGCGGTCGGGTTCGATGGCCATGAGCGGCGTCGTCTCGCGCAGCGTCTCGTGGCAGCGCCGCGTGAGGTCCTGATAGCTGCGCGTCCCCTCGGCCTTCCAGCCGATCTCCTGGTCCGACATTTCGCGGATGATCTTCGCGGGCACGCCGGCCACGAGCGTGCGGGGCGGCACGACCATGCCCGCCTTCACGAAGGCGCACGCGGCGACCATCGCGGACTCGCCGACGACGGCGTTGTCCATCACCACCGCGTTCATCCCGACCAGTGCATTGCGACCGATGCGGGCGCCGTGGATCACGGCGCCGTGGCCGATGTGACCGTCGACCTCGATGACGGTGTCGGTCCCCGGGAAGCCGTGCATGACGCAGTTGTCCTGCAGGTTCGACCCCGTCTCCATCACCAGGCGGCCGAAATCGCCGCGCAGGCTCGCGCCGGGGCCCACGTAGCAGTCCGGTCCGACGATGACATCCCCGATGAGCACGGCCGTCGGATGCACGAAGGCCGTCGGGTCCACCACCGGCCTGAGGCCGTCGATCTCGTAGCAGGGCATGGTGCGTTCCCCGTCAGGCGTGCTGGCGACGCTGCACGACACGGAACCGGTCCGTGACGAACGCCGCGTCGGTGTACGACGCGTTGGCCGACGGGTTCGCGCCGGTCGCGTGGAAGTCCGAGAAGCCGGCCGACTGGTTCACGTACACGTTCCCCGTGAGATTGATCGACAGCGCGACGCCCGCCCGCAGGCTCGCTTCGATCATCGCGTCGACCACCTCGGGTTTCGTGGAGTAGAGGCCCAGCGTGATCGCGCCCTTCTCGTTCACGACGCGCTCGGCGAGCGACGCGAGGTGCGCGGCGTCGTGCACCTTCACGACGAAGCTGATGGGGCCGAAGCGTTCCTCCATCCACGCGCCTTCGCTGGCTGCTTCGCAGGCGAGCAGCACAGGCGTGCGGACCGCGGCCGTGGGGAAGTCGGGATTCACGATGGATCGCGACGCGAGCACCACGCGCCCCCAGTTCGGCGCATCGTCGATGCGACGCAGCGTGGCCTCCGACTGGATCGCGCCCAGGACGCCGCACGCCATGGCCGGGTCCGCGAGCAACTTGGAGATCGCGGCGCCGAGGTCCTCGGCCACCTGCTCGAACGGGATGCGGCCCTCGGGGGTGTCGATGCCGTCGGCCGGCACGAGGATCGCCTGCGTCGTCGTGCACATCTGCCCGGAGTAGAGCGACAGCGTGAAGGCGAGGTTGCGCATCATCGCGGCGTAGGCGTCGGTGGACTCGATCGCGACGACGTTCACGCCCGCCATCTCGGCGTAGAGCCGCGCCTGCCGCGCATGCTCGGCGAGCCACTGGCCGAAGGCATTGCTGCCGGTGAAGTCGATGGTGCGTACCGCGTGGTCGGTGGCAAGGCGCTGCGTGACGGCCGGGTCGGTGCTGACGCAGAGCGTGCAGAGGTCCGGCGGCAGGCCGTTCTCGGCGAGGACTTCGCGCACGATGCGCACCGAGATCGCCGCCGGCAGGATCGCGTTCGGATGCGGCTTCACGATGACCGGGTTGCCGGTCGCGAGCGACGCAAAGAGGCCTGGGTACGTGTTCCACGTCGGGAAGGTGCTGCAGCCGATCACGAGGGCAATGCCGCGCCCGACGACCTCGAAGTGCTTGTGCATCACGATGGGCGGGTTCTTGCCCTGGGGCTTCTCCCACACGGCCTCGCCGACCACTGCGGTGGTCTCGCGCCACGCCATCGCGACGGCTTCCAGACCACGGTCCTGCGCATGCGGGCCGCCGGCCTGGAATGCCATGGCGAAACTCTGGCCCGTGGTGAGCGACACAGCGTGCGCGATCTCGAAGCTGTGGCGGTTGAGGCGCGCCAGCACTTCGAGCAGCACGCCGGCGCGGCCGTCGGGACCGAGTTTCCGCCACGCGGGGGATGCGGCGATGGCGGCATCGAGCAGGGCGCGCGGTTCGTTCACGGGGTAGCTGACGTCTAGGGTCTTGCCGAAGGGCGAGTGCTCGGGGGCGACGGTGCCGGTCTCGCCCGGCTGCCCGAGGTCGAAGCGCTTGCCGAGCAGGGCCTCGAAGGCCACCCGACCTTCCTCCGCGGCGGTCTCGCCGTAGTTCTTCGGGCTGCCCACCTCGGGGTAGGGGCTCCAGAAGCCGCGGGTGCGCAGCGCCTCGACGGCGCGTTCGAGGGTGGGGCGGTGCTGTTCGAACAGGGGATGGCTCATCGGGGCTCCGTCGCGCCGCCCTCGCGGGGGCGGCGTGCTTGTGTTCAGGGGAAACCGACGTTACATTTGATCGACCGGTCGGTCAATGAATGACCGGATCGCCCTTCCCGGAACGACTGATGACAACCTACGACTGCATCCGCTACGAGGCGGCCGACGGCGTTGCGACACTCACGCTGAATCGCCCCGACCGGCTCAACAGCTTCACCGTTGCCATGCACGTGGAGGTCCGCGAGGCGCTGGCCCGGGCCCGCGACGACGACGCCGTCCGTGCCCTCGTGCTCACCGGGGCGGGCCGCGGCTTCTGCGCCGGCCAGGATCTCGGCGACCGGGCGGTGAAGCCGGGCGGTGAGCGTCCGGACCTCGGGCACTCGATCGAGACGTTCTATCGTCCCCTCGTCACTGCACTGCGCGACATGCCGAAGCCCGTGATCTGCGCCGTCAACGGCGTGGCGGCGGGCGCGGGCGCCAACATCGCGCTCGCCTGCGATGTCGTGGTGGCGGCGCGCTCGGCCACCTTCATCCAGGCGTTCTGCAAGCTCGGGCTCATCCCCGACTCCGGCGGTACCTTCTTCCTGACCCGCTCGCTCGGCGCGCCGCGCGCCATGGGTCTCGCCCTCTTCGGCGACAAGCTGCCGGCCGAGCAGGCGGCGCAGTGGGGGCTCATCTGGAAGTGCGTCGACGACGCCGAGCTGATGCCCACCGTGCAGGCGATGGCTGCGCAACTGGCCCAGGGGCCGACGCTCGGCTACGCGCGCACCAAGCAGGCGATCCAGGCGGCCGAGCGCCATGCCCTCGACGCGCAGTTCGAACTGGAGCGCGAACTGCAGCGCGAACTCGGTTACACCCACGACTACCTGGAGGGCGTGACGGCCTTCTCCGAGAAACGCCCGCCACGCTTCACAGGCAGATGATCACCATGGCCGAACCCCTGTTCCCCGGCACCATCGTCTCCGTCGTCGGCGCAGGCACCATGGGCAGCGGCATCGCCCACGTGGCTGCGCGCGCCGGCCATCCGGTGGTGCTGTTCGACGCGCAGCCCGAGGCGCTCGAGCGCGCGCGAAAGGGTGTCGCGAAGGATCTCGCGTTCCTCGTCTCGAAGCAGCGCATCGATGCGGCCGAAGCCGACGCCATCCTCGGGCGCATCACGATGGCCTCCGACCTCGCGGCCACCGCCCGGTCGGCACTCGTGATCGAGGCGATCGCCGAGGATCGCGCCGCCAAGCGGTCGCTCTTCGCGGCGCTGGAGGCCATCGTCGCGGACGACTGCATCCTCGCCACCAACACGTCGTCGATTTCGATCACCGACATCGCCGCGGGCCTGCGCCTGCCGGGCCGCGTGGTCGGCATGCACTTCTTCAACCCGGCGCCGCGCATGGCGCTCGTCGAGGTCGTCGACGGTCTGCAGACCGATCCGCAGGTGGCCGAGTCGCTGATCGAGACCTGCAAGGTCTGGGGCAAGACGCCGGTCCGCGCGAAGTCGACGCCCGGCTTCATCGTGAATCGCGTGGCGCGCCCCTACTACGGCGAGTCCATGCGCACGCTCGCCGAGGGTGCCACCGACCCCGCGACGCTCGATGCCGTCCTGCGCGACTGCGGCGCGTTCCCGATGGGGCCTTGCGAGCTGATGGATCTCATCGGGCTCGACGTGAACCTGATGGTGTCGCGGTCGGTGTTCGAGGCGCTGGGCGGGGATCGTCGCTATGCGCCGTCGATCGTGCAGCAGGAACTCGTGCGTGCCGGGCGCCATGGCCGCAAGACGGGGCACGGTTTCCATCGCTATGGCGAAGGTGTCGCGGCGCCCGCTCCGACCATCGAGCCGCCGCGCGGGCCCGCGCCGGCGACATCCTCCCATCCGCACCTCGGACTTCTGGAGCCGCTCGTGAAGCGCATCGTCGCCGGTGGCGTGGAGGTTCATCACGTCACCAGCGACGACCGGTCTCACCTGCACCTGCAGGCCGGCGCGGCGCGCGTGGTGCTCGGCGACGGCCGGACGGCAACGCAGCGCGCCGTGGAGGAAGGTGACCCCGATCTCGTGCTGATCGACCTCGCGGCCGATTTCGCGCGGACGCCCCGCGTGGTCCTCGCCCGCGCGGACCAGTGCAGCGACGCCGCATGGCGCGATGCGGTCGCGACGTTCCAGGCTGGCGGCATCGACGTGGTCCGCATCGACGACATCGCCGGGATGATCGTGATCCGGACGGTCGCGATGCTCGTCAACGAGGCCGCCGACGTCGTCACGCAGGGCATCGCGACCGTGGAGGATGTCGATACTGCCATGCGCCTGGGCACGGGCTGGACCGTTCCGCCGTTCGACTGGGCCGATCGCATGGGCGCGAAGTGGGTGGCGACGGTGCTCGATCACCTGCGGAATCATTACGGCGAGGAGCGCTACCGGATCGCACCCGCCCTGCAACGGCGCCGCTGGTCGGGAGGGAAGTTCCATGGCTGAGCCGCGCGATCCGCAGGCGGTGGCCGATCACGTCGGCCGCGCGATGCTCGCTGGCGACGCGGCGTCTTCCGGTCTCGGCATGCAGGTCGAGGCGATGGGGCCGGGCACCGCGCGCATGTCGATGCGCGTGCAGCCGCACATGCTGAACGGCTTCCGCATCTGCCACGGCGGCTACATCACGCTGCTCGCGGATTCCACGTTCGCGTTCGCCTGCAACAGCTACAACCAGCTCACGGTGGCGGCCGGGATCACCGTCGACTTCCTGGCGCCCGCGCAGCCGGACGACGTGCTCACCGCCGAGGCCAGGGAAATCTCGCGGGCCGGCAGCACGGGCCTGTACGACGTGCAGGTGCGCAACCAGGCCGGCACGCTGATCGCCACGCTGCGCGGGCGCTCCCATCGACTGAAGGACCGAACGACGGTGCCCGAATGAGAGACCACACGACGCTGCGGAGACCGCCATGCCGGTGAAGTCGCCCGCACAGGGGGATCTCGAACCCATCGAACGCGCCAGTCGCGACGAATTGGCAGCGCTGCAGTTCTCGCGCCTGCGCTGGAGCCTGCGGCACACCTACGACAACGTCGCGCCCTACCGCGCGAAGTGCGAGGCGGTCGGGGTGCATCCCGACGATCTGCGTACGTTGGCCGACCTTGCGAAGTTCCCGTTCACCACGAAGCAGGATCTTCGCGATCACTATCCGTTCGGCCTGTTCGCGGTGGCGCGGGAGCGCGTCGTGCGCGTCCACGCGTCGAGCGGCACGACCGGCAAGCCCACCGTCGTGGGCTATACGCAGCGGGACATCGACACGTGGGCGGATCTCGTCGCGCGCTCCATCCGCGCGTCCGGTGGACGCCCCGGCGACATCCTCCACGTGGCCTACGGCTACGGCCTCTTCACCGGCGGGCTCGGGGCGCACTACGGGGCCGAACGCCTGGGCTGCACGGTCATCCCGATGTCGGGGGGGCAGACCGAGAAGCAGGTGCAGCTCATCACCGACTTCCGGCCCGACATCATCATGGTCACGCCGTCGTACATGCTGACCTTGATCGACGAGATGGAGCGGCAGGGGCTCGACCCGGCCGCGTCGTCGCTGTCGGTGGGCATCTTCGGCGCGGAGCCCTGGACCGACGCGATGCGCGAGGCGATCGAACGCCGCGGCGGTCTCGACGCGGTGGACATCTACGGGCTATCGGAAGTGATGGGGCCCGGCGTCGCGAACGAGTGCATCGAATCGAAGGACGGCCCGGTGGTGTGGGAAGACCACTTCTACCCGGAGATCATCGATCCCTCCACGGGCGCGGTGCTGCCGGATGGCGAACAGGGCGAACTGGTGTTCACTTCGCTCACGAAGGAGGCGCTCCCGGTCATCCGCTATCGCACGCGCGACCTCACGCGGCTGCTGCCGCCCACGGCGCGTTCGATGCGGCGCATGGGTCGCATCACGGGCCGGTCCGACGACATGCTGATCATCCGCGGCGTGAACGTCTTTCCGTCGCAGGTCGAGGAACTCATCTGCCGCCGGCCGCAACTCGCGCCGCAATACCTGCTGGTGGTCACGCGCGACGGGCACCTCGATGCGCTGACGGTGCAGGTGGAACTGGAGGCCACGGCCGATCGTGCGGAGGTGCACCGCGCGAAGCTCGCGGGGGAACTCGCGCACGACATCAAGGCACTGATCGGCGTCACCGCCGCAGTGGAGGTGCTGTTGCCGTTCGCGCTCGAGCGCGTGACGGTGGGCAAGGCGAAGCGGGTGCTCGACCGCCGGCCGAGGTCGTAGACGGAACACGGAGTCACGCATGTACACACAAGCCATGGATGTACCGATGCCGAAGGACGGCGACGCGCCTGCGTTGCACGCCGTCACGGCGCAGTCCGCCGACTACCAGGCGGAGTTCGACGCGAAGCTCGCCCGCGGCGACTTCATCGAGGCGAAGGACTGGATGCCCGACGGCTATCGGAAGACGCTCGTGCGGCAGATCTCGCAGCACGCGCACTCCGAGATCGTCGGCATGCTCCCCGAGGGCAACTGGATCACGCGGGCACCGACCCTGAAGCGGAAGGCCATCCTGCTCGCGAAGGTGCAGGACGAAGGCGGCCACGGTCTCTACCTCTACGCGGCGGCCGAGACGCTCGGCGTCTCGCGCGACGATCTTCTCGATGCGCTGCACACGGGCCGCGCCAAGTACTCGTCGATCTTCAACTACCCGACGCTCTCGTGGGCGGACGTGGGCGTCATCGGCTGGCTCGTCGACGGCGCGGCGATCATGAACCAGATCCCGCTGTGCCGTTGCTCGTACGGGCCGTACGCCCGCGCCATGATCCGCATCTGCAAGGAGGAGAGCTTCCATCAGCGGCAGGGCTTCGACCTCCTGCTCACCATGATGCAGGGCACGGCGGCCCAGCGCGAGATGGTGCAGGAGTCCGTGAACCGCTGGTGGTGGCCTTCGCTGATGATGTTCGGCCCGCACGACGGGCAGTCGCAACACGGCGCCCAGAATGCGCGGTGGGGCATCAAGCGCATCTCCAACGACGATCTCCGCCAGAAGTTCGTCGACGCGACGGTGCCGCAGGCACGGGTGCTCGGCGTCACGCTGCCGGATCCCGACCTGCGCTGGAACGAGACCCGCGGCCACTGGGATTTCGGGGCCATCGACTGGAGCGAGTTCGAAGCCGTGCTCGCCGGCCACGGCCCGTGCAATCGCGAGCGGCTCGCCGAACGCGTGCGTGCCCACGACGACGGGCGCTGGGTGCGCGAGGCCGCACTCGCGCACGCCGGGAAGCGTGCCGCCCGGGCGCAGGCCGCCTGATTCGTGGCACCCCTGATCTCCGCAGACGAATCCCTCGGGACGACGCACATGAGCACCGACAGGAAGGAATGGCCGCTGTGGGAAGTGTTCATCCGCAGCCGCAACGGGCTGGACCACAAGCACTGCGGGAGCGTGCATGCACCCGACGACCGGCTCGCGCTGCAGATGGCGCGCGACGTGTACACGCGCCGGATGGAAGGCGTGAGCATCTGGGTGGTGCGCGCCGACCACATCATCGCGTCGGACCCGGATGCGAAGCCCGAGATGTTCGATCCCGCGGCCGACAAGATCTACCGGCATCCGACGTTCTACAAGCTGCCGGACGAGGTGGATCACATGTGACGCGCCCTGGGGCCGTCGCCTCGTCCCTGGAGGCTGGTCCCCGGTTCCGCACTTCTACCCCACCGCTCCCAGTTCCCCGGTCCATCATGTCCGTCCACTTCGACTATCTCCTCCGCCTCGCCGACACCTCGCTCGTCCTCGGGCAGCGCCTTTCGGAATGGTGCGGCCACGGTCCCGTGCTGGAGGAGGATCTCGCGCTGACCAACGTCGCACTCGATTGCATCGGGCAGGCGCGCCTGCTGTTGTCGCACGCGGCGGATGTGGAGGGGCAGGGGCGCGACGAGGATCAGCTCGCCTTTCTCCGCGACGACGGGCGCTACCGCAATCTCACGATCGTCGAACTGCCGAACGGCGACTTCGGCGCCACGGTCGTGCGCAATCTCCTCGTCAACGCGTGGCAGGCGCAGGTTTGGGCGTCGCTCGCGGACTCCACCGATCGTGCACTGGCCGCGATCGCCGAGAAGAGCGCGAAGGAGACGCGCTACCACGTGACGCACGCGGCCGACTGGACGATCCGACTGGGTGACGGCACGGACGAATCGCACGGCCGCATGCAGTCCGCGCTCGACCGCCTCTGGCCGTACACGGCCGAGTTCTTCGTCGTCGATGCGCTGGACGAGGCGGTCGCGGCGGCCGGCATCGCGCCGCTGTGCAGCACGCTGGAAGCCGCGTGGATGGCCACGGTGGCGCCGGTGTTCGAGGAGGCCACGCTCACGGTGCCGGGGCGTTCGCCTTTCCGTTCGCGCGGCAAGACGGGCGTTCACACGGAGCATCTCGGTCATCTGCTCGCCGGCATGCAGCATCTGCAACGCGCGTATCCGGGCGGACAGTGGTGACGGCGCTCGCGCTCTCGGTGGAGGACGTCATGCGCGTCCTGGAATCGGTGCCCGATCCGGAGATTCCCGTCGTGTCGGTGTGCGGTCTCGGGATCATCCGGGACGTCGCCATCGAGGGCGACGGCGTGCGCGTCGTGGTGACGCCCACCTACTCCGGATGCCCCGCGACCGAGGTGATCGCGGCGTCCATCCGCGAGGCTCTCGTCGCCGCGGGGGCAGGGGACGTCCGCATCGAGACCCGCCTCTCGCCGGCATGGACCACCGACTGGATCACACCCGCCGCACGCGCGAGCCTTGCCGCCTACGGCATCGTGCCGCCGGGCGAGCGCCGCACCGATGGTGCGCAGCCCATCCGCCTCGTGGCGCGGTCGGTGAGTTGTCCGCGCTGCGGCGGGCGACCGACGACGCAGCTCTCGGCGTTCGGCGCCACCGCGTGCAAGGCGCTGTACCGCTGCGAGGTCTGCCGCGAGCCGTTCGAAGTGTTCAAGGACATCTGACCCGGGTGCATCGCCCGGACGCGCCCTATGAGAGACGCATGACCCCGAGATTCCATGCCCTGACGATCACCGACGTGCGGCGCGAATGCGACGACGCCGTGAGCCTCGCGTTCCGCGTCCCTGACGCACTGACGGACGACTATCGCTTCACCGCCGGCCAGCACGTCACTTTGCGCGCCGTGGTGGGCGGCGAGGAACTGCGCCGCAGCTACTCGATCTGCGCCGGCGTCGACGACGGGGAACTCCGCGTGGCGATCCGTCGTGTGCCTGGCGGTCGCTTCTCGACGTGGGCCGAATCGTCACTGAAGGCCGGCGACGCGATCGACGTGATGACCCCCGACGGCCGCTTCGGCGTCGCGCCAGAGGCGTCGCGCTCGCGTCACTACGCGGCCTTCGCGGCGGGCAGCGGGATCACGCCGATCCTGTCGCTGGCACGCACGCTCCTCGCGCGGGAGCCGGCCAGCCGGTTCACGCTGGTCTATGGCAACCGCGGGGTCGCGAGCACGATGTTCCTCGAAGCCCTGGAGGATCTGAAGGACCGCCATCTCGGTCGCTTCGTGCTCATCACGGTCTTCAGCCGCGAGTCGCAGGACGTCGACCTCTTCAACGGCCGTCTCGACGGTGACAAGGTCCGCGTGCTCGCGGACACGCTGCTGCCCGTCGACGACATCGACGCGGCATTCGTGTGCGGGCCGGGCGGGATGATCGACAGCGTGGCCTCGGCGCTGACGGCGCTGGGACTCCCTGCCGATCGGCTGCACGTGGAGCGATTCGGTGAACCGGTCGATGCGTCGGCGGCGCGCCCGGTGGACGAGATCCGGGCATCGGCCCAGGTGGTGGTGGTCCTCGACGGCGTGCGCCGCGAGGTGCCGTTCGCCGCGGACGACGCGTCGATTCTCGATGCCGCCGTGCGCCAGGGGCTGGATCTGCCCTACTCGTGCAAGGGCGGCATGTGCTGCACGTGCCGGTGCCGCGTGCTGGAGGGCGAGGTCACGATGCAGAAGAACTACAGCCTCGACGCGGCCGACGTGGCCGCGGGCTTCGTGCTCGGTTGCCAGGCGCGGCCGGTGGGCGGGCGGGTCGTCGTCAGCTACGACGACCGCTGACGCGCGACGCGATGGCCAGACCCCGGGCGGCGACCTTCGAACTCCAGCGCGCGAGCATCCTGAACGCGGCGGCGGAACTTTTCGCCGAGGAGGGCTTCCGCGGCGCCTCGATGGCGCAGGTGGCGAAGACGTGCGGGGTCTCGAAGCCGCTGCTCTACCACTACTACCGCGACAAGGAGCATCTGCTCTTCGACATCGCGGACGCGCACATGGACCGGCTGCTTGCCATCGTCGGCGAAGCGGAGGCGCGGCACCTGGAACCGGAAGGGCACCTGCGGCTGCTCATCGGCCGTCTCATGACCGAGTACGAGCACGCGCAGTCCCGCCATCGGGTCCTGGTGCAGGACGTGAAGTTCCTGGGTGACGAGGAGCGTGCGGCGATCGTCGCGAAGCAGCGGGCCGTGGTGGACGCCGTGGCGCGGATCATCGGATCCCTCGGACCGCGATGGTCGCGCCGGGTGCATCGGGTGCCGCTTGCGATGCTGCTCTTCGGCATGGTCAACTGGAGCTTCACCTGGCTCCGCGCGGACGGCCCGCTGACCTACGGCGACATGGCCGAGATCGCGACCGAGCTGTTCCTCCGCGGTGTGCTCGGACCGGCAGTCCGGGTGCCTCGCAGGCCCGCACGGCCGCAGGCCGCCTGACGCCCCCGTCACCGCCCGATGCGTCTGCCGACCGGGCCTTCATCCACGCATCCGGATCGTCGCGCCCGCGCCAGGCCGGGCGCTGCGAGAGATCTCGAAAGGAAGTCACCATGAGCGTCAGCACGCTGACAGGCACCGTCCGCGAGGTCACGCACGCATTCATGCGGCACCACGGGATGACCACGGTCTTCGGCAACCCCGGCTCCACCGAGATGAGGTTCTTCCGCGACTGGCCTGCCGACTTCCGCTACGTGCTCGGCCTGCAGGAGTCGTGCGCCGTCGCCATGGCCGACGGCTACGCGCAGCACACGCGCCGCGCCGCCTTCGTGAACCTGCACTCGGCCGCGGGCGTCGGTCATGCCCTCGGCAGCATCTTCACCGCGTACCGCAACCACACGCCACTCGTCATCACGGCCGGTCAGCAGACGCGGGCGATGTTCCCCACCGATCCGTACCTCTACGCGGCGGAGGCGGCCGAGTTTCCGAAGCCGTACGTGAAGTGGAGCGTCGAGCCGGCGCGGGCGGAGGACGTCCCCGCGGCGCTCCAGCGTGCCTGGCACCTGGCGATGCAGCGGCCCCGCGGTCCCGTGTTCGTGTCGGTGCCGGAGGACGACTGGGACATGCCCGCCTCGCCGATCACGCTTCGCAGCGTCGACTACGACACCGTCCCGTCCCCTGCGGCGATCGAGGCGCTCGCGGTGGCGCTGCGCGACGCCCGGTCGCCCGCCATCGTGGTTGGGGCGGCGGTCGATCAGGACGGCGCGTGGGACGACACGATCCGGCTCGCCGAGCGACTCGGTGCGTTGGTGTGGGCCAGCCCCATGTCGGGCCGGTGCGGTTTCCCCGAGGACCATCCGCTGTTCGCCGGTTTCCTGCCGCCGTTGCGTCAGGCCGTCGCGGACCGTCTCGCCGCCCACGATCTGGTGCTCGTGCTGGGTGCGCCGGTGTTCACCTATCACGTGCACACCGGTGGCGAGTTCCTGTGCGAGGGTACGCGACTGGTGCTCGTCACCGACGACCCGGTGCATGCCGCGCGTGCACCGGTGGGGGACAGTCTCACCGGGAGCATCCGCCTCACGGTGCAGCATCTGCTCGGGACCATCGGCCGCGGGGCGCCTGCCCGGCAGACCGGCCGGAAGGCATCGTCGGCGCCGGCGGCGACGCAGCCGATGAGCGGCGAGTACCTGATGGCCGCGATCGCGCGGCGCATGCCGAAGGATGCCGTGCTGGTCGAGGAGGCGCCGACCCATCGGAACGCGCTGCACGATCATCTCCCCGTGACGACGTCCGGTGGCTTCTATGCGGGCTCCAGCGGCGGACTCGGCTGGGCGATCGCGGCGGCGGTCGGCGTCGGACTGGCGGAGCCGAAGCGGAAGGTGATCTGCATCGTGGGCGACGGATCCGCGCTCTTCGCCATCCAGAGCCTCTGGACAGCCGTGCAGCACCGCCTGCCGATCGCCTTCGTGATCTTCGACAACACCGGCTACGGCGCGCTCAAGAGCTTCGCGTCGACGATGCAGATAGGCGATCCGCCGGGGGTCGATCTGCCGGGCGTCGGTTTCGTGGACATCGCCCGCGGGTTCGGGTGCGCTGCCGTGCGCGTGGATTCCCACGAGGCGCTGGACGCGGCGCTCGGCGAAGCCTTTGCTGCCGACCACTGCTGCCTGGTGGATGTCGCGCTGGACCCGGGGACGAAGCGGCTCTACTGACGGCGAGCCGCCCGCGGCGCGGGACCTGGCGCCCCGGCGGCGCTCAGGTCAGGGGCCATCGTGCCGTTACCGGCGCGACCTCGACAGAGAACGCGCCGCGCTTTGCCACACCCTTCACCAACCCCTGTTCCCGCAGGCCACTTCCGCAGCCAGTACGGCCTGCCGCTGCTCGTGCTCGTGATCTGCGTGCTCTGCGTGGCGTTCGCACGGCATCGGCAGGTCGAGGGCGCGCGCGCCGTCGACCGCGAGCGCATGGAACGGCGGGCGGATGCCTTCGCTGTGAAGTTGCGCGAACGCCTCCGCGCGTACGAGCAGGTGCTGCGCGGCGCAGCCGGCATATTCGTGGTCAATCCCAGCGTCACGCGCGACCAGTGGCGCCGGTACGTCGCGCGGCAGGAACTCGAACGGACCTACCCGGGCATCCTCGCCGTCGGCTATGCGCCGCGGGTCGGTGCGGAGGACTTCGCGGCCCACGAGGCGAGGGTGCGCGACGAGGGCTTCGAGAACTACGCCGTGCGCCCGGCTGGCGCGCGGCCGGAGTCCTTCCCGATCGAGTTCGTCGAGCCGTTCACGGCCCGCAATCTGCGGGCGTTCGGCTACGACATGTTCGCGGAGACGCAACGCCGCGAGGCGATGTCCCTGGCGCGTGATACGGGGTTGCCTGCACTCACCGGACGCGTGACGCTCCTGCAGGACGACACCGGCCACCGGACTCCGGGCTTCCTCCTCTACGCACCGCTCTATCGCGGTGGCGAGACGCCGCTCACCGTCGCCGAGCGCAGGAAGCGGATCTCGGGATTCGTCTACAGCGCCTACTTCGCCTCGGAGCTCTTCTCGCACCTGGTCGACCGGGAGCGCGATGGCATCGTGATCCGCGTCCACGATGGCAGCCCGGGCAACAGCGACGGTTTCCTGTACGCGTCGGCGAATGCCGGGCCTGAGACCACGACCGAAGCGGTGGACACACCGGGACTCGTGCGGTGGATCGACGCGGGCGGCAGGAGGCTCTCCGTCCAGCTGCACCGGACCACAGGAGGCGGCGGCGCGTGGTGGTCGACCCTGGAGGTCTGGCTGGGGCTGGCCGTCAGTCTGCTCCTCGCCGGCGTGGTGCTGCTGGCGACGCAGAGCCGTCGCCGGGCCGAGGGGCTCGTGCAGGCGCACACCGAGGAACTCCAGCGTCGCACCGGGGAGCTGGAGTCGAGCCGGAATCTCCTGGATGCCGTGATCCAGTCGGTGCCCGTGGTCGTGTCGGTCAAGGACACGGCGTTCCGGATCGCCCTCATCAACTCGGAGGCCGAGCGGTTCCACGGTATCAAGGTCACCGACTATCTGGGCAAGTCGGACTATGAGCTCTTCGAGCCCGCGCAGGCGGATCGCATCCGCGCCCAGGACCTTGCGGTGCTCGCCTCCGGACAGCCGGTGACCATCGAGGAGGCGTTCGTCTCCGCGAGTGGTGCGCCGCACTGGGTGACCAAGCGCAAGGTGGTCGTGCCCCTGCCGGATGGCGGGCGCGGCGTGATGACGACCCTGTACGACATCACCGAGCAGCGAGCGAGCGAGGCGGCGCTGCGCGAGAGCGAGGCACGGTGGTCCTCGGTCTTCGAGACCGCAGGGGAGGGCATCCTCGTCATCGACGAGCACGGGTACATCGAGTCCGTGAACGGGGCCGCGTGCGCCATCTTCGGCTACGAGCGGTCGGAGATCGTAGGCATGGACGCCCGCCGCCTGCTCGCGGGCGAGGACCACGGGGTACTCGACGGCCGGCAGGATGCCGGCGCCCGATCGCGGGTGACCGGGTTGCGTCGGGCGGGGGCCTCGGTGGCGCTCGAATGGTCGCTTCGCGAGTTCCGCCTCGGCGATCGCAGCATGCGCACCGCGATCGTGTCCGATCTCACCGCGCTGGTGCGCCAGCAGGCGATCGCGCGTCAGACCGAGGAGATGGCGAACGTCGGCGGATGGGAACTGGACTTCGCGACGGGCCAGCTGTTCTGGACCGAGCAGACTTTCCGGATCCACGGCATGCCGCCGGACGAACCCGAACCGGACGTGTCGACGGCGATCGCGTTCTACGCGCCCGAGGCCCAGCCGCGCATCCAGGCCGCGGTGGAACGGGGCATCGTGCTCGGGGAGCCCTGGGACCTCACGCTGGAACTGATCCCGCGCGGCGGCGGTCGGCGCTGGGTGCGGACCGTCGGCCAGGTACAGTCCCGGGACGGGCATCCCGTGCGGGCGTACGGCGCGTTCCAGGATGTCACCCTCATGAAGCAGGCCGAGGACGAGATCCGCCGGCATCGCGACAACCTGCAGGAGACGGTGGAGACCCGCACCGCCGAACTGCGGCTCGCGAAGGAGAGCGCAGAGCGCGCCAACATGGCGAAGTCGGACTTCCTCGCCAACATGTCGCACGAGCTGCGCACCCCGATGCACGCGGTGCTGTCGTTCGCCAGGCTCGGTCTTGCGAGGACGCCGGCCGGGACGACGGGCGAGACCGCGCTGCCGCGGCGGTACTTCGGACGCATCCTGGAGAGCGGGGAGCGGTTGCTGCGGCTCGTGGACGATCTGCTCGATCTCTCCAAGCTCGAAGCGGGGCGGATGAACTACGACTTCGCCGACCACGATCTCGCGGAAGTCGCCGCGGGCGCTGTCACCGAGATGGAGGAGGTGGCGCGACAGCGGGACGTCCTGCTCATCTGCGTGGCGCCCTCCGGGCCATGCCGGGCCCGCATCGACCGGTACCGAATGGGGCAGGTGTTGCGCAATCTGCTGTCGAACGCGTTGCGGTACACACCGCCCGGTCGGTCCGTGCGGGTCGAGATCGCGCCCGTGTCCGCGCCCGCCGGGCGGGGAGCCGTGGCGGAGCGCCGCCTGATCCTGCGCGTCGTCGACGAGGGCGTCGGGATTCCGGACGGTGAACTCGAGTCGATCTTCGAGAAGTTCGTGCAGAGCAGCAAGACGAGAAGCGGCGCCGGCGGCACCGGCCTCGGCCTGCCCATCTGCCGCGAGATCGTCCAGGCGCATGGTGGCGAGATCTTCGCGGGCCACGCCCGGGACGGCGGTGCGGTCCTGACCGTGATGCTGCCGCTGTCGGAGCGGGTCGCCACCCCGGAGGTTCGGGTCGACACCGCGATGTCGTAGCCATCCTCGATCGCGGCGCGAAGGCCGTGGCGTCAGGGTGGTCCACGGCATGTCGCGGGTATCATCCGGCACCCCCGCTCCGCATCCCAGCCCGATGTCCTCCATTCCTGCCACCGCCGTCGATGCGATGCCTGCCGGCGATCGGCCCGTGGGCGTCTTCGACTCCGGCGTGGGTGGCCTGTCGGTGTGGCGCGAGATCGTCCGGGCGCTGCCCATGGAGGCGACGTGCTATGTCGCCGACCAGGCCCACGTGCCGTACGGGCCCCGCGACGAGCGCGAACTGCGGCGCTTCTGCGAGGCCATCGGTCACTTCCTGATCGACGCCGGATGCAAGGCGATCGTCGTCGCTTGCAACACGGCATCCGCCGCGGCACTCCGGCATCTTCGCGACACCTTTCCGCACGTGCCCGTGCTCGGCATGGAGCCCGCCGTGAAGCCGGCGGCGCAGCTTTCGCGGTCAGGCGTCGTCGGAATCATGGCGACACCCGCGACGTTCGCCGGTCGGCTCTTCCGGGCGACGGCGGGGCGCCATGCGTCCCACGTCACGCTGGTGACCCAGGTCTGCGAGGGCCTGGCGGAAAGCGTCGAGCGCGGCGAGACCGACGGCCCGGGGGCCGAGGCGTTGCTGCGGCGGTTCATCGTGCCGATGCTCACGGCCGGCGCCGACACCATCGTGCTGGCCTGCACGCACTATCCGTTCGCGATGGAGGCCATCCGGCGGATCGCCGGCCCGGAGGTGACCGTGATCGATCCGGCGCCGGCGGTGGCGCGTCATCTGGGATCCGTACTCGGTGCCACCGGACTGCTGCGCGATGCTGGCGAACCACCCCGGCACCGCTTCCTCACGACCGGGCAGGGAACCGGTCTCGCGGAGGCCATCGGCCGCTGGTGCGGCCATCGCACGGTGGTGGACACGCTCGAGTGGCGGGGTCGACGCCTCGTCCTCCGGGGGGTGGAAGACCCGCGGAGGACGTCGGAGTCCTCCTGACTCGCCAGACCCTGGAGGACGGCGCCGCTGCACCGCACGATGGCGGGCAGCGCATTTCGGCGCAACATGGAACCGTCGCCGGCAGAGCGACGAGCGGATCTCGGCAGATTTCGCTAAAGGGACCATCGCCGAGGTTCGAAAACAGGAACGAACTCGATCGACACGGAGGAGTTCACCATGATGCGAACCGGTTATGCCGCGATGCTCGCGGTTGCCAGCTTCGGCCTTGCCGTCACCGCGGGTGCCCACGAGTTGTCGCTCGGGGAATGCCAGGAAGCCCGCGATTTCATCCGCAATGCGGCGCTGTCGCGCGACAGCGGACTGTCCCGATCGGAGTTCATGGGGCGGTTCGACGACGACGTCGCGCTGATCCGCTTCTATCCGCCGGATCTTCGTTGGTTCGTGCAGGACGACGATGACGAACGGCTGCTCCGGGCAGCCGCCGAGCGGGTGTTCGATGAACCCGACGAGCCCGAACGCCATGGCGATGCGTTCCTCGGCGCCTGCTACGGGATGGTCGCGGACCTCACGCCGAAGTAGGCGGCGCCTCAGAACTTCCCGAGGTGCTTGCCGGAGTCGAGCATCAGGCACTCGCCGGTCACGACGCGGGCGCCTTCGATCAGCCAGACGACGGCGTCGGCGACGTCGTCGGCCGTGGCTGTGGTTGCGAGCGGCACGCTCTGCTCGTACCCGGCCTTCAGCTTCGCGTAGCCCTCGTCGTCGAACCGGTCCCTGTGCCAGCGGGTCTCGATGAGACCAGGACACACGGCGTTCACGCGGATGGCCGGGGCCAGGGCCCGTGCGAGCGACAGCGTGATGGCATTCAACGCCCCCTTCGAGGCCACGTAGGCCACGGAGGATCCGATGCCGAGAACGCCGGCGATGGACGAGATGTTCACGACCGCGCCCGCGCCCTGCGCCTGCATCGTGGGCGTGCACGCGCGGATCATCTGGTAGGCGCCGATCACGTTCACGGCGTAGATCCGCTGGAAGTCGTCGGCGCTGAGCGCCTCGAGCTTCGCGGCATTGGCGAACTTGGTGATGCCGGCGCTGTTGACGAGCGCGTCGATGCGCCCCCAGCGGTCGATGGCAGCCTTCGCCAGGGCGCGGCAATCGGTGTCCTCGGCGACGTTGCCGCGGACGGCAATCGCTTCCCCGCCGGCCGCTTCGCAGTCGGAGACCGTCTCGAGGGCCTCGGTCTCGCTGCGGCTGTAGTTCACGACGATCCGCCAGCCCTTGGCGGCGAGTCGACGGGCACACGCGGCGCCCGTCCCGGTGCCACCCCCCGTGATGATGCAGACGTGCCTGTCAGGCTTCGGGTCGGTCATCCGGCCTCCGGAGTGGTGCCAATCAGCGGGTGACGGGCTTGTAGCGCATCCGCTTCGGCCGGGCGCCTTCCTCGCCGAGGCGCTTCTTCTTGTCGGCCTCGTACTCCTGGTAGTTGCCGTTGAAGAAGGTCCACTGCGAATCGCCCTCGGCCGCGAGGATGTGCGTCGCGATCCGGTCGAGGAACCAGCGATCGTGCGAGATCACCAGCACGCTGCCGGCGAACTCCAGCATCGCGTCTTCCAGGGCGCGCAGCGTTTCCACGTCGAGGTCGTTGGACGGCTCGTCCAGCAGCAGGACGTTGCCGCCGGCGAGGAGCGTCTTGGAGAGGTGCAGCCTGCCGCGTTCACCGCCGGACAGCGTGCCGACGTGCTTCTGCTGGTCGGCGCCCTTGAAGTTGAAGCGGCCGATGTAGGCGCGCGACTGCATCTCGAAGCGGCCGACGGTGAGGATGTCGCGGCCGCCAGAGACTTCCTCCCAGACCGTCTTGGTGCCGTCCAGGGCGTCGCGGCTCTGGTCGACGAACGCGAGCTGCACGGTGTGGCCGAGGACGATCTCGCCGCTGTCGGGCTGTTCCTTGCCCATGATCATGCGGAAGAGTGTGGACTTGCCGGCGCCGTTCGGGCCGATGATGCCGACGATGGCGCCGGGCGGGATCGAGAAGCTCAGGTTCTCGATCAGCATCCGGTCACCGTAGGACTTGGTGACGTTGTGGAACTCGATGACCTTGTCGCCCAGGCGCTCGGCCACGGGGATGAAGATCTCCTGGGTCTCGTTGCGCTTCTGGTAGTCGTAGGACGACAGCTCCTCGAAGCGCTGGATGCGGGCCTTGCTCTTCGCCTGCCGGCCCTTCGGGTTCTGGCGGACCCACTCCAGTTCCTTCTTGATGGCCTTCTGGCGGGCGGATTCGGTGTTCTCCTCCTGCTTCAGCCGGCCTTCCTTCTGTTCGAGCCAGGAGCTGTAGTTCCCCTTCCAGGGGATGCCCTGGCCACGGTCGAGTTCGAGGATCCACTCGGCGGCGTTGTCGAGGAAGTAGCGGTCGTGGGTCACGGCCACCACGGTGCCGGGGAACTTGTGCAGGAAGTGTTCGAGCCAGTCCACGCTCTCCGCGTCGAGGTGGTTGGTCGGCTCGTCGAGGAGGAGCATGTCGGGGCGCTCCAGCAGCAGACGGCACAGGGCCACGCGGCGCTTCTCGCCCCCGGAGAGGTTGCCGACAACGGCATCCCAGGGCGGCAGCCGCAGGGCGTCGGCCGCGATCTCGAGCTGGTGGTCGGTGTCGCTGCCGCCGGCAGCGAGGACGGCCTCGTACTTCGCCTGGTCGGCCGCGAGCTGGTCGAAGTCGGCGTCGGGTTCGGCGTAGGCGGCGTAGATCTCGTCCAGCTTGCGCTTCGCCTCGTTGACCTCGCCCAGGCCCTGCTCGACGGCCTCGCGCACTGTGGACGCGGGGTCCATCTGCGGTTCCTGGGGGAGGTAGCCGATCTTGATGCCGGGCATCGGCGTGGCTTCGCCCTCGATGTCCTTGTCGACACCCGCCATGATCTTCAGGATCGTCGACTTGCCCGCGCCGTTCAGGCCGAGCACGCCGATCTTGGCGCCGGGGAAGAAGGAAAGGGAGATGTCCTTGAGGATCTGACGCTTGGGCGGGACGATCTTGCCCACGCGATTCATGGTGAAGACGTACTGGGCCATGGGTTTTCCGGAGTCTGGGAGACGGGCGCGGGATCGGCGAGGATGCACGATGCGCGGGAGGCGCGGGAGTATGCCTCAGCTCGGTTCCGGAGGGCATCCGGACCCCGAAAAAAAACGCGCCCGGGGGGCGCGTTCGACGATGACGGGCGTCGGATGCGAGTCAGGTGAAACCGGGAGAATTCACCCGTCGGGGCGACGCGTGGTGCATCGATCCGTAACGGTGAAGCCCCAGGCCCTCACACGTACAGGCGGAAATCCAGATTCGTCTCGTCGATGCTGTCCGGCGTGACCGGCTTGCCGCCGATGTGCGATGCGCCTGCGAGCAGGACGAACAGCCAGGCGATGATGAGGCCGGCGGCCAGGGTTCTCGAGGTCATGCGGTTTCTCCAGTCGGAATGCGTCGACAAATCGCGCGGTCACGCCCTATCGACAACCGAACGAGAAACTTTACGATCCGTGAGATTCAACAGGGACGCTCCCGGACGGCACCCCGTCGAGATGCTGATTCAGCGCGGCGCGTGCCGCGAGCGCCACATCGGAAGCCGTGATGCCGACGAGGCCGCCCAGGGTCCTGGCGCAGTCGTCCGCCGCCGTGCCGTGCAGCCAGACCCCGGCGCGCAGGGCGACGGCAGGTTCCGCGCCCTGCGCGACCAGCGCACCGACGATGCCGCAGAGGACGTCGCCCATCCCGGCGACAGCCATGCCGGGGTTTCCGGTCGTGTTGATCGCCCACCGGCCGTCGGGCGTCGCGACAACGCTGCCGGTCCCCTTCAGCACGACGGCGGATCGGAACCGGCTTGCCAGGGCCAGGGCGGCACCGACCCGGTCGCGCTGCACCTCCTGGGTCGAGACGCCGAGGAGCCGACCCGCCTCGGCGGGGTGGGGCGTGAGGATGGTCGGCCTGCCCCGATGGCTGACCAGCTGCTCTCGATGGTCCGAGGCTGCGACGAGGTTGAGCGCATCCGCGTCGAGGAGGAGGGGGATCTCCAGCGCGATGCAGTGGTCGAGGCGGGCGGCCGCTTCGGCGGATCGTCCCAGCCCGGGCCCGACCACGACGCAGGCGGCGCGGTCGAGATCGGGATCGGGAAAGCCCGGGCGGAACATGAGTTCGGGATGCAGCGGATCGAGCGGCGCGGCGTCGTCCAGCAGGCCGGCGAGCACCCGGCCCGCGCCGCACAGCAGTCCGGCCCTCGCCGCGAGGAAGGCCGCCCCCACCATGCCCTTCGCGCCCCCGAGGATCCAGAGGTCGCCATGCGATCCCTTGTGGCTGTTGCGACGCCGGGGGGGGAGGACCGATCCCGCATCGATGGCGTCGATCAGCGTCCCCGATGGCGGCGCGATGGCGGCCGCGTCGAGCCCGAGATCGGCAATCTCGATCGTCCCGCAATGGTCGGGGCCGTCGAGCGTGTGGAGGCCGGGCTTCGTGGCGAGGAACGTGATGGTGCGCGTGGCGCGGATCGCGACCCCGCGGACCCGCCCCGTGTCGGCATCGAGGCCGGACGGGATGTCGAGCGCGAGCACGGGGCGCCCGCTCGCGTTCACGCGGGCCACGAGGTCGGCATACGCACCGGTGAGATCGCGCTGCAGACCGATCCCGAAGAGCCCATCGACGATCAGGTCGTGCGTGATCGGTCCCGGGAGGTTCTTCGCGGGTGCGATGCCGGCGGCGCCCAGGGTGTCGAGCGCCTGCGCGGCGTCGGGGGGGAGGCGGGTGGCGTCCCCGGTGAACACGACATCCACGGCATGCCACCCGCGGGCGAGGTGGCGTGCGACCACGAACGCGTCGCCGCCGTTGTTGCCGGGGCCGGCGAGGATCAGCACCCGGTCCCCCTTGCCGAGCATGAGCCGCGCGCATTCGGCGGCCGCGAGGCCAGCCCGCTCCATGAGCGCCGGGGCCGGACTCGCAGCGAAAGCGGCGGCTTCGATGCGGCGGATGTCGACGGCGGCGTACACGGGCGTGAGCATGCCCGGCAGTGTACCGGCTCGATCTCCCCGATCGCAGGGGGGCGGTGGCTATAATCGCGCTTCGAGGATCACCTAATCCGACATGACACAAGTCCTCCGCCTGCAGGGGCGCAACGCCCTTTCGAGTTTCCGTCTCCTGAAACTGCTGCGTCTTCTGCGCACGATCGAACCCACGATCAGCGCGCTCGACGCGTGCTATTGGCATTTCGCGGAGGTCTCGCGGCCGCTCGCGGGCGGCGAGGTGTCGCGCCTGCAGCGCTTGCTGACCTACGGCCCCTCGGCACGGCCGACGCTCACGTCCGGACACAACTGGCTGGTGATCCCGCGCTTCGGGACCATCTCCCCGTGGTCGTCGAAGGCCACGGACATCGCGCGGAACTGCGGCCTCGACGCCGTCCTGCGACTGGAACGGGGCATCGCCTACACGGTGCTGATCAGCAAGCCGATGCCCCCGGAGCGGATCACCGCGCTGAAGGCCCGTCTGCACGATCGCATGACCGAGATCGTCCTCGACGACATCGAACGTGCCGACAAGCTCTTCCAGCACGTTCGGGCCAAGCCTCTTGCCACTATCGATGTGCTGGGCAGCGGGCGCGACGCCCTGGTCGCCGCCGACGCCGCGCTTGGCCTCGCACTGTCGCCCGACGAGATCGACTACCTGCTCGAGGCCTTCCGCGCCGAGGCACGCAATCCCACCGACGTCGAGCTGATGATGTTCGCCCAGGCGAACTCCGAGCATTGCCGGCACAAGATCTTCAACGCGTCCTGGACCATCGACGGCGCCCCGCAGCCGCACTCGCTCTTCCAGATGATCCGGCACACGCACGCGACGCATCCCGCGCACACCGTCGTCGCGTACTCCGACAACGCGGCGGTGATGGAGGGGGCGGAGGTGGCGCGCTTCCGCCCCGACGCCGACGGCGTGTATCGCAGCCGCAGCGAAGCGACCCACATCCTGATGAAGGTCGAGACGCACAATCACCCGACCGCGATCGCACCGTATCCCGGTGCCGCCACCGGCGCCGGCGGCGAGATCCGCGACGAAGGGGCCACCGGCCGCGGTGCGAAACCGAAGGCGGGCCTCACCGGGTTCACCACGTCGCATCTGCGCATCCCCGGTCGCCTGCAACCGTGGGAGAGCTTCGATCCGGGCCGCCCCGGTCGCATCGCGTCGCCGCTCGAGATCATGATCGAGGGCCCCGTCGGCGGCGCCGCGTTCAACAACGAGTTCGGGCGTCCCAATCTGACCGGCTATTTCCGCACCTACGAGCAGCAGGCCCACGGGCGCGTCTACGGGTATCACAAGCCCATCATGATCGCGGGCGGTCTCGGCAGCATCCGCGCCGATCAGGTCGAGAAGTTCCCGCTGCCGCCGGGCACGGCCCTCGTGCAGCTCGGCGGGCCCGGGATGCTGATCGGTCTCGGCGGCGGGGCGGCCTCCAGCATGGCCACGGGGGCCAACACCGAGTCGCTCGATTTCGACTCCGTCCAACGCGGCAACGCGGAGATCCAGCGGCGCTGCCAGGAGGTCATCGATCGCTGCTGGGCGCTGGGCGACGAGAGTCCCGTCCTTTCGATCCACGACGTCGGCGCCGGCGGTCTCTCGAACGCGCTGCCCGAGCTGGTGCACGGTGCCGACCGCGGCGCGGTGTTCGATCTGCGCAAGGTGCCCTCCGAGGAACCGGGCATGACGCCGCTGCAGATCTGGTGCAACGAGTCGCAGGAGCGGTACGTTCTCGCGGTCCGTGCCGACCGTCTGCCGGTGTTCGAGGAGATCTGCGCGCGGGAGCGCTGTCCGTTCGCCGTCGTGGGCGCGGCCACCGAGGAGACGCGGCTGATCGTCGAGGATCCGAAGTTCCGGAACCGCCCGGTCGACATGGACCTCGGCGTGCTGCTTGGCAAGCCGCCCAAGATGCATCGCGATGCCCTCCGCGAAGCGCGGAAGGGGAGCCCCTTCGCGACGGCTGGCGTCGCACTGGTCGATGCCCTTGAGCGCGTGCTGAGGTTCCCGGCCGTGGCGAGCAAGGCTTTCCTCATCACCATCGGTGACCGTTCCGTCGGAGGCCTCACGGCCCGCGACCAGATGGTGGGGCGCTGGCAGGTGCCGGTGGCCGATCTCGCGGTCACGCTCATGGGCTTCGAGGGGTACGAAGGCGAAGCGATGGCCATGGGCGAGCGCACGCCCATCGCCGTGCTCGACGGTCCGGCGTCCGGTCGCATGGCTGTCGGCGAGGCGCTGACCAACATCGCTGCCGCGCGCATCGGGTCGATCTCGCGCGTGAAGCTGTCCGCGAACTGGATGGCGGCTGCCGGTCAGCCGGGCGAGGACGCCGCGTTGTTCGACACCGTGAAAGCAGTCGGCCTGGAGCTGTGCCCGGCGCTCGGCGTGAGCATCCCGGTGGGCAAGGACAGTCTGTCGATGCGCACCACCTGGCAGACGGCGTCGGGCGACAGCCAGCAGGTCACGGCGCCGCTCTCGCTCATCGTCACCGCGTTCGCGCGGGTGGAGGATGCCCGGGGGACGCTGACGCCGGAGCTGCAGCGCATCGCCGAGGACACGCGCCTTCTCATCGTGGACCTCGGTGCCGGCCGCAACCGCCTCGCGGGATCCGTCCTCGCCCAGGTCTACGACGCCCTCGGCGAGACCGTGCCGGATGTCGACGATGCCGCCCGGCTGCGCGCGTTCTTCGAGACCGTGCAGTCGCTGAATGCCGAGGGGCGCGTGCTCGCGTATCACGATCGCTCCGACGGCGGGCTCGCGATCACGCTCGCGGAGATGATGTTCGCCACGCGGGTCGGTCTCAATGTCGAGATCGGCGCGCTCACGGCGAATGGCGGCGCGATCGCCGCACTCTTCAGCGAGGAACTCGGCGCGGTGCTGCAGGTGCACGCCGAGCAACTGGTGCCTGTGGTCGAAGCGTTCCGCTCGGCGGGTCTCGCCGACTGCGTCCACGAGATCGGGACGGTGAACCGCGAGGGCTACCTGCGGGTGTTCGAGCGCGGGGAGGAGATCCTCACGGTGTCGGGTCCGGTGATGCAGAAGGCGTGGTCCGAGGTGAGTCACGCCATCCAGAAGCTTCGCGACAATCCGGGCTGTGCCGACGACGAACTCGCCCGTCTCGACGACCTCGAGGATCCCGGCTTGCACGCGCATCTCACGTTCGATGCGACCGAGGACATCGCGGCGCCGTTCATCGCCACCGGCGCCCGTCCGCGCGTCGCGATCCTGCGGGAGCAGGGCGTGAACGGGCAGATCGAGATGGCGGCGGCGTTCCATCGCGCCGGGTTCGAGGCGGTGGATGTGCACATGAGCGACATCCTCGGGTCGCGGACCAAGCTCTCCGCATTCCGCGGCCTGGCCGCCTGTGGCGGATTCTCGTACGGCGACGTGCTCGGCGCGGGCGAGGGCTGGGCGAAGTCGATCCTCTTCCACAGTCGTGCGCACGACGAGTTCGAAGGCTTCTTCGCCCGCGAAGACACCTTCGGGCTGGGCGTGTGCAACGGCTGCCAGATGATGAGCAACCTGCACGATCTCATCCCGGGCGCCCGCGACTGGCCGCACTTCGTCCGCAATTCGTCCGAGCAGTTCGAGGCACGCGTCGCGATGGTCGAGGTGATGCCGTCGCCGTCGATCTTCCTGTCGGGGATGGCCGGGAGTCGCATCCCGGTCGTGGTCTCGCACGGGGAAGGGCGGGCGGAGTTCGCGACCCCGGCGACCCGTCGGGCAGCGCGGCCGCTGTACGCGCTCTGCTACACCGACAACCGTGGTGCTGTGACCGAGGCGTACCCCATGAATCCGAACGGGTCACCGGAGGGCGTCGCGGGGCTGACGACGCCGGACGGCCGGTTCACGATCATGATGCCGCACCCCGAACGCGTGCACCGCACCGTGCAGATGTCCTGGCACCCGGAAGGCTGGGGCGAGGATTCCCCATGGATGCGCATGTTCCGGAACGCGCGTCGCTGGGTGGGGTGAATCCGGCGGGCGGCCTGTCCGACCACCATGAAAAAGGGCAGCCGAGGCTGCCCTTTTTCCTTGCGCTTCCGTTGCTCGGGAGCGCTGCCTACGCGGCGATCACTCCACCGTCGCGGCCTTGCGCAGGGCATCCACCAGTTCGTCGCGCTGACGCCCCAGGACCTGCTTCTGCACCTGGTCCTTCACGTCTTCGAAAGCCGGGAACTGCGGCGTCCGCACGTCGTCGACGCGGATGATGTGGTAGCCGTACTGGGTCTTCACGAGGTCGCTCGTCTTGCCCTTCTCGAGCGTCTTCATGGCGTCGGCGAAAGGCTTCACGAGATTCGCGCCATCGGTCCAGTCGAGCTCACCACCCTTGGCCTTCGAGCCGGTGTCCTCGGACTTCTTCTTCGCGAGATCCTCGAACTTCGCACCCTTCTTGAGCTGCGCGAGGACGGCCTTCGCGTCGGCTTCCTTCTTGATCAGGATGTGGCGGGCCTTGTACTCGCGGGCGTTCGGGTCGAATTGCTCGGCCTTGATCTTGTCGTACTCGGCCTTCAGGTCCGCTTCGGTCGGCTCGTTGGACCGCAGGTAGTCCTCGAGGAACGCATTCACCAGCACCTGCTGCTTCGCGAGGTCCATCTGGACCTGATACTCGACCGATTTGTCGAGGCCCTTGCGTACCGCTTCCTGCGTGATGATCTCGCGGGTGATGAGCGCTTCACGCAGCTGCTTGCGGCTTTCCGGAGTCTCCTTCTGACCCTGGCCCGACTGGGCCTGCATCCTGGAGACGAAATCGAACCGCGCCTGCGGGATCGGGACACCGTTCACCACCGCGAGGGTGCTGCCGGACTCTTCGGCATTGCACGCGCCGAGGAAAGCGATACCGCAAAGGCTGAGGGCCGCGAGCGCGGAGGGCTTGACGAAACGCATGGGTGGATCCTTCCGATGATCTGACGGGTGGTCGCCGCGCCCCTCGCCGGTAGGCTCCGGACATCGGGTCGGCGCATCGTTCTTCAGCCGGGGGCGGATGGTTCCGCCTCATCCGGGGCGTGGGCATCAATGGCCAGCGCATGAATGCGCGCTGGCATCAAATCGCGCAGCGGATCATACACCAGCCTATGACGGGCGATCCTGCTCAGCCCGATGAAGCGGGCGGAGACGATGACCACCTGGAAATGCCCGCCGCCGCTCTCCTGCGCACCGGCGTGGCCGGCATGGTCCGCACTGTCGTCGAAGACCTCGAGGCTTTCCGGTTCGAGCGCCGACAGCCGTGTGCGGATCTCGTCGGCCAGAGATGTCATGGGAGCACCTGCACGAAGGGTTTCACCGTGACGCGCGCGAACACGCCCTGGGTCACATAGGGGTCGGCGTGGATCCACTCGGTGGCGGCTTCCAGCGATTCGAACTCCGCGACGATGAGGCTGCCGCTCATGCCCGCCGGGCCGGGGTCCGCCGCGTCGATCGCCGGGCACGGGCCCGCGAGGACCACACGGCCCGCCGAGACGAGTTCGCGCATCCGATCGAGATGGGCAGGGCGCGCCGCCACGCGCTTCGGCAGGCTGTCGGGAACGTCTTCGGCGACGATGGCGTAGAGCATGGCTATTTCTTCTCTTCCTGGTCGATGTAGCGGGACAGGACCACGCCCTGGGCGAGCGCGAACACGACCATCAGACCCATGCCGCCGAAGAGCTTGAACTTCACCCACGCCGACTCCGAGAAATTGAAGGCGACATAGAGGTTCAGCACGCCCATGAACAGGAAGAAACCGACCCAGCTGAGATTGAGGCGCACCCAGAGGCGGTCGGGCAGTTCGATCTGCCCCTGGGTCATCGCCTGGATCAGGTTGCGCTTGAAGGCGAGAGCCGATACCAGGAGCGTCGCACCGAACGCCCAGTAGAGGACCGTGGGCTTCCACTTGATGAAGGTCGGATCGCGGAAGGCGAGTGTCAGACCCCCCATCACGACGATGATGGCGAGGCTGATCCAGAGCATCTTGTCGACCTTCTTGCCGCGCATGAGCAACCAGCCCACCTGTCCGATGGTCGCGACGATCGCGCAGAGGGTCGCGAGGAGGATGGGCGCCTGTTTCGCGGGCAGGTCCGTCCCCAGTCCGAGACCGCCGAGCAGTGTCGCCGTGAGTGCGGCCGTGGCGTCGGGCGAGCGTTCGCCGAGCGAGTAGGCGGCGAAGAAGACGAAGACCGGGATCAGGTCGAATAGGAACTTCATGGCAGGCGCGAGGGAGGGGGATTGCCGATTATGGGGGGGCGCATGGGGGCTGTCCACGCACGCGCCGACCGCGATGCGCGGGCTACACTCGCCCTTTTCTCGAAAAGACCCACGGAGGGAAACCCATGTCGATGGTGAAGCTCACCGAGTACGAGGGTGCCAGCCCCGAGGTGAAGGCCGTGTTCGACGACATCATGGCGACACGCAAGGTGGACTGGATCAACAACATCTGGAAGGCGCTCGCCGCACACCCGCCGACGCTGAAGCGCATCTGGGAGCAGGTGAAGGACGTCATGGGGCCCGGAGGGCGGCTCGACCCGCTCACGAAGGAACTCATCTACGTGGCGGTGAGCATGACCAACAACTGCGAGTACTGCATACAGTCGCACACCGCCTCGGCCCGCAAGAAGGGCATGGACGACGAGATCTTCGGCGAGCTGGCCGCCATCGTCGCCCTCGCGAACCAGACCAACCGCCTCGCGATCGCCTATCAGATCGACGTGGACGACGCCTTCAAGCCGAAATTCGACTGACCCATGACCGAACCCCACACGCCATCCGCCGCCACTGTCCTCGACGATCTCCTGCGTACCCGCTTCAGTTGCCGCGCCTATCGGCCCGATCCCGTACCTCGCACCATCATCGAGGCGGCCCTGGGCACGGCGCTGCGTACGCCCTCCTGGTGCAACACGCAGCCCTGGCAGGTCGATGTGCTTTCCGGCGCCGCCCTGCAGGCGTTCACCGCGGAGCTGCACGCCACCCTCGCCGCCGATGCCCCTGCCAATGCGGACTTTCCGTTCCCGGCGGCGTACGTCGGCGACTATCGCGAGCGCCGGAAGGTGTGCGGCGTTCAGCTCTATCAGGCGCTCGGCATCGGGCGCGATGATCGGACGCGCGCCCGCGAGCAGTCGCTCGAGAACTACCGCTGCTTCGGCGCGCCCCACGCGGCGATCGTCACCACCGACGCCTCGCTCGGCTTCTACGGCGGCGTCGACTGCGGACTGTTCCTCATGAGCTTCCTCCTGGCGCTGCAGGCGCAGGGCGTCGACAGCATCCCGCAGGCGGCCCTGGCGTCGCATCCGGATGTCGTGCGTCGGCACATCCCGCTCGCCGACGATCGGCGCGTCGTCTTCGGTGTCTCGTTCGGCTACGGCGATCACGCGCAGCCGGTGAACGGGTACCGCACCGCCCGCGTCGGGCTTGCCGAAGCCGTCCGCTTCCTCGAATGACGGTCGCGGAACGGGTCCCCGCCATCGACGCCATCCTGTTCGACCTCGGCGGCGTGCTGATCGACTGGAATCCCCGTCACGTGTACCGCGAGCACTTCGGCCGCGACGGGGCGGCCATGGAGGCCTTCCTCGACCGCGTCGTCCCCATGACGTGGAACCACGAGATGGACGCCGGGAAGTCCTTCGACGACGCGGTGCGTGAGCGGCAGTTGCTGTTTCCCGAGCACGCCGGATTGATCGCCCTGTGGCGTGACCGCTGGCCGGACATGCTCGGCGGGCCCATCGAGCCGACGGTCGGGTTGCTACGGGAGCTGCGCAGCGCGGGACGGCGGCTCCTTGCACTGACGAACTGGTCTGCCGAGACCTTTCCGGTGGCGCGCGCCCGCTACGGGTTCCTCGACTGGTTCGAGTCCATCTTCGTCTCCGGCGAGGAACGTCTTGCGAAGCCCGATCCGCGCTTCTTTGAGCTGGCGCTCACGCGGGCCGCGCTGGTGCCGTCGCGGACGCTCTTCATCGACGACAACCTCGCGAACATCGAAGCGGCGGCGGCGATGGGGTTCGACACGCATCGATTCGTCGAACCTGAAGGCTTGAGAAGCGCTTTGGTCGGACGGCGTTTGCTCGCCAGCGCGTGAGCCCAGGCCCATCTCCGCGCGCGGGACGCACGGAGGTCATCACAACCCCCGTGGGTCGGGCACTGCCTGACGCCCGCGTTCCTGGATTCATCGCTTGCCCGTGCCATCGCTGCGTCGAGCGGTGCTCGACCCACGGAGGGCCTCGCGACGGGATGCGTCGTCGCTGGAACCAATCCCGTGGGTCGGGCACCGCCCGACGCCCGCGTTCCTGGATTCATCGCTTGCCCGTGCCATCGCCGCGTCGAGCGGTGCTCGACCCACGGAGGGCCTCGCGACGGGATGCGTCGTCGCTGGAACCAATCCCGTGGGTCGGGCACTGCCCGACGCCCGCGTTCCTGAATTCATCGCTTGCCCAAGCCCTCGCCGCGTCGAGCGGTGCTCGACCCACGGAGGGCCTCGCGACGGGATGCGTCGGCGCTGGAAACGATCCCGTGGGTCGGGCACCGCCCGACGCCCGCGTTCCTGGATTCATCGCTTGCCCGTGCCATCGCCGCGTCGAGCGGTGCTCGACCCACGGAGGGCCTCGCGACGGGA
>JALHMS010000012.1 GCA_022843925.1 Burkholderiales bacterium
GCTCCCTCGAAATATATCTTCTGTGAACGCCGAGCCGCGGCGCTCGTGGGCCGGGCTCGTCCAACAAACGGTTCAGATCGTGGCGTCGCTTCGCTCGCACGATCTAACCTTAGTCGTTGTTGCGTCCCTGCCCCTTGGCGAAATGCATGGCAGCGTCCGCATTCCGTATCAGCGTGTCGGCGTCTTCCGCATCCAGCGGATAGAGCGCGACGCCGATGGAGGCGGTGATGAACAGCTCCTGCCCATCGACCTCCAGGGGCCGTTGCAGGACATCGACGATGCGTCGGGCGACCTTCGCGGAGTCCTGGAAGTGACTGATGTCCGTCACGAGGAGGCAGAACTCGTCCCCGCCCAGGCGCGCGAGATTGCCGTCCTCTCCCATGGCGAGCCGGGAGATCGAATCGCGGCTGCGCACGGTCTCGCGCAGACGCTGGGATACCGCGAGCAGCAACTTGTCACCGACGGCATGCCCCAGGGTGTCGTTGATGCGCTTGAACTGATCCAGGTCGAGCGAGAGTATCGCCGCCATGCGTCCGCCAGCCCGCGATTGCTCGAGTGCCAGCGCAACCTTCTCCGCGAAGCGCTGCCGGTTGGGCAACTGGGTGAGGCGGTCGAAGGTGGCCAGGTGATGTATGCGTTGCTCTGCGGTCTTGCTGTCCGTGATGTCCTGCAGGGCGCCGAACGCCTGCGACGGATCGCCAGACTCGCTCCGGATCACTTCCGAGGTGATCTGCACGTATCGCATGCTCCCGTCGGGCAGGGACAGCCGCGCCATGACATTCATCGGTGCCCCGCGCCGCTTGAGCGCTTCCAGACTCGCCTTGACGAGATCAATGTCCTCGCGATGCAGGCGGCCTAGAAAGGCCTCCCGGGACGCCGGACACTCCTGCGGGGCATAGCCGAAGATCCGATAGGTTTCGTCGGACCAACGGGTGACGCCCGTGGAGAAATCCCAACTCCAGGATCCCAGGTGCGCCACCTGCTGGGCGGCGGCCAGCAGGGCCTGGTTCTCGGCGAGCCCTTGCAGCGCTTCCGCAGCACGCAGGATGTATCGCACGCGATGGCCGAGCACACCCCAGTTGATCGGCTTGCTCACGAAATCGGTCGCACCTGCCTCGTAGGCGCGGTTGATCGAATCGAGATCGTCCAGGCCGGTCAGCATGAGCACCGGCACGTGCTGACCGGCCGGCGTTGCGCGCAGACGCTCCGTCGCAGCATAGCCGTCGATGCCGGGCATCATCACGTCCATCAGCACGATGGCGGGCGCGACCTGGTGGAAGAGATCCAGCCCCTTCTCCGCGTCACTGGCGACGACAGCGCGCAATCCGGCACCCTCGAGCGTGCGGCTGGCGATCAGACGCATGGTCGGATCGTCGTCGATCACCAGTGCGACCGGCCGGGTGTCGGCCGTATCAGAATTCGGCATGGTGGTTCCGATGGCTTGATCCATCCAGTGTATTCGTTGAGGAGGGGGCCGCAAGAGGATCCGCGGCATTCGTGCCTTCCGCAGCAATGCCGTCGGCATCGCCGTGGAGCGGAAGGTGTGCCGCGATCAAGGCGCGCAAGTGGTCACGCTTGAAGGGCTTGGGCAGAAAATCGTCCATGCCGGCGGCGATGCATTGCGCACGGTCTCCGTCGGCGGCATTCGAGGACAAGGCCGCGATGCGCTGGCGGGGACGCTCGGAGCCTGCTTCCCGCAGGCGCCATGTCCGGTCGGCCGTGTACCTGTCCATGCCGGACATCCGGCCATCCCTCAGCACGCAGTCGATGGGGCGTTGCTCGGGCGCGGCGAGGTATCGAAGGCCATCCTTCGCGATGGCGCCCCGGCCCCCGAGCGCTGCCAGCATCGCCCTCGAGACGAGCGTCGTGCGAAGCGCTATGCCCGACAGCTTGCTGGACGGCGACCACGCGCGGAAAGCAACGCACCGGCGTCCGGGTGCGTTCATGGCCGCCCTTCCACGCTGCGTGCCAGCTTCAGCATCTGCAAACTCAGTTCGAGGCCCGCCCGCTCTCCGGCCTCGACGTTGACTTCGATGAGGCTCCTGCTGTCGCGCGCCACCATGCCGACGGTGCCGCCGCGCGTCACGACGCCTTCACGATCGCTGACCGTGAGCGCCGACACGGCCTCCGCCGATCGCAGGACCGCCTGCTCGGTGCGATCGTCCTCCTCCGTCACGAAGCCCAGGTGACAGCCTCGCAGGGTGTCGGCGCACCGGCCTCGGCGGACACGGATGGGATGGCTCTGGACGCTTCTGCTCTCGAGCGTCCCGAGGATGTCGCCGAAGGGATCCCGACCCGCGACACAGACGTGGATCGGTGCGGCCGCTGGCAACACGGCGGGTGGCCACTCCGTGCACTTCGCGAAGTCGAAGAGGTACGCTGCCTTCCGCCGATACTCGGGCCCCGGACCGGGCGCCTGGGCGTCGGCCGCGGGTGTCATCGCCTGTGCGGACACCAGCACGGCACGGAGGTGGGCAAGCGACTTCATCGGCGCCGCCGTCCCGCGACTGCGCGAGTGCAGCCGCCCAACGGGTCGGCCGGGGACCCTGCCGCGCGCGGCAGGCGACGACGTCCATGTACTGGCCGGGCGTCGACTGCGGTGCGCGGGGCATTCGGAAGGTGCGAGGGCGACGCCATCGGGAGCGGGTCCGGTATCTGGCCTGTCCGGTGGACAACGGCCATGCGGGTCGCTCCTTGAGCGCGATGGACGCCCACCCTCGCCGATCGCACCCTCCCGGAATCAGGATCGCCGGTCCCGCGCCAGCCACTCCGAGAGGTAGCGGCCGGTATGGCTTCCCGGAGCGGCGCCCACGGTCTCCGGCGTACCCGTCGTCACGATCCGCCCGCCGCCATCGCCGCCCTCGGGTCCGAGGTCGATCAACCAGTCGGCGGTCTTGATCACGTCAAGGTTGTGTTCAATGACGACCACGGTGTTGCCGCGGTCCCGAAGGCGTTGCAGCACCGTGAGCAGCAGTTCGACATCCTGGAAGTGCAGCCCCGTGGTCGGTTCGTCGAGGATGTACAGCGTGCGGCCCGTGTCGCGCTTCGATAGTTCGAGGGCGAGCTTGACCCGCTGTGCCTCGCCGCCGGAGAGCGTCGTCGCGCTCTGACCGAGGGTGACGTAGCCCAGCCCCACCTCTGCCAGCGTCGCGAGCTTCCGCGCGAGCGGGGGTACTGCCGAGAAGATCTCGCGCGCCTCGTCGACGGTGAGCCCGAGGACCTGATGCACGTCGAGCCCCTTGTAGCGGACCTCCAGCGTCTCGCGCCCGTAACGCCGACCGCGGCAGACGTCGCACGGCACGTAGACGTCGGGCAGGAAGTGCATTTCGACCTTCACCACGCCGTCGCCCTGGCAGGCCTCGCATCGGCCGCCCTTCACGTTGAACGAGAAGCGCCCCGGGCCGTAGCCGCGCTCGCGGGCGAGGGGCACGGCCGCGAAGAGATCGCGGATGGGACCGAAGAGTCCCGTGTACGTGGCGGGGTTGGAACGCGGCGTCCGGCCGATCGGGCTCTGGTCCACGTTGACGACCTTGTCGATGGCCTCCAGACCGTCGACGGTGTCGTGCGGCGCCGGTTCCTCGCGGCTGCCGTGGAGGTGGCGCGCGGCAGCCCGATGCAGCGTGTCGTTCACAAGCGTGGACTTGCCCGATCCCGAGACGCCGGTGATGCATACGAAACGGCCCAGCGGGATGTCGACGTCCACGCCCTTCAGGTTGTGGCCTCGCGCGCCGCGGATCGCGATGCGCTTGTCCGGGTCCGGCGCCATGCGCTGATCTGGGACCTCGATGCGACGAATGCCCGAGAGATACTGCCCGGTCGCGGATTCGGGATTCGCCGCGACCTCCGCCGGCGTACCCTCGGCCACCACGCGGCCGCCGTGCACGCCCGCCCCGGGGCCCATGTCGACGAGGTGATCTGCGCGGAGGATCGCGTCGCGATCGTGTTCCACGACGATCACCGTGTTGCCGAGATCCCGCAGATGGACGAGTGTCTCGAGCAGTCGATCGTTGTCGCGCTGGTGCAGACCGATGGAAGGTTCGTCGAGCACGTACAGCACGCCGGTCAGGCCGGTGCCGATCTGGCTGGCGAGGCGGATGCGCTGCGACTCGCCGCCCGACAGCGTATCGGCCGAGCGGTCGAGAGAAAGATAGGCGAGCCCGACGCTCACGAGAAAGCCGAGCCGCGCGCGGATCTCGCGGAGGATGCGTTCGGCGATCGTCTCGCGCGCGCCGTCCAGCGCGAGCGCCTCGAACCACGATGCCGTCGCCGCGAGTGCCATGCCGGCGACGTCGTGGATCGCCTTGCCGCCGACGAAGACGTGGCGGGCCTCGCGCTTCAGTCGCGCGCCGTGGCATTCGGGGCAGGTCGCCGAGGTCTGGTACTGCGCAAGCTCCTCGCGCACCAGCTGCGAGTCCGTCTCCTTGTAGCGGCGCGCGATGTTCGTGACGATGCCCTCGAACGTGTGCTCGCGGACCACCTTCCGCCCCTTCTCGCCCTCGTAGACGAAGCTGATCTTCTCCTTGCCGGACCCGTGCATCACGAGATCCTTCACCGCGTCGGGCAGGTCCACGAACGGCGTGTCGACGTCGAAGCCCGCGTGGGTCCCGAGGTTCTGCAGCAGCTGGAAGTAGAAGGCGTTCCGGCGGTCCCACCCCTTCACGGCACCGGCGGCGAGCGACAGTTCCGGGAAGGCGACGATCCGCTTCGGGTCGAAGAAGCTCACCACGCCGAGCCCGTCGCAGTGGGGGCACGCGCCGGCCGGGTTGTTGAAAGAGAAGAGGCGCGGCTCGAGTTCGGCGAGCGCGTAGTCGCAGTGCGGGCAGGCGAAGCGCGACGAGTACGCGTGCTCTTCGTCGGCGTCGAGATCGGCGACGACGACGCGCCCGTCGGCGAGGCGCATGGCGGTCTCGACCGACTCCGCGAGGCGCTGGGCGACGTCGGGCCGCGCCCGCACGCGATCCACCACGACATCGATGTCGTGGTGGCGGCTCTTCACGAGCTTGGGCGGCGGATCCAGTTCGACCACCTCGCCGTCGACGCGGACGCGCACGAAGCCTCGGGCCCGCAGATCCTCGAAGAGGTCGAGGTGCTCGCCCTTCCGACGGGTCAGCACCGGCGCGAGCACCATGATCCGGTGTTCCGTCGGAAGAGCGAGGACGGCATCGACGACCTGCGAGACCGTCTTCGCGGCGAGCGGCACACCGTGTTCCGGGCAGAAGGGCTCACCCACGCGTGCGAACAGCAGCCGCAGGTAGTCGTGGATCTCGGTGATCGTGCCCACGGTCGAGCGCGGGTTGTGGCCGCCCGCCTTCTGCTCGATGGCGATGGCGGGCGAAAGGCCCTCGATGAGGTCCACGTCCGGCTTCTCCATGAGCTGGAGGAACTGGCGCGCGTAGGCGGAGAGCGACTCGACGTAGCGCCGCTGCCCCTCGGCGTACAAGGTGTCGAACGCGAGGGACGATTTGCCCGACCCCGACAACCCCGTGATGACCGTGAGCCGGCCCCGTGGCAGGTCGAGGCTGACGTTCTTGAGGTTGTGGGTACGTGCACCGCGGATGCGGATGAGATCCATGGGCGGGAGCGGGTGCCGTGCAGGACAATCGGCTACTATACCGCGCTCGTTTTCCTCGACGCACCCTCGCAGTGTCCTCGTCTCCCAGCGCCCCGCGCACCGACCGCATGACGCCGATCGAACGGCGCACCAGCTTCACCCTCGCGGGCGTCTTCGGGCTCCGCATGCTCGGAATGTTCATCATCCTGCCGGTCTTCGCGCTGTACGCGGAAACGCTTCCCGGCGGCGACGATCACCGCCTCGTCGGCATCGCGCTCGGCGCCTACGGGCTCACGCAGGCCCTGCTGCAGATCCCCTTCGGTTGGCTGTCCGACCGCTGGGGTCGCAAGCCCACGATCTTCATGGGCCTCACCATCTTCGCCATCGGCAGCTTCGTCGCCGCCTCCGCCGACAGCATCGGCATCGTCGTCCTCGGACGGGTACTGCAGGGCGCGGGTGCCATCTCCGCGGCCGTCATCGCCCTCACGGCTGACCTCACCCGGGAGGAGGTTCGCACCAAGGCGATGGCGATCATCGGCATCACGATCGGCCTCACGTTTGCGCTGTCGATGGTGCTCGGCCCGGTGCTATCCCGGGTGATCGGCGTTCCCGGGATCTTCGCGATGACCGGCGTCCTCGCACTCGGCGCCATCGCGCTCGTGTACGCCCGCATTCCCGATCCGCCGCCACTCGCGGTGCCTGCCGGTCCGGTGCGTTTCGGCCCCGTACTGCGCGACCGTGAGCTGATGCGGCTCAACCTCGGCATCTTCGTGCTGCACGCCGTCCTGATGGCGCTCTTCGTGGTGATCCCCTTCTCGCTGCGGTCGAGCGGCGTCGCTGCCGACGCGCACTGGCAGGTGTACCTTCCGGTGATGATCGGTGCGGTGGCGTTGATGGCGTATCCCGTGAGCGCATCGGAGCGGGGCGGGTGGCAGAAGCTCGCCTTCGTGGGCTCGGTGGCGGGGCTCGCCCTGTCGGAAGCGATCATGGTGTTCGGGGGCACATCGCTTCCGTGGCTCGTCGTCGGGCTCCTGGTGTTCTTCACGGTGTTCAACCTGCTCGAAGCCCTGCTGCCCGCGCTCATCTCGCGCAACGCGCCGCCGGAGTCCAAGGGGATCGCGTCCGGCGTATACGCGACCCTGCAGTTCCTGGGTGCGTTCGTCGGTGCGGTCACCGGGGGCTGGTTGTCGCAGGCGTATGGTGCCGGCGCGGTTCTCATGTTCTGTGGCGCACTCACCGCCCTCTGGTTGCTGGTGTCGATCGGCATGATCGTCCCCGTCACGCGGACCCTGCCTCTGCCACCCATGGATGACTCCCGCGCCCGCGGCCTGCAGTCGCGTCTGCGTGCACTGCCGGGCGTACGGAATGCCCGGCTCGTGCCCGGCGAGGGCGTGGCGCGGCTCGATGTGGACAGGGCCGGATTCGATGAGGACAATGCGATGAAACTCATTCACGGGGAGACCTGACGTGGCATCCGTCAACAAAGTGATCCTGGTCGGCAATCTCGGACGGGATCCCGAGACGCGTTACCTTCCCAGCGGCGATGCCGTCACCAACGTGACGATCGCCACGACGGAACAATGGAAGGACAAGGGCGGCGAGAAGCAGGAAGCCACCGAATGGCACCGGGTGGCGTTCTTCGGGCGCCTCGCGGAAGTGGCGGGCGAGTACCTGAAGAAGGGCAGCCAGGTCTACGTCGAGGGCCGCCTGCAGACCCGCAAGTGGACCGACAAGGAAGGCCAGGAGCGCTTCACCACCGAGATCCGCGCCGATCGCATGCAGATGCTCGGCGGCCGTAGCGGCATGGGCGGCGGTGGTGGCGACTACTCCGAAGGCGGCGAGGAATCGCGTCCGCAGCGTTCGTCTCCCCCGGCGCAGCGCCCACCCGCCAGCAGCGGTGCCGCGAAGGCACCGTCGAAGTTCGACGATCTGGAAGACGACATCCCGTTCTGAACGACGGCCCGCCTTTCGGGCTAGTGGCCCGCAGCCTACCTCTCGGGCCGTTGGCCCGCGGCGGGCCCCCGCGTGATGTACCAACAAGGGGAGGTCCCCTTGTATATCCCCCGGTGGGTGCGCCACTCGTCGTCGGTGTGGCCTTACTTGTAGGAGCGGCCCATGGCCGCGAAAGCGATGGTTCGGGTTGGGGCGTCTCCACAGCATCCACTGCCCGACCCACCTGCGGCTCTTCTTGCGGCCCGGCGATCATCCCGTCGGGCCGTGTCGTTTCCGGTCCGCCATGAACCCTGTTCCCTGACCACGAAGTACTCGAGGAATCGCTGCATGAAAGCCTACGAACTGAAATCCGTCACCGGCCTCGACAGCCTTACCCGCACCGACCGCGACACGCCGCGGCCCGGGCCCGGACAGGTGCTCATCCGCATGAAGGCGTGGTCGCTCAACTTCCGCGATACGCTCGTCGCCCGCGGCAGCTATGGCGGGCCGCCCAAGGCGGGGCTCATCCCGCTGTCCGATGGCGCAGGTGAGATTGCCGAGATCGGCGCGGGTGTGACGCGCGTGGCCGTGGGCGATCGCGTCGCGGGCATCTTCATGCAGAACTGGTTGGCCGGGGACATCACGGCCGAGTCCGGCAGCTCGGCGCTCGGCGGTGCCATAGACGGGATGCTCGCCGAGTACGTCGTGCTGTCGCAGGACGGCGTGGTCAAGGTGCCGGCCCATCTCACGTGGGAGGAGGCGGCGAGCCTGCCGTGCGCGGCGGTCACGGCGTGGAACGCGCTCGTCCGCGAAGCCCGCGTGAAGGCCGGTGACACGGTCGTGCTGCTCGGTACGGGTGGCGTGTCGATGATCGGCCTGCAGTTCGCGAAGATGCATGGCGCGCGCTGCATCGTCACCTCCAGCAGCGACGAGAAGCTCGAGCAGGCGAAGGCCCTCGGGGCCGACGCGCTGGTCAACTACCGCTCGCGCCCCGACTGGGAGAAGGCGGTGCTGGAGCAGACCGACGGACGTGGTGCGGACATCGTGATCGAAGTGGGCGGCGTCGGGACGTTCGACAAGTCGCTCGCATCGCTGAAGCCGGGTGGGCGCATGTGCCTCATCGGCGTGCTGACGGGCGTGTCCGGTCAGGTGAACACGGCGGCCATCCTGCGCCGGCACCTGCGTGTGCACGGGATCTACGTGGGCTCGCGCGAGATGTTCGAGGAGATGAACCGCGCGATCACCGTCTCCGGCATCCGCCCGCCAGTGGGCTCGCGCTTCGGCTTCGAGGAGGCACGCCCCGCATACGACCACATGCTCGCGGGCGCGCATTTCGGGAAGGTGGTGATCTCGGTCTGACGCGCGCCGCGGCGCGTTTCACACGCCGTCGTCCCAGTACGGCGTCGGGCCGAAGTGCGCTTCGCAATAGTCGAGGAAACGGGTGAGTTTCGCCGGCAAGGGGCGGCCGGGCAGGTAGATCGCTTCGAGGGCGCTCTCGTGGAACGGGCGGCACTCCGGCAGGAGGAGCTCCAGCCGTCCCTCCCGAAGGTCCGCGCCGACGATGAAGGTGGGCAGCACGGCGAGCCCGAGCCCCGCCACTGCCGCGCCCCGCACCGCGAGGCTCGAGTTCGCGCGGAAGTTGCCGTGCACCTCGGGCACCTCTTCGCTGGAACCGCACCGGAAGCGCCACGCGCCGGCCGACAGAAGCTCCGGATACACGAGACAGTTGTGCGCGGTGATGTCGGCCACGGCCTGCGGGCGTCCGCGGCGGTCGAGATAGGCGGGTGCTGCGCAGAGCACCCAGCGGATCGGTGCGAGGCGGCGGGCCACGACGTTCTGGGCCGGACCATGCGCGATGACGAACGCGCAGTCGAGGCCGTCGTCCGCGAGATCGACGGCGATGCGGTCCTTCAGCGTCAACTCGACGCTGATCTCCGCATGCTCCGCGAGGAATCCCGCCACCAAGGGCGCGAGATGCAGCATGCCGAAGTTCGCCGGCGCCGCGACCTTCAGGCGCCCGCGAGGCGCGGCGTGGAGCTGCGCCACGGCGAGGTCGATCTCCTCGGCCTCGCGGGAGATGCGCGCGCAGTGCTCGTAGACGGCCGCGCCCACCTCGGTGACGGAGAGATTGCGGGTGGTGCGATTCAGGAGCCGTGCGCCGAGCGAGCGCTCGAGCCGTGCGACCTGCTTGCTCACGACCGACGGCGACATCCCGAGGCGGCGACCGGCCTCGGAGAAGCTCTGGGCTTCCACGACGCGGGCGAACACGACGAGCCCTGCGAGGTTTTCCATGTTTCGTGACGCTGCGGAAAGAGTGCTGTGCCCGAGACGGACTCCCCGTGACGGTCAGGGGAGACTAACATGGCAGTCTGCGGTGTCCCGTCCCGGGGCGCCCTGCACAGCCAACGCGCGCGCCGGCTGCGCAGAGCCCTCCCGACAGTGGACGGATGCCGCGGTCGTCATTCACATCTGCCGAGGTTCCGTTCATGGCTTTGCTCGACGTCTCCCTCTCCGACAAGTATCTCGTCGACAAGGGGCGCATCTTCCTCACCGGCACCCAGGCGCTCGTGCGTCTGCCTCTCATGCAGCAGCGTCGAGACGCCGCGATGGGGAAGACCACCGCCTGCTACATCTCCGGCTACCGGGGTTCGCCCCTCGGCGGTTATGACCAGCAACTGGGCGCCGCCTCGAAATTCCTGAAGCAGCACAACGTCCATTTCCAGCCGGGCGTGAACGAGGACCTCGCCGCCACGGCGTGCTGGGGTACGCAGCAGGTCCACCTCGGCGGCGACCAGAAGTTCGATGGCGTGTTCGCGGTCTGGTACGGCAAGGGGCCCGGCGTCGACCGCACCGGCGACGCCTTCCGGCACGCCAACCTCGCGGGGACCGCACCGCTCGGCGGCGTGATCGCGCTGATGGGCGACGACCACACGTGCGAGTCGTCCACCACGGCCCACCAGAGCGAGTTCGCGATGGTGGACGCGATGATCCCGATCCTGAATCCCGCCGGCGTGCAGGAGCTGCTCGACTACGGGATCATCGGCTGGGCGCTGTCGCGCTATTCCGGCTGCTGGGTCGGCCTGAAGTCGATGAAGGACACCATCGACGCCACGGCGTCCGTGGACGTCGATCCGGATCGCGTCCAGATCGCGATTCCCACGGACTTCGTGATCCCGGCCGAGGGCGTGCACATCCGCTTCCCCGATCCGGCGCTCGATCAGGAAGCGCGGTTGCACAACATCAAGCTCGACGCCGTGCGCGCGTTCTCGCGCGCCAACAAGCTGAACCGCGTGGTGATCGATTCGCCCGCCGCGAAGTTCGGCATCGCGACCTGCGGCAAGTCGTACATGGACGTGCGCCAGGCGCTGCAGTATCTCGGCATCGACGAGACCGAGGCGAAGCGCCTGGGCCTGCGCGTCTTCAAGGCGGGCATGACGTGGCCCATGGAGACCGCGAGCATCCGCGAGTTCGGTCAGGGGCTCGCGAAGATCCTCGTGGTCGAGGAGAAGCGCGCGCTGATGGAGCCGCAGATCAAGGAAGCGCTGTACGGCATGCCCGGCGCACCGATGGTCGTCGGCAAGCAGGACGAAAAAGGCCAGCGCCTCCTGCAGAGCAATGGCGCGCTCGACCCGAACCACATCGCGATCGCCATCGGTGAGCGCCTGCTCGAGTTCGTGGACGACGCGCAACTCCGTACCCGCCTCGAAGAGCAGATCGGGCTCGAGTCCCGCGAGTCCGAGAAACCGGCCATGGAGCGCACCCCTTACTTCTGCTCCGGCTGCCCCCACAGCACCGGCACCCGCGTACCCGAAGGCAGCCGCGCGATGGCCGGCATCGGCTGTCACTACATGGCGCAGTGGATGGACCGCAACACCGCCGGCTACACGCAGATGGGGGGCGAGGGCGCCAGCTGGATGGGCATGGCGCCCTTCGTTAAGACGGAGCACATCTTCCAGAACATCGGCGACGGCACGTACTTCCACTCGGGTTCGCTGGCGGTCCGGGCCGCGATGGCCTCCGGCGCCACGATGACCTACAAGATCCTCTACAACGACGCCGTCGCCATGACCGGCGGCCAGAAGCACGACGGCCAGATCACCGTCCCGCAGATCACCCAGCAGATGGCGGCCGAGGGCGCGACGCGCATCGCCGTCGTGACCGACGAGCCCGAGAAGTACGGCCCCGCGCCCGGCTTCGCGCCCGGGGTCACGGTGCATCACCGCGACGACTACGACGCCGTCCAGCGTCAGTTCCGCGAGGTGAAGGGTGTCTCCGTCATCGTGTACGACCAGACGTGTGCGTCGGAGAAGCGGCGGCGCCGGAAGCGCGGCGAGTACCCCGATCCGCCCAAGCGCGCCTTCATCAACGACCTCGTGTGCGAGGGCTGCGGGGACTGCGGTGTGAAGTCGAACTGCGTATCGGTCACGCCCCTCGAGACGGAGTTCGGCCGCAAGCGCCTCATCGACCAGTCCGCCTGCAACAAGGACTACTCGTGCGTGAAGGGTTTCTGCCCGAGCTTCGTGACCGTCCATGGCGGCGGCGTGCGCAAGTCGGTCGGCAAGCCGGCCGGGGAGAGCATCGACACGCTGTTCCCCGCGGTGCCCGAGCCGGCGCTGCCTTCGCTGGAGCGTCCGTACGGCATCCTCGTGACAGGCGTCGGCGGCACGGGCGTCGTGACCATCGGCGCCATCGTCGGCATGGCCGCGCACCTGGAAGGCAAGGGCTTCGCGGGCCTCGACATGGCGGGTCTCGCGCAGAAGGGCGGCTCGGTCTGGACGCACCTGCAGATCGCCGCCAATCCGGAAGACATCAAGACCGTGCGCCTCGGCGCGGGCGGCGCGAGCGTCCTCCTCGGCTGCGACCTCGTGGTGTCGGCCAGCCAGAAGACGATGGACATCGTCCGGCAGGGCACCCGCGTGGTGGTGAACACGCACCAGCAGATGACCGGCGACTTCACCCGCAACGCCAACTTCAAGTTCCCGGGGGCCTCCCTGCAGGACACCATCCGCCGTGGTGTGGGTGCGGAGAACGCCGAATTCATCGGGGCTTCCAAGCTCGCGACGGCGCTGATGGGGGATTCCATCGCGACCAACATGTTCATGCTGGGCTACGCCTTCCAGCGCGGCCTGCTGCCGGTGTCGTCCGAGGCCATCGTCAAGGCCATCGAGATGAACGGTGCCGCGGTCAAGATGAACACGGCGGCCTTCCTCTGGGGCCGTCGCGCCGCGGTGGACTCGAAGGCCGTCGAGCGCCTGGTCGCACCGAAGGTCGAGAAGGCGGCGAGCACCGCCGTCTCCGAGACCCTCGACGAGATGGTCACCCGCCGGGTCGCTTTCCTCACGGACTACCAGGATGCCGCCTACGCCGCCCGCTACAAGGCGCTGGTCGACACGGTGCGCGAGGCCGAACAGCAGAAGGTCAAGGGCTCGACGGCGCTGTCCGAGGCCGTGGCGCGCTACTACTTCAAGCTGATGGCCTACAAGGACGAATACGAGGTCGCGCGGCTGTACTCGAGCCCGGACTTCCGGGCCAAGCTGGAGGCGCAGTTCGAGGGCAACTACAGCCTGCGATTCCACCTCGCACCGCCCCTGCTCGCCAAGCGGGACCCGGTGACCGGCGAACTTCGCAAGAAGGAGTACGGGCCCTGGATGCTGAAGGCCTTCGGGGTGCTCGCGAAGCTGCGGTTCCTGCGGGGCGGGGCCTTCGACATCTTCGGGAAGACGGAAGAGCGGCGCACGGAACGGGCCCTCATCGGCGAGTACGAGACGCTGGTGCGCGATCTCCTGGCGAAGCTCGACCGCAGCAACCTCGGACTCGCGGTGGAACTCGCCTCGATCCCCGAGGAGATCCGCGGTTATGGCCACGTCAAGGAGCGGCATCTGGTGGCCGCCCGGCAGAAGCAGGCGCGGTTGCTCGAGGCCTGGCGCAATCCGGGGCAGGATGCCCGGGCCGCTGCCTGAACGGTCGAGGGCGAGGCGCGCTTCGTTGCGCCGCCGCCCTCATTTGATGGCATCATGAAAAGGCGGGTCATCGACAGGGATGGTGACCTGCCTTTTTTTGCGTCTGCGGTCGTACGGGGCCCCGGTCAGAGGATGGCGGTCCCCCCGAACATTCCGCGGCGGCCATCCTCCCGGGATCCGCCGTCCCCTCCCAAGAACGAGAATCGCCCGTGTTGAAACGCTATCGAGAGCCCCCGGAAAAAAGCGCCGAGCTCCTGAGACTCGCGCTAGGCCTGATGTCGAAGCAGGAGGCCGGTGTCCATCCCATTTCCTACGCCGTCTGGTACGAATACGTCGGGGGCTTCAGTGCCGCCCTGCGTGCGGAGGTCGACAACCTCACCAAGGACGGCAGGAAGCTCGACGACGAAACCACCCGTCGGCTCTATGCGACCTACATCGCCGACCTCGACGAAGGCACCGTTGCGCGTCTCGGTGACAACCTCAAGCGCGTGGTTCACGAGGTGTCGGAATCCACGACGCGCGCCGGCAACGAGGCGGGTGTCTATGGGGAAAAGCTGTCCGTTCTCGGCACCCGGCTCGAGAAGGAGTCCGCGGCCGGCGAACTGCCGGAACTGGTCCGCGAGGCCCTGCAGGACACCGTCCAGATGCGCAGCGCGATGTCCGGCGTCCACGAGCGTCTCAGCTCGAGCCGGCAGGAGATCGACGAACTCCGGGCGGAGCTCTCCCGGGTACGCGAGGAGGCGATGGTCGATGCCCTCACCGGGCTGCTCAACCGCCGCGCCTTCGACGACCGCATCGGCGCGCTCGTCTCGGCGTCCGCCGGCAAGGCCGAGACCTTCAGCGTCGTCATCGCGGACATCGACCACTTCAAGAAGATCAACGATGGCTACGGGCACCTCTTCGGCGATCGCGTGATCCGGGCCGTGGGCGAGGCGCTGAAGGCCGGCGTCAAGGGGCGCGATGCCGTGGCGCGGTACGGCGGCGAGGAGTTCGCGATCCTGCTGCCGGCGACGGCCCTGAAAGGTGCCTGGGCCGTGGCCGAGGGCGTGCGGCGGATGGTGGCGGCGAGCCGCATCCGGCGACTCAACAACGACGAGGTGGTGGGGAACATCACGCTGTCGGCCGGGGTGGCCATGCACAAGGCCGGGGAACCGGTGTCGGCACTGCTGGAGCGCGCCGACGCTGCGCTCTACCGGGCGAAGGGCGGCGGCCGCAACCGGGTCGAGACCGCAGAATAGCCATCCGGTCGGCTGTCGGGCTCGCACGTCGCCTGGACGCGCGTGGCCTGGAGCCGGAAGGCCGGACGCCACGCCTGCAGCGTGGCGAAATCCGCAGGCCCGGCGATGGCCTGCAAGCGAGGGAAGCGATGGCGGGCAAGGCACTGGTCCTGTTCGCGCGCTCGTCGTTCTCCGAAGGCTTGGTGGAGCGGCTGAGGGCGCTCGATGGTCGGCTGGACGTGGTCTGGCAGGACGATCCGTCGACGGTGATGCCTGCGACGGCGCGCGGTGTGCGCATCGTCCTCCTGGATGCCGACCGGGAACGACTCGATGTCGTCGCCGCCGTGAAGCGGCTCGCCCACGCATGCCCCGAGGCCCCCATCGTCGTGTTCGGCACGGCGGATCCTGCAGTGGTGGAGCGAGGATTCCGCGGTGCCGGCGCCCGGGCCTACGTCCCCAAGAACTACAACGATCCAACCACCGTTGCGGCACTCCGGTTGGCACTGGACGGCGCCTCGCCCGCGATGGGCATGCCGGTGTCCGACGCCGGTGGCAGCGAAGGCAGCATCCCGTCTCTCAAGGACCTCGGCCTGAGCGACGCCGAGTCCGCCGTGCTGGCGCTCGCTGCGCGCGGCAAGACCAATCTGGAGATCGCCCGGTCCCTCGGCAAGCAGGAGGGCACCGTCCGCATCCAGATGAGCGCGATCCTTCGCAAACTGAATGTGCGCAACCGCAGCGAAGCCATCATCGTCGCGATGCGGGTCATCAAGGTGGTGCAGACCCAGATCGACCAGGCGGAGCATCGCGATCTCGATCTCGGATGGCTGCTTCCGCACATGGAGTTCCAGAGGTTCGAGGCCGGCCATTGCGTGTTCCGCAAGGGCGACATCTCCGACGCGCTCTACCTCATCCAGCGCGGGCGCATTCATCTGCCGGAGATCGACGTGGAGTTGAAGGACCACGACATGTTCGGCGAGATCGGCATCTTCGCCCCGGATCATCGCCGTACCTGCAGCGCGGTGTGCGTCACCGACGTCGACGCCTTCCGGCTCACCGAGGAGAAGGTGAAGCAGGCCTACTTCCTCAACCCCGGCTTCGCTCTCTTCGTGCTCCAGGCGATCACGCGCCGACTGCTGTCCCACGGCCGGCAGGCCTGACGGCCGGGCGGCCGGGCGGCCACCCGCCGTCGGGGCAGTGGTGTCGCGAAGCTGTCCCTGCCCGCGGACGCCCCGGCGCAGAGCGCCTCCGATGGTGGGCGGCGGCGCATCCGGGCGCCCGACACGGGTCACCGGCCACCGCATCTCGACTGCCTACGCATCCCGGCATATTCGCCGCGGCGCTTGCCGACGGCATCATCTTTCCATGGATCGCGGGAGCAAACCGCACCTGCGAACCTCGTGCTCCAAGCGTCTCTCTTCCCTCTTCGGCACCCATCGGGTGCCATTTTTTTGCGCGTCCGCCGGGGCGACGGGACGGCGCCGTCGGGGACCGCGACGAGCGCCGCGGGGACGGGCAGGGCGGTCTCCCGGCGGCATCACTCGCACAGACCCATTCCGAAGAGCAGGTTGCCGTACTTGACCTCGGTGATGCGTCCGCCGCTCACGTGGTGGACGTACGCCACGTCCGCTTCGCCGGTGCTCCACTGCACGCGGATCGGCGCGCCGGGGCTGGCAGCGGTGACCTCGTAGGTTCCCCCCGGACCCTCTCCGTTGCCATAGACCGACGCCGACCCGACCTCGTAGCCGGCGCTGTCGCGCGACGTCACGCTCGTGCTCGATTCCGATCCGGTGGTGAAACGGCCGCGCCCGTCGAAGAACGCCCGTTGCGTCGTCGACCGGCTGTTCCCGCCGGAGGATGAGCCCGACCACGAGCAGAGCTGCCCCTGCAGCAGGTGGTTCCACTGGCCAACCCGGCCGTTGCCGCCGCCTGCGCCCGGTGCGCCGGCGGACCGGCCGGCGCCGCCGCTCTTCCGGCATTGGATGATCTCGCCCTCGGGGGTGCGGATGTCCATGCGATCGTCCTGCATCGCGAAGAGGTAGTCGACCGGATAGCCGTCCTGCACCACCTGGATCGCGTTGCCGCTGACGCGATACGGCATGGCCGCACCGCCGTACGTCAGCGTCTGCGCGCTCTGGAAGTCGAGCACCGCCGGCCCCAGCGAAGACTGGCAGTCCCATCGATCCGACGGCCGGTTCTGCTGGGCCTGGGCGTGAGAAGCGATGACCACGGAGAACAGCAGGGTCGTGAGCAGTGGATGCAGGCGCATGGTGGATCCTCCCCGGGAGGTGCGTCGATTCGGCCGGGACATCCCGGTTGCCGGTCCCTGAGGCGAATCGCGTACCAGTCGCGGCCGGACCGGCGCGCTGCCGCGCGTTCCGGGGTGATTGACTCAGGTCAATTCGACCGGAGCATCGAAGGTCGACAATGGGCTTGCCGCGACGGAAGAGGGTCGACGGCGGCAGCGGACGACGGATCAGCGACCCACGATATCGGTCGGCACAGGAGGATGCACCATGGCAGATGAGAAGCTCGAAGCGGCCGCCGCGGAGGCGATGCGCGATGGCGGCGATATCCGCGGACGCGTTCGCGACCTCACCCTGGCCGCCCTGCGCGACCACAAGTTCGATCTCGCGGCGATGCAGTCCGTGATGCGCGACGTCGGGTCGGGCATCAAGCTGGGCGCGGAGGCGCAGGGGACCGGGATGAAGGACGCCGTCGCCGCGGCCTTCAGCGGCCTCGACGAGGCCTTCGGGAAGTCCGCCCAGAACGCGAAGCTCGCCCTCGACGAAATGGCGGCACGCGGTCGCGACGCGGTCGGTGGCGACTGGCAGGCGGCGCTGGACACGCTCCGCAAGCTGGAAGGCGAGTTCGTCGGCACGGTGTCCGCCCTGGCCGAGAAATCCGGCGGTCTCCTGAAGCAGCAGTTGCAGGACATCGCGACGCACGCGACGCGTACCGGCACCGACACGGGAGCCGCCGTCTCCGAAGTGGCCTCGACGTTCGCGAAGCGCATGTCGGACGCTTCCGCCGAGGCAGCCGCTGCAGGGCTCGACACCGCCCGCACGCTGACCGACCGGATGGCCGAGGTCACGAGCGGCTTTCTCGCCGGCGTCTCCGAAGCGGTCCGGCCCCGCGACCGCAAGCCCTGACCCCGCGGTCGGCATCGCCACGGCAGCCACGAATTCTTCACCGCCACAGGAACACAACATGTCCCGTTACCATGCAGTCGTCTGGCTCGACCACACGGAAGCCCATGTCATGCACATCTCGCGTGACGAGGTCGAGAAGTTCACCGCCCACGCGTCCGACAAGCACCCGCACCTGCACCACAAGCGCGGCTCCACCGGTGCCGGGCATCGCGGCGAGGACGCCGCGTACTTCGGCGAGATCGTCAAGCTGCTCGACGGCGCCCACGAGATCCTCCTGGTGGGGCCGGGCAGCGCCAAGCTCGAACTCGTGAAGTACGTCCACAAGCACCACGCGCCGATGGCGGATCGAATCCTCGGCGTCGAGACCGCCGACCATCCCACCGATGCTCAGGTCGTCGCCCACGCGAAGCAGTACTTCATCGCGAAGGACAACATGCTGGGCAAGGCGAGCGGTCTGCGCTGATCCGAACCGGCGTCCGGGCCCGGCGCGGATGGGCCGTCCGCGGCGGCGCCTGCGTCCCGGTCGGGCGTCCGATTCGGTACAGTCGGGCCTCCCGCCCCGGACCCCACCGACCGCATGCTCGAGCATCTGCACGCTTTCCAGGACCTCGCGCGGCTCCGCGAACTGTCCTCGATCCTCATCCACCATGGGTTCGGTGAACTGATCCGTCGGGCCGGCGTCGGGTCCTTCCTCGAACGCGCGGGTGAACTGCTCTCCGCCGGCGCCGATGCCGATCTCGCCCGTCAACCGGCGCCGGTGCGTGCGCGGCTGGCGCTCGAGGCGATGGGCCCGACGTTCGTGAAGCTGGGGCAGGTGCTCTCCACCCGGGTCGATCTCTTCGGGCCCGAATGGATCGTCGAGTTCGAACGGCTCCAGGCCCATGTGCCGCCCGTCCCCTTCGAGGCCGTGCTCCCCCAGATGACCGAGGCGCTGGGACGCCCGCCGGCAGAGGTGTTCCAGGATCTCGACACGACGCCGTACGCCGCCGCTTCCATCGCCCAGGTGTATCGCGCCCGGCTCGCCGACGGCCGCCCGGTGGTGCTGAAGGTCCGCCGCCCGGGCATCGGCCCCCGCATCGATGCGGATCTGCGCATCCTCCGCTCGCTCGCGGGCATCGCGGGTCGCGAGCTTCCCGAACTGCAGCGGTACCGCCCCGAGGACATGATCCTGCAGTTCGGCCGCTCCCTCGCGCGGGAACTGGATCTCGAGCAGGAGGCCCGCCACCAGGACCGCTTCGCGCGCCGCTTCGCCGGGGATCCGACTGTGGTGATCCCCGCGGTCCACTGGGCGTGGACCTCGCCGGTCATGAACGTCCAGGACTTCATCGAAGGCATCCCCGGCCAGGACCTGGACCTCGTCGACCGGGCCGGGCTCGACCGCAGGGTCCTGGCGCAGCGCGGTGCCGATGCGGTGCTGAAGATGATCCTGGTGGACGGGTTCTTCCACGCGGATCCGCATCCCGGCAATGTGCTCTACCTCCCCGGCAATCGCGTCGGGATGCTCGACTTCGGCATGGTGGGGCGCCTGTCGGACCATCGACGCCAGCAGATCGTCGACCTGCTCGCCGCGCTCTCCGCGCGCGACGAACACGGCATGAAGACGGTGCTGCTCGACTGGACCGACGACGCCGTGGTCGACGAGGAGCGGATGGCCGACGACCTCGGGCGGCTCGTGTTCGACTACGAGCATCTGGCGCTGAAGGACATCCGTATCGGCCAGTTGCTGGGCGACATCACCGCCATCATGCGCGACCACGAGATCTCGCTGCCCGCGGACCTCGCGCTGCTCTTCAAGGCGCTCATCACGCTGGAGGGCCTCGGCCGCCGCCTCGACCCCGGGTTCCAGCTGGTCGCCCATCTCGGTCCGTTCGTGCAGCGCGTGCTTGCCGAGCGCTACGCCCCACGCGCCGTGACGCGGCGGTGGCAGCGCGGTGCGCTCGGGCTCCTCTCATCGCTCGGCGGGCTGCCGGGGGACGTCGTGCGCCTGGTCCGCGACGCGCGTCGCGGCCGGATGAAGATCGAGTTCGACCTGAAGCGCCTGGACCACTTCGGTCATCAGATCGACCGCAGTGCGAGCCGGCTCACCGTCGGCGTCGTGACCGCGGCACTCATCGTGGGTTCTTCCATCGTGATGACGGTGCGGGGCGGGCCCGAACTGCTCGGCCTGCCGCTGTTCGGCTTGCTCGGCTTCCTCGTGGCGACCTTCAACAGCCTCTGGCTCGTCTGGTCGATATGGCGCGCCGGGCGCGAGTGATGACCGGTCGCGCGCACCGCATGCTTCTGCCCTGGTTGCTGGCGTTGGTGCTGCTCGCCGGTGCCGGACCGGCCGCGGCCGTCACGGGCGGCTACGCCGTGGATGAAGTGCTGGCGACCGATGCGCCGACGACGGGCGGCTCCCGTCTGGCGGACGTCGCGCAGTTGCTGCGTCGCTTCACCGTGCAGGTCGAGGCGATCGACGCAGGCGGGCGTGTGGCGCACGCCTGCACCGGCGTGATCGTCCATCCGTCGGTCGTGCTGACGGCCGCCCACTGCCTGTATGGCGACGGCGGACGAAGCCTCCGGGTCCGCGTCTCGTTCCCGGTGCCGGGGACCACGCGCCCCGCCTGGCGGGAGTCCGTGGACGAGGCGATCCATCCGCGATTCGCGCGGATCTTCGATGCAGTCGGTCTGCGCCCGCGGGCGGGGGAGGATGTCGGTCGGTACCTGCGGCGGCGGGGTGGATTCGCGCAGTCGGATCTCGCGCTCGTCCTCCTGCATCGGCCAGTACCGGACGGATTCGCGAAGGCTCCGCTCGTGTCGCCCGGCTTCCGCGATTCGCTGGTCATTCCCAGGGTGATCGCCGGATTCGGACTCGCCGACGGCCGCGATGCCGGCAGCGCGGGCAGCCTGCGCTTCGCCGAGGTGCGGGTGGCGGCCAGTGCCGAGGACGGTTCGGGTCCCGCGCTGGTGATCGAGGCCCGGTCGGGGCGCCGCGGGCGGGTGAACAGTTGCCGCGGCGACTCCGGCGGGCCGCTGCTGGTGGCGCCGTCGGCGGGCCGATGGCAGCTCGCCGGCATCCAGTCCGCCGGCGACGAGCATTGCCGCGAGGTCGCACTCCTCGTCGACATCGACGCCGAGCGCGCCGCCCTGCGGACCCTGTTCCGGCAGCTCACCGCAGGGACACCTGCGGAGGCCGGGAACCCGTTCTGATCCGGCTGCGGGAGGGCTTGTCCCCGCAGGTCATTCGCTGGCGGCGTCGTCCCCGCCGGGCGGCGCGAGACCGAAGGTGGCGAGGAAATCCGCCCGGATGTCCCGCAGCTCATCGGTGATCACGGCCTCGACACCCCACTCGAACAGGGTCACGGCCTTGCCGGGATCGTTCACCGTGTACGCACCGACCGCCACGCCCGAGGCATGGGCCTCCGCCACGAACGCGGCGGTGAGATGCCGGTAGTCTGCGCAGATCGCGCGGCACTTCAGGCGTGCGATGCGTTCGCGCCAGTCGCCGGGCGGGGCTTCGACCAGCAGCGCGCGGGGCAGAGTCGGGACGGCTTCGAGGGCGGCGGCGAGCACCTCCTCGGAGAAGCTGGACAGCAGCGGCGCCGGACTCGCGTCGCCCCAGAGGCGCGCCATCTCGCGCGCCACGACGTCGCCGGTCTCCTCGGCCACGGCGTCGTCGGCCTTGATCTCGACGTTCATCCAGAGTCCCGTCGCCCGGCAAAGCGCCACGGCGGCTTCCAGCGTGGGCACGTGCTCACCCGCGTACTCGTTCCCGAACCAGACGCCCGCATCGAGCCGACGCATCTCGTCGGCCGAGAAGTCCGCAACGTCGCCATAGCCGTCGGTGGTCCGGTCGACCGTGGCGTCGTGCATGAGGATCGGTGTCCCGCAGGCGGCCAGCTGGACGTCGATCTCCACGCCGGCGAATCCCATTCCTGCCGCGGCCCGGATCCCGACCAGCGTATTCTCGGGGGCCACGCTTCCGCCGCCCCGATGGGCGAGAATGCGCGGGTAGGGCCAGCGGGTTCGTGTCAGCATGCCTTGTGCTCCTTGGGATCCGGCCATAGTTTGGGCTTGGTTGACAGGTGGCCCCGTCGGGGCGACCGCGTATAATTCTGGATCGATTTTCGAGGAATATCATGCCCATCTACGAGTATCGCTGCGACAAGTGCGGCCTCGAGAAGGAATACCTGCAGAAGCTGGGTGCTCCCGCCATCTCCGCCTGTCCGTGCGGAGAGTCCACCATGACCAAGCTGATTTCCGCGGCCGGCTTCCAGTTGAAGGGAAGCGGCTGGTACGCCACCGACTTCAAGGGCGGCGGCAAATCGGCGGCGCCGAAGGCGGACACCGGAAGCGGCGCCACCGAGACCAAGGCAGCCGAGCCGGCGTCGGGAACGAGCGGCGCGGCCGGGCCGACAGCTTCCTGAACCTGACGTCGTTTCCCGGGGCTCGCCGCCCCGAATGAACACAGCCGGCCCCGGGGCCGGCACTTGAATGGAGCGCCATGCGGACCGCGCCTTTCCGGCGGCGGTCCGCTTCGTTTTTTCCGTGCGACGCTATCTCATCACCGGTCTGCTGATCTGGGTGCCTCTGGGCATCACCCTCTGGGTGCTGCACGCGCTCGTCACGACGATGGACCAGAGCCTGCTGCTGCTGCCCTACAGCTGGCGCCCGCATTCGCTCTTCGGGTTCGACGTGCCCGGCCTGGGCGTGGTGCTCACCGTCCTGGTGGTGTTCCTGACGGGGGTGTTCGCGGCCAACGTCCTAGGACAGCGTCTGGTGCTCGCCTGGGAGGCCATCCTCGGCCGCATCCCCGTCGTGAAGTCGATCTACAACAGCGTGAAGCAGGTCTCCGACACGCTGTTCTCGTCCAGCGGGCAGGCCTTCCGCAAGGCCGTGCTCATCGAATGGCCCCGCCCCGGCATGTGGACGATCGCCTTCCTCACGGGCACGCCCGGCGGGGATGTCACCAACCATCTCGCCGGCGATTTCGTCAGCATCTACGTGCCGACCACGCCCAACCCCACGGGCGGATACTTCGTGATGCTGCCCCGGGCCGACGTGATCGAGCTCGACATGAGCGTCGATGACGCGCTCAAGTACATCATCTCCATGGGAGTGGCTCCGCCGTCCGCGCCCTCCCGCCGGTCCTGACCGGCCCCCTTACCTTCGACCGACCACACACCATGCGCACCAACTACTGCGGACTCATCGACAAGACCTATCTGGACCAGACCGTCACCCTCTTCGGCTGGGTGCATCGCCGGCGGGACCACGGAGGGGTGATCTTCATCGACCTCCGCGACCGCGAGGGGCTGGTGCAGGTGGTCGTCGATCCCGACACGCCCGAGACCTTCGCGACGGCGGATCGTCTGCGCGGGGAGTTCGTCGTCCGCATCACGGGCCGGGTGCGTCCGCGACCGGAGGGCACGACCAACGCCAACCTGAAGAGCGGCGAGATCGAGGTCCTCGCGCAGGAGATCGTGCTGCTGAACGCCGCCCAGACCCCGCCCTTCCAGATCGACGACGAGAACCTTTCCGAGACCGTGCGTCTGCAGTACCGCGTGATCGATCTGCGTCGGCCGCAGATGCAGAAGAACCTGATGCTCCGCTACAAGGTGGCGATGGAAGTGCGGCGCTATCTCGACGCCAAGGGCTTCGTCGACATCGAGACGCCGATGCTCACGAAGTCGACGCCCGAAGGCGCGCGCGACTACCTCGTGCCGTCGCGCGTGCATCACGGCGAGTTCTTCGCGCTGCCGCAGTCGCCGCAGCTCTTCAAGCAGCTCCTGATGATGTCCGGCTTCGACCGGTACTACCAGATCACCAAGTGCTTCCGCGACGAGGATCTCCGCGCCGACCGGCAGCCCGAGTTCACGCAGATCGACTGCGAGACGAGCTTCCTCGGCGAGGACGAGATCCGCGACATCTTCGAGAACATGGTCCGCCACGTCTTCGATTCCGCGATCGGCGTCAAGCTGCCCGATCCGTTCCCGGTCATGACGTTCGCCGAGGCCATGGCGCGCTTCGGTTCCGACAAGCCGGACCTCCGCGTGAAGCTGGAGCTGACCGAGATCACCGACTGCGTCCGCGACGTCGACTTCAAGGTGTTCTCCGGTCCGGCCACGACGCCGGGCGGTCGCGTGGCCGCACTGCGCGTTCCGGGCGGCGGTGAGATGAGCCGCGGCGAGATCGACGGCTACACCGAGTTCGTGAAGATCTACGGGGCGAAGGGCCTCGCGTACATCAAGGTGAACGACGTCGCCAGGGGCCGCGAAGGCCTGCAGTCGCCGATCGTGAAGAACCTCCACGATGCCGCGCTCACCGAGATCCTGCGCCGCACCGGTGCCGTGAACGGGGACCTCGTCTTTTTCGGTGCCGACCGTGCCAAGGTCGTGAACGACGCCATCGGCGCGCTGCGCGTGAAGGTCGGTCACTCCGAGTTCGGCAAGGCCCACGGATTCGTCGACGGCGACTGGAAGCCCCTCTGGGTCGTGGACTTCCCGATGTTCGAGTACGACGAGGAGGGCGGACGCTGGAACGCGATGCATCACCCCTTCACCAGCCCGAAGGCCGGCCACGAGGATCTTCTCGACACCGATCCGGGGGCCGCGATCGCCCAGGCCTACGATCTGGTCCTGAACGGCTGGGAACTGGGCGGCGGCTCCGTCCGTATCCATCGCGAGGAAGTGCAGAGCAAGGTGTTCCGGGCCCTGAAGATCGATGCCGATGAGGCCCAGCTGAAGTTCGGTTTCCTGCTCGAGGCCCTCCAGTTCGGTGCACCGCCCCACGGCGGCATCGCCTTCGGCCTCGACCGGCTCATCACGATGATGACCGGCGCCGAATCGATCCGTGACGTGATCGCCTTCCCGAAGACCCAGCGCGCGCAGTGTCTGCTGACCAGCGCGCCCAGCCCGGTGGACGAGAAGCAGCTCCGCGAGCTGCACATCAAGGTCCGCTGAGCGGCACTGCCGAAGCGGCATGGCCGGCTTCCGCGCGGAGCCGGCCTGCCGTCCCGTTCACGGACTTCCAGGCGGTCGCCGCGCGACGACTTCCCACCGGTCTCCGCGACGCCGCGCGACGAGCCATTCGCCCTGCGCAGGCACCACGTCCGTCAGGGCCGTGATGTTGACCTGGTGGGTGACGAGCACCGTCGGACCCGCGAGGTCCGCCATTGCAAGCCACGTCGTCAGCGCCGCGGTCCGCTCGTCCGCCACGCTGCGGTCGGCGAAGAACGAATCGAGCGCGGGCAGCGGCGTCACCGGGCCGAGGCCCAGGCCGCGGGCCGTGTCGAGGCAGCGGCACCAGCGGCTGCTGTAGACCGCGGCACGTGCCACACCGAGGGCGCGCAGCCCCGCCCCGATCGCCGCGGCCTCGGCACGCCCCGCCGTCGACAGGTTCCGCTGCGTGCTGCAGTCGTCGAGCCGGAACCCATCGGGGTCGCCGGTGCCGGGTGCCGACGCGTGGCGCATCAGGATCACGTGGCCGGGCGTCCGCAGGATCTCCCGCAAGGCATCGTCCGAAGCGAGCGCACCTGACGTCGCCAGGCACCACATCGCAGCCAGGAACCACCAGCGATGAGACGCCTTGCCGGAACTCTTCCGCCAACCCATTGCCCTCATGCGCGTGCCTCCGTTCGTCGCGTACTCTCGACGCCGGTACCATGGTCTCATCCTCCGGCCCGTCCGGCCGTCCGCCCGCTGCAGGCGCCACCGTGCGCCGCATCCCGACATGACCCGACCCCACAAGATTCCCCGCTCCGTCCTCGTCGTGATCCACACCCCGTCGCTCGAGGTGCTGCTCATCGAACGCGCCGATCACGCAGGCTACTGGCAGTCCGTCACCGGCAGCGTCGATCGCGAGGACGAACCCCTCGACGAGACGGCCCGGCGCGAAGTGCTTGAGGAGACCGGCATCGACGCGTTCCGGCATCGTCTGACCGACTGGCAGTACACCAACGAGTACGAGATCTACCCGCAGTGGCGCTGGCGTTACGCGCCGGGCGTGACCCGGAACACCGAGCACGTCTTCGGACTGGAAGTGCCCGGGCGCGTGGAGGTGACGCTCGCGCCCCGCGAGCACACCGCCTTCGTCTGGCTGCCGTGGCGCGAGGCCGCTGCGAAGTGCTTCTCCCCGAGCAACGGCGCGGCGATCCTGCGCCTGGGCGATCGCGCCGGGGCCGATGCGTAGCCTCTGCATCCTCGCCGGTCTGCTGTTACTCGCGGGCTGCGCTGCGACGCCATCGCAGCGCGTCGCGCCGATCGCCGATGGGCGTGCCGATGGTGATGCTGCCCTCGCGGCCTGTGCCGATCGCTTCGCGCGGCTGGATGACGCCGTGGACGCCGCAGGTGTCCGCGATGGCGCTGCGGCGCGTGTCTCCGGGCATCCGCATCTGCGCACCAGCCGTTTCCTCGCGGCGGAGGCCAGGCATCCCGCGCGCGACGTGACGGCCCTCCTCGCCGCCATGCGCACTCTCGATCGCGAAGCGCGGCAGCACGAGATCGCCAATCTGCCCGACGGCGCTCTCGCCAGACTCGGTGCGCCCGATCGCCCGGCGCTCGTGACCGCCGTCGAAACCTGCGGTGCCCGACTGCTCGCGCGCACCCCGGCAGCCGCGCTCGATCGCGCCTCCGTGCCGGACGACTACGAGACCTGGAAGCGTGTCGCCGGTGTCTACGCCATCGCGCGGGTTCCCTTCGCTGCCGGCGTCCGCGGTTACCAGCGCGAGACCGGGCGGACGTTCGCGACGCCCCTCGACCGGTTGCCCGTCACCCGCGCGCTCGTGCGCTACGTGCCGCCCGCCGGCCCCCCTGGGCACGACGACGTCGCAGCCCTGGGTCCCTTCGCAGACGTCGCCCCGGACGTCCTCGCCGCCTGGTTCGCCCGCCATGCGCCGGTGCTCGAGATCGACACGGCGACCGACGCCGATCTGCCGGGTGCGCCCGTGTGGACCGCCGAGGGTCGCGTCGACGTCGATGTCGCGCGCCCCGTGATGTTTACGCGCCTCGTGCACACGCGCTTCGCGGGGCAGGTGCTGCCGCAGCTCGTGTACTCGGTGTGGTTTGCCGCGCGCCCGAAGCAGGGGGCGCTCGATCTCCTGGGCGGTCGTCTCGACGGTATCACGTGGCGCGTGACCCTCGGACCCGACGGTGTGCCCTGGATCCACGACACCATCCACCAATGCGGCTGCTATCACCAGTTCTTCCCGACGCCGGCGGTCCGTGCCAGACCGCCCGCGCCCGGGCTCGACGAGGGTGCGTTCGTCCCGCAGAGTCTTCCGACGGTTCCGGCGGACGGACGCATCGTGCTCCGCGTGGCAGCGGTCACCCACTACCTGCAGCGTGTCATCATCGAGCGCGGCGTGATCGACGGCGCACCCATCGCGTTCGCGCCGGACGACGCGCTGCGCTCGCTCCCCGATCCGCAGGGCGGGCGTCGCAGCCTGTTCCGCCCGGACGGCATCGTGCCCGGCACCGAGCGCGGCGAGCGATGGTTCTTCTGGCCCATGGGCGTCGCCGAGCCGGGCGCCATGCGGCAGTGGGGGCGGCACGCCACGGCCTTCGTCGGTCGTCGCCATTTCGACGAAGCCGGGCTGCTGGATCGGTACTTCGAGGTCGCATCGCCGGGCGCCCGGTAGGCAGTCTTCGTCGATGCGGGGCGCCGCACGCCCGGTGCGGGTGGCACAATCAAGCCGTCATCCGCGCCGATCGGGCCCATGGACTCGCTGCACGTCGTCACCTTCAACATCCACAAGGGGTTCTCGCAGTTGCGCGGTCGCATGGCCGTGCACGAGCTTCGCGAGACGCTGCACGGGCTCGGCGCCGATCTGGTGTTCCTCCAGGAGGTGCAGGGGCTCTCGCTGCGCCACGCCCGCCGGCACGAGAACTGGCCCGACCGGCCGCAGTACGAGTTCCTCGCCGATTCGCTCTGGAGCGACTTCGCCTACGGCCGCAACGCCGTGTACGACGAAGGCCACCACGGCAACGCGATCCTTTCGAAGTTTCCGATCTCCCGGTGGGACAACGAGGACGTCTCCCAATCGCGCTTCGAAAGTCGCGGGCTGCTCCACTGCGAGATCGACGTGCCGGGCTGGCCCCAACCGCTCCACTGCGTCAACGTGCACCTGGCGCTTCTCGCGATGTGGCGTCGCCGTCAGATCGAACGGCTCAAGGAGCGCATCGATCGCCTCGTGCCGTCGGATGCGCCGCTCATCATCGCCGGTGACTTCAACGACTGGACCCGTCGCACCGGCCGCGGCCTGCGGCTGCCGCTCGGACTGACCGAGGTGTTCGAGCACACGTCCGGACGCCCGGCGCGCAGCTTCCCGGCCATGATGCCGCTGCTCAACCTCGACCGGATCTACACGCGCGGCTTCCGGGTCAAGCTGGCGCACGCCCACCACGGCCGGCATTCCGCCCGGCTGTCCGATCACGTGGCCCTGTCGGCCCTTCTCGTCCGCGGATGACCGGATTCACGCAGGGCAACCGCGTGGAGCTGCTCCGGTCGGGCGACGAGTACTTTCCGGCCGTGGAGGCGGCCATCGCGGCGGCGCGCTTCGAAGTGCATCTCGAGACCTACATCTTCGCGGACGACCGCACGGGGCGGCGCGTCGCACGGGTCCTTGCCGAGGCGGCCGGCCGCGGCGTGTCCGTGCGATTGATGGTGGACGGCTTCGGTGCCGACAACCTGCTGCCGTCGCTTCGCGCGATCCTCGCGCCGGCAGGCGTGCAGGTGCTCGTGTTCCGCCCGGAGCTGGGGCGCTTTCATCTCCGACGGCATCGGTTGCGCCGCCTGCACCGCAAGCTCGTCGTGATCGACGGCGAGTTGGGCTTCTGCGGCGGCATCAACGTGATCGACGATCGCGACGGCCGCGATGCCGGCCCGCCGCGCTTCGATTTCGCGGTCCGCGTGCGCGGTCCGCTGGTGGCCGGCATGCATCGCGCCGTGCAGCGCCTCTGGACGCTCGTCGAACTGACGACGCGCGCCCGTTCGGAAGCCCCGCGCCTCGCCGCCTCCCCGTCGCCGCCCGTGGCGTTGCCGGGAAGGCGCGCCGCCTTCCTGATCCGCGACAACATCAGCCATCGTCGCGCCATCGAGGAGGCGTATCTCGATGCGATCGGCGGCGCGCGACGGGAGGTGTTCATCGCGTGCGCCTACTTCCTGCCCGGACGTCAGTTCCGACGCGCGTTGCGCGACGCCGCCTTGCGGGGAGTGCGCGTCCGCCTCCTGCTCCAGGGGCTTCCGGAGCATCTGCTTGTGCACCACGCCACCCATGCGCTGTACGGCAGCCTGATCGACGCCGGCATCGAGATCCACGAATACACGCTCACCTACCTGCATGCCAAGGTCGCCGTGGTCGACGGGCGATGGTCCACGGTGGGGTCGTCGAACATCGACCCGTTCAGCCTGATGCTGTCGCGGGAAGCGAACGTGGTCGTCGACGACGAGGGTTTCGCGTCCGAGCTCCGGGCGGCCCTGGAGGCCGGAATCGTCGAGGGGTCCGTCCCGATCGTGCAGGAGACCTGGGCCCGCAAGCCCTGGACGGCCCGCGTGGCGTCGTGGGTCGCCTTCCAGATCTCGCGCATCCTCATGGGCCTCACCGGTTACGCACGGGCCGACGACTTGTAGCGGTAAGCGCCAAGTAACGCTTCGACCGGAACCATCGCTTTCGCGGCCATGGGCCGCTCCTACAGAAGCTCGCCCATTTCCGCGACGGGTGGTGCGGCACGGGGGATATACAAGGGGTCCTCCCCTTGTTGGTACGCCCTGCGGCCCAGCCGCCGCGGGCCACCGGCCCGAGAGGCGGGCATGGCCCGCTCCTACAACAGCTCGCCCGTTCACGCGACAGGTGGCGCATCCATCGCCCTGTAGGAGGGGCCCATGGCCCCGAAAGCGGCGGATGCCGTGGAAGCGCTTCACCCGGAACCATCGCTTTCGCGGGCATGGCCCGCTCCTACAAAATGCTCGCCTATTTCCGCGACGGGTGGCGCATCCACCACCCCTGTAGGAGGGGCCCATGGCCCCGAAAGCGGTCGATGCAAGGAAGCGCTTCCAAAGCATCCATCGCTTTCGCGGGCATGGCCCGCTCCGACACAAAGCGTGGCCCGTCGCCAGGATCGGTGGCGCATCCTCGGGGGATATACAAGGGGTCCTCCCCTTGTTGGTACGCCCTGCGGCCCAGCCGCCGCGGGCCACCGGCCCGAGAGGCGGCCCATGGCCCCGAAAGCGGTCGATGCAAGGAAACGCTTCCAAAGCAACCATCGCTTTCGCGGCCATGGGCCGCTCCTACAGAAGCTCGCCCATTTCCGCGACGGGTGGTGCGGCACGGGGGATATACAAGGGGTCCTCCCCTTGTAGGTACGCCCTGCGGCCCAGCCGCCGCGGGCCACCGGCCCGAGAGGCGGTCATGGCCCGCGCCTGCGAACGCGCGCCGCTTCCTGCGTGGCGGATCCGCCCTGATCCGCCCCGGTGTCACTTGCCGCATGGCGTGCAATCGCCATACAGTCGCACGAGAAAAGCGCCGTAGCGCCCACCCCGATCGAACAACAACGAAGACCCGCCCATGACCCGCCTCTTCGCCCTGCTGCTGTCCGGTTGTTTCGCCCTGTGCGTCGTCACCCCCGCTTCGGCCGAACGCCGTGCGCTGGTGATCGGCAACGACACCTACGCCCACGTGGACCCGCTGAAGAACGCCGTGGCCGACGCCAGGGCAATGGCGAAGGCGCTTGAGAAAGTGGGGTTCACCGTGGCGCCGCCAGTGCTGAACGCTGACCGGGAGCGCATGCTCGATGCCATCTCCCGATTCACGGAGACGCTGGGCGGAAGCGACGAGGCGGTCGTGTTCTACGGCGGGCACGCCGTCGAGATCAAGGGCGTCAATTACCTGCTGCCGGTGGATATCCGCAGCGACAACGAGCGGAGCGTCATCTTCAATGCGGTGCCGCTCAACTACCTGCTCTCTAGCGTGGGGGATCAGCGGCCGAAGTTTTCGTTGATGGTGATCGACGCCTGCCGGGACAACCCGTTCAAGGGAAGCGGGCGCAACGTCAACAGCCGCGGCCTTGTCCCGGCCGGCGCGGCGGCGGCCGGGCAGATGGTGATCTACTCGGCGAGCGAGGGTCAGAAGGCGCTGGACCGGCTCGGGCCGAACGATAAGTCGCCCAACGGGGTGTTTACGCGGGTGTTCGTCAAGGCCATCGAGACGGACGGCGTGCACGTGGCGGAACTGATGGAGCGCGTCAAGGAGGAGGTGCACCGGCTGGCTCGGACTATCGATCACCAGCAATTGCCGGCGTTCTACAACGCCGCGGTCGGGCGCTACTACTTCAAGGGTGACGGCAACAGCGGCCGCAAGCCGGACGACACGGGGTCTCGCAACGACGAGGACTCGGCCGCCTTCGATGCCGCCAAGGTGGCAGACAGCGTCGAGGCCTACGAGGCATACCTGGAGGCACTTCCGAACGGCCGATATGTGGCAGCCGCCCGTATCCGTATCGCGGCTTTGCGCAAGGCCACCGCACCGCCGCCCCCGACCCCGGTGGCGGACCCTTACCCGCCGGGGAAGGAATTCGACGATTGCAGCGGCTGCCCGCGGATGGTGGTGATCCCGGGCGGGAGTTTCGTGATGGGCTCGCCGTCGGACGAGCCGAATCGCAGGGACGTCGAGGGCCCGCAGCGCACGGTGCAGGTGGGCAAGTTCGCGCTGGGGAAGACGGAGGTGACGCGCGGCGAGTTCCGGCGGTTCGTGCGGGATACGGGGCGGTCCGTGAGCGGGTGCTACGAATACGACGGCAAGGAGTGGAAGCTGGATTCCGGGAAGAGCTGGGAGAGCCCCGGCTACGACCAGACTGACGACCACCCGGTGGTGTGCGTGGACTGGAACGACGCGCAGGCATACGCGCAGTGGATCTCGCGAAAGAGCGGGCAGACGTATCGGCTGGCGAGCGAGGCGGAGTGGGAGTACGCGGCGCGGGCGGGTGGCCGGGGCGTGCGGCACTGGGGCAATGGGGAGAGTGAAGCGTGCCGATATGCGAACGTGGCGGATCAGGCGGGGAAGCGAAAATTCAACTGGGGACCACCATTGTTCGAGTGCGACGACGGGTACCCGGCGACGGCGCCGGTCGGTAGCTACCGACCGAACGATTTCGGCCTGTACGACATGATGGGCAACGTGTGGGAGTGGACGGACGACTGCTGGAACGAGAGCTACCGCGGCGCGCCGTCGGGCGGGAGCGCGTGGACGAGCGGGAATTGTTCCCGGCGCGTGGTGCGCGGCGGTGCCTGGGACTACTAACCCGCCATCGTGCGCTCCGCCATCCGCAAATGGAACGGAACCGCGAATCGCAACAACAACTCCGATTTCCGTCTCGCCAGGACGCTGCCGTGAAACGGCAGCTTGGTCCTCGGGCCCCCTTACCCCTTTACCCCTGAACCGGGGACGTGTTCCGGGCGCCGCGCCCGGGTGTTCCGCCGACCGCCTGCGGTCGGCGGCGAAACGGGAATTTCATGAAGGGAGGTGACCATGGCCGACGCGACGCCGGCGCGGGCGCAGCGGCGGGTGAGCCCGGCGCTGGAGAAGGCATTCCAGTTCGTGACGTGGCTCATTCCGACCGTGGAGGGCTTCCCCCGCAGCCAGAAGTTCCTGCTCGGGGACCGCATCCAGGGCGCGGCGCTGGATCTGCTGGAAACCCTGGTGGAGGCCACCTACACCCGCGAGTCCCGACCGCTGCTGCGGCGCGCGAACCTGCTGCTGGAACGGCTGCGCGTACTCGCGCGCCTCGCCAAGGAACTGAAGCTGCTGGACCTGCGACGCTACGAGTTTCTGGCCCGGGGCGTGGACGACATCGGGCGGATGGTGGGCGGATGGATGCGCGGTAGCGTTGGCGAGGGCACCGCAGGATGAGCGCATCGGAGGCCGCAACGATGTTCGACCGCATGGCGAACTTTCAGGCGCTGCACGCCGCCGCGATGCGCGCAGCCCGGGGCAAGCGCAGCAAGCCCGGCGTCGCGAACTTCCTGGCCTCGCTGGAGCGCAACCTGCTGCGACTGGAACGGCAGCTCCAGTCCGGCACATGGCGGCCCGGCCCGTACACGGTGATCGAGGTACGCGACCCCAAGCCCCGGCAGGTATCGGCAGCGCCCTTCGCCGACCGCGTTGTGCACCACGCGCTGTGTGCCGTGGTGGAGCCGCTGTTCGAGCGGGGCTTCATCCACGACAGCTACGCCAATCGCCTCGGCAAGGGGACCCACCGGGCGGTGGCGCGCTACGAACACTATCGCGACCGCCACCGCCATGTCCTGCGCTGGGACATCTTCCGGTTCTTCCCGTCGATCGATCACGCCATCCTGAAGGAGCGGTTGCGCCGGCGGGTCGGGTGCCCGCGCACGCTCGACCTCCTGGACGCGATCATCGACGGTTCCAATCGGCAGGAACCGGTACATCGCTACTTCGCGGGCGACGACCTGTTCACCCCGTACGAGCGCCGACGCGGATTGCCCATCGGCAACCTGACCAGCCAGTTCTTCGCCAACGTATACCTCGATGGGGTGGACCACTACGTCAAGGAGGTACTGCGGGCGCCAGGGTATGTGCGCTACGTGGACGACGGGGCGCTGTTCCACGACGACCCCGCGGTGCTGGCGGCGTGGCGCCAGGCGCTGGACGAACGCTTCGGGCGCCTGCGCCTGCTCGCGCATCCGCGCAAGACGGGCATTCATCCGACCATGGCGCCCGCGACCTTCCTGGGGTTCGAACTCCACGCGGGTGGCCGGCGGCGTCTGCCCGACGACAACGTGCGTCGGTTCCGGCACCGCCTGCGCGGTTTGCGCGACCGCTGGCGGCATGGCACCGTGGAGAAGGCGGAAGTGCAGCAGAAGATTCAGGCGTGGCTGGCGCATGCGTCCCACGCCCACACGTGGCGATTGCGCCATGCGATCTTTCGTGACGGGTGGTTCGATCCGGCCTGGCCGGACGGGCGCCCCGTCGCGGGGGCCTGACCGGCGTCTTCCCGGCGCGTGGTGCGCGGCGGTGCCTGGAACAACAAACCCGCCAACGTGCGCTCCGCCAACCGCAAATGGAACGGAACCGCGAAACGCAACAACAACACCGGTTTCCGTCTCGCCAGTACGCCCGGCGCCCGAGCCGCGGGTTTCACGGACCCCGCGGGTGCGTGACGGAGCGTCCAACGCCGGCCAGGGTGAGTGCAGGGCCCGGCCACCGTCCCGGCTCCGCGAGGGGCGACGGTGGCCGGGGTTGGCTTCGTCGTGCACGTTGGTGCGGGGACCGGGTGTCGTCAGGGGAGTCGGTCGGGGTCTCGGCCACACCCGCTCTCCAGGAGCCTGTCGGACTTGCGATGATTCGGCGGCAACGGTGGGAGAGCGGTCCATATCCCGCAGCTTTCTCCTCACCTATTCCCGATACGTTCGTCGAAATCATCGAAATCTGTCCTCGCCCTCCCTCCGTTTCGCTATCGAACACCCAAGTCCGACAGGCTCCTGGGCGGGCGGCGATTGCCGATCGCAGGTTGACCAACTAGAATGACCAACATCGAATGTCGCAGGCAAGCCCGATCATGAAGCAGGTCAACATCGCCGAAGCCAAGGCACAACTGTCCGACCTGGTGAATCGCGCACTGGCGGGGGAGGAGGTCATCATCGCCCGCGACAGCAAGCCTCTGGTGAAGCTGGTTGCGCTGGCCGGCGACGCGACAGCGCCGCGCAAGCCCGGCTCTGCCAGGGGCGCGGTGGTCATGGCGCCCGACTTCGACGCACCGCTCGACGATTTCGCGGCCTACCGGTGAGGTCCGTGCGGGTCCTCCTGGATTCTCACGCGTTCCTGTGGTGGTGTTCGGACGACCCGCGCCTTCCGCCCCGGATACGCCGGGCCATCACGGCACATTCGACGGCGTGCTGGCTGAGCCACGCGAGCGTGTGGGAGTTGGCCATCAAGGTGTCTCTGGGCAAGCTGAAACTCGGGCAATCCGTCGACGCATTCGTGCGGGAGCAGTGTGAACTCAACGCCTTTCAGCTTCTGCCCATCGAGTTCCGTCATCTGTGCCGCGTCGAGAGGCTCGACTGGCATCACCGGGACCCGTTCGACCGGCTGCTGGTTGCGCAGGCCCTGATCGAGGACATGGCACTGGCGACCGTCGATCGCGACATGGCGCGCTATGGCGTGTCGGTACTATGACCGGGTGCCCGCGCCCACGCGTCCCCAAACGCGTCCCCCACGCGTCCCCCACGCGTCCCCCACGCGTCCCTATGGTCCCGCGGGTTCAAGAATTGGAGGAGACGAGGATGACTGACCGCCGGGTTCGATGGCGCTTTTCGCTGGTGTCCGTGCTGACGTTCCTGCTCTCTGCGCTGGCCCTGCCCACCCACGCCCTCGAAGGCCGTGGCTACGGCGCCACCGCCTCCGACGCCCGGCAGCGTGCCGCGGCCGATCTCGTCGGCACGATCCAGACGCGCGTGCTGGCGGTGGTGGAGTCGTGCACGCAGATGGTTGGGCGGACGGCGCAGGACTGCGGCTCGCGCGTGCTGAAGCGCACCGAGTCGGACCTGCCGATGCTCGGGCTGCGGTACGACGCCATTCCCGGCGACGGCGAGCGTCATGGCGCGCGGGCGCTGCTCGATCCGAAGACGGCGCTGCCGCTGTACCGCCGCAAGCTCGCCGATCTGCGCGCGGAGTTCGATGCGGGGCAGATCGCACTGCCGAAAGCGAAGGACGCCCGACAGCGGCATGCGCTGCTCACCGATCAACTCGCCCGGTTGCGCGCGTGGGCCGATCACCGTCTGGTGGCGGTGGCGCTGGGCGACACGGTGGACGAGGTGCCTGTCGCGGAGACCGCGATCGTGCAGGAACTCGAAGGGCTGGAAGCTTCGGTGGACTCGCTGTCGCTCGCGGCGCGGGTGCTGTTCCGCGAAGTCAACGGCCGGCTGGCGAGTATGGATCCGGTCGTCGCGCCGGATAGCCAGGAGGTCACATCCTTCGGCAACGCCCTGGGCAAGGCACTGCAGGCCGAGGGGACCGGGCGCCAAGGCAGGCCGCTTTCGGGGAAAGCCGAGTACCGCATCCTCGAACAGGGCCTGGTGGATGTGACGCTGGAACTGCTGGCAGTGCCGGGCGCCGAAGTGGTGGCGGTGCGGCGGGTGCGTCTGCTTCCCACAGCGTACGCGGGCTACGACATCAGGCCGCTCGCACCCGACTTCGAGAAGCTTCTGCGCGAGGGCGTGGCGGTCTCGGGCGATCTCAAGATCGATGTGTCGTCCACGAAGGGCGGGCGTAACCTGCTCTTCCGCGATGGCGAGCAGGTGGACCTCCTCATTCGGTCGAACGCGGCGGTCTGGTACTACGTGGTCGGGCACATGTTCGTGGGTGGCGAGCGTCTGTCCTATCTGTTGCCGCTGCACGGCGAGGCGGGCGGTGCGGCCCAGTCCGAAGCCTGGAACCAGGACGACGCGCCGTTCGTCCGCTACATCCCGCCTGACAAGGTGAACCACCACCTGCCGATCGCGACGGGCAGTTTCCTCGTGCAGGCACCGTTCGGCGTGGAGCACCTGCAGGTTGTCGCTTCGGACAAGCCGCTCACGGACAAGCTGCCGAAGCGTCGGTGGAATCGCCTCACCGGGTATCACGAAGTGGTGGGTAGCGTGGGCAATCCGACGGAGGGCGTCACGATCACGCGCGGGCTGCGGGCGAAGGCTGCCGCCGAAGCCGCGGTCGTGGAGGGTGTGCTCTCGTTCACGACCAGCGGACCGTGAGGATCCGGTCGATCGTGTAGGAGGGGCCCATGGCCCCGGAAGCGGTGAGTGCCGTGGAAGCGGATCGATCGGAACCCTCGCTTTCGCGGGCATGGCCCGCTCCTACACAAAAGCGTGGCCCGTCTCAAGGATCGGTGGCGCATCCTCGGGGGATATACAAGCGGCACGGGGGATATACAAGGGGCCCTCCCCTTGTTGGTACGCCCCGCGGCCCAGCTGCCGCGGGCCACCGGCCCGAGAGGCGGGCATGGCCCGTTCCTACAACAGCTCTCCCATTCGCGCGACGGGTCGTGCGGCACGGGGGATATACAAGGGGTCCTCCCCTTGTTGGTACGCCCCGCGGCCCAGCCGCCGCGGGCCACCGGCCCGAGAGGCGGGCATGGCCCCGAAAGCGGTGCATGCCGAGGAAGCGATGCGACAGGAACGATTGCTTCGTCACCGGAGATGCACCGGTCCCTGCGCCCCGGTAGCCCGCTGTCGGCCGCCCCCGTAGAATGCGCGGCTCGTTTCGCGGACCCGGTCCGTGTGGTCATGGTCGTCGGCAACCCTCTCCGGGGCTGAGGCGGCTTCCCCGCATCCCCCGCGCCGCCGCCCTGCCGATACTTTCCGGGACCGCACCATGTCCGAAGTCACCCCCCTGTCCGACCGCGTCGCCCAGCGCCGCACGTTCGCGATCATCTCCCACCCCGACGCGGGGAAGACCACGCTCACGGAGAAGCTGCTGCTCTTCGCGGGCGCGATCCAGATCGCCGGCAGCGTGAAGGCGCGCAAGGCGTCGCGGCATGCGACGTCGGACTGGATGGAGATCGAGAAGCAGCGGGGCATCTCGGTGGCCAGCTCGGTGATGCAGATGGACTACCGCGACAAGGTCGTCAACCTGCTCGACACGCCCGGTCACCAGGACTTCTCGGAAGACACGTATCGCGTGCTGACGGCCGTGGACTCGGCGCTCATGGTGATCGACGCCGCGAACGGTGTGGAAGCCCAGACGCTGCGGCTGCTCGAGGTCTGCCGGTTGCGCAACACGCCGATCATCACCTTCATCAACAAGATGGACCGCGAGGTGCGTCCGCCGCTCGACCTGATCGACGAGATCGAACGCACGCTCGGCATGGGCACCGTCCCGTTCTCGTGGCCCATCGGCATGGGCAAGACGTTCCGCGGCGTGTACGACCTGCGCGAGGACCGCATCCGCGTGTTCCGCCCGGGCGCCGATCGCGTGGGCCAGTCCGAGGACGTCATCGAGGGGCTGCACAACCCGCTGCTGGACGAGCGCTTCGGCGAGGACATCGTGCACGCGCGGAACGACATCGAGCTGGTGCGTGCCGCCACGCCGGAGTTCTCGCGCGAGGAGTTCCTCGCCGGCCGCCAGACGCCGGTGTTCTTCGGGTCGGCCATCAACAACTTCGGCGTGCAGGAGGTCCTCGACGCGCTCGTCGATCTCGCGCCCGCGCCGTTGCCGCGCGTGGCCCTGCAGGGTCCGGTGGCACCGGACGATCCGAAGTTCTCCGGCGTCGTGTTCAAGATCCAGGCGAACATGGACCCGATGCACCGCGACCGCATCGTGTTCGTCCGCGTGTGTTCCGGGCGCTTCGAGCGCGGCATGCGGCTGCGCATCCAGCGCACCGGCAAGGAGATCCGGCCCAACACCGTCGTGTCGTTCCTCTCGCAGCGCCGCGAACTGCTCGACGAGGCCTACGGCGGCGACATCATCGGCATCCCCAGCCACGGTGGCATCCAGTTGGGCGACACGCTGACCGAGACCATCGATCCGCTGCAGTTCACCGGTCTGCCGTTCTTCGCGCCCGAGATCTTCCGCGTGATCGAAGTCGTGAATCCGCTGAAGACGAAGCAGCTGCGCACGGGCCTCATCCAGCTGGGCGAGGAGGGCGCCATCCAGGTGTTCCGTCCGACGCTGAGTTCGACGCTGCTGCTCGGCGCCGTGGGCGTGCTGCAGTTCGACGTGGCGGCGCATCGTCTCCAGCACGAGTACGGCGTCGAGGCGCGCGTGCTCGCCTCGCCCTACGGATGCGCGCGCTGGGTGACGGCCGACGAGCCCGCGGAACTCGACAAGTTCCTCGCCGCCAACCAGGCGCGCACCGCGCAGGACGCCGCGGACGCCTGGACCATCCTCACCGCGAGTCCCTACGAGATGCGCGTCGTGCAGGAGATGTGGCCGAAGATCCATTTCCACACGCAGCGCGAACACGCCGGCCTCACGCTGAGCCGCGCGGCCTGACCCGACACCGCCGAACACGAGCCCGACGACGACCATGTGGTTCAAGAATCTCCAGCTCCACCGACTGCCCGTGCCGTGGTCCATGACCCCGGAAGACTTCGCCGACCAGCTCCGGTCGCGGCTCTTCCAGCCCTGCGGCGGGCTCAATCGCGAATCGCGCGGCTGGATCCCGCCGCGCGGCGATGACCAACTCGTCTACACCGCGCACGGCCAGTGGCTGATCGCGCTCGGCGTGGAGCAGAAGCTGCTGCCGGCGTCCGTCGTGAACCAGGAGGCGAAGGCGCGCGCCGCGGACATCGAGGCCCGCATGGGCGTGAAGCCCGGACGCAAGCGCATGAAGGAGCTGAAGGACGAGATCACCGACGAGCTGCTGCCGCGCGCGTTCAGCCGCTACTTCACGACGTTCGTGTGGGTCGACCCGGTGAACGGCTGGCTCGTCATCGATGCGGCCAGCCCGAACAAGGGCGAGGCCGTGATGGAGGTGCTGAAGCAGGCGCTCGACGAGTTCCCGTTCGCGAAGCTCGACACCGAGCGCTCGCCGGGTTCCGCGATGAGCGAATGGCTGGGCACGCAGGAGGCCCCGCGCGGTTTCTCGATCGATCGCGACTGCGTGCTGCAGTCCCCGCTCGAGGAGCGCGCGACGGTGCGCTACACGCACCACCCGCTCGACACGCCCGAGGTCGGCAAGCACCTCGCCGACGGCAAGGTTCCGACGCGTCTCGCCCTCACGTGGCAGGACCGCGTGTCGTTCGAACTCACCGATCAGATGGAGGTGAAGAAGGTCGCCTTCCTCGACATCGCGCGCGGCGAGCAGGGCGAGGACCCGGACAACGAGGACGAGCGCTTCGAGTCGGACTTCGTGCTGATGGCGGGCCTGCTGTCGAAGTTCCTGGCCGATTTGATGGACGCGTTGGGTGGGGAGAAGAAGTCGCCGGTGTAGAGGCGGGGGTACCAACTGGGGGAGGACCTGTTGTTATCCCCCTTGGATGCGCCGCAGACGGTGGCAACGGCGGGTTCTGTAGGAGCGGCCCATGGCCGCGAAAGCGTGGGTTCTGGTTGAGGCGCTTCCTTGCATCAACCGCTTTCGCGGCCATGGGCCGCTCCTACAAGGTCACGGGTCCCGCCTGCGATTGCGCTTACGCCGCCGCGGTTAGCACCACCGGCATCCGCCCCGTCAGCATGTACTCGATCAACTCGCGCACCGGACGGATCGCCGAGCCGAACGGCAGCCGTTCCGCACCCCGGAAGAAAAGCCCGTGCTGGCGGTCGCCGCGCAGCGCCGCGGCGAGGTGGTGGTCGATGCAGAACTGCCCGAACTTCGACACGCCGTCGCGGAAGCCGCACTGGAGCAGACAGTCCCAGCCCAGCGTGCAACCCCGCACCTGCTTCGCCTTGTCCTGCAGCCGGCCCACCTTGCGGAAATAGGTCTCCAGCCACGGTGTGCGGACCGCCCGCGCAGGCAGGCCCGCGGTGCTCATGAATGTGATGATGTCCTCGGGCTGTGCCTCGGCGAGCACCTGCTTGAAGACGTCGTGGGCATCGCCTTCTGCCGACACGGCGAACGGGGTGCCGAGCTGCACCGCCGACGCCCCGAGCGCGAACACCTCCCGCACCTTCTCGTGGCTGTTGACGCCGCCCGCGGGAATCAGCGGGATTCTCGAGGGATCGATACCCATCTCGCGGAAGGTTGCGAGCGCACCGGGGATGACCGTCGCGAAGTCGAACCTCGCGTCGCCGACGTCCTCCGGCTTCGCGGCGCCGAGGTGTCCGCCGGCATGCTTCGGATGCTCGATCACGATGGCATCCGGGATGCGGCCCTTCCGCTGCCATTTCTTCAGCGTGAGCGAGATGCCGCGGACGTCCGAGAGGATCGGGATCAGCGCCACGTGCGGATGGTCGGCCGTGAGGTCGGGGAGATCGAGCGGCAGACCGGCCCCCATCACGATGGCGTCGGCACCACTCTCGCACGCCTGGCGGACATAGGCGGCGTACTGGGACACCGCGCGCATCACGTTCACGGCGATCATCCCCTGGCCGCCCGCGAGCGCTTTCGCGGCACGGACCTCACGGTCGAGCGCGACGAGGTTGGCGGCGTTGATGGCGTCCTTGTCGCGGGACTTCCCGAGCGCTTCCATCAGGTCCGGATGCAGGTGACGCAGATCGACCGAGGCGATCGTCCCCACCGCGCCCTGACGTGCGACGGAACCCGCGAGTCGGTGGGCCGAAACACCGACGCCCATACCCCCTTGCACGATGGGAAGCAGGGTTCTGCCGCGCAGGCGAAGCGGAGGAAGGTCCGACAGGATCGTCATGGTGCGCTGTGCCCACCGGCGCAGGCCGGTCGACCATCGAGGAAAGTCCGCAGGCTACCCGGCGCGGCTAGTCCGGCATTTGCGATCGATCAAATGCGGTCGAGATGCAGCGGCCCGGATGCGTCGTGCTCCCCTCTGGGTTCGATCACCGGGGCCCCTCCTACAGGTGCGCACCAGATCTGCAGCTTCGACCGGAACCCACGACGAAGCCCCCGCGTCAGGAAAGTCGGCGCCCAGATCGCATCCCAACCTGAAGGCTGGTCAGATCAGCTTCCGCCGCGCCAGCTCGTCCTTCACGTACGCGTAGTAGATGGGCGCCGCGACCAGCCCGGGGATCCCGAAGGCCGCCTCCATCGTGAGCATCGCGAGCAGAAGCTCCCAGGCGCGCGCGCGGATCTGGGCGCCCACGATGCGCGCGTTCACGAAGTACTCGAGCTTGTGGATCACCACGAGATAGGCGAGCGACCCGACCGCCGCACCCAGCGAGTTGCTGAGGCTCACCACGACGATCACGGTGTTGGAGATCAGGTTGCCGATCACGGGCAGCAGGCCTGCGATGAACGTGACCGCGATCATCGTCTTCTGCAGCGGCAGCTGGATGCCCAGTGCGGGCAGCACGCCGATCAGGTAGATCGCCGTCAGCGTCGTGTTGAGCGCGGAGATGCGCAGTTGCGCGAAGACGATGCGGCGGAACGCGTCCCCAAGGCGGGCGGCGTGTTCGACGAGCACGGTGGCGAGCGGGCCCAGCGTCCCGCCGGGCGCGGCCTCGCGCAGCGAGATCATCCCGCCGATCACCATGCCGACGATCACGTGCACGAATGCGATCACGAACTGCTTGCCCATCAGCTGCAGCTCGCCTGCGTGGGATCGCAGCCATTCCACCGCGAAATTCTTCACCTCCTCCGCGTTGTCGGGGAGGCGGTCTGCCATGTCCGCCGGCAGTTTGTCGCGCGCGCTGTCGAGGATGTCCGCCATCTTGGCGAGCAGCGTCGAAAGGCTTCCGGCGTCACTGCGGAAGAAAGCGATGGCGCCGAACACCGCGAGCGTGAGCGCTGCGACCACGATGACCGCGAGGATCCCCACCGCCACCAGGCGCCCGCGGGAGGCGCGCAGGCGGAAGAGCACAAGGCGCGGTGCGATCCGATGTACCAGTTCGTAGACCAGCAGCCCGGCGAGCAGCGCGGGGAGGAGGTGCAGGTACAACGTGAGGAACAGCGCCAGCGCGGTCAGCACCCAGCCGGCGAGGGCCACGCGCTGCGGAGTGGAGAAGGGCATCGGGTCGGCGCCGGTCCTGTCAGGCGGCCGCGCGCAGCGCCGGGAGTGCCGCAGCGAGGCGTTCGAGACCGAGGTCCAGCCGCGCTGGATCGGCGGCGAAGCACCAGCGCACGAAGCCTTCGCCTTCCGGGCCGAACGCGATCCCCGGCGCGAGGCCGAGGCCGGCATCGGCCACGAGGCGTTTGCAGAACGCGAGACTGTCGGTGATGCCATCGACCCGGAAGAACGCGTACATCGCGCCGCCGGGCGCGGCGACTTCGATCCCTGGGAGACGGCGCAGGCCGGCCACGAGGTGGTCCCGGGCGCGCAGCATGCGTGCGTGCGTGCGGGCGATGACCGGCTCGCCCTGTTCCACGGCGACGACGCCGGCGCGCTGCACGAAGGTCGGCGCACAGGAGGTGTTGTATTCGATGAGCTTCGCGATCTGCTCGGTGAGGTCGGCGGGTGCCACGATCCAGCCGAGACGCCAGCCGGTCATCAACCACGACTTCGAGAACGTGTTGGTGCTGACCACCCGGTCGCCGGGCTGCGCGATGTCGAGGAACGATGGTGCGACAGTGCTGCCGTCGGCGCCGTAGTAGAGGCGTTCGTAGGCGTCGTCCGCGAGGATCCAGATGCCGAGCTTGCGGCAGTGGTCGAGGATCGCGCGCTGCGTGTGGCGGTCGATGGCCCAGCCCGTCGGGTTGTTGGGCGCATTGAGGTACAGCATCCGCGTGTCGGGCGTCAGTGTCTCGAGCAGGCGGGGAAGATCGAGCGTCCAGCCGTCGCGCGAGAACCCGAGCGGGAAGGTCACTGCCTGCGCGCCCATGATCTTCGGGATCTCGACGAGGTTCGGCCACATCGGCGTGACGATCACGGTGCGGTCGCCGGGGCCCACGAGCGCCTGCGTGACGAGCATCAGCGCGGACATCCCGGAGTTCGTGACGGTGATCTCGTCGACCGTGGTCGGTCGGTGCAGCCGCGTGCCGTAGGCCGCGAGCGCCTCACGCAGTGGAGGGATGCCGAGATTCTGGGAGTAGAACGTCTCACCGGCCTCGAGCGATGCGATGCCGGCGCGACAGATGAACTCCGGCGTGACCTCGTCGGGTTCGCCGAACCAGAAGGGCAGCACATCGTCGCGCCCCATCCCTGCGTTCGCCACCTCGCGGATCTTCGAGGCACGCAGGTCGAGGACGGCGGGACGGGCAGTGGTATCGAAGGTCATGGTGGGCGGGGGTGGCAAAGAGGGCGCGCGATTGTCGCACGGGCGGCCTGGACAATGCGTGTGCGGGTCGGGCGTCTCGGCCCGACGCGGCGAGGGCTTGGGCACATCGGCGAATCCCGGAACGCGGGCGTCGGCCCGATGGCCGACCCACGTCCCCGTTAGCGCGTGGCGTGCGGGGTTTGCGTTAGCATCCGCGCTTCCCTCCGGAGGACAGCAACGATGAGCACTCCCCAATACCAGAACCTGATCGGCGGCGAGTGGGTCGCCGGTGCCACGTGGACACGCGACATCAATCCGTCCGACACGAACGACGTGATCGGCGAGTACGCGCAGGCGGACGTCGCCCAGACCACCGCCGCCATCGCCGCCGCCCGCGCCGCAGCGCCTGCCTGGGCCGCGTCGAACATCCAGGCCCGGGCCGAGATGCTCGAGAAGGCCGGCCTCGAGATGGTCGCGCGGAAGGACGAGCTGGGTCGCCTGCTCTCGCGCGAGGAAGGCAAGACGCTCGCGGAAGGCATGGGCGAAGTGGTCCGCGCGGGCAACGTGTTCAAGTTCTTCGCGGGGGAAGTGCTCCGCCGGTCCGGCGAGCTGCTGCCCTCCGTGCGGCCCGGCATCGATGTCGAGATCACGCGCGAACCCGTGGGCGTCGTCGGCATCATCGCCCCGTGGAATTTCCCGTCCGCGATTCCCGCGTGGAAGATCGCGCCGGCGCTGGCCCACGGCAACTGCGTGGTGTTCAAGCCCGCCGATCTGGTGCCGGGTTCGTCGTGGGCCATCGCCGACATCCTGCATCGCGCGGGTCTGCCGGCCGGCGTGTTCAACCTCACGATGGGTCGCGGCTCCGTGGTGGGCGAGACGCTGCTGTCCGATCCGCGCGTCGATGCGATCACGTTCACCGGGTCCGTCGAGACCGGCCGCAAGGTCGCGCAGAAGGCGGTTGCCGGCATGAAGAAGTTCCAGCTCGAGATGGGCGGCAAGAACCCGCTCGTGATCCTCGACGACGCCGATCTCAAGGTGGCCGTCGAGGCTGCGGTGAACGGTGCATTCTTCTCGACGGGCCAGCGCTGCACGGCGTCGTCGCGGCTGATCGTGACGAAGGGCATCCACGATCGGTTCGTCGAGGCGATGATCGAGCGCATGAAGGGTCTGGTGATCGGCGACGCGCTGAAGGCCGGCGTGCACATCGGTCCGGTCGTGGACCAGAGCCAACTGAACCAGGATCTCTTCTACATCGAGGAAGCGAAGAAGGAGGGCGGCAAGCTCGCCTTCGGCGGCAATCGCCTGGAGCGCGAGACGCCCGGGTTCTATCTGGAGCCGGCGCTCTTCACCGAGACGGTGAACACGATGCGGATCAACCGCGAGGAAGTCTTTGGGCCGGTCGCCTCGGTCATCGCGGTCAAGGACTACGACGAAGCGCTCGCGGTCGCCAACGACACCGAGTTCGGTCTCGTGGGCGGGATCTGCACGACGTCGCTGAAGTACGCGTCGCATTTCCGCAAGGCGGCGCAGACGGGGATGGTGATGGTGAACCTGCCCACGGCGGGCGTGGACTACCACGTGCCGTTCGGTGGTCGGAAAGGTTCCAGCTACGGCGCCCGCGAGCAGGGGCGCTACGCGCAGGAGTTCTTCACGACGGTCAAGACGGCCTACGTGGCGGCGGGCTGATGCCGGCAGTCCCGATCTCCGTGTCCGGGGCGGGCCCCGGCGCGGCGGGTCGGGCGTTCGGGGCGCCGGCGCGGCGCAGCCGCATGGCGGCGTCGGCCCAGCGTTCCCCGGGTTGCCGGGTGAAGTCGGCCTGGTGCAGGTAAGGCGAGGTGAGGTGCTCCGGGTCGGTCGCCGCGTGCGAGGCCCGCTGGAGCAGGTGGAACGCCATTAGAGCATCGGCCATGGCCGGATGGCGCTCCCGCAGGTACATCCCCGTGTAGGCATCGGCGAGGATCTCCTTCCACAGGATATGGCGTGGCTCGGCCGCGATGCGCAGCGCCCCGTCGGATTCCCGGTAGGCCTTGACGAGCAGCAAGGGGGATTCCAGTTCGTCGCTGCGGTCCGGGGCGGTGGAGGCGAGGTGCTGTTCCTCGCAGTGGCCCAGTTCGTGGGCGAAGAGGGCCTCGAGGTACGGGCGGCGCTGGGGCTGTTCGAGCTGGGCAAGCGTCTGGACGAGATAGGGCGAGTCGCGGAGGGCGAACACGCTGCAGATCCGCTCGCGGTATCGGGCGCCGAGGGCCACGGTGATCTTCCGATCGTGGACCACGATGAGCTGGGCGGTCCAGCCCTCGCGGACGATGGTGCTGCGGGCGGCCTGGAAGGCATCCTGGAGGGCGTCGGCCAGTGCGGGTGTCGAGGCTGCCGACAGGCAGGCCAGGGCCAGGGTGGCCCGCCAGGCCAGGGTACGGGTGCGGGCTTCGAGCCAGCGCTGCAGGCCTGTGAAGGCCGGGAGAATCTGCGATACGGACATCGGTGCCACCGTCGTTCCGGGTCATGCGCACGATCCGAACGGGTGGCACCGGACCGGTCGTGACCGGCGGCCCCTTTGCTTCGACGACGCGCCCCGTTGCTAACGGCGGGATGGTCGTTTTCTCCAGCACTAAATCTACCGTCTAAAGAGATTTTCGAGGGGGTGTCTGGCACGGTTCCGCGCACCTTCGGGATCCCGGCCGAAATCGACCCCCAGGGAGCTTTTCCGGGCCCGCCCACCTTGGAAACCCTGTTCCGGTCTGCGGGGACGACCGTGTCTGCGCCCCCCCGCATCGCGGCTGGTCCCGCCACGCTGCCCCGGCGCAGGGCCGCATCGGACCGGGCTGTGAGACGATCGGATCTCCCCGCCGCGCGGTGTCCTCGTCTGGAGAGCGAACATGAAGCGAACCCTGGTCCTGTGGGCCGCCCTCGGTTGCCTCTGGCAGATGCCGCCGGTGCACGCCGATGAACTCACGCCGGCGAAGCGGCAGGACGTGCTCCGGCTGCTCGACCTCACCGGCGCGTTTCGCATCGGTCAATTGTTCAGCAGCAACGTCGTGCGGCAGATGAACGACGCGCTGCGCAGCGCGCGTCCGGACATTCCTGCCGACGTGATGGACATGCTGCCGCAGGCCGTCGACGAGGTGATCGCCGCCGAGATGACCGCCACCGGCGGCTTCGCGGATCTCGTGGTCGACGTGTATCAGCGGCACTTCACGCACGAGGATGTGCGCGGTCTCATCGCGTTCTACGAGACGCCGCTCGGGCGCAAGCTCTCGGCGGAGCTGCCCGCGATGACGCAGGAGAGCATGCAGGCGGGCATGAAGTGGGGCGTGAGCATCGCCCCGAAGATCCAGGAGCGCGTCAAGCAGCGATTCCGCGAGCGCGGCGTCGACCTCTGACGAAGGCGCTGCGTCGGGCCGGCGTCAGCCCTTGACCAGCCGCAGCCGCGTCCGCGAGACCTCGCTCACCTGGATGACTTCGCGCACGACCGGGTAGATGAAATTGTTCCAGCGCCCACCGCTGAACACCCCGTAGTGGCCCACGCCGGTCTGCACGTAGTGGGTGCGCATGAACTGCCGCACGCTCGAGCAGAGATCCTGCGCCGCGAGCGTCTGACCGAGCGCGCAGATGTCGTCGTTCTCGCCTTCCACCGTGAGCAGCGCCGTCCGGCGGATCGCAGCCGGATTCACGCGGCGCCCGCGCCATTCGAGCGCACCGCGGGCCAGGTCGTAGGTCTGGAAGACGCGCTCCACCGTCTCGAGATAGAACTCCGACGGAAGATCCGCCACCGCGAGGTACTCCGCGTAGAAGGTGCGCTTCGCCCGCGCCTTCTCGGCCTCGCCGGCGGCGATCTGGTCGTGGTACTCCCGGAACGAATTCACGTGGCGCTCGAGATTCATGTTCATGAACGCCATCAGCTGCACGAACCCCGGATACACGCGCCGGAACCCGCCGGGGTACCGCATCGGCACGGTGGCGATGAGATTTTTCTCGAACCAGTCGATGGGCTTGCTCGTCGCCAGCGTGTTCACCGCCGTCGGGTTCACGCGGCAGTCGATCGGCCCCGCCATCAGCGTGAGGCTGAGCGGCGTGGCGGGGTTGTCGTCCTCGGCCATCAGCGCCGTGGCCGCCAGCGCGGCGACGCAAGGCTGGCACACCGCCACGACGTGCGCGCCCGGCCCCATCACACCGAGGAAATCCATCATGTGCTCGATGTACTCGTCGAGCCCGAAACGGCCGGCGGCGAGCGGAACGTCGCGCGCGTTGTGCCAGTCGGTGATGTAGACGTCGTGGTCGCCCAACAGCGTGCGCACGGTCTCGCGCAGCAGCGTGGCGAAGTGGCCCGACATCGGCGCGACGACGAGCACGCGCGGCTGCGGCACCGCGGTGTCCTTGCGGAAGCGGAGCAGCGTCGCGAACGGCGTGGCGTGGGCGATCTCCTCGGTCACGGGGACTTCGTGGCCGCCCGAGATCACCGAGCGGATGCCGAAGTCGGGGCGCGTGTGCGTGATCTCGGCGAGGGAGAAGACTTCCAGTGCCGCGGCAGTGCGGCTGAACATCCGGAACGTCGGGGAATCCGGCTGCAGCCCGGCGAGCCACGGTGCAAGGGCCTTGGCCCACGTGCGCCCCGGCCAGAGGAGGTCCGCCTGTGCCTGGTATGCCTGATAGAGCATGCGTGGTGTTCCGTGGATCGGGTCTTTTCGCCCGCGGGCTCATTTCGCAACTTCCGCGCCCGGGCCCCGGCATGACGATTGCGAACAGCACGCGAAGTATCCGTCGCTCGCGCGGACGCAAGGGCATCGGCGCGCAGTGCGGGGAGGAGATCCGTCGCCATGACCCGAGCCACGCTCACCATCAGCAGCAAGAACTACTCGTCCTGGTCGCTGCGCGGCTGGCTTCTCGCGAAGTTCGCGAAGCTCGAGTTCGACGAGATCCTGGTGTCGCCCGACGATGCCGATTCGCGCAAGGAGCTGCTGCTGCTCTCGCCCTCCATCCTCGTGCCCTGTCTCGTGCACGACGGCGTGAAGGTGTGGGACACCCTCGCGATCGCCGAATACCTCCACGAGATCAAGCCGAAGAGCGGACTGCTGCCGGCGGACCGCGCAGCCCGGGCGCACTGTCGCGCCATCTGCGGCGAGATGCATTCCGGCTTCACCAGCCTGCGGTCGGCGCTGCCGATGAATCTCAAGCGCACCTTCACCGGGTATCGCATCTGGGGTCGTGCGCTGGCCGACATGGAACGCGTCACGGCGATCTGGCGCGAATGCCTTGCCACCTACGGCGGGCCGTTCCTGTTCGGCAAGCGCAGCATGGCCGACGCGATGTACGCGCCGGTCGCGACGCGCTTCCGCACCTACGGCGTGCCGCTGGATCCGGTCTGCCAGGGCTACGCCGACCGCTTGCTCGCGATGCCCGAGATGCTCGAATGGGTCGCCGCAGCCGAAGCCGAGGTGGAGGAGATCGATGAACTCGACATGGAATTCTGATTCGATGACGTGCGCCATCGCGGTGCCGCTGCGGGCCGCCATGGTGCGTCGGAGCAGCCGCCTCTCGCGCGTCACGCCGGATCTGCGATGACTGCCAGGTCGGGTGTCCATCCGTCCAGCGCAACGCGACGCCGGGTGCTGGGTCTCGCTCGCGGGTTCGACACCTTGCTCGACGGGATCTTCTACGACGTGGGTGCACTGTCGAGGCAGGAGATCGATCGCCTCACGGACCATCCGGTCGACGAGGGGCTCGTGATCGTCGTCCCGCCCAGGCACGCGCGGGCGGCGATCGGATCGTTCACGCCCGCGGCGTTCGTGGCAGCCGAACTCGCGCGCGCCACCGTCGACGCGGTGGTGATCGCAGGAGTCGGCAGCTCGGCAGTCGGTACGGCGGCCCTTGCCCGCAATGTCGCCGACGTGATCGGACGCCCCGTCGCAGGCATCGTGTCCGGGCAAGGTATGGCCGACGTCCTCGCAGAGGCCCTCGGCGGCTTCTTCGTGTTCGGCATGCGCAACGCCATGCGCGACGGGATCGCCCGCTGGCTCGACGCCATCGAATGGAAGGATCACGTGCGCGATCCGCAGACGCACGCCGACGTGACCGCCGCGCTGGCCGCGGCCCGTCTCGACCGTGACGGATTCGTCTTCGGAAGCCCCGATTCCACCGCACTCCTCTATCTGCTGCTGCGCCTGGGACACCAGCTTCGGCTGCTCGTGGGGCACAGCAAGGGCAACTACAGCATCGAGAACGCGCTCCGGGGCTGGCTTGCGGCGAAGGGCCGGAAGGCCGATGTGTCGCCGGCCACGCTCTGCGTCGTCACGCTCGGGGCGGTGATCCGGTTCGACGCGGCGTTCCGCAACGTGCACCAGTTCATCGGCAGTGTCGACGCGCTGGGTCATGCGAACTCGCGACCCGGACTCGATGCAGCGCGACTGCCGGGGCGCTGGCATTCGCTGAACAGCAGGCTGGTCGGTGCGATCTCCGTGCGCGAGGCACTCGATCAGGTGGAGCTCCCCGGTCCGGCGTGACCTGATCTCCGGTCATGGCCCCCGGTGAGCGAAGCGGGGGTGCTGCCTTGCGGCTCCACCCCCTCTTCGCTGGTGCTGCCAACGGGATCAGGTGGCGGGCGACTCCCCGCTGTCCTTCGGCACCACGGCCTTGTGGGGCACATGCGCCGCTTCCGCGCGGATCTTGTGGTGGTGACTGATCTCCTCGCGCAGTTCGCGCGTGCTGCGCTTCTCGTGCAGACGACGTTCGGTCATCAGCCGGAAGAACATCGGCACGAAGAAGATCGCCAGGAAGGTGGCGGCCAGCATGCCACCCATCACACCCGTCCCCACCGATCGCCGCGCGCCGGCGCCGGCGCCCGACGAGAACGCCAGCGGCACGACGCCGAGGATGAACGCGAGGGACGTCATCAGGATCGGGCGGAACCGCAGCCGTGCCGCCTCCAGCGCGGCAGCGGAGGCCGACAGGCCCTCCTGGTACTTCAGCAGCGCGTACTCGACGATCAGGATGGCGTTCTTCGACGCGAGGCCCAGCAGCGTGACGAGACCGATCTGGAAGTAGACGTCGTTCGTCATGCCGCGCAGCCACACCGCCGCCAGCGCACCGAAGGTGCCGAAGGGCAGGGCCAGCATCACCGAGAACGGCAGGGACCAGCGTTCGTACTGGGCCGCGAGGATGAGGAACACCATCACGACCGCCATGCCGAGCGCGAGGCTCGACGTGCCGCTCGAACGCTTCTCCTGGAATGAAGAGCCGCCCCAGTCGTAGCTGAACTCGGGCGGCAGGACTTCCGCCGCGATCTTCTCCACCGTCGCGATGGCCTGCCCCGACGAGACCCCCGGCGCGCCCTGGCCCAGCAGCTTCACGGCAGGCAGGTTGTTGAATCTGTCGAGCGAATCCGGCCCGGACGTGAAGCGCATCGTCGCCAGGGACTTCAGCGGCACCATCGCACCCGTGGACGAGCGCACCTGCAGTTCCCCCAGCGCGTCGGGCCGCTTGCGGAACTCGGGCTCGGCCGACATCAGCACCTGCCACGTGCGTCCGAACTTGTTGAAGTCGTTCACGTAGTAGGTGCCCAGCGAGGCGGCGATCGTGTTGTAGAGCGAGTCGAGAGGGACGCCGAGCGCCTTCGCCTTCTCGCGGTCCACGTCCACGAAGAGCTGTGGCACGTTGGAGCGCCAGAGCGTCTGCACGCCGCCCAGCATCGGGTCCTGGTTCGCCTTCGCGAGGAACTGCTGCAGCACCTCGTTCAGGCGCGACGGGCCACCTTCCCCGCGATTCTGGATGTAGAACTCGAAACCGCCGGAGTTGCCGAGACCGATGATCGGCGGCGGCGGGAAGGCCAGTACGAGGCCTTCCTTGATGCCTGCCGTCTTGCCGTAGAACTCGCCGACCAGTTGATGCGTGCCGACGCCCGGCCGCTCGTCCCAGTGCTTCTGCGAACCGAAGATGGTCGCCGCACTGTTGCGGAATCCGCCGCCGAGGAAGTCGAGGCCGGTGAAGGCCACGGCGTACTCGTTGGCCGGGTTGGAGAGCATCGCCTCCGTGACCTTCAGCACGACGTTGTCGGTGCGCTCGAGCGTGGCGCCATCGGGCAGGAACACCGCGCCGATGTAGTAGCCGGTGTCTTCGTCGGGCACGAGGCTGGTTGGCGTGTTCTTCCAGAGCCAGCCCGTGACCGCGACCATGCCACCGAAGAGGAGCATGCCGACGAGACCCCGCCGCAGCATCCAGCCCACGCCGCTCGCGTAGCGGTGCGTGATGCGGTCGAACACCCGGTTGAAGGCCCGGAAGAACGCGCCCGGTTGGTGGTGCGCATCTTTCAGCATGAGCACGCACAGCGAAGGCGTCAGTGTGAGCGCGACGAAGCCGGAGATCACCACGGCGATGGCGATCGTGATGGCGAACTGGCGGTACAACTCGCCGGTCAGGCCACCCAGGAAAGCCACCGGCACGAACACCGCGCAAAGCACCAGCACGATGGCGACCACCGGACCGGTGACCTCCGTCATCGCCTTGATGGCGGCCTCGCGGGCGCTGACGCCTTCCTCGCGCATGATCCGCTCGACGTTCTCGAGCACCACGATGGCGTCGTCCACCACGATGCCGATGGACAGCACCATTCCGAACAGCGTGAGGGTGTTGATCGAGTAGCCCAGCAGGTACAGGCCCGCGAAGGTGCCGATCAGCGAGACCGGCACGGCGGCGAACGGGATCAGCGTCGCCCGCCAGTTCTGCAGGAACACGAACACCACGAGGAACACGAGCGCCATCGCTTCCGCGAGCGTCTTGACCACTTCGCGGATCGACACCTTCACGAAGCGCGTCGTGTCGTACACGTTCGCGTACTCCAGGCCCTTCGGGAAGCGCTTGGCGAGGTCCTCCATCACGGCATTGCACTGGTCTGCCACGTCCAGCGCGTTGGCGCCGGGTTGCAGGAACACGCCGACGAGGGTCGCCTGCTTGCCGTTGACCCGGCCGACGAACTCGTAATCCTTCGAACCCAACTCGACCCGCGCGACATCCCGCAGGCGGACCATCCCGCCGCCGGGGGCCGACCGGACGATGATGTTCTCGAACTCCTTCACGTCCGCCAGGCGGCCGCGCGTCGTGACGGTGTAGACCATCTCCTGTGGGCCGCCGCTCGGGGACTGGCCCACCTTGCCCGCGGCGAACTGCGCGTTCTGCTCGGTGATCGCGCGGGCGACCTCCTGCGGGGCGATCTTGAGCTGGGCGAGGCGGTCGGGTCGCAGCCACACCCGCATCGCGTAGTCCTTCGCGCCGAAGATCTGGACGTTGGTCGTGCCCGGCACGCGCTTCAGCGCATCGAGGATGTTGAGCGTCGTGTAGTTGCTGGTGAAGAGGTCGTCGTATGTGCCGTCCGGCGAGAAGATGCCGTACACGAACAGGAACGAGGACGAACCCTTCTCGACCGTCACGCCCTGGCGCCGCACTTCCTCGGGCAGGCGCGCCTCGGCCTGCTTCACCCGGTTGTTGACGTTGAGGGCGGCCTTGTCGGCATCGGCGCCGATGGCGAAGGTGACCTGGATCTCCAGCAGACCGTTGGAACCCGAGTTGGACGACATGAAGATCATGTCCTCCACGCCGGTCAGCTGATTCTCGAGCGGCGCGGCGACGGTCTGTTCGAGCGTGGCCGCCGAGGCGCCGGGGTAGATCGCGCGCACGGTCACGACGGGCGGAGCGATCTCCGGGTACTGCGCGATCGGCAGGGCGACCATGGCTGCGAGACCGGCCAGCACCAGGAAGCACGAGAGGACCGCCGCGAAGATCGGACGGTCGATGAAGAAGCGGGAGAAGTTCACGAGGCTCTCCCGCGCTTACGGCTTGCCGGCCGGCGGGGCTGATGCCGGTGCGCCACCGGCCGGGGCCGGCGCGGCGATCTTGACCGGCGAACCGGGACGCGCCTTGATGATCCCGTCGACGATGACCTGGTCACCGGGCGCGAGCCCGCCCGTCACGATCCACTCCTGCCCGACCCACTCGCCGACCTGCACCGGCCGCGGCTCCACCAGACCCTTGGCATTCACGGTGAGTACGATCTTGGTGCCCGGACCCTCGAGGATCGCGCGCTGCGGCACGCTCACGGCCTGCGGGCGGATCGCACCGCCCACCAGCACGCGGGCGAACTGGCCGGGACGCAGGCGGAGGTCCGGATTCGGGATCACGGCGCGGGCTTCGATGCCGCCCGTCGCAGGATCGACCCGTACGTTGGTGAAGTCCACCTTGCCCACATTGGGGAACGCGCTGCCGTCGGCGAGCATCACGCGCGCCTCGAAGTGCCCGTCGGCTGGCATTTTCAGCTTGCCTTCGGCCGCTTCGCGCTGGATGCGCAGGTGCTCGTTCTCGGGGATCACGAAGATCACGTGGATGGGGTCGATCTGGGAGATCGTCGTGAGCAGGGTGTTCTGTGCCTCCACGAGGCTGCCCTCTGACTTCAGGGCGCGTCCGGTGACGCCGGCGATGGGCGCCGGGACGTTCGTGTAGCCGAGATCGATGCGGGCCTGGGTGAGGGCGGCGCGGGCGGTGCGGGCGTCGGCGGCGGCGATCTGCTCATTCGAGACGGCGTCGTCGTAGGCCTTGCGCGTGACCATTCCCTGCTCGACGAGGGGCTTGATCCGCGCCGTCTCGCGAACGGCCTGCGCATGGCGGGCTTCCATGCCCGCAAACGCGGCCTCCAACCTGTTGGCATTCGCCTGGTAGGGGACCGGGTCCACCGTGAAGAGACTCTGCCCCGCGGCGACGCGTGCGCCTTCGGTGTAGTTCCACTTGAGGAGGATGCCGCCGACGCGGGGCCGCACTTCCACTTCGCGCACGCCCGCCGTCTGCCCGGTGTATTCGAATGTCACCGGGATGTCGCGGGGTGCGACCGTGACCGCCATCACCTCCGGCGGCGGCCCCGCCTGGGGCGCCTGGGCCTGCTCCTTGGGCTTGCAGCCTGCGGCGAGCAGCGCCACGGCGATCAGCGACAGGGCGGCCGCGCGGCGATGGCGCGCGGAAGGGGGGGTGCGCGGGGGCATGGAACGCTCCTCGGGTCTGGCGGCCAAGGGCGCGCCTGCGGATTCAGGGATGGTGGGGGAGCTTACATACACCGATGAATGTAAGTAAAGTCGCGCGGCATTTCGGGGCAAGGGAGCCTCTGCATCGACGGACGCAGGCATGCCGGACGGACCGATCCGACGGCGTGTTGCCGGGCGGTCGGTCCCCACGGCCGACCGCGCGAGCCGGAGCGCCGCCGTCCCAGGAAGGAGGAGTCATGGCGAGGAAGACCAGGGAGGAGGCGCTCGTCACGCGGTGCGCCATTCTCGATACGGCCGAGCGCGTGTTTCGCGAGCGCGGTGTCGCGGCTACGTCGCTGGCGGCGATCGCCTCGGCAGCCGGGGTCACGCGCGGCGCCATCTACTGGCACTTCCGCAACAAGAACGATCTCCTGATGGCGCTCTTCGAGCGCGTCTCGCTGCCCATGGAGCAGATGCTGGCTGCTGCCGCGATCGACACCGAGGACCCTCTCGCGCGCCTGCGGGAGCTGTCGATCCAGGTGCTCCGGCTGGTGACCCGTGACGAGCGCACACGATGCGTGTTCGAGACGATGCTGACACGCTGCGAGCGCACCGACGAGATCGCCGCCCTCACGCAGCGCCAGATGCACTGTCGCGCCGACGCCGTGCAGGTGATCCAGGGCATCTTCCGAGACGCCGTGCGGCGCGGATCGCTGCCCTCCGGAGTGAACGCCCGCCGGGCGGCGATCGGCCTCGTGGCGTACGTGGACGGTCTCATCTACGACTGGCTCACCGACCCGGCCGGGTTCGACCTCTCCCGGGAGGCGCCGCCGCTGGTGGACCAGTTCCTCGACGGGCTGCGGTGCGCCGCCGTCCCGGGCGGGCGCGCGGCATGACCTGTCCGACGACGACACTACGCGACGGCACGAGCAATTAAGTTGCACAAGAATCGGTAGTGCTTTTACTATCCGGAGGCCTCTGCGGAGGCTCCGGCATGCGCCGCCATCGGCGGTGCGGGGCCACGCGGGGGACCCGAGAGACCACACCCAGAGGAGTTCCCCACCATGCTGCATAAACTTGTCGCGGCCGCCGCGCTGCTGGCCGTCGCCGTACCCGCGTCCGCGGGTATCCGGACCGATGAGGGCATCGGCCAGTACATCGCCATCGACACGCGCATGAACATCGTCGGCGGCCCGTACAGCGGTCTGATGAATCCCAACCTCAACCGTCTCACCTGGATCATGGAGCACGGTGACCATTTCCACGGGATCGGTGCCTACAGCCGCACCGGCGCCGCGCCCGGGACCGTGGTGGACACGAGCACGAACAACCGGCTGCCCGAACCGTTCGCCGGGGAGTCCGGCATCCCGCTGCTGCCGGGCACGGGTGCGTGGGCCGGCACATGGCGCACGACGCTGGACGTCGACACCGAGTACAAGTACCTCGGCGTCGCATCCGTCCAGTCCCTCGCCGGCGAACCGTTCTCCGAGACGGACGTCCTCTACAGCAGCAGCGGCAATCGCTGGTCCGCCTCGTTCAATGACGTGATCGTGGGCATCAAGCTCTTGTCTGCCACGCCGGGACTGAAGATCGGCATCGACGGTGACATGGACATCTTCGACACCGGTGACACCTACGTGCTGGGTGACAGCGACGACTTCACGTTCCTGCCCGTCTTCTGGACCGTCGCGGGCGCGCCTGCCGGGATCTACTCGGCGGAGTTCAAGCTGGTGAACCTGGGCACCAACATGAACGTGCTCGAGAGCGGCCGCTTCTTCGTGGACGTGAATGCCCCGGTGCCGGAACCCGAGACCTACGCGCTGATGGCCGTCGGCGGGCTGATGCTCCTCGCCCGGGCCCGTCGCCGCGGGAAGCAACTGGCGTGATCCGGTCGCACCGGCCCGCCGCCGGTGCGATGTCGTGCGTCCGACCTCTCCCGGGTGCGGTGCTGCCCGGGGGAGCGTCGGATTCCCTCCGCGGTTTCATCGTCCGCGGTACGCTCCCGGCACGATGACCTCGAACTCCCCCGATGCGATCCCGGACTGGGCGCTCGCCGCCCGCGAGCAGTGGCACTGGCGTGGCCAGTCGAGGCCGGCGTTTGCCGTGACGCCCGCCGCCGGGCAGGTATCGGTCTGGGATTTCCCCCGTCCGCCGCGCATCGTCGCCGACACGCGGGAAGTCGTGATCCGCTGGGGTGATCGCCTCGTGGCCCGCACCCGACGGTCGCTGCTCGTTCTCGAGACGGCCCACCCGCCGTCCTTCTATCTGCCCTGGGACGATGTCGTCCGCGACCTCCTCGTCCCGGCCAGCGGTAGCTCTTTCTGCGAGTGGAAGGGCCCCGCCCGATACTGGACATTGTCCGACGGCGTCCGCCGCCTGCCCGGTGTGGCGTGGAGCTACCCGCAACCGCTCGCGGACGCGGCCGTGCTCGCAAACTCCGTTGCCTTCTATCCGACGTCGCTGGATTGCCGTGTGGACGGCGCGTCCGTGCGGCCGCAGCCCGGGGGGTTCTACGGCGGCTGGATCACCCCGGAACTCGTGGGCCCCTTCAAGGGCGATCCCGGAAGCGCCGGCTGGTAGGGCCGACGGGCAACCGCCCGTGTCCGCCCGGGCGCCTCGGGAAATCTTTCCGGGCCCCGACGCCGGAGACTTCGGCTAGCATCGTCGCGGTGCATCCATCGTGCCGCCGCCACGGCATCATCGCCATCCGGCCTGCGGCGCGAGGTACGACAAACACGAGATCGGAACCATGGGGCACGCGCGCCGCACGGTACGGCGCGCGGCCGAGGAGGAACCATGCGAATGGCCCGCGCAGCAGCGACCGCGCCTATCGATGTACCCGCGAACATGACCGCGCCCATGGCGGTGGACCCCTGCGCGGCCCCGACGCCTCCGACGTCGGCGATGCGGCCGGAGGGTGCCGAGCAGAGGGACCCGCGTTCGAAATCCCGCCACCTGGACGTGTGTCTCACCGAGCCCGTCGACTACGCGAAGAGCGCCGGCTTCGACGCGTGGGACTTCGTCAACGATGCCATGTCGGAAGTCTCCCTCGAACACGTCGACCTCTCGACGACGCTCGCCGGCCGGTCGATGCGCGCGCCACTCATGATCGCGCCGATGACCGGCGGCACGCCCGAGGGGCTTGCCCTCAATCGCCGCCTGGCCGCGGCCGCACAGCATTTCGGTCTCGCCATGGGCGTGGGCAGTCAGCGCGTGGCGCTCGAGCGACCGGAACTCGCGAACTACTTCCACGTGCGGGATCTCGCCCCAGACATCCCCCTCTTCGCCAACTTCGGTGCTGGCCAGCTCGCGCGTGGCTGGGGTGCCGCCGAGGCGCGCCGGGCCGTCGCGATGATCGGTGCGGACGCGATCCACATCCACTTCAACGCCGTGCAGGAAGCCATCCAGGGCGGCGATCGCGACTTCCGAGCCATCGCCGCGCGACTCACCGCACTGTGTCGTTCCCTCGAGGGCGATGGCATCCCGGTGTTCGCCCGCGAGGTGGGCTTCGGCATGTCGGGCGATGCGGCGCGGCGGTTGCGCGCGTGTGGCGTGGCGGGGGTCGATTGCGCGGGCGCCGGCGGGACTTCCTGGGCGAAGGTGGAGGCGTTCTGCGCCGTCACGCCGCAGCGCCGCGCGCTGGGGCTCACCTTCGGGGAATGGGGGACTCCCACGGCGCGATGCATCGTCGACATCCGTCGGGTGCTGCCCGACGTCGAGATCATCGCCACCGGCGGGCTGCGCAGCGGTGTCGATCTCGCCAAGGCCATCGCGCTGGGCGCCGATGTGGGTGCCATGGCGCGGCCGATGCTGCAGAGAGCCCACGAAGGCGAGGCCGCGCTGCACGCGTTCATCGAGTCGGTCCTCGCGGAACTTCGCGTGTGCCTGTTCGGTGCCGGCGCGACGAATCTCGTGGCGCTCCGCGGTCGTCTGATGCCGGCCGGGTCCGGGCCGGTCTGACGCGACGCCCGTCCTCCGCCCTCTCCCGGGCATCCGTGCGGGCCCGGCTGGCGCCGGCCTGCGATCCAACGGGCGCGGCCATCGAAGTCCCACCCAGAACCTGACCTTGCAGGCCTCGGGATCGGCGCCCGTCGGGCATCGCGCCGACACCCGCAATGCATGGGAATAAGTCCCTTTGCCACGGGAGTTAGTCCGACCTTTGGGAAAGGGTAATTCCGCCCGTCCCGGGGAGCTCGGCCGTGGTTATCCGGTCGCGTGGCGTCCCACACTCGGTTGGTCCGTTCGATTGGCGTCGGTGGCCCGGTATCCCCATGGTCACCCGGCATCCGGCAGGGCGGCGTCAACCAAAAAAGTGGAGGAACACGTGCTCAACAAGAAATGGATCCTCGCGGCTGCCATGGCCGCCATGGGTGCCGCGCCGTTCGCGGCGTCCGCCCTCGACGTCAAGCTCGAAGTCGTGGCCGAGGGGCTCACGCATCCCATGGTGATGGTCTCCCCCCCTGGCGACGACCGGAAGTTCATCGTCGAACAGACCGGTACCATCAAGATCCTCGGCGCCGACGGCAAACTCCTCGACGGCGATTTCCTGAACATCAAGCACAAGCTGCCACCGCTCAAGTGGGAGTTCGACGAGGAGGGCCTGCTGGGTATCGCCTTCCCGCCGGACTTCAAGAAGACCGGCAAGTTCTACATCTCCTACACGGGCAATCTCCGCGGCGACGCCGATCTCGGCAAGCAGCTCTGGTACGCGCACACCAACTACGTGTCCGAGATGCGCGTCTCGAAGGACGACCCCAACAAGGCCGACCACAACTACGAGCGCATCGTCACGGCGATCGACTGGCCGCAGTTCAACCACAACGGTCACTGGATCGGCTTCGGTCCGGACGGGATGCTCTACATCTCCACCGGCGACGGCGGCTACGCGAACGACTGGGGCATCGGCCACAACGTGACGATCGGCAACGGGCAGGACAAGACCTCCCTGCACGGGAAGGTCCTCCGCATCGACGTGAAGGGCGACCCCTACACCGTCCCGAAGGACAACCCCTTCGTCGGCAACAAGGACTACGCGCCGGAGATCTGGGCGTCTGGCCTGCGCAACCCGTGGCGCTGCGCGTTCGACATGGGCGGTTCCAAGGAGCTCTTCTGCGGCGACGTCGGCCAGAACAGCTACGAGGAAATCAACATCATCACCAAGGGCGGCAACTACGGCTGGCGCGCGATGGAAGGGGATCACTGCTTCGACTACGTGAACCCGAACAGCCATCCGGCGAGCTGCGACCAGGCCGGCATGACCGCGCCGATCATCGAGTACAAGAACTGCTCGAACCCGGCGTTCGCCTCCAAGGGTGATTGCGAAGGCATCTCCATCACCGGCGGTTACGTCTACCGCGGCCCGCACAAGCCCTGGAACGGCACGTACTTCTTCGGTGACTGGAGCAAGTCGTTCATGGTGGCCGAGGGCGTGCTCTTCGCCGGCAAGCGCAGCGGCGGGAAGTGGACCAAGGAGACGGTCAACGTCACGAACGTCCCCGGGTTCAACGACTTCATCCTGGGCTTCGGCCAGGACAACCAGGGTCATGTCTACGTGATGGGTACGCGCGCCCGCGGACCCAACGGCGAGCAGGACAAGATCTACCGGATCGTTCCTTAGATCGCACCGGTTCGACGGTCCGTCCGGGGCCCGGCAGCGCTGCGTGCAAGGCTGCGCTGCCGGGCCCGTCGTCCCTCGCCACGAGAACATATCCAGATGTCTCTTCATCAAGACGGGTGGTCGCGCGGCGTCGCGCTCGCTCTGGCGCTCGGCTGCGTATCCGTCGGCCATGCCGACGACGCCGAGATCCCCACGTTTCCCACCGAGCTCCTGGGCAGGCCGGAAGGCATCGCCGCCGGGAAGGCCGTCTTCGGCCAGATCTGCAAGTTCTGCCACGGCAAGAGCGCCTACCCGGGCAAGGCGCCGAAGCTCAACCCGTCCCGCTACACCCCGGAGTTCGTCTACGACCGGGTGACCAACGGCTATCGCGGCATGCCGAGTTTCCGGGAGCAGTTCTCCGAGCAGGAGCGCCAGGCCGTCGTGGTCTACGTGATGAGCCGGGAGTTCTCGAACTAGTGGGCCGCCACTGCATCGACCGGCAGCCTGCGCACTGCCGGTGTCGGCGACCATGAAGCGCACCGTCGTCCTCGACGTGGTGGGCATGACGCCGGCACTCATGCGCCATGCTCCGAACCTGACCCGGCTCGCCGCGCGCGGTGCCCAGCGCCCGCTCACCACCGTGCTGCCCGCCGTCACGACCACAGTCCAGTCGACGCTCGTCACGGGCACGCTCCCGCGCGACCACGGCATCGTCGCGAACGGGTGGTACTTCCGCGATACCGCCGAGGTCTGGCTGTGGCGCCAGTCCAACCATCTCGTGCGCGGCGAAAAGGTCTGGGATGCGGCGAAGCGGCGCGATCCCGACTTCACCTGCGCGAAGCTCTTCTGGTGGTACAACATGTACGCCTCGGCCGATCACACCGTGACGCCGCGGCCGATGTATCCCGCCGACGGTCGCAAGCTCCCAGACATCTATACGCAGCCCGCGGATCTCCGCGAGGAATTGCAGGGGAAGCTCGGCCAGTTCCCGCTCTTCCGCTTCTGGGGGCCCGCCGCCGACATCGTGTCGAGCCGCTGGATCGCGGACTGCGCGCTCCAGATGCTCGCGACGCGCAAGCCGACGCTGACCCTCGTCTACCTGCCGCATCTCGACTACAACCTGCAGCGCCTCGGACCGGATCATCCCGCCATCGCCAGGGACGTCGCCGAGGTCGACGCCCTGTGCGGCGAACTCATCGAGGCCGCCGACCGCGTCGGTGCGCATGTCGTCGTGCTCTCGGAGTACGGCATCACCGAGGTGTCCCGGCCCGTTCACATCAATCGGGCGTTGCGCGAGGCGGGCCTCCTCAAAGTGCGCGACGAGTTGGGACGCGACCAGTTCGATGCCGGTGCATCGGACGCCTTCGCGGTGGCCGATCACCAGCTCGCGCACATCTACGTGCGCCGGCCCGAGATGGTGGCGGACGTCGCCGCACTGCTGCGTGCGCTGCCCGGCGTCGAGACCGTCCTGGACGCCGCCGCGATGCGGGCGCATGGACTCGACCACGTCCGCTCTGGCGAACTCGTCGCGGTCGCGGATGCACGAAGCTGGTTCACGTACTACCACTTCCTCGACGACGCCCGCGCACCCGACTACGCCCGCACCGTCGACATCCACCGCAAGCCCGGCTACGACCCGGTGGAACTGTTCGTGGACCCGGCCATCGCGTTCCCCAAGGTGGCGATTGCACGTCGCCTCGCGAAGAAGATCCTGGGCTTCCGATACCTCATGGACGTGATCTCGCTCGACGCGACGATCGTGAAGGGTTCCCACGGACGCCCCACCGATCGTCCCGAGGATGGCCCGCTCTTCATCACGACCGCGCCCGAACTGCTCGGCGACGGCCCCGTCCCCGCGACGGCAGTGAAGTCGCTGCTGCTCGATCACGTGTTCGGCGCCGCCGAGCCGCACCACAGGAGGTTGGTGGCATGACGCCCTTCTCACTCATCCGCCGATGGCTGCACGCACGCCTGCCGGCGGAGGCGACGGCCTGGTTCGACGGCGCGCTGGACGGTGTCATCCGATCGACGAGCGACGGCGATCTGAACCTCGCCTTCGGTCTGGTCCCGCGCAAGCTCGGCAAGGCTGACCTCGCGCTGACCGCCGGCGAACTCCGTGCGGCGCATGCGGCGCGCCCGGGCTGGGATCCCGAACTGTGGAGCGTCGACCAGGCGGCGCGCATCGCGCTGCTGCTCGCCACCCGCGGCGATGCGGATGCCTTCGTGCGACGCCTCGATCTCCTGTGCGCCACGGCCGACGTGGCCGAGCTGGTGGCCCTGTATCGCGGGCTGCCGCTGTACCCCTGGCCCGAGCGGCATCGGCTGCGGGCCGCCGAGGGCGTACGCACCAACATGAAGGCGGTCTTCGAGGCCGTCGCCCACGCCAATCCGTATCCGGCGGAGCAGCTGCCCGACGGCGCGTGGAACCAGATGGTCCTGAAGGCGCTTTTCGTCGGCAGCGCGCTCGACCCCGTGGTCGGGCTCGATGGACGCGCCAACCCCGCACTGGCGCAGATGCTCTGCGACTACGCGCACGAGCGCTGGTCCGCGGGGCGTCCGGTGAGTCCCGAGCTCTGGCGATGCGTCGGCCCGTTCGCGACGGGAACCATGATCGACGATCTCCACCACGTCATCTGCACCGGCGGGGAGGCGGAGCGCCTCGCCGCCGCCCTCGCGCTCTGGCGTTCCCGCGATCCGGCGGCGGCGAACGTGCTGCAGCGCCACGCATCGCTCGCGGCCGCGGCCGCGGCGAGCGCGGTCGATCGTCGCGCCCCGCGGACCCTGGCGTGAAGCCCGATGCCGCTATCGCCAACCCCGAATCCCCACCAAGGCTGGAGGCTCCCATGAAGTTCATCGATCCGCACATCCACATGCTCGCCCGCACCACGGATGACTACGAGCGCATGGCCGCCGCCGGCATCGTCGCCGTGATCGAACCGGCCTTCTGGCTGGGGCAGCCGCGCACGAACGTGGGCTCCTACATCGACTACCTGTCGTCGCTCGTCGGGTGGGAGCGTTTCCGCGCCGCCCAGTTCGGCATCCGGCACTACTGCACGATCGGCCTCAACAGCAAGGAGGCCAACAACGAGGCGCTCGCGGAGCAGGTGATGGAGATCCTGCCGCGCTACCTCGTCAAGGAAGGCGTGGTCGCGGTCGGCGAGATCGGCTACGACGACCAGACGCCGGCGGAGGATCGCTACTATCGCGCGCAGCTCGCGCTCGCGGTGCAGCTTGGCATGCTGGTCATGGTGCACACGCCCCATCGCGACAAGAAGGCCGGCACGATCCGCAGCATGGAGGTCGCGTTGGAGATGGGCATGGCACCCGGTCGTGTCGTCATCGACCACAACAACGAAGAGACGGTGCAGGACGTCCTCGACCGCGGTTTCTGGGCCGGCTTCACGCTGTACCCGAACACGAAGATGGGCAACGAGCGCATGGTCGAGATCGTCCGTCGCTACGGCCCCGAGCGCATCTTCGTCGACTCCAGTGCGGACTGGGGCGTATCCGATCCCCTCGCCGTGCCGCGCACCGCGCAACTCATGCTGGAGCGCGGGATCCCGGTCGATCACGTGGCGGCGGTTTGCTACGGGAATGCGCTCGCCGCGTACGCCCAGAGCGGGCAGATGCAGGCGGCCGACTGGGAGGCCCCGATCCCCGTGGACCAGCGCACGCTGTTCGAGGGCAACTCCGTGCTGCGCGGCCAGGTCCCGCAGGTGGGCGTGGCTCCGGCCGCGGGGCTTCCGCTCGGCGAACTGGCGTTCAAGTGATGGGGCCTCGCCACGCCAGGAACGCGCCGCCATGACCGTGCGTGTCCTCCACGAAGGCCCGCGGTCCGAACCGACCGTGTATCGCCAGTCGTTCAGCGTCGCGTACGACTATCCCGTCTATTTCACCGAGCACCTGTTCGACCGCCGGAACCCGGTGTTCGTCGAGGCGCTGGCCCGCCGCGAACCGGGGAAGCGGCATCGCTTCGTGGTCTTCGTGGAGTCGCACGTCGCGTCGAGCTGGCCCGGTCTCGTGCACGACATCGCCGCCTACGCGGAGCACCACGGGGAGACGCTGCAGCCCATCGCGCCGCCCGAAGTGCTGGTCGGCGGCGAGCCCGTGAAGAACGATCCGGCGCTCATCACGCGGCTCCAGCACCATCTCTGCGAGCTGGGCGTCGACCGCCATTCGTACGTGGTCGCGATCGGTGGTGGCGCCTTCCTGGATGCCCTGGGATTCGTGGCGGCGACCACCCACCGCGGCATCCGTCACGTGCGCATTCCCACCACCGTCCTCGGCCAGAACGACTCGGGCGTCGGCGTGAAGAGCGGCGTGAACGCGTTCGGCATCAAGAACTTCGTCGGTGCCTTCGCACCGCCGTTCGCGGTGCTGAACGACGCGGCCTTCCTGCGCACGCTGCATCCGCGCGATCGCATCGCCGGTGTGGCCGAGGCCGTGAAGGTCTCGCTCATCCGCGACGGCGTGTTCTTCACTTGGCTCGAGGACAACGCCGAGGCCTTGCGCGACTCCGATCCCGCAGCGATGTCGACGATGATCCGTCGCTGCGCCGAGCTGCACATGCGTCAGATCGCGCACGGCGGTGATCCTTTCGAGACCGGCAGCGCGCGTCCGCTCGACTACGGTCACTGGTCGGCGCACAAGCTGGAGGCGCTCACGCATCACGAGCTGCGGCACGGCGAGGCCGTGGCCATCGGGCTCGCCCTCGACACGCGCTACTCGGTGCAGGTGGGCATGCTGCCCGAGGGCGGCGATGACCGCGTTTACCGCCTGCTGAAGACGCTCGGCTTCTTTCTCTGGCATCCGGCGATGGAATCGCGGACACCCTCCGGCGATTGGGCACTGCTGCGCGGCCTCGAGGAGTTCCGCGAGCACCTCGGCGGAGAACTCACCATCACGCTGCTGCGTGGGCTGGGCCAGGGCGAGGAGGTGCACCACATGGACACGGACGAGATCCTGCACGCCATGGCCTGGCTCCGCCGCCGGGAGATGGGGCGGTGAGGCTCGCGGACGGCTCGCATCTCACGTACTGCAGCAACATCCATCCCGGCGAGACCTGGGACGAAGTCCTCCACGCCGTGGTCACGCACTATCCGATAGTGGCGGGAAAGGTGGCTGCAGGCGCTCGCTTCGGCGTCGGGCTCAGGCTCTCGGATCGCGCCTCCCGGGATCTCGACGAAGCGGGGCTGCTCGACGCGTTCCGCGGGCTGCTGGACGCCCACGGCCTCTACGTCTTCACACTGAACGGCTTTCCGTACGGTGCCTTCCACGGCACGCGCGTGAAGGCCGATGCGTATCGGCCCGACTGGCGCGACGATGCCCGTCTGCAGTACACCGACCGCCTCGCCCGGCAGCTTGCACGGCTTCTGCCGCCGGACGGGTCCGTGACGGGCAGCGTGTCGACGGTGCCGGGGGCCTACAAGGCCGACGTCCGTGGCCCGGACGACATCGAGCGGATGCGCCGGCAGATCGTGCGTCACGCAGCGACACTGGTGACGATCGAACGGGAGACCCGCCGGCAGATCGTCCTCGCGCTGGAGCCCGAGCCCTGCTGCTTCCTCGAAACCGTCGACGAGTCCGTGCGGTTCTTCGGCGAGCACCTCTTCGGTCCCGCCTCGGTGCGACAACTGGGCGCGCTTGCCGGGTTGGACGCCGCCGACGCGGAGCGGGCGCTGCGGCGTCATCTCGGTCTGTGTCTCGACCTGTGCCACGCCGCCGTGGAGTTCGAGGATCCGCGGGACTGCCTGCGCCGGCTCGCCGAGGCGGGCATCCCGATCGCGAAGCTTCAGATCAGCGCCGGGCTGCGCATCGCCGCCATGGGTCCGGCCGCGCTTGACGCGTTGATGCGGTACGAGGATCCCGTCTACCTGCATCAGGTGGTCGAGCGGACGGCCTCGGGTCTCGCGCGATTCACCGATCTTCCGGAGGCATTCGCCAGCCTACCGGGCCGCGCAGCGCCCGACGAGTGGCGCGTGCACTTCCACGTCCCCATCTTCCTCGACGATCTCGGCGTGTTCCGATCGACGCGGGACTTCATCGAGGCGGTCCTCGCCATCCACCGCGAGACGCCGGTGTCGCCGCATCTCGAGGTCGAGACCTACACGTGGAACGTGCTGCCGGCAGCGCTGCGTTCGGGGAGCATCGACGGCGACATCGCGCGCGAGCTGGCGTGGGTCCGGGAGCGGCTCGCAGCATGAGCATCGTCGGATGAGGATCGCCGTTGCGCTCAAGCTCGCCCGGGTATCGAACCTGCCGACGGTGTGGACCAACGTCATGGCCGGCGCCGTGCTCGCGGGCGCCGGCTGGACCGATCCGCGGTTGCCAGTCGCCATGGTCGCGATGTCGCTCTTCTACACGGGCGGCATGTTCCTGAACGATGCCTACGATCGTGATTTCGACACCCGCTTTCGTCCGGATCGGCCGATCCCTGCCGGGCAGGTGACGGTCGCCCAGGTGTTCGGTTGGGGCTACGGGATGATGGCGGGAGGGCTCGTGCTGCTCGTGGGGGCCGCGCAGATGTCGCGCGGCGCCTCGGCCTGGGGCGCTCCGCTGGGCGGGCTCTGCCTAGCAGGCGCGATCGTGCTGTACGACGCGTGGCACAAGTCGAATCCGCTCTCGCCCGTGGTCATGGGCCTGTGCCGCATGCTGGTGTACGTGACCGCCGCGCTCTCGGTGGTCGCGATGCCCGGCGCGGCGGTCTACGTGGGTGCCGGTGTTTCGCTCGCGTATCTGATCGGCCTCACCTACGCCGCGAAGAAGGAGCACCTCGACCGGCTGGATCACGCGTGGCCGCTCGCGTTCCTGCTCGCGCCGGCGGGCTACGGCGCCGTCCTGGCGGTCGCCGCCCCGCTCACGCTCGTGCCGCTCGCGATGTTGGTGGGTTGGGGCGCTCTCGCCGTGCGACGCCTCTTCCGCCGGGGGCCTGGCGACGTGCCGAAGGCGGTGGTCGCGTTGATCGCCGGGATATCGTTGCTCGACGCAGTGCTGCTGGCCGGCCATGGCGCACCGGAGGCTGCGGTCCTCGCGATCGTCGCGTTCGTGGTCACGCTCCGGCTCCAGCGCTGGGTGGCAGGGACATGAAGTCTTCGAACCATTCGGTCGAGGGAGCGACGTGCGGTCAACCTGCAGGCGCCGTCGTTCCGATGATCGATCGCAATCGCTGCGAGGGCAAGGCCGCCTGCGTGGCGGTGTGTCCGACGCGCGTGTTCGTGATCGGTGTGCTCCCGCAGGAGGCGCGTGGCGGGCTGTCGTTGCGCGGTCGGTTGAAGGGCTTCGCCCACGGCTGGAAGCAGGCGCTCATCGCGGCGCCCGACGCCTGCGAGGCCTGCGGCCGGTGCGTGACGGCCTGCCCGGAGAAGGCCATCACGCTGGCGCGACGGGACGCGGGGTCGCCCTAGGGAGACTCTGCTTCGTTCGCGACCGTGCGAGCGGATCAGAGTATCCCTGGGCGCACTGGCCCGGCGGATCTCCCGGCGGGTTGGTGAATAATCGGGTCACCGTTGCGGCCCCACCGCGCGCGTGGAGCCCCTCGATGACGATCGTCCCGCACCGTGTCCGTGCCATCGCTGCCTGTCTCGCCTTGTGCGCAGGCGGTGCGTCCTGCTCCGCTCTCGCCGACACGGTCGGCAGGGTCGTCCGCTGCGGCGACGTCGATTGCGGCCAGATGGTGATCCGCGTCTACGAGCGCTTCGAGGACGGTGACGCCCTGCCGGCATTCGAGCGGAAAGGCGTCACCATCCGCGGGCGCTTCCGACCCGGCGCCGACCGGACGACGAACTTCCGGTTCCTCCAGGCCTTCACGCAGTATCGGCAGGACGACGTGCGATGGATCCGCGATCCGGCCGTGCCGCTCCCGCCGGCGCACATCGACCCGCCCCCGTTCGGCCAACGCCTCTCGGTGCTCGATCGCAGGAACAAGTTCGTGCGCGTGGACCGCGTGTTCGACGCGACGCCCTGGTACGACGACGCGGGCGAGTTCCCGCTCTACGAGGATTTCCCGAGAGCCTTTCTCGCCGACGCGAGAAAGTACGGCGCGATCACGATGCATTTCGAGACGTGGCTGGTGTGCGTGATCGACGAGCGCCAGGGGCCCGAAGCGAACCGGGTGGCCGACGACCGCTATGAAGTCTCGGCCCTGGTGGGTTGGCGTTGGGGCTACGACATCGTCCATGCCGACGTCGGCCGGATCGGCGTCGATGAGCTCGTCGATTACACCTTCACCATGCGCCCCCTGACCTTCATCGAAGCGCCGACCGAGGCCTTCCGGGCGGCGCTGGTGGCCTCATACGGCGGTGCCGTGCAGGATGGCTTCGACATCACCCTCGGGGATTGCCAGCGCTGCTTCGCGGCGTCGCGCTAGCGGGATGACGGGTCCCGATCGCGTGCGAAGTTCGTGGCTCGGGCCATGGCTCGACGCGGCGAGGGTTTGGGTACATCGGCGAGTCCAGGAACGCGGGCGTCGGGCGGAGCCCGACCCACGGGGGCAGTTGTCAGCGCGGCGGGATCCCTTGGCGAAGATGTTCGTGGGTCGAGCACCGCTCGACACGGCGCTGGCTTGGGTCGAGCAGCGAGTCCAGTAACTCAGGCGTCGGGCGGAGCCCGACCCACGGGGGTAGTTGTCAGCGCGGCGGGATCCCTTGGCGAAGATGTTCGTGGGTCGAGCACCGCTCGACACTGCGCTGGCTTGGGTACAGCGGCGAAGTCAGGAACGCGGGCGTCGGGCGGAGCCCGACCCACGGGGGTAGTTGTCAGCGCGGCGGGATCCCGTGGCGATGATGTTCGTGGGTCGAGCAGCGAGTCCAGTAACGCGGGCGTCGGGCGGAGCCCGACCCATGGGGGTAGTTGTCAGCGCGGCGGGATCCCGTGGCGATGATGTTCGTGGGTCGAGCACCGCTCGACGCGGCGCTGGCTTGGGTCGAGCAGCGAGTCCAGTAACTCAGGCGTCGGGCGGAGCCCGACCCACGGACGCGGCCACGGCTCGAGTGCAACGGGGCGGCGACGACCGCGCCGACAGCGTTGCGGACTAGAATCCCCGCACCCCGTGCCCCTGCGGCCGTCCCGGAACACCGCCATGCCCATCCGCATTCTCCCGATCGCCGACACGAGCCCGGTCGTCCTCCCCGAGCCGCTCGGCTTCGGGCGCCTCTTCACCCGTCGCATGTACAACCGCCGGTTCGAGGTGGACCGGGGCTGGTTCGATGCCACGATAGGCCCGTACGATCCGATCGTGCTGTCGCCGGGCGCGCAGATCCTCCACACCGGACAGGCGATCTTCGAGGGGACGAAGGCGTATGTGCGTCCCGACGGGCGGCTCGGCATGTTCCGTCCCGACGCGAATGCAGCGCGCTTCAATCGTTCTGCGGAGCGGCTTGCGATGCCTGCCGTGGATCCGGTCGAATTCGTCGATGCCATCGAGACGCTCGTGGCGCTCGAGCGGGAGTGGGCCCCCCGCGGTGAGGGTTCGTCGCTCTACATCCGGCCGGTCATGATCGCGACCGAGGCGACGATCGAGGTGCGCGCGAGCCGGAGCTATCTCCACTACATCGTGCTGAGCCCGGCCGGACCCTTCTTCCCCGGCGGATTCCAGCCCGTCGCCGTGCGCGTCGAGGAAGATCACGTGCGTGCCGCCCCGGGCGGCACCGGTGCCGAGAAGACGGTGGGCAACTATGCCGCCAGCCTCTACGCCACCGAGGCGGCACGTGCGGCGGGCTACCAGCAGGTGCTCTGGCTCGATGCGGTGGAGCGCCGGTTCGTCGAGGAGGCTGGCGCGATGAACGTTGCATTCGTGTACGACGGCGGTGAGATCGTCACGCCCGCTCTGTCGGGCAGCATCCTTCCCGGCATCACGCGCGACTCCGTGCTGCGCCTCGCGCCGGATCTCGGATTCCCGATGCGGGAGGCCCGCCTGGATGTGGACGAGGTCCTCGCCGACATCGCGTCGGGCCGCATCACCGAGGCGTTCTGCATGGGGACCGCCGCGGTGATCGCGCCCATCGGACGCTTCGGTCGGCGTGGTCGGGACGTCATCGTCGGCGGCAACGTCGCCGGACCGGTGGCGACGCGCGTGTACCGTGCGCTCACGGACATCCAGTACGGTCGGGCCGAGGATCCCTACGGCTGGACGCGCATCGTCGACGTCGACGCAGTGCGCAGCGCGGCGTAGCTCAGCGTGGATTCTCGGATCGTCGCCTTCCGCGACGGGCCCGCTCCCGAGGGTGCTTCCGCTCCGTTGGCAGCGCTCTGGCAGGTGGCGCACGGCGCCTGGGAAATCGCGCACGGACTCGTCCAGGACGATCCGTCGCGCGATGCGGCCTGGGTGCATGCGCATCTGCATCGGGTGGAGGGCGACCTCTCGAACGCGGCCTACTGGTACCGATGCGCAGGGCAGTCGGTTGCCGGTGATGCGATCGACGTCGAGTGGGCGCGCCTGGTGGACGCGTTGAGCGCCGCCTAGAAGAACCTGCCGGAGATGATCCGGAAGCCCACGGTGAGCCATTCCGTCCGGTTCGTGCCGTTCCACTGGAATCCGTAGGTGCTGTCCACCTGCAGGCGGTCGGGGATGATCCAGTACCGCACGCCCACCTGCGAGAAGCGGTCGAAGCCCGTGGCGCCGTACAACTCGCCCAGCAGCACCGTTCGTTGGGTCAGGTAGTACTCGCCGCCGACGCCCCACGACAGGCCGCGACGTGCCTCGCTCCGGTTGTCCACCATCCCGAGATTCGTGAGGAGGACGAAGCGATCGTCTGCGAACGACCTGGAGATCGGTGCGTAGAAGTAGCGGTTGGCCAGGAGGTTCTCTCCCAACGCGATGTCGGCATGAGCGATCACCCCGGCTGCGAGACCCCAACCCCAATCGTTGGTGGTCAGTTCCCGGAACAGCATCTTGCCCTGCAACTGGTAGTCACGCTGGCCTGCCTGTCCCGCCGCGGACTGCATACCGCCACCGGCAGTGATTTCGACGCCACCCACGTTGCAGGCGGGAAGGGCCCAGAACTCGCGGCTGCCCGGATTGCGCTTCAGCCAGGTCTCGACCTGACACGCGCCTGGGTCCGTGACGCGTGCATCGTCGACGACGAAGGGGCGTGCGGCAAACGAGAACGAGGCGTGCAGTGTTCCCAGAGCGAGCGCCCCGAGAACGCAAGGGAAGTGGAGGCGCAATGCTCTCTCTTGTCGACAGGTGGATTCGGCGGGCGCCCTCAGCGCCTTATGCCGGTGATCACTTCGACGCCGCGGGCTCCGCTTCCGAAAGATGCAGCGCCATGTCCAGCAGCTGACCCTTGGCGGTGTAGTACCGGTCGAGGCGCCATTCGTCGAGCAGTTCGAGCGCCAGCTTGAAGACGTCGTAGTCGAGGCGGTAGAGATCGGCGAGGAGGAAGCTCTCTTCGGTTTCGAGCGCCAGGACGAAACGAACGAGGATCCGGGAGGACGCTCCGGTCGGGTTGGCGGCGAGGTACTTGCGAATCTTCTTGATGGCGGTCATCGGCGTCGTCGCTTTCGGTCTGGGTTGTGGCAACTGCGGGCGGCCTGTCGAGGTGACGGACGGACTGGCCGCGCCGATCGGCGTCGGTACGGAAACGCATCCGATCGCGTCGAAACTGCGTGCAATCCCGTGATGGCGGGCATCGCAGCCCTGCGGCGCACCATACAGGAGCCGGAAGGTAACCGGAATGTGAGTGGGGCGCCGATGCGCCGATCGGACCATGGTCCCCTGAAGTGCTATTGCAATGGCATCTCGCCCGCAGCGACGAACGCCTCCCAATCCGCGACGACCTCCAGCGCGAGTCGCCGGGCGATGGACAGCAACGGCTGCCGCCACGCCCGGGACGCTCCGAACGCCACGAGCGCATCGGCGTCCGCGGAGCCCTGTCGACCCGCGCTCCGCAACTGTGCCCACGCGACGACATCGGCCATGGTGCGGATGACGTCGCGGAATCGATCGAGCGAGTCGCGCGTCCGGTCGAGTTCGACGCGATCCTCCCCAGGCTGGAGTTCCCGCAGCACGAAGGCGTCGCGGCCCAGCGTGACCGGGTGCAGGAACGCCATCGATGCCGCCTGCATGCGCTGCTGCAGCGTGGCGATCCGCACGGCTTCGTCGCGCCATGGGGGTTGTGCGAGGGGTACGCGCGACGCGAGCGCCGACGCCCCCGCGCGTTTCAGATCGAGCAGATAGTGGCCGTCGGGTGCACCGCGGCCCCGCACGAGGATCGCGTACCGCTCCGTGCCGAGGCTGCCGGTGCCGGCGATGCGATCCGCCACGTCGATGACCTCGAAGAAATCGGGCTCGGACTGCGTCGCAGCGAACGCCCCCATGAACGCACGGACCCGGCTCGCCTGGGCGGGCGTCGTGGGCAGCGCCTTGCCCGAATCGACCCGCAACGCGAGTTTCGAGCCCTGGCCCACGGTGCGCTTGCGAAGGAACTCCGCCCGGCGGCGTTCGTGCAGTTGCCCGAGCAGGTCTGCCACGGCGCCGGTGGCGGTTTCGCGCTCGACCCAGCGAGCCTTGCCGGCGGCGAGGGCGTCGGCGTACCGGTCGATGAAGTCGCCGCACAGCGCGTCCGACTCGTGCTCCGGGAGCCCGAGGTCGCGCGCCGCGGTGTGCAGGCTCGCGAGAAAGCGCACGAGATCCCACGAGGCGGGGGCGAGGGCGGCTTCGTCGAAATCGTTGATGTCGAAGTGGACCAGCCGGTTGTCGGCCTTGTAGCTGCCGAAGTTCTCGAAGTGGAGATCGCCGCAGGCCCATGCGGGCGGGCTCTCCGGGAGTTCCGACCGGGCGAGCGAAGCCTGGAAGAGATGACAGCTGCCGCGCAGGAACGCGAAGGGACTCGTCCGCATCCTCGCGTACTTCATCGCCAGGCGACGCGGATCACGGCCGGCATTGAAGGCGGCGACGCGCTCGACGACGTTCATCGCATGCGACGCCGTCCGGCGATGGCGTTCAGCAGTTGGCGTCGCTGATCCAACCGACCGACTTCCCGTTGACGTCGAGCACCTGCGTGGCGCCTGGGCAGCCCGTGGGCGGGGCGTCACCGCCGATGTGATAGACGGGCCCCGGGGGCGGGAGCACTTCGCCGGGGGCGCGTGGCTCGAACCGGAACACCTTGTGCCCTTCGATGTGCGCGATGCACACGTACTCCTTCATCTGCCAGTCGACGAGGTGCAGACCCACCGACTCGCCATCGCCCGAGGGCCATGCCACCATCAGGCGCGCGACCGGGTTCGGCGTCTCTTCCCGGCAGGCGCGCAGGGCCCGCTGGTAGCGCGAGAGGTCCCGGGTCCAGCCGCGCCCCGCCGCGGTGATGGGGAGGATGCTCTCGTCCACGCGCGCCCGTCCGCCCGACCTCGGGTACTCGGGCCGCGATTCGAGTGCGGCGATCCGATGGTGATATCGGCCGGTCAGACAAGCCACCGGATCGGAGGCGCTGCGACAGTCGGACAGGGCGTTCCACCAGTTCTGCTGCTCGGCATCGAGGACCTTCTGACCCTGCGGGTTGGCGGACTTCAGCAGCTTTGCCCGTGCCACGGCGAGTTGGAGATCGAGGTCCGCGAGGCGCGGGGATGCGCATACCGTCTTCTCGGTCCAGGACTTCGCCTTCCTGCATACGAAGCTCGGTGCGGCAGCGAGGGTGCTGCAGAAAGCCAGCCCTGCCACGAGCAGAAGGGCCTGGCCGGCACGCGCCCGCCGCGCCGGGCTGGGGTGGAGCGTTGTCACGGCGGTGTTTCCGGAGTGAGTTCGTGAGGGGTGACGTCATGCAGCTGCGAATCGTGGTGCCGGGACCCGTACCTGGGGGACGCCTCTGTCTTCGCCCGATTATAGGACCCGATCCCTGGGGGGCAGCGTGACGGCAGACCGGGACGGCTGCGCCGGTATCGACGGCTGTCGGGGGGGCTGGGCCGTCGCGGTCGTGGCCGTGGAGGGGGTGAACGATGCGGCCCCTCGCACCGTGCGACTCACCGTGGTCCCGGACTTCGCGGAAGCGCTGACCCTGGCGGGAGATGCGCAATGCATCGCCGTCGACATGCCCATCGGGCTGCTGTCCAGTCCCCGACCCGGCGGCCGCGACTGCGACCGCGCGGCCCGGGCACTCCTCGGACGCCAGGGCAGCAGCGTGTTCAGTCCACCCGCCCGTCCGGCGCTTGCCGCCACCGACTACCGCGAGGCGCAGCGGCTGCAGGGCGCTGGCCTGTCGATCCAGACCTGGAACATCGTGCCGCGCATCCGCGAGGTCGATGCGGTGATGACGCCTTCGCTGCAGCGCTTGGTGTTGGAGGCCCATCCGGAACTGGCTTTCCGGACACTGGCCGGCCCGGGGGCGGCGTTGGCGAGGAAGGCGTCCGCAGAAGGATTCGCGGAGCGGGTCGCACTGCTGACGAGGGTCCTGGGGGCGTCGATGCCCGACCTGCGTGCAGTCCGTTCCCGCCTCGGCGCCGCCCGGGTGGGGTTGGACGACCTTGCCGATGCCCTGGTGCTGGCGGACGTCGCAAGGCGTGTGGCGGGCGGTGACGCCTTCCGGGTGCCGGCGGGGGCTCCGCCGGCGGATGCACACGGGCTGCGGATGGAGATCTGGTTCTGACGCGGCCGTCGCGACCGGCGTCAGCGCAGGAAGTCCCGCAGGACTTCGCGGAAGCGTGCGTCGCCGGCACGCCGCAACCACTCGAACCCCACCATCTCGCGATTGACGATCTCGATTCCGTGGGACCGCATGCGTTCGAGTGCGAGGCGCCGGCTCTCCGGATCCCGCGATCCGACGGCCTCGGCGACGACGAACACCTGATGGCCGGCGTGTCGCAGGTCGAGTGCCGTCTGCATTACGCACACGTGGGCTTCGGTGCCGCACACGACCATCTGGCGGCGCGACCAGGCGGGCAGTCCGGCGAAGCAGCCGTCGGCGAAGCACGAGAAGTGGATCTTGCTGCGCAGGCCTTCGGGCGGCAGTTCGGCCGCGAGTGCCGGCACCGTGCGGCCGAGGCCGTCGGGATACTGCTCCGAGGCGAGTACCGGCACGTCGAGTCGCTTCGCCAGGCGCACGAGCCAGAGGCACTGTTCGAGAACGCGGTCGGCATCGTGGATCGCGGGGTGCAGTCGCGACTGGACGTCCACCACCAGCAGCGTCGACTCGGCCACATCGAGGAGGGCTTCGCTCATGGCGTGAAGTACGGCGCCAGGATTTCGCGCATCCGCGGCATCGTCTTCGCGCCCCAGTACTTCTCGCGGACGATGCCTTCGCGGTCGATCAGGAAGGCGGTCGGGGTGGGATAGCGGCGCTCGAAGCCGCATTCGGTCAGTTCGTCGACCATGCCGCCCTGGAGGTTGTAGATGCCGAGCATGCGCGCGACCCGGCCCTTGTCCTTCAACTGGTCGACGCCGAGCATGATGACGACCAGCCCCTTGGGTCCATAGGTCTCGACGGCGGATTCGAGGGAGCCGATCTCCAGCGCGCAGTGCCGGCAGTAGCTCGAATAGAAGTTCACGAGGACCACCTTCCCGCGATGCTCGGCCAGATCGAAGTCGTCGCCGGAGACCAGCAGCCCCTTGAGCGGTGGGGCGGGCTGCCCGATCTCTACCGCCCCGTGGGCGAAGGCGGCGGCGAGCACGAGGACCAGCGCCAGCAGGCGCACTGCGACGGCGCTCATGCGGCGGCGCCCGGGATGGCCATGGGCAGGGCGGGATCGGGTGCCCACTCGGAGAGCGAGGCGTCGTACAGGCGGACGTCGCGATGACCGAGCATGGTCAGAAGCATCGTCACGCTCGAGGCCGCGATGCCGCCCCCGCAGTAGGTGATCACCTTCGGCTTCGCGAGCGGTTCCGCAAGCATCGTGCGGATCTCTTCGATCGGTCGGAACCGGTTGTCCGCGCCCACCATGGCCGCGGCCGCCACATTGATGCTGCCGGCGATGTGCCCGGGTCGGCCGTAATTCGTGGTACCGCCCCCCGCGTGCTGTTCGGGGCGCAGGGCGTTGAGGGTGCAGACGTCGCCGGCGCCGATGCCGGCCAGCACGTCGCCCTTCGCGGCGACCATCTCGGGGTGGAAGCGTGCGGTGAACACCTTGCGTTCCGGGGCGGCGACGGGCCCGGTCTCGACGGGGCGGCCCTCGGCGACCCAGTGCTGGAACCCGCCATCGAGGACGACGGCGCGTTCGTGCCCGAACACCCGGAGCATCCACCAGAGGCGGGTGGCCCACCAGTGGAAGGCGGTCGAGTAGCAGACCACCGTGGTGTCGTCACCCACGCCCAGGCGCGCCATGCCGTCGGCAAAGCGCTCGGCCGAGGGGAGCATGAAATGCAGCGGATGCTCGGGATCGGATAGGTCGGCATCGATGTCGGCAAAGCGCGCACCCGGGATGTGTCCCTTCTCGAAATCCGCCCGCCCCGACAGCACGTCGTAGGGTACGGGGGGCACCGGGTCCACCGGGCGGGGGAGTAGATGGGTCGTGGCGTCCAGGACGACGACCTCCGAATCGTTGCGGTGCGCCGCAAGCCACGCGGCATCGACGATGAAGCTGGTGGGCGTTGAGGTCATCGCGTAGGAGCCTTTCCGGTGGAAGAACGGGGGATTCTGGGGCGACACCGGGCCGTGGGCAAGCGCACGGAGGCGGTGCGCGGCATGCGGCTGCCGGGCAAGTCCCGGATTTGTCGCCGATTTTCAATCGCGCAGTGGACAGGATGTGCCCCAATTGGGTTCAATACCGGTTTTGAGAGGGTCTTCGGCGGTGGGAGCGGAGGAGCTCCGCGCATCCGCAGAACCGCTTTCCAGGGGGATTCCGCTTCATGGACGACTTCACCGCGGCATTCGAACGGCGGTACAACGCTCGCGCGGCGGTGCCTGAGCACGCACAGCACTTCGATCGTTGGACCCGCCTTTCCAAGACCGCCCGCGACGAGCTCGACAGCGATCTCGACATCGCCTACGGCGACCACCCGATGGAGAAGATCGATCTCTTCCGGGCCGAGGGTCGGTCCCGGGCGCTGCTGATGTTCATCCATGGGGGGTATTGGCGGTCTCTCGACAAGCGCGACCACTCCTTCCTCGCGACCGAGTTCGTGAAGATGGGCGTGACCGTTGCGATGCCCAACTACGCCCTGTGCCCCTCGGTGACCGTCGAGGACATCGTCAAGCAGATGCTGCGCGCCACCGCCTGGCTCCATCGCACCGGCAGTCGCTACGGCGCCTTCGGCAACAGCCTGTACCTCGCCGGCCACTCCGCCGGCGGGCATCTCGCCGCGATGATGCTGGCCGCCCAATGGCCGCGATACGGCGCGGATCTCCCCGAGAAGCTGGTCGAAGGGGCGATGTCCATCAGCGGCGTGTACGACCTCACGCCCATCGTCCATGTGCCGTCGATCAACACCGACGTGAAGCTCGACGACGAATCCGCCGTGCGGTTGAGCCCGGCGTTCATGCCACCGGCCACGGATGCCCCGCTGACGATCACCGTGGGCGGCCGAGAGACCGAGGGTTTCCACGAGCAGCACAACCTGATCAAGCAGCGCTGGGCCTCGGTGATCGCCGAGGATGTGCCGTCCCCGCGCGACAACCACTTCAGCATCCTCGAAGCGTTCGCGAATCCCGGCTCCGACCTCTTCCGCGCCGCGCTGCGGATGATGAAGATCGGCTGAACGACAGCACTGCCGCCCGATCGAGGCCCCGCTCCGGCGGGGCCTTTTCTTTGCGGGTGCCGCCGGTCTTGTCAGGTGCGCAAATGGTGTATATAAATACAGTATGCAACAGCGCACCCCAGCGGATGGTGTCACCGGCCCGCGAAAGGGCCGGGGCGCCGCCAGCAACCCCGAGAACCGCTTCGCCTCCGTCCGGCGCGAAGTGGTGGACGACGGCTGGGAGCCTGTCGATGACGACGGCCGGCCCGCGCCGCTTCGAACCCACGTCACGAGGGAGACCGCGAAGAGCATCCTCTCCCGCAACGACTCCCCGGACATCCCCTTCACCTTCTCGATCAATCCGTACCGCGGGTGCGAGCACGGCTGCGTCTACTGCTACGCCAGGCCCAGTCACGCGTATCTCGACCTCTCGCCCGGGCTCGACTTCGAGACGCGCCTCTTCGCCAAGATGAACGCTGCGGAACTCCTCCGGGAAGCCCTGCGCAAGCCGGGTCATCGCTGCGAGGCGATCGCGCTCGGTGCGAACACCGATGCCTACCAGCCCGTCGAGCGCGACTTCCGCATCACGCGGAGTCTCCTCGAAGTTCTCGAGGCGTGCCACCACCCGGTCACGATCGTCACGAAGAACGCGCTGGTGCTGCGCGACCTCGACATCCTCGGGCGCATGGCAGCCCGCAATCTCGTGCACGTGTGCATGAGCGTCACGACGCTCGATCACGCGGTGGCGCGGCGGATGGAGCCGCGCGCGTCGAGTCCGACCCGCCGCATCGAGGCCCTGCAGGCGCTGACGGAGGCGGGTGTGCCGTGCGGCGTGATGGTGGCGCCGATCGTGCCTTTCCTGACCGATCACGAGACCGAGGCGATCCTCGAGCGCGCCGCGGGTGCAGGCGCCACGCGTGCCGGCTATGTGCTCCTGCGGCTGCCGCTCGAGATCGACGCGCTGTTCTGCGAGTGGCTCGCGCACCATTTCCCCTTGAAGGCCGAGCACGTGATGCGCCGCGTGCGCGCCATGCGAGGCGGCCGTTCGTACGACGCCACGTTCGGCAAGCGGATGCGCGGCGAGGGGCTCTTCGCCGATCTGCTCGCCCAGCGCTTCGGCAAGGCGTGCGATCGACTCGGTCTGAACCGCGAGCGCCGGAGTCTCGACACCACGCAGTTCCGGCCTCCGGGGCCCGCGGGCCAGCTCGATCTGTTCTGAATTCCAGCGCTCGTCGGTGACGCTTGCGGTCGCAGCCCGCGTTTCCGGGCGTGCCCGACCCATCCCGATTGCTTACACTGCGGCATGCATCGACTCTGCACCGCCGCCACGCTGCCCGAGGCCCATCTGCTCCGCGATCTGCTCGCGCAGGCGGGCATCGAGGCCATGGTCTTCAACGAGCATGCCCAGGGCGGGCTGGGCGAGCTGCCGTTCACGCACGCGTGGCCGGAGATCTGGATCGCGAGCCCGGCCGATTCCGATCGTGCCCGCAGCGTTGTCGCAGCGCACGAGCGGCCGGCGCCCGCCGGCCCGGACCGTCCGTGCTTCGCCTGCGGTGAAGTTAGCCCTGCCCATTTCCAGCTGTGCTGGCAGTGCGGTCGCGAGTTCTGAAGAGATTCTCCTCGTCTTGGGAGGCCACGCCGATGGACCACGGATTCCCTGACCGCCGGCGCCGTTTCGTAGGGGCTGTCGGCGCTCTCGTCGTCGGTGCCGGCATGGCGCCGGCGAGGGCGGCGGGCCGCACCGGTCTCGTCAGCGGCGAAGCCCTCGCGCGGTACGGCTTCTCCGACGGTCATCCGTTCGGCATCGACCGCCAGGGCGCCTTCCTCGCCGAGGCGCGTCGTCGAGGACTTCTGGACCGCGCCGTGGCGATCGCGCCCGCTGCGGCGGCCAGCCGCGATGTCCTGATGCGCTTCCATACGGACGACCATGTCGATCGGGTGGCCCGCGCCGAAGCCGACGGCCTCCGTTGGCTCGACAAAGGCGACACCCCTGTCTTCCCGGGGGTCTACGAGGCATCGGCAGTCGTCGTGGGCAGCGCCGTGGCGTCCCTCGACCGCGTGATGCGCGGCGAGTGCCTGCGAACCCTGCAGCCGATCGGAGGGCTGCACCACGCCAGCCGCAGCGGCGCCGCCGGCTTCTGCGTCTTCAACGACGTCGGGGTGGTCATCGAGACCCTCCGGGCGGTGTACGGCGTGCGGCGCGTCGCCTACATCGACATCGACGTGCACCACGGCGATGGCGTCTTCTACGCGTTCGAGGAGGACCCCGACCTGATCTTCGCCGACATCCACGAGGATGGCCTTCACCGCTATCCCGGCACGGGGCACGCCCATGAGATCGGTCGGGGTGCGGCCGCCGGCACGAAGATCAATCTGCCACTCCCCCGCGGTGCCGGCGACGACGCGTTCCTCGCCGCTTGGTCCCGGGCCGAGGCACACCTCGATCGCCATGCGCCGGAGTTCATCGTCCTCCAGTGCGGTGCCGACGGACTGGCAGGGGATCCCCTCGCGGATCTCGCCCTCTCGCCGCGGGTCCATCGCCATGTCGCCACCCGCCTTCGCGTGCTGGCGGATCGCCACGCCGGCGGACGCCTGATGGCCTTCGGCGGGGGTGGTTACGATCGCAAAAACATCGCGGCCGCGTGGTGCGAGGTGCTGGCTGCGCTGATCGACTGAAGCGGCACCCGCACGGTGCGGTGCGAAAGCGAGTCGCACCAAGGTGTGCGCCAGGTCCCCGGAGCCCCAGGGAGCGAGCCTGTGTGATGCATTGCACCATCCGGTGGCACGGGCGTTGCCAAGGCACACTCTCGGCGCAAACGCTCACGAACCGACAGGAGAATCCCGATGACCGCCGCCGTCACGCCATCGCCAGGCGCGCTCGCCCCGCCTCCCACGGACACCGGAATCGCGATCGGTGCCGCGCAGGCCGGTCAGCGCCTCGTGCTGCGCGTGGGCTGCGCGTCGGGCACGCCGCCCGGGAAGATCAACGAGGACTTCCACGGTCTTGCGTCCACCGAGCCGATCGACGGACACGGCGTCGTTCTTGCGCTGGCGGACGGTATCGGGGGCGACGGGGCCGGACGGCAGGCTGCCGAGATCGCGGTACGCACGCTCCTGTCCGACTATCCGGCGACACCCACGTCGTGGCCCGTCACGCGTGCGCTCGACCGGCTCCTGCGCGCCGTCAACGAGTGGCTGCACAGCGAGGGGCAGCGGCACCGGGACGCCGAGGGCTTCATCGCGACCATGTCGGCGATCGTGTTCCGCGAGGGTCACTATCATCTGGCCCATGTCGGCGACACCCGCGTCTACCGCCGGCGCGGATCCGTGCTGAAGCAGCTGACGACCGATCACGTGTGGCCCCGGCACGACCTCCGGCACGTGCCCAAGCGCGCGCTCGGGCTCGATTCGCATCTGGTCGTGGACTACGCCGAGGGCGAACTGTTGTGCGGCGACACCTTCCTGATCGTCTCCGATGGCGTGTGGGAGGTGCTGGGCGAGCCACGCCTCCAGGCGGTCCTGGTGGCCCAGCGTGAGCCGGAGTGCGCGGCGGATGCGCTCGTGACCGAGGCGCTGGCCCAGCAGGCGCGCTACATGGGGCGCAATGACGCATCGGCCCTCGTGGTGCGGGTCGATCCGGAGACCCCCGAGGCCGTCCCCGGAAGCTTTTCGTAAGTCACTGCGGCGTATGGGGATTCGTGATGGGTGTGGGTGTCGCGCCGGCGGCCCCTCGGGGTACAATCCGGGTCCTTTCCCTGCACGAGCTCACCAAGGAGACAGACGTGGAACACACGCTTCCGGCCCTGCCCTATGCCATGGACGCCCTCGCGCCCCACATCTCGAAGGAGACCTTCGAGTTCCATTACGGCAAGCACCACCAGGCCTACGTGACGAACCTGAACAACCTCATCAAGGGCACGGAGTTCGAGAACCTCGGGTTGGAAGACATCGTGCGCAAGTCGAGCGCCGGCATCTTCAACAACGCCGCCCAGGTCTGGAACCACACGTTCTTCTGGCACAGCATGAAGCCCAACGGTGGTGGCGAACCCACCGGCGCCCTGGCCGCGGCAATCAACGCCAAGTGGGGCACGTTCGCCGCGTTCAAGGAAGCCTTCACCAAGAGCGCGGTCGGCAACTTCGGTTCCGGTTGGACTTGGCTCGTGAAGAAGGCCGACGGCACCGTCGACATCGTCAACACGAGCAATGCCGGCACCACGCTCACTTCCGGTGACAAGGCGCTGCTGACGATCGACGTGTGGGAGCACGCGTACTACATCGATTTCCGCAATGCCCGCCCGAAGTTCGTCGAGACGTTCCTGAACTCCCTGGTCAACTGGGACTTCGCGGCACAGAACTTCGCCTGACCGCCGCCCGCGTCGGCGGGTGGCCCAGCTGATCCGACGCGATGTCGGGCTGCCTCGTCCGGTCGGATGACCTGACGACGCAGCCCGGCCCGACGGCAGCCGATGTCGGACAAGACGATGCCCCGCCTCGCGCGGGGCATCGTCTTTTCGGGCGCCCGGTTTCTCGCGAAAGGGGCGGGACGGACGATGGTCATCCGCTCGCGCAGCTCAAGATGGCTTTGCCGCAGACGTTACGGGAACGTCCCGACCTGGCCTCGACCGAACCCCCACATGCACCCGTCGTCTCCCGCGGAGCGCACTCCCCGCCAACCGATGGAGCATCGCCTCGCCTCTGCCATCGGTGTGGCCGGCCTGGTGCTCGTCGCGGGTGTGGCCGTGACGGCAGGCTGGTGGGTCCACGAACGCGACGTCCGCGGTGAACTGCATCGCCAGATGTTCGATGCCACCGCCGAAGCGGTCGCCCGCCGCCTGGACGATCGTATCGGGGATCATCGACAACGGCTCCGCCTGGTCGGGGAGGCCCTGGGCACGAGTCGGAACGATCGCCTCCCCCGCTCGACGTCGCCGGTGATCGCGGGACGATCCGGGCTGGAATCGAGCGGTCTCGTCTGGGCCGCTCCCCCGATCGCCGGGGAGACGGGCGCCGACGGCATCGTGGTCGGCCCCCTCCGCGGGACCGGGCCCGCAGCCGATCCCCATTTCGAGCTTCTCCTGCCCGCCGCGGATGGTGGACCGGCACTGGCGGATCGCCTGCCCCTGCGGGCTCTGCTCCAGGAAGCGCTCTCTGGCGCCGAGGACAGCATCGCGGCGCGCCTTGCCGCCGGACGAGACTCTTCCGGTGTCTCCGGCGACGCGATGCGGCGGGCGTTGTCCCGCGAACCGCGACACCGCCTCTCGCGACCGATCCTCAATGGCGGTCCCGGCTGGACCCTGGAACTCTGGTCCACACCGGGGAGCGACGCGCTTCAGGCCAGCCAGCAGGACGCCGTTTGGGCCTGGGGCACCGCGTTGTCCGTCCTGCTCGCCGGAGCATGCTTCGCCATCGTCGTCCGGCGCAGGCCCGAGACCGTGCCTCCGGCGGTGCCGGCGTCCGCCAGCTCCGCCCCGTCCCTGCGCAACGCCGTCGACGCCATCCCGGCCCCGCTGATCCTGCTCGACCGCGACCTGCGCATCACCCATCTGAATCGTGACGCGTGCGTCGCCCTCGGCGTCGAGGACGGTGCCGATCCCGCCGCCGCGTGGGATGCCCGACTGCATCCGGAGGACCGGGAACGCGTCCACACCCTCACCCGCGCCTCGGCCGACCTGGCGGACGGCAGCGAGATCGAGTTCCGCCTGCGGATGGCCGACGGCAACTTCCGTTGGGTCGCCATCCGTCGGCAACCGAACGCATCCGCCGGCGACAGCCGGGACGCCCACGTGGCGCTGATGATCGACCTGGACGACAGGCATCGCGCCGAGGCGCTGAGGGAGGAGGGGCGAAGATTCCTCGCGAACCTGATCGATGCCATTCCCACGCCGCTTCTCGTCAAGGATGCCGGCCACCGGTTCCTGCTGCTCAACCGTGCCGCCCTCGCCTGGACCGGTTGGCACGCTGCGGAGACGATCGGCCGCAGCGACCGCGATCTGCAGCCCCCCGAGGTGGCCGAGGAACTCATCGCCTTCGACCGTCGGGCGATGGCCTCGGCGGAGCCCGTCACCTGTGAGCGCACCTTCCGTCTGCCCGGCAACGTCGTGAAGCAGGCACAGGTCCACGAGGCGGGCTTCGATCTGCCCGACGGCGGGCGCGGAGTCGTGCTCGCGTATCGCGATCTCACCGAGGAGCGCCGGCTCGGCGACCAACTGCGCGAGAACCTCGCGTTCGAGCGTGCGATCCAGGAGAGCGCGAGCTGCGCGATCGTCTCGACGGACCCGCGCGGCTTCGTCTGCAGCGTGAACGCGGGCGCCGAACGCATGCTCGGCATCGACCGCGGCTCGCTGTCCCGGGTGGCGCTGACCGACCTCGTCGACATCGGTGCGCTCGCGGAGGTCCGGGTGCACGGTGTCGGGGATCCGGCCGCGGCGTTCTCGCAGCTGGTCGCGCGGGCGGGCGAGGGCCTGCTCCTGGACCGTGAGCTCACGCTGATGCGCAGCGACGGGGATATCGTCCATGTCACGGCCTCGATCACGCCGATGCGTGATGCCGGCGGCGCGGTGCGCGGCTTCGTGTTCGTCGCGCACGACACGTCGTCCCGGCGCCAGGCGGAGATGGCACGCGAGGAGACGCAGCACATCCTCGAGACCGTGCTGAACGCGCTGCCCGTCGCGGTGTTCGCGAAGGACGAGTCGTCCCGTCTCGTGCTCGCGAACGATGCCGTCGCCCACCTGCATGGCCGGTCGCGCGAGGCGATGCTCGGCTCGCGCGACGACGATCTCCACGACGAGGCCGACGCCCGGCGGCTTCGCGACGAGGATCGTCTGCTCTTCGCCGGCGGCCCGATGCTGCTCACGGAGGAGTCCTTCGAGCAACCGGGTCAGGGAACGCGATGGATGCGGCGGACCAAGCGTCTGGTGTCGCTGCGCGATGGGCGCCGCATCCTGGTCGGCTCGCTCACGGACATCACGTCGACCCGCGAGGCCGATCGGGAGATCGAGCGCCATCGCGCCTTCCTCCGCGCGATCATCAACGCGGTTCCGCACCACATCCACGTCACGGATTCGCAGCATCGACGCCTGCTTGCCAACGATGCCTTCTCCGCGTGGCTCGGCGCGTCCTCGAACGGCGTGCAGGCGACCGACGATCCCGACATCGCGGCGCGACTGCAGGCGGATCGCGAGGAGGATGCGCGCGTCCTGGCCGACGGGGCGTCGATCCTCGTCGAGGGGGAACTGCAGAGTCCCACGGGCGATATCGGTTGGTGGCTGCGCTCGAAGACGCGGCTCGTGCTGCCCGACGGTTCACGCTACGTGGTCGGGGTCACGATGGACATCACCGCCCAGCGCGCCGCGGTGCGGGAGATGGCGCGCCAGCGCGCGTTCGTCACGCGCATCCTCGATTCCCTGCCGAACCCTGTCTACGTGAAGGACGCCGATCAGGGCTGGGTGCTCGTCAATCGTGCGTTCGCCGCGCTGGTCGGTGTCGAGCCATCCGAACTCGCGGGGCGGGCCGCCGACGCCGTGACGCCGTTGGCGGCCGTGGCCGACATGCGGGAGGACGATCGCATCGTGCTGCGCAGTCGCCGTCCGTACGCCGGCGAGCGGCGCATCGCCCGTCCGGGCCGCGCCGACGCGTGGTTCCTCGAGAGCAAGGTGTGTGTCGAACAGGCCGACGGCGAGCCCTACCTCGTGGCCGCACTCGTCGATATCACCGAGCAGAAGCGCGCGGAGCAGGCTCTCGTGCGCTCGACCCGCCGGCTGCAGTTGCTGAACGATCTCTCGGGCGAGGACGCCATGCGCATGCCCCTCCCGGTCCTGGCGCGCGAGGTCGTGGAAGGCACCGCGCAGATCTTCGCGAGCGAGCGGGTCGGCCTGCTCGCACTGTCCGGCGGCGGCAGCACGAGTGCGCTCCTGCACGTCGTCGCGCCACCGGGCATGGCGCTTCCCGCGGAGGCCGCCGACCGGTGCGGCATCTGTCCCGGCGTGCTCACCGCCCTTTCGCATTCGCGCGCGGTCTGCATTCCGGACGTGCAGCGCGATCCGCGGACCGCACCCCATGCCGAGGCGCTGGCCGCCGCCGGCGTCCGCGCACTCCTGGCGGCGCCGTTGAAGGTGGCGGGCGAACTGCGAGCGGTGCTGTTCATCGAGCGCTCCGATGTCCGGACATGGCACGCCGATGACAGCGATGTGCTGGTCGAGGTCGCGGAAGCGGTGTCCGTCGCGCTGGCGACGCAGGAATCGGAAGCGAGTCGCCGGCTCGCGGAACGCGCCCTGCAGGAGAGCGAGTCGGTCCTGAGCGCCACGGTATGGGCTTCCGAGCTCGGGGTCTGGACGTGGCACGCGCGGACCAATGGCGTGCGCTTCTCCCCCCAGTACAAGCGCCAGCTCGGGTTCGAACCCGACGAGTTTCCCGATACGTTCGAGGCGTGGCGCGCCCAGGTGCATCCCGACGATCTCCAGCGCGTGCTGGACGAACTGCAGCGGGTGGTGGCGTCGGGCGAGGATCGGTTCCAGGCGGAGATGCGCCTGCGGCATCGCGATGGCGGCTGGCGGCACATCGTGTCGCGGGCCCAGGTCCAGCGCGATGGCGACGTCGGCAACGTCCGGCTGGTCGGCGGTCACATCGACGTGACGGAGTTCCGTCAAGCCCAGGACGCCCTGCGCCGCCACCGCGACGAGCTGGAGCAGATCGTCGCGGAGCGCACCCGGCAGCTGACGCTCGCGAAGGAATCGGCCGAGGCCGCGAATCGCGCGAAGTCCGAGTTCCTCGCGAACATGTCGCACGAACTGCGCACGCCGATGCACGCGATCCTGTCTTTCTCTCGACTCGGCATGGAGCGCGCGGCCGGCACGGACGAGGCGCCGCAGCGCATCGGCAAGTATCTGGGCCGCATCAACGAGAGCGGGGAGCGCCTGCTCACGCTGCTGAACGATCTGCTGGACCTCTCGAAGCTCGAGGCCGGGCGGATGTCGTACGAGTTCGCGCGGCACGACCTGCGCGAGGTGGTCGAGGCGGCCGTGATCGAACTGCACGCCCTGGCGCGCGAGAAGGACATCACGCTCGACGTGGTGGCGGGCTTCCAGCCCGAGTACGCGGTCTGCGACGCACTGCGCATGGGGCAGGTGATCCGCAATCTGCTGGGCAATGCGATCAAGTTCACACCGGGTGGCCGGCGCGTCACGGTCGAGCTGGCGACCGAGGCCGGCGGACTGGCGGATTCCGACGGATCCGGCGCGCCGCGCGAGGCGGTGCGCCTCACCGTCAGCGACGAGGGCATCGGTATCCCGGAGGCCGAACTGCAACTGGTGTTCGAGAAGTTCGCGCAGAGCAGCGCCACGAAGACGGGCGCCGGCGGCACCGGCCTCGGGTTGTCGATCTCGCGGGAGATCGTGATGCAGCACGGGGGGCTGATCCGCGCGGAGCCGGCACCGGGCGGCGGTGCGGCGTTCGTGGTGATCCTGCCGCGCGAGCGGCTCGCGGCCGGCGACGAAGGGCGTTCGGTGGCGTAGGAGATGGCGCGGCTTCGGGCATCCCGCCCGAGACTTCACCGATTGGCAGGCAGCGCGGCGAGCCCCTTGACCCGGTCGCCGGGTCGGATGCCCCGCTTGCGGAACCAGCCGACATTCGCCTCGATCGACCAGGCCGCGTTGCCCTTGGAGGCATGCACGTCTTCAGTGAGGGGCAGCATGTCCTCGATGTTGAGGATGCGTCCGTCGGCGCCGACGAATGCCACCGACAGCGGGATCAGCGTGTTCCGCATCCACATCGCCTGCGGCCCCGGCTTGTCGTACGTGAAGACCATGCCTTGGTCCTCGCCCAGGCTGCGGCGATGCATGAGTCCGAGGCGTCGCTCGGCCTCGGTGCCCGCCACTTCCACCCTGAGGGTGTGACCGCGGATCTCCAGGGGGAAGGTGAAGAGCGGGTCCGCCCGCCCGGTCAGCCCGAAGACCAGCCCGACGAGCCCGGCCAGTGTCATCAAGGCGCCGCGTCGCCGCGCCGTAAAGCCATGGAGCGGACCGACCTCGAACGTCTCGTCCCGACCTGCCGGCCGCGACCCCGCCGGCCCGCAGCTTCCACGGCCCTCCAACCCCGGACCTTCGTTGAACTCCACGGTCACCTCTTCGGAAGACAGGACGCATCTGCGACGCCAGCGGCTGCCATCGCCGCTGATGGCGCTGGCACTCGGTCTCGTGCTGACCCTCGCCGTCTGGACCCTGACCGAATATGACCGAACGCGCTCCGAGGCGCAACGCGCGGCCGACGGTGCCGACCGCGTCGCCCACGAACTGGATCGCAGTCTTCGGCTGCTGGAGCAGTCGCTCCGCATGACCGCTGCCGGCGTGCTCTGGCGGACCAGTCTCGACGCCACGCACTGGGCCGACTTCGCCGACCGCCTGCAGTTGCCGGGTCTCACGCCGGGCGCTGTCGCGGGTCTGGGTTTCGCACCCCGGCAGGTGCGGGGCAACGGGATCGGCACCGGCGCGACTGGTGCCGACCGTCCGCGGCATCCGGTGCGTTTCGTGAGGCAGTGGGACCCCGCGGCGCCGCTGCCGGAGATCGGCGTCGATCTCACGGCCGACTCGCCCCGGATCCCGGACCTCTGGCGCGTGCGCCGCAACCTCGGACCGGTCTACTCGGTCGCGTGGGATCCTGCGGCCCGGGGCGGGGCGTCCGTACCCACGGCCTGGCTGCTGCTTCCTGTGGAGGACGACGGCTACGCGAAGGGTGGGACCCGCGGGGTCCTGGTGGCGTCGCTGCGACTGGACGCCTTGCTCGGAGCCGCGCTGGCGACGGGTTCCGGCCTGCTGGGAGAACTCACGGTGCCAGGGGAGGCCGGCACGCCGCTGCGGGTGCGCGCCGGTGCTTCCGCCTTGCCCACCGCCGGATCGCTGCACACCCGCGATCTCGCCCGCCCAGGGGGCGCCTGGTCGGTCGCCGTGGGCCTGCGGAACCCGACACCGATGTTCGGCGGCAGTGGCGTCGTGCTCGTCGCCGGCGCCATCGCGACCGTGGTCGTGGTCGGGTTCGCGGTGCGTACCCGCGAGGTGCGTCGTCGCGCCGACCGGTTCGAGGATCGCGCCGCGCGGAGCGAATCGCGCTTCGAGTTGCTCGCCGAGTCGGCACCCTTCCTGGTCTGGATGACCGACAACACCTTGTCTGCCACCTACCTCAATCCGGTGTGGCGGCAACTCACCGGCGCCGAACGGTCGTCGGGCCTCGGGACCTCATGGCGCGACGCGATCCATCCCGACGACCACCCGATGCTGCAGGCGGCGCTGTCGACGGAGGGTGACGAAGGCACGTTCCGCTGCCGGATCCTGCATCGCGACGGCAGCCACCGCTGGTTGCTCGTCAACTACCGCCGGACGACTGACGAGGCGGGTTCGCCGAGCGGCATCATGGGCGTGGGCATCGACATCGACAGCGTGCACCGGGCGGAGGAACTCCGCGAAGCCGACCATCAGTTCCTGCGGGTCCTGCTCGATTCCGTGCCGGCCCCGATATGCGTCAAGTCGGCGGATCTTCGCTACCTCCTCGTGAACGATGCACTGTGCCGCCTGCTCGGTCGCACCCGGGAGGAGATCCTGGGCCGGGACGACTTCGACCTGTATCCGCCCGACGAGGCCGATGCCATCCGGGCACGCGACAGCCGGGTGCTCGCCGCGAACACCGCACTCGCGTTCGAGGCGCAGTACAGCTTTCCCGGCGGGCGGGTCATCGATGCCACCGGAGCAAAGACCGTCATCCGGCGCGGGGACGGGGCAGCCCTGGTGCTCACCGCCATCAACGATGTCACCGCACTTCGCACGCAGGAGCGTGAACTCGTCGCCGTGGGACTGCGTCTCCAGGTCACCGGGGAGATCCTCCGGGCGGCACTCGATGCGCGTCCAGCCGCGGTGGTCATCGACATCGCGCTGCGCGGACTCGCAAGGCTCCTGGGGGACGTCCGGGTGACCTTCTGGACACCGCAGGCGCAGGACGTCGCCCGCGTCGCGCAGTCGTTGGGCACGGCTTCCCTGCCCGCGCTCGAGCCCATGACGGGCGACCCCGGCGCCCTCGAGCGCTATCGCGATCTGCTCGTGGACCTGCCGTGCCTCGTGCTGCGGGACATCGCGGCGGCCGACGAGCCGGCCGGCATGCACGGTGCGACCGCCGGGGCCCTGATCGGCGTGCCCGTCCGCGTGCGCGGGAGCCTGTGGGGGATCATCGAGATCGAGGCCCATGCGCCTCGCCAGTGGATGCCCGCGGACGTCAGCTCCGTCATGGACATGGGCAACGCACTCGCCGCGCACGGCGAGTTCGCCGCGGCGCGGGACGAGCGGGATGCTGCCTATCGCGACGTCGGTGACCAGCGGGCCTTCCTCGATGCGATTCTGGATTCCATTCCGCATCCGGTCTTCGTGAAGGATCGTGCCCATCGCCTGGTGACGGTCAACCAGGCAGTCTCCGATGCGTGGCAGCTCCCGAAGTCGGAGATCCTTGGTCGCCGGGACGAGGATCTCATCCCGCACGCGGCCGCGATGCAGGCTTACGAGGAGGACGACCGCGTTTTCGCCGACGGCGTCGCGCTCACGCGGGAGACACGGTTCCGGACGCGCGCGGGCAACGGGGAGTGGGCGCTGCTCATCAAGCAGCGGGTGCTGGCCGCCGCGGGGCGGGAGTGTCTCGTCGGCGTGGCGATCCCCGTGGGGGATCTCAAGGCCGCGCAGCAGCGCGCCGAGGAGAGCGAGCGGCTTCTGTCCGCCGTGCTGAACGCGATTCCGACGCCTGTCGTCGCGAAGGACGACGCGCTGCGGTGGGTGCTGGTGAACGATGCCTGCCTTGCAGCCGTCGGCCGGACGCGCGACGCGGCGCTGGGCCTGACGGATGCGGAGATCCTCCCACCCGCAGAGGCGGCGCGCTTCTCCGAGCAGGACCGCCAGGTGCTTGCGACCGGGCAGGCCCGGCGCTGCGAGGAGGCCTACCTCCGGGCCGACGGGGTGCAGGCCTGGCGAATCCAGTCGAAGCAGGTGGTCCGCCTGGTCGATGGTCGCAGCCTCGTGGTCGCGGCCGCCATCGACATCACGGATCGCAAGCGGGTCGAGAACGAGGCGCTCGCGGTCGGGAGGCGGCTGGAGCTGATGAACGCGCTCGGCGCAGCCACGATCGCCGGCACCGCCTTCGCGGATGTCGCCAAGTTGGCGGTGGACGGACTCGCGCGACTGGTGTCCTGCAGCGGCGCCGCGTACGCGACGATCGACGCGGACGGGCGTGTCCCGGCGCTGCATGTCGGGGGATTCTCCGAGGGTGCCGGACCGGGCACCGAGGCCTTCCGGCTGGCGGCCGCGCCCGGACACTATGAACTCCTCGCGAGCGGACCGGTGGCCGTGACCCGCGACGTCGACGCGGTGCCTGCCGTTTCCGCCCTGGCCGCCGCCCGCCGGGACGGGGGCATGAAGGCGAGCGTCGAGGTGCCCGTCATGCGCCGAGGCCGGCTGCGCGGCGTGGCCGCCCTCTGCTCGGACGCGCCGCGGGACTGGTCCGACGAGGAGATCGCGATCCTGCGTGCCGTGGGCGATGCCCTGGCCCTCGCACTCGAATCGAGTGAGGCGGCGGCGGAGCGGCTCCGGGCCGAGCGCGGCCTCCGCGAGGCGAAGGACTTCGTCGAGGGGCTGATCGACGCGGTCCCCCAGGCCATCTTCGTGAAGGACGAGGCCGGACGATGGGTGATGGCGAATCGGGCGTTCCAGCGCATGTGCGGGCTTGAACGGGAGGCTCTCATCGGGCGCACGAACCGCGAGGTCCACCCGGATGCCTGGGAGCGCATGGACCGCGAGGATGCCGAGGCCTTCGCGAGCCTGCAGCCGCTTCAGTACGAGGTCCCGGTGCAGGATGCATCGGGTGGCACGACGTGGTGGCTCACCTCGAAGTCGGCGGTGCAACTGTCGGCAGGAACGCGCTATCTGGTGTGCTCCGCCGCGGACGTGAGCGCGCTGAAGACGGCGTCGGTCGAGGTGGAGCGCGGGCGCCAGTTCCTCGATGCCGTGCTGAATGCCTTGCCGGTGCCGGTATTCGTGAAATCCACCGACCACCGGTGGGTCATCGTGAACGAGGCCGGCGAACGGTTGTACGGCCGGCCGCGATCGGAACTCGTGGGTTGCACCGACCACGATCTGCACGACAAGGCCTTCAGCGACGCGGCGTGGCGCGAGGACGATTTCGTGCTTGCTGGGCACGGTCCCATCGTCGACGAGATCCACATGCCCGTCCGCGACGGATCGCCGCGCTGGATCCTCAAGACCAAGGTCGCCACCGCGCTCGCCGACGGCAGCCGCTTCGTGATCGTCGCGAGCCTCGACATCACGGGCCGCAAGCAGGCCGAGGAGGAGGTCTTCGCAAGCCGGGCCCGCCTCGAGGTGCTGAACGGCATCGCCGGTTGCATGGTGCGGGGGGCGCCGCTCGACGAGACCGTGGCGTTCGCGGTCCGCAGTCTGTCGGAAGCCCTCGGCGGCACGCCCGTCGCCTATTGGCGGCGGGAGGGCGGGCGGGTCGTGGTGGCCGAAAGCGCCGATGCGGCCCTGGCCGGCAGTGTCATCGACATCGGTGCGGTCCCGGCCTGCCTTGCCCATCTCGAGGCCGGACGGGCGGTCGTCGTCGCGGATGCGAGTGGGCGCGTCGATGCCGGGCTCGACGCCATGGCTGCAGCGTTCGCGGCGTCGGGGATGCGGGCATTCATCGCGATGCCCATCGGTGCCGGCACGGCGTCCGGCCTGCAGGCTTTGCTCACCCTCTCCTCGCCGGTGCCGCGGTCGTGGACGCCCCATGAGCGCCGCACGGTGCAGGAGGCCGCGGAGAGCCTGGTCCTGGCGCACATCGGGGACAGCGCGGAGCGTGCGCGGGCGCAGGTCGAGGCGGAACTGCGCGAGAACGAGGCAGTGCTCCAGGCGATGGTGTGGGCCTCGGATCTCGGACTCTGGACGTGGGACGCCGTCCGCGATACCTACTGGTTCTCCGAGCGGGCCAAGGGCCAGCTCGGCTATGCGCCGCACGAGTTCGCCGATTCGGCGGCGTGGAGCGAGCACGTCCTGGAGGAGGACAGGCCGCGATTCGCGGCGGCTCTCAGGGCCAGCCTCCTGTCGGACTCGAACCGCTACGAGATCGAGTATCGGCTCCGGCATCGCGACGGCAGCTACCGCAACATGCTGGTCCGGGCCCAGATCCAGCGCGACGCCGCAGGGCGCGCGGTGCGCTTCGTCGGCGCCAACATCGACGTCACCGATTTCCGACGCGCACAGGCCGACCTGATCCGGCATCGCGACGATCTCGAGCGGGTGGTGGCGGAGCGGACCGCCGAGTTGGTCATGGCGAAGGATTCCGCCGAAGCCGCCAATGCGGCCAAATCGGAGTTCCTCGCCAACATGTCGCACGAGTTGCGGACCCCGATGCACGCGATCCTGTCGTTCTCGCGCCTCGGCATCGATCGCACCGGCGACCTCGACGTGCCGGTACCGAAGATCCGCCAGTACCTCGACCGGATCCATCAGAGCGGTGCACGCCTGCTGGCGCTGTTGAACGATCTGCTCGACCTCGCGAAGCTGGAGGCCGGGAAGATGCGCTACGAGTTCGCCCGGTGCGATCTGGTCGATGTCGTCCAAGGCATCGTGGCGGAGATGACCGCCTACGCGAGGGAGAACGGCGTGCGGATCGACGTCCGCCACGAGGGGCCGGTCTTCGCATGGTGCGATGCGCTGCGGGTCGGACAGGTCGTGCGCAACCTGCTGTCCAACGCGGTGAAGTTCACACCCTCCGGGAAGGTCGTGCGGGTCGTCGTCGATTCAGCCGACGGGGATCTCGTGCGCGTTGCGGTGCTCGACGAGGGCGTGGGCGTACCCGAGGACGAACTGGAGGCGGTCTTCGACAAGTTCGTCCAGAGCAGCAAGACCAACAGCGGCGCCGGCGGCACCGGCCTGGGCCTCGCCATCTGTCGCGAGATCGCCAGACAGCACCGCGGGAGCATCTGGGCCCGGAACGATCCCGGCGGCGGTGCCTGCTTCACATTGACGTTGCCTGCGCGGTCGGACGACGTCGCGCCACCACGGATGGAGGCGGCATGACGGCCGGTTCTGCCGCGACGGGGATCGAGCTGCCAGCCGCAGCGGCGCCACGCCCGGGCAGCGATCGGCCAGCGTGGCGGGTGCTGCCGTGGTTGGTCGCGGTGGCCGGGGTCGCGGTCACGCTGCTTGCCGCCTGGTTTGCCCGTGAGCGCTGGGACGACGCGGCCCGGGATCGGCTCGGGGCCATGGTCAGCGCCGAAGCCATGCGTCTCGTCGGCCGCCTCGAGTCTGCCGAAGAGGTCCTTCGCGGCGCGGCTGCCCATGCGGCACTCACGGATCGGGAGGGCGAGTGGAGCGCCTACGTGGATCGCCTCGAGCTCCCCGTCCACCATCCGGAGATGTCGCGACCCGTGCTCCGTGTGCGCCCCGTGGATCGCCGCGGCGCGTCGGCGGCCTGGGCCCCTGTCACAGCCGGCGAGGGTGGGCCGGCCGGCGGAGGCGGGGCACTCCGCGTCCGAGTGTCGGTGCCGGTCCTGCGCGGGACTGCCGCGGGCGGCGACGACGTCGTCGGTGCCGTCGAGTCGACCGTCGTGGTGACCGTCGGCGACCAGGGCGGGACGGTCTCGCCCAGGCCGGTGAGCTGGACGCTCGGCGCGGTGTCCGAGTCGGCGGTCCGCGCCGCGGCATCGGGCGGGACGATGGCGGTGTCGTCGATGGAGCACCGCGGGCACCGATGGTGGCTTGCAGCGACCCCTGCACCGGACTTCTTCCGCGACTTCGATGCCGTGGACCCCAACGTCGTGCTGTCGACCGGCCTGTGTCTGACGGGCATCGTGGTCACGGCCCTGCTGTTCGCGCAGCGTCGCCGTCCCGCATCGGTCGAGGCCGGTGGCGAGGCCCGGGTCCCGTGGGTCTCGGCCGGCAGAGACTCCGCTCCGGATCTGCAGCGGGTGATCGACGCGCTCCCGAACCCGCTGTTCGTGAAGAGCGACCAGGCCCGCTGGGTGGCCGTGAACGATGCGTTCTGCCGACTCGTGGGGCGGCCGAGGGAAGCGCTGCTGGGCCATACGGATGCCGATCTGCTGCCCGCGGAACATGCGGCGCGCAACATGGACGAGGACGCCATCGTGCGCCGCACCGGCACCGGCCGGACCTTCGAGGAGCGCCTGATCGGCGCCGACGGGACAGAGCGATGGTTGCTGAAGAACAAGTCCCCGATCCGCCTGGCCGACGGCACGACCTTTCTCGTGGGGATCGCGACCGACATCACGGAACGTCGGCGCCACGAGCAGTCGGTGCTCGCTTCCCGACACCGGTTGCAGCTGGTGAACGAGCTGACCGCAGCGGTGGTCGGCGGTCTTCGACGGGTGGATGTGGTCCGGCTTGCCGTCGACCGGCTGGCCGCGACCCTGCCGGGTGCCCGGGTCACCTTCGCAGCCGGCCTCGGGGAATCCCTGACCGCCGAACGCGTCAGCGGCGGCGCGGATCTCCCGGTGATCGGCGAGGACCGGTTCTCGGTCCGCGACGCGGTCTGGGAGTCCGGACTCGCCGCAGGTCTCCCGATGAGCATCGACGACGGCACCCGGGACGGGGCGTATCCCGCGCTGACCAGCCATCTGCACGCCGCCGGTGTGTCCGCCGTGCTTGAGGCGGCGGTGCGCGGGGAGGGTGGAATGCTGGGGCGCATCGCCCTCGACCGTCGCGGACCGCATGCGTGGACGAACGACGAGCGGCAGACCGTCATCGCGGTCGCCGATGCCGTGGCCGTCGTGCTCGGATACCTCCGCGCGAGCGCCGACCGCGAGGCGGCGGTGCAGGCGATGCGGAACCAGGAGGATGTCCTGCAGGCGGTCATCTGGGCGACGGATCTCGGCGTCTGGACCTGGGACGTGGCCGCGAACCGCGTGCACTGGTCGGTCGAGGCCAAGCGCCAGCTCGGCTACGGGGACGACGAGCTGGCCGGCAGTTGGGACAACTGGAAGCGCCGGGTGCATCCGGACGATCTCGCCCGTGTCCTGGGAGAGCTTCAGGCGCGGCTGGACTCGGGTGCCGACCGCTTCGAGTCGGAATTCCGGCTTCGCCACCGCGATGGTCGTTGGATCCACATCCTGTCGCGAGCCCGGATTCGTCGCGATGAAGGCGGTACGCCGGTCCGCCTGCTCGGCGGCCATCTCGACGTGACCGAGTTCCGCCACGTTCAGGAGGCGCTGAGGAACCACCGGGACGTCCTGGAGCGGAACGTGGTCGAGCGGACGGCGGAGCTGCTGGCGGCCAAGAATGCGGCCGAAGCCGCCAACCGCGCGAAATCGGAGTTCCTCGCCAACATGTCGCACGAGCTGCGGACGCCCATGCATGCGATCCTCTCGTTCGCGCAGCTCGGGATCTCGCGGTCCGGGGACACGGCGAAGACGCGGCAGTATCTGGAGCGTATCGACACGAGCGGCCGGCGGCTGCTGGGGTTGCTGAACGATCTGCTCGACCTGTCCAAGCTCGAAGCGGGGGCCATGCAATACGATTTCGGCTCGCACGGCGTCCAGGCCATCGCCGGTGCCGCCATCCAGGAGTTCGCGCTCCTGGCCGGGGAGCGCAGGATCTCGGTGGTGCTCGAAGCGGAGGACATCCCGGCATGGTGCGATCCGGTGCGTATCGGACAGGTGCTGCGGAATCTCCTCTCGAACGCCATCCGCTTCAGCCCGGTCGATGGCGCGATCCGTCTGGTGGTCGGGGCGGCTAGCATGGGTGAGGGCGCGGCGACGGCGCCCGCGGTACGGGTGGCGGTCGAGGACCATGGCGTCGGCATTCCGGAAGCCGAACTCGAGACGGTCTTCGACAAGTTCGTGCAGAGCAGCAAGACGAGGAGCGGTGCCGGTGGCACCGGGCTCGGGCTCGCCATCTGTCGGGAGATCGTCGGCCAGCATCGCGGCACCATCCGGGCAGAGGCAACGCCCGGGGGCGGTGCGACAATCGTCATGTTGTTGCCACGGGAGCCGTTATCGCACGTGACTGACTCGGTACATGACTCAAGGAGTGATATCGCATGATGCCCAAGGTCGCAAGATTGCTGGTTGTGGATGACGAACCGTTCAACCTCGAGATCATCGCCGAGCACCTCGACGGTGCCGGCTACGAGTTGGTGACGGCGAACGATGGGCAGGAGGCGTGGGATCTCCTGCAGAACGCCGGCGAAGACGAATTCGACGCCCTCATCCTCGACCGGATGATGCCGCGGATGGACGGACTCACGCTGCTGAAGCGGGTGAAGCAGGAGGCGCGCTTCCGCCAGGTCCCGGTCATCATGCAGACCGCCGCCGCGTCGAAGGAACAGGTGATGGAGGGCATACAAAACGGTGCCTACTATTACCTGACGAAACCGTTCGACGGCGAGGTGCTCGCCACGATCGTCCGCGCCGCACTGGCCGATCGGGCCGGCTGGAAGGACCTCACGCGATCCGCCCAGCGCGACACGCAGTTGTTTGCACTGATGGTGGAGGGGCGCTTCCAGTTCCGTACGCTCGAGGATGCCCGCGGCCTCGCGCAGCTGCTGGCGAACGCATGTCCGGAACCTGCCGGGGTGAGTCTCGGACTCCTGGAGCTGCTCGTGAATGCCGTGGAGCACGGCAACCTGGGCATCACCACGAAAGAGAAATCCCGTCTGCTCCATCAGGGCCTGTGGGAGAAGGATGTGGCGCGCCGTCTCGAGTTGCCGGAGAACGCGCAGAAGTGGGCCGAGGTGAGCTTCCGTCGCGACAGCGACGCCGTGCGGTTCACGATCCGGGATCAGGGCGACGGTTTCGATTGGAAGGCATTCCAGGAATTCGATCCCGCGCGCGCCTTCGAGCCGAACGGACGGGGGATCGCGCTTGCCCGACAGCTCTGCTTTGCAGATCTCGAGTACCTGGGCAACGGCAGCGAGCTGCGGTTCTCGGTGTCCGTTTCGCAAGGCTGACGCGATGCCAGGATTGCGTCCCCCGATGCAGGAGTCGGAGTCGTCCATGTCGGCATGCGCCGGCGGTGGCGCGCCGGACACCGCCGACCGCATGGAGATCCTGGTCGTCGACGATTCTCCCTCGATCGTGGCGTTGCTCCGGAGCTACCTCACGGCGCAGGGCCATGGGGTCACCACCGTCGAGGATGGCGAGGCGGCGGTGGAAGCCTTCGCGAGATTGTCCCCGGATCTCGTCCTGCTGGATGTGGTCATGCCCGGCATGGATGGGATCGAGGTCACCAAGCGCCTGAGGGCCATTTCCCGGGATCGCTGGGTTCCGGTCATCCTCGTGTCCTCGCTCCAGACCGAGCAGGATGTCGTCCGCGGTCTCGAAGCGGGCGCCGACGACTATCTTCCGAAACCGATCAATCTGGCGGTGCTGAAAGCGAAGATTCGTTCCTTTCACCGCATCGTCCGCATGCAGACCGAGATGCGCAGTCAGACGGACATGCTGCGCAGGCTCCAGGACGAACAGACGTACGAGCACGAATTGGCGGCCTCGCTGATCAAGGCGATCGTCCAGCGCGTCGGGCTCCAGGAGCCCCGCCTCGCATGGCGCGTCATGCCTTCGGCGCGGTTCAGCGGCGATGTCGTCGCAGCCGAGCGGGGCGCGAACGGGACGTTCTACGCGCTTCTCGCCGATGCCACGGGGCATGGGCTCACCGCATCGGTCAGCCTGATCCCGGCCCTCCAGATCTTCTACGGCATGGCGCGCAAGGGCTTGCCGCTCGGACAGATCGTCCGGGAGATCAACGCACGACTGCGGGAGCAGCTTCCCGTCGGCAGGTACGTGGCGGGACTGATGGTGGCCATCCATGACGAGGCTCAGCGATTCGAGTACTGGAACGGCGGCATGCCGCCGGCCCTCCTGCTGGCCCCCGACGGGCAGTCCACGCGGGAACTCAAATCCGATCAGGTGGCGCTTGGCATCCTTCCCGACGCCGACTTCGACGATTCATGCCGCGAACTGCCATTCGTGCGGGGCGAGCGATTGGTGGCGTACTCCGACGGCGTGATCGAAGCCACGGATCTGTCCGGCGAGCCCTACGGCATGAGTCGCCTTCTGGCGGCCGTGCACGCCTCGTCGGGCAAGGCCGCCCTCGACCGGGTGATGAGCGATCTCCACGCGCATCTCGACTGCGCGCCCCATCACGACGACGCCTCGATCTTCACCATCGATCTGGGCTGAAACGGGTCTTCAAAGGTGGGTTCCGGCTGGACACCGATCGGCTGTCCAACGAGATTTCATGCGGGTTTCCGCAAACCCGGTGCGTCACGGGCGTACGCTTCGTTTGCAGTGTTGACAAGGGGGAGGGGTTCCCTTACTTTCTCGCGCGGCGCGGCAACAATTCCCATCGGCGCGCTCTGTCAGGCACTCCGTAGTTTCGAAGTCATGCAAAAACCAAGGCCTCAGGGTGTCACAACCTAGAGGCGTATTCGGGAGGTACTTCAATGGTGAAGCACTACAAGCGCGCGGCCGTCGTTGCCGCTCTGGCCGTCGCCTCCAGCGGCGCCTGGGCGCAAGGTCTGGACTCGGCGGAATCGAAGCTCTATCACAACTACGTCACCGACGACATGCTGCTCAACGCCGACAAGGACGCCAGCAACTGGCTCCATTACGGCCGCGACTACGAGACCACTCGTTACAGCCCGCTTGCCCAGATCAACCAGGGCAACATCAAGAAGCTGAAGGCCGTCTGGAACCTGTCGTTCGGCGTGCTCGACGGTCAGGACAGCCAGGCTGTCGTCGTGAACGGCAACGTGTACGTGACCTCGTCCTACAACAAGGTCTGGTCCGTCGACGGTGCCACGGGCAAGGTGAACTGGAAGTACGAGCGCGAACTTCCGGGTGACGTCTTCCCGAAGCTCTGCTGCGACGTCGTGAACCGCGGTGTTGCGGTGTACAAGAACAAGGTCTACCTGGCCACGCTCGACGCGCACATCGTTGCGCTCGACAACGCCACGGGCAAGGTCGTCTGGGACAAGAAGATCGGTGACTACACGTATGCCGAAACCTTCACGATCATGCCGATGGCCCTTCGCGGCAAGATCATCTTCGGTACGGCCGGCGCCGAGTACGGCGTCCGTGGCTGGATCGCGGCGATCGATGCCGACACCGGTGCCCCGGTGTGGAAGACCTACACGATCCCCGGCCCGGGCGAGCCCGGCAACGAGACGTGGGCTGGTGAGTCCTGGAAGTACGGCGGCGGTTCGGCCTGGATCACGGGTTCCTACGACAAGTCGACGAACACGCTGTTCTGGCCCGTGGGCAACCCCGGTCCCGACTTCGATCGTCACGTGCGTCTGGGCGACAACCTGTTCACGAACAGCAACCTCGTTTTGGACCCCGACACCGGCAAGATCAAGAGCTATTTCAACTACACGCCCAACGATCCGTACGATTACGACGGCGTGAACGAAATGATCCTGGTCGACCTCGGCGGCAAGAAGATGTGGCTGCATGGTTCGCGCAACGGTCACCTGTACGCGATCGACCGCGAGAACACGATCAAGACGAAGTACGGCAACGAGCACAAGTGCCTGTGGGTCTCGGCCATGCAGCGCGTGAACTGGACGAAGCCCATCACTCCGGCCAACAACTGCAAGCCGATCTACAACTGGCCCGAGAAGGACGTCGTGTATGACAAGCTGACGACCGACATCGCGCCGTCCCTGGACGGTGGCAAAGAGTGGCACCCGATGGCGTACAGCAAGCGCACGAAGATGGTCTACGTGCCTGTGTACGACTTCGCGATGGACCTCCAAGCCAAGAAGATGGAGTGGAAGCGCGGCGAATGGTACCTCGGTGCCAAGGTGCTGAACTTCAACGCGGGCGCCGGTGCAGTCAAGGCCTTCGATGCCGCCACGGGCAAGCTGGTCTGGGCGAAGTCGATGTCCTACCCCGCAACGGGCGGCATGCTCGCCACGGGCGGCGGTCTGGTGTTCTACGGCGATCCGGAAGGCTACTTCAACGCCGTGAACGACGAGACCGGTGAGCACCTCTGGTCCTTCAACCTTGGCACGGGTGTGTACGGTAACCCGACCAGCTACTCCACCGGCGGCAAGCAGTACGTGTCGATCGTCTACGGTGCGGGCGGCGGCGGTATCTGGCCCCTGTACTACGGCGAGTGGTACAAGAAGCAGTCGAAGGGCGGCGGCCTGATGGTCTTCTCCGTGGAAGACTGATAGTCGTTCCCCGGGCGGGGTGTGAATCCCGCCCGCTGAAGCGCCGTCTGGCAGCAAAGCATGGGGAGGGTGAAGCACTTACCCTCCCCTGTTCTTTTGTGGAGCACGAAAACGACTTCAACCGATCCTTGGTGAAGTCGTTGCAACGTCGGCAGGGCACAAAAATACGAGTCAGGGATGGAGGGGGCTTGCGTCGAGACGATGGAAGATCGCCGGCACAGGACGATGTGTTCAGTTGGTGCAAGTGACACTGTCGCTGAGCGACAGGTGAGGAGTGCAAGTTGAAGAATATGTTGAGACGGTTGGCAGCCATCACCGCGATGCTTGCCTTGGCCGCCGGATCGGTTGGTGCGGGCGCTGCCGATGACACTGAAGCCGATGAACCCAAGGACGCGCTCGGGCGCTCGAAAGCCCGGGGCATCATCACGGCATGTGCGGATCCGTTCGACTATCCGTACGCTCTCCAGAACGGAGACCCACCGGGCTTCGATGTGGAGATCCTCCGCGCGATCGCCAAGCGCGGCAACATGCGCATCGAGATGTACTGGGTGAGCACGGCGGGTCGTGGAGGTACGGCGAAGGCCTTCCGGACTTCGATCCTCGCCAAGAAGTGCGATGTTTTCCTCGGCCTGTCGGACAGCGGCGACGACGACATGCTGATGAACAAGATGCAATTCACGCAGCCCTACATCGGCATGGGCTACGTTCTCGTGACGCAGGGCAAGGCGGCCCCCTTCAAGACACTCGACGAGATACGCGAGGCCAACTTCAAGGTCGGCGTCTCGATGTCCACCCCGATGGACGATTTCCTGTTCACGAACAAGATTCCGCGGGAGCTCTTCCTCGACAACCGACGCATGATGGGTGCGCTCGGGAAAGGCGAGATCGACGCCGGAATGATGTGGTCCACCGCGCTGGGTGTCGCGCGCCTCGAGTTTCCAAAGGCTGAATTCCGTATCGCCGACGGTTTCGTGCCGCTCGAGGGCTTGCGGTTCAACGGGGCCTGGGCCATCCGAAAGCAGGACAAGACGCTCATGAAGTTCATCAACGAAGGCATTGACGAGCTGCTCACGAACGGAAAGATCCGGGAAATCGTGGAAAGCTACGGCGTGCCCTTCTTTTCACCGTTCTCGTCGTAATCCATTCGCGAATCTAGGGAGGAATCATCATGAAGAAGTTCAGTCGCTGGATCGGAAGTCTGCTCGCCGGACTCACGATCGCGCTCACGTTCGCTGCCAGCCCTGCCCTGGCCGAGCAGGATCGCCACGGGATGGAGAACGACATGCCCATCCCGACCGACGAGGCGGCCCTCGAGAACGGCAAGGATCGCTATCAGGCGCGTTGTTCGTATTGCCATCGCCCGGACGGTCGTGGCGGTAGCAGCGGGGTGTGCCTGGCCTGTCAGAAGTACAAGCACGGCAGCCGTTCCTCCCAGATCTACGCCACCATCGCGGCCGGGAAGCCCTACACGAAGATGGGCGCGTTCGCGTCTACGTTGTCTTCGGAAGAAATCTTCAACATCGTGGCCTACATCCGAGCGCTCCAGGAGTGGAAGCTTAAGGATGATGCCGCTGCGGATTCGGGTGCCGGCAAGTAACCCGGGCGACTTGCGCAGGGCTGAGCCCCTGCAAAGAAAAAGCCGGCCTCGCGCCGGCTTTTTCTTTGGCGCGCAGGGACTACTTCGTTCCCGTGCTCCCGAATCCGCCTGCGCCGCGTTCGGATTCGCTGAATTGCCCGACTTCGCGAAAGTTGGCGTGCACGACAGGCACGATCACCAACTGGGCAATGCGCTCCATCGGGATGATCTCGAACGTCGTCGCACCACGATTCCAGAGCGACACGAACAGTTGGCCCTGGTAGTCGGAATCGATCAGACCCACCAGATTGCCCAGTACGACGCCGTGCTTGTGGCCGAGGCCGCTGCGTGGCAGGACCACGGCGGCAAGTCCAGGATCCTGAAGATGAATGGCGATCCCTGTGGGAACGAGTTCGGTTTGTCCTGGTGCAAGGGCGATCGCGCTCGCCACGCAGGCGCGCAGATCCAGACCTGCAGATCCCGGCGTCGCATACGCTGGCATGTGTTCACGAATCCGATCGTCGAGGATCCTGAGGTCGATGTCGATCACGAGTGTCGTCTTTTGATGGATGGGAAAGGGGCTCAGCGCGCAGCGGAATAGAGGCGGGCGATGTGGGTGACGAGACGCCGCGCCTGTTCCGACTTGGGCGCACGCGGCAGGACCTGTCGTCCGCTGTCGTCGAACAGGACGATCTCGCTGTCCTCCGTGCCCATGGACTGCTGCGCGAGGTTGGCAGCGAGAAGCGGAACGTTCTTGCGCCTGCGCTTCGCTTCCGCGAACTCGTCGAGTCGTTCGCTCTCCGCTGCGAATCCGACGCAGAAAGGCGGGTTCGCCCGGCTCGCGACGTTGGCGAGAATGTCGACGGTGGGCGCGAGCTCGATGGCGAGAATGCGCGCGTCCTTCTTCAGCTTCTGCTCCTGCGGATGCAACGGCGTGTAGTCGGCGACGGCTGCGACGCCGATGAAGATATCGCATTCCGTGAGTCGAGCCTCGACGGCCGCGAGCATGTCTGCGGCGCTCACTACATCGATGGTGTCGATGCCGGGCGGTGGCGTGAGGGCCGTGGGGCCGCTGACCATGGTGACTTTCGCCCCGGCATCGCGGAGCGATCTTGCAAGGGCATGGCCCATGCGGCCGGAACTGAGGTTGGTGATGCCTCGAACGGCGTCGATGCGTTCGAAGGTCGGCCCTGCCGTCAGCACCACCCGTACACCGTCGAGAATCCTGGGTTCGAACCAACCGAGGATCTGTTCGCAGAGCGCTTCGGGTTCCGTCATGCGGCCCATGCCGGTTTCCCCGCAGGCCTGGGAACCGCTATCCGGGCCGAGGACGACGGCGCCATCCTCGCGCAATCGAGCGATATTGCGTTGGGTCGCAGGGTGCTCCCACATCTGCCGGTTCATCGCCGGCGCGACCATGAGCGGGCAATCGCGTGCGAGGCAAAGGGTGGAGAGCAGGTCGTCCGCGGCACCGAGGGCAAGCTTGGCCAGAAAATCCGCGCTGGCCGGGGCCACGACGACGAGATCCGCCGAGCGCGACAGGTCGATGTGACCCATGCCGTTGCCGACCGCAGAGTCCCAGAGATTCGTATGGACCGGGCGCCCCGAGAGCGCCTGCATCGTGACGCTTCCGATGAAGCGTGTCGCCGCCTCCGTCATCACCACATCCACGGCGATCTCCGCCTTCACGAGCAGGCGGCAGAGCTCCGCCGCCTTGAACGCGGCGATGCCGCCGGTGACTCCAAGCAGGATGCGTCGCTGTCCGAAGGTCTGGGTCATGGCCGGCGAGTCCGTGAACAAGGGGCCGGAGTGTAAACTGAGTCGCGTCTTCCTCGCGATGGGAGCCGCTGTCGTGTCGATCAAGGACTGGCCCGAGCAGGACCGGCCCCGGGAGAAGCTGCTCAACCGCGGCGCCGGCGCACTGTCGGACTCGGAGTTGCTCGCCGTGGTGCTCAGGACGGGCATGGCAGGGCGCAGTGCCGTGGAACTGTCCCGCACACTTCTGGCAGATCGTGGGGGGTTGTCGGGCCTTCTCGGGACACCTCGGGAAGGGCTTACCGGACTGCCGGGCTTGGGAACGGCAAAGGCCGCGCAACTGCAGGCCGTGCTGGAGATCGCGAGAAGGGTGCTTGCCGAGGAACTTAGGACAAGGGATGTTCTGACGTCGCCCGATCGCGTGAAGGACTACCTGAGGCTGTCTCTCCAGCATCTGGATCGCGAGGTCTTCGTCGTGATCTACCTGGATGCACAGAACCGTGTGCTGTGCATGGACGAACTCTTTCGCGGCACTCTCACCCAGACCAGCGTCTATCCGCGCGAGGTCGTCAAGGGAGCGCTTTCGAGGAATGCAGCCGCGGTGATCTTCGCGCACAACCATCCCTCCGGCGTTGCAGAACCGAGTCACGCAGACGAGGCGCTCACCCGCGCGCTGAAGAGCGCGTTGGCACTGGTGGATATCGCAGTGCTGGATCATTTCGTGGTCGGACAGGGCGGCGCGGTATCGTTCGCCGAGCGAGGCCTTCTCTGACGGGGTGTTGCGGGACCACTTGATCGGACGGCAGCGCACGGATCGCCGGTGTTTCGAAGGAGTCGCTTGAGGGGGAGGCCCCCCGCGTGGTATAAATCGCGCCTCTCGAATTTCGCCTCCGGAGCTAACCATGGCCCGCGTCTGTCAAGTCACCGGCAAGAAGCCGATGGTCGGGAACCATGTTTCCCACGCAAACAACAAGACCAAGCGGCGTTTCCTGCCCAATCTCCATCACCGCCGTTTCTGGGTGGAGACCGAGAACCGGTGGGTCAGCCTCAGGGTGAGCCAGGCTGGCTTGCGCACCATCGACAAGAAGGGCATCGACGTCGTCCTTGCCGAACTGCGTGCTGCCGGCGACAGCGTCTGATAGGGACGGAGATCTGAAAAATGCGCGACAAGATCAAGCTTGAATCCACGGCCGGCACCGGCCACTTCTACACGACCACGAAGAACAAGAAGACGACGCCTGAGAAGCTCGAGATCAAGAAGTACGATCCCGTGGTTCGAAAGCACGTCATCTACAAGGAAACGAAGCTCAAGTAACCGGCTCCGTTGCCCGAGAAAAAGCCCGCCAAAGCGGGCTTTTTTCGTTTGGGCGGATCGATCGGCCGGATCCTACGGCGGATCGCGACGGCTCGGACAGTCGCGATCCGGGCTACAGCCGGTCAGGCGTAGCGACGCAGTTGGCGGGAGAAGTCCGACAGGGAGGCGATCCCGCTTGCCTCGGCCCGGTGGCACCAGTCATCGAGCTGCTTGACCAGTTGCTCCTTCGAGGCGGTGGATCGTTGCCAGAGCTGCACCAGTTCCTGCCGCATCCCGTAAATCGTGGCGAGCACCTTGCTGTGTTGAAGGTAGCTCTCCACCCGCACCCGATCGGCATCCGCGACGCGTGCATCGCCGAGCATCAGCCGATCCACCACCGAATGGTCGCTGGTCGCCAAGCCGCGCGACTTCAACTTCCCGATCTCTTCGCGATAAGTTGTCTGCAGCGACCGTCCGAATCGGGCAAGCACGTCATACCGGTGGGTGATGACGGCCTGGAGTGTCTCCAGATCGCATCCGGCGCGCCCGTCGCGCCACGTCAACTTCGGTGCGAGCTTCTTGACCTTGGCGAGACCGACGATTTCCATCGAGCGGATGTAGAGCCAGCCGATGTCGAACTCGTACCACTTGGATGAAAGTCGCGCCGACGTGCCGTAGGCGTGGTGGTTGTTGTGCAGTTCCTCGCCGCCGATCAGGATCCCCCAGGGCACGATATTCGTGCTCGCATCCTCCGACTGGAAGTTCCGATAGCCCCAGTAGTGCCCGATGCCATTGATCACACCCGCAGCGAAGAACGGGATCCAGATCATCTGCACTGCCCAGATCGTGAGACCGATCGGCCCGAAGAGCAGGAGGTCGATCATCATCATAAGCGCGATCCCCCATTGGCTCCGCTTCGTGTAGATGTTGCGTTCGATCCAGTCGTCGGGCGTGCCGTGGCCGTACTTTTCCATGGTCTCGAGGTTGTGCGATTCGAGGCGGTACAGCTCGGCCCCTTGCCACATCACCTTCCGGATGCCCTTCACCTGCGGGCTGTGGGGGTCCTCGGCGGTCTCGCATTTGGCATGGTGTTTACGGTGAATCGCTGCCCATTCCTTCGTCACCATGCCGGTGGTGAGCCAGAGCCAGAAGCGGAAGAAGTGGCTGGGGATGGGGTGGAGGTCCAGGGCGCGGTGCGCCTGGTGCCGATGCAGAAAGATCGTGACGCCGGCGATGGTGATGTGAGTGAGAGCCAGCGCGACAACGATGTAGCCCCACCAAGGAAGATCGATCAACCCGTTATAGGTCATGCATACCTCTGAAGATGAATGGCCCGGCAAGTCACCGGAACAGGCGCGGATTGTAGCCGATCGACGACGGTCGACGCGGCCTCATCCACTGGACAGCTTAGCGACAGATCATCGCAAGGCCTTGATGACGATCAAGGATTGCCGCGCTCCGGCACCAATCCGGGGGGGATCCCGGTGATCCTGATGTCGCGCTGCGGGAAAGGAATTTCGATGCCGCTTGCACGGAAGGCGTCCAGGATTGCCAGGCACAGTTCGGACCGCAGCAGGCCGGTGCCGTTCTCCGGATCGCTGATCCAGACGAAGAAGCTGAGATCGATCCCGCTGTCGGCGAAGCCCTTCACGATGGCGAGGGGCGCCGGGTTCTCCTCTACGCGGGGATGGGCGCTGAGGATCTCCCCGATGACCTCCAGCGCCCGACGTACATCGGTCGAGTAGGCCACCTGGACGGCACCATCCACCCGGAGCTTCCGATCGGAGTACGAGTGGTTCAGCACCGTCGAGGTGATCACCGTCTCGTTCGGAATGATGCTCTCGGTGCCGTCCATGCCCTTGACCACCACGTAGCGGGTCGTCAGACGGGTCACTTCGCCGTAGCGGTTGTCGATGGTCACGAGGTCGCCGAGCTTGATCGAGCGGTCCAGCAGGATCGCGAATCCGCTCACGTAGTTCGCGGCGATCTTCTGCAGGCCGAACCCCAGTCCGACACCCAGTGCGCCCCCGAACACCGAGAGCACGGTGATGTCGATCCCGACGAGCGACAACGCGGTGAGGACGCCTATCAGCAGGAGTACGGCTTTCACCAACTTCGAAACGACGACCCGCAGACTGGTGTCGAGATGCGCGAGGCGCATCAACCGACGTTCGATCAGACGACCGAGCCAGAGGACGACTGCCATCGTCACGACCACCGCCATGGTGCCTTCCACCACCTCCAGGGCCGAGATATCCAGAGTGCCGAAACGCACCACGATCTCGGAAAGCCCCTGCCGGATCCGCGGCAGGATCCCCGTGATGTGGAGGACTGCTCCCACCCACATCGTCCACGCGATCGCGCGTTCGGAGGAGCGCACCCAGTTCGCCCCGGGCACGGCGTAGCGGAGCATGTAGACGGCGATCCGGATGATGACCAGCGAAGACGACAACGGGATCGCGATGTCGAGCACACGCACCGGCATCGAAACACCGAACCCCGCGCGCGCCGCCACAAGCAGCAACCACGCGATCAGGGGCGTGATGATGTGCGGCTGGGACAGGCTCTCGGGGTTGACCTCCGCGTCCGCGGGCGTCGCCATCCGGGCGATCATCGGACGCAGGCGCCGCGCCGCAAGCCAGGCCAACGCGTAGGCGCCGATGATCACGCCCACCTGCCAGAGGACGGTGACGGTCTCCGCCTCGCGGACGAGGGCGGTGAGAAGGTTGCTGCTTTCGAGCACGGTGATGGTATTCGTTGGGCTGCGGTCCGATTCTATGCCTTGCGTTCCAGCACTGCCGCGAAGAACCCGTCCGTCCCGTTCAGGTGGGGATACAGGCGTAGATGGGGCCCCGGGGCCTCGATCGCAACGCCGGCCCTCCTGAGGATAGCGGGTGCGTCGGCGATCTCCCAACCGGGATGGAGCGTGAGGAAGTCCTCGACAGCCCCTTCGTTCTCCGTGCGGAGCAGGCTGCAGGTGGCGTAGACGAGGCGGCCACCCACCTTGGGCAGCCGCGCGGCCGCATGGAGGATCGATGCCTGTTTCGCTCGCAGTTCGTCGATGGCGCCAGGCTTCATCCGCCATTTGATGTCGGGATTGCGGCGGAGCGTGCCCGTCCCGCTGCATGGGGCATCCACCAGCACCCGGTCGATCTTGCCTGCGAGACGCTTCACCCGGACATCGCTTTCGGTGTCGATGAGTTGCGGATGCACGTTCGAGAGCCCCGAGCGCTTGAGGCGCGGCTTGAACTGGGTCAGCCGGCGCTCGTTGGTGTCGAACGCATAGAGGCGTCCTTCCGAGCGCATGAGGGCGCCGAGCGCCAGCGTCTTGCCCCCGGCACCGGCGCAGAAGTCGACGACCATCTGACCGCGGCGGACATCCGTCAGGATCGAGACGAGCTGGCTGCCTTCGTCCTGCACCTCCACGTGCCCCGACGTGAAGAGTTCATGCCGTTCGAGCGCGGGCTTCTCGCGCAGCCGTACACCCATCGGGCTCAGTGCGCTCGGTGTCGCCTCCACGCCGCTCGCGGCCAGCGATGCGAGAACGTCCTCGCGGCGGGTGAGCAGCGTGTTCACGCGCAGATCGAGCGGTGCCGGTTCGAGCAGAGCGCGACCGAGCGCCGTCAGGTCGTCCGGGGCGAATTCCTGCACCATCAGGTCGAACAGCCAGTCCGGCAGGGACAGCTCGACGGCCGGCGGCAAGTCCTCCTTGTGCCCCTTCATCTGTTCGAGCCAGCCGGTCTCCTCCTTGGAGAGCATCGATTCGATGGAGCGCACCGCGCGACCCTGCTGCAACACCATCCAGGCGAGCACCAGCTTGCGTGGCGCCTGATCGGGGGCCAGATGCTGAAGGCGCCGGAGATGACGCAGGATGCCGAATGCAGTGTCCGCGACGAGCGCACGGTCGCGGGCGCCGAGGTCCGGGTGCTCGCGGAACCATGCGCGCATCACGGCATCCGCCGGGTGTTCGAAACGTAGCAGCGCGCGCACGGCATCGGTGAGCGCGGTGACCTGGGGGGCTCTGATATCCAAGAAAAACTCCGATGGCCGCGCAGGCGGCCGGGTCAGACCAGCGGCCGGAACCGACGCGCGGCCGGGACTATCAGGCGGCCGGGTCTACCGGCCATCGAACTGCAGCTTGGTCACGTTCGAATCGAACGCCGTGCCGTCCTTCTCGACGATTCGAACCCGCACCGGGAGATGATGATGGGCGATCGACAACCAGAATTCGAAACCGCGCTTGTCGTCGCCCCGCTGCACCTTCCTGTAATGAAGCGTATCCAGATCGCCGAGGGTGGACTTGATGCGCTCCCGGGCGACGAATGCGACTTCGTACTCGACCAGTCGGCGTCCATCGGTCACCTGCACCGTAAAACTTCCGGAGCGCGGAGGCTCCACGAAAACGAATGCATACGTGAGGCTCGTCTGATCGATTGTGAATGGCGGCAGATCGACGGTTTTCCGATCGTCGCCTTCCTGCAGCGTGAGCTTTCTCGCATCCCAGTTGAAGGTCGCGATCTTCGCCGCCTTGCCCGTCCGCTCCTGGCGGTAGACCAGAGGCTGTATCCCCGACCCGCCCACGAGACCGCGACTTTCGCGCTTCTCGTCCACGCGCTTGAGGAGTCGCGCGATGCCGGTCGTGCGGGCCTCGCTCACGACCCGGTAGGTGTCGCGGTCGTGCTCGAACACGTCGCGGCCCTCGCCCACCGCGATCCCCCGCGCTTCCACGGAGATCGTCATCTCCACACGCATCGGCGCCGTCTGGACACGGGCGAGGGTCCGACCCGTGACGTTGACCGAGGGTGCCACCACGGGCGCCTCCGGCGCAGTCTCGTCTTCGGAGGCAGCGGCCGTGCCCACCAGGAGCACGCTGAGCAGGGCGGTCGCCAGGGATCTCATGCGACCTCGGGCACCCGGAGATTGCCGGCGTGATGCGGGGATCCCGCGAGGCCGACGCGCAGTCGGTCGACGCTGAGCCGGCCAGCCAGGTACCAGCGGACGGCGGCAGGCAGGAGTCGGTGTTCCTGAGCGAGCACGCGGGCGGCGAGGGAACCCTCGTCGTCGTCGTCCAGGACCGGGACGGCCGCCTGGGCGATGATCGGCCCGTGATCGAGTTCGGGCGTGACGAGGTGGACGGTGCAACCGTGGATCTTGCAACCGGCCTGGAGGGCGCGGCGATGCGTATCGAGACCGGTGAACGCCGGCAGCAGTGAAGGGTGGATGTTCATCAGGCGCCCGGCGTACCGGTTCACGAAGTCCACCCCGAGGATGCGCATGAAGCCGGCGAGGACGACGAGATCCGGCGCATGGTGGTCGATGCGGGTGGCGAGCGCTGCGTCGAAGCTGCCCCGGTCGGCGTAGAGGCGGTGGTCCACCGTTTCCGTGGCCACGCCTGCTTTGCGGGCGATCTCGAGACCTGCGGCTTCCGGTCGGTTGCTGATCACCGCGCTGAGCGGAACACCTGCGGCGATCAGCGCCTGCATGTTGCTGCCCCGCCCGGAGATCAGGACGACGACCCGGCTCATGGGATCACGGTCTGGTGTTCGGAATCCCGGCGGGCGCGGACATGTCCCGCGACCCATGCCTGCTCACCTGCGCCGTTCAGATGGGCCACCGTGCGTTCCGCATCCGCTGCGGCGACGACGATCACCATCCCGATGCCGCAGTTGAAGACCCGGTGCATCTCGGCATCCGCGACGTTGCCCTGCGACTGCAACCAGCGGAATACGGGGGGGAGGTCCCAGGAGTCGCCGCGGATCTCCGCCGTCACATTCTCCGGGAGCACGCGCGGCACGTTCTCGACGATGCCGCCGCCGGTGATGTGCGCGATGCCTTTCACGGGGACGCTGCGGATCAGGTCGAGGACGGGTTTCACGTAGATGCGGGTCGGAGCCATCAATGCCTGGCCCAACGACCGCCCGTCGAAATCGGCTGACAGGTCCGTACCCGAGACTTCGACGATGCGGCGGACGAGCGAGTAGCCGTTGCTGTGCGGACCGCTCGAGGCAAGCGCCACGATGACGTCGCCGGGGGCGATCGCGCGGCCATCGATGATCGCCGAGCGCTCGACCGCGCCGACGGCGAACCCGGCGAGGTCGTACTCGCCGTCGGGATACATGCCGGGCATCTCCGCCGTCTCTCCACCGATCAGTGCGCAGCCGGCTTGCCGACAACCTTCCGCGATACCGCCGATCACGGCAGCCGCGGTGTCGACGTGCAGTCGGCCACAGGCGAAATAGTCGAGGAAGAACAACGGCTCGGCGCCTTGCACGAGGATGTCGTTCACGCTCATCGCGACGAGATCGATGCCAACCGTGTCGTGCGCATTCAACTGGAAGGCGAGTTTCAGCTTCGTACCCACGCCGTCGGTGCCGGATACGAGCACCGGTTCGCGGTAGCGCTTCGGCACCTCGAACAGCGCACCGAAGCCGCCGATCCCGGCCAGGACGCCCTCGCGCATGGTGCTGCGCGCCAGCGGCTTGATGCGATCTACGAGGGCGTCGCCGGCATCGATGTCGACGCCGGCATCACGGTAGGACAATCCACCGCCGGGCGGTCGGGGCGTGCTCATGGGGTCTGTGGCGGAGCGGGAGGAGGGGCGAGATTCTACCGGATGGGGCGGGGCCGACGGCGGGGGGATTTGTATAATCGCGCCGATGAAGCAGCTCGCGCTCGGCCTCGTTGTCGAGGTCACCCTGGGCCTCGAGACGTCGGTGTCCGGCGGCAACGCGGAACTCGTCCACGCCCTGCAACGGATCGCCCTGCGGGACGCCGGCCCCCGTGCGGTCTTTCTCTGGGGCGCCCCTGGCTCCGGCCGGAGCCACTGGCTGTCGGCCTGTGCCGTCGACGCATTGATGGCGGGGCGGGATGTCATCCGGTTCAACCCGGCCGCCGATCCCTTCGCGGGTCCGGCTCTGCACCCGGATGCCGTCCTGCTGGCCGACGACGCCCATCTCCTTGACGATGCCGCGCAGGTGCGGCTCTTCGTCCGGTGGAACGAGGCCAAGGAGAACGACGCCGCGATCGTCGTGACCGGCGATGCGCCGCCGGCGACACTCGCGGTGCGCGCCGACCTCGCGACGCGTCTGGGATGGGGGCTCGTCTACCAGGTGCAGACCCTCTCCGACGACGAGAAGGCCGAAGCCCTGATCCGCCACGCCCACGCCCGCGGCCTGCGCATGGGGGATGACGTGGCGTCGTACCTGATGAGCCACGGACGCCGTGATCTGCCGTCGCTGATCGCCGCCCTCGATGCCCTCGACCGCTCCTCGCTGGAGCAGCATCGCCCGCTCACCGTACCCCTGCTGCGCGAAGTGCTCCAGGCGCCGCCGGTTTCCCGATCCTGACCCCCGCTCTCCAAGGCATGCCATTCATGAAACTCGCGCTTTTCGACCTCGACAACACCCTGCTCGCCGGAGACAGCGACTTCGAATGGGCGCAGTACCTCATCGAGCAGGGCGTGCTCGATCGCGAGGTCTACGAGGCCCGCAACCAGACCTTCTACGACCAGTATCGCGCCGGGACGCTCGACATCCACGAGTTCCTCGATTTCCAGCTGAAGCCGCTCGCGCGCCATCCACGGGTGCAGCTCGATCGGTGGCGCGAGGATTACTTCCGCCGGAAGATCCGCCCGATGATGACGCAGAAGGCGCGCGATCTCGTCGCCAGCCACGCGGCCGACGCCCGGGCCGTGGTCACGGCCACCAACAGCTACGTCACCCGCCCCATCGTGAGCGACTTCGGGATCGAGCACCTGGTGGCGACGGATCCCGAGGAACTTTCGACCGGCGAATTCACCGGCAAGGTGCGCGGACTGCCGGCCTTCCGCGAGGGCAAGGTGGCCCGCGTCGAAGCGTGGCTCGCGGACCTGCGTCTCGGCTGGTCTTCCTTCTCGGAGACCTGGTTCTACAGCGATTCCCTCAACGATCTCCCGCTCCTGTCGCGCGTCACCCACCCGGTGGCCGTCGACCCCGACGAGACGCTGAAGGAGCATGCGCTGGCGCAGGGATGGCCCATCATCAGCCTTCGCTGAGCGCCGGGTCATGGCATTTCCCGCAGGTATAATCCGGCGCCTTCCAGACGCTGTCTTTCCGAGACCCTCCGCCGCATGATCCGAAAACTGCTCGACAAGGTGTTCTCCCGGGGCCGTCGTGGCCCGGCCGGAGGGCACCGCGGCGGTGGTGCGCCCGTGACCATCCCCAGTTCGAAGCATGGGGTGACGAAGGATCGCATCAGCAGCAGTGCCCGGCGGGTCACCGAGACGCTCCAGAGTCACGGATACAAGGCCTACGTGGTGGGCGGCGCCGTGCGCGATCTCATGCTCGATCGGACACCGAAGGACTACGACGTCGCCACCGACGCCACGCCCGAACAGGTGTATGCGGTGTTCCGCCGGTCCCGCATCATCGGGCGGCGGTTCCGCCTCGTGCACGTCATGTTCGGCCAGGACACCATCGAGGTGTCGACCTTCCGCGCCAACCAGTCCGCGGGCGATGACGACCACAAGAAGGACGAGCACGGCCGCCTCCTGCGCGACAACGTCTTCGGCAACCAGGAAGAGGATGCCGTCCGCCGCGACTTCACGGCCAACGCGCTCTACTACGACCCCGGCACCGAGGAGATCATCGACTACTGCGGCGGCTACGATGACGTGAAGACCCGCACGCTGCGCATGATCGGGGACCCCAGCGTCCGCTACCGCGAGGATCCGGTCCGCATGCTCCGGGCGGTCCGGCTTGCGGCCAAGCTCGGTCTGACGATCGAACCGCAGACCGAAGCGCCGATCCGCGAGATGGCGCACCTGATGCAGAACGTCCCGGCGGCGCGCCTCTTCGAGGAGATGCTGAAGCTGCTGCTCTCCGGCCACGCGGTGGCCTGCATCCAGCGCCTTCGCGCCCAGGGCTTGCACCATGGTCTGCTGCCGATGCTCGACGTGATCCTAGAGCAGCCCATGGGCGAGCGGTTCGTGATGCTCGCGCTCCAGCGGACCGACGAGCGTATCCTCGACGAGAAGGGCGTCTCGCCCGGATTCCTCTTTGCCGCACTGCTCTGGCACGAAGTGCTCGCCACCTGGAATGCGGCCCAGGGGCGCGGCGTGCCTCCGGTGCCTGCGATGCACGAGGCGATGGATCAGGTGCTCACCACCCAGGCCGAGAAGATCTCCATTCCGCGGCGCTTCGGCGTCGACATGAAGGACATCTGGCTCCTCCAATGGCGCTTCGAGCAGCGCTCGGGCAAGCGTCCGTATCGCGTGCTCGAGAGCCCGAAGTTCCGCGCCGGCTACGACTTCCTGCTTCTGCGATGTGAAAGCGGTGAGGTGGATGCCGAGGTGGGCGAGTGGTGGACGCGATTCCAGGACGTCCCGGAGTCCGAGCGCGAGGAGATGCTGCTTCCCGCCGACAAGGTCGGTGGTGCGAAGAAGCGCCGCCGCCGTCGCAAGCCACGCGGCGAGGACGGCTCCGACACGGCGGCGCCCGCACCAGCGTCGGGCGACGACGCGTGACGGTTGCCGTGGCGGCTTACGTCGGTCTCGGATCCAACCTCCAATCGCCGCGTCGGCAGATCGCCTCGGCGTTGGCCGCTCTCGGCGCCTTGCCCGGCACGTCCGTGCAGTGTTGTTCATCCCTCTATCGGACCGCGCCGGTGGGCTATGCGGGACAACCCGATTTCGTGAATGCCGTGGCGTGTCTGCACACCGCGCTCGGGCCACGGCAACTCCTGGACGCGTTGCTCGAGATCGAGCGCGAGCACGGTCGCACCCGCTCCGTGCGGAATGGTCCGCGTACGCTCGATCTCGATCTGCTGCTCCACGGCGATGTCCGGCTCGACGAGCCCGGACTCCAGGTCCCCCATCCCCGCCTGGCCGAGCGCGCGTTCGTTCTCGTGCCGTTGGCGGAGATCGCGCCGGCACTCGTCCTGCCGGACGGGGGGGCCGTGTCCGTACTCGCCCCCGCGCTTGCCGGAACCCAGCGTATCGAGAGGATCGACGATGCAGTGGCCTGAACGGCTCCGGTATGTGGCGGTGGAGGGTCCGATCGGGGTGGGAAAGACGAGCCTCGCGCGCCTGCTCGCCACCCATCTCGAGTGCGAACTGCTCCTCGAAGATCCGGGCGCGAATCCTTTCCTCGCGAGCTTCTACGACGAGCCGGAACGGCACGCGCTGGCGACCCAGCTCTTCTTCCTGTTCCAGCGCATCGATCAGGTTCGACAGGTCCAGCAGGGCGACCTGTTCCGATCCACGACCGTGGCCGATTTCTTCTTCGCAAAGGACCCGCTGTTCGCGCAGCTCACGTTGTCCGACGGCGAGTTCGCGCTCTACCGGAAGATCCATGACCACCTCGCGCCGCAGGCGCCGGTGCCCGATCTGGTGATCTATCTCCAGGCATCGCCGCGCGTCCTGGTCGAGCGGGTGCGCCGTCGCGGCATCGGGTACGAACGCGGTGTCACGGAAGCCTATCTCTCCAAGCTCTCCGAGGCCTACACCCGCTTCTTCCACGAATACGATGCCGGCCCCGTTCTCGTGGTGAACAGCGAGCGCCTGAACTTTGTTGATCGCCCCGAAGACTTTCGGTTATTGTTGCGCCGCATCACGGAGATGCGGGGCACACGCGAGTTTTTCAGCCTCGGACCTTGATCCGGCGCGGGCGGCATTGGACCGTTCGCGAACCGTCATCCGCTCCCGTGACACACGGAGGTTTCACAGATGCGCATCGGTCTTTCGCAATTGCAGTCCCTGCATGCCGCCGGCGAGAAGATCGCCATGATCTGCTGTTACGACTCGGCGATGGCCATCCTCGCCGAGGATGCCGGTGCGGAGATCATCCTCGTCGGTGACTCCCTCGGCATGCTGGTGCAGGGACACGATTCCACGCTGCCCGTTTCCCTCGATCACGCCGTGTACCACACGACCTGTGTCGCCCGCGGAACCAGGAAGGCCGTGGTCCTCGGAGACCTCCCGTTCGGCAGCTATCAGGTGAGCCCCGAACAGGCATTCGAGAGCGGTGCGAAGCTCATGGCCGCCGGCGCGACGATGGTGAAGCTCGAGGGTGGTGCCGCAATGGCGCCCGCGGTCGAGTTCATGGCGAGCCGCGGCATCCCGGTCTGCGGTCACCTCGGTCTCACTCCGCAGTCGGTGTTCACGCTGGGTGGCTTCAAGGTCCAGGGCAAGACCGAGGATGCCGCGAAGCGCGTCATCGACGACGCGAAGGCGCTCGAGCGCTCGGGTGCCTGCATGATCGTCCTGGAGGCCGTACCCGCCGAGGTCGGGCGCCAGATGCAGGAAGCGCTGTCGATCCCGGTCATCGGCATCGGTGCCGGTCCGCACGTCGCCGGCCAGATCCTGCTGATGTACGACATGCTAGACATCTATCGCGGCCGCAAGGCGAAGTTCGTGAAGAACTTCATGGTCGGGGCGCCTTCCATCTTCGCGGCGCTCGAGACCTACGTGAAGGAAGTGAAGTCAGGCGCCTTCCCGAGCCCCGAGTACTGCTACTGATCGCCCTCGGGCAAGGCTGCCGATGGAAATCATCCGGACCGTCGCCGAGTTGCGCGACCGGCTTGCGCGCGAGCCCAACGTCGGTTGCGTGCCCACCATGGGCAACATCCACGACGGACACCTGAGTCTGGTGCGCCTCGGACTCACGCACTCGCCCTTCGTGGTCACGACGATCTTCGTGAACCGTCTCCAGTTCGGCCAGGGTGAGGATTTCGAGAGCTACCCGCGCACGTTCGAGGACGACTGCGCGAAGCTGGAGGCGGCGGGATGCGCGCTCGTCTTCCACCCCGACGAGCGCGAGATGTATCCCGAGCCGCAGGTGTTCTCGGTGGATCCCCCACCGGTCGCCAACAAGCTCGAAGGGCGCTTCCGTCCCGGGCACTTCCGCGGCATGGCGACCGTCGTCCTCAAGCTCTTCAACATCGTGCAGCCGAAGAGCGCGGTGTTCGGCAAGAAGGATTACCAGCAGATCCACATCGTCCGGCACATGGTCGACCAACTCGCCCTGCCGGTGCGCATCGTGGCTGCGGAGACCTATCGCGCCGACGACGGTCTCGCGCTGTCCTCACGCAACCGATATCTGTCGCCGACCGAACGGGCCGAGGCCGCCAGGCTGCACGAGGCCTTGCAGCAGGTGCGCGTTGCGGTGGAGGGTGGCGATCGGAACTTCGAGGCGTTGGAGTTCGCGGCCGATGCCCTGCTCGCCCGGCATGGGTGGCACGTCGACTACGTGGTGGTGCGCAGCCGACGTACGCTCACCCAGCCTGGCCCGGACGAGCGCGATCTCGTCGTGCTGGGGGCGGCGAAGCTCGGCAAGACGCGCCTCATCGACAATCTCGAGATCACTGCGCCGGCCTGACGACTGTCGGTCCGGAGCGGGCTGCACAAAGACGAAGGGCACCCCGAGGGGTGCCCTTCGTCATGTCCGGGGGCCGTGCGTCGCCGATGCTCCCGTTCAGTGTGCAACCCGGACACGGCGGCGCGAGAGTCCGAGGAGAGCGAGCCCCGCGGCCAGCATCGCGTACGTGGACGGCTCGGGGACCGGCGGGGCCACGATGCCCGCGACCCCGAGAACGCCGCCGTTGGCGGCGCGCGGCGTGCCCCGGTCACCGAGGCCGTAGACGAGCCCTGCGGTGGTGGTGGCCAGGTCGGGTTGGCCGATGGTCGGGAGGGTGCCGCCGCGCACTTCGGCACTGGCGCCCGACACGGTGCTGGTCCAGCTCACCGAGACCAGATTGATGCCGTCCTCCGTGCGGATGCTCACGTAGTCCGACGCGTTGCCCAGGGAGATCGCATTGCCCCAGGAGCGGTCCACGACGAGGCCGCCGTTGAGTGCCGGGTTCGCGCTGCTGCCGAACACGGCGAACGCACCCGGGTCGAGGACGAGGGGGCCGGAGATGGAGAAGGATTCGACGCCTGCACCCCGCTGACTCGCGACCACGAGGCCTCCGAGGTCCACCGGGACGGTGAGCGCGTTGAACACTTCGAACCATTCGCCGAGGGTGTCGTCGACCCGGGCCGGGTTTGCCATGACCTCGCTGATCACGATCTGGCCGGGAACGAGGTCCGCGGCACCGATCGGCGCCGTGGCGCGGGCGGGGTGGATGGAGGCCAGGCCGATGCAAAGGCTGGCGGCGAAGACGTAGTGGGACAGGTTGCGGCGGGTATTCGGCTGCGTGGTGTTGGATTGCATGGTCATCTCCCGTCAAGGTCACCGTGGATGGGAACTGCGCACGGGAGCGTGAGAGGCGGGCAGGTCTTGGGCTTGCGCCTCAGTGCGTGGCTCCCGTGCAGGTGCGAAGTTAGGCGCGCTGCGGGAGTCCCGAACGGGATGACAGTGGGGTAGCAGGATCCGATACGCGGTGTTGCGCCGATGAGAACGCCCGTTTCCGCGCGGTCGCAGGCTGCTTGCGCAGCGCGCGTCAGTCCTTCAGCGCGGTCCCGGGATCCACGAAGGGCGCGTCCAGCTCGTCGGCCAGTGGCGCGTAGGTGATCGATCCGTTCCAGAGCTGCAGCCCCTGCAGCAGCCCGCCGTCGCGACGCAGCGCCTCGCGCCAGCCGCGGTCGGCCAGCGCCCGCACGTAGGGCAGCGTCGCCTGCGTGAGCGCGAGTGTCGACGTTCGTGCCACGGCACCCGGCATGTTCCCCACGCAGTAGTGGACGACACCTTCCTCGACGTACAACGGGTCGGCGTGGGTCGTCTGGCGCGACGTCTCGGAGCAGCCGCCCTGGTCGATGCCCACGTCGACGAACACCGACCCGGGGCGCATGCCGCGCAGCATGGCGCGGTTCACGAGATGGGGGGCGTGGCGTCCACGCACGAGCACGGCCCCCACCACGAGATCGGAGGCGCTCACATGCTGTGCGATCGCCCCGGGCTCGGAGTAGCAGGTCTTGAGACGGGGACCGAACAGATCGTCGAGTTCGCGAAGCCGCGGGATGTTCACGTCTAGGATCGTCACGTCCGCGCCCAAGCCGATCGCCGTCTTCGCGGCCTGCGTTCCCACCGTGCCGGCGCCGAGCACCGTGACGCGCCCGGGCGGCACTCCAGGCACCCCCGGCAGACACACACCGCTCCCGCCCTGGGGCAGCATGAGCGCCCACGCGCCCATCTGTATCGAGAGCCTCCCGGCGATCTCGGACATCGGAACGAGCAGCGGCAGCCGGCCGGCGGCGTCCGTCACCGTCTCGTAGGCGATGCCGATCGCGCCGGCCGATCGCATGGCGTCCACGACCTCGGGGCAGGTGACGAGATGCAGATACGTGAAGAGCACCTGCCCGCGACGGAAGTAGCCGAGCTCGCCGGGCTGCGGCTCCTTCACCTTCACGACGAGGTCGCAGTCCCAGGCTGCCGCAGCGCCGGATACCAACATGGCGCCCGCGGCAACGTAGTCGGTGTTCGAAAAGCCTGCTCCGGCACCCGCGCCCGTCTGAACAATGACCTCATTACCGCTCGACGCCAGGACGGCGGCGCCCGCGGGTGTCAGCGCAACGCGGGATTCGTGGGACTTCGTTTCCTTCGGGATACCGATTCGCATGGGAGCCTCCTGTTTTCCGATGGCGGGGTGCCCGGGGCACCGTGGCATTCGCTCGGACACCGCGACTTGATCCGACCGGTCGATGCGGCGTTCGTCTCGATCGCCTTCAGCGGCCCGGACTCTTCTCCCGTTCCGATCTGAGGGCCTGTTCGATACCCTCCATCCTACGATCGAGTTCGGCCAGGGCCGCGCGCACCGCGCGCAGGTCCCCCAGGGCATCGGGAGCGGCGCCGGTCAGGCGTCGCGCGTCGGCCTCGGCCATCTCCTGGTGACTCTCCTCCAGGCTGTTGATCACGACGGCGACGAAGAGATTCACGACGACGAAGGTGCCGAGCAGCACGAAGCTCACGAAGTAGAGCCAATGCAGCGTCCCGAGCTCCATCGCCTTGTGCATGATGTCCGTCCACGCCTCCAGGGTCGCGATCTGGAACAGCGTGAGCAGCGCGCGGCCGAGCGTCCCCCAGCGCTCAGGATCGTGCTGCGCGTAGAGGTGATAGCCTGCGATGCCGTAGACGTAGAAGAGGATCGCCATCAGCGACAGCACGTGCCCCATGCCGGGGATGCAGCGCACCAGCGTCGCGACCATGAGCCGGAGTTTCGGCAGCGCCGTCACGAGGCGCAGGACGCGCAGCAGACGGATCAGCCGGGCGACCGTCGCGAACTCGCCCGACGCCGGCAGCACCGACAACACGATGATCCCGAAATCGAAGAGGTTCCAGCCGTCGGTGAAGTAATCCTGCGGTCGCGGCCAGCGTGCGGCGATCTTGACCGCGGCCTCCAGGACGAAGACCGCGAGGATCACGTGATCGAGGAAGTCGAAGAGCCCGCCGAAGCTCTCCGCCAGCCGGGCGTTCGTTTCGAGCCCGACGATGATCCCGTTCACCACGATCAAGGTGATGAGCCAGCGTTCGAAGGCGGGTGCGGCGACGAGTCGGCGGGCAAAGGCGATCATGCGCAACCTGTTTCCGGGGATGGGGCAGTGGAAACGAAAAAGGCGTCCGAGGTTCCGGACGCCTTCGCCGTACGGTGCATCAGGAGATCAGCCGCCGACCACTTCCTGGCGCTGCTCGCCGAGCCCGTCGATACCGACGCGCATCACGTCGCCGGCCTTCAGGAACACGGCGTTCGGCTTCATGCCCATGCCCACGCCGGGCGGGGTGCCGGTCGTGATGATGTCGCCGGGCTTCAGTGTGAACAGGAAGCTCGTGTAGGCCACCAGCTGGCGGATATTGAAGATCATGGTGTTCGTGTTGCCGGTCTGCATCCGCTGGCCGTTCACGTCGAGCCACATCGCGAGGTTCTGCGGGTCCGGGATCTCGTCCCGGGTCACGATGTACGGGCCGATGGGGCCGAAGGTGTCGAAGCCCTTGCCCTTGTCCCACGTCTGGCCGCGCTCGAGCTGCCATTCACGCTCGGAGACGTCGTTGCAGATCATGTAGCCGGCCACGTGGTCGAGGGCGTCGGCCTCGGACACGTTCTTCGCCGTCTTGCCGATCACGAACGCGAGTTCCACCTCCCAGTCGCCCTTCACCGAACCCTTCGGCAGGACCACCGTGTCGTTCGGGCCCATGATGCAGGACGTCGCCTTGCTGAAGACCACTGGCTCCTTCGGAATCGGCATGTTCGATTCCTTCGCGTGGTCGGAATAGTTCAGGCCGATCGCGATGAACTTGCCGACGTTGGCCACCGGCGCGCCGAAGCGCGGGTTGCCGTCCACCTTGGGCAGGCTGTTCGGATCGATCGCCTTGAGCCGGGCAATGCTCTCGTCGCTCAGCACGACGCCCGTGATGTCGGCAATCACGCCCGACAGGTCGCGGATCGCGCCGTTGGCGTCCACCAGGCCGGGCTTCTCGGCGCCTGCTGCTCCGTATCGAACCAGTTTCATCTTGTGCTCCTCCTTGTGTTTGGATCGGGTGAGGCGGTCCATGGGCCGCCGTCAGGGTGATCGGGCCATGCGGGCCATCGACGGCGCGCCGCGACGGCCGCAGCCGGCCGCGCCCCGGTTGTCAGATCGTGATGCCGCCGTCGACGATGACGGCCTGGCCGGTCATGAAGACCGACTCGTCCGAACCCAGGTAGACCGCGATACCGGCGATCTCCTCGGCCGTCGCGAGGCGTCCCATGGGCTGGCGCGCGATGAAGTCCTTGCGCGCCTGCTCGGGGTCGGCGAAAGCATTGATGCGGTCGCCGAGCGACGGGGTATCCACCGTTCCCGGGCAGATCGCATTCACGCGGATGCCCTGGCGCACATGGTCCATGGCGAGCGCCTTGGTCATGCCGATGACGGCCGCCTTGGTCGTGCCATAGACGAATCGGTTGGCGATACCCTTGATGCTGCCGGCGACGGAAGCCACGTTGATGATCGAGCCGCCGCCCGCCGCGAGCATGCCGGGAAGGAAGTTGCGGATCATGACGTAGGCGCTGCGGACGTTGAGATTGAAGGAGAAGTCCCAGTCCTGGTCGGAACACTCGAGGATCGTGCCGTGGTGCACGAACCCGGCACAATTGAAGAGGATCTGCGGTGTGCCGACTTCATCGGCGAAGGCGGCGATCTCGGCGTCGTTCAGGACATCGAGCCTGCGGGTGCGGAGGCCCGGGATCCCCGCGAGTTCGGCGAGCTTCGCTTCGTTGATGTCGGTCGCCCAGACGCTGGCACCCTCCCGCGCGAAGGCCATCGCCACCGCCCGCCCGATGCCCTGCGCCGCCGCCGTCACGATGGCGGTCTTGCCCGCGAGTCGTCCTGCCACGATGTCTTCCCCTCAGTCGCCGCGAAGGGGCGGAAGTATGCCACAGGGTCTTTCCCGGGCACTGTGCCGCGGACCACGCCCGAAGCGACGCGCTTCCCCACGATTTCGGAGGGGGTGGGGATATAATTCCGCCCCTTCGCTTCGTTTGCCGCACCTGCCCGCCGGGGAGGCGCGCTCCGGGCATCAGTCACCGAGGGTTACGGGAGAACACCATGCTGCAAGCCGCCGATCTGATCATCCGCCTCAATGCCGCCGACGATGTGGTCATCGCGCGCGTCGACCTCCCCGCGGGCACCGAGATCATCAAGGAGAACATCCGCGCGGCCGTGGCCGTGCCCGCCGGACACAAGATCGCCACCCACGACATCAAGCAGGGAGATCCCGTCCGCCGCTACAACCAGATCATCGGCTTCGCCACCCGGCCCATCCGCGCCGGCGAGCACGTCCACGTGCACAACCTCGGCATGGGCGACAGCTTCGAGCGCGACTATGCGTTCGGGGCCGACTACCACCCCACCGAGTTCGTCGCCGAACCCGCGACGTTCCAGGGTTACCACCGTGCCGACGGCCGCGTCGCGACGCGCAACTACATCGGGATCGTCTCCAGCGTGAACTGCTCCGCGCACGTCTCCCGGATGATCGCCAAGCACTTCACCGACGAGGTCCTCGCCGAGTACCCGAACGTCGATGGCGTGGTCTCGATCACCCACGGCACGGGCTGCGGCATGGGCTCCACGGGCGAGCCGGTCGAACTCCTCCGTCGCGTGCTCGGCGGCTACGCCACCCACGTGAACTTCCACTCGACGCTGATGATCGGCCTGGGCTGCGAGGCCAACCAGATCAACGACCTGCTGGCGGCCCAGGGCCTGAAGCGCTCCGACCAGCTGCAGGCCTTCACCATCCAGGACACCGGTGGCACGGGCAAAACCGTCAAGGAAGGCATTGCGCGAGTGAAGGCGCTGCTTCCCGAGGCCAACAAGGCCGTCCGCAGGACGGCGCCCGCGAGCCACATCACCCTGGGCCTCCAGTGCGGGGGTTCCGACGGCTATTCCGGCATCAGCGCCAACCCCGCCCTGGGTGCCGCGGTGGACATGCTGGTCCGCCACGGCGGCTCGGCGATGCTCTCGGAGACGCCCGAGGTCTACGGCGCCGAGCACCTGCTGACCCGGCGCGCAGTCACCCGTGAGGTCGGCGAGAAGCTGGTGAAGCGGATCAAGTGGTGGGAGGACTACACCGAGCGCCTCGGCGGCGAGATGAACAACAACCCTTCCCCCGGCAACAAGGCCGGCGGCCTCACGACGATCCTCGAGAAATCCCTGGGCGCCGTCGCGAAGGGCGGCACGACCGCCATGGTGGACGTCCTCGAGTACGCCCAGCGAGCCACGCAGAAGGGCTTCATGTTCATGGACAGCCCCGGCTACGACCCGGTCTCCGCCACCGGCCAGGTGGCCAGCGGCGCGAACATGATCTGCTTCACGACCGGTCGCGGGTCCGCCTACGGCTGCAAGCCGGCGCCCTCGCTCAAGCTCGCCACCAACTCCGCGCTCTTCATGCGGCAGGAGGAGGACATGGACATCAACTGCGGCGTGATCGTCGACGGCAAGGCCTCCATCCAGGAAGTCGGGCAGCAGTTCTTCGAGCTCATCCTGAAGACGGCGTCGGGCGAGAAGTCGAAGAGCGAGCTATGGGGCTACGGCGAGGACGAGTTCGCGCCCTGGGTGCTCGGCCCGACGATGTGATTGCCGATGACCGGGGCGCGTCGCGCGCGTCCCGGTCCGAAGTGCCCGCCCATCCACGCGCAGTGCCCCACCGGGAGAACGGCATGAGCGAAGGAAACGATTCCACCGATCCTCTCGAGTTCTTCCGGAAGATGTGGAACCCGATGTCGTTCCCCATGCCCGGCATGTTCCAGCCCACCATGGACCCCGAGGAAGTCGACAAGAAGATCTTCGAGCTTCAGGCGGTCGAGAACTGGCTGAAGATGAATCTCTCCTTCGTCCAGATGACGGTCAAGACGCTCGAAATGCAGCGCGCCGCGCTGCAGAGCCTGAAGGACTCGGCCAAGGGCGCACCCCGACAGCCGTGAAGATCAACGCCCCCCCACCGCCGGTCTTCACCGTTCCCGACGCGCCGACCATCGGACCGGTGGACGCCGCGCGTGCCATCGCGCCGGTCGATGGCGGCAATCGGGGCGCGGGCGATCTCGCCCGGATGTACCAGCGGTTGCCCCCGGAACCGCCGGGGACGCCGTGGCAGGGACTCGTCGAGCGGCGGGCCCAGGAAGTCATGCGTCGCGGCGAGGAGCGCCGGCAGCGTCAACTGCCGGTCATGATCGATACCCGGACCGGCCGCGACCGCCGTCAGGCCGCGCGACGCCTGGCCGACGCCGCGCGTCGCCGGGCGATCGACATCAAGGCGTGATGCAGGTCCGGGCGGACGGATCGACGTCTTTCACAGCGGTGGCAAGGCCACGCCGATCTGCTCGAGGATGCCGCGCGGCGCGCCGCCTGCGACGGCGTCGGGGCGGATCACCGTGAGGCGGTCCCCCGCGATCCGATAGTAGAAGCGCTGGTCCGGGATGCGTACCTCGATGCCCGTTGCGGGAACGGGTTCCATGCCGGGCATGTGGAACGTGCCCGAATGGGTCCCGCCCTGGCGCCAGAGCACGTACCACCAGTCCCCGTCGCGCGCTGGTGGTTCGTGGTCGTAGCGCCAGTCCGGGAAGCCTGCATAGAGCGCGTGCAGGAACGGCAGGAAATCCGCCTTCGGGACGGTCTTCCCCGACGCCATGACCACGAGGTCATCGGCCATCGTCGCGGCGATGCGAGCGACGTCGTGGGCCGCGAGACCGGCGATGTACTCCTCCAGGATGGCTGGTACGGATTCCCTCATCTCGGGTCTTCCTTCTCGGGGATGCGTCAGGCGAGCTGCTTGAAGCGCTCGGTGGCGGCGACGAGTCGTGCGCGGATGCCCGCTTCCCACGCCGAGTGCCCCGCGTCGGCAACGACCTGCAGCATGGCGCTCGGCCAGACGGCGTGCAGATCGAACGCGCTCACCGCGGGACACACCATGTCGTAGCGTCCCTGCACGATGATGCACGGCAGGTGCCGGATGCGGTCCACGCGATCGAGCAGGCTGTTCGGCGGCAGGAAGATCCCGTGCGTGAAGTAGTGCGCCTCGATGCGCGCGAGCCCCAGGGCGACGATGTCGTCCCCGAAATGCTTGAGCGCCTCGGGGCTCGGAAGCAGCGTGGAGCAGGCGCCTTCGTAGAGACTCCATTGCCTCGCGGCCGGCATGTGCACCGACGGATCGGGATGCTCCAGGCGCCGTCGATACGCGTCGAGGAGGTTGCTCCGCTCGTCCGGTGGGATGTAGCCCGCGAAGCGACTCCAGATCTCCGGGAACACGGTCCGCATCCCGTAGAGGAACCACTCGATCTCCGCGGGCCGGCAAAGGAAGATGCCGCGCAGCACGAAGCCCAGGCAACGATCGGGATGGGCCTCGCCATACGCGAGGGCCAGCGTCGAGCCCCAGGAGCCGCCGAACACCAGCCATCGGTCGATGCCGAGGTAGGTCCGAAGTCTCTCGATGTCCGCGACGAGATGGGGGGTCGTGTTGTCCTGCAGCTCTCCGAGGGGCGTCGACCGGCCCGCGCCACGCTGGTCGAAGATCACGATCCGATAGTGTGCGGGGTCGAAGAAGCGCCGATGCGCAGGGCTTGCCCCCGCGCCCGGCCCGCCGTGCAGGAAGAGCACGGGTACGCCCGACGGATTGCCGCTCACCTCCCAGTACATCACGTGGGGGCCGTCGAGCGGCAGATGCCCGGTCTCGTGCGGCTCCAGTTCCGGGTACATCTCGGTGCGCAGCGTCGGGTCGTCGATCATGGCCGTGCATCCTCCCGTTCCGTGCGCTGCTCGACCTCGTAGCCTCTTTCGCGCAGCAGATTCACGAGGCCGCGCGGCCCGGTCATGTGCCCGGCACCCACTGCGACGAGCACCACCTCTTGCGCCGACAGCATCGCCACCAACTGATCCGCCATCGCCAGGTTGCGGTCGGTGTACAGGCGCATCTCCAGCTCCCGACCCACCGGCCCGGGCAGCCTGGAGAACTCGCGCTCGGCGATGTCGTGCAGGCGATCGGCGTCGCCGCGCTTCCAGGCCGCCACCAGCGCCGCGAGGTCCCGCGAGAGGGAGCCATCCCGGATGCCGTTCACCGTGCTCTCGAGCATCGCCACCTGCGCCCGCGTCGAGAGCCGTTCGAGAAGCTCGGCCTGCATCGCAACCGATTCGAGTTCCACGACGCGCTTGCCGTCGGCGTGGGCCCGTCGGGTCAGATGCAGGTCGAGGCCGAGCGCCGCGTCCAGGCCCATCCGGCCCGCCTCGAACAGCATCAGCGCCATCGACAGCATGTGCGGCTTCATCGCCCGACCCACGTCGGCGGGCAGGCCGTAGCGATCGAGCGTGTCGACCGCCTGCCGGAAGAGTGCGGGCGGGATGTGCCGTTCCAGATTGTCCGGGGGCGCGTAGACGAACCGCGTGCCGAGGGCCGCGATGCTCGCTTCGGTCGAGAGGTCCGCCTCCAGTGCGAGCGTCGTGGCCGCCGCGTACGCCGCCTCGACGGCGGCAGGCAGCGGATAGAGATCGCGGCTCCCCACGTGGATCGTACCCAGCAGGAAGATGCGGGTGGACGGGGACCGGACCTCCCAGAGGAGTCCGCTGCGCGCCTCCTGTGCCGATGTCATGGCCGGAGAGAAGGCGGCAGCGATGCCGATCAGCAGGGCGGCGATGCGAACGAGCACGGGCGGCGGCGGGAACGGAAGGCGATGACCCGAGTCTAGCGGAAGCCAACGCCTGGGACGCACGAGGCGGCGCGTATAATTCCGCGCCTTCCCACGAGACCATCACCCCATGGACGACCCCTTCAAGAAGGCAGCCCTCGACTATCACCGCCTGCCCACCCCCGGCAAGATTTCCATTCTTCCGACGAAGGGTCTGCTCAATCAGCGCGACCTGGCGCTCGCGTACTCCCCCGGCGTCGCCGCCGCCTGCAACGAGATCGTGGAGGATCCCTCCACGGCGCGCCTCTACACCGCCCGCGGCAACCTCATCGGTGTGGTCACCAACGGCACCGCGGTGCTCGGTCTCGGGCCCATCGGTCCGCTCGCGGCGAAGCCCGTGATGGAAGGCAAGGCGGTCCTTTTCAAGAAGTTCGCCGGCATCGACTGCTTCGACATCGAGATCGACGAGCGCGACCCCGACAAGCTGGTCGAGATCATCGCGGCGCTCGAACCCACGTTCGGCGGCATCAACCTCGAGGACATCAAGGCGCCCGAGTGCTTCTACGTGGAGCGCAAGCTCCGCGCGCGGATGAAGATCCCCGTCTTCCACGACGACCAGCACGGCACCGCGATCATCGTGGGGGCGGCAGTGATGAACGGTCTCCGGGTCGTCGGCAAGAAGATCGAGGACGTGAGGCTCGTATGTTCCGGCGCCGGTGCCGCGGCGCTCGCGTGTCTCGACCTGCTGGTGCAGGTGGGCGTGCGGATGGAGAACATCATCGTCGCGGACATCGAGGGCGTGGTCTACACGGGCCGCGTCGCGCAGATGGACGACAACAAGGCGCGATACGCGAAGGACACCGCGGCCCGCACGCTCGCCGAGGTCATCCCGGGCGCCGACGTCTTCATCGGCCTGTCGGCCGCCGGTGTGCTGAAGCCCGACATGGTGCAGGCCATGGCGCCGAACCCGCTGATCCTCGCGCTGGCGAATCCGACGCCGGAGATCATGCCCGACGAGGCCAAGGCGGTGCGACCCGACGCGATCATCGCCACCGGTCGGTCGGACTATCCGAACCAGGTGAACAACGTCCTGTGCTTCCCCTTCATCTTCCGCGGTGCGCTCGACGTGGGGGCCACGACCATCACCGAGGAGATGAAGCTTGCCGCCGTCCGCGCGATCGCGGAGCTGGCCATGGCCGAGCAGTCGGAGATCGTGGCGAGCGCCTACGCGCAGGAGGATCTCCGCTTCGGTCCCGAGTACCTCATCCCGAAGCCCTTCGATCCGCGGCTCATCGTGCAGATCGCCCCGGCCGTCGCGCGCGCCGCCATGGACAGCGGCGTCGCGACGCGCCCGATCCGCGACTTCGACGCGTATCGCGATCAGCTGATGAGCTTCGTGTACCAGTCGGGTCTCATCATGCGGCCCGTCTTCACGGCGGCGAAGCGCAACCCGAAGCGGGTGGTGTTCTGCGAAGGCGAGGACGAGCGCGTGCTGCGTGCGGTGCAGGTGGTGGTCGACGAGGGCATCGCGAAGCCGATCCTGGTGGGGCGCCCCGAGGTCGTCGAGCCGCGCATCGAACGCTACGGCCTGCGCATCAAGCCCGGCCGCGACTTCGAGCTGGTGAACCCGAACTCCGATCCGCGGTATCGCGACTACTGGCAGGCGTACTACAACCTCATGCAGCGCCGCGGCATCTCGGTCGAGATCGCGAAGCGCGAGGTGATCCGACGCACCACGCTGATCGCCGCCCTCATGGTCCGGCTGGGGGACGCGGACGCGATGATCTGCGGCACCTACGCCGAACACCACCAGCACCTCGAGTACGTGCGCAACGTCATCGGCCTGCGTCCCGGCGTCGAGCGCTTCGCGACGATGAACATGCTGATCCTGCCGCACCGGACGCTCTTCATCTGCGACACCTACGTGAACCAGGATCCGACGGCCGAGGACATCGCCGACATGACCCGCCTCGCCGCGGAGGAGGTCCGCCGCTTCGGCCTCGTCCCGAAGGTGGCGCTGCTGTCGCACTCCAACTTCGGTTCGGTCGCGTCGCCGTCCGCCACGAAGATGGCACGGGCCCGGGAACTCATCGAGCGGTTCGATCCGACCCTCGAAGTCGAGGGCGAGATGCATGGCGACGCCGCCCTCGACGAATCGATCCGTCTGCGCCTCTTCCCGAACTCGAAACTGAAGGGCGAGGCGAACCTGCTCATCATGCCGACGCTCGACGCGGCCAACATCGCGTTCAACCTGTTGAAGGTCGTGAGCGGGGACGGCATCACGGTCGGTCCGATCCTGCTCGGTGCCGCCAAGACGGTGCACATCGTCACGCCCACGGCCACCGTACGGCGGCTGGTGAACATGGCAGCGCTCGCGTCGGTGGACGCCGCGTCGCAGCGCTGAGCGCGACCGTTCCCATGGCGGGTCGGGTGATCTGGATCGGGCTGCGCCCGGCACGGCGCCGAGCGCCGTTGGTCGTCACCGAGGCGCAGGCGGTTGCCGGTCGGGGCCTGGTCGGCGACCGCGGTGAGGTGCGGCCCAGCCGGGTGCGTCAGGTCACGCTCATCGATGTGGCGGCGATCTCCGCTGCCGCGGCACAGCTGGGCCTGCCGACGGTGGACCCTGCGCTGCTGCGCCGGAACCTCGTCGTGGAAGGCGTCGATTTCGCCGCGGCGCGCGGTCAGCGCCTGCGCGTGGGCGAGGTGCTGCTTGTGATCACCGGCCCGTGCGATCCGTGCGCACGCATGGAGGAGGCTCTCGGCGAGGGCGGATTCGAGGCCCTGCGCGATCGCGGCGGACTCACGGCCACGGTGCTGGCGGGCGGCCTCCTCCGGGTCGGCAGCGCGGTGTGCATCGAGCGGCCGTAGTGCAGGGCCCGCTCAGGGCTTGCGCGGTGGTGCGTCGGGGTCGTCGTCCCGCGCCTCGATGCCCGCGGCCTTGCGGGCTTTCGCGATGAATCCCAGCGAGGCCGCCTCCTGCGCCACCCGACACCGCTTCAGAGCCTCGTCGATCAGCGGGGCGACCCGCTGCTTCTGGGGTTCCGTCATCCGGACCCCCTTGAGATCCGTGCCGAGCAACTCGATCTCCAGCCGGCAGTCGGCGACGACGTGGGTGGAGGCGAAGCCGAGCACGGTGGCGAGAACGAACGTCGTGGGGCGCATGGCGTCGAGGTGCGGGAAGCGGTGTCGTGGAGGTCAGATGCCCAGGATCTTGCGGGCGCGGGCGAGGGATTCCATCGATTCCTTGTGCTTGCCGGCCTTGTGGAAGGCCTCGCCTTCGGCGCGAAGGCGGGCGGCTTCGTCGAGGTCCGCGGCCGCGAGGGACGGCTGCTTCGACATCGCTTCGTCGATGGCCTTCATGTCGGCCGGGCAGTGGTTCGCCAAGGCGAGGGACGCGGTGCAGGTGAGCGCGATGGCAGCAAGGAAAGCGTGAATCTTCATGGGAGGCTCCTGTCGGATCGCCGCTGTCGGCAGGCGGGAGGCGCCGCCGCTGGCGAGACGAGTATAGACCTCGCATCGGTCACGAGTTCCCCCGGTGCAGGCGCATAGAATCGCATCCGCCGTCCGCGCGTCGCGCACGGCCCACCATGGAAGCCGCGTGCCCTACCGTTCTCTCACTCTCACCCGCGACTGGGTCGCGCACCGCCTCCGGGAAGGGGGCGCCCGGGAAGCCTCGGAAGACGACCTGCCGCTCTTCCGGCATCCCGAGGATCACGTGCCCGTGCCCGCCGCGGTCCTGGTGCCGCTCGTGAACCGCGAGGCCGGCGTGACCATCCTGCTGACCCAGCGCACCGCGCACCTCCACGCGCACGCAGGCCAGATCAGTTTCCCCGGCGGGCGCGTGGACCCGGGCGACGTCGACCGCATCGACACGGCCCTGCGGGAGACCCTCGAGGAGACCGGATTGCCGCGCCATCGGGTCGAGCCCCTCGGGTTCCTGCCCGACTACGACATCATGACCGGCTTCCGCGTGACGCCGGTCGTCGGCTGGGTCGAGCCGCCGTTCCCGCTCGCGCCGGACCCCTTCGAGGTGGCGGACATCTTCGAGGTGCCGCTCGCCTTCATCCTCGACCCCGCGAATCATCGTCGTCACAGCGACCAGCGCGATGGCCGGCTGCGTCACTACTATTCCATGCCGTACGGCGACCGCAACATCTGGGGCGCGACCGCCGGCATGCTCCACTGCCTCTACCGGACGCTCGGAAGACCCTGATGGCCAAGGACAAGACCCCCGTCTCTCCAGCGGTGCGGATGCTGCGCGACCACAGCGTGGCCTTCACCGATCACCTTTACGACTACGAGGAGCGCGGCGGGACCGCCGTATCGGCCCGTGAACTCGGCGTCGACGAGCATGCCGTCGTGAAGACGCTCGTCATGGAGGACGACGCCAGGCGGCCGCTGGTCGTGCTGATGCACGGCGATCGCAAGGTGTCCACCAAGGAACTCGCGCGCACCATCGGTGTGAAGACGATACAGCCGTGCAATCCCGAGACGGCGAACCGGCACTCGGGTTACATGGTCGGCGGCACGTCCCCCTTCGGCACCCGCAAGCCGATGCCGGTCTACATGGAGCGCACGATCCTCGACCTGCCGGTCATCTACATCAACGGCGGCAAGCGCGGCTATCTCGTGGGCATCGCGCCTGCGGAAGCCGTCCGCGTGCTGAAGCCCGTGCTGGTGTCGGTCGGCATCGAGGACGACGGTTCGTGACGACTGCCATCCGCCCTCCGCAATCAGCTACGCCCAACCCAGAGAATCCCCGATGATCGAACTGCTCGCCCTGGTCGTGGCCGTTGCCATCGGCTGGTTCTGGATCGACACGCTCGGGGCCCGCGAGGTCGCACTCGCCGCCGGGCAGCGTGCATGCGAGGCCGAGGGACTCCAGTTCCTCGACTGGACCGTTGCGCAGTCCCGCCTTCGGTTCGGGCGCGACGACGACGGTCGCCTGCGGGTGCATCGCGTCTACGACTTCGAGTACAGCGAGACCGGCAGCGATCGCCGCAAGGGCAGCGTCACGCTGCTCGGCCGTCGTGTCCTCGCCGTTCACATCGCTCCCGTCGCGCGTCCGCCCGCCTACGACAATGTGGTGAACCTCCGCTGAGTGCGCCGCATCGGTGGCCCTACTCGTCCGGGATGCACCGGTGGAGAGCATCCGTGTGGCAAGATTCGGTTCGTCCAACCCATGCCCGGAGCGCCCCATGGCCCGTACCAACGATGATGGCGTCGGTCTCGTCGCCGAGATCGAGGCCCTCATGAGTGAGCGCGAGATTCTTCTGCGCACGATCGGCGCAGCCTCGGTCTTCTTCGCCAATCTGAGCGCCGACGAACTTCCCGAAGCCGCCTACGACGCCGCGGATGTCCTCGCGAAGTCCCTCGACACCCTTCCCGAGGAACTCCTGCGCGAGGCGCTCGAACTCGTCCGTCCCCTGGTGGAGAAGGATCTCGACAAGGCGTCGGGCCGCTCGGCCTGACCGACGCGGGCGCGGCCCGCACCTCGCCCTCGCACGGACCCATCCGTGTCCTTCCACAGCCGGCCACCGCCGGCTGTGGTGTTTCCGGCATCCTCGTTCGCAAGGCCAGGCGCGAAGCCGGTTCGATCTGCGCACCGCGACGGTGCGTGACCGGGTTTTTTCTGCTGTGCAACAGTGCCGACACGACCCGTTGCAGTGCATGGGTTTGCCCGCGTCGGAACCGGCGAACGGCTGAAGCGCCAGCAACGGCGCGGGTTTCGGGGGATCGCCGTGGTCGTGGCACATCGATTGCGGAAGAGGTTGGTCGAGCGATCCGGCTGGCAGCGTCCTGTGCTGCCCAGGGGAAACGGATCCCTTGCATCACCAACCATCTCAACTGGGAGTCAATACCAATGAACCGTCGTCACGTCCTGAAGGCCGGCGTCGCTGCCGTTGCCGGCGCACTGCTGCTGTCCGCGGCCGGAGTCACGTCCGCCGCAGACACGATCAAGGTGGGTGTGTTGCATTCTCTGTCCGGCACCATGGCCATCAGCGAAACCGCGCTGAAGAACACCGTCCTCATGACCATCGACGAGATCAACGCCGCCGGCGGCGTGCTCGGCAAGAAGCTCGAGGCCGTCGTGGTCGACCCCGCCTCCAACTGGCCGCTCTTCGCCGAGAAGGCCCGTCAGCTCATCACGCAGGACAAGGTGTCCGTCGTCTTCGGCTGCTGGACTTCCGTGTCGCGCAAGTCCGTGCTGCCCGTGTTCGAGGAACTGAACAGCCTGCTGTTCTACCCCGTGCAGTACGAGGGCGAGGAACTCTCCCAGAACGTCTTCTACACCGGCGCCGCGCCGAACCAGCAGGCCATCCCGGCCGTCGAGTACCTGATGAGCAAGGACGGCGGGTCTGCCAAGCGCTTCGTGCTGCTCGGCACCGACTACGTGTATCCGCGCACGACGAACAAGATTCTCCGTGCGTTCCTGAAGAGCAAGGGCGTCGCCGAAGCCGACATCATGGAGGACTACACGCCCTTCGGTCACAGCGACTACCAGACCATCATCGCGAAGATCAAGAAGTTCGCCGGCGAGGGCAAGAAGACGGCCGTGATCTCCACCATCAACGGCGACTCGAACGTCCCCTTCTACAAGGAACTGGGCAACCAGGGCCTGAAGGCCACGGATGTGCCGGTCGTCGCGTTCTCGGTCGGTGAAGAGGAACTGCGCGGCGTCGACACGAAGCCGCTGGTGGGTCACCTGGCCGCATGGAACTACTTCATGTCGGTGAAGAACCCGCAGAACGCCGCCTTCATCAAGCAGTACAAGGCGTGGGCCAAGGCCAACAACGTGCCGAACCTCGACACCGTCGTGACCAACGACCCGATGGAAGCCACCTACGTCGGCATCCACATGTGGGCGCAGGCTGCGAAGAAGGCGGGTTCCGTCGACGTCGACAAGGTCCGCAAGGCGATGGCCGGCCAGACGTTCAAGGCCCCGTCCGGCTTCGTGCTGAAGATGGACGAGACCAACCATCACCTCCACAAGCCGGTGATGATCGGCGAAGTGCAGGATGACGGTCAGTTCGACGTGGTATGGGCGACGAAGGGTCCGATCCGCGCGCAGCCGTGGAGCCCGTTCATCGCTGGTAACGAAAACAAGCAGAAGCTCTGAGCGAACGGCGCCCAGGCGTCTGCCGGACTCAGGTGGTCGGTAGCGAAACGGCGGGCAGGCGAGGACAGATCTTGACGATTTCGACGAACGTATCGGGAATACGTGAGGAGAATGCGGCGAGATATGGACCGCTCGCCCACCGTTGCAGCCGAATCATCCTGAGTCCGACAGACGGCTAGTGCGCCGAGATGGGAGGCACCCCGGTGCCTCCCCGTTACGGAGTTCGAAAAAGACGGATCCGCGCGCCGGTTGGCGGCGTGCGGATCGTCACAGGGGAAATCGTGCCTACCATCCCGACATTCCGGGAGCGGTGGCATCGCGTCTGCGCGCTGCTGGCGCTGACGTTTGCCATGCTTCTGTCCGGCCATTCTGGCGCCGCGGTCGATGGCGCCACTGCTGCAGGTCTGCTCTCCGAGGAATCCTCGGATCGCGCTGCGGCCATCGAGGCGATCGCCGCCTCGGGTGATCCGCAGGCCCTCGCCTTTCTCTCGGCCCTTCGCGACGGGCTTCTCCGCGTCACGCCCTCCAAGCAGTACGTCATCAAGGAGCGCGGCAGCTTCATCGATGCGCTGACGGGTCAGCCGCTCGACAGCGAACCCGACGACCTCGAAAAAGTCACCATCAACAACCGTCTCCGCGCCCAGGTGGAGTCCGCGGTCGCGGTGCTGCGGATACTCTCGAAGGACCCGAAGGAACGCCTCGCCGCCGCCCGCGGCATCGAGCCCACCGAGGCCGTGCTGCCGGTGATCGCCAAGGCCCTCGCGGCCGAGACGGTGCCTGAGATCCGCGAGGTCCTGCGCCAATCCGAGGCGGCGGCGAAGCTCGTGAGCACCGACCCGAAGCGCCGCCTGGAGGCGATCGCCGTGCTGGCCGAGGCCCGCGACGGCAAGGTGAAGACGCTGCTGCAGCCGCTCATCGAGAAGACCGACGCCGGCGAGTGGCGCGAGTCCGATCTCCAGGTGCGCGAGGCTGCGGCCACCGCGATGGGGGCCGTCGAACGCCGTCTGCTGATGTACGACTACGCCGGACGGCTGTTCGCCGGCGTCAGCCTCGGCAGCATCCTGCTGCTGGCGGCGCTCGGTCTCGCGATCACGTACGGCCTGCTCGGCGTGATCAACATGGCGCACGGCGAGATGCTGATGATCGGCGCGTACGCGACCTACGCGACGCAGCAGGTGTTCCGCACGCACTTCCCGGGCGCCATCGACTGGTACCTGCCCGCCGCGCTGCCCGTCGCGTTCCTCGCGGCGGCCCTCGTGGGCATGGCGCTCGAGCGCACCGTGATCCGCTGGCTCTACGGTCGGCCGCTCGAGACGCTGCTCGCGACCTGGGGCATCAGCCTCTTCCTGATCCAGCTCGTCCGCACGCTCTTCGGCGCCCAGAACGTCGAGGTGGCGAACCCGAGCTGGATGAGCGGCGGCATCGAGCTCTCCAGCCTCGTGCTGCCCTACAACCGCATCGTGATCATCGTCTTCTCGATCGTCGTGCTCGTGCTCGTCTGGCTGATGCTGACTCGTACACGACTCGGTCTCTTCGTGCGCAGCGTGACGCAGAACCGCGCGATGGCTTCGTGCATGGGCGTGCACACCGGGCGCGTGGACCTCATGGCGTTCGGTCTCGGATCGGGCATCGGCGGCCTCGCCGGCTGCGCGCTCTCGCAGGTGGGCAACGTCGGCCCCGATCTCGGCCAGAGCTACATCATCGATTCGTTCATGGTGGTGGTGCTGGGCGGTGTGGGCCAGCTGATCGGGACCGTGTACGCGGCGCTGGGTCTGGGCGTCGCCGCCAAGTTCCTGGAGCCGTTCGTCGGCGCCGTGCCCACGAAGATCCTGATCCTCGTGCTCATCATCGCGTTCATCCAGAAGCGTCCTCAGGGGCTGTTCGCCCTGAAGGGCCGGTCCGTGGAGGCCTGAGATGACGACAACCTTCAAGATCCCGGGCGTCGAGCCTCTCTTCACCGGGAAGGGGTGGGCGGCACTCATCACCTTCGTGCTCGCGGTGGCCGTGCTCGTCCCGGTTCTGTTCCTCGCGGTGCCCGAGTCGAGCCCGTTCCACCTGTCGGCCTACTTCGTCACCCTGATCGGCAAGATCATGTGCTACTGCGTGGTGGCCGTCGCGATGAACCTCATCTGGGGCTACACGGGCATTCTCAGCCTGGGCCACGGCGTGTTCTTCGCGCTCGGCGGCTACGCCTTCGGCATGTACCTCATGCGGATGATCGGGCGCGAGGGCCAGTACCAGAGCGACCTGCCGGACTTCATGGTGTTCCTCGACTGGAAGGCGTACCCCTGGTACTGGTCGTTCACCGACCACTTCTGGTACTCGGCGCTGCTGGTGATCCTCGTGCCCGGGCTGCTCGCGTTCGTGTTCGGGTACTTCGCCTTCCGCTCGCGTATCAAGGGGGTGTACTTCTCGATCATCACGCAGGCGCTCACCTTCGCCTTCATGCTGCTCTTCTTCCGCAACGACACGGGCTTCGGCGGCAACAACGGGTTCACCGACTTCAAGCGCATCCTCGGATTCCGCATCTCGGACCCAAGCACCCGTGCCGCGCTGTTCGGCCTCTCGGGGTTGTACCTCGCCGGGTGCCTGATCCTGACGCGGGCCCTCGTGCGGTCGAAGTTCGGACGCGTGCTGACGGCGATCCGCGATTCCGAGAGCCGGCTGATGTTCTCCGGTTACAACCCGCTCTGGTACAAGCTCTCGATCTGGACGTTGTCGGCCGTGCTCTGCGGCATCGCGGGGGCGCTTTACGTTCCGCAGGTCGGCATCATCAACCCCAGTGAGATGTCCGCCGCGAACTCCATCGAGATCGCGATCTGGGTGGCGGTCGGCGGGCGCGGCACGCTGCTCGGCCCGATCATCGGCGCCGGCGTCGTCAACGGCGCGAAGAGCTTCTTCACGCAGTCGTTCCCCGAATACTGGCTGTTCTTCCTGGGCATCCTGTTCGTCGCCGTCACGCTCTTCCTGCCGCACGGCATCGCGGGCTGGATCAATCGCAGAACGAAGGGGGGCGCCGCCCAATGAACCCGGCCATCGACACGACCGACGAGCTGAAGAGCGGCACGACCTCGCAGGGCCGGATGATGGGCAAGGGCGTCGACACGAGCCACGGCCCGATCCTGTACCTCGAGGACATCGGTGTCAGCTTCGACGGCTTCCGTGCGCTCAACAAGCTCACGCTTACCATCGAGACGGGCGAACTGCGCTGCATCATCGGGCCCAACGGGGCCGGCAAGACGACGATGATGGACGTCATCACCGGCAAGACGCGTCCCGACGAGGGGACCGCCTACTTCGGCCAGACCATCGATCTCACGCGACTCACCGAGGCCGAGATCGCCCACGAGGGCATCGGCCGCAAGTTCCAGAAGCCCACGGTGTTCGAGAACCTCTCCGTGGTCGAGAACCTGGAACTCGCGATGAAGACGGACAAGCGCGTCCGCGCGAGCCTCCGCGCGAAGCTGTCGGGCGAGGATCTCGCGCGCATCGGCGAGACGCTCGAGATGATCCGCCTGCAGGACGAGGCCGGTCGCCCGGCGGGCACGCTGTCGCACGGACAGAAGCAGTGGCTCGAGATCGGGATGCTGCTCATGCAGGAACCCAAGCTGCTGCTGCTCGACGAACCCGCAGCCGGCATGACCGACCACGAGACGGCGCGCACCGCCGAACTCTTCCTCACGCTGGCCGGCAGCCACACGCTCATCGTCGTCGAACACGACATGGACTTCATCGGCACGATCGCCAAGACGGTGACGGTGCTGCACGAGGGATCCGTCCTGGCGGAAGGCACGCTGGACGATGTGAAGAGCAACGACCGCGTGATCGAGGTGTACCTTGGCCGCTAGCCACCTGCCCTCGGGAGACGCCCCATGCTGAGCCTCTCGCATCTCGATCACTACTACGGCAGCAGCCACACGCTTCGAGACGTCACGTTCGACGTGCCCGTGGGTGCCGTCACGACGCTCCTCGGCCGCAACGGCGTCGGCAAGACGACGCTGCTGAAGTGCCTCATGGGCGTCGAGAAGGTCCGCTCCGGGAAGATCACGCTGGAAGGGCAGGACATCACCACGCTCTCGCCCTACGCGCGCGCGCGCCTGGGCATCGGATACGTGCCGCAGGGCCGCGAGATCTTTCCGCGGTTGAGCGTCGAGGAGAACCTGCTCATGGGCCTGGCGGGCAAGCCGTCCGGCGCACTGAAGGACCTCCCGCCCGAGATCTGGGAGATGTTCCCCGTGCTGAACGACATGCGGCAGCGGCGCGGCGGCGATCTCTCCGGCGGTCAGCAGCAGCAGCTCGCCATCGGTCGCGCGCTCGCGATGCGGCCGCGGGTGCTCATCCTCGACGAGCCGACGGAAGGCATCCAGCCGTCGATCATCAAGGACATCGAGCGCGCGATCCGCAAGCTCGCGCAGCGCGGCGACATGGCGATCCTGCTCGTCGAGCAGTACTACGACTTCGCGCGCGATCTCGCCGATCACTACGTGGTCCTCAACCGGGGCGTCGTGGTAAAAAGCGGGGCGGGCGAGGAGATGGAGCGCGAGAACGTGCGCTCGCTGCTCGCCGTGTAGTGGTCGGGATCCCGGCTGGGATCCCCGCTTCACGTCCCGAGGTTCACCGACGCCTGGAGTCCGGAACGATGGATCTGTCCCCGAGAGACAAGGACAAGCTGCTGATCTTCACCGCCGCCCTGCTCGCCGAACGGCGCAAGGCGCGCGGCCTGAAGCTGAACTACCCCGAGGCCGTGGCGTTCATCACCGCGGGCGTCATGGAAGGCGCGCGCGACGGCCGCTCCGTCGCCGACCTCATGAGCTACGGCACCACGCTGCTCGCCCGCGACGAGGTCATGGAAGGCGTGCCGGAGCTGATCCCCGACATCCAGGTGGAGGCCACCTTTCCCGACGGCACCAAGCTGGTGACGGTCCACAACCCCATCCCGTGAAGTCCGGGCGGTGCCGGCAGCGTCGGCGCGGTCCGCGCGCGCTGTCCCGCACCCCCGACCATCACCCGCGAACGGAGCGCGCAAGCCATGATCCCTGGTGAAATCAGGACGGCCCCCGGCCACATCGAACTCAACGCCGGCCGGCCGACCGTGACCCTGTCGGTCACGAACGGCGGCGACCGGCCCGTGCAGGTCGGTTCGCACTACCACTTCTTCGAGACGAACGACGCGCTCGCCTTCGACCGCGCGGCTGCACGCGGCATGCGCCTCGACATCCCGGCCGGCACTGCGGTGCGCTTCGAGCCGGGTCAGACGCGCGAGGTCACGCTCGTGGCTTACGCCGGAGACCGCATCGTCCACGGCTTCCAGGGTCGCGTCGCCGGGAGGCTCGAGCCATGAGCACCCGCATCGATCGCGCCTCCTACGCAGGCATGTACGGCCCGACCACGGGCGACAAGGTGCGGCTCGCCGACACCGATCTCTGGATCGAGGTCGAGCACGACCACACGATCTACGGCGAGGAAGTGAAGTTCGGCGGCGGCAAGGTGATCCGCGACGGCATGGGCCAGGGCCAGCGGATGTCCGCCGACGTCGCCGACACCGTGATCACCAACGCGCTCATCGTCGACTACACGGGCATCGTGAAGGCCGATATCGGCTTGAAGGGCGGACGCATCTGGCGCATCGGCAAGGCGGGCAATCCCGATGTGCAACCGGGCGTGACCATCCCCGTGGGCGCCTCGACCGAAGTCATCGCGGGCGAGGGCATGATCGTCACCGCCGGCGGCATCGACTCGCACATCCACTTCATCTGCCCGCAGCAGATCGAGGAGGCCCTGATGTCCGGCATCACCACGATGCTGGGCGGTGGCACCGGACCGGCCACCGGCACCAACGCGACGACCTGCACGCCCGGTCCGTGGCATATCCACCGCATGCTGGAAGCCGCCGAGGCGTTCCCGATGAACCTCGGCTTCATGGGCAAGGGCAACGCCAGCCTGACCGGCCCGATCGAGGAGCAGGTCGCGGCCGGCGCCATGTCGCTCAAGCTGCACGAGGACTGGGGGACGACGCCCGCCGCCATCGATGCATGTCTCGAGGTCGCGGACCGCACCGACGTGCAGGTCGCGATCCACACCGACACGCTGAACGAGTCGGGCTTCGTCGAGACCACCATCGCGGCCTTCAAGGGCCGCACGATCCACACGTTCCACACCGAAGGTGCCGGCGGCGGCCACGCGCCGGACATCATCAAGGTCGTGGGCGAGGCGAACGTCCTGCCGTCGTCCACCAACCCCACGCGCCCCTTCACCGTCAACACGCTCGAGGAACATCTCGACATGCTGATGGTGTGCCATCACCTCGACCCGGCCATCCCCGAGGACGTCGCGTTCGCGGAATCGCGCATCCGCCCGCAGACCATCGCCGCGGAGGACATCCTCCACGACATGGGCGCCATCTCGATGATGTCGTCCGACTCCCAGGCGATGGGCCGCGTCGGCGAGGTCGTGCTGCGCACGTGGCAGACCGCGCACAAGATGAAGGTGCAGCGCGGCGCCCTGCCCGGCGAGCGCGGCGACAACGACAACGCGCGCGTGAAGCGCTACATCGCCAAGTACACGATCAACCCGGCGCTGTCCCACGGGATCGCCCACGAAGTCGGCTCGATCGAACCCGGCAAGCTCGCGGACCTCGTGCTCTGGAAGCCGGCGTTCTTCGGTGTGAAGCCGAGCCTGATCCTGAAGGGCGGCGCGATCGCTGCGGCAGCCATGGGCGATCCCAATGCGTCGATCCCGACACCGCAGCCCGTGCACTTCCGCCCGATGTTCGCGGCTTACGGCCGCGCGATTTCCGCGACCAGCGTGACGTTCGTCTCGGCCCTTGCAGCGGAAGCTGGCATCGCTCAGCAGCTCGGCCTGGCGAAGCGCGTGGTGCCGGTGCGGGGCACGCGGACGCTGCGGAAGTCCGACCTGCCGCACAACGGCGCGCTGCCGAAGATGGAAGTGAACGCGCAGACCTACGACGTGCGGGCGGACGGCGTGCTGCTGCGCTGTGAACCGGCGAAGGTGCTGCCGATGGCGCAGAGGTATTTTCTGTTCTGAGTGCGAATAGGCGAGCTTTTGCAGGAGCGGGCCATGCCCGCGAGAGCGGTCGTTCCGCTTGGAGCGCGCCTACAGCATTTCCCGCTTGCGGGGCCATGGGCCCCTCCTACAAGGGATGGATGCGCCGCCGGTCGCGGACCGGGCCAAGCTTTCCTGTAGGAGCGGCCCATGGCCGCGAGAGCGCCGGATCCGGTCGAAGCGCTTCCCCGGCATTCACCGCTTTCGGCACCACTGCAGCCCAATCCGAAGAACCCGAATCCCGGCCGAGCCGACGCGATCTCGTCCGCCGCACACGGTCTCCCGGAATGCCTTTTGGCGATCCTTGCTTTTCCACTAAAGGTCACGGAGGCACCGACCGTTATGGGCGATGCACGAGGCTGTGCCGGGAGACCGGTCGGAACTCGGCACGCGAGCGACGTCCGCGCAGCTCGCGCCCATCAAGCAACCGCCAATCGGAGGTTTACATGAAGCAGATTTTCGCCGCCGTTCTCGCCGCTCTCTTCGTTGTTGGTGCCATGTCGACGGCCATGGCCGACAGCAAGGACCACAAGAAGGAACACGCCGAAAAGAAGAAGTGATCGGCAGGTACACATAGATCGCCGGGACGGGAGTTTTCCCTTCCCGGGTCGAGCGCGGGGGCTGCAGGATGGCTCCCGCGTTTTCTTTTGTGGGCCTCGGAGCCACCCCTGCGAGGGTGACTGCCGAACAGCCGGACGTCGCCGGGGGGCGGTCGAACCGATCCGACCGGCGCAATCAACTCCCCATCCGCGCACCCACATGCGCGGCCATCCCGCGGGCCAACTCCTCTTCACCCACGAACACCCGCCCGATGTTCTCCTGCCGGAGCAACGCCGCCTCCACCTCGTTCTGCATGCGGACGACGACCTCGATGCCGGGGTTGAGCAGGCGCGCGATCTCCACCATGCGGCGGACGTCCACGGGGTCGTCGGTCGCGATCACCAGCATCGCAGCGCGCGCCACGTGGGCCTGGATCAGCACGGCGGGTTCGGCGGCGTCGCCGCTCACGGCCGGGATGCCCGCTGCCCGGAGCGTCTCGACGATCTCCCGGTTCTGCTCGGCCACCACATACCGGACGCCCCGCGCGCGCAGATCCGCGGCAACGTGGCGGCCCACGCGGCCGTAGCCCACGATCACCACCTGTCCGTTCAGGTGCGTCTCGTCGGTACTGTCGGGCAGGACGGCCAGCGGGTCGTTGCTGCGCTCGAGCCGCTGCGCGAGGCTGGAGCGCGATCGCACCCACGCCTGCACCGGTTCGATGGCGGCGAAGACCGCCGCGTTGAGGGCGATCGAGACCAGCGCGCCTGCGAGGATCAGGCTCTGGCCTTCGGCGGACAGCAGGCCCAGTGACATCCCGAGGCCGGCCAGGATGAACGAGAACTCGCCGATCTGCGCGAGGCTCGCGCCGACCGTGAGTGCGGTGTTCAGCGGGTAGCGGAAGGCGAGCACCAGCGCGACCGCGGCGAGCGTCTTGCCGATCATGATGATCGCCACGACGGCGAGCACCTTCCCAGGTTCCCGCAGCACGATCGAAGGGTCGAACAGCATGCCCACCGACACGAAGAAGAGCACCGAGAAGGCGTCGCGCAGCGGGAGGGATTCCTCGGCCGCGCGGTGCGACAGGTCGGACTCCCGCATCATCATTCCGGCGAAGAAGGCACCGAGCGCGAACGACACGCCGAAGAGCGCCGCGGATCCGTAGGCCACGCCCACCGCTGCGGAGATCACGCACAGGGTGAACAGCTCCCGCGAACCCGTGCGCGACACCGCCCACAGGATCCGCGGGAAGAGCCGCTTGCCCACCACCAGCATGAGGACGACGAAGGCGACGACCTTCGCGAGCGTCACGCCCAGCGTCATCCAGAGGCTGCCGGGATCGCCGGAGGCGGTGCCCCCCAACAGGCCCGCGAGCGGCGGGAGCAGTACGAGCACCAGGACCATCGCGAGGTCTTCCACCACGAGCCAGCCCACGGCGATGCGGCCGTTGACGGAATCGAGCAGGCCCCGGGCCTCCAGGGCCCGCAGCAGGACCACGGTACTCGCCACGGACAGCGCGAGGCCGAAGACGAGCGCCGCGCCGGGCGTCCAGCCCCACCCGATCGCGATGGCGGCGCCGAGCGCCGTGGCGACGGCGATCTGCACGATGGCGCCGGGCAGGGCGATCCGCTTCACCGCGAGCAGATCGTCCAGCGAGAAATGCAGTCCCACGCCGAACATCAGCAGCATCACGCCGATCTCGGCGAGCTGACCCGCGAGTGCCACGTCGGCGACGAATCCCGGCGTCCCGGGGCCGATCGCGATGCCTGCGAGCAGGTAGCCGACAAGCGGCGGCATCCGCAGGCGCGCCGCGATGTAGCCGAGGATCATCGCGAGACCGAGACCCGCCGCAATGGTGGTGATGAGGCTGATGGCGTGGGGCATGGGCTTGCGGACTTCCTGGCGAACTTCGGGAGGCAAGGCATCGACCCGTTCGCGGGTCCGGCGTTCGAGGGGCGTGACGGAGGGCGTCGCCGACCTCCCCGGGGAGGGCTGGAGGTCAGACCCCGAGATACCGGTGCCAGACGCCGTGATCCGCGTCGAGTGCAGCGGAGGTGCCCGACCATACCACCCGCCCGCGTTCGATGATCGTATGGCGATGGGCAAGTGCGATGAGACGCGTCACGTACTTGTCGATGACGAGGATGGCCTGTCCCTGCGCCGCGAGCGTGTGCAGGCATTGCCAGATGTCCTCGCGCACCAGCGGGGCGAGACCTTCCGTGGCCTCGTCGAGGATGAGCAGGTGCGGGTTGGTCATGAGCGCGCGCCCGATCGCGAGCATCTGCTGTTCGCCGCCGGAGAGCTGGTTGCCCATGTTGCGGCGGCGCTCCTGCAGGCGCGGCAGGAAGGCGTAGACGCGATCGAGCGTCCACGGATCCGCCGCCGCGCACCGGTTCCCCGCGAACGCGCGCAGGTTCTCCTCCACCGAGAGGTTCGGGAAGATCTGCCGGCCCTCGGGCACCACGGCCAGTCCCATCCGGGCGATGCGCTCGGGCACCAGGTTGTCGATGCGTTCCCCGCGGAAGCGGATCGTCCCACCGGTGGCGCGCGCGAGACCCATCAGGGTGCGAATGGTCGTCGTCTTGCCCATTCCGTTGCGGCCGAGGAGCGTCGTCACCTCGCGCTCGCCCACCGCGAGATCGATGCCGAAGAGCACCTGCGTGGCGCCATAGCCCGCGGTGAGCTGCCCGATCTCCAGAAGTGCGCCCATCTCAGCCGTCCACCAGGGCGTCGTCGCCGAGGTACGCGCGGCGGACTTCGGCGTGGGCGCGGATCCCGTCGGGCGTGTCCGTCGCGATGATGCGGCCGCTCACCAGCACCGACACACGGTCCGCGAGCCGGAAGACCGCGTCCATGTCGTGCTCGACCAGGAACATCGTGCAGCGGGTCCGGAGCCCGGATATCAGCGTCACCATGCGGTCGGACTCCTCCGGTCCGAGGCCCGCGAGCGGTTCGTCCAGCAGCAGCAGGCGCGGCCGCGTGGCGAGGGCGAGGCCGATCTCCAGCCGGCGCTGTTCCCCGTGCGCCAAGGCGCCGGCGCGCGCATCGACGCGATCCGCGAGATCCACCTCCCCCGCGAGCGTCCGCGCTTCGTCGAAGAGTGCGCGCTCGTCGGCTGCGGCCCGCCAGAAGCGGAAGCTCGTGCCCGATCGCGCCTGCACCGCGAACGCGAGGTTGTCGAGGACGGACAGCTTCCGGAAGAGGCTCACGAGCTGGAACGACCGCGCGAGTCCCGCACCGACACGCGCGTGCATGCCGAGCCGTGTGACGTCGTGCCCGTCGAAGACGATGTGGCCGGCGTCGGGGCGGAGGCTGCCGGCGATCTGGTGGATGAGCGTCGTCTTGCCTGCGCCATTGGGGCCGATCAGCGCATGGATCTCGTCGGCGGTCACGGCGAGATCGACGCCGTCGGTGGCTGCGAGCCCGCCGAAGCGCTTCACCAGCCCGCGGATCTGCAGCAGATCAGCCATCGGTGCGCCTCCGCTGCAGCAGCGTCGCGAGGCCGCCCGGCAGCAACAGGACCACAGCGAGCAGGATTCCGCCCATCACGAACTGCCAGTGCAGCGTGAACTCGGCGAGCGTCTCCTCGAGCAGCAGCATCACGGTGGCACCGAGTGCAGGTCCGAGGAAGGTGCCCGTGCCGCCGAGGATCACCATCACGAGCAGCATCCCCGACTGGTTCCAGTGCAGCATCGACGGGCTCGCCATGTCGTTCTGGTTGGCAGCGAGTGCGCCTGCGAGCCCGGCCACCGCGCCGGCGATCACGAAGGCCACGAGCTTGTGCCGATACACCGGGAAGCCCACGGCCTCCATGCGCGTCTCGTTCTCGCGGACGCCCTGGAGCGCGCGACCGAAGCGCGAGTTGACCAGCCGCCACAGCAGCGTGATGACCACGGCGCACACCGCGAGCACCACGTAGTAGAAGGTCGTGTCGGACTTCAGGTCGAGCCCGAGTCCGATCACCGACCGGCGCGGGAGCGAGAGACCGTCCTCGCCGCCGTAGGCCTTCAGCGAGACGAACACGTAGAACATCATCTGCGCGAAGGCGAGCGTGATCATGATGAAGTACACGCCGCGGGTGCGCAGGCTGATCGCGCCGATCACCGCCGCCGCGAGTGCCGAGACGCCCATCGCGAGCGGCCATGCGATCCACGCGGACGTGACGCCCTCCATCGCTGCGATCGCGACGACGTACGCGCCTGCACCGAAGAACGCCGCATGCCCGAAGCTCACCATGCCACCGAATCCGACGAGCAGGTTGAGGCTCGTGGCCGCCAGCGCGAAGAGCAGCACCCGGCTCGCGAGAACGAGGTAGAAGGGTTCGTCGATCCACTGCGTGACGAGCGGCAGCGCGCACAGTACCGCCAGCACGGGCACCACGATGGCGGGGCGGACCCGCTGATGGAGTGCAACTGCCATGATCGTCAGCCGCGCGCCGGGAACAGGCCCTGCGGACGCCAGAAGAGCACGCCGGCCATGAGCACGTAGATGAGCACCGATGCGAGTGCCGGTCCGAGGTTCGAGGCCACCGTCGGCGGCAGCACCGCGCGCAGCCACATCGGCAGGAACGTGCGCCCGACGGTGTCGACCATGCCGACCAGCAGCGCACCGACCAGCGCCCCGCGGATCGAGCCGATGCCGCCGATCACGATGACGACGAACGCAAGGATCAGGATGCTCTCGCCCATGCCCACCTGCACGGCGAAGAGCGGGCCGAGCATCGCGCCGGCGAGCGCGCAGAGCGCGGCACCGATGGCGAAGACGATCGTGAAGACGAGGCTGACGCGCACGCCCATCGCCCGCGCCATCTCGCGATTCGAGGCGCCCGCGCGTACGAGCATGCCGAGGCGCGTGTGCGACACGAGGAAGTAGAGCAGCACCGCGACCAGCAGCCCGACACCGATGATGACGAGCCGGAACGCCGGGTAGTAGAGCCCGGGCAGCAGTTCGACCGGACCGGCGAGCGACGGCGGCGGGTCGAGCGCGAGCGCGGTCGGGCCCCAGATCATCCGCACGGCCTCGTTCGACATGAGGATGAGCGCGAACGTCGCGAGCACCTGATGCAGATGGTCACGCTGGTACAGATGGCGCAGGAGCGTGACTTCGAGCACCACACCGATCACCGCGGTCCCGCCCATCGCCACCGCCACCGCGAGCCAGAACGACCCCGTCGCCATCGCCACCGCCGCAGCGAGGTACGCCCCGATCATGTAGAGGGAGCCGTGCGCGAGGTTGATCATGTCCATGATCCCGAACACGAGCGTGAGCCCGGCGGCGAGCAGGAACAGCATGAGCCCGAACTGGAGACCGTTCAGGCTCTGCTCGAGGACGAGGATGGGATCCAAGATCAGCGGCGAGGTGCGATGGTGTGGCTGGGGACCAGGCCGGAGGTGTGCGAGCGGGTGCAGTCCGGGTGCGCATGGTCACCGGAAGTCGCCCGGGCGGAACACCGACGACGCACCCCGGTCCCGACGCCCGGGTGTCCGGACCTCACCACGCCTTCATCTTGCACGCCGCCGCATACGCATCCGCGTGGTTCGTCAGGACGGTGCCGACGAGCTTGTTCGTGATGCGGCCGTTCGGGTCCTTCCAGATCTGGCGGAGATAGTAGTTCTGGATGGGGGCATGGTTCACGTTCAGCTTGAACTCGCCGCGCACGGACTTGAAGTTCGCGCTCGCGAGGGCCTTGCCGAAAGTTGCCTTGTCTTCGATCTTCCCCTTCGCGTCGCGCACCGCGGCATCGATGAGGAGCGCGGTGTCGTAGCCCTGCGCGGCGTAGACGGTGGGCATGCGGCCGTAGGTCTTCTGGAAGTCGGCAACGAACCTGCGGTTCTCGGCGTTGCCGAGGTCGTGCGCCCAGTGCGAGGTGTTGAACATCCCGACCATCGGCTCCCCCACGGCCTTGATGACGTCCTCGTCGGCCGAGAAGCCCGGGCCGATCAGCGTCATCTGCTTGTCGAGGCCGGCGGCGACCCATTGCTTGATGAAGTTGATGCCCATCCCGCCCGGCTGGAAGATGTAGACGGCCTGCGGCTTCGCGGCGCGCACCTGCGCGAGTTCCGCGGCGAAATCGAGCTGACCCAGCTTCGTGTAGATCTCCTCGATCACCTGGCCCTTGTAGAGGCGCTTGAAGCCCGTCAGCGCGTCCTTGCCGGCAGGGTAGTTCGGCGCGAGCAGCACCACGCTCTTCAAATTCTTCGTGTTGGCGAACTGGCCGGCGGCCTCGTGGTAGCCGTCGTTCTGCCAGGATGCGACATAGAAATAGGGGTTGCAGCCCTCGCCGGAGAATGCGCCCGGCCCGGCGTTCGCGCTCACGAGAAAGGTCTGGTTCTCGAGGATGGAGGGCGCGATGGCCAGCATCACGTTCGAGAAGACGATGCCCGTGACCACGTCGACGCGGTCCTTCTTGAGGAGGCGCGCGGTCAGTTGCTTGCCGGTGTCGGGGTTCATCTGGTCGTCGACGACGACGACCTCGGCCGGGAGCCCGCCCAGCTTTCCACCGTTGTTCCTGACGACCAGATTGAACGCGTCGCGGATGTCGAGGCCGAGGGCCGCCGAGGGTCCGGACAGCGTGCTCATGAACCCGATCCGGATCTGGTCGGCAGCGTGCGCCGTGAGGCCGAGCGTGGCCATCGTCAGCGCCGCGAGTGTGCGTCTCATCTTGGGTCTCCCTCCTTTGTAGGTCACGCCGATCGGTGCCGGCGGGCCGAATGATAGCTTCTGTATCGGGTGCGGCGTCACGTTCGAAGCGCTGCGCTGCGCGGGTGCCATAATCCAGGCCCCTCGACCCGTCCTCGCTACCGACCATGGCCGTCATCACCTATCTCACCACCATCCAGTTCGACTTCGGCGCGGTACAGCTCGTCTCGTCCGAGTGTGCGCGTCTCGGCATCCGGAAGCCGCTGGTGGTCACCGACCGCGGCATCCGCGCCTCGGGCCTGCTCGATCGTCTGCAGGGCGTCATGGATCCGGCGCTCGGATTCGCGGTCTACGACGGCACCCCGCCCAATCCGACCGAGGCGGCCACGCTCGAAGCCCTCGCCGCCTACCGCGCGGCCGGTGCCGACGGGATCATCGCGATCGGCGGCGGATCGTCGCTCGATCTCGGCAAGGCCGTCGCGCTGCTCGCGACGCATCCGGGGCCGCTGGTGCAGTACGCCGCCGTCGAGGGTGGCGGGGCGCGCATCACTGCGGCCGTCGCACCGCTTATCGCGATCCCCACGACCGCCGGCACCGGCAGCGAAGTGGGTCGCGGTTCGGTGATCGTCCTCGCCGACGGCCGCAAGCTGGGCTTCCTTTCGCCGCATCTGCTGCCCAAGGTCGCGATCTGCGATCCGGAACTCACGCTAGGTCTGCCACCCATTCTCACGGCTGCCACCGGGATGGACGCCATGGCCCACTGCATCGAGACCTTCCTGTCGCCGCTCGTGAATCCCCCGGCCGAGGCCATCGCGTTGGACGGCCTCGGGAAGTCGGCGATGTACATCGAGCGCGCGACGAAGGACGGTCAGGATCGCGACGCGCGCTGGAACATGATGATGGCCGCGATGGAAGGCGCGATGGCCTTCCAGAAGGGCCTGGGCGCGGTCCACGCCCTCTCGCATCCACTGGGCGCACTCCCCGAACTGAAGCTGCACCACGGCACCCTGAACGCGGTGCTGCTCCCTGCCGTGATCCGCTTCAACGCGCCGGCCGTCGGCGACAAGCTCGCCCGGATCGCGCAGGTGATGGGGCTCGCGCCCGGTGCCGACGTCGCGCAGGCCATCGCGGACCTGAATGCCCGCCTCGGTCTGCCCACGGGTCTGCAGGCGATCGGCGTACCGCGCGAGGCGCTGCCGGTCATCGCCGGCCTGGCGCCGAAGGACCACTGCCACGGCACGAACCCGCGCAAGCCCACCGTGGAGGACTACCTGGGCCTGCTCGAGGCGGCCTGGGCGTGATCGCCGACTTCGTCGTGCGCGGTCCGGGCGCGTTCCGGTGCCGCGCGGTACGTCAGGCCCCGCCATCGGGGCGCGCCGGATTCACGACATCGAGGACCCGTCGATGCGCCGCATCGACCCATTCGGGAGCAACGCCATGAACACGATGCGCAGGGCCGCATGTCTGCTGGGGGTGCTGGCCGTTCTGGCCGGCAATGCCGCCCACGCCGGGCCCGAGGAAGAGGTCGATGCCGCCGAGGATGCCCGCTATCGGGCGATGATCGAGCAGGATCGCGAGGCGCTGGCGGCGACGCTCGCGGACGAGTTGGTCTACCACCAGCCGAACGGAATGATCGCCACCAAGGCGATGTATCTCGGGCAGGTGATCGGCGGCCCCAACCGGATCTACAAGGCCGAGCGCTACGACGTGAAGATCGTCGTGCACGGCGAGACGGCCACCGCCATGGGCGACACCCGGCTCGACCTCGAGATGGGCGGCAAGCGTTTCCAGCCCGAATTGCGCTATCTGAACGTCTGGGTGAAACGCGACGGCCGCTGGCAGCTCGCCGCGCGGCAGTCCGTCTTCAAGCCGGCATCGAAGTAGGCCGTCGCGGGTGTTCCCGCCCCTGCGGAAGGTCACCGTGTCGGATGGGAACGTGAGGCGGCCTGCGCGATCGTCGGCTCGGGCAGGCCCTGCAGCCCCGCTGGGCGAGGCATGGGTCTCACTGTCGCCTTGAGCGGGCTGGCGGCACGACGCCACGCGAAGTAGATCTCTCCCGGCCATCCCGGCACCAGGGCGCCGAATGCCAGGTTGAGGTTCAGCCACCAGGCGCGGTTCTCCAGCGGGAAGCCGCGCTTGCGCATGAGGAATGCGCCGCCCTGCCACTCCGGCACGAGGCCGGCGGCCTGCGCCATCTCCCGTAGTCGTCGCGGCGACAGCACGCTCACGTGACCCCGCGGTTGCGCACGCCGCCGGATGCGCGCCTGCCACCATGCGTGGGCGATGTGCGGTGTGACGGGCCCGCCACCGATCAGGAGCCCGCCGGGTTTCACGAGCGACGCGAGATGCCGGACGGCGGCTTCCGGATCGTGCAGATGCTCGAGCACGTGCAGCGCGATCACCACATCGTACGTGCGGCCCGCGAAGTCGGCGATGCACTCCGGCCGTTCGAGATCCGTCGTCACGACGTCGGTGTAACCCTGCTGCGCGAGCGCCGCCGTCGCGGGTGCGCAGTCGAAGGCGTCCCAGCGGGACCACCATGCGGGCCTGCGGGCTGCCTCGGCGGCGGCCGTGGCGAAGGCGAGTTGCTGGCCTTCGTCGACCCCCACTTCCGCCACGCTAAGCGGCTGGGCCTCGGACCGGGAGTGCTGCAACATCATCTGATGCATGAACCAGTAGCGCAGGAGACGGAAGGGATAGCGGACCTTCAGCACCCCGGGGGGCACGTTGGGAAGGCCGCGGGCGGCGGCAGCCGCCAGGGGATCGATGTCCCATCGGAGCGGTTGCAGGCGGTCGGGGATAGGCATGGAAACTCCAGGGCGCAGGCGCGTATCGGCTTTGCGCCGTGTGCGCAGTCGTCCCGCCAACGGGCGGGAACGGTGTGTCAGGTTGTGGCGCGCGGTCGCGGCCCAGTGGAGGCCGAACCCGCGATGCCGTCGGGAAAACTCAGGCGGGGAAAGCTCGGGCGGGGAAAGCGAGGGGCGGGGCTCTGGGAGGGGGCGGTGCGCAGTCGCCCGCCGCGTGCCATCGGGCGGGGTGCAGCGGCCGGCGGGCGTGGGCGCCGGCGTCGGAAGGCGGTGCCGCCACGGCCGGCGCCGTGAGGGCAGCGGAAGTCACCCGCTGGGCACAGCATTCGGTCTCTTCGATGAGCGGGTAGAACCGGTCGGAGATGACATCTCGCGCGCCGGTGACGACAGGCACCGGCTCGAGACCCGGCAGATGGAACCCCGAGGAAGTCAGCTCGCGTGGGTCGTCCGCAGCGTGCGCGTGCAGCAGCGGGGCAGCCGACTGCAACAGGAGCAGCACGAGCGCGAACACGAAGGGGATCGCGCGGGAGGAAAACGACCTGACGTTCACGGGTGTCCGGACAGATGGAGTTGAGCGGAGTGTCTCCCGCGAAGCCATCGCAGACAACAGTTAGTCGTAGAGGGTTTTCCTCGTAATCCGTCAGGCCGACGCCGGGGCAGCCCCCCGGCTCCCGGGCCGGTGGGCGCGCGGATCGTCGCGCGATCCGCCCGAATCGATCAGAGTCACCCCAGGAGGCTGTCGGACTCGGGTGGTCGCTGGCGGAATGGCGGGAGAGCGCGGACGGATTTTGACGATTTCGACGAACGTATCGCGAATACGTGAGGAGAAAGCGGCGGAACCTGGACCGGTCTCCCACCGTTGCAGCCGAATCATCCCAAGTCCGACAGGCTCCTAGTCCACCGAACCAGATGAATCGCACCGGATTCGATGATCAGGATTGTCGTAGATCCACTTCAACGGCTTGGGGTCTTTGTTGTGTTCCCTGATGTAGCGCATGAGCTTCTTGTCGAGGTCTTTGACGCTGGTGAAGACCCCGCGCGTGATCACGTCGCGCTGGATGCGAGCGAACCAGTTCTCGACTTGGTTGAG
>JALHMS010000013.1:0-7274 GCA_022843925.1 Burkholderiales bacterium
TTCACCCGGAACCATCGCTTTCGCGCCCATGGGCCGCTCCTACAGTTCGTGGGGCATCGACTATCCGTGATCGAGGCGGCGGTGTTGTAGGAGGGGGCCATGCCCCCGAAGGCGGTTGATGCAAGGAAACGTTTCACCCGGAACCATCGCTTTCGCGGTCGTGGGCGCCTACGGTTCGGGGCGCATCCGCTGACCGTGATCGTCCCGGTTCCCTACGATTCGACGTACCCAAGCCGCGCCGACAACGCCCGGGTGCATGCCGCCAGCGCCGCGGCGATCGGGCCGTCCAACTGCGCGTCGAACGTGCCGGCGGGGCCCATGGCGGTGATGGCGAGTTCCAGCCCGCCGCCGTGATCGAACACCGGCGCCGACAGGGCGTTGATGCCGGGGATGGGTTGGCCGACAGCCTGGGCCAGCCGATGCTGCCGGACGGTCGCAAGCTCGTCCTCCACCTCTCGCCGCGCCATCCGCCTGCCCGCCACTGCGGGGAGCGCGCGCCATTCGGCGTCGATCATGGGCGTCGTCACCTTGGAGGGCAGGAACGCCGCGAAGACGCGTCCCGTCGCCGTCTGCAGCAGCGACATCACCGTGCCCGTGCGCATGTTCACGTGGAGGGGATGCCCCGACTGCTCGATGCGGACGATGGTCGGGCCCTGGTTGCCCCAGACCGCGAGTGCAACCGTCTGATCGATCGCGCCGGCCAGGGCGGCGATCGCGGGGAGCGCCTCCCGGACCGGGTCGAGCTGTGCGAGGCTCGCGAGGCCCATCTGAAGGGCCAGGGGGCCCAGGCGATAGCGGTTGGTCGCGGTGTCCTGCGCGACGAGCCCCAGCTTCCCGAAGCTGACGAGGTAGGGATGGGCCTTGGCTGCAGGCATTCCGGCGGCGAGGGCCAGATCCCGCAGCATCATCGGGCTCCCCTGGGCAGCCAGGGCTCGCAGCAGCTGGCCCCCCACCTCGATGGACTGGATGCCACGGCGGCCCCGTGCGTCACCGGCCTCAGGGGGCGGGGCGGACGGTCGCAGGGGCGAAGGTGTCGGGACAAGCTTCTTCATCGCGCGGGTCGTCGGGGACTTTCCAAGGGAATTCAGTGTAGACGAAGCGATTGCGCAATGGCGAATCTGGTCGGTAGACTGTGGGGCCAGGGGCGACCGCGTCCTGCCGCCCGCGCGGAACGCCAGCCGGTCCGCGATGATCACGGAGAACACCATGAGCAAGAAATTCGCATCCCAGGCGGACCTCGAGGAGAAGAAGGTCACGTTCGAGCAGTTGTCCGAGAACGCGTACGCCTACACGGCCGAGGGCGATCCGAACACGGGCATCGTGATCGGCGACGATGCGGTGCTGGTGGCCGACACGCAGGCCACCCCCGTGATGGCGCAGGACGTCATCCGCCGCATCCGCGAGGTGACGGACAAGCCCATCAATTACGTCGTGATGACGCACTACCACGCCGTGCGCGTGCTGGGCGCCACGGCGTACCAGCCGCAGCAGATCCTCGCGAGTCAGGACACCTACGACCTCATCGTCGAGCGCGGCGCGCAGGACATGAAGAGCGAGATCGAACGGTTCCCGCGCCTCTTCCGATCCGTCGAGTCCGTGCCCGGCCTCACGTGGCCCACGATGACGTTCAAGGGCGAGATGACGCTCTGGCTCGGTAAGCTGGAAGTGAAGCTGATGCAGCTCGGTCGCGGTCACACGAAGGGCGACACGGTGGTCTGGTTGCCGCAGCAGAAGGTGCTCTTCTCGGGCGACTTGGTGGAGTACGACGCGACGCCCTACTGCGGCGACGCGTACTACGAGGATTGGCCGCACACGCTCGACGCGCTCGCCGCGCTGAAGCCCGAGAAGCTGGTGCCCGGCCGGGGGGCGGCGCTCAAGACGCCCGACGAAGTCGCCGCGGGTCTTGCCGGCACCCGGGCCTTCGTCACCGAGTTGTACGCGAGCGTGAAGGCGGCTGCGGCGAAGGGCGCCGAGCTGGGGGCCGTCTACCGCGAGACGTACGCGCAGCTGAAGGAGAAGTACGGGCATTGGGTGATCTTCGACCACTGCATGCCCTTCGACGTGTCGCGCGCCTACGACCTCGCGAAGGGCCACGCCGACCCTCGCATCTGGACGGCCGAGCGCGACCGCGAGATGTGGGAGACCCTCGAAGGTCAGACCGGTCACCGCTGAGATCCGGGATTTCAACGCGCGGCGCGCCGACGGCTGCAGGAGGCAGTGCAAGTGGCAAACGTGGATCGGGATTACCAGGGGCTGGCGTTCGACTACGGGCGCTCGCCCGATCAGGACGCCGGGGTGGCGGTGCGGCATCCGGTGGTCGTGGTGGGTGCAGGACCGGTGGGCCTCACCGCGGCGATCGATCTCGCGCGGCGCGGCGTGCCGGTGGTCGTGCTGGATGACGACCACAAGCTGTCGGTCGGCTCGCGGGCGATCTGCTTCGCCAAGCGCACGCTGGAGATCTGGGATCGCCTGGGTTGCGGCGACCCGATGGTGGAGAAGGGCGTGTCGTGGAACGTCGGCCGCGTCTTCTTCCAGGACGAACGCGTGTACAGCTTCGACCTGCTTCCCGACAGCGGGCATCGGCGGCCGGCGTTCATCAATCTCCAGCAGTACTACTGCGAGGGCTATCTCCACGAGCGCACGGCGGCGCTGCCGGCCGTCGATCTGCGATGGCGCAATCGCGTGACCGGCGTCACCCCGGATGCCGAAGGCGTGACTCTCGAGATCGACACGCCCGACGGCCCGTACTCGCTGCGCGCGGACCACGTGATCGCCTGCGACGGTTCTCGGTCGGCGGTGCGCTCGCTGATGGGCCTGGAGAGCAAGGGGCGCGTGTTCCGCGACCGCTTCCTCATCGCGGACGTGCGGATGAAGGCGGATTTTCCGGCCGAGCGCTGGTTCTGGTTCGATCCGCCGTTCCATCCGAACCAGTCGGTGTTGCTGCACCGGCAGCCCGACAACGTCTGGCGCATCGACTTCCAGCTGGGCTGGGATGCCGACCCCGATCTCGAACGTCAGCCGGAGCGCGTGCGGCCCCGCATCCGTGCGCTCCTCGGTGAGGACGCCGATTTCGAGTTCGAATGGATCAGCGTCTACACCTTCGCCTGCCTGCGCATGGAGCGCTTCCGCCATGGCCGCGTGATCTTCGCCGGCGATTCCGCCCACGGTGTCTCGCCCTTCGGCGCGCGCGGTGCGAACTCGGGGGTGCAGGACGCCGACAACCTCGCGTGGAAGCTTGCGCTCGTCCTCGCGGGGAAGGCCCCTGAGCGGCTGCTCGACACGTACGGCACCGAGCGCGAGTACGCCGCCGACGAGAACATCCTGAACTCCACGCGCGCCACCGACTTCATCACCCCGAAGAGCGAAGAGAGCCGCTTGTTCCGCGACGCGGTGCTGCGACTCGCGAAGGAACACCCGTTCGCGCGTCGCCTCGTGAACAGTGGTCGTCTGTCGACGCCCGCCACTCTCCACGGGTCCGCACTGAACACGCCGGACGCGGATGCGTTTGGCGGCGCCATGGTCCCGGGCGCGCCGATGACGGATGCGCCGGGAACGATGCACGGGCGCCCGGCATGGCTGCTCTCGTGCACGGGAGACGTCTTCACCGCCATCCTGTTCGCGGGCGATCGGGGGTTCGACGCAGCGACGATTGCCGCGATCCGTGCGCTCGGCACTGATGGGATTCCGGTGAAGGTTCTGATCGTGACGCCGGCCGGCGCAGCGGTGCCCGGAGCCGACGGGATCGACTGTTTCGCAGACGACGATGCCGTCCTCGCACGCAGGCTCGACGCGAGCCCGGGCACCTGCTATCTCCTCCGCCCCGATCAGCACGTGTGCGCACGCTGGCGCACCTTCGACGCCGACCGCGTGCGCGCCGCCGTGGCGCGTGCCACCTGCAACGACTGAGCGAGTCCTCCCATGGCCATCCTCAACATCGAACCGAACATCGCGCAGCCGGACGACTTCTACGAGGCGCTGATCGACATGCATCGCGATCTCGATGCGGAGCAGAGCCGCATGGCGAACGCGCACCTGATCCTGCTGCTCGCGAACCACGTGGGCGACGAGGCCGTGCTGCGGGAGGCGATGCAGCGGGCGCGCGCCCTGGTGCCCACGTCGTCGGACGCATCGAGGAGCCCCGCATGATGGCCACATCGCCCCTCGTGCCCACGATCGACGACGCGAACCTCCACTACCAGTCCGGCTTCGGCAACGAGTTTGCGACCGAGGCGCTCCCGGGCGCATTGCCCGTCGGTCAGAACTCGCCGCAGCGCTGTCCCTACGGGCTCTACGCGGAGCAGCTCTCCGGCACGGCATTCACGGCGCCCCGCGGCGCGAACCGCCGCACGTGGCTGTACCGCATCCGGCCCGCTGCCATGCACCGGCCGTTCCGCCGCATCGACGATGGTCATCTCGTGAGCGACTTCAGCGAGGTGCCGGCCACTCCGAACCAGTTGCGCTGGGATCCGCTGCCGATGCCCGCCGGCGCGACCGACTTCGTCGAGGGGCTCGTGACGTATGCGGGCAACGGCGATCCGCACGCGCAGACGGGGTGCGGCATCCATCTCTATGCGGCGAACCGGTCGATGACCGATCGCGTGTTCTACGACGCCGACGGCGAACTGCTGATCGTCCCGCAGCAGGGTCGTCTGCGGCTCGTGACGGAACTGGGTGTCCTTCTCGTGGCGCCGCGCGAGATCGCCGTGATTCCGCGCGGCGTGCGCTTCCGGGTGGAACTGCCCGACGGCCCGGTCCGCGGCTACGTGTGCGAGAACTTCGGCGCGCCGTTCCGGTTGCCGGATCTCGGACCCATCGGTTCCAACGGTCTCGCGAACCCGCGCGATTTCCTGTCGCCGGTCGCGTGGTACGAGGATCGCGGCGGCGCGTTCGAGCTGGTGGCGAAGTTCATGGGGCATCTGTGGGCAGCGGAGATGGATCACTCCCCGCTCGATGTCGTGGCGTGGCACGGCAACCACGCGCCGTACAAGTACGACCTCGCGCGCTTCAACACGATCGGCTCCATCAGCCACGATCATCCGGACCCGTCGATCTTCCTCGTGCTCCAGTCGCTGTCGGACACGCCGGGCGTCGACACGATCGACTTCGTGATCTTCCCGCCGCGCATCCTCGCGATGGAGCACACGTTCCGTCCGCCCTGGTACCACCGCAACATCGCGGCGGAGTTCATGGGTCTCATCCATGGGGTGTACGACGCGAAGGCCGAGGGCTTCCAGCCGGGGGGCGCCTCGCTCCACAACTGCATGAGCGGGCACGGTCCCGACGCCGGCACGTTCGAGAAGGCCACGGCGGCCGATGTCTCGAAGCCCGACTACATCCGCGACACGATGGCCTTCATGTTCGAGACGCGCTGCGCGATCCGTCCCACGGCCCATGCCCTCGAATCCCCGCAGCTCCAGCCGCGCTATCACGAGTGCTGGCAGGGTCTGAAGAAGCACTTCGACCCGACGCGACCCTGACCGGAACCTCCCGATGACGATGCTCGACGAAACCCACGATCCCGCGCTCCGCAGCTGGGTCGAGTCCGCGAATGCCGCGGATTCCGATTTCCCGATCCAGAATCTGCCCTTCGGCGTGTTCCGTCGACGGGGTGGCGGCGGTCCGTTCCGGGGGGGTGTGGCGATCGGCGACGCGATCGTCGACCTCGACGCCGCAGTGCGCGCGGGCGTGTTCGACGGCGAGGCGATGACCGCAGCGGTGGCCTGCACGGGCGCCACGCTCAACGCGTTCATGGCGCTGGGGCCTGCGGCGTGGTCGGCCTTGCGGCTTGCGCTGTCGCGCGCGCTTCGCGCAGCACCGCCTGCGCAGACGGCGCTGCGCGCATGTCTCGTCCCGCAGTCGGACGCCGAGTACGCGCTGCCGGCGACCATCGGGGACTACACCGATTTCTACACGTCGATCCATCACGCGACGGCCATCGGACGCCTCTTCCGCCCCGACAATCCGCTGCTGCCCAACTATCGCTGGGTGCCGATCGGGTATCACGGCCGGGCGTCGTCCATCGGCGTGTCCGGGCAGTCGTTCGCACGGCCGATCGGACAGACGATGCCGCCGGGCGCGACCGTACCCGTGGTGGGGCCGAGCCGGCGCGTCGACTATGAAATGGAACTGGGCGTCTTCATCGGCCCGGGGAATGCGGCCGGCGACCGGATCGCTCTCGACGATGCCGAATCGCACGCCTTTGGGATCGTGCTGCTGAACGACTGGTCGGCGCGCGATCTGCAGGGCTGGGAGTACCAGCCGCTCGGTCCGTTCCTCGCGAAGAACTTCGCGACGACCATCTCGCCGTGGATCGTGACGATGGCGGCGCTCGCGCCGTTCCGCACGGCATGGACCCGCGCCCAGGACGAACCGCAGCCCGTCCCCTATCTCGAGTCGGCAGCGAATCGCGCGCAGGGTGGCATCGACATCCGCGTCGAGGTGGCGCTGGAGACCGCCGCCATGCGCGCCCGCCACGAGACCCCGGCCCGGCTGTCGCTGTCGAGCTATCGGCATGCCTACTGGACGGCGGCGCAGATGATCGCGCACCACACGGTGAACGGTTGCAATCTCCAGCCAGGTGATCTGCTCGGCACGGGCACGCAGTCGGGGCCGACGCCGGAGGAGGCGGGGTCGCTCGTCGAGTTGACCGGTGGCGGCAAGCAGGCGATCACGCTGCCCGATGGCGAGACGCGGACGTTTCTCGAGGATGGTGATGCCGTCGTGATGCGCGGGTGGTGCGAGAAGCCGGGCGCGGTGCGTATCGGGTTCGGGGAAGTGCGGGGCACGGTGTTGCCGGCGAGGTGAGGGGGCGTCGATGGCGATGCACACAACCACCAATGGGGGCGGGCTCCGCCCGACGCCGATGGTCGCTTGATTACCGTGGTGACCCTGGTCGACGTCGAGTCGAGCTATGGCTCGACCCACGAATCCCGGGGCGATGCAGTGTCGGTGAAATAGACCGCGTGGGTCGGGCTCCGCCCGACGCCCGTGGTCGCTCGACCACCTTGGTGACTCTGGTCGCCGCCGCGTCGAGCTATAGCTCGACCCACGAATCCCGGGGCGATGCAGTGTCGGTGAAGTAGACCGCGTGGGTCGGGCTTCGCCCGACGCCGATGGTCGCTTGATTACCTTGGTGACCCTGGTCGCCGCCGCGTCGAGCTATGGCTCGACCCACGAAGACCAGCGTGCTGGAGGCAGTGTCGGTGAAGTAGACCGCGTGGGTCGGGCTTCGCCCGACGCCGATGGTCGCTTGATTACCGTGGTGACCCTGGTCG
>JALHMS010000013.1:7284-97856 GCA_022843925.1 Burkholderiales bacterium
GAGCTATGGCTCGACCCACGAAGACCAGCGTGCTGGAGGCAGTGTCGGTGAAGTAGACCGCGTGGGTCGGGCTTCGCCCGACGCCGATGGTCGCTTGATTACCGTGGTGACCCTGGTCGCCGCCGCGTCGAGCTATGGCTCGACCCACGAAGACCAGCGTGCTGGAGGCAGTGTCGGTGAAGTAGACCGCGTGGGTCGGGCTTCGCCCGACGCCGATGGTCGCTTGATTACCGTGGTGACCCTGGTCGACGTCGAGTCGAGCTATGGCTCGACCCACGCCCGACCCCGCACCACGGCCCTCACTCCACCTTGAGCATCTTCTGCAACTCGTACAACAAATCCAACGCCCCGCGCGGACTCAGCGTGTCCGGGTCGATCGCCGCCAGGCGTTCCTCGACGGCGGACATCGGCGGCGTGATCGGCTCCGCAGGCAGCGCGGGTGCGCCGCTGAAGAGATCCGCCTGCGGCGTCGAGGCGGTTTCGAGATCTCCGAGCTTCCGCCGCGCCGCGCGGATCACGCTTCCGGGAACCCCCGCCAGCTGCGCCACCTGAAGGCCATAGCTTCGAGACGCCGGCCCTTCCTCCACGGCGTGGAGGAACACGATCCGGTCCTTGTGTTCGATGGCATCCAGATGCACGTTCGCCACCTCGCGGAACTCCTCGCCCAGGCGAGTCAGTTCGAAGTAGTGCGTGGCGAACAGCGTCGCGCAGCGGTTGCGTTCGACGAGATGCCGCGCGATGGCCCAGGCGAGCGAGAGCCCGTCGAAGGTCGACGTGCCGCGGCCTATCTCGTCCATGAGGACGAGCGAGCGCGAGGTCGCGTTGTGCAGGATGTTCGCGGCTTCGGTCATCTCGACCATGAACGTCGAGCGTCCGCCCGCGAGGTCGTCGGCCGCGCCGATGCGTGTGAAGATGCGGTCGAGCGGACCCACGCGGGCGTGCTTCGCGGGGACGAACGCACCGCAGTTCGCGAGCAGGGCGATGAGCGCCACCTGCCGCATGTAGGTCGACTTGCCGCCCATGTTCGGACCGGTGATCAGCAGCATCCGCCGGGTCGGGGACAGCACTGCGTCGTTCGCGACGAAGCGGTCCACCTGACCTTCGACGACGGGGTGCCGGCCGGCCTCGATGTGCAGCACCTCGTCGTCGACGAGTTCCGGCGCGACGAGGTCCAGGGCGTCGGCGCGTTCGGCGAGTGCGGCGAGGACATCCAGCTCCGCCAGGGCGATTGCCGTGGCCTGCAGTGAGCCGATGTGCGGCAGGAGCGCGTCGAGCAGGCCTTCGTAGAGCAGCTTCTCGCGGGCGAGCGCGCGGTCCTGCGCGGACAGCGCCTTGTCCTCGAACGCCTTCAGTTCCGGCGTGATGTAGCGCTCGGCGTTCTTCAGCGTCTGCCGGCGGCGGTAGTCGTCGGGGATGCGGTCGACGTGCGCGTGCGTGACTTCGATGTAGAACCCGTGCACGCGGTTGTATTCGACCTTGAGGCTGGCGATGCCGGTGCGGGTGCGCTCGCGCTGTTCGAGGTCGAGCAGATAGCCTGCGGCGTTGGTCTGGAGGCCGCGGAGTTCGTCGAGATCGGCGTCGTAGCCGTCGGCGATCACGCCGCCTTCGCGGATCACGGCCGCGGGCGTCTCGTGGAGCGCGCGGACGAGGAGTGCGGTGATCGCCGGGTCCGCCTGCAGTGTTGCGCGTAGTGCATCGATGCGGGGACTGTCGATGGTCGACACCGCGGCCTGTACCGCTGGAAGCGATCGCAGGGTGTCGCGCAGGCCGGAGAGATCGCGCGGACGCGCGGAGCGCAGCGCGATGCGCGAGACGATGCGTTCGATGTCCGAGATCTCGCCCAGCAGTGCCCGCAGGGCGTCGGCGCGGCCCTGTCGCAGTCGATCGATGGCATCGAGCCGCGCGCGGAGCGGCGCGCGGTCGCGAAGCGGATGGTGCAGCCAGTGGCGCAGCAGGCGGCTGCCCATGGAGGACGCACAAGTGTCGAGCGTCGAGAGCAGCGTCGGGGAGGCTTCGCCGCGGAGTGTCTCGCTGATCTCGAGGTTGCGGCGCGTGACGGCATCGAGTACGACGAAGGTTTCTGGATGCTCGACGACGAGCGCCGTCACGTGGCGTATGGCCGTGCCCTGTGTCGCCTGCGCGTACTGCAGCAGGGCGCCCGCGGCGCCGATCGCGAGTTCCACGGTGTCGGCGCCGAAGCCGGTGAGGTCTCGCGTGCCGAAGTGCTCCGACAGCATCCGCGTTGCCGATTCGACGTCGAAGTGCCAGTCGGGCAGGCGGCGCGTCGCGATCCCGGCCTGCTCGAGCGCGGCGATCGATGCGGTGTCCGGGACGAGGATCTCCGCGGGGCCGAGACGGGCCAGCTCGGAGGGCAGGGCGGCCAGCGTGGTGTCCATCGCCTTCAGGCTGCCCGAGGCGAGCGACAGCCACGCCAGCCCGGCGCGCCCTTTCACCGGGACGACGGCGAGCAGGACGTTGTCGCGCCGATCGTCGAGCAGGGCGGCGTCGGTGAGCGTCCCCGGCGTCACGACCCGCGCGACCTTGCGCTCGACCGGACCCTTCGAGGTCGCCGGGTCCCCGATCTGCTCGCAGATGGCGACCGACTCCCCCATCTTCACAAGGCGCGCCAGGTACTGCTCGACCGAGTGGAACGGGACGCCCGCCATCTTGATGGGCTCGCCGGCCGTGCTGCCGCGCTTCGTGAGCGTGATGTCGAGCAGGCGTGCGGCCCGCTCGGCGTCCTCGAAGAAGAGTTCGTAGAAGTCGCCCATCCGATAGAAGAGCAGCTTGTCCGGATGCTGGGACTTGATCCGCAAGTATTGCTGCATCACGGGCGTGTGCTGGGCGGGGCTGGCGGTGCTCATCGGGTCGAGGGGAGTGCAGGGGCGCCGCGGGGAGCGGCGAGCGGGCGCGTATCGTAGTCGACGGCGGCCGGGGCCGCGAGCGCGAGGCGCCCGACGCCCTGGGTGACGCGCCAAGGCGGACCCCGCGACGCGACCCAGCGTGGCCTGGCGGCACGTGCCGGGGCGGTTGCTCAAGTTGGCGGTCCCCCCGTCGTTACGCCCTGACCACGGGGCCGATATTCGAGGCCCCCGATGAATCCTCGGGGCAATGCCGCGCCGGGACGGACGACGAGACAGCCATGACCACTGCCGCACGCTGCATGCACGACTCTCAGCAGTTCCTCCCCCGGGATTCGTTTGCGCGGTCGGTGCGTCGGGAGGCGGCATGAGTGCCATGTCGACGGAGGCGGATCGCGATCTCCTCGGACGATTGCTCGGCCGGGCGGCGAACCGCGCAGCCGAGGTGCTGAGCGACACGTTGGGGAGCCCCTTCGTCACAGCAATTCCGGAGCTGCGCTGGCTCACGCTGGATCGATGCCGCGACGAGTGGACCGACAGGGCCGTGGGTCCAGTGGTCGGCATCTCCGAAGCCTTCGCAGGGCCGATCTCCGGGGCTGCGACACTCCTGTTCTCCGAGGCGAGCGGACTCGCGCTCGCCCACGCCATCCTGCCCGACGGCGCCGCCCGCGACGGTGCGTCCGAGGCCGTCGAAGAGGTCCTCACCGAGGTCGGAAACGTCTGGCTGAACGCCTGCATCTCGGCCCTCGCGGAGTCCGTCGGCGGCGATTTCGCGGGCGAGTTGCCCGTGTTCTCCCGCGGGGATCCGCTCGAGCTGTTGAGCCATGACGTTCGGCGGCGCCGGGGCGACGATGTCGTCCTCCTGGCGGGCACTCGCGTCTCCCTGCGGGGCCGGGCGTTCTCCGGCAGCATGGCGCTGGTGATCGACGACCAAGGCCTCGCGGATCTGTTGCGGGCGCTCCCGACACAGCGTCTTTCGGCGGCCTGAGCCGTGAGCATCCCCGTCACGCCAGCGACGCTGGATCCTTCGTCTTTGCTGGACGCGTGCGAGTCGGGGATGATCGTCCTCGACGGCGGCGGCCGGGTGCTCCACTGGAATGCCTGGCTGGCCCGGCGGGCCGGTGTGGAGTTCGAGCAAGCGAGCGGGCGCACCCTCCGCGAGATCTTCGGGCGTGCGCTGGACAACAGCCTCGAACATGCGGTCGCCCAGGCGCTCGATCACGGCATGAGCAGTGTGCTGTCGCCGCGCCTCCATGTGCCTCCGATGCCTCTCTATCGCGATGCGCGGGACCGCGCCGACGGACGCCGCATGCATCAGCTGACATCGGTGAAGGCCATGGGGCTCGAGCGCGCCGCACGGCAGTGCGTGGTCCAGGTGATGGACATGACGGCCTCCGTGGTGCGCGAGCGGGAACTGGTGGCGCAGGCTCAGGCCCTGCGCGAGACGACGGAGGAACTGCGCTCGGCCGAGGCGCGCGTGCGGCACCTTGCCTTCCACGATGCCCTAACCGGATTGCCCAATCGGGCGCTCTTCCATGATCGCCTCGAGCGACAGTGCGAGCAGGCGCGGCGCCAGAAGGGGCGCTTCGCGGTGATGATCGTGGACCTCGACCGATTCAAGAGCGTGAACGACAGCCTCGGGCACACGGCGGGCGACGAACTGATCCGCACCATGGCAGAGCGCCTGCAGGGCTGCCTGCGGGGCAGCGACACGGCGGCACGGCTCGGGGGCGACGAGTTTGCGGTGCTGCAGACGGACCTCGCCGACGTGGCCGGGGCCGAGGTTCTGGCGGGCAAGATCGCGACGGCGCTGTGCGGGCCGGTCGTGCTGGCGGGTGCGACGATCCAGCCGGGCGCCAGCATCGGTGTCAGCATCTTCGGCGTCGACACCGAGGATCCGAAAGTGCTGGTGAACCATGCCGATCGCGCCATGTATCACGCGAAACGCGAAGCGCGCGGCGGCTGGCGGTTGTACTCACCGTCTCTGGAGGCGGCACCGGCCCACCGGGAGGCGCTGGAGCGCGGACTGCGGCGGGCGCTGCGGGATCGCCACCTCGCGGTGCACTACCAACCGCAGGTGAGCCTGCGCTCCCATCGACTCCTCGCCCTCGAGGCGCTCGTGCGCTGGATGCCGCCCGACGGCGCGGTGATCTACCCCGGTGATTTCGTCCCGATGGCCGAGGAGACCGGTCTCATCACCGAACTGGGCGACTTCGTGCTGGACGAGGTCTGCCGCGCGTGTCACGACTGGGACTCCGGCGTGCAGCGCATGCCCGGGGTTGCGGTGAACCTGTCGCCGAAACAGTTCCGCGACCCCCATCTCGTCGACAAGCTCCTGCGCGCGCAGAAGTCGCTCGGCGGGCGGGACGGATGCCGGTTGGAGCTGGAGTTGACCGAGGGGGTGCTGGTCGAGGACGTCGACCGGGCGGCGGCCATCCTCGACGTGCTGTCCGGGCACGGGATCTCCCTGGTGATCGACGATTTCGGCGCAGGCTATTCGTCGCTCGGTTATCTGCGCCGCTTTCCGGTGCGAAAACTGAAGATCGACAAGTCGTTCATCCAGGAACTGCGGCAGGACTGCAACGATGCGGTGATCGCCAACGCGGTGATCGGACTTGGTCACAGCCTCGGGCACATCGTCATTGCAGAGGGGGTCGAGACGGCGAATCAGGCCGATCTCCTCAAGGCGCTCGGCTGCGACGGCGTCCAGGGATACTTCTTCGGGCGCCCGATGCCCATCGGTGACGTGCGCCGCATGGCGGCCGGCGTCTCGCCACTCTTCCGCGATCCGGCAGACCGTCGATCGGCCTGACGGATCGGGCTTCCCCTGCTTCAGCGCGCAGGCGCTTCTCCTCGCAGGGCCGGGGTCAGATGGCCTTCGATCAGCTGGAGCAGCTGAGAGAACATGCGCGGATTGCCCGCGATGATGTGTCCGCTCCCGAGGAAGTCCTGGTTGCCCTGCAGGTCGCCGACCAGCCCGCCGGCTTCGGTCACGAGCAGTGCGCCTGCGGCCATGTCCCAGGGGGCCAGGCCGATCTCCCAGAACCCGTCGAGCCGACCGGCCGCCACGTTGGCGAGGTCCAGCGCGGCGGAACCGGGACGACGGATCCCCGCGGTCTTCTGCATGACCTCACGCATCATTCCCATGTAGGCGTCGGCGTGGTCGAACATTCGGAAGGGGAAACCGGTGCCGATCAGGCCGTCGATCAGTTTCTCCCGCTTGGAAACCCGCAGCCGACGGTCGTTCAGGTAGGCGCCGGCGCCGCGGGAGGTCGTGAAGAGGTCGTTCTTGACAGGGTCGTACACGACGCCATGGGTGAGGACGCCCTTGTGGGCCATCGCGATGGAGACGCAGTAGACCGGGAAGCCGTGCAGGAAATTGGTCGTGCCATCGAGCGGATCGATGATCCAGACGTGCTCGGAATCTCCCGAAGCGCCACTTTCCTCGGCTAGAATCGCGTGCTCCGGGTACGCGGTCTTGAGGACCTCGATGATGGCGTCCTCGGCAGCGCGGTCCACCTCGGAGACGAGATCGTTCAGCGTCTTGTGCCGGACCGTGAGCGCGTCGAGATTGTCGGACGCGCGCATGATGATGGCGCCGGCGCGGCGTGCCGCCTTCACTGCCGTGTTGAGCATGGGGTGCATGGCTTTTTGCTCGAGTGTGTCGCTCGATCTCGTTCGCGAAAACCATCGATTCTAGCCCACCACGCCGTCCCACCCACCGCCTCCCGCACTTTGCAGCCCGAACAACTACTCGCCCGCATCCGGGTGGTGCTGTGCCAGACCACCCATCCGGGGAACATCGGATCCACCGCCCGGGCGATGAAGACCATGGGCCTGCGTGATCTCGTTCTCGTCCGCCCGAAGCGCTTTCCCGACCCGGAAGCCGATGCGCTCTCCTCGAACGCCCTCGATGTGCTCGGAGGGGCGCGGGTGGTCGGGACGCTGGCCGAGGCGTTGGAGGGGACGGTCCTGGCGGTGGCCACCGTCAGCCACGCCTACGATCTCTCCCATGCGCTCGTCACGTGTCGGGAAGCCGCGGCCGACGCCGTGGCGACGGCCCGGTCCGGCGACGTCGCGCTGGTCTTCGGGACCGAGGCGAGTGGGCTGACTGCCGACGAGGTCCGGTTGTGCAGCGTCTCCGCGTGGATCCCCGGCAACCCCGAGTACAACTCGCTCAACCTCGCGGCGGCCGTGCAGATCTTCGCGTACGAGACCCGCCTCGTGGCGTTCGCTGATTCCCCAGTGGCCGCGGAGGTGCCGGACCTGGCGACCCACGAAGAGATCGAGCGCCTGCATGGGCATCTGGCGGCGGTGCTGGAGGAGATCGGTTTTCTCGATCCCGCCAACCCCAAGCGCCTGATCCCGCGGCTGCGTCGGATGGTGGCGCGGGCACGGCTCGAACGGGTCGAGGTCCAGATACTCCGGGGGCTCCTGACGACCATCCAGGAGCGGAAACTCCTGTCTCGTCCGGCGAGTGCGAATTTGTTGCAGAAGACCGGGAACCAAATCTCCGAATAGTTGATCGAAGCGGTCGGGAACTCTATACTTGACGAAAATACTCAAGATAAGCGGCGCCCCCTGTCCCGACGACCATTCAGAGAGGCAACCATGCGACTTACGACCAAAGGGCGTTTTGCAGTGACCGCGATGATCGACCTTGCCATGCGCGACAGCGGGGGGCCGGTGACCCTGGCCGAAATCAGCCAGCGTCAGAAGATCTCGCTCTCGTACCTCGAACAACTGTTCGGCAAGCTGCGCCGGCAGTCCCTGGTGAAGAGCACGCGAGGCCCGGGCGGCGGCTACCGTCTCGCGCGGCCGAGCAACGAGGTGTCGGTGGCCGATATCATCCTGGCGGTGGACGAGCCGATCGACGCGACGCAGTGCGGCGGCAAGGAGAACTGCGTGGACGAACAGAAATGTCTGACCCACGATCTCTGGACTGCTCTCAATGCCCACATCTTCGACTACCTCCGGGGGGTGAAGCTGTCCCGCCTCGTGGACGAGCAGGTCGAGCGTGTCGAGCGCATGCGCGCCGGTGCTCCGGCGGTGGTCGAGATGACCGACCGGAACCGCGGCGGCAAGAACGAGAGTGCCCCAGCGTCGGCCTGAGATAGGGGTGGGGCGACGACGCGGTCGATGAACAACCTGAACAACCGAGCAATCAGCAGGATGAGGTGATCTAGTGGCGATTCAACTGACGGAGACGGCGGCGAAGCAGATTCGCGATTCCATCGTCGCCAAGCGTGGAGGCGTTGGATTGCGCCTAGGCATCAAGAAGGTGGGTTGTTCGGGTTTCGCATACACGTTCGATGTGGCCCGGGAGGTGGCAGAGGGTGACCACCTCTTCGAGGCGCACGATGCGAAGCTGGTCGTGGATGCGGTGGCTCTTCCCATCGTCGACGGATCTACGCTGGATTTCGTCCGCGATGGTTTCAAGCAGATCTTCCGTGTCGAGAACCCCAACGTGAAGAACCAGTGTGGCTGCGGTGAGAGCTTCAGTGTCTGAATCTGCGTCCCGCCCAGCCCAGTCCATCAAAAAGGAACAGACCCGATGAGCGCCGTCCTTCAAAACCTCATCGACCAGCCCTACAAGCATGGCTTCGTGACCGATATCGAGGCGGACGTCGTGGCCAAGGGGCTCGACGAGAGCGTCATCCGCCTGATATCGCACAAGAAGAACGAACCCGACTGGCTGCTCGAGTTCCGGCTGGCTGCGTATCGCCACTGGCTCACGATGCAGGAACCCACCTGGCCCAACGTGAAGTATCCCGCGGTGGATTTCCAGGACATCAGCTACTACTCGGCCCCGAAGCCGAAGAAGAAGCTGGCGTCGATGGACGAGGTGGACCCCGAACTGCTCCGCACCTTCGAGAAGCTTGGTGTCCCGATGCACGAGCAGGCGGCACTGGCGGGCGTCGCGGTGGACGTCATCTTCGACAGCGTCTCGGTCGCGACCACCTACAAGAAGAAGCTCGCCGACGTGGGCGTCATCTTCTGTTCGTTCTCGGAGGCCGTGCACGAACATCCCGAACTCGTACGGAAGTACCTCGGCACGGTCGTTCCCACCTCCGACAACTTCTACGCGGCACTCAACTCCGCGGTCTTCACCGACGGGTCGTTCTGCTTCATCCCGAAGGGTGTGAAGTGCCCGATGGAACTGTCGACCTACTTCCGCATCAACACCCAGGAGTCCGGGCAGTTCGAGCGGACGCTCATCATTGCCGAGGAGGGCGCATCGGTGAGCTACCTCGAGGGCTGTACGGCGCCGCGGTTCGACACGAATCAGTTGCACGCAGCAGTGGTCGAACTGGTCGCGCTCGACAACGCCTCCATCAAGTACTCCACGGTGCAGAACTGGTATGCGGGCGACGAGAACGGCGTGGGCGGCATCTACAACTTCGTCACCAAGCGGGGGCTCTGCAAGGGTGTCCATTCGAAGATCTCGTGGACGCAGGTCGAGACCGGCTCGGCCATCACCTGGAAGTACCCGTCCTGTGTGCTGCTGGGGGACCACTCGGTGGGCGAGTTCTACTCCGTCGCCCTGACGAACCACATGCAGCAGGCTGACACCGGGACCAAGATGGTCCATGTCGGGAAGAACACCCGCAGCACGATCATCTCGAAGGGCATCTCCGCGGGCCGCTCGAACAACAGCTATCGCGGTCTCGTGAAGATCGGTCCGAAGGCCGAGGGCGCCCGCAATTTCTCGCAGTGCGATTCGATGTTGATCGGCGAGACGTGCGGTGCCAACACGTTCCCGTACATCCAGGTCCAGAACAACACCGCGAAGGTCGAGCACGAGGCGAGCACTTCGAAGATCGGCGAGGATCAATTGTTCTACTTCGCAAGCCGCGGCATCGATGCCGAGGAAGCCGTGTCGATGATCATCAACGGTTTCGTGAAGGATGTCTTCACGCAACTGCCCATGGAATTCGCCGTGGAGGCCGGGCGCCTCCTCGGGCTCAAGCTGGAAGGGAGTGTCGGATGAGCAACGGTGCCGGAAGGATCCTCCTCGACGTTCGCGGACTCTGCGCGTCGGTGGCGGGTGTTCCCATCCTCAAGGGGATCGACTTCACGGTGCGTGCGGGTGAAGTGCACGCGATCATGGGGCCCAACGGATCGGGCAAGAGCACCTTCTCCAAGGTGCTCGCTGGGCATCCGTCGTACGAGGTCACGGGCGGATCGGCCGTCTTCGATGGTGTCGATCTGCTCGCGTTGTCCGCCGAGGAGCGTGCGCGCTCCGGCTTCTTCCTGAGCTTCCAGTATCCCGTCGAAGTGCCCGGTGTCGCGAACGCCCAGTTCCTGCGACTCGCGTACAACACCGTGCTCGGTGGTCGCGGTCGCGATGAACTCGATCCGCTCGAATTCGACGACTTCGTGCGCGAGAAGATGAAGCTTCTCGAGATGGATCCCGCGTTCCTCGACCGAAGCGTCAACACCGGTTTTTCCGGGGGCGAGAAGAAGCGGAACGAGATCCTGCAGATGGCCCTGCTCGAGCCGAAGCTCGCCTTCCTCGACGAGACCGACTCGGGCCTCGACATCGATGCGCTTCGTATCGTTGCGCAGGGTGTGAACCACCTGCGCTCAGCCGACAATGCCGTGGTGCTCGTCACCCACTATCAGCGCCTGCTCAACTACATCGTCCCCGACTTCGTCCATGTGATGGATGGTGGGCGTCTCGTGAAGACCGGCGGCCGGGAGTTGGCGCTGGAACTCGAGGCGCGCGGGTACGACTGGATCGGCAAGCAGGCTGCCTGAGCGAATCACCATGGATGTCACCAAGATTTCCCGGGAGTTTCTCGACGCCTTGCTGTCCGGTGCGGCACCCGTGCCCGCGGAGGGCCTGGCGGCGCTGCGCAGCCACGCACTGGAGCGCGCGAACGCGCTCTCCGTACCGACCACACGCGATGAAGAGTGGCGTTTCACCGATCTGGCGCCGTTGTACCGGTTGGCGCTGAAGAGGCCGCTGGACGACGTGCCCATGCCCTCCGGTGAGGCCATCGCTGCGTGGATCGCGGAGGAAGTACCCACGCGTCTCGTGTTCGTGGACGGCCGATTCTCTCCCGCGCTGTCATCGGCCCTGACCGCGGGCCGGACGCCGGAACTCACGGTGACGACGTTGGCGGCGGCGATGGCCTCCGCGGATGCTGTCGTCCAGGCCCACGTGGGGAAGCTCGCCGGCGTGGACGACGACCTGTTCGCCGCGGTGAACACGGCGTGGCTGCGCGATGGTGTATTCATCCGTGCCGGTCGAGGGGCTGCCGGTGGAACGATCCACTGCCTGTTCTTGGCTACCCAGGCAGATGTCGTGCAGCACCCCCGCGTTCTCGTCGTCGCCGAGGAAGGTGCTCAAGTGGCGCTCGTCGAGGACTATGTGTCCTTGCAGGAGGGGGCCTACTGCGTGAACGCCGTCGTTGAGATCGCCGTGGGTGCCAACGCGCGCGTGCGTCATGTGAAGGTTCAGCGCGACAGCGCCAAGGCCTTCCATCTCGCGACCACTGCCGTGTCGGTGCAGCGGGATGGCTTCTACGGCAATCTCGCCGTGACTTTCGGCGGCCGCATCTCGCGCAACAACATCAGCATCCGCCAGGACGGTCCCGGCACGGAGTTCGAGCTCGACGGCCTCGCCTTCATCGACGGGCGCAGCGTCGCCGACACGCACTCGTTCGTCGATCATGCCCACCCGCACGGTCGCAGCCGTCAGTTGCACAAGTGTGTGGTGGCCGGTGGTGCGCATGCGGTCTTCAACGGGCGGATCCTGGTGCGCGAGGGCGCCCAGAAAACCGATTCGACCCAGGAGAACCGCAGCATCCTGTTGTCGGACAAGGCGCACGTGGATACCAAGCCTCAACTCGAGATCTTCGCCGACGACGTGAAGTGCGCGCACGGCGCGACGGTCGGCCAGCTCGAGGCGGAAGAGGTCTTCTACCTGATGACCCGTGGCCTGTCCGAAGGCACCGCCCGCAATCTGCTCACCTACGGATTCGCGGCGGATATCGTGAATCGCATTCCCATCGCATCCATCGTGAAGAGCCTCGCCGCACGGCTGCTCGAGCACACCGGTGGACAGGAGATCGCATGAGCGCCACCCCACTTCGGAAACCGTCGCCGGATGTCACCGCGTTCGATGTGGAGCGCATCCGGGGCGACTTCCCGATCCTTCACAACGTGAGGCCGCACGGCAAGCCGCTGTCCTTCCTGGACAACGCGGCGTCCAGCCAGATGCCCCAGCAGGTGATCGACCGCCTCGTCCGCTACGAAACCCACGAGCACGCGAACATCCACCGGGGCGTGCACCTGCTCTCGACCCTGGCGACCGAGGCCTACGAAGGCGCGCGACGCAGCGTGCAGCGTTTCCTGAACGCGAAGGAGGAACGCGAGATCATCTTCACGACGGGTTGCACGGAAGGCGTGAATCTGGTCATGCACGGTTACGGCCGCAAGTTCATCGGCGCGGGCGACGAGATCATCGTGACCCATCTCGAGCACCATTCGAACATCGTGCCGTGGCAGATGCTGTGCGAAGAGAAGGGCGCGAAGCTGCGGGTGGCACCGATCGACGACCGCGGCGAGGTGATCCAGGAGGCCTACGACGCGCTGTTCAACGAGCGCACCAAGTTCGTCGCCATCTCACACGTCTCGAATGCGCTGGGCACGATCAATCCGGTGCGCCGGATGATCGACGTGGCCCACGCCCGCGGGATTCCCGTACTCGTCGATGGCGCACAGGCGGCGCCTCACATTGCCGTGGACGTGCAGGCGCTGGATTGCGACTTCTACGCCTTCTCGGGCCACAAGGTGTGCGGCCCCACGGGTAGCGGGGCGCTGTACGGCAAGGCGGCGTTGCTCGAGAAGATGCAGCCCTTCAAGGGCGGCGGAGACATGATCCTCTCGGTGACTTTCGAGAAGACCACCTTCAATACCATCCCCCACAAGTTCGAGGCGGGCACGCCTCCGATCATGCCGATGATCGGCCTGGGCGCAGCCCTCGATTACCTGTCGGCGATCGGGATGGACCGCATCGCGGCGCACGAGCACGCGCTGCTCGAGTACGCCACCGAGCAGGTCTCGACGCTCGACGGCGTGCGCATCATCGGCACCGCTCGCGAGAAGGCTGCAGTGCTGTCGTTCTACGTGGGCGAGGTGCACCCGCACGACGTCGGAACGCTGCTCGACGAGGAAGGGGTGGCGGTCCGTACCGGTCACCACTGCGCCCAGCCCGTGATGCAGCGCTTCGGCGTGCCGGCGACAGTGCGTGCGTCGTTCGCGTTCTACAACACCTTTGCCGAAGTCGACGCCCTCGTGGAGGCGATTCGCAAGGTGCAGAAGCTGTTCGGCTGAGACGGCGTGCCGCGCGTTACGGTGCTGGCCGGGCAGCCGACGATGAATTCTTTGCGCCGCGGGGCCGCACGCTCGCGGCAGCCGGGGCAACACGGGGACCAGGCGTTCCATGGACAGCAAGCAGCTCTACCAGGAAGTGATTCTCGATCACAACCGCAAGCCGCGGAACTACGGCCCGCTGGAGGGTGCCACCCATGAGTCGGAGGGGCTCAACCCGCTGTGCGGGGATCACATCTGGCTCAGGCTGCGCGTGGCCGACGACCGCATCGATGCGGTGGCCTTCGAAGGCCAGTCCTGCGCGATCTGCAAGGCGTCCGCCTCGATGATGACGGCGTCGATCAAGGGGCGCAGCGTCGGCGAGGCGGAGACGCTCGTGACCGCTTTCCGCGGCATGGTCACCGGCGAGATGGACCCGTCGACGCCCGGCAATCCGATCGGTCGCCTAGCGGTCTTCTCCGGCGTGAAGGACCTTCCGTCGCGCGTGAAGTGCGCGATCCTGCCGTGGCACACCCTGCATGCGGCGCTCGGATCGCAGACGGTCGCCACGACCGAAGGCGCGCAGGATCCCATGGGAGGTGCTGCCTCGTGACGTCCTCCCTGCCGAAACCCATTCGCGCCGACGGCGCGCACCATCCATAGGTTGTCGAATCCAGCATGCCCAAGATCGCGGAAGTCGAACCGACCCCCAATCCGAACGCCCGGAAGTTCATTCTGCGGGAGCCTCTCACGTGGGGCACGGCGCGTTCTTACGACAACGCTGCCGAGGCTGTCGGAGACCCGCTGGGCGAGGCCCTGTTCGCGATACCGCACGTCACCAACGTGTTCTACGTCGACCATTGGATCACCGTCACGCAGGATGGCGGGGCCGAGTGGACGCCGCTCCTGAAGCTCCTCGCGGTACCGATCCGCGAGGCCCCTGCCGCGGAGGACCGATCGGAAGCGTTCGGTGCCGTCGGCAGCGGACTGCTGGACGACGAGCGCCTGTCGCCCGAACAGCGCGAGAAGTTGAAGACCATTTCCGACCTGCTCGACGAGCGCGTGCGGCCGTTCCTGCAGGGGGATGGCGGCGACCTCTTCATCGTCGGCCTCGAAGGCAACCAGCTCCAGGTCCACTACCAGGGCGCATGCGGCAGTTGTCCGAGTTCGTTGTCGGGCACGCTCGCCGGGATCGAGAGCCTGGTCCACCAGATCGATCCGTTCCTCGAAGTCGTGCCGGTCTGACGGCCCGCCCTCGGAGATCGACATGTCCGACTGGATCGTCGTCGCGGAAGCGGATGCGTTGAAGCCGGGAGAGGTCCGCGTGGTGGATGCCGACGGCACGGCCATCGCGGTGTTCAACGTTGCCGGTGAGTTCTTCGCGCTCGAGGATGTCTGCACGCACGATGGCGGGCAACTGACCGGCGGTTGCATCGAGGGCGGTGAGGTGGTGTGTCCGCGACACGGCGCCCGATTCTCCATCCGCAGCGGCGAGGCGCTCACGCCGCCGGCCTACGAGCCCACGGCGGTGTTCCCGGTACGTGTCGAAGGCGGCCGGATCCTGGTGCGCGACGATCGCTGGGACTGAGCTTTCGACAGCCCGCCGTCAGCGCGCGCGGATCCTGACCTGGGGTTCGACCGGCTGGCGAGGCACCCTTGGGTGCGTCGGCGCCCCGACGCCGTGGGGGCGCTGCAGAAGGAACGGAACCCTGTGGCCGACGATGACCGGGACGCCGGTGATCACGGGTCCGGGTGAAGGAACGGCCTCCCGGGCGCGTGCCTCGTTCTGCGCGGTGATCAGCCTTGTACGGGCCTCCACTTCCTGCCGCCAGGCCTCGTCACGAATCAGGCGATCGTCGCGCATCCGTTCGTACTGGCACTGGATCGTGTAGCAGACGGCGCCAGGGAGCGGCGCCGGATCGTTGCCGGTGACCCGGATGTCGAGCTTCCTGGGGGGCGAACGTGCCTCGTTTGCGGGGCGCTCCCCGTAGTGGGTGATGCCCTGATCGTCGACCCACTTGTACACCTGGGCCTGCGCCGGCGGTCCGAGGGCGCACGCGACAAGCAAGACCGCCGTGCAGGCGATGTGGTGGATGATGTTCACGGCGCTTCTACTGGTCCTTGAAGGCTTCCACGGGAATCATGATGCGGACGTCGTCGGCGATCCCCGGGAGCCCTTTCAGCATTCCGAACTCCGAGCGCTTGATCCGCACGGTGGCATTGCCGCCGCAGAGGGGGCGCTTGTTGATCGGGTGATTGCCGCAGCTGAACCCGTCGAATGCCACCCGTACGGGCTTCGTGACCCCGAGGAGCGTGAGCTCGCCCTCGGCCCCGGAGACCTTCCCGCCCTCGAACGCGACCTTCGACGCGCGGAAGGTGATCGTCGGGTATTGCGGCGCATTGAAGTAGTCCTCGCCACGCATGGCCTCGTCCCACTTCTCGATGCCCATGTCGATGGACGCCGCCTGGATCGTGACCTCGATGCTGCCGGTGCCGGCTTCGCGGTCGATCGCGATCTTTCCGGTGGTCTGGTTGAAGCGGCCGCGCTGCAACGAGAATCCCAGGTGGTTCACCTCGAAGACCGGAAACGTGTGGCGCGCATCGATGGTGAAGCTCTCCGGTGCGGCGGCGGCGGGGAGGGCGATGACGAGACCGAGTGCGGCGCTGAGTGTGATGGCACGGAAGTGCTGGGGCATGGCGGGGTGTCTCCGGGTGAACTGAGCGTCGAGACTACTTGGCGGCCGGCGCCTGGGCAACGATGCGGAAACGGATCTGGACCTCGAACGCGACGGTCTCGGGGTCGTTCCACGGGCCGTCACCGATGCCGAAATCGCTGCGGTTGATCTGGATCGCACCTTCGAAGGTCTGCGCGGCGCCCTGGGTCTTCAGCGTGAATGGAGCAGATACGGTCTTGGTCCGGCCCTTGATGGTGAGGGGGCCCGTCGCCTCGAAACGGTTGCCACTCAATGCCTTGACAGCGGTCGCCGTGAAGGTGGCCTTGGGGAACTGCGCCGCGTTCAGCCAGGGTTTGCGTATCACCTCGCCGTCGGCATCCGGGCTCCCGGCATCGATGCTGCCGATGTCGATCTCGAGGCTGGCCTTGGCGGCTTCCGGCTTCTTCGCATCGAAGTCGAGGACCACGGTGAACTTGCGGAACTTCCCCGGCACCGGCACGCCCATCTGCGTCGACACGAAGGAGACTTCGCTCCTGGCGACATCGACGGCCAGCGGCGCCGCGTGAAGGGCCGGCGCCGCGAGGGCGGCGGCCAGGGCGAAGGTGCGAAGGACAGTGAGGTTCATCGGAATGCGGACTCCAGGGTCAGGGGTGACGGATCCACGGGGCCATGCGCGTCAGGACGTCATCGCGATCCCGTAGATGGTGTTTCAATGCGGCAGCGACATGGAGGACGACAAGAACGACCATGAAGTAGTTCAGGCCTTCGTGCCACGTCTTCAGGATGTCGGCCAGGGCGAGGTCCTTCGCGATGAGGTCCGGGACGGGCAGCACGCCGAACCAGACCGTCTTGAAGCCCTTTGCCGAGCTGAACAGCCAGCCCGTGACGGGCACCGCGAGCGTCAGCCCGTAGAGCGTGGCGTGGCTGATCGTCGCCCCCCACTTCTCCCAGGAGGGCATGTGGCGCGGCAGGGCGGGTGGGCGGTGCGTGAACCGCCACACGATGCGCAGGATCACGAAGGTGAAGATGCTGAGCCCCGCCCACTTGTGATATGAGTAGAGCCGCAGCTTCGTGGGCGATATCGCGAGGTCTGCCATGTACAGGCCCAGCGCCAGGTTCGCGAAGATCGCGAGCGCGATGAGCCAGTGCAGCAGGATCGCGATGTGGGTGTAGCGCTTCATCGAGGTTCCTTGTCAGGGGGATCGGCGGGAGGCCGCGATCATGCGTGTCTTGGGGCTCGTCGCCGACTTGCCCATGGCGTCCGTGCCGGGATCGAACCCTGCGGCGACACGCTCCAGGAGATCGTCGAGCTGGTCGAGCGCAGGGGCATCCAGCCCGCCCAGTCGTTCACCGAGCTGCTTCGCGTGGACCGGGAACACCTTCGTGAACAGCCGTTCGCCTGTCGGGGTCAGCCGGACGAAGACGCTGCGGCGATCGTGTGGCTGGGACTCGCGCGTCAGCAGCCCGCGGGCTTCCATGCGATCGAGCACGCCGGTGAGGGTTCCTTTGGTGATCAGCGTGCGCTCGCCCAGTTCGCGGCAGGTCATCCCCGGCTGATTTCCGAGCGTCGCCAGGACATCGAACTGGGGTGGCGTCAATCCCAGCGCCCGCACCTGCGCCGCGGAGTACGCGGCGAACGCCTGATAGGCGGTGGTGAGGCGTCGGATGGTCTGGAGGGCTCTGAACGTCATGGCGGAGCGGATGGCAAGCTGCGAAGTTAGTTCGAATTAGAACTAATGGTCAAGGGAAAATCGGGCACGCACCCCTCGGCATGACGATCGGATTGCATGCGAGGCTCGCCCGAAGGGCCGTGCTAGACTCGCGGCCACCCCCGGGGACGTCATGGCGGAAGACAGCGATCTCGAACGTACCGAACCAGCCTCGCAGAAGCGGCTGGACGAGGCCCGCGAGCGCGGTCAGGTCCCGCGGTCGCCCGAACTCTCCACGTTCGCCGTGCTGATGACAGGCGGCAGTGCGTTGCTGTTCCTCGGCGGAAATCTCATGGACGGGATGGAGCGCCTCATGTCGTCCGGCCTCACGCTCGACCGCGCGGATGCGCTGAAGCCCGAGTTGATGATCGCCCGTCTGCATCAGGCGATGTCCGACGTGCTGGTCACCTTTCTTCCCTATCTTGGCTTGCTCTTCGTCGTGGCGCTGGCGGCCCCGATGCTCGTGTCGGGCTGGCTCTTCACCTTCGATGCCGTGGCACCGAAGTATTCCCGCATCAATCCGGTGTCCGGTCTCGGGCGTATCTTCTCCGCCCACGGCCTCGGCGAGCTGGGGAAGGCCATCGGCAAGACGCTCGTGATCGGCACCGTCGCCGTGACGGTCATGCGTGGGGAGATCGAGCCGATCCTCGGCCTCGTCTCGGAGTCGGTGCGCCCGGCGATCGCGCACCTGGGACATCTGCTGGCCGTCACCTTTCTGTTCGTGGTCGGCGCGCTGGCCCTGATCGTCGCGATCGATGTGCCCCTCCAGATCTGGAATCACCGTCGCCAGCTCCGGATGACCAAGGAGGAGGTGAAGCAGGAATACAAGGAGAGCGAGGGGGATCCGCACATCAAGGGCCGGATCCGACAGTTGCAGCGCGAGCGTGCGCGTCGCCGGATGATGGCCGAGGTCCCCAAGGCGGATGTCGTGGTGACGAACCCGACGCACTATGCGGTGGCGCTGCGCTATCGCGAGCGGTCGATGCGCGCTCCGATGCTGGTCGCCCTCGGATCGTCCCACGTCGCCGAGCGCATCGTGGCGCTCGCTCGCGAGAACAACGTGCCGGTGCTCCGATCGCCGCCCCTGGCGCGTGCTCTGCATGCCCACGGCGAACTCGGACAGGAGATCCCGCTTTCCCTCTATACCGCCGTCGCCGAGGTCCTTGCATACGTGTACCAGCTGTCGCGCTACCGGATCGAGGGCGGGGAGCCGCCCGAGATGCCCGGGGCGATCCCCGTGCCGCCCGAGATGGATCCTGCGCTCGACGGCGGGGAGGACTGATCGATGGCCGAGGCTGCTGCCGTCCGCGGGAAGCTTTCGATCGGCACCCTGACCGGTCCGATCCTCATCATCCTGGTGCTCGGGATGATGATGCTGCCGCTGCCCACCCTCCTGCTCGACCTCCTGTTCACCTTCAACATCGCGATGTCCATCATCGTGCTGCTCGCGGCGCTCTTCGCGCTCCGCCCGCTGGACTTTTCGGTGTTCCCCACCGTGCTGCTGATCACGACGCTGCTGCGGCTCTCGCTTAACGTGGCGTCGACCCGCGTCGTGCTGCTGGAGGGGCACACCGGCCCGGGGGCGGCGGGCCAGGTGATCGAGGCATTCGGTGATTTCCTGGTGGGAGGCAACTACGCGGTCGGTATCGTCGTCTTCGTCATCCTGGTGGTCATCAACTTCGTAGTGATCACCAAGGGTGCGGGACGCATCGCCGAGGTCTCCGCGCGCTTCACCCTCGACGCGATGCCCGGCAAGCAGATGGCCATCGATGCGGACCTGAACGCCGGTCTGATCGGCGAGGACGAGGCCCGGCAGCGGCGACAGACGATCTCCCAGGAGGCCGATTTCTACGGCTCGATGGACGGCGCCAGCAAGTTCGTCCGTGGCGACGCCATCGCGGGCATCATCATCACCGTCATCAATATCGTCGGCGGTCTGGCGGTCGGGATGACCCAGCACAACCTCGACTTCGCGACGGCCGCCGAGAACTACACGCTGCTGACGATCGGCGATGGACTGGTCGCGCAGATACCGTCGCTCATCATCTCGACGGCGGCCGGCATCGTCGTCAGCCGCGTCACGACCGACGAGGACATGTCCCAGCAGCTGGTCTCCCAGCTCTTCTCGCAGCCGGCCGTGCTCTACATCGCTGCTTCGGTGCTGGGTTTGCTCGGGGTCATACCGGGCATGCCGACCCTGGCCTTCCTGCTGATCGCCGGCGCCCTGGCCGGCGGGGGATACCTGGCGGCGCGCCGCTCCGCGGCGCCACCGCCCGCGCCGCCACCGCCGCCACCGACCGCCGATGCCGCGGAGGTCGGCTGGGAGGACGTCGCCGCCGTGGACACGCTCGGGCTGGAGGTCGGCTACCGGCTGATTCCTCTGGTCGACAAGGCCCAGGACGGTGACCTGCTGCGGCGTATCCGCGGCATCCGCAAGAAGATCGCGCAGGATCTCGGTTTCCTCGTGCCGGCGGTGCACATCCGCGACAGTCTCGAGTTGAAGCCGAACGGGTACCGGATCACCTTGAAGGGGGTGGAGGCAGGCGCAGGCGACGTCCTGGTGGGACAGTTCCTTGCCATCAATCCCGGACGGGCGATCGGTACGCTGAGTGGTACGCCGACGAAAGATCCCGCGTTCGGACTGCCGGCGGTCTGGGTGGAACAGTCGAACCGGGAGCAGGCCATCGCCATGGGTTACACCGTGGTCGACGCCGGAACGGTGATCGCCACCCATCTCTCGAGCGTCGTGCAGGCGCATTCGTCGGAATTGCTGGGACGCGAGGAGGTGCAGAGTCTCCTCGAACACCTTTCGAAGGAATCGCCCAAGCTGGTGGAGGAACTGGTTCCCAAGGTCGTCCCGGTGGGCATCCTTCACAAGGTCCTGCAAAGCCTGCTCACCGAGGGTGTTCACATCCGCGACATGCGGACCATTCTCGAAACGCTGGCGGAATACATGGCCCGCACGCAGGACCCCGACGAACTCACCGCCGCGGTCAGAGTTTCACTCTCGCGTGCTATCATCCAAAGCATATCGCCAGGAGGTGGAGACCTTCAGGTGATGGCATTGGATCCCGCTCTGGAACAGGTGCTCGTGCAGGCCTCCCAGGCGAAAAACGCGGAAGGTGCAGGCCTCGAACCCAACCTCGCGGAGAACCTGTTGAAGCAGGCAGCGAAGCTGGCACAGGATCAGGAAAGCGCAGGCCGTCCCGCCATTCTCATGGTCCCGGCGCCCATCCGGGCGCTCCTCTCCCGTTTTCTGCGACGCGCAGCGCCGCAACTCAAAGTGATCTCCCACGTAGAAATTCCCGACAGTCGCACCATCAAGGTGGTTGCCGTTCTCGGAGGCCGGGGCGCGTGACGCCTGCCTCCGTGCATCGGATGCGTGCGGGATCAGAGGCGCGTGTCGCGATGGCGCCGATTTCTGCGGTGACGCAATCGATGCGCGCAATCGGAGTCCACCGCCTTGGTCGTTAGGCGCTTCTTCGCAGCGAACACGCGCGAATGCCTTCGACTCGTGCGTGAGGCCCTCGGCACGGATGCTCTGATCCTTGCCAATCGGCAGGTACCCGGCGGTGTCGAGATCATGGCCGTGTCCGAGCGCGAGGTCGCGGTGGTGACGGGGAATGCGAATGTCCTCTCCGCCCAGGCGCCCCGCGAGGAGGCCCTCACCTACGGAGAGGCGGTCGCGCCGGCCCGATCCGCGGTGCTGTCGACGCAGCCGGTTGGCACCCCACCTTTCGCTCACCCGCTGTCGTCCGCGACGGCTGCTCCGTCGCCGTCCTCCACTACGGCTGCTCCGTCGCCGTCCTCCACGACGGCTCCTCCGTCGCCGGCACACTCGTCCCAGCCTTCCTCATCGGCGAACGCGACGGCCAGTGGCTCGTCCTCGTCCGACGGCGCCACCCGGGAACTGGCTGACGAGATCCGCCAGCTGCGGGGTGTGGTCGAAGGACAGCTTTCAGGATTCGCCTGGCATCAGATGGCCGCGCGGGCTCCCATTCAGGTGGAGCTTCTCCGCGAACTCCTCACCCGCGGGTTCGGTGGCACCTTCTCGCGCGATCTCGCGTCCAGGCTCGCCTCCGACGAAACACTCCCCCGCGCCATCCGCTGGGTGAAGACGCATCTGGTCGACAGTCTGCAATGTGTCGCCGCCGGAGACGACATCGTCTCCCGGGGCGGCGTCTATGCCCTGGTGGGTCCCACCGGTGTCGGCAAGACCACCACTGTCGCCAAGATCGCGGCGAGTTGCACCCTGCAGCACGGTCCGTCGCAGGTGGCGCTGGTGACCACCGACAGCTACCGCATAGGTGCTGTCGATCAGCTCCGCATCTACGGGCGGATCCTGGGAGTCCCGGTGTTCGTCGCCAAGGACGAGGACGACCTCGGCGTGACGCTCGCCGAACTCAAGGGGCGTCGGCTCGTTCTGATCGACACGGTCGGCATGAACCAGCGCGATCGTCGCGTATCCGAGCAGGTGGCAATGCTGACCGGTCACGGCAAGCCCGTGAGCCGGCTCCTTCTGCTCTCCGCCGTGGCGCAGGGCGAGGCCCTGGAGGACGTCGTCCGCTGCTATCGCGGGGATGGCCTTGCCGGATGCATTCTCACCAAGGTCGACGAGTCCGTCTCGCTGGGTGGCGCGATCGACGTGATTCTGCGTGCGGGCCTGCCTCTCCATTACGTGACCAACGGGCAGCGCGTCCCCGAAGATCTCCACCTCGCGAGCCCCCTGTACCTGGTCGATCGCGCCTTCCGCGCGGAATCGGAGGGCGGTGGCTTCCAACCCAGCGTCGAGGACATGCCGCTGCTGTTCGCGGCCCGTTCCGGCCGCCTCGCGCAGGCGCCGGGAGCCTGACATGGCCACCATCGTCCCGGATCAGGCAGCTGGATTGCGGCGTCTCTTCGCACGCGGCATGGTGCGTTCGGTCACCTTCACGGCGGCCGATGCCGGCATCGGCTGTTCCGCGCTGGTCGGCAATCTCGCAGTGGCGCTCGCCCGGGCCGGCCAGCAGGTCTGCGTGCTCGATCAGGGCATGGGTCCCCGCGGGCCTGCCGATCAACTCGGCGTGGCATCCTCGCGCGACCTGGCCGAGGTCATCTCGCGGAACCACACGCTCGACGACGTGCTGGCCCACGGGCCCGCGGGTGTTCGATTCGCCGCGGCCGGGCAGGGCAGCCGGATGCTTGGTGCCCTGCCGCCGGTCGAGGAGAACCGGCTGGTCCATGCGTTCTCGAGTCTCGATCCCGCCGTCGACGTCCTGCTCGTCGATGCACCCCATGCCCTCGCCGAACCGACGTCCTCGTGGACCCTGGCGTCGACCGAAGTCGTGATCGTTCTTTCCCCGGGCGCCGATGCCATCACCGGCGCCTATGCATTGATGAAGCGGCTCACCCGCGATGGGGCGAAGCATCGCTTCCACGTGGTCGTCAATCGCGTACGCACGGCTGACCAGGCGCGCGCGATATTCCATAATCTCGAATCGACAGCGAAGCGCTATCTTTCCGTGAGCGTTGCATGGCTGGGTTGTGTTCCAGAAGACCCGGACCTGCAGCGCGCGATGCGCCTGCGACAGTCGGTGGTGGGGGCTTATCCCCAGTCACCATCGGCTGCCGCAGTACGTGGCATCGCCGAAACCGTGATGCATTGGCCCTACGAGGGGGAAGACTGCCTCGATGGGTTCGTGCACCGGCTGGTCCAGGCGAGCCGCACGACGCTGTCCGCGAATGCCTGAGCGAATCCGATGGTCAATGCCACATCCCTAGCCAACCGCGACGTCGATGCGATCGTCAACGAGCTTGCACCGCTCGTGAAGCGCATCGCGTATCACTTCATGGCCAAGCTGCCCGCCAGCGTGGAGGTCGACGACCTCATCCAGGCCGGACTGATCGGTCTGCTCGATGCCGCCAAGAATTTCGACGATACGCAGGGTGCGCAGTTCGAGACCTACGCCATCCAGCGTATCCGCGGGTCCATCCTCGATGAGCTGCGCCAGGCCGACTGGCTCCCCCGCAATGTCCGGAAGAATCTGCGACGCATCGAGTCCGCCGTCTCCAAACTCGAGCAGGAATTCGGGCGAGCGCCGCGGGAGAGCGAACTGGCAGCGCGGCTCGAGGTGCCCATCGAGGACTACCAGCAGATGCTCCTCGACGCGCGCGGCTACCAGTTGCTGCACTACGAGGATTTCCAGGAGAGCGAGGACGGCGATTTCTTCGACTCGTTCCTGACGGATGGCCAGCGCGGTCCGCTGGATGTCCTGGAGGACCAGGGCTTCCGCCGACATCTCGTCCAGGCGATCGGTGCATTGCCCGAGCGCGAGAAGCTCGTCATGGGCTTGTACTACGAGCAGGAGATGAACCTTAAGGAGATCGGCGAGGTGCTTGGCGTCAGCGAATCCCGCGTCTGCCAGCTCCACGCCCAGGCCGTGGCCCGCCTTCGCGCCCGCATGAAGACCTGGACGTCCAAGTAGCCGTTCCTGACCGGATGCCGCCCGGCGGACGATGAGTCCGCGCGGGGGCGCGATGCCCCGGCGGTCCCATCCGATGGGCATTCGCCGTCCGACCCGGGGGCGCCCGGAGGTGGTTCCCTTGGTTCAAGTCCGCCTATCCCGTTGCCGTAAACGGGTCTGGCGGGTGTGCGTCGGCTTCGGGCGACCCCGGTCCGCTCACCTCCGTACGCCCCACTTCGCCAGCCCATGGACATACTCAGCCTGCTAGGCCTGCTGGTCGCGGTCGGTGCCATCCTCGGCGGCCAATGGCTCGAGGGTGGCCACACCGCGTCGCTGGTTCAGGCCACGGCCTTCGTGATCGTCATCGGCGGGACGCTCGGTGCCGTCATGATCCAGAGTCGGCTACCCGTCTTCGCCAAGGGCATCCGCATGGTTCGCTGGGTCATGCGGCCACCGGAATGCGACTTCCGTACCCTGATCAATCACATCGTCCACTGGAGCAACGTCGCGCGGCGCGGTGGCCTGCTCGCGCTGGAACCCCAGCTGCGCATCGAGAAGGCTGCCTATGAGCGCAAGGGCCTGCAATTGCTGATCGACGGCGCCGAGCCCGCGATCCTGCGCGAGATCCTGGAGCGTGACATCCAGACCTACGAGGACGAGCAGCGTGCCGCGATCAAGATCTGGGACTCCGCCGGCGGCTATGCGCCAACCATCGGGATCCTCGGTGCCGTGCTCGGTCTCATCCACGTCATGGAGAACCTGACCGATCCATCCCGCCTTGGCGCCGGTATCGCCGTGGCGTTCGTCGCGACGCTGTACGGGGTCGGAAGCGCGAACCTCGTCTTTCTTCCCATCGCTCAGAAGCTGAAGGGGGTGGTGGCCCGTGAGGTGCGGCGGCGCGAACTGCTGATCGACGGCCTCGTGTCGGTTGCGCACGGGGAGAATCCGCGCATCATCCAGGGCAAGCTCGAAGGTTTCCTGATGGAGGGGGATTGATGCTTCCTCCGCGTCCGCGGTTTGCGTCGTTGCGCGACGTGGCCTGCCGGGCGGAGCCTCGCAGGGCGCAGCGCTAGCCCATGGCCAGGCGCCGTCGCGAGGAGGAAGTCGAGCACCACGACCGCTGGCTCGTCTCGTACGCGGATTTCGTCACGCTGCTGCTGGCCTTCTTCGTCGTCATGTACGCGATATCGTCGGTCAACGAAGGCCGTTACCGCGTGGTGTCGGAGTCCCTGGTGAAGGCCTTTCAGACGAATCAGCCGGAAAAGTCTGGTGCAGGCAAGGAGATCTCGCACACCGGCATGCAGGCGCTGGCGGACAACATCAACCAGGTGCTCGAACCGATGGTGCAGGATGGGCGGGTGCGGGTGACGCAAAGCTCCAGAGGCCTCGCGGTCGAGATCAACGCCAGCGTGCTCTTCGAACCCGGGCAGGCTGAACTTCAACCCGCCTCCGCCGACATCCTCGCTTCAGTCGCGAAGGTCCTCGCGAAGTCGCCCAACGGATTGGAAGTGGAGGGCCATACCGACGACAGCCCGATTGCCAGTCCGATCTACCCTTCGAACTGGGAACTGTCTTCCGCCCGCGCGAGCCGGGTCGTACGGTTGTTCCGTTCCGCGGGTGTCGACCCCGGCAGGATGGCGGCTGTCGGATACGGCGAATATCGAAGCATCGAGTCCAACGATACGCCGGAGGGACGTGCACGGAATCGCAGGGTCACCGTCGTGATTCTTCCCCTGGACACTCAGGCAGGAGATGCGCCTCGCTGAGCGCGAGGTTCGGGGAGCGTCGAGCACATGGCGGAGTGCCTCTGACGATCAGCCAGAGCAAGCGAACTGCTGCGGTACTCTCGGGGTGTTTCCGGAACTACGGATCAGGCGAGGCCCAGTTCCCGGTTGCGTTCGCCGAACGCAGGCGCGCCATCGGGTCCGTAGAGGGAGACCTGCTTCATGGCGCTGCGCAGGACGTTCAGCGCTGCGTGATTGACGCGGAGACGCGATTCGATCAGGACACCATTCTTCTCGTTCACGCGTCGGGCCACGGAAGCATCGTGCACCAGACCATGCCAGAGGCGGGAGAGCTGTTCACCGTCCTGGCCTCCGTTGACGAGAAGCCATTCGGCCATGCCGATCCGGTCCGAACGGAACCCTTCCGACGCGAGGAACTCGCTGCGTTCGCGTGCGTACTCCGCGAGAACCGCCACCTGGTCGGACTTCACCTGGGCGAGCTGTACGAGCGCCTCGATGTCACCCTTGATGAGCGACGCGCTCTCGGCTTCCAGGAGACCGAGGAATCGGGCAAACGCTTCGCGCTCGGCGACGAGCGTGCGTGAAAAGGCGTTACGGTTGGACATCGAGCGGATCCTGACATTGGACGACCGGACTCTCGCCGCCGCGGCGTGCGCCTCGCGCAGGCCCCCGCGATCCGACCGGTGCATCCAGACCTGACATTTCAGTTTTTCTGATTGAGCAGGTATTCCTTCACCGATGCGATGAGGCGATCGGCGACGACCTCGGAATTGACGTTGAAACGTCCTTCCGAAATGGCCTGCTTGATGGCATCGACCCGCGCGGAGTCCACCACATTCACGTCGGACAACTTGCTCTCGAGCGCTTGCAACTGCGACGACAGCGACGTGATGTCGACACGGTCACCTGTACGACCACCGGTCGAGACCTGCGGCTGCGAAGGCGTCTTTCCGCCCGCGACTTCCTGCGGACCGGAAACGCCAGGCGGCCTACCCACCGAATTGTTTATCTTCACCTTGATTCCTCGCTTCTGTCTGTGAACGGCCTTCTAGACCATCCGGATCCTGTTACGGCTCGCAACCGCGATAACTTTAGCCAGCGCTCTTCTCCATCAAAGCTGGCCGGAGTATAGCAATCGGTCTTCGCTAGGAGCCTGTCGGACTTGGGATGATTCGGCTGCAACGGTGGGAGAGCGGTCCATCTTCCGCCGCTTTCTATTCACTGACTCCCGATACGTTCGTAGAAATCGTCAAAATCTGTCCTCGCTCTCCGGCCGTTTCGCTATCGACCACCCAAGTCCGACAGCCTCCCAGGGGAGCACGCTACGACCGGGAGGCCGGACGGTCATTGCACCTCCACCTCACCGGCGGCCGAAACCTTGCCGCGGATCACGCGCCCGTTGGCGGTTCTCACCGAAATCTCCTCGCCGACGGCCGCGGCACCCATCGCCTTGCCTTCGCCTGTCACGTGCAATCCGTCGGCCCGATAGACCACCCTTACCGTCTGTCCGGGCTGGACGACGCGCTCCCCGTGCAACATCTCTGCCCGCAGGGGCAGTCCCGCGGCGAGTGCCACCCCGGTGAACCGTCCCAGGGCCTGCGGGCCCTCCGTGAGCACGCCCGCTGGAAGCTGGGTGAGGTCCACCGGCCGGACGGCGATATCGGCGTCCTGGATCCGCTGACCGCGGGCCACCGGCCGCGCCGTGAACACTGCCTGTCCTTGTACCTTGACCACCACGGACAGCGTCATCGACCAGGCGTCCGGGCCGGCGCAGCGCACGCCGACGCTGGTACGGCCCCAGAGCCGGATCCCGGGCGGTACGTAGGGCTGCAGGTCACTGCACGCAGAGAGCCTGAGACGCTTGTCCGGAGGCTGGACCTCCACGGAAACCTCCCCCGGGAGTTGGCGGGTCTCCTCCGTGACGAACTGATGCACGGTCCTGCGCACGGCGTCGAGATCCTGCGGCTGCGCTCCGGTACCTGATGCAGAGAGGGCGAGCAGCATCGCGAACATCGCCGCTCGCAGGAGTTTGGTCGGATGATCGGACCGGAGTAGGTTCATTGCCGAGGCATGGACTGCGTCATTCCGCGAGGATAATTCAAGGCTGTCGCCGGGGCGCCGTTATTCCGCATGCTTGACTCCACGACTTCCCCCCAAGACCAATGGCCGACGCCGAGAACCCGACCGTCATCGCTCGCGAGACGCTGAAGCTGCTGGCCACGCGTCGCATGGCGCCGACTCCGCGGAACTACCAGAGCATCTACCAGGAGATCGCGGGCGGGGCGTCGGCCGAGGCATCCTCGGTCGATCGTTTCGCCGTCGTGGTGCGCCAGCTCGCAGCGAAGAATCAGGATGACCAGGCTTTGCGCGGTCTCCAGGCAGCGATCGAACAGAACAACGTGGAAGCCATGGGGGCAGCGCTCCTCGCACTCACGGGACGCGCGGAACGCCCGGGCGTCGTCGAATCCGCCGCCGCCTTTCGCGAAGCGGTCCGGCAACTGGACATTCCGCACAAGGGCTGGACCGTGGCGCGAAAGCGCGACAGTCTCGATCGGGTGCTCGCAGCAGCGGGCGGTACGGAATCGCTGCTCACCACGCGTCTCACCTCGCTCGTCCGGGCCTGGCAGGAGGGGGGGCAGGGTGCCGTGGCCGATGCCGGGGATGTCGCCGAGCGCCCCGCCACCCGCGGCGACACCCCCACACGGGATCCCATGCTGGAGGAAGCGCGGGAGGTTCTTGCCACCGCCCTCGAGACCGGACTCGGTCCGCGCATCGAACGCTATTCGGATGTGCATTCGGAGCTGTTCCAGCTCGCCTGGCGCGTCCGCGAGGCCGAGGTGCCCGACGACTGGAGTCGTCTCGGTCAGCAATTGCGGCAGTTCTGGATCAAGGTCGAGATGCGTGCAGAGCCCGATGAGGAGCTGATCGCGCATCTCATGCGACTCATCGGTCTGCTCGTCGACAACATCGACGAACTGGTCGACGACGAGCAATGGGTGCAAGGCCAGATGGCGATCGTCCGCGAACTGATCAGCAAGCCCGTGGACCTGCGATCCGTGCGGGAAGCGGAGCGGAGCATCAAGGAAGTCATCTACAAGCAGTCGCACCTGAAGGCGGGGCTGGCCGAGGCGAAGGCCACGATGAAGAGCCTGCTGTCCATCTTCGTCGAACGACTCGCCGAGGTCACCGGCCACACGGTGGACTACGGCGCGAAGATCGAGCGTTATGCAGCGCGGATCGCCAGCACCGAGAACATCGGCAGCCTGAAGACGCTCGTCGAGGATCTGATGACGGACACGCGCGGCATGCAGGTCGACATGTTGCGATCGCGCGACGATCTGGTCAGTGCCAGAGGTCAGGCCCAGACTGCGGAACGCCGCGTCGCCCAGTTGGAGTCGGAACTGGCGAAGGTCAGCGAGCAGATCCGGGAGGACCACCTCACCGGGACGCTCAACCGTCGCGGCATGAACGAAGCGATGCAGCGCGAGCTGTCCCGCGCCACACGCACCGGGCGCCCGATGTGCGTCTCGATGCTCGATCTCGACAATTTCAAGAAGCTGAACGACACGCACGGCCACTCGGCGGGAGACGCCGCGCTGGTGCACCTTGCGAAGGTGATCCGCCGTACCGTGCGGCCCACCGACGTCATCGCTCGGTACGGCGGCGAGGAATTCGTCATCATCCTGCCGGACACCGACCTCGAGACGGCGGCGGCCGTCACAGTGCGCCTGCAGAGGGAACTGACGAAGCGGTTCTTCCTGCACGAGAACGAACGCCTTCTCGTGACCTTCAGTGCCGGCGTCGCGCAACGCCAGCCCGACGAGACCGAGGAATCCCTCATCCAGCGCGCAGACCAGGCCATGTACCAGGCCAAGGTGCAGGGAAAGAACCAGGTCGTGCGGGCGGGCTGAGCGCACCGACACGGCGGATGCGCAGCCCGTCGGGGTTCCGCGGTGGCTACGGCGCCGGCGGGAGGCCCTGGCGCTCGTGGCGCAAGGTCACCAGTTCGAGGCGTCGGAGCATCGCCTCGCTGGCGAACCCCAGATCGCGGATGAGGCGGAGCCGGTCGAGGTTGGCCCGGTAGTACGACGACCACGCATTGCAGATCTCGAGCTCCTCGAGCACACCGCCGAGGATCCAGTTGCCCAGTTCGTTACCCGGCGGGATGCGGTCGAAGCGTTCGTTCGGCGCCAGGAACGGTTCGCTCGGATCGATGCTCTGGTCCTCCAGGATCGTCTTGCTCAGACGGATCAGCGATTCGATCGCCACCGAGCGGATGCCCAGTTCGCGCGCGGTGCGCGCAAGGCTCGCGAGGCGCATGCCCGATGCGTCGCTGTCGCACGCCTTCTGGAACATGAACATGCTCACCGTCAGCGCCACGAACCGGTCGGCCAGCAGCACCTCGGGATCCCGGCTGTAGGCATGGAATGCGAGGCCGTCGTCGATGTTCTCGTCGCGCTTCGCGGCCATCGTCCGCTCCCAATCCGCCGCGAACAAGGCGCCATACGGAAGCCGCGTCAGCGCATGGCGCCAGGAGTAGGCCTCGAGCGCACCGGGGCGTCCCGCCACATCCTTCAGCCATTCCTGCGAGTTCTCGACGGCATCGGCTTCCACGAGGAAGCCCGCAGCGGCGAGTCGGGCGGCGCGATCCGGCTTGCACGCAAACAGGTTCAGATGGAATGCATCGGGCGTCGAGTTCCGGCCGAACGGTACGAGCACCCCCAGCCCGGGCACCAATCTGTAGGATTCGTAACCCATCGCGGCGAAGGCCTCGACGAGTGCCATCTGCACTTCGCCGTCCCGCTGCAGTTCGTACTGCACGAGCGGAGACTGTTCGGCGAAGAACCGGCGACCGCCCTCGAGAATCGGCGCCTCCTCGCCCTCCGCGTCGATCTTGAGGAACGCGATGTCGCGCCAGCCGCGCGAGGTCAGGCAATCGTCCAGGCTCGTGACCGCCACCGTCTCGGTGCTGCCGTCATCGGCCCCGCCGTGCGACAAGGCGTTCAACTCGGGCTGAAAGTGCATCGACAGTTGAGCCGATCCCGGCGCCGCGGAGACCGCGCATCGTTCGAGTACGACATGCTCGAAGCCGTTCGCCGCGATCCCCTCCGCGAGGAGATCCGCCGTGGCCGAGGAGGGTTCGAAGGCCCACACGCGCCCGCTGGGCCCGACGACCTTGGCCATGCTGAGCGCGTAGACGCCGCAGTTGGCGCCGATGTCGACGATGTGCTGACCGGGCTCGAGCAGGCGCCTCAGGAACCGGATCTCGTCCTCGAACCAGTCGCCCTGTTCCTGCAGGACGTAGGTGGTGATCTGGTCCATCGAGTCCTGTACGGCCACCCGGACGCCATCTACCATCGTGAGGATCGTGCGTGCTGTCATCGTCGACGTCTCTCGTGCATGGACCGTTGCGCATGCGCCTGCGGTCCGGGGTTGGGTGGGCCCATCGGAGGCCGCGCGATGATAAGTCATGCGCCCCGTCGGGAGGCGGTCGACCTACCCGGGAGCCGTTGGCCCGCGGGCCTGCACAAGGGTCAGACGACGCAGCATCTCTTCGCTCGCGAAACCGAGATCGCGGATCAGCCGGAGACGTTCCAGGCTCGGCTGGAAGTACGACGACCATGCGTTCAGCCGCTCCAGTTCTTCCAGCACTGCCGCAAGCACCCAGCGCCCCGGATCGGCCCCGGGTGCCACGGTGTCGAACCGTTCGCCCGGAGGAAGGAACGGCTCCCCCAGATCGGGTGCACCCTCCGTGAGGAGGCGCCTGCTCAACTGCACCAGCGCGTGGATCGCCACGGTCCGGTGACCGCATTCGCGTGCGATGCGGGCGAGGCTCGACAGACGCAGACGGGACGGCGCTGTCGCGCACAGGTTGCTCAACATCTGGAAGCTGATCCGCAGCGCCACGTAGCGGTCCGGCGCTGGCGTGTCGGGATCCCGGCTGTAGGCGTGGAAGGCGAGTGCCGCCTCGACGTCCGGATGGTGCCCCTGGTTCGCGCCCGCTTCCCATCCGGCCGCGAGCGCTGCACCATAGGGAAGGGCGGCGATGCCATGGCGCCACGACCATGCGTCCAGCGCCCCGGCCCGACCGGCGAGGTCGCCGAACCATTCCTGCGATTCCGCGAGCGATCGGGCGTCGACGAGCAGGCCCGCTGCGGCGAGTCGGGCGGCGCGATCCGGTTTGCAGGCGAACAGATTGAGCTGGAAGACGTCCTTCGGAGCATCGCGCCGGAAGGGAACGAGCAAGCCGGGCCCCGGGGCGAGACGGTACGCCTCGTAGCCGAGCGTCTCGAAGGCATCGACGAGACCGAGTTGCATCTCGCCGTCCCTCTGGAGCTCGTACTGCACGAGCGGCGACTGTTCGGTGAGCAGGCGTCTGCCCCCGAGGATCACGTTGGCCTCCTCCCCTTCCGCGTCGATCTTGACGAAGGCGATGTCGCGCCAGCCGCGCGACGCCAGGCAGTCGTCGAGGCTGACGAGCGAGATGGTCTCGCCGCCCGCGGCCGCGACCGGATCGTGGCAGACCGCGTTCATCTCCGGCAGCGCGCCCGGTGCGAGTTGTCCGACCCCCGACGTGGCGGACACCGCGTGGCGCTCCACCACCACGTGCTCGAAGCCGTTCGCCGCGATCCCCTCCGCGAGGAGATCCGCCGTGGCCGAGGCGGGTTCGAAGGCCCAGACGCGCCCGGTGGGACCGACGACCCTCGCCATGCTGAGCGCGTAGACGCCGCAGTTGGCGCCGATGTCGATGATGTGCTGGCCGGGTTCGAGCACGCGCCGGAGGAAGCGGATCTCGTCCTCGAACCAGTCACCCTGCTCGCGCAGGACGTAGGTGGTGACCTGGTCCGGCGAGTCGTGCACCGCCACGCGGACGCCGTCCACCATCGTGAGGATCGCAGAGCTTGGCATCGTCTCGGTTTCCTAGGGCCTGTTCACACTATGGACGCCCGCGCGCTGCCGCCGCGAAGGTCGCTGGCAAGGCGCGAACCGGAACCGGGTTGGGCACCCGGTGAGGATTCGTAACACCGCCCGCGACCTTCGCGGCGGCAACCCGGAGGGAGCGCGCTTGGCCAAGCGTGTTCGCGCGCGTGTCCATGGTGCGAACAGACCCTAGTAGAGCCCGGAGGGTCGGATCTCCAGCCATCGGCGCCCCGGTGTGCGCTCCACGACGACCCGGTCCTCGCGGGGGCGGCAGAAGTAGGTGAGGAAGCAGCGCTCGCGCACGGCCGACAGCTTCCCGGGATCGAACATGGCCACGTTCGTGCCCTCGCAGCGCGCCGAGCCAACCAGCAGCCCCGCGTCCCCGCGATCGCGCACGAACGCGCCGACCCGCTGCGCGAAGGCATAGCTGCGGCGGTCCAGCAGGCCGGGGGCTTCCGACTCGCGCCCGCGCAGATCCACGAGCGTCGCATCGCAGCGCACTGCGCACACGCGGCGTTCGCCCGCGATGCATCGGTCCTCGTCGGGGAAGCTGTCCATGAGGAACCGGTGCCAGTGGTAGACCGTCTCGTGGACCGTCGTCTCGATCTCGGTCGCGCCGTACCACGCGCCGAAGCGCCGGCCGTCGCTGAAGCGGGTCGCGACCCAGTGCGCGGGGTCGAAGCTCCACGTGATGACGGTGCCGTAGTCGAAGGGCCGCGTCACGACGGCCGAGGGCGTCCCGGCCACGGCGTCGTCCGCCGCCTCGATGGCCGCGGCCCAGTCGGCCGGATCCCGCGAGAGATCGTCGAAGAGGTCCTGCGAGCGGCGGATGCCCTTGAGGTTGCGGACCAGGTCGCCGGCCAACACGACGGTGCGGTCGCAGAGTGCCTCGAGTGTCGATGCCGTCACGTGCCGCGTTCGAAGTCGAGATAGCGACGCAGGGCCAGCAACCCCTCGAAACCGCGCTCGACGGCGACATCGACGGGGCGGGTGCCGAGCAGGCGATTCGGCGTCGTCATCCAGCGGTAGGCGAGGTCGAGATCGTGCGGGAACAGGATGCGCAGCGACTTGTGGATTCCCAGAAGATGGCCCACTCGGTCGAGAAGATCGCGGCTGTCCGCCAGGGGTTCACCGCGACGGTACCGCGCGAGCGTCGCCCGATGCCCGGTCGACATGCCGAGGAGGGCGGACTGCTCCGCCGTGGAAAGTTGCCAGTGCTGGAAGAGGGTCGTCACCATACGGGCGAGGCGCACGCGGGCATCGCGGGATCCCGCGTTCGAGCGGGCATCGCGGGATCCCGCTGTTACGCGTGAATCGCGTGATCCGTCATCCGCGCGCTGCGGGATCGTGACGGTTTCGGTGGCGCGCATGGCAGTGACTCCGCAGGGCTGTGCCGGAGAACGTAGCAGATGCTACGAGGCATTGCAAGCCATCGAAGGCGATCGCCGCGACGGCTCGCTCCCGCAGCGTCACTGCTCGTTCCGCCGGGGCGATCCCATGGGAACGAGGCGAATGGTCATCGCCGTCAGCGCCGCGAAGACCACGTAGGCCGTCGTGAAGACCCACTCGGGGAAGTCGTGGAAGACGACCGCGCGCAGCGCACGCGCGATGAACGACATCTCCGCGGCCTGACCGCGCAGCGCTGTCTCCCAGTCCGTGAGCGGGCAGGTCATGCCGATCAGACCTTCGAAGGCCACGAACGTGATGGCGGCGAGATGCAGCGATCGGAAGCGGTAGCCGCGGATCCACGCCCAGCCCCGGAAGTGTCCGATCCAGACCAGCGCGAATCCGCCCACCACGAAGGCGACGAAGAGGGTGTGCGCCACGAGCACCAGGTCGGCGGCGATCGCACGCATGGGCATCACGGGCGGGTCCGGTCGCCTCCGACCCCGGCGAAGCGGTCGCCTACTTCTCGACGGGCCGCGAAGGGTCGGCGCACCACTCGCTCCAGGAGCCGGGGTACAGCTTCGTGCCCTGGATGCCGGCAAGTTCCATCGCGAAGATGTTGTGGGCGGCCGAGATGCCCGAACCGCAGGAGTGGACGATCTGTTCCGGACGCACGCCCGCGAGGACGGGTTCGAACGCGGCGCGCAGTTCCGCAGCCGGCTTGAAGAAGCCCATGGGGTCGAGGTTGCTGCGGAAGAAGTGGTTCACGGCGCCGGGGATGTGCCCGCCCACCGGATCGATGGTCTCGTTCTCGCCGCGGAACCGGTCGGCGGCCCGGGCATCGACGATTCGTAAGCGGCCCGTACCGATCTGCGCCAGGATCGCGGCGGCGTCCACCGCGGCACTGCTCGCCTTCGGCTGGAACGTCGTCGGGATGGGTTTCGGCACTTCCGTCGTCACGGGATGGCCGGTCTTCACCCAGGCGTCCCAGCCGCCGTCGAGCACCGCCACCTTCTGATGCCCCATCCAGTGCTTCAGCATCCACCAGAGCCGCGCCGCGTACATGCCACCTCCGCTGTCGTACGCTACCACCTGTGTGCGGTTCGACACGCCCATCCGGCCGAGCCACGTCGCGAAGGTGTCGCGATCGGGCAGCGGATGCCGGCCGTTCCTGCCGGTGAGCGGTGCCGCGAGATCGCGGTCCACGTGCGCGAACTGCGCCCCCGGGATGTGGGACTTCGCGTACGACTCGCTGCCGATCGTCTTGTTGACGAGGTCGTGGCGGCAGTCGAACACCACCAAGGAAGGATCGTCGAGCCGCTTCGCCAGCGCTGCGACCGTCACGAGCGTTCCGAGACCTCCGTCCCCGGCCCCCGAGTCCTCGGCGAGCCATTCGAGGGCCGAGGCGTCGTCCTCGAAGACGCGCACGTCGGCATCCGAGAGCAGGCGGGTGAGCCAGCCCAGCCACACCGTGAACTGATCCCTCGCGATGACCGCCACGCGACGGAAGTCGTGGGCATGGGCGCGGATGAACTGGATGTCCTCCCAGGCGACGTCCAGCGTGTAGCCCAGCATGTCGCGCAGATCCATCAGCAGATCCACCGGCCCCTCGAGGCGCAGCGTCTCCAGGACCTCCGCCTCGAACTTGCGGTAGTCGGACAACGTGAACTCGCCGTAGATACCGGCGGTGATGCGGCGGCCTTCGTGCTGGATGGTGATCATGGCGTCGGCTGCGAGTGAGCGTGGAGGAAGTTCTCCTCAGCGGACATTACCAGACTCCGACCGGCCGGCACGCAGGCTGAGCACGCCGCCGGTCACGATGAGTGCGATCCCGAGCCAGCCCACGGTCGCGGGGATCTCGCGCCAGATCGCAAGACCCAGCAGGGTCGAGAACACCACCGTCGAGTACGACAGCGCGCCCGCCACCAGCGTGTGTCCCGAGTGATACGCCTTCGTCATCGTGAACTGGCCGACGGTGGCTGTCGCGCCGAGTCCGAGGAGGATCCATGCGTTGTCCATGGTGACCGGGCTCGCGCCCGCCACGAGCATCCAGAGCCCTGCGCAGACCGTGGAAAGCAGCGTGAAGTAGAAGACCACCCGCCAGCTCGGCTCGCCCGTCGCCCCGAGCTGCTTCACGTTGAGGTACGCCACCGCCGCCAGAGCGCCGGACGCGAGGCCCAGCAGACCGTCGAGCATCTGGTCCTCGCGCAGTGTGGGCTCCAGCAGGAGCACGACACCGCCGAACGAGATGACGAGCGCGCCGGCCAGCGGCCCCCGGAAATGCTCGTGCAGGAGAAGCGTCGTGAGCAGCGCGAGGAACAACGGCGAGGTGTAGTTCAGCGTCACCGCGGTGGCGAGCGGCAGTCGGCCGATGCAATGGAAGTAGAGGCCCAGCGACACCACGCCGGCGAGGCCGCGCCAGAGATGCAGGCGCCAGTGGGCCGTGGCCATCGGCCAACCCCGCATCCGCGCCAGGACCCCGAGCGTCGCGAGCCCCACGATCGAGCGATAGAACACCAGCTCGGCGCTGCCGAAGTGCGACGCGCCGATCTTCGCGAAGACGCCCATCGCCGCGAAGGCGAGTCCGGCGACGAGCATCCAGAGGGCACCCATGGATCCGAGGGCTGGGGAAAGGGGGGTCAGGACCCGGCGGAGGCCGGCGGCTGCGCTGTCGTTCGCTTCCCTGCGGATCTACAGCCGCGCAAGGTCCAGCGGCCGCGTCAGGTCGACGCCGGGCAGCGTCGCCTCGATCAGGGCGTCGAGCTGGGCCTCGGCACCGGGCGGAAGACCCGCACCGGGGTGCCGCACCGTGTTGCCTTCGATGGCGCCGCGGCGGCGGAGGATCTCCTTGCGCACGGCGACGCCCGGCTGCTGCTCGAACACGATGAGCGGCAGGAAGCGCGTGTAGAGACTTCGCGCCCGGGCGGTGTCGCCGGCACGCATCGCCTCGACCATGCCCATCAGCACTTCGGGGAACGCGAACCCGGTGTTGAATCCGGCACTGCCCGCTTCGAGATCGAACAGGCCGTAGAGTGCGCCGAGGCCGGTCATGATGGTCGGGCCATCGGGGCCGAGCGCCGCGATCAGCGAGCGCAGCTTCGGCGGCGTGGGCACGGCCTCCTCCTTGATGCCGACGATCCCGGGAACCTCCTTCGCGATCCGCACGAGCAGCGGAACGGGCATGTGCACGGCGGTCGATGCGGGATGGTCCTGCACGACGATCGGCAGCGGGCTGTCGGTGCCGACGCGGCGGTAGTACTCGAAGAGCCGGTCGTCGTTGGGGACCGGCTCGGCCGACGCCGCGATCATCACGCCGCGCGCGCCGAGATCCGCGGCCATCTTCACGAGGTCGAGCGTGGCGCGCGTGCCCGGATGGCTCGCGCCGACGATCACGGGCGTCGACCCGGCTGCGGCGACGGCCGTGCGGATCGCGAGTTCGCGATCGCGGTCGGACAGCCGGTTGGATTCGCCGAGGACACCCAGCACCGTCACGCCATCGACGCCGAGACCGGCCATGAAGCGCACGAGGCGGTCGAGCGAGGCGGTGTCGACGGATTCGTCGGTGTGGAAGGGCGTGGCCAGGATGGGCACGACGCCGGAGAAGCGGAGGTTGTCGGTCATGGTGCGCCGGATTCTGTTCGACCGGCGACCGCCTGTAAACGCCGCCTGTAAACGCCGCCTGTGAACGTCGCGCGTGGATACAATCGGCCGCTTCCGTCACGACGCAGGGGAAGAGGTCATGGATATGCCGGTCAACAGGTTCAAGCAGGGGCTCGCCGCCGGGAAGCAGCAGGCCGGGTGCTGGATGAGTCTCGGGAGCCCCGTGGCCGCGGAGATCTGCGCCGGCGCCGGGTTCGACTGGGTGCTGATCGACATGGAGCACGCGCCGAACGAGATCCCCAACGTCCACGCGCAATTGCAGGCCGTGGCGCCGTATCCGGTGTCGCCCGTCGTGCGCCCTCCGTGGAACGACACCGTGTTGATGAAGCGGCTGCTCGACCTCGGCGTGCAGTCGTTCATCATCCCCTACGTCGAGACCGCCGAAGAAGCCCGGGCCGCCGTGGCCGCCACCCGCTATGCACCCCATGGCGTGCGCGGCGTGTCGACGAGCTCGCGCGCGAACCGCTACGGCCGCGTCACCGACTACTTCCAGCGGGTGCACGACGAGATGTGCGTCGTCGTGCAACTCGAATCGAGCAAGGGCTTCGACAATCTCGACGAGATCGCTGCCGTCGAGGGCGTCGACGGCGTGTTCGTCGGGCCGCAGGACTTCGCGGCGGGCTTCGGCCATCTGAACAATCCCGCCCATCCGGACGTCCGCGCGAAGATCACCACGGCGCTGCAGCGCATCCGAGCGAAGGGCAAGGGCGCGGGGATCCTGTCGTTCAACGAAGCCGATGCGAAGGGCTGGATCGCCCAGGGCGCGAACTTCGTCGCCGTCACCTCCGACCAGTTCCTGCTCGTGAAGAACACGTCGGCGGTGGTCGAGGCCTTCCGGACGTGATCCCGCGCACGGGCGTCGGTCAGAATCGGATGCCGATGCCTGCGCGCAGCACCCACGGGCTCGAGTACGGCGCCGGCGCCGAGTAGCCGCCGTAGCTGAAGTTGTAGAGCAGCATCAGGTGGGCGGAGGCATTGGCCCCCAGAGGCTGCGAGACCCCGCCCCCGGCGAGCAGCCCGGTGGCGTTCTTGCGGTAGGTCGACAGATTGCTGCGATAGACATCGTAGTTCAGGTACTCGACCTCGGCCTGCGCGAAGAAGGGCCCGGGCAGGTGGTACCGGCCGAACACGCTGCCGCCGGCATCCTGGGTGTTCAGGTCGCGCCCGAAGCGCGTGTCGTTGCGCAGGCGGTAGAAGAGACTCGCGCCGACCTCCACCTCTTCCGTCACACGGTACGACAGGTAGGGCGCCACCATCAGGAACGAGACGTCGCCCGCGCCGGCGCTGATGCCGCCGCCGAACGAGTAGCGTCCCGACCCGCCCCCGAGCGCGATTTGCGCGGCGGCAGGCGTGGCGCCGATGCCGCCGAGGGCTGCGAGCACGGCGTACGGAAGCAAGCGACGGAGACGGGGCTGTCGGTGGGTCACGGGAGGTATCCTCGATGGATGTCGTCGGCCATCCATGATGCCGGATTCGAGCAGGCATCATCGCCACACCCCATCGGAGGACAGCATGCCCCGCACACGTTTCGACAACCTCGCCGATCTCGAGCCGAAGGTCGGCACCGAGATCGCCGTCAGCGACTGGCTGGAGATCACGCAGGCCCGCGTCGACCGCTTCGCCGAGGCGACCGACGATCACCAGTGGATCCATGTCGATCCGGAACGTGCGAAGCGCGACTCGCCCTACGGAGGCACGATCGCCCACGGCTACCTCACGCTCTCTCTGATCGCGGGGTTCATGGCGAACACCGTCGAGATCGGCGGGACGCGCATGGGCGTCAACTACGGGACGAACCGCGTCCGATTCACCGATCCCGTGCCGGTCGGCAGCCGGATCCGCGCACGCATCGGGCTTGCGAAGTACGAGGCGGTTCCCGGTGGCGCCCAGCTCACGTGGAACGTGACGATCGAACGCGAGGGATCGATCAAGCCGGCGATGGTCGCCGAGACGGTGTCGCGGCGATACGTGTAGACGTGCCGTCCGGTCAGGCCGCCAGCCGCTCCGCGCCGAACGCGTAGTCGTCCATCCCGATCACGCCGAAGGTCACGCCCGCGTGGAGGCGTTCGTGGCGCTCTGCGCCCGCAGCCGCTCCCAGGGCCACGTGGAACGGCAGGATGTGGTCCTCGGTCGGATGGGCTCGGGCAGCCGAGGGCGCCAGTTCCCGATACCGCACGAGCGACGCGTCGTCGCGCGCCGCGACGCGCCCGGCGAACCAGTCCTGGAAGTCCTTCACGTACGACAGCGCGGTGGCGTCCTCGGGCAGCATGCGGAACTCGCCGAGGTTGTGCGTGATGCTGCCCGACCCGACGATCAGCACGCCTTCGTCCGCGAGCGGTGCGAGCGCTTTGCCGATCCGGAGGTGATGCACCGCGCCGAGGTGCGGCTGGATCGACAACTGCGCGACCGGGATGTCCGCCTGCGGATACATGTGTCGCAACGGCACCCACGCGCCGTGGTCCAGGCCCTGCGAGGCATCGATGTCGATATCGTGCCCCGCACCCGCCAGCAGGTCCAGCACGCGTTTCGCGAGCCCGGGTGCGCCAGGCGCCGGATAGCGGATGTCGTACAGCGGCTTCGGGAATCCGAAGAAGTCGTGGATGGTCTTCGGCGAGGCGGCGCCGGAGACGGCAGGTCGGGCGGTTTCCCAATGGGCCGACACCGCGAGGATCGCCTTCGGCCGGGGGATGCGCGCGACAGCCGCGGTGAGCGCGTCGCCGGCGCGACCGGGGTCGATGGCGAAGGTGGGCGCGCCGTGGGAGAGGAAGAGCGTGGGCAGGGACGCCATGGGGACTCCGCTGGATGCTGGGGTTCGACTGCATGAGCAGCAGTTGCGGACCGATTCCACCACACGCAAGGGGCGCGCGGCCTCGCGTGCCTGCACGGCGGGTTTGCACGGCTGCGAACGGGCGTGCCGTCTTCCGGTGCTTCGACCATAATCTGCGCCCCGATTCAGGCAGGAGACCCTGGCGTGGCACGAGCGGATTTCCGGTTCACGCATCCGATGCGGGTGCGCTGGGCCGAGGTGGACCGGCAGGGCATCGTCTTCAACGCCCACTACCTCATGTACTTCGACGTGGGGATCACCGAGTACTGGCGGGCATCGGGCTTCCCGTATCCCGAGGGGCTGGTGGACCACGGCAGCGATCTCTACGTCGTCAAGGCGACGGTCGAGTACCACCGGTCGGCCGAGTACGACGACGAGATGGAGGTCTGCGTGCGGGTGGCGCGCATCGGCCGCTCGAGCATGGTCTTCGCGATCGAGATCCATCGCGGACCGGACCATCTGGTGAGCGGCGAGGTCGTCTACGTCAACGCCGATCCCGCGACGCGCAAGTCGGCGTCCGTACCGGTATCGCTCCGGGAGGCCATCACCCGGTTCGAGGGGCGCGATCCCTCCGCGTGACGGCTGCGGCGGACCGCGCCGGCTTTGTGGATCCGCGGGGCGCGGTGGCATACTCGACGACCGTTCTTCGCCCTGTCCCGCGGCACCCCCGTGCCCGACCGGGGTGCCGGCTTCCGCAGTCCCGTCTTCAATACCGAGGTGACGCCGTTCACCGCAGGAGGAGTGTTCATGGATTTCGATTTCCCGCCCAAGGTCAAGGAACTGCAGTCCCGTGTGAGTGCCTTCATGGAGGCGCACGTCCTGCCGAACGAGGCCACCTTCATCGCCGAGGTCGACGAGAACCGCCGCAACGGCAACGCCTGGATCCCCACCAAGATCATCGAGACGTTGAAAGAGAAGGCGAAAGCGGAAGGCCTGTGGAACCTCTGGCGGCCGAAGGCCCATGGCGGCACGCTGACCAACCTCGAATACGCGCCGCTCTGCGAGATCATGGGCCGCGTCACGTGGGGCCCGGAAGTGTTCAACTGCTCCGCGCCCGACACCGGCAACATGGAAGTGCTGCTGCGCTACGGCAGCCCGGAACACCAGAAGCAGTGGCTGGAGCCGCTGCTCGCCGGTGAATTCCGCTCCGCCTTCCTGATGACCGAACCCGAAGTGGCTTCCTCCGACGCCACCAACATCCAGTGCCGCATCGAGCGCGTGGGTGACGAGTACGTCATCAACGGCCGCAAGTGGTGGTCGTCGGGCGTCGGCGATCCCCGTTGCAAGATCTTCATCCTGATGGGCAAGTCCGACCCGGACAACGCCGACCCGTACAAGCGCCAGTCGATGATCCTGGTACCGGCCGACGCGCCCGGCGTGAAGGTCCTCCGCCATCTGTCCGTGTTCGGCTACGACGACGCGCCCCACGGCCACATGGAAGTCCTGCTCGAGAACGTCCGCGTCCCGGCGTCCAACATGCTATTGGGCGAAGGCCGTGGTTTCGAGATCGCCCAGGGCCGCCTCGGGCCCGGCCGTATCCACCACTGCATGCGGATCATCGGCCAGGCGGAGCGCGCCCTCGAGCTCATGTGCAAGCGCCTCCAGTCGCGCGTCGCGTTCGGCAAGCCGGTCTCGGATCAGTCCGTGTGGCACGAGCGCATCGCGGAATCGCGCTGCATGATCGAACAGGCCCGCCTGCTCACGCTGAAGGCCGCCTACAAGATGGACACCGTGGGCAACAAGGAAGCGCGGGCCGAGATCGCCATGATCAAGATCGTCGCGCCGAACATGGCCCAGCAGGTCATCGACTGGGCCATCCAGGCCCACGGCGGTGGCGGCATCTCCGACGCCTTCCCGCTCGCCTGGATGTACGCGTGGAACCGCACGCTGCGCCTGGCGGACGGTCCGGACGAAGTGCACCGCAACCAGCTCGCGAAGTTCGAGCTGCGCAGCCACCAGCACCGCTGATCGCCGTCGTCCGATTGCAGTCGCGGCGGGGCGTCTTCGGGCGTCCTGCCGCTTGATGTTCCCCCATCCTCGAGGAGTGCCTCCATGCTGCAGCTGTGCGGTTTCCCTGCGAGCAACTATCACAACAAGGTGAAGGTCGCGCTCATCGAGAAGGGCATTCCCTTCGAAGAGGTGATCGTCTACCCGTCGAAGGACGAGACGGTGCTGCGCGACTCCCCGATGGGCAAGCTCCCCTTCCTCCGCACGGCGCAGGGCGCGGTCGCGGAGTCGCAGGTGATCCTCGATTACCTCGAGGACGCCTACCCCGCGCAGCCCCTGTATCCCGCCGATCCGTTCGCGCGCGCCCGTGTCCGCGAACTGATCACGATCCTCGAACTCCATCTGGAACTCGTCGTCCGGCGTCTGTACGGCGAAGCGTTCTTCGGTGGCAAGGCGTCGGACAACGCGAAGACCGAAGTGGAGAAGGCCCTGGTGAAGGGGCTCGCGGCGCTCGCCCGGCGCACCGACTTCTCGGCGTTCGCCGCCGGGGAGGCGTTCGGCGCGGCCGACTGCGTGGCTTCGATGCACCTGCCCGTGCTCGCGATGGCTACGAAGATCACGCTCGGCCGCGATCTTCTCGCCGAGCAGTTCCCCGCCGCCAAGGCCTACACGAAGCGGATCGCCGATCGACCCTCGGTGAAGCAAGTGAACGATGACCGCAAGGCCGGTGTCGAGGCGTTCAACGCGTACGTGGCGAGCAAGGCGAAGGCCTGAGCCACGGCTGACCTCCCGGACGCATCCCCATGCCCATCGATTTCCGCCCCTCCTGGATGAACGAGGAACTCGCGATGTTCCGCGAGACCGCTGCACGCTTCGTCGAGACCGAGATGCTTCCCGACGACGAGGCCGCGCGGAAGCGTGGTCACGTGGGCCACGACCTCTGGCGCCGGGCGGGCGAGATCGGCCTCTTGTGTTCCGACATCCCCGAAGCCTGGGGTGGCGGCGGCGGCGACTTCCGTCACGAGGCCGTTTTCTGCGAGGAGATGTCGCGTCGCGGACTCACCGGCATGAGCGCCTCCGCCCACAGCATCGTCGCCCACTACTTCCTGAACCACGGGACCGAGGACCAGAAGCAGCGCTTCCTGCCGCGCATGGCGCGCGGGGAGCTCGTGGGCGCGATCGCGATGACCGAGCCCGGCGCGGGATCTGACCTGCAGGGCATCCGCACGCGGGCCGAGCGGCGCGGCGACAGCTACGTCATCAACGGATCCAAGACCTTCATCACCAACGGTTTTCTCGCGGGCGTGGTGCTCGTCGTGGCGAAGACCGACGCCGCTGCCGGCGCGCGTGGCACGTCGATCCTCGTGGTCGAGACGCAGGACTGCGCCGGGTACCGCGTCGGCCGCGTGCTCGACAAGATCGGCCTGAAGGCGCAGGACACTTCCGAACTCTTCTTCGACGACGTGACGGTGCCGGCGGCCAATCTGCTCGGCGGCCGGGAAGGGCAGGGGTTCTACCAGCTCATGGCAGACCTTCCCTACGAGCGCACATTCATCGGTGTGGGCGCGGTGGCAGCGATGGAGGGCGCCTACGAAGCGACACTGGCGTACGTGCGAGAGCGTAAGGCGTTCGGGAAGCCCGTCGCGGAATTCCAGAACACCAAGTTCAAGCTGGCGGAGATCGCCACGACCACGAAGGTCGCGCGCACGTTCGTCGATCACTGCGTGGAGCGCCTCGTGGCCGGCACGCTCGACACCGCCACCGCGTCGATGGTGAAGCTCTGGACCAGCGACCAGCAGGGGCAGGTCATCGACGAATGCCTGCAGCTCTTCGGCGGGTACGGCTACATGAACGAATACATGATCGCCCGCATGTACGCCGACGCGCGCATCCAGCGCATCTACGGAGGCACGAACGAGATCATGAAGGAAGTGATCTCGCGGGCGTTGTAGACCGATTCCCGCGTCGGGTTGTTTCCAGCGCCGACGAATCCAGTAGCGAGCCCCCTTCGTGGGTCGAGCACCGCTCGACGCTGCGATGGCCTGGGCACTGCTGCGAACCCAGGAACGCGGGCGTCGGGCGAAGCCCGACCCACGGGGGTTGTCTCCAGCGTCGAAGAGTCGACTTGCGAGGCTCCTCGTGGGTCGAGCACCGCTCGACGCTGCGCTGGCTTGGGCACTGCTGCGAACCCAGGAACGCGGGCGTCGGGCGAAGCCCGACCCACGGGGGTTGTCTCCAGCGTCGAAGAGTCGACTTGCGAGGCTCCTCGTGGGTCGAGCACCGCTCGACGCTACGCTGGCTTGGGCACTGCTGCGAACCCAGGAACGAGGGCGTCGGGCGAAGCCCGACCCACGGGGGTTGTTCTCAGCGTCGAAGAGTCGACTTGCGAGGCGCTTCGTGGGTCGAGCACCGCTCGACGCTGCGCTGGCTTGGGCACTGCTGCGAACCCAGGAACGCGGGCGTCGGGCGAAGCCCGACCCACGGGAGTTGTTCTCAGCGCTGAGGATTCCAGTAGCGAGGCTCCTCGTGGGTCGAGCACCGCTCGACGCTACGCTGGCTTGGGCACTGCTGCGAATCCAGGAACGCGGGCGTCGGGCGAAGCCCGACCCACGGGAGTTGTTCTCAGCGCTGAGGATTCCAGTAGCGAGGCTCCTCGTGGGTCGAGCACCGCTCGACGCTGCGCTGGCTTGGGCACTGCTGCGAACCCAGGAACGCGGGCGTCGGGCGAAGCCCGACCCACGGGGGTTGTCTCCAGCGTCGAAGAGTCGACTTGCGAGGCTCCTCGTGGGTCGAGCACCGCTCGACGCTGCGCTGGCTTGGGCATTGCTGCGAATCCAGGAACGCGGGCGTCGGGCGAAGCCCGACCCACGGGGGTTGTCTCCAGCGTCGAAGAGTCGACTTGCGAGGCGCCTCGTGGGTCGAGCACCGCTCGACGCTACGCTGGCTTGGGCACTGCTGCGAATCCAGGAACGCGGGCGTCGGGCGAAGCCCGACCCACGGGGGCTGATTTCAGCGCCAGGGATTGCGGTAGCGAGCCCCCTTCGTGGGTCGAGCACCGCTCGACGCTACGCTGGCTTGGGCACTGCTGCGAATCCAGGAACCCGGGCGTCGGGCGAAGCCCGACCCACGTCGGTGCCTGCCCCCTAGAACGCGATCGCCTGCACGTACACGTGCAACACCCACTTCCGGAAATCGGGGCCGCGCGTGTCCGTCGGGATGCCGAGCGACACCCGGCCCGACATCCATCGCGACACGCTGAACATCAGACCCGTGCCGACGGACGTCAGGTAGTTGTCGGAACTCGGCCCCACCGTGACCGGCCGCAGCGGGAATGCCCCGCCGTGATCCACGAACACCACGCCTTTCAGCCGGTCGCCGACGACCGTCGAATCGTCGCTCGTCAGCAGCGGCATCTGCGCTTCGGCGCTGAGGAAGTAGCCGCGATTGCCGACCCGCTGCCCTTCCAGGAAGCCTCGCACCGTCGCGGCACCGCCGATCAGGAACTGCTCGTAGGGGGGCAGGTCGTGCACGTTCGACAACTGGAAGGCGCCCCGGAACACCCCAGTCACGCCGTTCTGCCATGTCCCCAGCCAGAGCGCATCGGCCGTGTACTTGATGAAGTCGCGATCGCCGCCGAAGCGCGGCGTGCCCTGGATCACGGTGTGCCGCGTGGACCAGAAGCCGAGTGACGTGGCCCGCTGCATGTCCGTGCCGAGGAAGAACGAGCGCGTGTCGATCCGCGTCTGGGCGCCGCTGTTGCCGATGTCCGTCACCGTGTCGCGCGTGTTGTATCCGACGGAGAGGTTCCACCGCGTCACGCCGTCGGCCAGCAGCGGCTGCACGAAGTTCACACCGGCATTGGTCGACTGGCCCGTGATGCCGATCGTGGCGAAGGGGCCGTTGACGATGTCGATGCTGCTGTAGTCGTACGACAGACCGAGCCGTGTCCCGAAGCGGGTGAAGGGGAAGTTGTAGGCAAGGCTCGCGGCACGGGTGCCCTCTGCCGCGGTGAGGAACGCGGTGAACGGATCGCTGTAGCCGAAGACGCTGCGGACGTTGAGGATCGCGCCGGCCCGGATCCGGCCCACGTCGTCGCGGCCCGCGTTGTCGCCGAAGATCGTTCCCTGGAAGCGCGCAGGTTCGCGCGGCAGGATCGACGCATCGACGACACCGAACTCCTTGCCCGGCTTCAGGGCGGCGGCCACGCGGAACTCGTTCGTGTTGTTGATGAACGAGAGGTCCTTCTCCAACCGCTTCGTGTCGAGCACCTCGCCCGGCTTCTGGGAGATGCGGCTCAGGATGTAGCTGTCGCGGATGTAGCGCCCGCCCTCCACGCGCATCTCGCCGAGCCGGCCTTCCACCAGGCGGATCTCGACGCTCCCGTCCTCCACCCTCTGCGGCGGCAGGAACGCCTGGCAGGTGACGCAGCCGCGATCGCGATACAGCAGGTTGATCGCGCGCACGGCATCGAAGAGATCCTTGATCGTGATCTCCCGTCCTTCCAGCGGCCTGGTGATCGCGGTGATCTCCTCCGGCTTCAGGAACTTGGACGGCCCCGTCTTCACGCTGTCGACGGTGATCTTCGTGTCGGCACCGGCGGCGTCCTGGGGTGCGGGCTTCGGCGTCTCGTCGCGGATGACGCCCTCCTCGGTCGGAGCGCCCTCCCGGATGCGCTTCTGCAGTTCGTAGAAGCGCTGGGTGTCCTGCTGGTCGCGCAGCAGGGAACCGGGGTCGGTCGCGGTCTGGGCGAGGGCGGTGAGGCCCAGGCTGCTGCCGGCGATGAGCGCGGCGAGGCGGAAGCTCTTCATGGTTCCTCGGAGGGGATGCGCGGGGCGCTATTGAATCAGGTTGGCATCCGGCGCGCACGGGGCCAGGCCCGTGCGCGCCGATCGTGGACGTCAGCGACGCAGACCCAGCGACGGACGACGGGGCAGGGTGATCCGCAGATCGTCCTCGCCGTCGATCGCGCCGTCGTTCCGGCCCAGCACGTTGCCGGGGATGACGATCGTCACGCGTCCGGCCGGCGCCGGGGGATCGATGCGGCGTTTCAGGACCTGCTCCAGCGCCGGGTCGTTGACCACGTCCCCGTTCGAGCCCTGGATGCGGAACTCCGGATTACGGTAGATCACGTTCGCGTTGGTCTCGAACACCTTGGCGTCCTGGAAGTACAGATAGAACGGTGCGGTGGACGAGAGCAGCGCGTCGGCGCCCGGGCTCAGGGTCGAGAGGACGTTGTCCAGCTTCACCGTGAAGGGCAGGTTATACGCGCTCGAATAGTTCGAGAACGTCGCCTGCCGGCCGATCAGCGTCTCCATCAGCCGCAGACTCGGGATCCCGCCGGTGACGTTCGCCTCGGCGCTGTACAGCCGGTCGAACTGGATCATCCCGGGCCCCGTGAGGCCGGAGGTGGACAGACCCGGGAGCGCATTCACGCTGGTCGACATCGCGAGCCCGCCGTCGTTGCCGGCCAGATCGAAGAAGAGCGTGTCGGTGCTCGCGCTCGTCACGCTGTCGAAGGCGATGACGTCCGCCCGCGCCACGATGCGGCTGGCCTGTGCGATGGCGGAGAGCACGTGCAGTCTCGCGCCTTCCTCGGCCGCGGTCAGGTTCGCCTCGGCGAAGGTGAGCTTCCGGATCTCGATGTCGCCTTCGGTGGCGCGGACCGTGACCGTCCGACCCGCGAGTTCGTCGATCGGATCATCGATAGTGAGTGCGCCCAGCGTGACGTTGCCGGTATCGCTCGTCGCGGTGCCGACGGCGAGGTCGCCGCCCTCGGCGAGCAGTTCGATGCTGCCCGCCTGCGACGTGACCGACTGCACCGAGAGGTTGCCCTGCCCACCCGCGATGACGCCGATGTCGCCGGACGCCGAGATGAGGTTCCCGGTCGCGATGTCGCCATCGCTCGTACGAACGATGATCGCTCCGGTGTCGGACGCGAGGCTCTGCGACATGACCGTTCCCTGGCCTCCTGCCGCGACGAGCATGTCGCCGGATTCGACGCGCGCCTCCACCACCGACACGTCACCGTCGAGCGCCTCGATCGTGAGGGTGCCCACCCTGGTCTGTGCGCGCTGCACCGTCACGCTGCCCGCAGTGCTGCGCACCGTGACGTCGCCCTGCGTCGATGCGACGAGGTCGCGGACGCTCACCTTGCCGCCAGCGGCGAGATTCACACCGGTGTCCCCGGACACGGCGTCCACATCGAGGCCGTTGCCGGCGGACAGCCGGACCACACCGACGGAACGCACCACGCCTGCACGGAGGTCTCCGCCGGCACTCGCCTCGATGTCCCCATCGGCACGGGCCGTGGTGATGTCGAGGCTTCCCGCGTTCGTCACGTGCACGCTGCCCGTGCCGCCGTCCAGCACGGTCGTCGTCACGTCGAGCGCCAGCGGGGTCACATCGTTCGTCACACCTCCTGGCGTGACCGTGCCATTGCCGATCCCCTGGCCACCGGAGATCGTCACCACCGCGCCGGTCGAGCGGGCGGTGATCGCGGTGACGGCACCGGCGCTGGACAGCACGCGGCCACCGACGTCGACACGCACGGCGTCGCCGCCGGTGTTCGCGGTCTGCAGGGCAGTGATCCGCGCGTCGCCGTCGGACTCGACCCGGATCTGCGCGTCGCCCGCGTCGACCTGCGCACCATCCTCCACGACCACGCGATCATCGCCCTTCAGGAGCACCGCGCCTGATCCGGCCTCGACCCTGCTGCCGGCTTCGAGGGTCAGCCGGTCTCCGGCGTCGAGAGCCACACCGTTGCGACCGGTGACCGTGTCGGCGACGTTCAGGTCCAGCACCGCCGACAGCCCGACGGCGTCTTCCGCCAGGATGCGTCCGAAGCGGATCTCGCCGGTCGGGTTGTGCAGGAACACCGAACCTTCCGTCGACTGCGCCTCGATCGTGCCGCCGCGCTCGTCCACGGCGACGTCCAGCGCGTTCCGCTTGTCTCCGGTGACGCCGGCCGTGCCGATGCTGCCGCGTGCGGTCAGGAACACCGACTTCGCCCGGACGTCGAGCAGATCGTCCGCGAACGCCTCACGGATCGTCCCGTCGGAGGTGAGGCGGATCTCGTTCGGCGTGTACAGCGCATCCACCGAAACGTTGCCGGTGCTGCGCAGGACCATGCCGTCCTGGGCGCGTGCCGTGAGATTGCCGCCGGTCATCGTCACGATGATCGGATTGGCGACGGTGCCGAGGGCGCCGCGCGCGGCTTCGAGGATCATGTCATCCCCGGACTTCAGGGACGCGCCTGGGATCGGGTTGCCGGCGGCGTCGGTGTGGCTGATGCTGCCCTTCGCCTTCACGCGCAACGCGCCGTCGGTGTCGATGGTGGCGAGGCGCAGATCGCCCGTCGAACCCAGGTACACGTCGGTGCTGCCACCGGTCCGTGTACGGTCCACGGTGATCGAGATGGCGCCGGTCGCATCGATGTTCACGTCGTCGGGGTTGGCGATCGTGAGCCTGATGATGCCCGTGTCCTCGTCGTCCGTCACGACGATGTCGCGGCGCTCGGCGGCGGCGAGCGCGAGGATCTGCTCATCGGTCAGCGCGATGATCGCCGCCGGGCCGCCCGTCAGATCGAGCACCGTCTCGCGTCCGAGACCCTGCACGCCGACACTGCCGTTCGTCACCGAGATGGTGACGTTGCGGCCGCTGATCGACGGGTCCTCCAGGCGGACGTTGGTGTCCGTGGTCTCCTTCAACGCCCCGGCGGACAGCGACAGGCGCAACTCGGCTTCCGTCCAGGACGCGCCCTTCGTGAGCTGGCTGGGATCGTTGCTGGTGTCGTAGGTGAAGCGGAAGTTCGGATCGAACGCACCGGCGCCGTACTCCCGCGCCCGGTCCAGTTCGAGTTGCAGCACCTGCGCCTCGGTCCACTGCAGCGTGTCGAGGTAGTAGCTGCGCTCCGCGGCCCGCAGCGTGAAGGGCTGGTCGGGATCGAAGGCCGTGTGGGTGTAGGTCGTGATCGTCCCGCCCTTGCCGTCCGAGACGGTCGACGACCGCACCTGACGCACCTCCTCCCAGTACGTGCGGTACTCGCGTTCCTTCGCGCGCTCGAACCCCTTGATGGTCGGGTCCGCGAGGGTCTTCGCATCGCCGATGAGACGCATCTGATTCCAGAGGTTGAGCAGGTCGCTGCGGGTGCGCTGGTCCACCGTCTCCACCGGGTTCACGTCGACGATGCCGCCGTCGACCACGGTGATCGCCACGTCGCCGCCGCGGGACACGGCCCTGTCCAGCCACAGGTCTCCCGCCCGCTGGCGCACGGCGATGTCGCCGGCTGCCACGATCGTCAGGCCGTCGCTGCTTCGCGACCGTCCCACGTCCAGGTCGAGCGCCCGCGTCATGCTGCCGACCGCGCCGTTCGCCGAGAGCAGTGCCACCCGGCCGCCCTTCACGAGGGTGTTCGCGTCGAGCGCGAGGATGCCGGCGTCGGCGATCAGGCTCACGTTGCCCGACGTGGACGCCAGACGGTCCACCCGGACCTGACCTTCGCCGTGCTCGATGAAGATGTTGCCGGTGTTCGAGGTGGCTCTCAGGATCGCGCTCTGCGTCACGGCGCCCGTGCCCGGATCGATCACGTCGCGGAACGACGTCCGCACCGCCTGCGTCGCGCTGCCCACGCCCGTGGCGCCGTGCAGGTCGAACCGCTGGCTGAACAGCGTGGCGGCCGTGCCGGTGACCTGCACGCTGCCGGCGCTGCTGGAGATGGTCGTGATGCCGTTCGCGTTGTTGATCGTCTCGCCGATCTGCACCGAGCCCGCCGACGTGACGTTCACGATGCCCTGCGCGAAGCCGAAGAACTCGACCGCGATCGGGACCGACGCCGACACGCTGTGCTTGTAGACCTGGCTCACGGGCGTGTTGTAGGTCCAGGTCTTGTCCGTCGTCGTGCTCCAGCAGACCTCGAACGCGGTGCCCGAGGCGGTGCAGTCGCTGCCCCAGCTGTGCTCCGTGGGCTGGCCGAACTGGGTCTTCGGGCCGGTCTTCTGCGCCCTGTAGATGAACCGGTACTCGCCCTCGGGGAGGGTGCCGACCTCCAGGAACTCGCCCTGGAGGAGCGCAACGGGTTGCTTCGTGGTGGCCCCGTAGACGGTCGGCTGCTGGCCCGGGTCGGGGGCGAGCGCATCCCATCCGAACACGCCATCGACCTTCTTCCGATAGGTCTCCGTCTCCACGAACGTGGCGTTCCGACCGGTCACCCAGCTGTACAACCGGTTCTCCAGGGGCTGGTAGGTGGTCGACCAGGTGGTCATCCCGTTGTCGCTTCCGACTCGCGTGTCCCTGACGACCGTGACGCTGCGCGCGATGTCGCCATTGGCCAGGGTGGTCGCGACCTCCCGCTGGATGAGATTGCCGAGGCGGGAGAGCGTCGTCACCGTCGGGGCGTCGTTCACCATCCGGGCCGTGTCGCTGATGCGGATCGTGCCTGCGGCACCCACGCCGGTGTCGAGGCGGGCGAGGCGCACCGTGTAGTTCGTCGTGTTGTCGATCGAGATGCGGCCGTAGCCGTCGATCGCGCGCAGCCTGCCGTTGCCCGTGCTGAAGATGTTGCCGTACACCTCCAGATAGCCGCCTCGCACCGTGACCGGATCGATTTCGATCACGCCGTCGGTCGCGTTCCAGTAGACGCGGATCTCGCCGCTCCCGCCGGCCGGCGTGTTGAGCGTGAACTTGCCCGCCCCCGGGAGGTTCGGGATGTTCCTGGTCAGCGCGTCGTCGATCTTGATCGTGCGGAGCGGGATCCCGCTCTGGATGAGGCCGTTGATGTTGAGCTTGTCGGCCGCGATGAAGACGTTGTTGCCGACGATCGTCGACCCGATGTCCGAGGCACTGACCGAGAAGCGCTGCGTGAGGCTGATCGGGCCGTCGGTGTTGCTGGACTTCAGCGGCGATCCGCTGCCGGCCAGCCGCACGATGCCGTACACCGTCTCATTGCCTCTGGCGATGCTGTTCAGCAGTCCGCGCGGCGAGTTGCCGGTGTGCTGGAAACCCCAGACGTACTGCTGGATGAAGTCGCCATCGGTGCGCAGGATGACGGTCTGACCTTCGATCTTCGCGCCCGCGATGATCGTCCCGACGCTGGACACCGACACGGGTCCGAAGGCGTTCAGGACATCGCCGGTCATGTGCACTTCCGAGTCGGGCTTGATGATGTCGCCCTGCTGCGTGCGGGAGCCCTGGAAGCGGTTGTCGATCACGATCTGCGGCGCGCTCGGCGCGAGCGTCGTGTCGATGACGGAGAAAGCGGCGATGGCCCCCGGTGCCTGCCGCAGATTCACGTCGGCATTGGCCCCCACGGGCACGCCGTTGAAGTACACGTTGCCGCCGGCGTCGTCCGGGATCGTGAGCTTGCCGAGCCGCAGGAATCGCTCGGAGAAGTTGGTGATCTCGATCTTCACGTCGCCCGGGGCCGAAAGCGCGCCGTTCCCGGCGAACCATCGGCCCGTCACGTCGATGTTGCCGGAGCGGGCGAGGATGTCGTCCACCTCCAGGAAGCTCACCCGGATATCGTTGCCGAGTGTCGCGAGCTTGGCTTCCAGGAACGACTTCTCGGCCTCGAATGCGCCTCTCACGCCCGCGTCGGCGCTGTACTGGGAGATCAGCTGGTTCAGGGTGACGATGCGATTCTGGATCTGGCGCTGCAGCGTGGTGTTGTCGAGCTGACGGTAGGTCACCCCGTCGCTCAGCGTCACGTTGCCGACCGCGTCCACGTGCATGAACTGGAGATGGTAGATGCCGGCGTTCACCTCGCCGTCGACGCGCACGCCCGGATTGCCGCGTACCGTGGTCGAGCCGCTCTTGATGTCGAGGTTCACGTCGCCGCCGCCCAGCGCGTTGCTGACGGCCGATCCGACTTCCGCCAGGGCCTCGCGATAGAGGTCCTTGCCGATGCCGACGCCCGTGGCGATGGTCTCGCCGTCGACGGCCGTGAGGTTCACGTGCCGCACGCTGTTCAGCGTCGCGTCGCCGGCCACGAGCACGCGGTTGTTCTGGATGATGAAGCTGTCGGCATCGGGGTCGGTCACGACCGGGAATGCGGTCTTGTTCCAGAGATCGGTGCGCGCCGCGACGTTGAGCTTGTTGTCGACGCCGTCGGCGTTCCTTCCGGCCAGCAGGTTGACGTCGTTCAGCGCGGTGAGGGTCCCGCCGCGCACGTCCACCACGTTGTCCGCCACGAGCCGTGCCGTCGACGTGCCTGCCGCCGCCCCGGCCAGACCGTAGGTCTTGGCGTTCGACTGCGCGAGGATGCCGGCAGCGTTCGAGTCGACCGGATCCACCGACACCGTGCGCGCGGAGAGCGTGATGTCGCCGACGCTGTCGATCGTGGCGCCGTCCTCGATGATGACGCGCGCTCGGTTCGGTGCGCCTTCGGTTCCGTACTCGATCTTCGCGTTGGCGAGCGCGATGGCGATGGCGCCGCCGGCATCGAGCTTCACGCGGTCGTGCGCCTGCACGTCGTTCAGCGCATTCATCACGAGCGCGCCCGGGTGGTCGCGATCGCCCTTGATCTCGAACCGGGTGTTGCGGCCCATCTCGCTGCGGGTGTCGTTGACGATGCGCGTGTTGCTCTCGGCAGCGGCCCCGTTCAGGAAGCCGCCGGAGCCCGACTCGATGTTGTACTTGTCCGCCAGCAGCGGTTTGCGCGTGATGTTGCGCGCCTCGACGAGTGCGTCGAGCGCCTCCACGTTGACGTTGTTGCCCACCCGCGCCACCACCGTCGCGTTGACGAAGTTGTCCACGCGTGCGCCGCTCGCCCCCACGAGCGAGGCGTTGATGCTGCTCGCGGTGCTGTTGAAGGCAGCCGTGTGGGTGGCCTGCACCGCCAGTACGCGCACGTCGACGAGCTTCGTGTTGCCGGCGGCGCTGTCGTCGATGCCGGCCGTGGTGGTGCTCAGGCTGGTGTTGGTGACCTTCGACGCAGACCCCGAGACGAGGCCGCCGCTTCCGGCGATCGAGTCGACGAAGTTGTCGTCTCGGCCGATGGCCTGGACCGCCAGGGTCCCGCCGGAGACGCTGACGCCGCTGCCGAGGCTCGCGGAGGTGGTCGAGTTCGAGAAAGTCGACGCATCGTTCGATCCGGCGGCGAACACCAGCGAGATCGCCACGCCCGTGACCTCGCTCGTCTGCTTCGAATCCGAGACGGCGACCACCGAGGTGCCGGCGAGCTCGTTCGTGAGGCGGTAGCTGCCCGAACCCGCCTCGCTGCCGGGCAGCGAGATCGCCACGACCTGCGGTCTGTTGCTCGTGGCGGTGGCCTTCTCGAACGAATCCGCGAGCTGCAGCGTCAGGCTGTCCTTCACCACTGCGTAGTAGACCGTCTCGTCGGCAAGTCCGGCGACGCCGCTGCCCGAGAACTGCACGGCCGCGCCCGTCGTGAACCCGTGGGCCTCGCCGAATACGAGCGTGCTGTCGGCGCCGAGCGAGATGCTGCGGTAGCTCGGGTCGGTGACGGGCACCACGTTCGACACCAACGTGCCGTTGCTGCCGAGAGCGGCCAGCGAGACGTTGACCGGGACCGTCCCCGTGGGTGTTCCGAGGTCGGCGGTGGATTGGGTGAAGGCGGATGCGAGTCGCAGCGTCCTCGAGTCCACGACCACGGCAAAGTAGGTCGCGTCGTTGGCGAGGCCGGTGATGCCGGTGCCGCGGTACAGGATCCGCTCGTTCGTCGAGAACCCGTGGTCCTGGTTGAACGACAGGGTGTCGGCCGTTGCATCGACCGTGACCGTCGCGTTGAGGACGTTGCTGCGGGTCGCCGGCAGGAAGTTGATCCCGGTGAAACTGCCGTCCTCGCCCTGCGCTCCGGTGGCGGGTGCCAGCGCGAGCGAAAGGTTCGTGGTGAGCCGTACGGTCTGCGCGTCCAGTACGTTGACCACGTAGGTCTGCCCGTCCGTCAGGTTGGGGATGCGGGCATCCGGATCGGTCGGGGCCCGATAGACGATGCTCTGACCCGTGCTGAGGCCGTGTGCGCTGGTGAAGCGGATCTGGTCCGACGCGGAACTGTTGGGGAAGCCGGCCACGACGGCGGCATTCGTGATCACCGGCGCGTCGGTGGTCGAGCGGAACGTGGCCACGTAGCTCGCGCCCGATCCGAAGCGCAGGTACGTGCTGTTGTCCACCAGCAGCTTGAAGGCGGTGTCGCTCACCCGCTCCACGACGTAGACCTGATCGAGCGACAGGCCGTCGATGCCGCCGCCGGTGTAGCGCACCACGTCGCCGGTCTTGAAGCCGTGGCCGGCGGCGACCGTGATCACGTGATCGTCACTCTCCACCGTGAGCGTCGCGTTCAGGAGCGAGGTCCCGGTCGCGTCCGCGCCGAGGAAGGTCTGGCCGCCGACCGCACTACCGGAGGCGGTGGTGGCGATGTCCTTCACGGTCGCCGTGATCTGCTCGAGCGTGAAGGTGGTCGGGTCCTTCACGGTGACGACGTAGGTCTCGCCGTCGTTCAGCCCGGGGATGCCCGGGGACGAGCCCCGGTCGTAGACCACCCGGTCGCCGGTGACGAAGTTGTGCTCGTTGCTCGACGCGATCGAGTTGTCGGTGGCGTCCACCTTGAGCGCGCCGCTGGACCGGACCGCACCCGTGGTGGCGTTCAGCAACTGCACGCCGGTCACCGTGCCGTCGCCGGGGACCTGCGCGAGGGTCAGGGCGATCGGGGCGGGGGAGGTGAGGGAACTCGCGAGCTGGACCGTGTTGGGCGATCTGGGATCGAGCACCACGAAGTAGGTCTCGCCCGTCGTCAGGCCGTTGATGCCGGTGCCGCGGTAGACGACCCGCTGGCCGTTCACCAGACGCGGATTGCTCGAGAAGGTGATGGTCCCGTTGCCGCCGTCGACGATCACCGAGGTGTTGCTGATGGAGTTTCCCGTGCCGGTTGCATCCGTCAGCGTCACACCCGGTACCGTCGCCGATACGACGTTCCTCGCGATGTCGATGGCCCCCAGGTTCGTGACCGCGTTCCAGGCGAGGGCCGCACTGCGGCTCGAGGCCAGCTTGATGACCGTGTCGCTGATCCGGATCACGTAGTAAGTCTGTCCGGGCGTGAGGCCGTCGATCACGGCACCGCCGGAGGTCTCGTACACCAGCTCGTCACCCGTGGCGAAACCGTGCCGGCTGCCGAAGGTGATGGTGTCCGCGCGGTCGTCGATGTTGGACAGGCCGAACGTGCCACCGTCCCGGATCACGAGTCGGGTGTTCGCGCCTATGGAGGCGTCCACCTGGGCCGCGGTGGCGGTCGTGCTCTCGGTGGCCGCGACGCCCGCGAGGATGCCGCCGCTGCCGGCGACCGCGTCGGCCCGCGCGGAATTCGCGTCGCCGGTGCGCAACTGTTGCGCACGCACGTCGATGTTTCGCGCCGTGATGTCGCTGCCCCCGGCCACGCGGCTGGTGATCCTCGGACTCGATTCCGCAGTCGCGATCGAGGCACCGATGCCGATGCCGGCCGCGACGTTCACGCCCAGGGCCTCGGCGTCGGCCGAGGCTTCCGCCGTGGCGCGGCTCGCCACCGTGCCGTCGGCCACGATCAGGCCGCCCACGGAGGCTTCCACGTCGGGCTTCGCACGGGCGGTCGCGAGCGTGGCGCTGGCCGCGACGCCATAGCCGCCGCGGGCGGATTCCGCGGACGCCTCGGCATCCGTCGTGCTGTCGGCGCGCGCCGTCACGTTTCCGACACGGTCGATGCGGGTCGCGCCGCTGAGCGTCGCCTTCGTCTCGCCCTCGATGGTGGCTTCCGCGTACGATGCCCCGGCCGTGTACAGACCGATGCTCGCCCCGGTTGTCTCGGCCCGCAGCCGCCGGCGGTCGTCGGCATCCGCCATCAGGCTGCCGGCCGAGAGCACGCGCATCCCGTCGATCTCCACCACCGTGACGGCATCGTCGTCCATCAGCGAGACGGAGGCGTCGACTGCCACCACGCCGCCCGTCCCCGCGAAGCCCTTGCCGATGCCGACCGAGTCCAGGTAAGCCGAGAAGATCACGTCGCGCCCGGCGGTCACGGCGACCGTCCCCACGTCCACGCGGTTGGAAAGGTTCAGGTTCGCCACCTGGATGCCGGCGCCGAGGCTGACGCCACCGACCGCGACACCCCCGGCGATGGCGTCGAAGCGCATGTGTTCCCGCACGTCGACGTCGACGTCGCGTCCCGCGTCCAGCACCGCCAGGTTGCCGACCGACACCGCGTTCCCCGTCTGCGGCGTGGCCGTCACGCGGCCCGAGACCGCGACGGCGTTCCGGCGGCTCTGGGATGCGGCGCCGATGCTGCGGATGTCGCTGCTTGCCGACAGGTCGAGCAGGCCCTTCACGGTGCCGTCGCTCGTCTGCTCGTCGGCGTAGCCGTTGGCGTTCACGCTGCCGTCGTCGGACTCGAGGCGGTCGCGCGATTCGCCGTCCACGGCGCCGCCCACCGAGTACACAGAGACCGCCGCCGCGAGGCCGACGATGCCGCCGGCCGCGCTCACCACCGTGCTGTCGATATCCTTCACCGCGAGCGCGTAGGCGTCGATGTCGCGTTTCGCATGGACCTCCGCGCTGGCTCCGATGCCGGCACCGACCTTGTGGTTCAGGATGCCGACATCCACCGCGCCTGCCACGCCCACGGCGCCGGCGGCGAGCGAGCCCGCGATCACGTGCACGTCGAGGAAGTCCCGCGCCCCCACCACGACATCCTGCTCATCGTGGGCGCCGGTGTTCGTGTCATTGATCTTCGCCCGGGCGCCGATCGAGGCCGTCGTCGTCGACTCCAGCGCGTTCACCGTCACGGCACCGGCGAAGCCCAGATACAGGCCGGCGGCACCGGCGGCGCCGAACGTGAAGACGCGCTCGCTGCTCTCCGCGTCGACCAGCAGGCCGCGGACGGCGCGGTTGCGCGCGCCTTGCGGGTCCTCGCCCGTGTAGGCGAGGAACGTGGTGCTGCCATTGCCCAGCGCGTTGACGATCGCGTCGTCGCCGACCGATGCGCTGGTCGTCTTGTCCAGCAGCAGGACGCCGACCGCGGCACCGATGCCGCCGCCGCCGATGCCGGCGGCGGCGGCGCCCGCGATCATGTCGGTCTGCGTGTGGTTCGAAGCCGCCACCTGCACGCTGCCGCCGGCGTCCACGCGGGCCCCGCCGATGGCCGCGGCACCTGCGGCCAGCGGCGCCGCGAGATCGCCCAGCTCCGCCTCGGTGGTGTTGTCGATGGAGAGCACCGACACCGAGCCGGCGAGGCTGGCCGTGCCGCCGACGGCCAGCGCACCGGCGATCGTCAGGATGTCCTCCCGGGCTCGCGCCGTGACGATGACGTCCCCGGCCGTGTCGATGAGCGTTCCCCGGCCGACGCCGGCGCGGGTGCGGTTCGCGATGATCGAGATGTCGCCGCCGGCGCCGATGCCGGCGAAACCCGCGCCCGACGCCGCACCGCCCGCGCCGAGGCGGAAGGTGTCCTGTCCGGCACCCACCAGCACCGACTGCGCCGCGTGCGCCGCCGCGGTGCCCTGGTTGATGCGGGCGTTGTTGCCGATCGAGGCCTCGGTGTGGTTGTCCGTCGTGGACACGTTTGCCGCGAGCGTGATCCCGACGACGCCCGACACGGCGCCGGCCACGGAGATCGAGCCCACGTCGTCGTGGGCGGTCGCCGTCACGGCGAGGCCGCGGAAGCCGTCGCGCGTCCCGCGCGTGGCCACGCGCTTCTGCGTGAGCGCGCGGCTGGTGCTGGCACCCACCTCCGAGTCGTCGCCCATCAACGGTGCGCTGACATCGGTGCGGTCGCTGCCGCGCGACACCCACGTCACGCCGAAGTCGCCGGTCGCGACGCGCATGTCGGTGAGGCCCAGTGCGTCGACCACCGCTTCGTCGCCGATGGTCGACTGCGTGGTCTTGTCGATCAGGACGACACCGATGGCGGCGCCGATGCCGGCATAGGTGCCCGCGGCGCCGCCGCCCGCCAGGATGTCGACGGTCGTGTCGCTCGCGGCGTCGACGGCCATGCTGCCGCGGGTGAAGGCGGTCGCCTTCCTCCCGATGACGGCTTCCGTCGTCGCATCGATCCTGATCGCCGCCACCGACCCCGCGACGCCCACGTCGGCACCGCCGCCCAGCCCCACCACGATCGACCGGAGGGTCTCGCTGCTGTCCGCGTCGATCGTCACGTTGCCCGCCGCATGCAGGCCGGCCTCGTCGCCGAGCTTCGCGGAGGTGGTCTTGTCGATGAGCACCACGTCCGCCGCCGCGCCGACGCCCGCACTGCCGCCGATGCCCACCGTGCCCATCACGTCGAGGATGTCGGTGTCGTTCTGTGCGTGGATCGTCACGGCGCCGGCAAGCTGGTCGCTGCGTCCGACGCGGGCCTGCGACCCCACCAACGCCTCGGTGGTGTTCGTCACCTTCGTGACGGCGCCGGACAGTGCGACCCCGACCGCGCCACCGCCGGCCGCACCGATCACGATGATGTCGAGGTTCTCGCGCGCATCCGCGGTCACGGACACCGCGCCGCCCGTCGTGTCGACCTGGGCCTTGCCACCGATCTGTGCCCGCGTCGTGTTGGTGACGAGGTTCGTGGCCGCCGACGCGCCGACGCCGAGGCTGCCGGATGCCGAGGCCGCGCCCGCGACGTTGAAGAAGGTGAGGGTGTTGTCGGCGTCGACGGTGATCGCGCCCGCGCTGGCGATGGTCGAGCCGTCGCCGCCCAGGTTCGCCTCGACGGTGTTCTCGGACAGGATGACGTTGACGGTACCGGCCACGGAGACGCTGCCCGCGACCGCGCCCGAGATGCCGAACGCGCCTAGGTCCTGATCGGCGCTGGCGTCCACGGTGATGCTTCCGGAGCGCGAGACGTCGGCGCCGGCCGCCACCGTGGCGCGCGTGGTCGTCTCGTTCGAGATCGTCGCCGTCGAGACACCGACGCCCGCGGTGCCGCCACCGGCCACGCCACCGGCGAAGGCCTTGGCACGGGTCCCCGAGTCCGCGCGGAGGCCGAGGGCGCCGCCCAGGTCGATGCCAGCCGTGCTGCCCACCTTCGCCTCGGTGACGTCCTCGTACACCTGCACCGAGAAGGCGCCCGACACCGCCGCGGTGCCGCCCGCGGAACCCGCAAGGGCCTCGGTGTAGTAGTTGTGCCGACCCGCGAGGATCTGGAGATTGACGTTCTGCAGCTTGCTGAAGTCCGACAGGTCGAACGGGACGGACCCGGTGACCAGACGATTCAGCGCGTTGATGTCGAGGCTGGAGGCGCGCACGGTGCCACCGCCGAAGCCCGCGCGGTACTCGTTGGAGGACACCACCGTCGCGACGGACGCGCCGACGCCCGCCTTGCCGGCCGCGCCGCCCGCCCACGCCTTGGCGCTCAGCACGCTGGTGTTGTCGGCCGTGATCGCGATGTCGCCCGAGCGGTCGTTTGCATCGGCTTCGCCCCGGACTTCCGTCGCGCCCACGTAGGCCGTGGTCGTGGCATTGGAATTGGCCACGGCGAGTGCCCCGGCCACGGCCACCTTGCTCGCACCGGCGCCGGCGATCGCCTCCACCGTGAGCCGGTCGCGGAAGCCGCTCGAGAGGTTCTGGGTCGTGGTCGCGCTCACCGTGATGTCATCGCCCACGTGCAGCCGCGTGCCGTCGGCCACGGTGGCCGTCGTGTCGTTGCGCGAGACGGCGATCGCGACGCCGATGCCGATGCCGACGTTGGACGTCGGATCGATCGCCGCGCCCGTGCCTTCCGTCCGGAAATCGGACGTGCCGGTCGCGGTCACCGCGAGATCGTCGTCGGCGCGCACGGTCGCGTTGTTGCCGATACGTGCCGTGACGTCGTCGTCGAGCACGACCACGCCGACGGCCGCCGCGATGTTCACCTTCGCACCACCTCCGCCCTGCTGGGCGTCGCCGTTCTCCTTCAACGTCTTCACGCTGGTGGTGGTGTCCTCCTTCGTGGGGTCCTGCTCCACGGCGTCCATCACGGCGCCCTTGGCGCTCGCCTCGGCGAAGCCCGTGTAGGCGCGGGAGGAGGTGGCGGAGACGCGCACGTCGTCGCGCGCGATCACGCTGCGATCGAGTGCGGCCGTCGTCGTCGTGTTCGACACGAGCACCGCGGCCGAGGCGCCGAGGCCCACGTTGCCCGACACCACGTTGCCTTCGGCGCGCGCGGTGTGCGTCCCACCGCTCGCCGCCGTGACGGTGGTGCTGCCGGTGGTGTCGATGGTCGTGCTGCCGGAGACGATGGCCTCCGTCGTCTCGGTGAGCGTGGTGGTCGCCACGACCGCGTCGATCGCGACGCCGCCCTTGGCGCCCGCGCGGGCCTGCGTGCTGGAATCGGTCGTGCTCGTCGCCGTCACGTCGATGTCGCGGGCGTTCGAGACGGCGCCGTTGCCGATCCGCGCGCTGGTCGTCTGGTCGAAGACGTTGAGGGCGATGGACGCCCCGATGCCGACCTTGGAACCCGACGCGCCGCCGGTCTCCTCCGACGGCGTGGCCGCTGCGCTCACGTCCCAGGCCGACTGCGCCTCGACGGCGACGTCGCCGCTGCCGGACGTCGCGGAGAACCCGCGGGCGTCGACCGTCGCGGTGTCGTCGATGCGCGCCCGGGTGTCCGCGTCGACGACATTGAGCGCCAGTGCGCCCGCGATGCTGACCTTCGCCGACCCCGCGCCGGACGAGGCCTCCGCGCCGATCGTGTTGACGTCGTCGCCGTTCACGTCGGCCGTGGCGGCGGTGAGCGAGACGCCCGCCGCGCGCACCCTGGCGCCGCGTCCGATGGTGGCTTCCGTCGTCGCGTTGACCACGTTCACCACCACGGCAGCGCCCACGCCGACCTTCGACTGGCCGCTCGTCGCGCCGCCCGTGTTGCCACCAGCCGCACCCTCGGCGGCATCGATGATGTTCTTCCCGACCGCCGAGGCATCCGCCTTCAGCGTCGAGTCGGTGTTGGTGCGTGCCACGAGTTCCAGCGTACCGTCGGCATTCACGACGCGATCGGCAGGGATGAAGGCCTTCGCCGTGTTGTTGACGACATTGACGCCGATCGCTGCGGCAACGCTCACGCCGCCTTCGCTGGTCGACGCCTTCGACGGGACCTGCGACACCGGATCGGGCGACGTGCCGTTCTCCTCGCCGACGTCGTTCTCGGCCTGCACCTGCCCGCCGAAGCCCTGCTGCTCGCCGATCTGCTGATCGACGCCGTCCTCGGGGGCGTCGTTGGCCGTTCCGTCGTCCTCGTCGGCGGGGCCGCCGCGCGCGCTCGCCGTCACATCCGTGGCCGTCGAGGCGGCCGATGTGGCCTCGAACTTAACGGTGCCGCCGGCGCGCGCGATGTCGCGTCGCGTGGTGGCCTCGGCGGTGTCGTTCGCCACCGTGACCGCGATCGCGGCGCCGATGGCCGCCTTCGAACCCTGGGCCTGCCCCTTCGCGGACGTCTCGTTCACCGACTGATGCGTCGCGATCAGTTCGATCAGTCCGTTCGTCGTGAGCGCCTCGCCGTCGCCGATGCGGGCGAGCGTCTCGTTCTTCGAGATCGCCACCGACACGACCGGCGTGACGGCCGTCCCGCCCACCGCACCGGCCGCCGCTTCGGTCACCATGCGGTGGTCGCCCGTGGCGTGGATGCGGAGGTCGCCGGCGTTGACGAGCTTCGCACCCGCGTCCCCGCCCGAGGCGCCCTCGAGCTCCGCACGCGCGGAGTTGGCAATGACGTTGACGGCGATAGAGGCGCCGACACCCACGTCCGTGCCGGACGCCCCCTGGCTCTCGTCGGGCATGGCGCTCGCGGTGTTCGAGGAGCGGCTCTCCGCTTCGAGGGTCACGTCGCCGCCGGTCGCATCGACGTCGGCCCCGCTCGTGATCAGCGCGGTGCTGCGATGGTCCACGACGTTGATGGCGAGCGAACCCGCGACGCCGATCTTGGCGGACCCCGCGCCGGACGTGGCACCGGCCAGGAAGGTGGACGTCGTGTCACCGTTGTCGTCGGCCATCGTCGCCGACACCTCGACGCCGTCACCGACGTGGGTGCCGCGGCCCAGCGTCGCATCGGCCCGCGCCTTCGCGACGTTGATCGCGACGCCGGCGCCGACGCCGACCTTGCTCTGGTTGGTGGGGGACGGCGCCGGGAGATCCTTGCCGACGGCCGACCCATCGGCGACGGCCGACGCATCCGCATTGATCGACGCCGCGAGCGCGAGCTTGCCGCCGTTCGCGACGACGTTCACGCCATCGGGCGTGACAGCCTGGGCCTTGGCATTCGAGACGTTCACGGCGATGGCCGCGGCGACGCTCACGCCGCCCTGGGACGTGGCTGCCGAAGCGGTCCGCGCGGACTCTCCGGCGGCCTCCCCGGTCTGTGCCCCCTCGGCGAAGTTCTTCTGTTCGGCGACCTGGTCGTCGACCGAGGCCTCCGGTGCCGCTCCGCCGTCCGACGAGGCATCCTCGCCGCCGCCGCTCGCGCTCGCCTTGGCGTCGGCCGAGCTGGCGGCGATGGTGCTCGCGCCGAACGCGGCGCCGCGCTGGGCGTGGATATGCCGTCCGGTGGTGGCGGTCGCCGTGTCGTTCGCCACGGTCACGGCGATGGCCGCACCTATGGCCGCCTTCGGGCCCGAAGCGGAGGCGTCGGCGATCGTCGCCGTGCCGGCGCGATGGGTCGCGGTCGCGCTGAAGTCACCGTCGATGTCCAGCGTCTCGCCGGCCTCGAGCTGCGCGATCGTCCGGTTGTTCGCGACCGACACCGCCACGACGGGCGTCACGGCGATGTTGCCGCCGGCGCCGCCGATGGCGGTCGTCGTCATGGCGTGGCTGCCGGTGGCCCGCAGCGTCACGTCGTCCGCGTTCACGAGCTTCGCGTCGGCGTTCAGCTGCGCGCGGCTCACGTTCGTCACGACGTTCACACCGATCGATGCACCCACGCCGACGGACGTACCGGTGGTGGGGATCGAGGGCGGTTCGACGCGGGACGTGGCCAGGACGTCCGAGGCGGATTCGGCAGCGGATTCGATGCGCACATCGCCACCGCCGGCATCCACCCGCGCGGCGCTGTCGGTGGCGCTGCCGCGGATCTGCGCGCGGCTGTCGTGGTCGACGATGTTGAGGGCGAGGGAGCCCGCCACCCCGACCTTGGCCGAGCCCGCGCCGGAGATGGACGAGGCGCCGAAGCGGCTGGTCCGCGCGTCGGCTTCGCCGCTGCCGTCGTCCGTGGTCAGCGATTCGACGATCACGCCGCTGCCGCGATGGCTGCCCACGCCGAGCGTTGCCTCGCTCTTCGCCTCGGCGTAGTTGACGGCGACGGCGGCGCCCACGCCGACCTTCGTTCCGTTCGGTACGTTGCGGCCGGTGGCGGAGGCATCGGCGCCCGCCGCGGCGTCGGTGTTGTTCGACGCGGAGAGCTTCAGCTCGCCACCGTTTGCGGTCACGTCGACACCGTCGGGCGTGAAGGCGCGCGCCTCCGATTTCGCGACGTTGACGCCGATGGCTGCAGCGACGCTGACGCCGCCCTGGGCGGTCGCCGCGTTGGGGTTGTCAGGGAGGCTGGGTCCCGTCGAATCCGAATTGCTCTGGCCTTCCGCGAAGGTCCGCTGCGATGCGGCCTGCCGGTCGACGCCGTCCTCGGGCTGATCCTCGGCCTTGCCGTCGTTGGAATCCTCGGTGCCGCCGGCCGCGCTCGCCTTGGCCGAGGCACTCGATGCGGCGCGCGAATGCGCCGCGAAGCTTGCCCCCTTGCCGGCGACGATGTCGCGGTTCGTCGTGGCGGTGGCGCGGTCGTTGGCGACCGTGACGGCGATCGATGCGCCGATGGCGGCCTTCGCGCCGGCGGCGTCCGCCTTCGCGGTGGTCGTCGTCGACGCGGCGTGCGTGGCGGACATGACGAGGTCGCCGCCGATGTCGAGCGTGTCGCCCTCGCCGAGTGTCGCGGTCGTTTCGTTCGTGGCGACCGACACGGCCACCACGGGCGTCACCGACACGCGTCCTGCGGACCCGGCTTCGGCCTCGGTGATCATCTTGTGATCGCCCTCGGCCTCGAGGGTCAGGTCGTTCGCGTTCGCGAGTTTCGCGCCTTCGCGCGTGACGGTGTTGCCGACACGCTCGGTACCTTCGATCTCCGACACGGCGCGGTTCGTCACGACGTTCACGGCGAACGAGGCGCCGACGCCCACGTTGGTGTTCGCGCCGGTGTCCTCGGGTGTCGGCAAGGCCTTCGCCGTCGACTCGGACTTCGACGCCGTCGAAAGCCGCACGTCGCCACCGAGGGCGTCGACGTCCGCGCCGGAACGGATCACGGCATGGCTCTGGTGGTCGGCGATATTGAGGCCCAGCGCGCCGGCCACGCCGATCTTCGCGGAGCCCGCGCCCGACTTCGCCTCGGCGCCGAAGCGGCTGGTGTCGTCGCCCCCGGCATCCTGTGTCATCACGGCTTCGAGCGTCACGCCCTGGCCGCTGTGCCGGCCGCGGCCGAGGCTCGCCTCGTTCACGGACTCCGAATAGTTGACCGCGATGCCGACGCCCACGCCCACCTTGGTGGGCGGCTGCGCGCCCGGCACCCGCGCGGGCTTGCCCGCGGCCGAACCGTCGGCGCCGGCGAAGGCATCGGTGTTGTTCGACGCGGAGAGCGCGAGTTCGCCGCCCTTCGCGTTCACGGTGATGTCGTCCGGCACGAAGGCGCGCGCCTCCGAGAACCCGATGTTCACGGCGATCGCTGCGCCCACCGACACCCCGCCGGCGCTGGTCTGGGCGCTGGGGTTGGTGGTCCTCCCCGCCTGGCTGTCGCTGTCGGCGGGGCGCTGGCGCTCGGCGAACGTGCGCTGGTCCCGCGCCTGCCGGTCGACGCCGTCGTCCGGCTGGTTGTTGTCCGGATCGTCGTTGTCGTCCTCCTGACCGCCCGCCGCGCTGCCCGTGGCACTGGTGGAGGAGGCGCCCTGCGAATGGGCCGAGAAGGCGATTCCGCCGTCGGACACGATGTGCCGGGAGGTGGTCGCCTGCGCCTTGTCCTCCGCCACGGTCACGGCGATGGCCGCGCCGATCGCGGCCTTGGCCCCGGCGGCGTCGGCATCGGCGGTGGTCGTGGTGCTGCCGCGGTGGGTGGCTTCGACCTTCACGTCACCGGACGTCACGAGCGCTTCGCCATCGAGCTTCCCGATGCGCGCGATCGTCTCGTTCTGCGCGACGGAGACCGCGACCACGGGCGTCACGGAGATGCGGCCCGCCGATCCGGCTTCGGCCGCCGTCAGCATCTCGTGGTCGCCGGTGGCGGAGAGATGCACGCCCGCGGCGTTCGTCAGGCGGGCGTCGTCCTCGATCTCCGCGGTGGACTGGTTGTTCGCGACGTTCACCGCGAACGAGGCGCCGACGCCGACGTCGGTGCCCGCCGCGCCGTCGCCGGCCTTCAGGGCCTTCGCGGTCGACAGCGAACGGTTCTCGGACGTGAGCTTCACGTCGCCGTCGAAGGCCGGGTCGCCGCCGCTGGCATCGACCTGCGCGCCCTCGCGGATCGCGGCCGTCGCGCGGTTGTCGACGATGTTGATGCCGACCGAGCCGGCGATGCCGATCTTCGCGGAGCCCGCGCCGGAGCTGGATTCCGCGCCGAACACGCTGCGCGTGGCGTCGTCGGCGTTGCCGTCGTCCGTCATGGTGGCGGACAGTTCGACGCCTTTGGCGCTGTGGTTTGCGACGCCCAGGGAGGCCTCGGTCGTCGCGTTGGCCACGTTCACAGCCACGCCCGCGCCGATGCCGAGCTTGCTGCCCTCGCCGGTGGTGGCGTTGAAGCCACGTCCGACCGAGGACGCGTCCGCGCCCGCGAAGGCATCGGTGTTGTTCGAGGCCGAGAGCTTCAGCGCGCCGCCCTTCGCCGTGACGTCGATGGCGTCGGGCACGAAGGCGCGGGCCTCGGAGTTCGACACGTTGACGCCGATCGCCGCGGCCACCGAGATGCCGCCGGAACTGGTGCTTGCGCTGCCCGGGGTCTGCGCCGCATTGGCGCTGCCGCTCGCCTGCTGCGACTTGCCGTAGCTCGCTTCCCGGTTGATCTGCCGGTCGACGCCGTCGGAGGGCTGGTCGCCTTCGTCCTCCTGCGCACCGGACGCGCTCGCGGCGGCCGTCGTCTTGGATGCGGAGGCCGAGAGCGCCTCGAACTCGACGCCGCCGTCGGCGACGATGTCGCGCGCCGTGGTGGCGATGGCGGAATCGTTGACGATCCCGATGGCGATCGAGGCGCCGATCCCGGCCTTGGCGCCGGCGGCTTCCGCCTTGGCATCCGTGATCGTTGCACCGCGATGCGTGGCCGAGACGACGATGTCGCCGCCGACCTCGATGGCGTTGCCGCCGGCGGGCGTGCCGATGCGGGCGCGGGTCTGGTTGTCGACCACCGAGAGCGCGAGGACCGGCGTCACCGCGATGCCGGCGGACGCTGCGCCGGCCTCGGCCTCCGTCGTGATCTCGTGGTCGCCCGCGGCGCGCAGTTCGAGGCGTCCGGCACCCGTGAGGACCGCGATGTCCTCGATCTCGGCGACGGACTTGTTCGAAACGACGTCGATGGCGAACGATGCCCCGATGCCCAGCGACGATCCGGTGGCGAGGCCGTTGCTCGGCAGCGCTTTCGCGTGCGTCGCGGTGCGGTTCCCGGCCTCGATGGTGACCTCACCCCCGTTGGCTTCCAGCGAGGCGCCCGAGGCGATGGTGGCCGTGCTCGACGTATCGACGACGTTCACGGCCAGCGAACCCGCGATGCCGACCTTGCCGCCGCCACCGCCGCTCTTCGCCTCCGCGCCGGACACCGAGCGCCTCGCATCGTCGGCATCGCCGTCGTCGGTCATGGTTGCGCGGATGAGCGCGCCGTTCGCGCTGTGGTTCGCGACGCCGAGGCGCGCCTCGTTCACGGACTTCGCGGTGTTGATCGCGACGGCGGCCCCGATGCCGATGCTGCCGGATCCGCTGCCCGCGGCGCTGCCGTCCGCCGCGGCCGTGGCGTCGGTGTTGTTCGACGCGCTGATCTCCAGCAGCCCGCCAGCCTTGATCGTGCGTCCGTCGGGTACGGTGGCGCGCGCTTCCGAATCGGACACGTTCACGGCCACCGCACCGGCGACGCTGATGGAGCCGGAGCTGTTCCTCGCCTGACCGGGCGTCTGCCCGCTGTTCGCGCTGCCCGCGGCCTGCTTGTTCTTGCCGAAGGTGGCCTGCTGACCGATCTGCTGGTCCACGCCGTCGGACGGCGTGCTGCCGTCTTCCTTCTCGCCGGCACCGCCCGTCGCGGAGGCCTTGGCGGACGTGTTCGATGCCGACGCGCCATGCGCGCGGAAGGCAGCGCCGCCGGTCGTGTCGATGTCGCGGTCCGTCGTCGCGGTCGCGGTGTCGTTCACCACGGCCACGGCGATCGAGACGCCGACCGCGGCCTTGTCGCCGGCCGCATCGGCACTCGCGGACGTTGCTGTGCGGCCCGCGTGTGTGGCTTCGATCTCGACGTCGCCGCCGGCTTCGAGAACGTCGCCGGCACCGAGCTTCGCCGTGGTCTGGTTGTCGACCACGGAGATCGCGACGACCGGCGTGAGCGAAATCCCGCCGGCGCTGCCGGCCTCGGCCGCGGTGTCGATCGTGTGATCGCCCGTCGCCGACAGATGGACCGCGCCCACGCGGGTCGTGCCGTCGCCTTCGAGGACGACGTCGTCGCCGATGCTCGCGTGCGACTGGTTCGAATGCACGCCCACCGCGAAGGACGCGCCGACGCCGACCGAGCTGCCGCTCGCAGGGCCGCTCGGCAGCGCTTTCGTGGATGCCTCGGAGACGTTCTCCGATGTGACCTCGACAGCGCCGCCGCCGGTGATCGTGACATCGGCGGCCGTCGTGTGCGTCGTGTCGGTGCCGGCGACCGTGGCGCGCGCGCTGTTGTCGACGACGTTGATGGCGAGTGAACCGGCGATGCCGACCTTGCCGCCCCCGGCGCCCGACGACGCCTCGGCCGCGAACCGGCTGGTGCCGTCGCCCTGCGTGTCGTTCATCACGGCCTCGACGAGGAGCCCCTCGGCCTCGTGTTTGCCCCGACCCAGCGTCGCCTCCGTGCGCGCCTTCGCGACGTTGATGGCCACGGCCGCGCCGATGCCCACGCCGCCGGAGGCGGCCGAACCGTCGGCCTTTGCGGAGGCGTCGGTGTCGTTGCTTGCGGAGAGCGACAGGGCGCCGCCGCGCGCCGTCACGTCCACGGCATCGGGAATGAATGCCCGCGCGTCGGAGTTCGAGATGTTGACCGCGACTGCTCCGGCCACCGACACGCCGCCGCCGGACGTGGAGGCGGACTCGCCCTCCTGCGTCCGGTTGGTGGAGTCCGCGGCCTGCCGGTCGGTGCCGAAGTCCTGCTGCGCGGCGATCTGCGCGTCGACGCCGCCCGACGGGCTGCTGCCGTCGTCCGCCTCGCCTTCACCGCCCTTGGCCGATGCCTTCGCGACGACGGACGATGCGGATGCCGAGTGCGCGGAGAAGCTCACCGCACCGCCGGCGTCGACGTGACGACCGGTGGTCGCGACCGCGCTGTCGTTCACGACCGCGACGGCGATGGACACGCCCACGGCGGCCTTGTCGCCGGCGGCGTCGGCCGTGGCGGACGTCGTGGTGACGCCCTTGTGTGCAGCCTCGACGGTCACGCTGCCGGAGGCGACGAGCGTGTCCCCGCTGCGCGCGGCGAGCGTCGCGGTGGTCTCGTTGTCGACGACGGAGATCGCCGCCACCGGCGTGATCGCGATGCCGCCGGCGCTGCCGGCCTCGGCTTCCGTGGTGGTGGTGTGGTCGCCCGTGGCCGAGAGTGCGACGTCGTCGGCGCCGGTCAGGGTCGTGTTCGACGTGACGGTGGCGACCGACTGGTTCTTCCCGACGCTGAGCGCGAACGACGCGCCGACGCCGACGGCGCTGCCCGACGCGGGGCCGGAGGGCAGGGCCTTCGCGGTGGACGACGAACGGTTCTCTGCGGCGACGCGCACATCGCCGAAGTTCGGGAGCGTCGCCGGCGTGTTCGTCGTGTCGATGGTCACGAGGCCGTCGATGGTCGCTGTGCTGCGGTTGTCGACGATGTCGAGCGCGACGGACCCGGCGATGCCGACCTTGCCGGCACCGGCGCCGGAGGAGGCCTCGGCGCCGAAGACCTGCAACGTCGCGTCGTCGGCATCGCCGTCGTCGCGCATCAGCGCCTCGACGGTGACGGCGCCGGCGCGATGGATCCCGCGGCCGAGGCGGGCTTCGTTGACCGAGTCGACCTTGTTGAGCGCCACGGCCGCACCCACGCCCACCGCGGCCGCGCCGCCCACCGAGGACCCGTCCGCGACGGCGATGGCATCCGTGTTGTTGGACGCTGCGACGCGCAGTTCGCCGCCCAGCGCCTCCACGTTCACGCCGTCCGGCACGAAGGCCCGTGCCCGCGAATCGACCACGTTCACGGCGAGGGCCCCGGCCACGGACACGCCGCCGCCGCTCGTCTCGGCGCTGGCCGATTCCTGCGTGCCGCTGCCGCTGTCGGCCGCCTGCTGGTCGGTGCCCAGCGACGACTGCGCGCCGATCTGCTGGTCGACGCCGTTCTGCGACGAACTGCCGTCGTCCTCCTCGCCGGCACCGCCCGCGGCGGAGGCCTTGGCGCTGGTCCGTGTGGCGGAGGCGGACGTCGCCTCGAACGATGCACTGCCGCCCGACCGGACGCCGCGGCCCGTCGTGGCGACGGACGTGTCGCTGACGATGGCGATGGCGATGGACGCGCCGACCGCAGCCCGGTCGCCGGCGGCATCGGCCTTCGCCGTCGTGGTGATCGTGGATGTGTGGTTCGCGAGCAGCGTCAGGTCGCCGTCGAGGAGGAGCACGCCGCCGGTGCCGAGCGTGGCGCGCGTGGCGTTGTCCGAGACGGACAGCGCAAGGACCGGCGTGACTGCGACGCCGCCGGCAGCGCCCGCTTCGGCTTCCGTCAGCATCGCGTACGCACCGGTGGCCGAGAGATCGATGGATCCGGCACCGGTGATGCTGCGGCCGTCCGAGACTTCCGCCGTCGCGCGGTTGGTCACGACGTCGATGGCCACCGAAGCGCCGATACCCACCGCGCTTCCCGTCGCGGGGCCCGTGGGTGTGGCCTTCGCGGTGTTCGAGGCCCGGTTCTCGGCGGTGAGTCCGAAGGCGCCGCCGGCCAGCGTGAGGCCGCCGTTGCCGGTGAGCAGTGCTGTGGCGCGCTGATCCGCGACGTTCACGGCGAGCGAGCCCGCCACGCCGACGTTGGAGGCTCCGGCACCCGAGCGGGCTTCCGCGGCGAACGTGCTGAACTTGCCGCCGTCGGCCCCCGTGCCCATGGTCGCTGCGGCTGTGAGTCCCTCGGCGGCGACCGCCTGGGTCACGTGCGCCTCGTTGGTCACCTTCGCGATGTTGACCGCCACGCCCGCGCCGACGCCCACGCCGCCGCCGGCGCTGGAACCGTCGGCCAGGACCGTGGACGTGACGATGCTGCTGCTGCCGATCGTGACGGTGCCCGCCGTGTTCGCGAGTCGGGACGATTCGAGGATCGCCTGCGTCGTGCTCGCGACGTCGTTGACGCCGACGGACGCCGCAACGGTCACGCCGCCGTCGTTCGTCTTCGCCTGGCCCTTGTATTCGTCGAGCGTGCGTGCCGCCTGGCTGGTCTTGCTGGTGTCTTCGGCTGCGCCGCTCGCGGCGGCGACGGCCTTCGTTGTCGCCGAAGCGGTGGTCCCGGCGAGCAGATCGATGCCCGCCGCGTTGGTGATCCCGGCGTTCTCTTCCACGGCGGCACGCGTGGTTGCTCGCAGCTTCCCGACGGCGACCGTGGCACCGGCCGCGCTGCTGCCGGCGGCCGCCGCATCCGCGGTCGCCACGGAGGTGACGGTGTTGGTGGCGGTGATCCCGAGCCGGCCGCCGGCGTCGACGGTCGCGTTGCCCGACAGCAGGGCGCGTGCGGTGCTGGTGACGTCGGTGACGGCCACGGCGGCGTCGCCGGCCAGTTCGCCGGCGAGGGGGGAATCGGAGATGGCGGTGGCGGTCACCCTCGAGGTCGCGGCGAGCACCACGCGGCCGGCAGCGGTGGTGGTCACGCGCGCATCGCCGCGCACGATGGTCTCGGCGATCGAGGTGGCGGTCACGACGCCGAGCGGGATGTTGGCCTGCGACGCGGCGTTGAGTGTGGACGTCGAGCCGAGCGTGATGTCGCCGCCCTGCGCGTCGAGCAGACCGCCTTCGACGGTGACGCGGGCCGACTGGCTCGTCGTCTCTACGAGCAGGCCGGTCGTGTCGTTCGCGACCGCGGCGGTGGCCGTGATGCTGCGGCCCCGGACCGTGGCGCGGTCGAGCATGACGGCGGCGTCACCGCCGTTGCCCAGCGTCGCGAGGAACGAGATGTCGCCGCCGAGGAAACCGTTGCCGCCCTGGGCCAGCACCTGGGCGCCTTCTCGCACGCGGATCTGCGGCGCGCGGAAGATGAGATTGCCCGAGTGGCCGGTGGACGGCGCGGACGGATGTCCCGATGCCGAGAAGTCGTCCATGTTCGCGATCGTGCGGCTGGACACGATGACGCCCGGCCCGATCTCGATGCTGTCGGTGGCCTCGAACACGCCGTTGCCGCCGGTGAAGAACGAGGTGGTGCTGTTGGTGTTGATGAAGATGTGCAGCGGATCGACCAGGAAGGTGCCGTGGCTGCCCGATGTGGCGGAGGTGTCGACCAGGCCGCCGGCGATGGTCACCGTATCGCGCGCAGAAAGTTCGACGAAGCCGCCATTCCCCGAGACCTCGCCGCCGCGGGCGTCGAGCTTCGCGCGATCCGCCAGCGTGGCGCTGTCGTCGGCGAAGAGATCGATCGTGCCGCCGTCGGAGTTCGAGCCCCTGCCCCGCACCGAGACGAGCGCGGCTTCGCCCAGATTCAGGCCACCGCCGGCCCGCATCTTCACCGTACCGCCCGCGAGGCCGTTCGCACCTTCCGACGCCACCTTGCCGGTGATCGCGACATCCTGGGTGGCCACGATCTCGACCACGCCATTCACCACCCGGATCTCGTTGGCGTTCTGCATCCCCGCCACGTTCACCACGTCCGAGAAGGCCACCGTCGAGTGCTGGAACGCGGCTCCCGACTGCACGACCCCGGGGATCTGCACGTTGCCGCCCGCGAGCTTCACCCCACCCTCGGCGTTGATCGTGCCCTGCACGAAGATCAGACCCGCGTTGTTGATGGGCACGTGGCCTTCGAGCAGACGCGCGGTGGAGGCGGCATCCGGAACGCCGCGGGCGTCGAGGATCGCGTCCATGAACGACTGGGCGGGCGTGATGAGCGTGAGCGAGCCCGCGTTGATCATGCCGTCGCGGCCCACGATGATCCCGTGGGGATTGAGGAAGAACACGTTGCCGCCGATGTTCCCGCCCTTGACGGCGTTCAGCATGCCGTCGATCCGGGATGCCTCGCCGGTGACGAGGTTGATGAGGTTGGATGCCGCCTGGGGGACGTGCAGATTGACCGTGTTGCCGGAGTAGACGTCGAAGCGCGAGAAGGAATTGAACGCGTTCGCGCCGTGGACGGTGCCGGTGGTGATGTCGGTGACTGCGCCCGAGATCGATAGCGAGGTGGCGGTGCGCCCGTCGATGACGATCTGCTGGGAGAGCCCGGTGTGGGGGTGCAGGGCGAAGGCGGCGGCGATGGCGGCGGCGCATCGATTCAGCACCAGCGGGCTGGGCAGGGCGTACTTGTGCATCACGGTCTCTCTTCTTCTTGGGGCGCGGGTCGCCGTCCCGACGGAGCTGCCGTCGATGCGGACCCGCGCCTTCATGCATGTCTGGTGGTCGCCTCCCGCTTCGCAATCGGCGTGCGCAGGCGGGCCCGTTCGGTGCCCCCGCCATCGTGGGGGGACATTGCCCGGGCAGGTGCACAGCCACGGTTCGGGAGGGGGCAACCCGCGGTCCAGCGGCGGGCTGTCATCGAATCAGGGGGTTGCGCGGACGGAGACCGTCGTGGATCGGGCAGGCGTTTCTCGTGCGACCGACTATAGACGCCACCGCGCGGCGCAGGAATCAGTCGAAAGTATCGGTCGGCCCGCGTATGGTCGGCCGGCGGGGCGTCCGGAGTGTAAAGCGGAGCGGCACCCGCGCCGGCACTGATCGTGCAATCGCGTCGCGCTATCTTCGACCACCCCAGGGAGGTTCCCCGTGTCCCAGGCCCTGTTGCTCATCGATCTTCAGAACGACTATTTCCCCGGCGGGGCCTTCCCGCTGCCAGCCATCACCGCCTGCGTCGCCAACGCTGCGAAGGTGCTCGCGTGGGCCCGTGCGCGCGACGTTCGGGTGATCCACGTCCAGCACCGCGAACTCGATCCGGCGGTGGGATTCCTGCTCGACGGGTCAGTGGGCGCGGAGACCCACGTGGCGGTGGCCCCGGCGGATGGCGAGGCGGTGGTGGTGAAGCGCCACCCGAACGCGTTCCGCGACACGACGCTCGTCGAGACCCTGGCGGACATCGATTCGGTGGTCGTCGTTGGCGCGATGAGCAACATGTGCGTCGACGCCACGGCCCGCGCGGCGGCGGATCTGGGTTACGGCGTGACGGTGGTGGAGGACGCCTGCGCGGCGTGCGATCTCGAGTTCGGCGGCAAGGCGATCCCGGCAGAGACCGTGCACGGCGCCTTCATGGCCGCGCTTGCGTCGGCCTACGGACGGGTCGTCAGCGCGGAGTCGTTGCTCGCGGAGGGATGAAGCGTGCGTGGCGGACGACGCGTCAGCGTTTCGCTTCGTTGAGGGCCTGGATCATGTCCTCGTGCACGTCTTCGAGGTCCTCGCTGCTCAGGCCCAGGTGCACGACCGCCCGGTCGAAGAGCGCCTGGCCGACCTCGTACTCCTTCTCGCCCAGGATCTGTCCGATCAGGCGTTCCGCGATGTGCGTGGTCGCGATGAGGGACAGCGAGTTCCCGTGGAGCGTGGCGTCCGGCAGGTGGTAGACGTCGCGCTCGTGGTGCAGCCGGATGGCGTTGATGAGCGGCGCCGGCAGCCCCCAGTTGCGCACCAGCAGCGATCCGATGACCGGGTGGGTGCACGGGAAGTAGTCCTTCTCGGAGTCCACCAGCAGATCCCCCGTCGCGCGGCAGATCGTCAGCACCTTCTCGTACTCCGGATACCGCCGCAGCATCAGCGGGATCCCCGCGTCGTGGAAGAGCGCATACGTGTAGGCCGCGTCGGGCGAGATGCCGTACTGCCGCTTCGCGATCATCCCCGAGCCCAGCGCCACCGCGGACGTCTTGGCCCAGTAGCCGTCGAGGAACGCAGCCGAGGGGCCTTTCAGGGTCTCGCGCAGCGCCGCGGCGACGACCACGCAGACGACGTTGATCGTGCCGAGGCGTTCCAGCGCGCGGCGGACCGTGGTGATCGGCGCGCCGGCGCGGAACAGGGGCGAGTTGGCGAGCTTGATGGTGATGGCGGCCATGCCGACATCGGCTGAGATGGTCTTCGCCAGGCGGACGACGTCGGGGATGTCCTTCTGCGCCTCCCGCATCGCGTCGATCACGATGGCGGGGCAGGGGGGGATGTCGATCGTCGCGAAAACCTTGTCGATCTCCTCGTTCGTCAACTCCTGGGGCGGCGGTGCGATCGGCTCGACGCCTCCTGCGCGGGTGTCCTGGGGGGGCTTGGCGGTCCCGTGGGCGGGCGGCGTGCGTAGGGTCGTGGACATGGGCGTCATCGTGTGTCGGCGGCGCCGGCTGGATGCCGGGCACCCGCCTTCATCGGCCCTCGGCCACACGCCTTGATACCCCGGCGCCGGGGCCGAGGTCGCTGCTCTCCAACGGTGCGTCAGGCCCGCAGATGGTGCGTCGAATGCATCCGTTTTGCGCGCTCCTCGTGCATGACGTTCCGGGGTGCACCTGCTGGCGAGGCGTGATCCGCCCTTCGAGGGCGGCAAAGCCGCTGCGTGGCCCGCGGATTGCGAAAAGCCGCCCGGGAGCCACGGCACGCGGGTGGCCCCTGCGAGCCGGCCGGACGCCGGATCCATGCAGCACTCACGGAGGGGAGATCATGAACAGGGGGCGATCCGTCGCACGGACCGGCCGGTCGGCGCTCGGCATCCTGGTCGCGCTGCTGGCCATCGCCGGACCGACGGCGGCCCAGACGGTGCGCATCGGCGCGCCGCTCGCGCTCACCGGGGGTCTGGCCGACGAGGGCAAGAAGCAGCAGGTGGCCTACGACATCTGGGTCAAGCGGGTGAACGCCGCCGGCGGCATGACAGTCGGCGCGAAGAAGCTGAAGGTCGAGATCGTCTCTTACGACTACCAGACCAACGAGCAGCGCGCGAGCCAGATCGCCGAGAAGCTCATCACCCAGGACAAGGTCGACTTCCTCACGGCACCGTTCGGATCGGGCCACACCAAGGTGGTCGCCGGCGTCGCCGAGCGCTACGGCGTGCCCGTCGTCGCCTCGGTGGCGTCGTCGGAATCGGTCTTCAACCAGGGGTTCCGAAATCTCTTCGGCACGCTCGCACCCAATGCGGGCCTGACCGACGGCCTCGTGAAGCTCGTCGCGAAGCAGCTCCCCGCCACGCGGCGCATCGCCGTGCTCGGCCGCGAGGACGTCTTCCCCAAGTCGATGGCCGCTGCGATGGTCGACGCCGCAAAGCGCGGCACACTGGAGGTCGTCTACAACGAACTGTATCCGGTGGGCTCGATGGACTTCTCGGCGCCACTCGCGAAGATCAAGTCGCTGAAGCCGGACTGGATCTTCGTGGCCGGCTACACCAAGGACCTCGTGCTCGCCCGCAAGCAGATGGCGGATCTCGGTGTGACCGCGCCGGTGGTGACCATGGTCACCGGGCCCGCGTACCGCGAGTTCGCCGAGGCGCTCGGTCCGCTGGCCGAAGGCGTCACCAGCGCGACGTGGTGGGTGCCCGCCCTCGCGTTCCGCAGCGACGACGTCTTCGGCACGACGCAGGCGTTCACCGCCGACTTCCAGGCCCGGGAGAAGGGCGAGCCCGACTACGTGCACGCCTCCGCGGCCGCGGCCCTCGTGGCGCTGCAGAAGGCCGTCGAGAAGGCCGGGACGCTCGACAAGGCGAAAGTGCGCGATGCGCTGGCCGCGCTCGACATCGTCACCTTCTACGGCCCCATCCGCTTTTCGCCCAACGGCATGAATGCGGGGCGCGATCTCCCGATCATCCAGGTGCAGGGCGGGAAGGCCATCGTGCTCCAGCCCGAGGCGCTCAAGCAGGGCACCCTGCGGCCCATGAAATGACGCGCACCGACGGGGCACCATGAGCGCCCTCTACGCGCAGGTCCTGCTGAACGGGTTGATGCTGGGCGCGCTGTACGCCTGCATCGCGGTCGGCTTCTCGCTCGTCTGGGGCGTGCTGAACGTGATCAGCATGATGCACGGCTCGTTCGTGATCCTCGCCGGCTATCTCACGTGCGCCGCCTTCACGGGTGCGGGCATCCATCCGTTCGCGGCGTTGGTGCCGGTGGCGCTTGTGCTCCTGCTCCTCGGATACTTCCTGCAACTGGGCCTCATCAACCGCGTCGTGTCGCAGCCGGTGCTGACCACGCTCACGCTGACGTTCGGGCTCGACATGATTCTCTACAACCTGATGAACGTCTGGTTCGAGGCGACGCCGCGCCGCGTCACGCTCGATCTCGGACGCCTCGAGTTCGGCGAGGTGGTGCTGCCCCTCGACCGCGCGGCCGCGATGGTGCTCGCGCTGGCCATGACCGGGCTCCTGTACGTGATCCTCCGCGGGTCGCGCCTCGGCCGCGCCATCGTCGCCGTGCGCATGGACCGCGACGCCGCTGCGCTCATGGGCATCCGGGTGCCGCGCGTCTACGCCGCGACGTTCGGACTCGGCACCATGATGGCCGGGGCGTGCGGCGCGCTGCTGGCGCTCGTCTACCCGATCACCACGAACGTCACCGGGCAGCTGCTCGGGAAGGCATTCATCGTGTGCGTGATCGGCGGTCTCGGCACGGTGCCGGGCGCGCTCGCCGGCGGCCTCGTGCTGGGCCTGGTCGAGAGCTTCGGCGGTCACTGGTTCGGTCCGCAGGTGGCGCCGCTGCTCGGGTTCGCGCTGATGCTCCTGCTCCTGGCCGTCAAGCCGACCGGGCTCTTCGGTCAGCGGGGGTACGAGTGATCGGCGCGGCGGTCAGCCGGAGACTCGGTCCCCGCGGACTGCCGTGGGTGGCCGGGTTGTGGCTCGTCGTGCTCGCGCTGTCGCCGCTCTACGGTGACAACTACATCGTGAAGATCGCGACGTTCGTCGCGCTGTACGGTGTGCTCGCGCTGTCGTGGAACTTCATCGGCGGCTACGCCGGCTATCCGTCGTTCGCCACCGGGGCCTTCGTGGGCCTCGGTGCCTACGCGGGCGCGATCTGCCAGAACGCCGGGGTCCCGATGATCGTCGCGTGGCTGCTGGCGGCCGTCATCGTCGCGGCCGTCGCGGCGGCGATGGGGCCCGTCATCCTGCGGCTCCGCGGCCACTACTTCGCGATCGGATCCATCTCGCTCGTCGAGATCGGGTCGGTGCTCGCGTCCAACTGGTCGAGTCTCACCGGCGGCGGCGAGGGGCTCAACGTGCGGTTCCTGCCGGGTGGCCCCGACTTCATCGCGCGCTTCTTCCTCTACGCGATGCTCGCGATCCTCGTCGCGGCGCTCGCCACGACCCTCTTGGTCGACCGCGGGCGGCTGGGCTTCGGCCTGCGCTGCATCGCCCAGAACGAGGACGCTGCCGAGATGGTGGGCGTTCCCTCCACGCGCTACAAGATCGCGGCCTTCGTGCTCTCGGGCGTGTTCTGCGGCGCAGCCGGTGCGGCCTACGCGTCGTGGGTCGGCTACATCGCACCGGCCGACGCCTTCAGTATCCTGCTCACGGTGAAGGTGCCCGTGATGGTCCTGCTGGGCGGCGCCGGATCGGTGCTCGGGCCGCTCATCGGTTCCGCCGCGCTGGTCCTGCTGGAAGAGACCGTGTGGGCGCGCTTCCTCGAATATCACCAGGCCATCCTCGGCGCGATCATCGTTGCGCTGATCTTCTTCCTGCCGGGCGGCCTGCTGGGTCTGCGGCTGCGGTGGCGATCGTGAAGCCACTCCTCGAGGTCGAGAAGCTCTCGAAGCGGTTCGGCGGCGTGCACGCGGTCCGCGACGTGAGCTTCACGATCGGATCCGGGGAGATCGTGGGCCTCATCGGGCCGAACGGCGCGGGCAAGACCACGCTCGTGAATCTGCTGACCGGCGTGCATCGGCCGAGCGGCGGCGTCGTGCGCTTCGAGGGCGTCGACGTCACGGCGCAGCGCCCCCACGAGGCCGCGCGGCGGGGCCTCGCGCGCACGTTCCAGATCGTCCAGCCGTTCCCGCGCATGACCGTGCTGGAGAACGTCGCGGCCGGGGCGCTGTTCGCGGGGCAGGCCGGCTCGCGTGCGGAGGCGGAACGGCTCGCGGCGGGCTATCTCTCGGTGGTCGGGCTGGACCGCGAATCGCAGCGGCTCGCCGCCACGCTGACGCTGCCGTCGCGCAAGCGGCTGGAACTCGCGAAGAGCCTGGCGATGCGCCCGAAGCTGCTGCTGCTCGACGAGGTCAACGCGGGGCTCAACACCAGCGAGATCGACGGCGCGCTCGCGCTGATCCGCCGCATCGCCGCAAGCGGCATCACGGTCGTCCTCATCGAGCATCTGATGAAGGTGGTGCTGTCGCTGTCGCAGCGCGTGCTGGTGCTGCATCACGGGCAGCTGCTCGCGTCGGGTGCACCGGAAGACGTCATGCGCGATCCGCAGGTGGTCGAGGCGTATCTCGGGGCGCGCTTCGCCGCGCGCTTTGCCGGTGGCAACGCGAAGTCCGACGCGAAGTCGGAGGAGAGTCATGGCTGAGCCCCTCCTGCAGGTGCGCGGTCTCCAGGCGGGTTACGGCGAGGTGCGCGTGCTGTGGGGCGTCGACCTCGACGTCGCGTCGGAGGGCATCACCTGCATCGTCGGCGCGAACGGCGCGGGCAAGACGACGCTGCTGCGCACGATCTCCGGGCTCGTGTCCCCCACGGCGGGCAGCATCACCCTCGGGGGGCGCGATCTGGCCGGTGCGTCGTGCGATCGCATCCTCGGCGCGGGCATCGCGCACGTGCCCGAGGGGCGGCGCCTGTTCCGCGGCATGACTGTCCGCGACAACCTGCTGCTCGGCGCCTATCTCCGCTCCGCGAGCCGTGCGGAACTGGAGCGCGATCTCGACCGCCTCTACACGCTCTTCCCGATCCTCGGCACGCGCCGGCGGCAGGACGCCACGACGATGTCCGGCGGCGAACAGCAGATGTGCGCCATCGGACGCGGTCTCATGGCGCGCCCGCGGCTCCTGATGATCGACGAACTCTCGCTGGGTCTCGCGCCGCGCGCCGTCGACGATCTCGGCGTGGCGCTGCAGGCCATCGTGCGCGACGGACTGTCGATCCTCCTCGTGGAGCAGGACGTCCTCACGGCGTTCGATCTCGCGGACCATGCGTACGTCGTCGAGACCGGACGCATCGCGGCCGCCGGCGACCCTGATACGCTCGCGGCCGACCCGCGCATCCGCGACGCATACCTGGGCACTGTTTAATGAGTACTTTCGATCTTCCGTCCCCCATGTGGACCGCCGTGCGCGCTGCCTCCGGCGCCGTCGGCCTGCCGAAGCGCACGCTGCTGCACGCCGGCCCGCCCTTCGTCGATCCTTACCAGCCCTCGGCGCCGGTGTTGTCGTCGGCCGTGCTCGCGTGCCGTCACGAAGGCTGGTCGCGCGACGACGCCGAGGCCGAGGCGATGATCCTCGACGGCCGCGTCCGTCTCCGGTCGGCGCACGACTTCGGCGTCGTCACGCCGCTCGCCGAGGTGGTGTCGCCGCGCACGCCGCTCATGGCCGTGATGGATGCGAACGACGGGTCCCGCCTCGCGTGGTCGCCGCTCGCGAGCGGCCCGGGGCCGCAGATGCGTTTCGGCACGCGCAACGCCGCCGTGCTCGACCGGCACACGTGGCGCGACGACGTGCTCGCGCCGATGCTGTCGTCCGCGCTGCGCGAACCGATCGATCTCGTGGGGCCGGCCCGCGCCGCCCTCGATGCCGGCGAGGATCTCCACGGCAACACGGCGACCGCGACGGCCGCCATCGCCCGTGTGCTCGACGCCCGATTGCCGCGCACGGCCGAAGGCGACGATGCGCGCGCGATGCTCGCAGCCTCGCCGCTCTTCTTCCTGACGCTCTGGATGGCCGCCTGTCGCACGCTGGTGATGGCGCTGGCGGAAGGGCGCCCGGGGTTGATCGTCGCGCTGGCCGGCAACGGCATCGACGTCGGCATCCGCCTCGCGGGTCGGCCTCAGCAGTGGATCACCGGACCCGCAGCGCCGCCGGAAGGCGGGCGCATGGATCCGTCGTCGACGGCAGCGGTGAGCCCGATGATCGGCGACAGCGGCGTGATCGATGCAGCGGGATTCGGCGGTCAGCGGTCGGAGGGTTCGCTCGCGCGGGCGCATCTGCTGGTGCCGCACGCAGGGCTCGGGGCATCGATCGGCCTCGATGCCTCGCAACTCGTCGCCGCCGACGCGCCGCCGATCGTGAACATCGGGATGATCGCCGCCGACGGGCTCGGCGGACTGCTCGGACGCGGGGTCTACCGACCGCCGCCGGAACTCTTCCGCGCGGCCATCACCGAGACGATGGCGCGCACGATGCCGACGTAACCCGTGCACCGGCAGAGGTTGCCGGAGAGTTCCTCGCGGATGCGTGCCTCGTCGGCGTCGGGAAGCCGCGTCACGATGTCGCGCGCGGTGACGAGCATCCCCGGCGTGCAGTAGCCGCACTGCAGCGCGTGCTCGGCGTTGAACGCGGCGCGCAGTTCGATCATCACGGGGTCGTCGTCGAAGCCCTCGATGGTGCGGACCGATGCGCCGTCGCAGGCAACCGCGAACGCGATGCACGAGCGCGCGGGCGCACCGTCGATCTCCAGAGTGCAGGCACCACACACGCCGTGCTCGCAGCCGACGTTGGTCCCCGTGAGGTTCAGCTCGTCGCGCAGGAAATCCACGAGATTGCGACGCGGGGCGACGTCGCGTTCGACCGCCTGTCCGTTCACCTTCAGCGCGATGCGGGTCATGCGAGCCCCGCGACCGCGCGACGCAGGGTGACCGCATGCACGCGATGTTCGTAGGTGTCGGGCGCGAAGCCCGACCGGGTGACGATGTCCGCCGCGAGGGCGTCGATGTCGCCGCCGAGCAGGGCGTGGGGATCCGGGATCACGTGGGGGGCACCTTCCATGGCGCCGAGCACGGCACGCACGACGCCGCGGGCGGGATCGTGGACGACGGCGGCGATGGCCTCGGCGAACTCGCCGGGCTTGCGGTTGAACTTGTAGTAGCTCCAGCGGGCATCGGCCGAAAGGCGCGGCAGACGGACGGACACGATGATCTCGTCGGGCGCCAGGCACGTGCTGAGCGGGCCTTCGACGAGGTCCTCGACCCGCAGCACACGTTCGCCATCGGCACCCGCCACGCGCAACTCGGCATCGAGCAGCACCATCGTCGTCACCCAGTCCGCTGCGGGGTCCGCATGGGCGAGGCTGCCCCCCAGCGTGCCGCGATTGCGCACGGCCCGATATGCGATGCCCTGCGCGACGCGGGCGAGCAGGCCGTGGGTGGGGTCGGGCACCTGGCCATCCTCGATCGCGGCGTGCGTGACGGCGGCGCCCAGCGTGACGCTGTCGGCGTCGTCCTCGCACGCGCGCAGTTCGGGCAGCGTGCGGATGTCGACGAGCAGATCCGGTCGTGCCATGCGCAGATTGAGCAGCGGACCCAGCGATTGACCGCCAGCGAGCACCTTGGCGTTGTCGCCGCCCGCGGAGAGGAGCCGCAGCGCGTCGGCGAGCGTCGCGGGTTTCTCGTACTCGAAGTGTGGCGCTTTCATCGGCCTGCCTTTGCTTCCGCCAGCGCCGCGAGCAGCCGGCGCGGCGTGATCGGGCATTCGGTGATCTCGACGCCGAGATCGTGCAGCGCGTCGTTCACCGCGTTCGCGATCGCGGCAGGCGGAGCCACCGCGCCGCCTTCGCCTATGCCCTTCTGACCGAAGCGCGTGATGGGCGATGGGATCGTCATGTGCTCCATGCGGACCGTCGGCATCTCCGTGGCGCCGGGCAGCATGTAGTCGGCGAGGGTCGAGGCGAGCGGCTGGGCGTCGGCGTTGAACGGCATCTCCTCGAACAGCGCCGAGCCGATGCCTTGCGCCAGGCCGCCGTACACCTGGCCGTCGACGATCATCGGGTTCACCAGAGTGCCGCCGTCCTCGACGATCACGTAGTCGAGGATCTCGACGGTGCCGAGTTCGGTGTCCACCGCCACGGCGCACGCGTGGCATGCGTAGCTGAACGTGCCGGTGTCGCGCACGGCCTTGTAACCGGCGGTGGTTTCCAGGCCGGACGGGTCGATGTCCGGCGGCATGCGCTGCGGTTGCCGGTACCACGCGTGGGCGACCTCCTGCAGTGTCATCGAGTGGTCGGTGCCCGACACGCGCACGTCGCCGTCGGCGAGTTCGAGATCCGCGGGTGCGGCTTCGAGCAGATGGGCTGCGATGGCCTTCACGCGCTCCGCGATCACGGTGCATGCCGCGGCCACCGCGCCGCCCGACATCACCATCGAGCGGGATCCCCAGGTGCCGGTGGAATAGGGCGTGAGCGCGGTGTCGCCGTGGATGAGACGCACGCGGGCGGGGTCGATGCCGAGCACTTCGTTCGCGACCTGCGCGAGCGTCGTCTCCATGCCCTGGCCGTGCGAGTGCGCGCCGATGCGCAGTTCCAGCGCGCCATCGGGCGAGAGCCGCGCGAAGCACTGCTCGTGGCCCGGCACCATCGGGATGCCCCAGCCGTGATAGACCGAGGTGCCGTGGGCGGCCTGCTCGCAGAAGATCGCGAGGCCGATGCCGACGCGGCGGCCGTCGGGTTCGCCGCGCTTCTGCCGCGCCCGCCACGCCGGGACGTCGAGCGCGGCCACGGTGCGGCGGAGACATTCCGGATAGTCGCCGGAGTCGAAGTACTTGTTCGTGATGTTGGTGTACGGCATGGCGTCGGAGGGCACGACGTTCGCCATCCGGACCTCCCACGGCTCGCGGCCGGCCTCGCGCGCGATCGCGTCGAGCACCAGTTCCATCGCGAAGCACACGCCGGTGCGCGCGACGCCGCGGTACGGCAGGATCGGCGGCTTGTTCGTCGCCGCCGCGTACGTGTGGCAGCGGTACCGGTCCATCACGTAGGGGCCGGGGAGGATCGAGCTGACCTGCGCCGATTCGAGACATGCGGAGAAGGGGTAAAGCGAATATGCACCGGCATCGACGACCGCCTCGCAGTCGATGCCGAGCAGTCGCCCGGAGGCGTCGGCATAGCCCGTGATGTCGTAGTGGTGCTCGCGGCAGTTGGCGTTGCCGGAGAGATGCTCGTAGCGGTCCTCCAGCCAGCGCACCGGCCGACCGGTGCGGCGCGCGTACCAGCCGAGGCAGATCTCCTCCGCGAGCAGGATGCCCTTGTAGCCGAAGCCGCCGCCGACGTCGGGCGCCACGACCCGCACCGAGGCCTGGTCGATGCCGAGACACTCGGCGATGCCGGTCCGATTGATGTGCGGCATCTGCGTCGCGGAATGCACGACGAGCTGGTCGAGCCGCCGATCGTACTCGGCCACGACCGCGCGTCCCTCGATGGGCGCCATGCATTGGCGTGCGGTGCGCACCGTCCGACGCACGACGATCGCGGCGTCGCGCTTCACGGCCGAGAGGTCGTCGTCGACCATCGATTCGAGGAACGCATTGCGCTCCCAGTGGGCGTGCACCTTCGGCGAGTCGGGCGTGAGCGCCGCAAGCATGTCGGCCACGACGGGCAGCGGTTCGAGATCGACCTCGACGAGTTCGGCGAGATCCTCGGCTTCGGCGCGGGTGGCAGCGACGCACATCGCGATGGGCTCGCCCACGTACCGGACGATGTCGCCCGCGAGCACCTGCAGCTCCGAGACGCGGAAGCCCGGCAGGCCGCACACGGCGACGATGGGTTTCACGCCTTCGAGATCGGCCAGCACGAATACCTGCTGCTCGGCGCCCTCGGGCTTGCGCACGGCGAGGACGCGCGCGTGGGCCATCGGCGAGCGCACGAAGGCGACCTCCTGCAGACCCACCACCCGACGGTTCGCGACGTAGTCGCCGCGCCCGCGCATGAGGCGGTCGTCCTCCTTGCGGGGGAGGCTCGCGCCGACGCCCTTCGCGCCGGCCTCGACGGGCGCGGTCATGCCGCCTCGGCTTGCGGCAGGATCGACGCGTCGGCGGCGATGCGCTGCCCGGCGCGCAGGCAGAAGTCGGGCCGCAGCATGCGTTCGGCGATCACCTGCGTGCCCTCGTTGTCGCGAAGGATCCAGCGGCCCCGGGCGTCGTCGAGCACCGTGACGTCCGCCACGCGACCCGTGGCCAGCGTCCCGATCTCGCTTTCCAGACCCAGCAGCTTCGCGGCGTTCGACGTGACCATCGGGACCACGCGTTCGAGCGGCAGCCCCAAGGCCATCAGCGACGTCATGGACTGCACGAGGCTGAAGCGCGCGGCGCCGAAGAACATGTGCATCTCGGGGTCGGGATGCGATTCCGGCGTGCCGGCGGGTTTCGGGACGTGGGTGTTGTAGCCGTGCATGTCGGCGCCGAGGGTGTCCGGCATGATGCCGGCGTCGAGCACAAGACGCGCGACGCGGAAGCTGAAGTGCGATCCGTGGCCGACGTCGACCTTCGCGCCGCGGGCGAGGGCCTCGCGTACCAGCGGATGCACGGTGCCGTCGACGGAAACGAATCCGCCCGGATGCCGGCTGAACGGGTGCGCCAGCACGTCGCCGGGCTTCAGCAGCTTCACGACCTCGGAGAAGATGGTGTCGGGGTCGACGGGCGTGCCGTCCTCGGCCGGCGGCCAGAGCTGCCCGAAGTGGATGTAGACGGGGAGCGCCGTCTGCCGGCCGATCTCGGCGGCGAGCTTCATGACGTCCACACCCCAGCGGGAGAACCCGCCGATCTCGGCGTGCGCCTTGATGCCTTTCACGAGATCCCGGTTCTCGTTCGCTGCACGGACGGTCGCGTCGACATCGAGGCAGGCGGGCCGGTACAGCTCGGGGTAGTAGTGCCCCTCGAGGCCCCCCACGAGGTACGCCGACAGGAAGGCGACCACGCGCGACTGCGAGGCTTCGGCGACGTGGTGGCGGAAGGCGGGCAGGGTGATGCAGCTGGGCCCTCCCTGGTCGACCAGGGTCGTCACGCCGGAGTGCACGCCGCACAGGTCCGCGTTCATCCCGAACCGCCCGGTGACGTACTGGAACACGTGCGCGTGGGTGTCGATGAGGCCCGGCAGCACCAGTCTGCCGCGGCAGTCGACGACTTCCTTCGCGGACGACGGCAGGAGATCCTGCGCCACGGCGGCGATGCGTCCACCGGTGATGCCGACATCCCGGATGCCGTCGATGCCGGCAGCGGGATCGATGACCCGCCCGCCCTTCAGGACGAGATCGAATCGGATGAGGTCGTTGCCCTGCGTCATGCTGTCTCGTCCTCGAGGCTCGATGGTAGGTGCGAGGCTATCCCACGGCCCCCGGCCTGGGAAGCCTTGCACCGGGGTGGTGCCCATCCCGCGGCGCGCTTTTGCAGGACGATTGCGGTGTGATAGCTTCCAGCCCAGCCAAGGGTTCGAGTCCTGCCGTGATCAGGGACTCCACGACGTCGTATTCCCCATGCGCTGGACTCACGAGAGGTCGACGATGCATCGCATCAGTCCCGTCAGTGTCACCCACGCGATTGGCGCTTCCCGGCCGGACCACGCACCGGGCGGCGTTCTCCCGGCGACCGTTCGTCCCGCGTTCCAGGCGGTTCCGTTCGCAGTCTCCGGCGTGTCCGTGATTCCCGGTGATCCGATCCGTGCAGGGCGGCCATGCTGATTCCCCCCGAGGAGTTCCACCGCATCTGCGGATCCGAACCCATCCATCTGCCCGGATCGGTGCAGCCCCACGGCGCAGTGCTGGTCCTCGACGAAGCCCTCGTCGTGACGGGCGCCAGCGAAAGCTGCGCCGGGCTGCTGGGCGATCGCGCCGCCGCCCTCGTGGGTCAACCCTTCGCCGCCTGCTTCGACGTCACCACTGTCCGCCTGGTGGAGAACCTGCTGTTGGCGCGGGGCGCTCCGGGGAGCCTGGTCTCCCGGGTCGCCGGCCGTTCCAACACCGGGCGCGCCCTGGAACTCCAGGTTCACATCGACGCGGGGCGCGTGCTGGTCGACATCGAGCCCTGGGACGCGGCCGCCGACCGCTCGGGCGAGATGATCCACGGGGCGGTCGCCGATCTCGCCGCCTTGCGCGCGCTCTCCGACCCCGGGGAGGTCGCCCGCGGCATCGCCGGGCTGGTGCGCCGGCTGACGGGGTTCGATCGCGTGCTCGTGTACCGTTTCGACGAGACATGGAACGGGGAGGTCATCGCCGAGGAGCGGGCCGCCCACGCGGCCTCGTACCTCGGACTCAATTTCCCCGCCAGCGACATCCCGCCCCAGGCGCGTGAGCTCTATCGCACCGTGGAGGTCCGGCAGATCCCCGACGCGCTGTACGTGCCCTCGCCACTCCGGTCGGACGGCGTCGCCATCGACATCGGTCGGTCCGGCCTGCGCAGCGTCTCACCCTTCCATCTCGAGTACATGCACAACATGGGGGTCCGCGCGTCGCTCGTGGGCTCGCTGCTCGACAGGGGAGCGCTCTGGGGGCTGGTCGCCTGCCACCACATCGATGCCCCGCGGCGGCTGTCGATGCTCGAGCGGGACGTCTTTCACCTGGTCTGCCAGGCGGCGTCGGCACTGATGATGGCGGCCGAGGCGGAGGCCCGGGCCAACCGCGTCCGGACCCTGGAGCGGCATCAGGCGAAGCTGCTCGACGCCGTGCACGAGGGCGGCATAGAAGGGCTGATGGCGGGCGACCTCGTGGCGGATCTGCTCGGCGTGGTGGGTGCCGACGGGTTCGCGTACATCGGCGAACGCGGCGTGCGCTGCGTGGGGTCCACGCCGTCGCCGGAGCAGGTCCAGGGCCTGCACGACACCCTGGTGGCGCGCGGGGATGTGCGCGACGTCTTCGTGACGCATTCCCTCGGGAAGGACCTCGGGGTCCTCGATACGCGAGGGCAGGTCGCCGGCGCCATCCTCCTGCCCGTGATGGGGCGTCACGGCATCCCGCTGATGTGGTTCCGCGACGAGCGCAAGCGGACGGTCCACTGGGGCGGAGACCCGCGCCGCCCCGTAGAGATCGACGAGCGCGGGATCGTTTCGCCGCGGAAGTCGTTCGCCACCTTCATGGAGAGCATCGAGGGGCAGTCGCTCCGCTGGCATCCGGAGGAGGTCGATTCGGCGCATCGCTTGAAGGAACTGATCGAGGTGGAGGTCCAGCGCATCCTTCGCGCCGAATCGGATCTCCTGCGGACTGCACTGACGACGCTCGACGAGATGGTGATCGTGACCGAAGCCCGCCCGATCGACGAACCCGGCCCGCGCATGGTCATGGTGAGCGAGGCGGTCGAGCGACTCACCGGATACCCCGCGGCGGAACTCATCGGCCGGTCGCCGCGCATCTTCCAGGGCGAACTCACCGACCGGGCCGAGCTGGACCGCCTGCGCCACGCGCTCGAGCGCTGGGAGCGCGTCCGCGTCGAGGTCGTGAACTACACGAAGGACGGCCGACCCTTCTGGGTCGAGCTGGACGTCGCGCCGATCTCGGACGAAAAGGGCTGGTACACCCACTGGATCTGCGTGCAGCGCGACATCACCGAGCGCCGACGCGCGGCGGACGAACTGGCGGCGCAACGCGATCGACTGGCGGCGCTGGCGGACGCCTGGCGCGAGGCGAAGGACGATGCCGACCGTGCGAACGACGCCAAGAGCCTCTTCCTCGCCAACATGTCGCACGAACTGCGCACGCCCATGCACGCCATCATGTCGTTCTCGCAACTCGGGCTGGAGCGTGCGTCGATGGGCGACACCGAGCGGCTCGCGCGCTATTTCGGCAACATCCACGAGAGCGGTGCCCGGCTCACGATGCTGCTGAACGATCTGCTGGATCTGTCGAAGCTCGAGGCGGGGCGGATGGAGATGCACAAGGTGCCGACCGATCTCGCCGAGGTCGTCACGCAGTGCGCGTCGGAGTTCGAGCCGCTGCTCGCCGCCCGATCGCTCCAACTGGTGTTCGCGCCTCCGGACGAGCCGGTCGTCGCCGACGTGGACCCGATGCGGATCGGGCAGGTCCTGCGCAACCTGCTCTCGAATGCGATCAAGTTCTCCTACGACGGCGGGTGCGTGGAGGTGACGATCGAGCGGATGCCGGCGATGGGCGACGCGGCGGCAGCGGTCCGGCTCGGTGTCGACGATGGCGGTGTCGGCATTCCCGAGGACGAGCTGGAAGCGGTCTTCGACAAGTTCGTCCAGAGCAGCAAGACGCGGACAGCCTCCGGCGGCACCGGACTCGGCCTCGCGATCTGTCGCGAGCTCGTGGGCGCGCACGGCGGATCGATCCGGGCGCTCCGACGGTCGCCGTCGGGGACGCGATTCGAGGTCGTGCTGCCGGTCGCATAGGGGGTTCCCGTCGCGAGGACATTCGTGGGTCGAGCATCGCTCGACGCGGCGCCGGCTCGGGCACCTCGGCGAATCCAGGAGCGCGGGCGTCGGGCAGTGCCCGACCCACGGGGGTTGTTCTCAGCGTTGCGGGTTCCGGCGTCGAGGGCCCTTCGTGGGTCGAGCATCGCTCGACGCGGCGTCGGCTCGGGCACCTCGGCGAATCCAGGAGCGTGGGCGTCGGGCAGTGCCCGACCCACGGGGGTTGTTCTCAGCGTTGCGGGTTCCAGGGGCGAAGGCCTTTCGTGGGTCGAGCATCGCTCGACGTGGCGTCGGCTCGGGCGCCTCGGCGAATCCAGGAGTGCGGGCGTCGGGCAGTGCCCGACCCACGGGGGTTGTTCTCAGCGTTGCGGGTTCCCGCGTCGAGGGCCCTTCGTGGGTCGAGCATCGCTCGACGCGGCGTCGGCTCGGGCACCTCGGCGAATCCAGGAGCGTGGGCGTCGGGCAGTGCCCGACCCACGGGGGTTGTTCTCAGCGTTGCGGGTTCCAGGGGCGAAGGCCTTTCGTGGGTCGAGCATCGCTCGACG
>JALHMS010000013.1:97866-98413 GCA_022843925.1 Burkholderiales bacterium
CGGGCACCTCGGCGAATCCAGGAGCGTGGGCGTCGGGCAGTGCCCGACCCACGGGGGTTGTTCTCAGCGTTGCGGGTTCCAGGGGCGAAGGCCTTTCGTGGGTCGAGCATCGCTCGACGCGGCGTCGGCTTGGGCGCCTCGGCGAATCCAGGAGCGCGGGCGTCGGGCAGTGCCCGACCCACGGGGGTTGTTCTCAGCGTTGCGGGTTCCCGCGTCGAGGGCCCTTCGTGGGTCGAGCATCGCTCGACGCGGCGTCGGCTCGGGCGCCTCGGCGAATCCAGGAGCGCGGGCGTCGGGCATTGCCCGACCCACGGGGGTTGTTTCCAGCGCTGCGGGTTCCAGGGGCGAAGGCCTTTCGTGGGTCGAGCAACAGCTCGACGCGGCGTCGGCTTGGGCACCTCGGCGAATCCAGGAGCGCGGGCGTCGGGCAGTGCCCGACCCACGGGGGTTGTTCTCAGCGTTGCGGGTTCCGGCGTCGAGGGCCCTTCGTGGGTCGAGCATCGCTCGACGCGGCGTCGGCTCGGGCACCTCGGCGAATCCAGGAGCG
>JALHMS010000013.1:98423-141861 GCA_022843925.1 Burkholderiales bacterium
CAGTGCCCGACCCACGGGGGTTGTTCTCAGCGTTGCGGGTTCCGGCGTCGAGGGCCCTTCGTGGGTCGAGCATCGCTCGACGCGGCGTCGGCTCGGGCACCTCGGCGAATCCAGGAGCGCGGGCGTCGGGCAGTGCCCGACCCACGGGGGTTGTTCTCAGCGTTGCGGGTTCCGGCGTCGAGGGCCCTTCGTGGGTCGAGCATCGCTCGACGCTGCGATGGCGTGGGCACTCTGGCGAATGCAGGATCACGAGCGTCGAGCCATTGCTCGACCCACGACCAGCCTCCCGGCCCGCTACCCCACATCTCCCCTGAGGCTCGCTTCCACGTCCGCCAGCGTGAGCAGACCGTCCGAGTCCAGCGCGCCCGCCGCCACGCGCTTCAGGCGGATGGCCCGCCGGGGGCGCGCGTTGCCGAAGAGTGCTGTGAGCTGCCTGCCGAGCTTGCCCGTCGTTTCGGGTGTCTCGACTACGTGCAACACGTGCACCCGCGCGTACACGAGGCTGCGGAGTGCCACCAGCGGGAGCCGCATGCAGCGGGCGTCGATGCCGAGGTCCTGCGCTGTTCGCAACATCGTCTGGGTGGCGACCAGCCAGGCGTGCAGCGCCTCGCCGACGGCCCGGTGTTGGTGGTCTGTCCACTCGATCCACGCTTGCATCAGCGCCAACTGCCGCCCCACCTCCGCTTCGCTGCGCACCACGACGGGCCTTGCCGACGGCGGCGTCAGGTCCGCGACTGGGCAGTCCGCGGTGCCTGCGTCGATGGCTTCCTCGAGGGTCCGCAGGATCTCGTCCAAATGCCGGCCGAACGCGGTGACGCGGTATGCGAAGGCTTCGTGGACGCTGCGCGTCGGCACCGATTGGTCATCGCGCAGATAGCGCCCCAGGTCTGCAGCCTCCTCGGCTAGGCGCCGCATGCGGGCGATGGGCATCGCGAGGGCCTTCTGCAGCGGCCGCGCGAGGCCGTCCTCGAGATCGACCACATAGCGCCAGTCGAAGTCCGGCGCGCGCCCGGGCAGGGGGTTTTCGGCATCGTCCCGGAAGAGGCGCGAAGCGAGCCTGGAGGCGTAGCCGCGGGGATTGCACAGCACCCGCACGCCCTGCGAGACCACGTCGAGCCCCGCGTGCAGATGGCCGTGCGTCCACAGGTCGATGTCGTCGCGGTGGCGGGCGAGCAGTGCGTCCAGAGGGCTCGCGTAGGCGGCGACGCGTCGCAGATCGTCGCTGAAGGTCTGCCCGTTCCAGTTCTCGGGCAGGAAGTGCTCGGCAGTGATGCCGAACGCCGCCAGCGATCGGAAGGTCGGCGAGTGATGCGTCACCACCACGGTGGGGCCATCGAACGGCCGATCGAGCATGCGGTTCAGCCACGCCACCGAACGCAGGTGCGCCTGGTAGGAGATGGCCGGGTGGAACTTGGAGGCGACCTCGAAGGCGGGGTCGTCGTCGGGCAACGGCAGGTGCGCGGCGCGGCACTGGCGCGTGTACCACGCGAAGTTGCGCGACGACTCATACCAGCGCGTGGCGTGGATCAGTTCGTAGTCGTTCATCTGCCGGTAGGCCTGATCGACGAGACCCGGGTGCCAGTCGCCGAAGGACGTCCAGAGCGTCGTGCCGAGGAAGCGCACGCCCTGGATCGTGACGGAGTTCCGCTCCAGCACGTGCACCTGCGTGCCCCGGGCCGCAGCGCGTGCGGCCGGCAGCACCTCGTCGAACTCGCGGTCGTAGTACTCGTGGTTGCCCATCACGTAGACGACGGGCTTCCCGCACTTCGCGAGCCACCGGACGGCGTCCTCGACGGGCCCGATGTCGCCCGAGGCCACGAGGATGTCGAAGTCGAGATCGGCCGGCAGTTCGTAGGGGCCGAACTCCAGGTGCACGTCGGAGATGACGTGGATCCGCGGGAGCGGGCGGCGGGCGAGCAGGGGCCAGAGGGGCGAGGCGGGGCCGGCGGGAGGGCTGGCTGGGTGTCGATGGGCGTTCATGGGGGGATTATCGTCGCCTGAGGGATGCCCCGATGAATCACGGGGGCATGATGGAGAGGGCTCGTGAGCCCGCAGATGGTGGATGCCGTCCTGCCATCCCGATCGAAAACGTCGCAGGCGCAGGCCGAAGCCCGCGTCCTGCGCGCACTGCCCGTGGCCGGCCCAACGCCAGTGCCGGGGCGCCCCTCATCGGTGCGCTTGCGCGAGGGACACGCGCCATCGGGTTGACGAGGTGCGGGCTCCTACATGGGCTCGAGCGTGGGTTTCGCAAGGGCCGACAAGAGGCAGTGCAGGCGGCCTTGCACAGGTGCCTGCGAGACGCCGCCATGGCGCGATGCCGGAGCGCCACCGGTCTCGGTCGGACAGCGCCGCGGCGGGCGATGCATCCGCGCCATCCCCCTTCCTGCGGGGACTGCGTGCCTCCGCTGCCCTCGAAACGGTGGGCATGCGGATTGCTGAACCCGGACAGTTGAAACACGCCCCGGGAACTCTGGTGTCCCGTCGGGCACGTCGCGCGATGCGAGGCTCGTCCCGAGGTCGTCGATCGATCGGTGGCGGGTGAGCCGGTCGCGGCATCCCCGTCCCGCACTTGCAAGGCGCCAACCGATTGCAGATGCTTCGGTGTTGGAGCGGCCACCACGCCGCGGTACCCTGTGCGGCGTTGCGAGATTGCACGCCCGTCGCGTCGACCTGCGGACGCCACCACGACACGCGTGGCCGGTGGGTCGACGAAGAGCGCCGTTCTGCATCGGCCGAAAGACAGCCGGGTCGGATCCGTCTCCGCGAACGCCGGCTGCCCATCACAGCGCCCTCGGTTGCTTTTCGGTCCCGGTCAGGGACGGGAGATTCTTCGTGTACGACATCGTAGAAGGGCATGCGCCCTTTCGGGAGTACAAGACCTGGTACCGCATCTGCGGAGACCTCCGGAGCGGCATGACGCCGCTCGTGGTCGCGCACGGCGGCCCGGGCTGTACTCACGACTACGTGGATGCGTTCCGCGACGTCGCCGAAACCGGCCGTGCGGTCGTCCACTACGACCAGATCGGCAATGGCCGCTCCACACACCTCCGGGACAAGCCGGCCGACTTCTGGCAGCCCTCGCTCTTCCTCGCCGAACTGGATTCGCTGCTGAAGCATCTTGGCATCCAGGACAACTACGCGTTGCTGGGGCAGTCCTGGGGAGGCATGCTGGGATCCGAGCATGCCGTCACCACCCCGCCTGGCCTCCAGGCGCTGATCATCGCGAATTCGCCCGCTTCGATGGGGCTGTGGTTGCAGGCCGCGGCACGCCTGCGCAGTGCACTGCCCCCGGAGGTCCAGGCGACGCTGCTGGCCCACGAAGTGGCGGGCACGATCGCCAGCGACGAGTACAAGGCGGCGTCCCAGGTCTTCTACCAGCGACACGTCTGCCGCCTCGATCCCTGGCCTGACGAAGTGAAGCGGACGTTCGATGCGATGGACACCGACCCGACGGTCTATCACGCCATGAACGGGCCGACCGAGTTCCACGTGATCGGCAGCCTGAAGGACTGGTCGGTGATCGATCGCCTGCACGCCATCGATGTGCCGGTGCTGTTGATCTCGGGCCGCCACGACGAAGCGGCGCCGGAGGTGGTTCAACCTTTTGCAGACCGCATCAAGGACGTCGAATGGGTGATCTTCGAGAACTCGAGCCACATGCCGCACGTGGAGGAGAGGGCCGCGTGCATGGGTGTGGTGACGGACTTCCTGAAGAGAAGGCTGGACGCCTAGTCCGCAGCGCGCACCGCCGGCCCTCGAGCGCATTCATCCCATCGTCCGGAACCTAGCCATGCACCGTTACCGTTTCGTGCTCTGGCGCCCGTTCCAGTTGCTGCCGGTCCTCTTCGGGATCAGCGTGCTCGTCTTCGTCATGGTCCGCTCCATCCCCGGGGACCCCGCGCGCATCCTGCTGGGAGTGCGCAGCACGCCACAGGCCATTGCGCGCATTCGGGCCCAGTACGGGCTGGATGAACCTCTGTGGTTGCAGTACTTCTATTTCGTGCGCAACCTGCTGCAGGGGGAGATGGGGAAATCCATCATCTACCGGGTCGATACGCTCAAGCTCATCGACTCGCGCATCCAGCCCACCATCTTCCTGGTGCTGGGCAGCGTGCTCCTGGCGGTGCTGATCGCCGTGCCACTGGCGACAGGCGCGGCGCGGTATCGCGGCCGACTGGCGGACCATGCGATCCGCCTGATCTCCACCATCGGTCTCGGCCTGCCGGCGTTCTGGCTGGGGATCATGGTGATCCTGCTGTTCAGCATCTCGCTGCACTGGTTCCCCGTGTCGGGCTACGGCAGCGACTGGGCCGAGCGCCTGCATCACCTCTTCCTGCCGTGCCTGACGGTGGCCCTGGCGCTGTCGGCCGTGCTGACCCGGAATCTGCGCGCCAGTCTGCTGATGGAATTGCAGAACGACTACGTGACCGCCGCCCGGGCCCGCGGGTTGAGCGAGAACCACATCTTCTGGCGTCACGTGATGCCCAACTCGCTCATTCCCACCATCAACCTGCTGGCGGTCAACATCGGCTGGCTGATCGGCGGCACGGTGGTCATCGAGAGCGTCTTTGCCATTCCCGGACTGGGCCAGTTGCTGGTGAAGGCCATCATCAGCCGGGACTACATGGTCGTGCAGGGTGTCGTACTCGTGTTCGCGTTGGCGACGGTGGCCGTCAACCTGCTGGCCGACCTGCTGACGGTGGCGCTCGACCCGAGGGTGAAGCTATGACCGCGACCCAGAGCGTGGCGGCCATCGGACGCCGTGTGCTGCCGGGCGGTAACACGTTGACCGTCGGGATCGTCATCCTTGCCGCCTGGGTGCTGGTGGCCTTGCTGTGCCCCTGGATCGCGCCCTTCGATCCCATCTCCCAGGATGCTGATGCCACGTTGCTGCCACCCAATCCGGCGCATCCGTTCGGCACGGACAACTTCGGCCGCGACATCCTCTCGCGGGTGATGTGGGGTACGCGCATCGACCTGCAGATCTGCTTCATCGGCGTGGCGTTCCCGTTCGTGCTCGGCACCATCGTCGGCGCGGTGTCGGGCTACGTCGGCGGCGCGTTGGACACGCTCCTGATGCGCCTGATCGACATCGTCCTCGCGTTCCCGTTCCTGGTGTTGATGCTCGCGATCATCGCGATCCTGGGCCCGGGGATCAGCAGCTTCTACATCGCGATGGCCATGGTCGGGTGGGTCTCCTACGCCCGCCTCGTGCGCTCGCAGGTGCTGTCGCTCAAGCACCGCGATTTCATTCTCGCGGCGCGCAGCCTGGGCTACAGCCATGGGCGCATCCTGTTCTTCCACCTGCTGCCCAACGCGCTCGCCAGTTCGATCGTGTTCGCCATGTCGGACTGCGTGCTCGTGCTGCTGAGTGGCGCATCGGTGAGTTACCTGGGTCTCGGTGTCCAGCCTCCCGTGGCCGAGTGGGGCGTGATGGTGGCCGAGGGGCAGGGCTTCATCACGACGGCCTGGTGGATCACCACCTTCCCGGGCCTGGCGATCGTCGCGTTGGCGATGGGATTCAGCTTTCTGGCCGACGGCCTGGGCGACAAGTTGGGAGCACGCCCGTGACGCTGCTCCGGGTGTCGGATCTGACGATCCAGGACAGGCTGGGAACGGCGCTCGTGGACGGCGTGTCGCTCTCCGTCGATCGGGGAGAGATTCTCGGGCTCGTCGGGGAGAGCGGCTCGGGAAAGACACTTGCCTGCCGCGCGATGATGCGTCTGCTGCCCGGCGAGGGGCTGACCATCCGGGGCGGCGAGATCAGGCTGAACGGCGCGGATGTGCTGACCTATGGCGAGAAGCAGATGATGGCGGTGCGCGGGCGGGAGATCGGCATGATCTTCCAGAATCCCGCGAGCCATCTGAACCCGGTCATGACGATCGGCAGGCAGATCGCGGAAGGGCGTCGCCGGCACTTCGGCGCGAGCCGCCGCGAGGCGCGCCAACACGCGATCGAATTGTTGCGGCAGGTCGGCATCCCGGACCCCGCCTCACGGGTCGACAACTACCCGCACGAGTTCTCCGGCGGCATGCGCCAACGCGCCATGATCGCCGTGGCCCTCGCCTGCGAGCCCAAGCTGCTGATCGCCGACGAGCCGACGACGGCCCTGGATGTCACGGTCCAGATGCAGGTGTTGCATCTGCTCCGGGATCTGCGGGATCGCCTGGGGCTTGCGGTGATCCTCATCACGCACGATCTCGGCGTGGTGGCGCAGACCTGCGATCGGATCGCCGTCATGTACGCGGGTCGGTTGTGCGAGACCGGCGGCAAGCGGGAGGTGCTGGGTGCACCCTTGCACCCCTACACGCGCGGGCTCATCGAATGCCAGCCCTCCAGCGACGGAGGCGCCGGGCGCATGATCACCATCCAGGGCCAGCCGCCGCTGGCGCAGCGCTTTCCCGCCGGCTGCCGGTTCCACCCGCGATGCGGTAGCGCGACGGCTGAGTGCGCAAGCGTTCAACCGGAGATGCGCGTCGAACCGGGCGCGGACAGCCACGCGGCGGCCTGCCACCACGCTGCGTCCGTGGTGAACCGCGGGATGGTCCATGGCCACTAGCACCTATCCCCTGCTCGAAGTCGAGAACCTGTCGGTGGCCTTTCCGGTGTCCGGTGGTTTCGGCTTCGGCAGGCGTTCCGTGCATGCGGTCAATGATGTCTCCCTCCGCATCCAGGCGGGCGAGACGTTGGGGCTGGTGGGCGAGTCGGGCAGCGGGAAGAGCACGCTGGGCCGGGCCATCCTGCATCTCGAACGAGCCACTGCCGGGACTGTGCGGTTCGAGGGCCGGTTGATCACCGGCGGGCTGCCGTCGGACATCGCGTCGCTGCGCGAGCAGACCGCCATGATCTTCCAGGACCCGTTCTCGTCCTTGAATCCGCGGCAGACCATCGGGGAAGGCATCGCCGAAGTGCTGCGGGTGCACGGCAAGGCCCAGGGGGCGGCGATTCCCGCGCGCGTGGGCGAGCTGCTGACCCTGGTGGGCCTCGACCCGGAACACGCGACCCGCCGCCCCCAGGCCCTGAGCGGCGGCCAGTGCCAGCGCGCCGGGATCGCGCGGGCGCTGGCGATCGAGCCGCGCCTGATCGTGGCCGACGAATGCGTCGCGGCACTCGACGTCTCCATCCAGGCCCAGATCATCAACCTCCTGATGGACCTGCGCGAGCGCATGGGCCTTGCGATACTCTTTATTGCGCACGATCTGGCCGTCGTGCGTCGGCTGTGCGACCGGGTGGCGGTGATGTACCTGGGCCGGATCGTGGAGATGGGGCCGACGCACACCATCTTCGATCAGCCGCTCCACCCGTACACATCGGCGCTGGTCGCCGCGATTCCGGAGATCGATCCCGACCGGCCGCTGCCTGCCGACTTGCTGCGGGGGGAGCCGCCGAGTCCGCTGTCGATTCCCGCCGGTTGCCCCTTTCATCCCCGCTGTATCCATGCCCTGCCCGCATGTGGACATGGTCCGGCCCCCGGGCTTCGGCACCGGGCCGATCATGCCTTCGCGTGCGTACTTCATGACCGTAGCAGTGACTCGATTCATCCAGTGACCAAAGGAGCGTTGCAACATGAATAAGCATTTCAAAGTGGCTGCCGCCGGGCTGATGCTCGCGGCGAGTCTTGTCTGCGAGGTGGCGCAGGCCGCCGGCATCCTGACGATCGGCCGTCGCGAGGACAGCACCACGTTCGACCCGATCAAGTCGGCCCAGAACGCCGACAACTGGGTCTTCTCGAACGTGTTCGACGTGTTGATCCGCGTCGACAACAGCGGCACGAAGCTGGTGCCGGGTCTTGCGGAAAGCTGGACGATCTCGCCGGACGGGAAGGTCTACACGTTGAAGTTGCGCGAAGCCAAGTTCTCGGACGGAAGCCCCGTCACCGCCGCCGATGCCGCCTTCAGCCTCCTGCGCATCCGCGACAACGAAGGCTCTCTGTGGCGCGACTCCTACACGATCATCGACACCGTCCAGGCCAAGGACGCGCGCACGGTGGTCATCACCCTGAAGTCGCCGTCCGCCGCGTTCCTGTCCCAACTGGCCCTGCCGAACGCATCGGTCATCTCGCAGAAGGCGATGACCAAGCAGGGCGAGGAGGACTTCGCGGAGCATCCGATGGGCTCCGGCGCCTTCAGCGTCAAGGAATGGGCACGCGGTGAGCGCGTGCGGCTGGTGAAGAACCCGTACTACTGGGAAGCCAGCAAGGTGAGTCTCGACGGGGTGGATTGGCTGACCCTGCCGGACGACAACACCCGCATGCTGAAGATCCAGGCGGGTGAACTGGACGCGGCGATCGGCGTGCCGTTCTCGCGCATCGCTTCGCTGAAGAAGGACCCCAATCTCATCGTTCAGCTCGATCGCTCGACCCGCGAGGACCACCTGCTCATCAACCACTCCCGTGGCGTGCTGGGCAAGGTGGAAGTGCGCCAGGCCTTGGACTTCGCGATCGACAAGAAGTCGATCATCGATACGGTCACCTTCGGCTACGGGAAGATCGCGAACTCCTTCATTCCCGAGGGCGCGCTCTACTACTACGCCGACAACCTCCGTCGCCCCTACGATCCGCAGAAGGCGAAGCAGTTGCTGGCCAGCGCTGGCGTGAAGAACCTCAGCCTCAACTATGTCGTGAACGCCGGCGACGAAGTCGACGAACAGATCGCCGTCCTGCTGCAGCAGCAACTCGCGAAGGTGGGCATCACCGCCAAGCTGCAGAAGGTCGACCCGAGCCAGAGCTGGGACATGCTGGTGGCCGGCGACTACGACATCTCGGTGATGTACTGGACCAACGACATCCTCGACCCGGATCAGAAGACGACCTTCGTCGTCGGACACGATTCCAACATGAACTACATGACGCGCTACGAGAACGAAAAGGTGAAGGCGAAGGTTGCCGCCGCCCGTGTGGAAACGGACCCGGCCAAGCGCAAGCAGATGTACATCGACCTGCAGAAGATGGCCAAGGCCGACGTGAACTGGATCGACCTCTACTACAGCCCGTACCGCAACGTCACGCGCAAGAACGTGAAGGGTTTCATTCAGAACCCCCTGGGGCGGTTCACGCTGGAAGAGACGGTGAAGAAGTAGTCGGCCTTAGCCGGAGGGGGCCACGGCCTTTGTAGGGGGGGCCATGGCCTTTGTAGGAGGGGCCCATGGCCTTTGTAGGAGGGGCCCATGGCCCCGAAAGCGGTCAATGCCGCGGAAGCGTTTCCACCGCAACCATCGCTTTCGCGGGCATGGCCCGCTCCTACAAAAGCTTGGCCAAATCCCACGACGGGTGGTGCACCCACCGGCCGTGTAGGAGCGGCCCATGGCCGCGAAAGCGGTGGATGCAAGGAAGCGCATCGACCGGAATCGTCGCTCTCGCGGGCATGGCCCGCTCCTACAAGAGCATGGCCCGCTCCTACAGAAGCGTGACCAGATTCCACGATTGGTGGCGCACCAACGGGGGGATATACGAGGGGCCCCCCCTTGTTGGTACTACACGCGGGCAACCCCGCCCCGGGCCACCGGCCCGAGAGGCGGGTATTCGGCAAGAATGCTATCGATCAACCCTCTGTATCTCGGCGTGAACCCGATGCACCGCAAGCTGAACGCAATAGCTGGTCTCGCGGTTGCGCTGGCGGCTGCCGGCGTCGTGCCGACGCTGAGCCATGCCGCCAGGGTCGGCGAGCACTACGTCGTCGACGGACGCTGCGTGACGGTGACCGCCGTACGCCAGTCGCAGGCCTACTACGAGTGGTCTAAGGGCAATGTCAGCGGTGGCGGTGACCTGCCCGCCAGCAGGCTCACGCAGCGGTGTGACGCCGCAACGAAGTCCGTCGCGCCAGGTGAGAACGCCTCCGCCATCCGACCACCCGGCGCCGTGGCGCGAACGCCCCGGCGCTCTGGCAGCGATCTGCTCGTCCTCACGGCGGCCGAAGCGAAGGCGCTGGTCGATGCGCACAACGCGGTGCGCGCTCAGGTCGGCGTTGGTCCGGTCGCCTGGGACGCCACCCTCGCGAGCTTTGCGCAGCGGTACGTGATGACTCTGGCGCGGTCGTGTGCACTGAAGCACAGCGCGGGCTCGGGTTTCGGCGAGAACCTGGCGGCGTGGACGCAGCATCCACCGACGACGAAGGCAGTCGAGCTGTGGGCCAAGGAGAAGGCCGACTACCGAGGCGCTGGCGGACCGATGCGCAATGCGGACATGGAGGCGGGTCACTACACCCAGGTCGTGTGGCGTGGAACGACCCGCGTTGGCTGCGGGCGGACGACGTGTTCGATAGGCGGGATCGCCTGGACCCTGGTGTCGTGCAACTACAGCCCTGCGGGCAACGTGATGGGCGCTCGCGTCTACTGAAGCCCGGCGCGGATATGATGTCCGGCCACGTCATCTGCACGGAGTAGACCCCATGAGCGATTCGCCTGCCTACGTCCCGCCGAAAGTCTGGACCTGGACCCCTGGTAACGGCGGTCGCTTCGCGAACATCAACCGTCCGGTCGCCGGCGCGACGCACGACAAGGACCTGCCGGTAGGCCGTCATCCGTTGCAGCTCTATTCGCTGGCCACACCCAACGGCGTGAAGGTCACGGTGATGCTCGAAGAACTGCTGGCGCTGGGTCACGCCGGCGCCGAGTACGACGCGTGGCTCATCCGCATCAACGACGGCGACCAGTTCGGCAGTGGCTTCGTCGAGGTCAACCCCAACTCCAAGATCCCGGCACTGTGGGATCGCAGCGGGCCGGTGCCCGTACGGGTGTTCGAGTCCGGCGCGATCCTGATGCATCTAGCCGAGAAGTTCGGCGCCTTCCTTCCGACCGACGGCGCGACGCGCGCCGAATGCCTGTCGTGGCTCTTCTGGCAGATGGGCAGCGCGCCCTTCCTCGGCGGCGGGTTCGGGCACTTCTACGCTTATGCGCCGAGCAAGATCGAGTACGCGATCGACCGGTACGCGATGGAGGTCAAGCGCCAGTTCGACGTGCTCGACCGTCACCTGGCCGGGAGCGAGTACCTGGCCGGCGACGACTACACGATCGCCGACATGGCGGTCTGGCCCTGGTACGGCGCGCTGGCCAAGGGGCTCCTGTACGAGGCCGGCGAGTTCCTGCAGGTGCAGGAATACAAGAACGTGCAGCGCTGGACCGACCAGATCGCCCAGCGCCCGGCCGTCCAGCGCGGGCGCATGGTCAACCGCACCTGGGGGCAGCCCGACAGCCAGTTGCACGAGCGCCACGACGCAGCTGACTTCGACACCCGCACCCAGGACAAGCTGGCGGCGGCGGGCTGACGGCCAGGGGCCCGAACGCGAAGGCCGAGACGATCCCACCGGAACGAACGCTTTCGCGGGCATGGCCCGCTCCTTCATCTGGTGAAGCATCCACCGGGTTTGTAGGAGGGGCCCATGGCCCCGAAAGCGGCGGATGCGAGGAAGCGCATCGACCGGAACCGTCGCTTTCGCGGGCATGGCCCGCTCCTACAACAGCCCGGTCCATTCCCAGAGTCGGTGACGTATCCACCGGGGGATATACAAGGGCCCCTCCCCTTGTTGGTAAATCCTGCGGCCCCCCCGCCACAGGCCGATTATTTCCTCGGCTTGAACCTAGAAAGTCGGTCGCGACGGGCCATGGGTGTTGATGCATGTCGGGTGGTTGACATCCACCCTCCTGATGCTGTTCGAGAATCAGTGCGCCGACGTTCGGGCACGTCAATCTGGATCGCTGGGTGTCGGGTGGTTTGTGTGTGACCGCTCGTGTGACCTAGATTCGATGACGAACTCGCTCGATACGGAGGCACGCAACAGATGGGACGACTCACGGATTCGCAGTTGCAGGCATGGGTGCGGAAGGGCGAACCAGTTCGGGGGAGATCCGATGGACATGGGCTGACCTTCAGTATTTCCGCCACCGGGACGGCCACCTGGGAGCTTCGGTATCGCACGGGGGCTCGGCAGAAGTGGCTGACCCTCGGAGGGTATCCGTCCCTCTCTTTGCGCGAAGCCCGTGTGAAGGCAATGAAGGAACGCACTCGGATCTTCGATGGCATCGACCCCGTCGCGGAGCGGAAGCGAGAGAAGGTCGCACGGGCCATGACGCAGACGTTCAAGGCACTTGCGGAAGACTACCTCGCAAAGAAGGAAGGGATTTTCGTAGCCAGCTTTCTGAGCGGCTTCCGCCGATATCTCCATAAGGATGTCTATCCGGTAATCGGATCGATGCGGCTCGACGAGATCACTGGCGCGGAGATTGTCTATGTCGTCGAGCGGGTTGCTCGCAGATCACCGACTGGCGCTCGTGCTGTCTTCAGCAGAATGTCAGTGATCTTCGACCACGGCGTCGGACGCCATGTGGTGCGGTCGAACCCGTGCGGCGGCCTGAAGCCCTCTGCGATCATCGGTGACGTGAAGCCCAAGCGTGAGCGGCTGCAATTGACTCGCGATGAACTACACGCCGTCGTGGCGGAGGCACCGAACCTCAACCCGGTCTACGGCTTGGTGGTGAAGATCATGCTCGCCACGTGCGTGCGGCGGTCGGAGATGGTCAAGGCAAGGGGGAGCGACATTGATCTCGATGCTGCTACCTGGACCATTCCGCAGGAGAACTCGAAGAACAAGAAGGCCTTCGTGATCCCTCTCGCGCCTCGGGTCGTCGGGTGGTTTCGCGAACTGCTTGCCCTGGGGCATGGATCGCCTTGGGTTGTCCCGGGAATGGATCGACGTCGGCATCTCACCCCGGAATCTCTCAACAAGATCGTCGGCTCCCTGAGGGAGCGGTTGGGAGACCGGGTTCGGTCGTTCACGCCACACGACCTTCGCAGTACAGCTCGGTCGTACTTGTCGGAACTGGGGGTCGACGTGGCCACGGCGGAGATGTGCTTGAATCACTCACTGGGCGGGCTTGTCGCCATCTACGACCAATCGGACCGCATCGACCAGCGGCGCAGGGCTTTGGCTGCGTGGTCGGACTTCCTTGGGGCGATCGAAGACGGGAAGGATTGGAAGGTGACGACGTTGTTCAGTGCCATAGCAGCATAACCCTCGCACCCCCTGGTACTTGGGCAACGTCGCAAGAGTACGCCCCGCAAATTGGCAGCCCGAATACTTACTGGTGCATCCGCCCGGTCGAACGGATATCCGACCGTCCGTCCTTCAGCCTGATCTAGCGTCGCCTGGCCTTCGCTCACAAACTGGTAGCGGGCGCGCCATGTTGTGACCCATCTTGAGGAGGGCTCTGTGAGTCAGAAGCCAACGACATACACGGGGGAACTGTTCGAACCAATTCGCGTGGACGGGCCCAATCCCGTCCCGGGAGGGATCCGTGGCGCCCAAGACCGCAAGCTCCTGCTGCTCCTCGAGCATTTCGGGATAGATCAGACATCGGAGGATCGATGGAAGGAGTTGGCTCGTGCCCTGGCGGTCGCGCACGTCCCAGGATTCGAGCTGGGTCCCTACGGCAGATCGATCAATGGGCGGCCGAAGGTGTGGCACTCGAAGAGTTACTTTCAGTTGTGGTTTGCTGTGTGGTGGATGTGCAAGAAGTCGGGCGTCAGTGAGTCCGAGGCATGCCGGCTGCTGTCGCGGCAACCGATCTGGCGAGAGCGCGGCTCTGAGTCAGTCCTGCGCCGCCGCCTCGTCGACGCCAAGAACTGCAATCGTGCGCGCGCCGAGATGGAAACATTCTGGGAGTACTCGGAACGAGAACCCGAGAAGGATCTTGGCGCGATGATGGCCGACTATCTTGCGTTTACCTTCATGACTCCTCCCGGAGAGTAGTCACCCGGAGTTGCGCGGAAACTATTGCCTCTTTTTCCGCCAAACGAACTTGCCTGAGCATAGACGTACCCCGCCGCACACGGCTGGGCACGCCGATCATTGACTTACCCCATCGCATACCGTGGGAAAGCCATCTCAGGAGGTACAGATGAAGCGCAAGCACACCCCCCGTTTCGCCCAGGACGCCGCCGGCGCCAACGTGCGGGTTTCGTGGTCTGTCGACGACTGGGTCGCCGATGTCGGCATCTGCCGCGGTACGTTCTACGCCCTCAAGGGTGATCGGGCCCCGAGGTCGACCACGGTCGGCCGCCGCCGCCTCATCATGGAAGCGCCGCGCGACTACCTCGCCCGCATGTCGCAGACGGAACTGCAGACCTGCGAGCCGGGGCTGTCCCAGATGCTGGATGCCGCGCTGCGCCGTGAGGCTGTGTAGCCATGCGCCGATCCCAGGTGCACCGAACCGAGTTGCACGATCTCCGCCGGGGGCCAGCACTTGCGCAGCCCGCCGTGGAGTGTATCCGCGAGAGCTGGACGAAAGAGCGTATTCACTGCAGGGTTGTTGACGTCGACGTGGTTGCCGTGACGCGGCGTCTGAGGTCGGGATCCCCCGAGGGTGAGTCCCCTATCGGTGGGTCGTTGCCCTGTCCGGACCGCTTGGCAGCCTCGGAGTCGGCGGGGCGCGTCGCTATCTGGTGGACGCAATGAGCTTCGCACTGACGGCTTCTGCTTGGAAGGCAACGCTCGGCCACGCGACAAAGATCGTGCTCCTCGCGCTCTGCGAGCATGCGAACGCGGCCCGGGAGTGCTATCCGTCGGTACCTCGTTTGGTCCGCATGTGCGGCATGAGCAGGCGTGCCATCCAAATCCACATCGTCGCGCTCGAAGCGGCTGGCTATCTCGAACGCGAAGCATGGACCGGACACTCGACGCTCTATCGGATGACCGACCCGTGCACGTGGTGCACCCCCGCAGCAGATGCACCCCCGCACGACGTGCACCCCAGGGGTGCAGGAGATGCACTCCCACCCCAGCACGACGTGCACCCCACCCCCGCACCACGTGCACCCGTAATCAGTAAGGGAACCACGAAGAGCAGAGGGAGTGCAGCGCGGACCGCCGCTGTCCGATCGCCTCGCGGCTCGCGGCTCCCCCTTGGCTGGAAACCGGACGACGTCCTGTTGGCATGGGCGAAGAAGGAGCGGCCGGATCTGGACATCTCGTTGGTGGTCGACATGTTCCGGGACTACTGGGCAGCGGTCTCCGGAAGCAAGGGCGTGAAGGCTGATTGGAGCGCCACGTTTCGCATCTGGGTGCGGAGGCAGGAAGCCCGCCGATCCTCGCCATCTATCCCCACGAGGACTCTCGCCGTATGACCACACCCGCCGAGATCTCCGGCCCGGAGCAGCGGGCCATCGACAACGCCCAGGTTGATCTTGAGATGGACGAGTATCTGCGCCGCACCGTGCGCCCCGCGGCGCTGCTGGGCGAACTCCATGACCTCTACGACAACGGGCGACCGGTGTCGCCGGGCACGGGCCTGGGCTCTCTTGATCGGCACTACCGGCCCGCACCGGGGCAGTTCACCGTCGTCACCGGCTACCCAGGTAGCGGGAAGTCGGAACTGGTTGATCAGATTGCCCTGAATCTCGCGAAGCTCCACGACTGGCGCATCTGCTACTACAGCCCGGAGAACTTCCCGCATTCCACGCACGTGGTGAAGCTGGCCGAGAAGCTTCTGGGCAAGCCCTTCGACCGTGGCCCGAGCGAGCGCATGACGCCGGAGGAATTGGACGACGCCGTGCGTTGGTTAGATACACGGTTCGGCTTCATCCGTCAGACCCAGACGCAGCCGAACAGCGTCGAGGCTGTTCTTTTGGAGGCGTGGTTCTGGTGTGAGCGTCACCCTGGCAAGTCCGTCGGCATCGTCCTTGATCCGTGGAACGAGTTCGAGCACCTGCGCGCACGGCACCAGAGCGAAACCGAGTACACGAGCGAGGTGCTGTCCTTCGTTCGCAGGTTCGCGCGGACGAAGAACTGCCACATCTGGTTGATTGCCCACCCGGCAAAGCTGCAGCGCGATCGAGACGGTAAGCGACCGGTACCTACACCGGGAGACATCAGCGGAAGTGCGCATTTCTGGAACAAGGCTGACGCCTGCCTGACCGTCCATCGACCGGACATGGAGTCGTCCACGGTCGAGATCCACGTGCAGAAAGTGCGGTCGAAGTGGTGTGGGCACCCAGGCCTGGTTGAGGTGCGGTACGAGCGAATCGCCGGGCAGTACCGCGAGATCGAGGGGTAGGTGCGTGAGGCTGTGGCGCGCTGGAGCATCGACGCACGACCGCCACCGTTCACAGCCTCGAAGCTGGGTAACTGCGCGCACGTGTGCTGCATACACGTGAATGCGATTAAGAGCAGCGATGATGCTGGTGATCCGACGACGGGGCGGGAGCATGATCGAGTACTGGGATCTGACCGCGCCGCTGGAGAGACTCCCCGGGAGGCAACCGGAAACTCTGCGAAGGCCGCCTCTTCGGATACCTCAATCCGCGAGCCGTCCGCCGCCCATTGCTGCCGTCCTGGGACCACGACCATGACCGCCAGGCAACACCGCATCGTCCTGTCCGTCGACGGCTACGTCGAGACGCAGCACGCCGCCAAGGCAGCCGTCGTCGCCGGCTACTGCGGCCGTGCGGTCAAGCGAATCGGTTACAACCTTCCCTGGCATCCTTCGGTGATTTCCGCGCCGCGAGGCCGACAGGTCGCGGTTGCCCATGCGGCTCGCCTCCGGACCGAAGACGTTTTGACGCAACTGGCTGTGATCGTCCATTCCGACATCCGGAGCGTCTTCAATTCGGACGGGCGCGTGCAGGAATCCAGCACGTGATGACGATGCGGTGCCACCCTACGAGCCATGGCCGTGCGAGAGAAGGTGCCGAAGGGGTGATGCGGTCGTATCCACCGGACGAGGCAGTGTGGAGGTGCGTGTACTGAGGCGTAGTGCTTCGGCATGTGGCGTTACCATCGGTGCATGCGACCGGGCGGACTTTTTCGACAACTTCGTTATGCCGCAGGAAGGCCGCGTTGGCGACGCCGTGAGGGAAGAGGCTATAGGGGAGGGAATCCTCGGAGATTTATCGGAGTAGCCGTGAGCCCACTGTCAACCTTGACTAGGTAGCGATTCGACCGATGAAAGCCCCGAACACTGACAAGTACTCAGCAGGCGAACAGGGTCTGGGATACATCTACCAGGCGCGTCTCGCGCTGCTCCATCTGTTGCAGTTGCCCGAGGACACGGCCGTCCTCCTTGAGAAGGACGATGACTTAGATTTTGTCGACAGTGGTGGACACAAGTCCCTGGCCTCGCTGAAGCACAAGGCGGAAGGGGACAGATTGACCGACCTGTCTACTGACTTCTGGAAGTCCGTCAACATTTGGTTGGTGCGCTACAAACGCGGTGGCCGTGCCACATCGAACTTGCGGTTCTTGTTGTTCACCACTGGCACGGTATCGGCCGACTCGTTTCTCACACGCTTTCTTCCCAACCAGCCGGTTCCTACCGGAGATGCTGCGACGCTGACCGAGTTAGCCACTGCCGCGCTCGCCAACTCGAAGTCTCAGCTCATCGGCCCGATCGCCAATGAGTTCAACAAACTGAGCGATCCCGAAAAGCAGGATTTTCTCGAACGCATATTGATCCTTGATGGTAGCCCCCGCATCGGCGACATCCCGGCGATCATCAGGGACAAACACATGCGAAGTATCCGCCGTGAACACCGTGAGGGCGTCTTCGAGCGACTTGAAGGCTGGTGGACTGACTCCGTGATTAAGCATTTGACTGGCGACAGGACAGATGGAATCTTTGGCTACGAAGTCTCAGACAAGCTGTCTAGCTTCGCCGAGGAGTACAAGGCGGACAACCTCCCCATCACCTTCCGCGGAAAGGTGCCCGACGAAGAGATCGACACTGGATCCGATCCGCGCCTGTTTGTGGCGCAACTGCGAGAGATCGGCATTTCTTCCAACCGGATCAGGAGCGCGATCCTGGACTACTACCGGGCGTTTGAGCAGCGATCGGCTTGGGCGCGTGAGAACCTGCTGGTTTCGGGAGAAGTCGAGGAATACGAAGATCGTCTCAGCGACGAGTGGAACCGCTATAAGGATGTCGCATTCGAGAAGCTGAAAGACGATAGTACTGAGGATGCCCTTCGCGAAGCTGGTGCTACCCTCTACGAATGGGCAGAGTTCGAGACCGGAAGGATCGAATCTCTCCGCATTCGCGCACGTGTGACCGAGCCCTATGTTCTTCGCGGCAGCTTCCACATCCTGGCGGACACCACGCCCGAACCCAGGGTCTATTGGCATCCCAGATTCCTTGACCGACTCAGCGAGTTGCTGGGGGTGAGCGCGTGAAACGCTGGGACCAGCGCCCCTTCGAAATTCGGAACCTGTTCAACCCTGCCTTCTGCGGCCTAATCCTGTTCCGCGCCCTGGACAGCTACCAGGAAGAGGATGTCCGCGGCATGCCCTTCTCGCTGTCGCTGCTGGTGCTGCCTCTGTGTCTACACAAGGACTCGCGCGAGGTGATCGCCAGCAGTCCGCGCAGCTACCTGCTCAAGACCGCGGAGAACAACCCGCAGGTCATGGTGGGATTCGCCAATCGAGTCACACAGATGCGCCCCTATTCCTTCGAGGGGTTCGGCCTGCTGATGGAAAGGGGCTGCATCGCCATTGCTGATGACGGTCGCGTCCAGACCGTGCCCAACAAGGTGCGTAAGGCCGTCACAGGAACCGACGAGACCGTCTCCTGCCAGAAAGTGGCGCGCATCGTCGGAAGGGAATTCGCGCGAATCGCCGACCGGGTGACCATTTACACAACATTCGGGATTCGTCCATGAAGATCAGCTCCATCCATCTCTACAGCCACGGCGGTGAGCGCCGGGATCTCCGATTTAAGGTGGATGGGCTCAACATCATCACTGGCCGCTCCTCCACCGGCAAGTCCGCGCTTTCTGAAATCGTCGAGTACTGCATGGGGCGTTCTTCGTTCAATGTCCCCGAAGGAGTCATCCGCGACAAGGTGGCGTGGTTCGCAGTCATCTACCAGTTCGAGAGCGAACAGGTGCTGGTCGCGAAGCCGACTCCGCCCGGTGGTGGCGCCAGTTGTAGCACTGCGATGCTACGACGGGGCACTCAGTTGCCGGCACCCGAGTTCAACGACTTGGTGATCAACACCGACGACGATAGCATCGTGGAACTGCTGTCTCGCCTGCTGGGCATTCCCGAGAACCGTACCGATGTCGCACTGGAGCACAGTCGTGACAGCTTCGATGCGAACGTCAAGCACACGTTCTACTATCTGTTCCAGAAGCAGGGGCTGGTCGCCAACAAGGACCAGCTCTTCTACCGGCAGAACGAGCAGTTTCAGCCGCAGACGATCCGCGACACGCTGCCAATCTTTCTCGGCGTCTCCTCACAGGACCGTTACGAACTGGAATCCAAGCTGCGCACTGCGCAGCGGGATTTGAGGATCAGCACCAAGCGTCTGGAACAAGCGCGCAATGCTGTCGATACGCTGTACGAGAAGGCCGTTGGCCTCTACTCGGAAGCCAGGGCGGTCGGTTTGATCGGCAGCCCCGAGGAGAGCCGCAATGCCGACGCGATCATCAACGCATTGAGTTCGGCATTGTCGTGGAAGCCCGAAGCGGTACCCGGTGACGACGGTAGCCGGATTTCGCGTCTCGAGGAGGAGCTAAGCAAGTTGCGCCAGGAACGCCGCGACGCACAGACCAGGATCGACTCCGCGCGGCAGTTCGCCAAGCGGTCGGGCGGCTACGAGAGCGAGGCCGCCGAACAAGTGGATCGGCTGGCTTCGATTAAGGCGCTGCCGAGGAACCCTGACACCGGCGAGTGGCAATGGCCATTCAGCGAGCGGAACCTTGCGCTGGAATCCCCCATCGCCACCGTCCTGCTCTCCGAGTTGGAATTGCTCGACAAGGAATTACGCATCGCGACTGGCCAACGCCCAAAGCTCGAAGCCTATCTCACCGAACTGGCCAGCAAGGTGGACGAGATCGCAGGTGCCATTTCGCAGACGGAAGCGGAGCTAGTTGCGGCGATCTCGGCCAACGAGGTCATTGCCCAGATGGGATCTCGCAACAACGCTGCTGCGCGCGTGGTTGGCCGAATCAGCTTGTTCCTGGAAACGCTTCTCCCGAATGAGGATCTTGCGATGCTGGAAGCGGAGAATCGGCGTCTCACCAACAAGGTGAAGCAGCTTGAGGACCAGATAGGCGCCGACGACAGCAACGAACGCTTGGCATCGATCCTCAACAACATCTCCGCTCAGATGACGCGGTACATTCAGAAGTTCGGCGCGGAGTTCGGCGCCTTCCCGGCGAGGCTTAACCTTCCGCAGTTGACGATCATCTTCGATCGACCCGAACGTCCGGTTCCAATGGGTCGAACTGGGGGGGGAGAGAATCATTTGGCCTACCATTTGTCGGCATTGCTCGCCCTGCACCTGTTCGCGGCCCAGAACAAACGCCCAATCCCACGCTTCCTGCTGATCGACCAACCCACCCAGGTCTACTTCCCGTCGGAGCAGGTGTACAAGGATGCCGGTGGTTCGGTGCAAAGGACCGAGGCCGACGCTGACCTTAATGCGGTGCGCCGGCTGTTCGAACTGCTGCTTGAATTCACCCAAGTGGGCGTCCCGGGGTTCCAGCTAATCATCACTGAGCACGCGAACCTTCGCGAGCAGTGGTTCCAAGATGCGCTGGTCGAACAGCCTTGGACAAAGCCGCCTGCGCTAGTTCCTGAGGACTGGCAAGACAAGTGACCGGGCTGATGTATTGAGCGGAGCGGCCATTCCGCGCTTCGAGCGGACCGCCGAAAAGCTACGCTTCTCGGAACCAACAGCCTTGCCTTAGCGCGCTCACCGCCGAGTCAGTGTGGACGTCAGTATCGAGACTTGTGCCGTTCACTCCGATCGCGGTCGACGAGGTGGGGGGTAGTCGTCACATCGACCGCATTCACCTCGTGCACCGTCAGCGACTGGGTGTCGACCTGGAGCGCCGGTGTGCGGAAATCAGCCTTCCAGTTTGGTTGGGCCGGCCAGTTTGGTTGATCCGGAATGTCTTCAAGGAGAACCCAACGGTATCCATCGTCGAGGTCAATAGGCCTCGGCTCCGGCACTGCGCCGGGCGGCACCCGCTCGCTGACTGAGTACGCGGCTTCCCAGCCATCCTCGGTCCAATAGCCCGTATCCACCTCGATCCGCGTTCCCTTCGGCAGATTCAGAGTGTCAACCCGGGCTGAGTGATGGAAGAGCACTACATTGCGCCCATCCTTCGTCTGCGGTGACGGGAAAATGATGCCGTCGAGGCGGGGCTCGTTCATCGTCGCCAAGAAGTCGGCGACAGCTTGAGTCGGCAGGTACTCGAACGCTTCATCGTCAGGCATCACCGGTCGGGCCATGCGCCCGCCAAGTGTTCGCAGGAACGCTGCTCGCTCCAGCCGTCGCTTGAGGGTCGGATCAAACAAACTTCCGGGATCGTGCACATCCTCCAGGGCTGTTAAATCCAGCAGGTGGAGCGGGCGGCCGATCACGAACTTCGCGACAACGACACGGCTGCCTACCGGTGGGCGTACCTCCGCAATCGCCACTAGCGCACGGGTGGCGCCATAGAAGACCGCGATGCCCAGGGCGTTCATACGTCCCGCGCGAGCTGCGGGCGGTGGCGGTGAGCCCAGGTGCAGGTCGGGTCGGCCGATCGCCTCCTTCAACGGGCCCTCGGCCTGGAAGACGCGCGCTCGATAGAGGTGATCGAGTGCGGTCTGCGGGCCAGCGGAAACCACCAGCGGCCGGCCACTGTGTGTTGTGAGTTGATTGATGCCGCCGAAGACTGCGGCAAGGTGCTCGGCTGCTGCTTGGCTGAAGAAGCGAGCTTCGGTCTTGAGCGATTGTTCGAATCTGTTCCACTCTTCATGCCAGGCTTGATCGTCCGGTCCTTTCTCCTTGTAGTAGGAGGTTGGGTCAAATTCGGACTCTTCGAGCAAGGCGTCCTTGTCGAAGTCGCCGTGGCGGCCGTGAAGGATATCCAACACATCTCCTGCTGGTTCCTCATGGATTCCGGCTGCTTCCTGAATTGCCTCCAATACGGGCGCGCCGTCACGATTCCAGGGATAGCTCGATTCCCCGTCAGCCTGCATCCGTTCGTAGAGCGAGTCAGGTCCAAAAGCGGTGCGCGTGAAGTGTTCGGCGAAGGCGGTCTCGATCCGATCGGCGAATTCCTGGATCGCTAGGGACTGACGAGTCACACCACAGTATGCGCACAGGCTGGAAACGCCAGACTCCTTGACGTCCGCCGACAGGTAGGCGTCTCCGATACACGCGTGGCAGATGCGCTTGTCTGAGGTTTCATCGTCGTCCAGTTCGGTCACCCCCATCACGACTTCATTTGCTAATCGACGACGAACTTGAACTCTCGTCGTTGTGCGCGGCCGTGAAAGACGACCTCACTGGCGCTTCCGCGTACCACCCCGGTGCGCTGCTGAAGATCGTCCTCTTGGCCTACAGCCGCAGCATTCTCAGCTTGCGCTGCAATGCCATCTACCGAGGCCCCCAACCAACTACGTCAATGCCATCACCGCTAAGCCACTCTCGCCGACGTGGCGACGGTTGCCAGAAGAGCCACCAGTTGATCCACTTGCTCTGATGCGAAGATCCCGTCCGGACCTTGTGGGGTCACGTCGGTGAATGGGGACTCGTACAGGAGTGCCGCATCCATCGAACCATGTTCGGTGAGGTGGTTGATGATCAGATTGATGAACTCAATCTGACTGCTGCCCAAGGTCTTGCCGCTCAGGAAGCCTGCGAAGGCTCCCTTCGCAGCTTCTCGATCCATCCCGACCAGCGATCGCACAAACAGTCCCAGCCCGTTGCTCTCTTCCTTCGCGCGGGCTAAGTCGTCGGGATCGCCGAGCTTGCTCTCGGCAAGCATCCGCTCGAGCTCTGCAAGGTCAGACGCAGTGAGCGGCTTGTTCATCCGAAGCTTGTGAACAGCAATGTGAGCCAGGTGTGCTCTCAAGAACGCCCGGGCCTTCGCGCGGAACTTCTCGAAGCCTTGCGGTGAGGTGAATCCTGGCAGCTCGATGTCGATTTCATCGCCCATCGCATCGAGAAAATCTGTGTAGATCGGCCTCCGGGCCACCTTGTCGATCAGCTTTACCAGATCGCGCAATCGACGGCGAACGGCTTCCAGCATTGGAATGGTGACGTCCTGCCACCAGTCATCGGTCTGGAGATCTTGAATCAACGACATGTGGTCACGCACCGCCGGAATTGCTGACTTCTCTTCCAGTAGCCCGGCGATCGATTTGACTTGGTCGCGCAAACGAGAGAACCCGGGTTCCGCACGCAACTGGGCTAGTTGTAGGTTCAGCACCAGCAGGTCAAACCGTTTTGCTTCTTCGCCTTCAGGTTCGATGCTGGATGGGAGTCCTGCCACTTCATGGGCGAGTTCCGATAGCGCGTCGGTTGGCAGCTTGACCCACACGTCTGCAGCGGCGTACTTCTCCACAATGCGCCGGTGCGGCCGCACGACGAAGTTCTCAACACTCATCGCGGACACCTCGCGATGGAGCAGTGTCGCCAAGTCAGCCCGGACCTCTCGCTCGGTGGCAGGGTGACCGTAGCGGGGCGGTGCCGCCTCATGAGCAACAAGTTCCCCCTCCATGCGATGGTCAAGTTCCCCGATCAGTTCCAGGCGAGACTTGAACAACCGCTTCCCAAGGGATTCACCCAGCGAGCCCTCGGTGGTGGCCAGGTTCTGGCTGAAGAATTCCAAGTTCTGGCAGTAGTCGAAGAGATAGAACACATTCTTGTCCTCCGCCGGCGCAAACAAATCGGGGCAGAGGCGTGTTCCGCGACCTACCATTTGCCAAAACTTCGTCTTCGAACGCACGAGTTTGAAGAACACGAGGTTCACGACCTCCGGCACATCGATGCCAGTGTCGAGCATGTCCACGGAGATCGCGATGTGCGGGAATCTTTCTTTGTTCGAGAAGCTGTCGATCAGGCTCTGCGCATACTCGGTCTTGAAGGTGACGACTCGCGCGAACTCTCCCTTGAAGTGCGGGTAGTTGGCATTGAAGCGCTCGGCAATGAACTCAGCGTGCGCCTGATTCTTGGCAAACAGGATTGTCTTGCCCAGTCGGTCTCCGCCGGCCACCTTGATGCCACGAGTCATCAGGTGCTCAAGCACCTTGTCAACGGTGTCCTTGTTGAACAGCCACTTGTTGACGGCTTCGGCCTCAACACGGGCCGGTGCGCCACCTTGGTCATCCCATTCGAGCTCGTCCCACTGCTCGCGCTCGTCGTCGGAGAGCTCCGCGTACTTGATGCCCTCTCGCTGAAACTTGAGCGGGACCGAGACTGCTTTGGCTGGTACCAAGAAGCCGTCCTGGACCGCCTCCTCCAGTGAATATGCGTCTGTCGGTACCCCGTCTTCCAGTTCGAAGAGGCTGTAGGTGTTCCGATCGACTTCGTCTCTTGGTGTGGCAGTCAGACCCACCAGAAGCGAGTCGAAATACTGAAAGATCGCCCGGTACTTCTGGAAGACGGAACGGTGGGCCTCGTCGATCACTACCAGGTCGAAATGCCCAACGCCGAATCGACGCTGCCCTTCTCGCGTCTCGTCGATCAACCCCATCATCGTCGGATACGTCGACACGAAGACTCGCCCGTCGCCGTCCTTCTCGGTCACCAGGTTTACCGGGGATGCATCGGGTAGGTGACGTTTGAAGGCATTCACTGCTTGGTTCACGAGCGCCACCCGGTCTGCGAGAAACAGCACCCGCTTCGCCCAGTTGCTGCGGATAAGCATGTCGCAAAGTGCGATTACTGTTCGCGTCTTGCCGGCGCCTGTCGCCATCACCACCAGCGCTTTACGATCGTGGTCGCGCTCGAAGCTCTCCCCGATCCGTCGGATTGCCCGAGTCTGGTAGTAGCGTTCGACAATCGCCGGGTCGATCTCTGCCGTCGCGAGCGGTCGGCGGGACTTTCGGCGCTGAATGGCCAACTCTAGCTCTACCTTCTTCAGGAAGCCCTGAACTGGCCGGGGAGGGTAGCTGGCGTCATCCCAAATCCAGTGTTCATAGCCGTTCGAATAGAAGATCAGCGGGCGCTGGCCAAACTGCTTCTCCAGGCAGTCTGCGTAGAGCTTTGCTTGCTGCTGCCCAACCCGAGGATCGCGACGCGTTCGCTTGGCCTCTACTAGTCCGAGCGGGAGCCCATCGTCGCCCCACAGAACATAGTCTACGAAGCCGGTTTCCTTCTGGTTCGGCATTCCCCGTATCTCGAACTCTCGGTCACGGGGCTGGTCGAGCGGCCAGCCGGCCTCCTTGAGGAGGAGGTCGATGAAGTAATCACGAGTCTCGGCTTCTGAGTAGTCGTGTGTGTCGACGTGTGCCGCTGCGGACTTCTTGGCTTCTGCAACTTCGGCACGGAGGCGCGAAAGCTCCTCGTCGAGATTCGCCCTATCGGCCAAAACCATGGCCAGCCTCTCGTCGCGCTCACGTAGCTGCGCTTCCAGTGCCTGAAGCTGTTCTGCGGTCTGCGTCGTCGCTGGGCCCGGGCGCGGTAGCGCCGCCGCATCAAAGCGAAGCCCCGGGGCCGGGCGACCGACGCGGCCGTATGTGCGAGCCAGCCAGTAGGCGACATGAAAGAGTTCGCGTACCGCCACCACGGAGTCGGTGGTAGCGACCGGACGATGGCTGTGGACTGCCTGATTGCCCAACGTCACGATCACTCGTGCCTTACTGAACACTGCGTCCCCGGCTGCTTCCTTGAAAGTCGGCTCGTGGATCAACGCCGACAGGTTGTCCTGGTAGGGGAGCTTCAGGGCAGGGTCGTACTTGAACGCCCAGACAACGGCAAGTTCGAGCGCGCGCCGCGCATAGAAGCAGGCCGTCCGCGGATCGGGATGCGCTGAAGCAGCGGCGCGTTCCGCTGCTTCGAAGACGGCTGGCCATTCAGTCTTCAGGAAGGCGAAGTTGCTCATGCCTGACCTCCGCCCATCTGGCGCTCGAACGACTGCCTAACCAGGCCAATCACGTACGGCAGTTCGTCCAGGGTCGATAGACCCACCTCGACGTCACCGTTGCCCCAGCGACCTAGGTTGGACACGTCCTTGCAGATGTGCCTAACGTCTTCGATCTCCCCAAACGGCATGTTCAGCGTCAAGCGCAACCGCCGTGCTTGCGGTACCACGTCCACGAAGTTCGTCTCCGCCTTGTAGGCGACGTACAGCTTGAGGAACTCCTCGGCTACGCAGGGATCCAGCGCCAACACTTCCTTCCGGAATGCGTCAAACAAGGGGCGCATCGGTGGAGCCGCGAGATACGGGTGGTCGTCGATCGTATAGGTGACCTCAGCCACCGCCCTCGGGCGGTACGCGGCGAGTATGTCTGCTTCCACGCGCGGTGCTGCCCACACCTCAGTCGCTTTCGCTGCAAGTCGGGTGGCGCGATGTCGGATAGCTTCCTCGTTCCAATCCACTACGTGCCCCAGTCCAGCATTCAGGCGCAGTGGGCTGTATCGAAGCCCTACCTCAGGCATGTCGCGCTTCTGCGCGAAGGGCAAGTCGCTGTATTTCGAGTTGTAGGCTGTCAACGTGAGGTTGCCGAGCGTATGCAGCCACCTCTGTTGAATCTGCTTCCATTCAGCGCCCAGTGCTGCGCGCCACTCAGGTGCCAGGTTCTGGTTCTGCGGCAGGATATGCTCGATCGTGTACTCGTCGACCGGAACGCGCTCCTTGCGGTCGTGGTTCTCCAACCGCCGCAGCCAGTAGGTGCGTCGCGCGCCGAAGTTGTAGAGGTCGCGGCTCTGCAAGTCGCGCTGAAACTCTTCGTCGGTGGGAAAACGTCGGTAGGAAGGCAACGTAAGGAAGTGAACCTGGATGCTTTCCAGATACCTGTCCTTCTTCAGCGCTTTCGTGAACGTCGCGAACGTCTTGTTGAGGGAGTTTGTGGGAATGGCACACACCGTCCGGCGAAAGACGTACGACTCGGCCAACCGCACGGCCTCGCGCAGATCGTTCCGGTTCAGATGGCCGTCCCTGTGGTCGGCGTACAACTCCAACAGAAACGGGTAGGCCACATCCACCTTCAACTCACGGAGGTCGTGGAAGGCCAGCTTGAGTTCTGCGTCCGCTTCCGCGCCAAGCGCGATGGCGCAAAAGTAGCGGGCGAAGTTGCGGATGTCCCTGACCAAGGCTTCGACACCAGCCGCGGCGACTTCTGGGCTGCGTGCATGAACCTTGAATGCCTCGTAGACCTCGTCGATGCGCGGGATATCGCCCGTCTTCACTGTCAGGTAGTGTCGGATGAATGCATCGAACTGCGTGCTGTACGCCTCTTGTCCAAACTCGACCTCCATGGGGCGCCAGAACTGCTCGTAGAGCTGCGTCTGCAATTCCTGTTCGAGGCCCATCAGGATGAAGTTGCGAATCAGGTCGGCCTGGCTCAACTCGCGACCGGTTGAGTTCATGCTCTCGAAAATCAGTTGCGGGTTGTCCTGATCGCGGCTGAGCGCAATGTCTACCACCAGGAGCTTCGCCAGCCCCTTGCACACGCTGGCGAGCTCGCCGCTGCGCTCGGCTACCAACGATTCGAATAGCTTGAAGTTCTGAACGACTCGGATGGAGGAATGTTTCGGTACATCGCTACCTCCCACGATCGCTGTGAGGGACGCCTTGTCAGTCTGCGATAGAAGCAGCTTGAATCGGCGCTCTCCTTCCTCTTCCGGATTGAGTAGGTAGTAATTCCGAAGCTTGCGTGCCGAGAACCCGTCGATGGGTTCGGTTTCTCCCAGAGCATTGGCGAGCGCCGTGATGAGCAACGTTACCGTGGTCAGGCGTTGCTGGCCGTCGATCACCATCAGTGGCTTATGGCCCGTCACCTGATAGAGACCTTTCTCGATGTAGACGATCGATCCGACGAAGTGGGCCGATACAGCATCGTTGCTGCCCGTGCGAACGATGTCGTCCCACAGTTGGCGGCACTCCTTCTCCATCCACGAGTAGGTGCGCTGATAGATCGGAATCACGAACTGCGGCGACTTCTTCAGGAAGTCGAGCAGCTTTGCCTCGGTAGCCTTCATCCCTGCGATCCTCCCTGCATCACGGGAAACGCCTTCGCGAACGCAGCCCTCACCGCCGAGAACCGCACCTGATCCAGTCGCTTGCGCGACTTCACTGTATTCAGGAGAACATACCCAGCGGCAGTCATTGCTTCTGCAAGCGCCTTCTCCATCGCAGCCACCACGTCGCGGCGCTCGTCGTGTTGTTGCCGACCATGAGTCAGCGACTCATCCTCGATCGGGCCCAGCGCAACGAGGCGGAATTCACACAGGGCAGGGTCAATGCCATGCGCTGTCAGGTACCGACGTAGCATGTTGCTGTTCTTGGAGAATCCTAGGTGCTGACCCATGCGGTTGAACGGTGACTGCGCATTTGTGGATGAGCTGTCTCCAGTGCGACCCACGTAGTAGCGTGCCGCTCCGTCAGGCGGCTTGATTTCCCAGACATACAGCCAGAAACCTCGCTGGAGAATGCCACCACCAAACCGCACTTCATGCAGCAGTCCAGTCATGCGGCCATACCGTCTGGAATCTGGGCGTGAATGATGGGCAGCAAGGGGATTCCTTCAGGCTCCTCGATACACGATATCGGCGTCGAGTGCGCTACTGAGGTAAGGGGTGAACCCGGCAAGCAAGATGGACATGGCCACCATGTCGCGCATGTCCACAGCGCGAAGTGCATTGGCCGGCGTGCCGCCGTGACGGATGCCAGGGTAGTCAGACGCGAAGCCGTAGAGGTTCTTCATTGCCTCCCTGAGCTTTTCATGTGGCCAAGTGCCGACCTGATTGCAGATGGCCCCGAGCGTTGTGCCGGTCACCCCCGGTGCTGTTCGTCCGATGGCCTCCAGCAGGTTCACCTGCTTCTGGATGCAGGTCTTGATACGCCCGTCGGCGCAGTCGTGGCGCAGATCGCGCACCGCGTTGTCAAAGTCCTTCATCAACGCGTCTAGGTGGGCATCCTGGCCGGTCAGCACGCGCATGTCGCGCACCAGGCTCGCGAAAATCCCAGGGAGTGTCGGGCACAGGGTGCACGGGCGGCGCAGGTCGTAGCGCAGGCTAAACTTATCGACGAAAGCCGCGAGCAGGTAGAAGTAGCGATTGGAAAGCTCGTCGCCAGCGAATTCGTCGAGTGCGGAGTGAGCCGCTTCGAGGAACGCCACGAGCGCGCGCTCGCCGGCAAAGTCGCTCGTCCCCGTCTTCTCAAACGCCTCACTGCTCTGCATGCGGTTGTCGATGATGTCCGCCAGAGCTTCGATCGACGGCTGGATCTTCAGTCCTTTGGCCAACTCGCGGTACAGCTCGCAGAAGATGTCCTCAGGGACGCCTTCATGGTCGATCAGCGGCAGCCAGATCTCGCGCCAGGTCTCGGACCACACGCCGATGAACTCGCCGCGCACGCTACAGCTCTCCCAAGAAAGCGCACTGCTGGAGTGAGGCGAAAAGGCAGTCCAATTCGGCTACCGAAGCACGCATCGACTTCTTCACCTCGTTGATTCTCGCCACACGCCGGACAAAGCGGAGTTGCGATTCGATAGGTGGTAGCAAAACGCGGAACTGCTCGACGACACGCATATAGATCGTCCGATGCGTGGACCCTGGAGCCAGCGATAGCAAACGCTGCCGCGAGGTGATGAGTGCCCACATGAGATAGGTCGGATCAAGCAACGGCCCACACACCCAATTCATGAAGTCTTGGGATGTCGCCATCTCGCGGCCCATCACAGTCGCGAAGCCAACAGATGCAGTTCGCGAAAAGCACACCGTTCCCTTTGGCAACAGCACCGACGACGAATTCTGAATGCCGAGCGGCGTAATGTTCTGCAGGGTGCTCGTCGCTTCGGTACCGTCGAGCGAACGAATGTCGGTGAGACTGATCCACGGGATGTCGCCATTCCAGTACTCAGCTCGTTCACGATCCGGAGTGTGTCCAGTCGCGAGGCGAGCCACATCGGTGAGCAGTATCCATGAGCATCCTCGCGGGACACTTGCGTAGTGCGGCTTCGTGTCGACGGCCGGCGCGCCCAACTTCTCACCAAAAATCTCGAAGAATATTGATTTGGCGAGGGTGTCGAGCTGGGCGAGGGCGGCGCGGCGCTTGACCCGCAGGGCGTCCGCTTTGTCCAGGATCTCCGCGATCCGCCGCTGCTCGGGGAGGGGTGGTAGCGGGACCTTGAGATTACCGAGTTGAGCGAGGCTCAAATTTGAGATCGTCCCGGTGACCGTAGCGCCGCGCATCTGAGCTTGCGCCGCGAAACTCTCCAGCCAGTGTCGAAGGAAGGGGCGATGAATATCCTTCTTTGGCCGAACTATCGCGACCGCTTGGTTGCAATTCAGCGGAGGTACATCTTCTGGGACGACGCCAACTCTACCGATAGTACCGGCAATTGAGACAAGTACATCGCCGGGACAAATTTGCGAACGTTCTAGTATCCGATGCGTGCTCTCGTCAATGAATAGCGTGTTCTGATCAAGCGTGACGGTACCGCCACCGATATTCTGAACTCGGAGAAAAGGAACTCCGGACTCGGTGAACTCGTGTCCGAGAGTGGTCGGCGTAGTACCCTTGGTAATCACTTCGCAGTGACCTGCAAGCCGTTCAGTTGGCCAAGTCACTGGAGCATACCCTCCAGTTCCTTCATCCCCCGCTGGATCTCCTCCTCCAGCTTCGCAAGGTCGGCGAGGATCTCCTTTGGCGGGCGGTGCTCGACCGCCTCGTGCACCACTTCCTTGTAGCGGTTGAGTGAGAGATCGTAACCCTGTGCAGCAATGTCGTCCCTTGGCACGCAGAAGCTCTGCGCAGTGCGCGGGCGTTCGCGCTCGGCGCTGTTACGCCCGGCCCAGCGCGCTATCACGTCGGGTAGGTTGTTCTTGGCGTGATCGTCCACGCTGAGAGCAGTGCGCGGCACGGGGCCAAGTCTGTCGTCCGGTAACAACGCCGTCCGCTTGTCGTCGAGGCTCCAACCGTCGGCCTCGACGTCGTAGAACCACACCTGGTCGGTGCCGCCGGAGTTGGTCTTGGTGAATAGCAGGATCGCGGTGGACACGCCGGCGTAGGGCCTGAACACGCCACCGGGTAGCTTGACCACCGCGTCGAGCTTCTGGTCTTCGACCAGCATTCGGCGCAGTTCCTTGTGCGCAGTGCTGGAGCCGAACAGCACGCCGTCGGGCACGATCACCGCGGCGCGGCCGCCCGGCTTGAGCAGGCGCAGGAAGAGCGCGAGGAACAGCAGCTCCGTCTTCTTGGTCTTGACGATCTGCAGTAGGTCCTTGGCCGTGTTCTCGTAGTCCAAGCTACCGGCGAAGGGCGGATTTGCCAGAACCAGTGTGTACTTCTCTTCCTCCCCAGCGTGGTCCTGCGCCAGCGAGTCGCGGTAGCGGATGTCGGGGTTCTCCACGCCGTGCAGCAGCATGTTCATGCTGCCGATGCGCAGCATGGTGTTGTCGAAGTCGAAGCCGTGAAACATGCGGTGGTGGAAGTGCTCGCGCAGCTTCGCGTCGTGCAGAATGTTCGGGTGGCGCTCGCGTAGCACCTCGCCGGCCGTCACCAAAAAGCCGCCAGTCCCGCAGGCCGGGTCGCAGATCACGTCGGTTGGCTCTGGCGCGGTCAGCTCCACCATCAGGCGGATGATGTGGCGTGGCGTGCGGAACTGGCCATTCTGGCCGGCGCTGGCAATCTTGCCGAGCATGTACTCGTAGACGTCGCCCTTGGTGTCGCGGTCTTCCATCGGCACTGCGTCGAGCAGGTCTACGACCTTCGAAAGCAATGCAGCGGTGGGGATAGTGAATCGTGCGCCCTCCATGTGCTTGGCGTAGGTCGAACCCTCTCCGCCCAATGTCCGAAGGAAGGGAAAGACATGATCGTCGACCACCGTGAACATCTCAGCCGGCGCAAAGTTCTTGAACCGCGACCAGCGCAGCGAGTTGTAGTCGCGGCCCTTGGGATCAGTTCCTTCAGGGAACGTGCGCCGCTCCATCGGCCGTCCCAAGCGTGCGGCTTTGTTCTCTTCCAGCGTGTGCAGGTCGTCCAGTCTTCGGATGAATAACAGGTAGGTGATCTGTTCGATGACCTCCAGCGGATTGGAGATGCCACCCGACCAGAATGCATTCCAGATGGTGTCGATCTTGTTCTTGATGTCGCCGGTGATCATGTGTTCCTCTCTAGGCGTTCGATTCTCGCCGATTCCTTGTGCCGGTCAGGCTTGTTGTGGTCGCCCGTGTCGGAAGTCCCGTCACCGATCACTGCCATGTGCAGCTACGGCCGCTTCACAGCATTGAACGGCCAAGCCGCCGGCGTGACGTCACCGTGTGGTGCGGATGTGGCATGCCCCGGCGGTTGGCTGGACGGGCCGGAACGCAGGGAGGTGCCACATCGAGTGCACGTGTTGACATAGGAGTACTTCGTGCCGCAACTGGGACAGGTGCCGCCCATCACTGGTGGGAGCGGGGCGATGGACTCTGTTCCTCGCGTCCACCGAACCTCGATCTCGGCCCCGCACAACGTACAGGCCTCCTCGATGGCTTTCGCTGCTTGCGCGGAAGCTACTCGGAAGAACTCCCGCTGAGCATGCACTCTGTGCTCGTTGAGGGCGCCATGTACGGTTGCTTCGACCTCGAACGGCTTCTGTATTGAACAGAAATAGACGACGTCGAAGGGCGTTGGTACGCCGGAAGAGAACAACTCGTCGGCGCGTGCCCGCGGGTGCTTCTCGGAGGCGCCGATCTTCACAATGCCCAGCAAGGATGGATTCTCGAGGATGTAGACGAATCCCGACATTTTCATGATCTCCCGCAACTCTTGCCCGCGAGTCTAATGGACTTGGAGGGGGTAGCCAGCCCGCGTCGAGGAGGGGGCTGGAGGGCCAGTGCGATCACATCTATGCGCTTCTGGCGTGGGTACGCCCATCTCGTCGAATCAAGGCCAAGCGTTTTAGCCAAAAGCTTTCGCAACTGCAACGCCGAGGTGCTTGGGCTGACATCGGCTGCTGCACCATCTCCAGTGCGCTTCCGGTGGACGGTTGCCGCTGGCCCCTTGAGCCAATCGTCGACCTTGCGCAACAGCCGTGTGTGTAGGCAGAAGGTGTTCTCGATGTAATACCTGCTCCATGGCTCTGGGCAAGAAACGGCAAACCAGGGCGGGGCACGCGAGTGACAACTCCATAAAGATGACGGCGATCGATTCGGATTGGCCGCCTCGCAGTTGTGGGAAATTCAATGGGTTAGCGGTTCCCCACTAATGGGGGACATGAATCGCTGTACAAATTCTCTTGCCAGGTCTGACGCGTTTTGCCCCTCCGAGGGGCAAACGATGGGCAAGTGATTGCCGATCCAGGCGTCCATGCATCCCCTCTCAAACAAGGATTACCTTGCAAGACGACATCATGGAACACCTGGCCATCGACGCCGGACATCGGACGATCGGACAACTGATAGCTGAGCGGCGCGAGGCGCTACTGGAGATTCGACGATTGCGGGCCCTGGTTCTCTCGGCACGCGATGCACGTCTGCCCCTGGAGGTGCCTCGCCCTACCGTGGTCGCTCTGCCACCACCAGTTGGACGATTTCTCAATCTTCGAGACGTCTGTACGAGGCTGCGCATATCCCGTTCGTCCGTCTATCTCTGGATCTCCCAAGGGCGGTTTCCGGAGCCGGTGCGCCTGGGGCCGCGCGTCTCGCGGTGGCGAGCGGACGACATCCTTGGATGGGAGGCCGGCTTCCCGAGGCGGGCTGGGTGACTCAGGCCTGATTTGGCGGATTGCCCGATGGATCCGCAGTCGGAATGATCGCGAACTGCGCGCTGGTTGCCACGTGAAGCCGGCGGCTCAGATCGGGGTCGGTATCGGCGTGCTCCGAGAATCGTTGCACTCCTGCGATCAAAGCACTGAACAGGTCCTCAACATGGAGGGCAACCACGTTCGACGCCCCAACTTCCTGCAGTGCGTCGCGCAGGATCTCGACGCGGCCATGTCCCCACGCGTAGGCAATCTTGCGAGCTGCTCCCCTTGCGGCCAGGTCCGAATCCGGTGCCATTCGGTGCAGGACCCCGCAGCGCGCGGCGAACAAGTCACGACCAGTAACATCGATTCCTGCCGCGAGGAGGTCTGGCAGGAGCCACCGTTCCACCCAATCAACGAACGTTGCTTCGGTCGTATTCCGCTGCTTCGCGGAAGCCGACCATGCGATGGCGTCGATCAGCGCGTAGATGAGCATCAGGGCGGGAAGCAACTGCCGGCGATCGAGGCATTCGCGGACTGCGTCGAGGCAGTCCAACAGGTTTCTCGCCAGGGGGTCATCTATCGATGGATCTGCGGACGACGGGTTGCTCATGGTGGAGCCCAAATGGGTCAGGCAATGCGGAGCGATCGAGTTGTTCGAACGCCGTTGCTTCGGGGGCATCGAAGCGCATGTGTACGAGGACGCTTGCGGTCTCGGAAACTCCGAGGCGCACTTAACGCCACTTGGACATGTCGAGGTACGGAGCGAAAACCGCACGAACGCCCGACGTAGCTGCGTCCACGAACCATCCTTCGAGTTCGGCTAGGACGACAAGATCATCGGGTGGAACGATGCCGCTGTTTTGTGCGGTCTTCATTCGTATCGTTGCGAGAGTCGACATTCGCGACGCGACCTCGAACCTCATGTATTTCTCGACCTCCGCACCAAACAGGAAGGAGGCCTTGGGAAAGAGGTTCGTGAACTGAGGCGGTGCAAACCGGGGTTCGCTAGATTGCAATGGCGAGGACGCTGCCTCCCAGGTGGCCAAGAAGATCGCGAGTCGTTCCTCGAACAACTCCAACTTGAGCTTGGCTTCCGCGACGTCTTTCTGTTGCTGAGCGATGCGCTTCTGTTCGCTTGAGATGGACTTCTGGCCAAACGAAACCACAAGCGTGGCCACGCCAATGATCCCCGCAACGATCGGTGCGGAAAGCGCCTTCACCAGTTCCAACCATAGCGGGAAATCACAAGGCGTCATCTCACAATCCTCGGATGTGTGACTCAGTGTGTGACTTCGATGAGAAGAGTGTTCGCAGGTCTTTGAAATCTCACGGTGTTTATGTGTCGCTTGACTTCCTCGGCTTGAACGTATCCGTCGGCACCCGCTCCAGCAGGATGTCCTGCATCCGCGTCTCGATCGCTGCCTTGATCTTCGCATGCGTGAGGATGTAGAAGCGCTCGTCGCGGATCCCCTCGAACACCATGTCGCCCACCTGTTCGGGGCCGATGCGGCCGGATTGCACAGCGTGTTTCAGCGCCTGTTCGCGCGCGATGTCCTCGGGGGTCATTTCCTTCGGCGCGTTGCGAAGCTCTGCCGGGCGGTTGCGTTCCGAGTCCGCGATGCCGGTCGGCACGTAGGCCGGGCATAGCACCGAGGCCTTGATCTTGTCGGTGCGGGTCACGAGGTCCTGGTGCAGGCATTCGGTGAGCGTGACGACCGCGTGCTTCGAGACGCAGTAGATGGCCATGCCGGGCGGGGAGAGCAGGCCGGCGACGGACGCCGTGTTCACGATGTGGCACTCGTCGCCCTGCGCGAGCATCACGGGCACGAAGCTGCGCAGGCCGTGGATGACGCCGTAGACGTTCACGCCCATGCACCATTCCCAGTCGGCCGCGGTGCTTTCCCAGGCGAGGCCGCCGGGGGCGACGCCGGCGTTGTTGCAGAGGATGTGCGCGGCGCCGAACGCGGCGAGCGTGGCGTCCTTCAGGGCCTCGACCTGGTCGGCCTTCGAGACGTCGACCTTCACGCCGATGACCGGCGTCCCCGCGGCGCGGAACTCGCCGGTGGCGCGGTCGAGGGCGTCCTGCTGGACGTCGGCCAGCACGATCTTCATGCCCTCGCGTGCGAATCGGCGCGCCATCGCGAGCCCGAGCCCGCTGGCGCCTCCGGTGACCACCGCGACCTTGCCGGCAAAGTTCTTCATGGGATGTCTTCCTCCGTTGGAAGCGGGGGAGTCTAGTGGGGTCGGTCCGCCGGCCGCAACAGCGGGCGAGGGCATGCGTGGCCCGTGGTGATCCCTGCGGTCCGCGGTGTATTCTCCGAAGCTTCACGGAGACACCCCAGGCATGAGTGGCATGAGCGATCAATTCGTGGGCACGATGCCCGTGCAGGACAAGCACCGCTTCGACACGGCCGCGCTGGAGCGCTACATGGCGGCGAACGTCGAAGGCTTCCGCGGGCCGCTGACGGTGCTGCAGTTCCGCGGCGGTCAGTCGAACCCGACCTTCCTGCTCGCCTCCGCCGACAACCGCTATGTGCTGCGGCGCAAGCCGCCCGGCAAGCTGCTGCCCTCCGCCCACGCCGTCGACCGCGAGTTCCGCGTGCTGAAGGCGCTGCACGGGACCGAAGTGCCCGTCGCGAAGCCGTACGCGTTGTGCGAGGACGAGTCGGTGATCGGCACGGCGTTCTACATCATGGATTACGTGCAGGGGCGGGTGCTGTGGGACCCCGCACTCCCCGGCATGGCCCGCGAGGAACGCACGGCGATCTTCGACGAGATGAACCGCGTGATCGCGGCGCTCCACAAGGTCGACTACGCGGCGGTGGGGCTCGAGACGTACGGCAAGCCCGGCAACTACCTCGAGCGACAGATCAACCGGTGGACGAAGCAGTACCGTGCGTCCGAGACCGAGCGCATCGAGGGCATGGAGAACCTCATCGAGTGGCTCCCGAAGAACATCCCGGCCGGCGACGAGACCACGATCGTCCACGGCGACTACCGCCTCGACAACGTGATCTTCCACCCGACCGAGCCGCGCATCCTCGCCGTGCTCGACTGGGAGCTGTCCACCCTCGGGCATCCCATCGCGGACTTCGCGTACCACTGCATGACCTGGCGCCTCACGCCCGGCGAGTTCCGCGGGATGATCGGCATCGACTTCGCGAGCCTGGGCGTGCCCGACGAGGCCACCTACGTCGACATGTACTGCGGCCGCACCGGCCGCGCGGGCATCCCGCACTGGGACTTCTACATGGCCTACAACATGTTCCGCCTCGCGGGGATCCTGCAGGGGATCATGGGGCGCGTGGTGGAAGGCACCGCGGCGAGCGAGCACGCCATCGAGTCCGGCAAGCGCGCGCGGCCCATGGCCGAGGCCGGCTGGCGCCAGGTGGAGAAGATCCTCGCGACCGGTGGCGCGTAGGCGCCCTGTCCCCATCGCGGGTCGGTCCACCAGACGCGGCGCCGACCCCGCTCAATTCCTGATCCGACTGGAGTTCCCGAATGAAAGCAGTCCTGTGCAAGAAGCTCGGCCCCCCCGAGGACCTCGTGGTGGAGGACATCCCCTCGCTCGTGCCGCAGGCCGGCCAGGTGGTCGTCGCGGTGAAGGCGGCCGGGGTGAATTTTCCCGACACGCTGATCATCCAGGGCAAGTACCAGTTCAAGCCCGAGCCGCCGTTCTCGCCGGGTGGCGAGGTGGCCGGCATCGTGAAGGTCGTGGGCGAGGGCGTGACGAGCGTCAAGGTGGGCGACCACGTGATCGCGGCGTCCACGTTTGGGGGCTTCGCGGAAGAGATGCTGTGCGACGCCGACCGCCTGGTCGCGATGCCCGCCGGCATGGCGTTCGAGCCGGCCTCGGCGTTCCTGCTCACGTACGGCACGTCGTACCACGCGTTGAAGGACCGCGCGAACCTGCAGCCCGGCGAGACGATGCTCGTGCTCGGCGCCTCGGGTGGCGTGGGTCTCGCCGCGGTGCAACTCGGCAAGGCGATGGGCGCGCGCGTGATCGCCGCGGCGTCGAGCGACGCGAAGCTGGAAGTCTGCCGCCAGAACGGCGCCGACGAAGTGATCAACTACGCGAGCGATGATCTTCGCGCCCGCGTGAAGGCGCTGACTTCCGGCAAGGGGGTCGATGTCGTGTACGACCCGGTGGGCGGCCCGTACTCCGAGATGGCGCTGCGCGACATGGCGTGGAACGGCCGCTTCCTGGTGGTGGGCTTCGCCGCCGGCGACATTCCGAAGGTGCCGCTCAACCTCGCGCTGCTGAAGGGCTGCGCGATCGTCGGCGTGTTCTGGGGTGCGTTCACGCGCAACGAGCCCGAGAAGAACCGCCGCAACAACGAAGAGCTGCTCGCGCTCTACATGCAGGGCAAGGTGAAGCCGCACATCCACGCGACGTATCCGCTGTCCCGCGCAGGCGAGGCGCTGAACGAGGTGCTCTACAAGCGCGTGAGCGGCAAGATCGTGCTGGTCACCGGCTGAAGAACGAATCGGGAGAAGAACAACATGCTGACCCTGTACCAACACCCGCTGTCCACCTACGCGATGAAAGTGAAGATCGCGCTGCGCGAGAAGGGCATCCCCTTCACGCCGATCCTGCCGGACGGCATGGCCGACGGCTCCGCGGCCGGCGAATTCGTCGCCGCGAGTCCGCGGGCGGAGATCCCGACGCTGATCGACGGCGATGTGCAGGTCTTCGATTCCACCGTGATCCTCGAGTACATCGAAGACAAGTGGCCCGAGCCGCCGCTCCGCGCGACGACCCCCGCGGCGAAGGCGCGCACGCGGATGATCGAGGACCTCATGGACTGCCAGTACGAGCCCAACAACTGGGGCACGATGGAAGTCCTCCGCGCGAAGCGTGCGACCGGGCCCCTGGCCGACAAGCTCGTCGCCTTCGGCCGCAGCAACATCGAGCGCCTGCAGCGCTGGCTCGACGGGCAGCTGGGCGATGCGCCGTGGTTCCACGGCGACGCGTTCGGCCTCACCGACATCGTCGTGGCGCCGTACATCGCGCGCTCGCTGCTGAACTACGGATACGAACCCGCGACACCGCGGCTCGCATCGTGGCTCGATCGGGCCCGCGCGCGGCCGGCCGTGGCGCAGACCATCGACGAGATGTGCGATGTCTTCGCGAAGCTGCCCGACTTCCCGGCGCTCATCGCGGAGGGGAAGATCCGCCGCCAGTACCGCGATCATCGCCTGGAGTGGATGATCGCAGGCGGTGGCATCGACGTCGTCCGCGAGGGCATCGAGAAGGGCAGCATCCGCTTCTCGCGCATTCCCGAGTGATCCTCGCCGCACCCGACCAAACCCTGTAGTCCCGCTCGCGGCCCCCCACGCCGGAGCCAAGGAGGCGTTGCATGCAGTCCACGATGATGCACGTGAAGCTCACGCTCACCCATTTCCTGGAGCGCGCGGGGACGTTGTTCCCGGATGTCGAGATCGTCTCGCGCATGCCGGACAAGTCGCTCCACCGATCGAACTATCGCGAGTTCCACAAGCGCGCCCGGCTGCTCGCCGAGGCGCTGCAGAAGGCCGGCATCCGCAAGGGTGACCGGGTGGCGACGCTCATGTGGAACCACTACGCGCACTACGAGGCGTACTTCGGCGTGATCGCGAGCGGGGCCGTGCTGCACACGCTCAACATCCGCCTGGCGCCCGACGAGATCGCGTACATCGCGGACCACGCGGAAGACCGCATCGTCATCGTCGACGACATCCTCCTGCCGCTGCTCGAACAGTTCCGTGCGAAGACCCGCATCGAGCGCGTGATCGTCGTGCCGCTCACCGGCAAGCCGGTGCCCGAGGGATACACGAACTACGAGGATTTCCTTGCGACAGCCTCCGGCGACTGGGACTACCCGGAGATGGAGGAGGACGACCCCATCGCCATGTGCTACACGTCGGGCACGACGGGGCGGCCGAAGGGCGTCGTCTACTCGCACCGTTCGCAGGTGCTCCATTCGCTCGTGCAGGTGATGCCCGACGGCATCGGGATCTCCGGCCACGACGTCATCCTGCCGGTGGTGCCCATGTTCCACGCCAACGCGTGGGGGGTGCCGTACGCCGCGGCGATGATCGGCACGAAGATGGTCTTCCCTGGGCCGCACCTGCATCCCGACGATCTGCTGCCGCTGCTCGAATCCGAAGGGGTCACGATCTCGTGCGGGGTGCCCACCATCTGGCTCGGGATGATCCAGATCCTCGATCGCGATCCCGGCCGGTGGAAGCTTCATCCGAAGCTCCGCCTCACGGTGGGCGGCTCGGCGGTGCCCGAGAGCCTGATCCGCGGCTTCGCGAGGCACGGCATCGACGTGAACCAGGGCTGGGGCATGACCGAGACCTCACCGCTCGCCACGATCTCGCGGCCGTTGCAGACCCAGCCGGATCTCACCGAGGACGAGCGGTTCGCGCTCCAGGCGACGCAGGGCTACGTGCTTCCGCTCGTGGACTTGCGCATCGTCGGCGACGACGGCGTGCAGCCGTGGGACGGCAAGGCGGTGGGCGAGATCCAGGTGCACGGCCCGTGGATCACGGGCAGCTATCACGACCTTCCGCAGTCGGAATCGAGCTTCACCGCGGACGGCTGGCTGCGTACGGGTGACGTCGCGGCGGTCACCCCGGAAGGCTTCGTGAAGATCACCGACCGCACGAAGGACCTCATCAAGTCCGGCGGCGAGTGGATCAGTTCGGTCGATCTCGAGAACGCGATCATGGGCCACCCCGCCGTCGCGGAAGCCGCGGTGATCGCCGTGCCGCATCCGAAGTGGGCCGAACGCCCGCTCGCGGTGGTGGTGCTGAAGTCGGGACGGACGGTGGACGCCGAGGGCCTGCGCGCCTTCCTCGTCGACAAGTTCGCGAAGTGGGCGATCCCGGACGCGTGGGAGTTCGTCGACGCGATCCCGCGGACATCGACGGGCAAGTTCCTGAAGACGGCGTTGCGGGAGCGGTACAAGGATCGACAGTGGTAGGGCGACGTTCTTCGTAGTTCGGTGCGGTTCATTACCCCCGTGGGTAGGGCTTCGCCCGACGCCCGCGTTCCTGGATTCGTTGTTGTGCCCAAGTCTGCATCGCGTCGAGCTGTTGCTCGACCCACGAAGGGCCTTCGCCACTGGATTCCGCAACGCTGGAAACTACCCCCGTGGGTCGGGCACTGCCCGACGCCCGCGTTCCTGGATGCGTCGCGGTACCCAAGCCATCGCAGCGTCGAGCTGTTGCTCGACTCACGAAGTGCTTTCGCCACTGGATTCCGCAAAGCTGGAAACTACCCCCGTGGGTCGAGCTTTGCTCGACGCCCGCGCTCCTGGATTCGTTGCTGCGCCCAAGCCTGCATCGCGTCGAGCTGTTGCTCGACCCACGAAGGGCCTTCGCCACTGGATTCCGCAACGCTGGAAACTACCCCCGTGGGTCGGGCACTGCCCGACGCCCATGTTCCTGGATGCGTCGCGTTACCCAAGCCATCGCGGCGTCGAGCTGTTGCTCGACTCACGAAGTGCTTTCGCCACTGGATTCCGCAAAGCTGGAAACTACCCCCGTGGGTCGAGCTTTGCTCGACGCCCGCGCTCCTGGATTCGTTGCTGCGCCCAAGCCTGCATCGCGTCGAGCTGTTGCTCGACCCACGAAGGGCCTTCGCCACTGGATTCCGCAACGCTGGAAACAACCCCCGTGGGTCGGGCACTGCCCGACGCCCGCGTTCCTGGATGCGTCGCGGTACCCAAGCCATCGCAGCGTCGAGCTGTTGCTCGACCCACGAAGTGCTTTCGCCACTGGATTCCGCAAAGCTGGAAACAACCCCCGTGGGTCGAGCTTTGCTCGACGCCCGCGCTCCTGGATTCGTTGCTGCGCCCAAGCCTGCATCGCGTCGAGCTGTTGCTCGACCCACGAAAGCTCCTGGCGACTCGATGCCCCGGCGTTCAGAAACCTCGACGTCCACCCGATGACAAGCTGACCGCCGGACGCGGCGCCGCCGCGCTTTCAACCCCGGGGAGCACAACGCCCTGTTCCGCAAGATCCGCATCGCCCTGCTCTTGATGGTCCTCGCCCACGTCGCGATCGGCGGCTGGCTGCTCCGCGCCCGCACGGCGTCGTGGGATGTACCGCTGCGCGTGGCCATCTTTCCGATCGCAGCAGACGGCAGTCCGCGGACGCGCGAACACGTCGACGGTCTCACTGCCGACCGCTTCGAAGCGATCGAGGCGTGGTTCGCGGAGGAGGGGCGACGCTACGGCGTGCGCCTCGTCCGGCCGGTCGATGTGCAGCTCGCGAAGCCGCTCGTCGCGATCCCGCCCGCACCACCGTTCGGCGGGCACGCTCTCGAGATCATGTTCTGGAGCCTCCAGCTGCGCTGGTGGGTCTGGCAGCACGCCGACACGGAAGGTCCGGCACCGCACGTGAAGCTGTTCCTCGTGTACCACGATCCGCGTCTGACCAGCGCCGTGCCGCACTCCGTGGGGCTGCGCGAAGGGATGGTCGGCGTGGTGCACGTGTACGCCGACCGCGGGCAGACGGCCGAGAACCTCGTGGTTGCGACGCACGAACTGCTGCACACGCTGGGTGCGACCGACAAGTACGATCCGGCGACCAACCTGCCGAGCTTCCCCGATGGCTACGCCGAGCCGGCACGCGGACCCGGTGTCGCCCAGGATTTCGCCGAGATCATGGCGGGCCGCACGCCGGTGTCGCCGGGCCGGGCGGAGATGCCGCCGGGGCTGGATGCCACCCTGGTGGGAACGCTCACCGCGCGTGAGATCGGATGGGGGCGGTAGGGGGCGCCGGGGTGTCCGGGTGGGGAGCCGGCGCGCGATGCGCGGCATTGAGGGCTGCCAGCCACGGGTGCCGCGCAACCGCGCGACCCGCGCGACCGGGCTTTCCGGCTGTCGGCACGCCAGCGGAAAGCGCGGTCAGCGGTCCTGCCGCGCCGTCGTGCGCGTCGCCCAGAGCGGAATGCCGAACAGGCCGAGGAAGACGGCGTTCAGCACAGCGTTCTGCCAGAAGCCGGACGCGAGTGAGTAGGCAGTGTCAGGAAGGAACCAGGCGGCCACGGACAGGGCGACCAGGTTCCAGCCGAGGCGCATCCCCTCGGCCAGAAGGGTTCTGGTGACGTAGAACAGCGTCACACCCCATCCGACCATCACCCCCCCGAGGACGGCGTGGGCCAGCGAGATGTAGCGGGCGGCCTCGAGGCCGAAGGCGTCGATGCGGCCGGGCGATGCGTACACGAGCAGCGAGAAGCCTTGCCTCGTGAGCGCGGGTGCCAGGACGAGGGTCAGTCCGAAAGCCACGACGCCGCCGGCGACTGCGGTGAGCCAGCGGATCCAGAATCGCGAGGGGCGGGCGGTTGAGTCCATGGGTGGATCCAAGAGTTCTTTGGTACGGCGATTGTGTCCCTTCGCAGCGAAGCAGCAACGACCTCGGAGGTCATGGCGCCCGCGCTCCTGGATTCGTCGCTGTGCCCAGGCCTGCATCGCGTCGAGCGATGCTCGACCCACGAAGGGCCTTCGCCCCTGGAACCCGCAATGCTGAAAACAGCCCCCGTGGGTCGGGCACTGCCCGACGCCTGCGTTCCTGGATTCGTTGCTGCGCCCAAGCCTGCATCGCGTCGAGCGATGCTCGACCCACGAAAGACTTCGCCCCTGGAACCCGCAGCGCTGGAAACAACCCCCGTGGGTCGGGCACTGCCCGACGCCCGCGCTCCTGGATTCGTTGCTGCGCCCAAGCCTGCATCGCGTCGAGCGATGCTCGACCCACGAAAGACTTCGCCACTGGAACCCGCAGCGCTGGAAGCAACCCCCGTGGGTCGAGCTTAGCTCGACGCCCGCGTTCCGGGATTCGCAGCTGT
>JALHMS010000014.1:0-6241 GCA_022843925.1 Burkholderiales bacterium
CTTCAAACGCTCACGGACATGACTGCGGGGATCATCCCGCTGATGCTGCTGCTCTTCACGGTGGCGCTCGCGGTCATCATCGAGCGGCTCTACTTCTTCCACAAGGTGCTGTCCCAGGGTGCCGCGATGGAGCGGGATCTCAAGCGCGCGCCTTACCGCGGCATCGAGCAGCTCGGTGCCGTCGTCAAGGCGAATCCGGGTGCGCTCCAGTCGGCGCTCGTGACGGCCGCGCTCGAATCGCAGAGCCCCGACGCCGATGCGATGGAACGCCACGTCGACGAGACCATCCTCGAGACCGTGCCCGCGATGGACAAGCATCTTTGGGTGCTCGATACCGCCGTGACGCTGGGCCCGCTCATGGGTCTGCTCGGCACGATCTTCGGCATGATCAAGACCTTCGACGTACTGGGCGGTGACGGTCTCGGGGCCGGCGCGAAGGCGGTGACCGGCGGCATCGGAGAAGCGCTGGTGGCCACGGGCATCGGCCTCTTCATCGCCATCGTCGGCCTCATCTTCCTCAACTACTTCAACAAGCGCGTGCGCCTCGGCGTGCACCAGCTCGAGCTGATCAAGCTCACGCTCGTGAACCGCATGCACGGCGGTGGAGCGAAGGGATGAAGTCCCGCACCATGCGCTACTTCGAGGCGGACAAGCCCCGCATCGAAGTGATCCCGATGATCGACATCATGATGTTCCTGCTGGTGTTCTTCATCATGATCACGATCGACACCATCGCGGGCAGCGGCATCGCGCTCGACATCCCGAACTCCAAGACGCCGCAGGTCCTGAAGGACTCCCAGATCACGATCGGCGTGCAGAAGGACGGCGCGATGTTCGTCCAGGGCAAGCCGATCACGCCCGAGGCTCTGACGGAGCGCCTGAAGGCCGACAAGGCGAAGGGCAATGTCGACGTGGTGATCGCCGGTGACAAGGAGGTCCCGCTCCAGAAGCTGCTGGACGTGATGGATCTCGTGCGCGCGGAAGGCATCAACTCCGTGGGCATCGCCGCGTCCAAGACGCCCCAGAACCCGGCGGGAGCGCCTGCCGCGAAATGAGCGACACCCGCACCGACGCCGCCCCCGATCCGTCGGAGGCGGGCCCCCGGCTGTTGTCGCTGCGAACGGCGTTCCTGTTCGCGGTGGGCCTCGAGATCGCGGTCGCGGTGGGCGTGCTCGTGAACTGGCGGGCCTTCCTGCCGGATCCCGAGCCCGAGCCGATGAAGGTCGACTTCGTGAAGATCCCGGAGCCGCCGCCGCCCCCGCCACCCCCACCTCCGCCACCGCCCAAGCCGCAGCCGAAGAAGCCCCCGCCTCCCAAGCCGCCGGAGCCGCCCAAGCCGGAGGACAAGCCTGCGCTGCCGGAGCCGAAGCCGCCCGAGCCGGAACCGCCGCCACCGCCGCCGCCAAAGGAAGAACCGCCGCCTCCTGATCTGCCGCCGCCCGACAAGAAGGCGCCACCGGTGAAGAAGGTCAGGCCGCACTATCCCAAGGACGCGCTGACGCAGGGCATCGAGGGACAGGTACGGGTGCGTCTCACGGTCAGTCCGGCAGGCAAGGTGTTGAAGACGGAGATCATCGAATCCAGGCCGCCTGGAATCTTCGACTATTCGGCCGAGACTGCAGCGAAGAAGTACATCTTCCCGCCCGGCGAGGAGACCTTCGAGATCGACCAGGTGGTCGTGTACAAGATCGAGGACGATCGCTACGGGCCCGAGGCGGCGACGCCGAAGTGACGGGTTGAGGGCGATGGAATGAAAACGGGGGGCATGCATGTGCCCCCCGTTTTCATTTGCGCGACCGGATGATGTTCGTGGGTCGAGCCTCGCTCGACGCGGCGCGGGCGTGGGCACCGCGACGCATCCAGGCACGCGGGCGTCGGGCGGTGCCCGACCCACGGGGAACGCTTTCAGCGCCGAGGCATCCAGTCGCGAGGGTCCGTCGTGGGTCGAGCTTCGCTCGACGCGGCGATCGCTCGGGTGCAGAGGCGAATCCAGGCACGCGGGCGTCGCGCGGTGCCCGACCCACGGGGGCTGTTTCCATCGCCGAAGCATCCAGTCGCGAGGGTCCCTCGTGGGTCGAGCTTCGCTCGACGCGGCGCGGGCGTGGGCACCGCGACGCATCCAGGCACGCGGGCGTCGGGCGGTGCCCGACCCACGGGGAACGCTTTCAGCGCCGAGGCATCCAGTCGCGAGGGTCCGTCGTGGGTCGAGCTTCGCTCGGCGCGGCGCTGGCTTGGGCGCAGCCACGAATCCGGGAACGCGGGCGTCGGGCGGAGCCCGACCCACGGGGGTTGTTTTCAGCGCCGAGGAATCCAGTCGCGAGGGTCCCTCGTGGGTCGAGCTTCGCTCGACGCGGCGCTGGCTTGGGCGCAGCGACGGATCCAGGAGCGCGGGCGTCGGGCGGAGCCCGACCCACGGGGGCTGTTTCCATCGCCGAAGCATCCAGTCGCGAGGGTCCCTCGTGGGTCGAGCTTCGCTCGACGCGGCGCGGGCGTGGGCACCGCGACGCATCCAGGCACGCGGGCGTCGGGCGGTGCCCGACCCACGGGGGTTGTTGTCAGCGCCGGGGGGAGGGACCGAAGCGAGGTTCTTCGTGGGTCGAGCTGCCGCTCGACTCGGCGACTCCCACTCCGCCCAAGCAACCCTTCGCCCCGGACCGGCGACGCCGCCGACCCGGGGCCGACGCCATCTCAGGCCGCGCGCACCGCCGCCTTCGGCGCGAACAACGTCTCCATCTCCCGCCGCACGCGATAGGCCGCCAGCGTGGTGTCCATGGCAACGTCGGCCCACGTGAGACTCTGGCCGCGCGGCACCGGCCGTACCACCTTCACCTGGTGCGCGAGGCCCAGCGGCAAGCCGCCGCTGCGCAGCGACTTCGCGGCGGGCACGAGCTTGCCCCACACCGTGTAGCCGCCTTCGCCGTCGAGCATCTCGCCCGGCACCAGGTCGCGCTTCGCGGTGGCGATCACGTCGGCCTCGAAGCCGAGGGCCGCGCCCGTCGACTCGCCGCGCAGCCCGACCGACGCCACCGAGATGCCGACCTCCAGTCCGATGAGGTGCCAGCGCTTGTAGAGGCACGCGTAGCGCCCCGAGGGATCGGTGCGGACCTTGTATTCCTCGAAGCAGCGGCGTATGTACTCCGTGTCGCCCTCGAAGCAGACCCACACGCCCATCCGGATGTCGTAGGGGATCGCGCGGCCATCGGCTTCCAGCGAAGAGATCACCTCGACCATGCCCTTTTTCGCGAGCACGCCGCCTTCGCTGCGCGGACGCATCACGTACGGGATGTCGTCGACGCTCGCCGGCGGGAACGCGAGGCCATCGTCGGGGACGGCAAGGCCGGTCGCGTTGGCGACGGCCGTGCTCTCGATGGCGGGTTTCGAGCCATCGAGGAACGAGTTGAACATCTTCGGGTTGAGGCCTCCGATGCGCGCCTGTTCCGGCGTGAGGCCGTAGTGCCCCCAGACGGTCTCGGGCGTCGACTCGCAGAAGTGCGGCAGCCACTTGTGTCCGCGGCCCGCAGCGACCACCGGGAAGCCGCACGCGCGCGCCCAGTCCACCAGTTCGCAGATCAGCGCGGGCTGGTCGCCGTAGGCGAGGCTGTACACGACCCCCGCCTCCTGCGCCTTTCGGGCCAGCAGCGGGCCACAGAACGCGTCGGCCTCGACCGTGACGTTGACGACGTGCTTGCCCGCAGCGAAGGCCGCGACGCAGTGATCGACCGCGGCGAGCGGGTTGCCCGTGCACTCGACGATGATCTCCACGGCGGGGTGGTGCACGAGCGCCTCCCAGTCGTCGGACACGTGCGTGGTGCCGCGGGACAGCGCGTCGTCGAGCGAGGTCGCCGAGGTGCGTTCCGGGTTCCAGCCCACGCGTTCGAGATTCGTCTTCGCGTTCGCGGGGGAGAGATCGGCGATGCCGACGAGATGGATGCCCGGCGTGCGCGGCACCTGGGCGAGGTACATCGATCCGAACTTGCCGGCGCCGATCAGGCCGATGCGCAAGGGGCGACCTTCGGCCTGCCGCTGCAGGAGCTTCGCGTGGAGGTTCATGGGGTCAGGTCTCGCGTCAGGCGGCCGACAGCATCGGCTGGAGTTCGTCGGCGGGCGTGCCCTTGCCCCACGGCAGATCCACCGGTGCCTCGGTGAGCAGGCAGTCGTCCGCAAGGCACCGGATGGGCGCGAAGTCCCGATGCGCGATGTAGCCCGGTCGCTTGAACCGGCGGATGTGGTTCGATACCGCGCAGAGAGACAGGTACACGCTCACGCGGTTGAACGGGCTCAGGTTGGATCCGGACGCATGCACGAGGCACGAGTGGAACATGATCATCGAGCCGGCCGGGCCTTTCGGCGCGACCATGCCGCCACGGGCGACGAGTTTGCGGATGGTGTCGTTGTCGATGGTCCAGAGCGGATAGCTGGTCGTCGTCAGGTCGTGGCCGGCGTCGATCACGCCGAGCTTGTGGCTGCCCGGGATGAACATGAGCGGGCCGTTGAACTCGGTGACCTCGTCGAGAAAGATCGCGATGTTCATCGCACGCGGCTCGGGCATCTGGTCGTCGTTGTACCAGGTGCCGTAGTCCTGGTGCCATTGCCAGATGTCGCCGTCGAACGCGGACTTCCCGTTGATCTTGAACTGGTGCATGTAGACCTCCTCGCCGAACAACTGGCGGACGGGGCTCACCATGCGCGGATGCCGGCCCAGGCGGGCGAAGGGCTCGCTGTACATGTGCGCGGCGAAGTTCGTGCGGACCGCGTTGGAATCCTTCTCGCGGATGTTCTCGGGCCGGCGCTGCTCGTAGATGCGCGGCACTTCGTCGGTCAGCTTCGCCACTTCGGCGGTGGAGAAGTGGCCGGGGAAGAACAGATAGCCGTCCCGGTCGAATTGTTCGATCTGCTGTGCGGTCAGGACCATGGGGACCTCTCTCGTGGTGATGGGCTTCGGGGATTCTGCGTCGCGAATGCTTGGTGATGTCGCCTCGGGCGCCAGGTCAGGCGGCCGTCCGCGCCTGAAGGGCTGCAACGAGGGCCCGGCCGGCGCGGTCGCCGTGGTCGCGCGACAGGCGCTCCGCGCGCGCAGGTGCGCCGGCCGCGATGGCAGCGGCGATGGCAGCGTGCTCGTCCCAGACGGATTCACGGATGCCTTCCGTCCGCAGCACCTCGCCCATCGCACGGCGGATGTGCGCCCAGTGGCGGTTCGCGGAATCCGCGATGAGCGGGTTGCCGCTGGCGGCGTAGATCGCGTTGTGGAACGCGACGTCGGCATCGATCATGGCACTCACGCTCTTCCCGGCCGCCGCGCGCAACCCCTGGGAAATCAAGCGCTCGTCGAGCGCCGCGTGGCGCTCCGCCGCGAGGCGGGCAGCCAGGGCGTCGAGTGCACCGCGCAACTGGTACACCTGCGTGATCAACTCCGCCGCGACGGGCGCCACCATGAGACCTCGACGGCCGGCGTCGATCACGAAGCCGTCCTGCTTGAGCAGACGAAGCGCCTGCAGCACCGGCTGCCGGGACACGCCGAGGCTCGCGGCGAGTTCCTCCTGCATGAGGCGCGTGCCGGGTGCCAGGTCGCCTTCGGAGATCGAACGCAGGATCGCACCGTGGGCGCGTTCGACCAGATCGGGTTCGGCTGAGAGCGGGGCTAGGGGCATGGAGCGATGTCTACTGTGTTCTGTATACAGTAGACGGTTGGCAGCTGAACGGCAAGGGCAGCGGGTCTGCGCGGGGTTCGGCGGAGGTCTAGCGACAGCCCGACGCGACGATGGCTGCGGTACGCGGGCGAATCCCGGAACGCGGGCGTCGGGCGGAGCCCGACCCACGGGGGTTGTTTTCAGCGCCGAGGAATCCAGTCGCGATGTTGTTCGTGGGTCGAGCATCGCTCGACTCGGCGGAGGCTTGGGTACAGCGATGAATCCAGGAACGCGGGCGTCGGGCGGAGCCCCGACCCACGGGGGTTGTTTCCATCGCCGCAGCATCCAGTCGCGAGGGTCCCTCGTGGGTCGAGCTTCGCTCGACGCGGCGCTGGCTTGGGCGCAGCCACGAATCCGGGAACGCGGGCGTCGGGCGGAGCCCGACCCACGGGGGTTGATTCCAGCGCCGAGGAATCCAGTCGCGATGTTGTTCGTGGGTCGAGCATCGCTCGACGCGGCGCAGGCTTGGGTACAGCGATGAATCCAGGAACGCGGGCGTCGGGCGGAGCCCGACCCACGGGGGTTGATTCCAGCGCCGAGGAATCCAGTCGCGA
>JALHMS010000014.1:6251-92472 GCA_022843925.1 Burkholderiales bacterium
GGGTCGAGCATCGCTCGACGCGGCGCAGGCTTGGGTACAGCGATGAATCCAGGAACGCGGGCGTCGGGCGGAGCCCGACCCACGGGGGTTGATTCCAGCGCCGAGGAATCCAGTCGCGATGTTGTTCGTGGGTCGAGCATCGCTCGACGCTGCGCTGGCTTGGGCGCAGCCACGAATCCGGGAACGCGGGCGTCGGGCGGAGCCCGACCCACGGGGGTTGTTTCCATCGCCGCAGCATCCAGTCGCGAGGGTCCCTCGTGGGTCGAGCATCGCTCGACGCGGCGCAGGCTTGGGTACAGCGATGAATCCAGGAACGCGGGCGTCGGGCGGAGCCCGACCCACGGGGGTTGATTCCAGCGCCGAGGAATCCAGTCGCGAAGTCCTTCGTGGGTCGAGCATCGCTCGACGCTGCGCAGGCTTGGGTACAGCGATGAATCCCGGAACGCGGGCGTCGGGCGGAGCCCGACCCACGGGGGTTGTTTTCAGCGCCGAGGAATCCAGTCGCGATGTTGTTCGTGGGTCGAGCATCGCTCGACGCTGCGCAGGCTTGGGTACAGCGATGAATCCCGGAACGCGTGCGTCGGGCGGAGCCCGACCCACGTCGAGCCTCCGCCGCATCTCACATCGTCGTCCGCCGCACCGTCACGTCCTTCCGCTTCGCCACGCCGGGCAGCAGTTTCAGCCCCAGCCCCGGCCCCGGTGGCGCCGAGATCCGGCCGTTCTTCACCGGCGGAAGTTGCGTCACCAGCGTCGGGTACCAATCGTAGTAGAACGCCCGCACCATCTCCTGCACGAGCGCGGTGGGCGCATTCAGCGACAGGTGCACCGAGGCCGTCAGCATCACGGGTCCCGTGCAGTCGTGCGGCGCGTAGGGCAGGGCCCAGGCCTCGGCCATCGTGCCGATCTTCTTCGCTTCCGAGATGCCGCCGCACCACCCGACATCGAGCATGCACACCGAAACGGCCTGCTTCTGGAAGAGATCACGGAAGCCGGCCCGCGTGGCCAACGTCTCGCTCGCGGTGACCCACACGTTCGTGCGGTGCGCATAGTCGGCGAGGGCGTCGAGGTTGCTCATCTTGATCGGGTCCTCGTACCAGAACGGATTGAACTGCTCGAGCGCCTTGGCGATGCGGATCGCGGCGGGCAGTTGCCACATGGAATGGAACTCCACGTGGATGTCCATCTTGTCACCGACGGCCTTGCGGATCTTCTCGAAGGGCTTCATCGCCTTCTTCAAGTCCGAATTCGAGATGTACGTGCCGTTCGACGCTTCGGCCGCGGTGTCGAAGGGCCAGATCTTCATGCCGGTGATGCCCATGTCGAGCAGGCTCTCGGCCACCTCGCCGGCATCGGTGAGAAAACCCTGCAGGTCCTCGTAGGGCCGCTTCTTTTTGTCCACCTTCGTCGGCAGTCCGAAGTTCTCGGTGCCCTGCGTCGGCTTGACGCGCACGTACTGATAGCCCGCGCAGGTGTTGTACACGCGGATGCTGTCCCGACAGGCGCCGCCGAGCAGTTGCACGATGGGCTGGCCGGTGACCTGGCCGAAGAGATCCCAGAGCGCGATGTCGATGGCCGATGCGGCGCGCATCTCGACGCCGACGCTGTTGAAGCCGAGATAGGTATTGAGGAAATGGTGGGAGATCTTGTCGATCTCGAGCGGATTCCTGCCGAGCAGCCACGGTGCGGAGGTCTCGTGGATGTGCGCGGCCACCGGCGCCACCGCGTAGAACGTTTCGCCTAGACCCACGAATCCTTCGTCGGTGTGGATCTGCACCCAAAGCAGATTCGGGAACTCCGCGAGCTGGATGGTCTCGACGGCGGTGATCTTCATGGGCGGCTCCTGTTTCAGCGAGTAGGCGCGGGCGGCCGAGTCTACCCCCGTCACGGCCGCTCGGAATAGATCGGATGTCGGACAACTTGTCGAGGCGCCGCAGCGCACCGCTCGTCGTCGGAACGGGCCACGATCTTGTGGGAGCGGCCCATGGCCGCCTCTCGGGCCTGACGGCCCGCGGCGGCTTGGCCGCAGGGCGTACCAACAAGGGGAGGGCCCCTGGTATATCCCCCCGTTGATGCGCACCCCGCCCTGGATATGGGCCGAGCTCTTGTAGGAGCGCGCCATGCCCGCGAGAGCGACGATTCCGGTCGAAGCGCTCGCTCCTGTCCACCTCGCGGACCCGCGCGCCCCTGCCGGCGGACGCTTGGTCGGCGGGCATATTCGCGGCTAGCATCGCGGCTTTCCCGGTCGAGGATCTTCCAAGATGAGTGCCGTTGCCCGAAACATCCGCCCCCGCCGCAGCCTGCTGTTCGTGCCGGCGCTGCGTCCGGACCGCTACCTCAAGGCGCTGGAGGTGGGCGCGGACATCGTCTGCATCGACATGGAAGACGCCGTGACGCTCGAGAGAAAGGACGAGGGTCGGGCGCTCACGCTGCCGCTGTTCGCCCAGGCATCGCATCCGCAAGTCGAACGCATGGTGCGCATCAATGCGTTGTCGACCTATCACGGGCTCAAGGATCTCCAGGCGCTGATCGAATGCGCCACGCCGCCCGACGCGATCATGATTCCGAAGATCCGTAGCGCGGAGGAGGTCGAACTCATCGACACGCTGCTCTCGGCGGGTGCCGCGAGGAACATCCGCTACTGCGTGATCGTCGAGACGAACCGCGGCCTCGAGCGTGCCATCGAGATCGCCGCCTCCAGCCCGCGCATCGACTCGATGATCCTCGGCGCGGTGGACATGTCGGCAGATCTGCGTTGCGCGAAGGCTTGGGAACCGCTGCTGTACACGCGCTCCCGGCTCGTGCATGCCGCCGCCTCGGCCGGCATCGACCTGCTCGACGTGCCGTTCCTCAACCTCGACGATCCGGAGGGCCTGCGGCAGGAAGCCATGGGCTGCGCCCGGCTCGGCTTCACCGGCAAGGCGTCGATCCATCCGAACCAGATCCCCATCATCCACGAGGCGTTCACGCCGACCGAGACGCAGATCGCGAAGGCGCGCAAGGTGTGCGCGGCGTTCGAGGAGAGCACGACGGGGTTGGTCGTGGTGGACAACGAGTTGATCGAGCTGCCGGTGGTGCGGTCGTACTACCGCATGCTCGCGATTGCAGAGCGTATCGCGGGCAAGTGAGGAGCGCGGGTGAAGGAGTGTGCGCCTCCGCGCACTTGGTCGGTGCGCGCCGGCCCCCTCCTTGGGCGTCCAGCCATCCTTCGAGGTCAGGGGTGTCGGTGTACCGCAGCGAGGCTGTCGACGCAGTTTACGAGGCCCCTGCCCGGAGGCGCGCCGCAGGCTTCAACTCACTGAGGCGGAAGCCTTTTCGTGGGTCGGCCCGCACTTTGCGAAGAGGGGGCCATGGCAGGCAGCCGCAAGGTGGCCCGGCCGGAGAAACCAGTCACAGCCGCGCAGTGCGGAAGGCAGGGACGACGACCCGAAACGGCGTCCCTCCGACCGGGCGGCACTCGCATTCGAACCTGTTGGAAGAGCACGCCACCATGCTTCAGAGAATCGCCATTGCACCCGGGCATCGGGGCCCGACCGTCGCCATCACCACCCAGCGCGTCGTGCAGTTTCGTCAGCAACCCTGCGCCCTCCTGATCGAGGCCTTCTCCACTTCCGCCGAGCGTCGCCGCGAGCGTCGCCGCGCCGGTGCCGCCATCTTCGGCGGCGTGGAGCGCGCGATCGAACTCGTGCACGTCCTCTGCAACGAGGCCGGCATCACCGACGACGTGACCCTCGCCGCCTGCGTGTTGCACGACAATCTCCAGGACACGCACCTGAGCTACATGGAGCTGCGCCGCCAGTTCGGCCCTGTGGTCGCCGAGGTCGTGGCCGAACTCACCGATGGCAACAGCGGACTCCTGCCCGATCGTCCGTCAGTGCGCCTCCATGCGAGCGGCTCGCTGAGCCACCGTGCGAAGCTCATCACGCTCGCCCAGCAGGTCGTCGCGATGCGCGATCTCGCCGGTGGCGCCCTTGCCCGCGGTGAGGCCGGTGACGTCTCCACCGACTCCCTCAACGCCGTGGTGGAATCCCTGCGTGGCACGCACACGACGCTCGAGTGCCTCTTCGACGAGGCACGCGCGCGTCTCCAGTAGTACCAGCAGTACCGGCAGGACCCGCCCGTCGTGTGATCGGACGGACCGCGTACCGGAGAATTCCGGCGCGCGGTCCGGGGATCACGGCCCGGTCCGCCGCGCAGGCTATGCAGAGGCTCCCCGGGGATTAGAATCCGCGCTCCCCACGGAGCCCACGGATGAACGCGCCAGAACCTCTCCGACTCACGCAATACGCCCACGGCGGCGGTTGCGGCTGCAAGATCGCTCCCGCGGTCCTCGAACAGATCCTTTCGAAAAGCGGCGTCGGCCGCCTGGTTCCAGACCGTCTGCTCGTCGGCACCGAGACGGCTGACGATGCCGCCGTCTGGCGCATCAACGACACCCAGGCCATCATCGCCACGACGGATTTCTTCACGCCGATCGTGGACGACCCCCGCGACTTCGGCCGCATCGCCGCCACGAACGCCATCTCCGACGTCTACGCCATGGGCGGCGTCCCGCTCTTCGCGCTGGCACTCGTCGGCATGCCGATCGACAAGCTGCCGATGGACACCATCCGCGGCATCCTCGAAGGCGGTGAATCGGTCTGCGCCACGGCGGGCATTCCCGTCGCCGGCGGCCACAGCATCGATTCCGTGGAGCCCATCTACGGGCTCGTCGTGATCGGTCTCGCGCACCCCGACCACATCAAGCGCAACTCGACCGCGCAGCCAGGCGACCGGCTCATCCTCGGAAAGGGTCTCGGCGTCGGCATCTACAGCGCCGCGCTGAAGAAGGGCGTGCTGCCGCCGGCGCTGTACGACGTCATGATCGCCAGCACCACGAAGCTCAACACGCCCGGACCGCGGCTCGCGCAGCATCCCGGCGTGCACGCGCTCACCGACGTGACCGGCTTCGGGCTCCTCGGACATCTCTGGGAAGTGTGTCGCGGTGCGGGGGTGCGGGCAACGGTCCGCTGGTCCGATGTGCCTTCGCTGGAGGGCGCGGGGGACCTGGCAAGGCAGGGCTTCAGCACCGGCGCCTCGACGCGCAACTGGGCGGGTTATGGCGCGCACGTGGATCTTGGTGCGCTCGGCGCGCCCGAGCGTGCCCTGCTGACCGATCCGCAGACGAGTGGCGGCCTGCTGGTGGCCTGCGCGCCGGACGCCGTCGATGCGGTGCTCGGGATGTTCCGCGAGGAAGGATTCGACCGCGCAGCGGTCATCGGCGAGATCGCGGCGGGGACGCCGGGCATCGCCGTGCAATGAGGAGACTCCGCATGCAACCCGTCGACGCCGACAGCTGGTCGGAACTGAAGCGCCTCGCCATCGTGCAGGTGGAGCAGGAGCCCATCCTCTCGGGCCATCTCTACGATCTCGTCCTGCGCCATCGTGGCTATCCCGAGGCGCTCGCCTACCTCGTCGCCGCGAGCCTCTCGAACCAGGTCTTCAGCCTCGCCGCGATGGTCGACCTGATCGGCGAGACCATCGAGCGCAATCCGGAGATCGCCACGGCCACCCTCGCGGACCTCCGCGCGATCGAGACTCGAGACCCCGCGGCGGAATCGCAACTGGTGCCGTTCCTCTACTACAAGGGCTTCAAGGGCCTCGCCGCGCATCGCGTCGCCCATGCGCTGTGGAACGAGGGCCGCCGTGGCGTCGCGCGGTTCCTGCAGAGTCGCGTCGCCGACTCGCTTGCGATGGACATCCACCCCGCCGCGCGCATCGGCAAGGGCGTCTTCATGGACCACGGCACCGGGCTCGTCATCGGCGAGACGAGCGTGGTGGAGGACGACGTCTCGATGCTGCAGTCCGTCACGCTGGGCGGCACCGGCAAGGAGACCGGCGATCGGCATCCGAAGATCCGCCGCGGCGTGATGATCGGCGCCGGCGCGAAGATCCTCGGCAACATCGAGGTGGGCGAAGGCTCGAAGGTGGCGGCGGGCAGCGTCGTGTTGCGCGCGGTGCCGCCGCACACCACGGTTGCCGGCGTGCCGGCGCGGCCGATGGGCACGCCGCTGTCGGACGCGCCCGCGCTCGACATGCAGCAGGACGTCGACGAGTAGCCGACTTCCGGCCGGCCGGGCGTCGGCCTTACTTCGGACGCCCGTACGGTTCGTCGGCCGCCACGTAGGCCGTCTCGGCGCGTCCGGCATCGCACCACGCCTTGACCGCAGGGACCGCAAGAATCGCGTCGCGATACGCAGCCGCCACCGGCGGAAGGTCCACGGCGTAGGTCACGAAGCGCGTCGCCACGGGCGCGAACATCGCGTCGGCAACCGTGAAGCTGCCGAAGAGCAGCGGGCCGCCCTGGCCGAAGCGCTGGCGGCATTCCTCCCAGATGCGCACCACGCGCGCGATGTCCTTCGACGACCCCGGCGTGCGGCCCTTGTCAGGGTGTCGCGTGCGGAGGTTCATCGGCATTGCCTTGCGCAGCTCCTGGAAGCCCGAGTGCATCTCGGCCGACACGCAGCGGGCATGGCGCCGCGCCACCGGGTCCGCCGGCCAGAGCTGCTTCTCGGGAAACATCTCGGCGACCGCCTCGCAGATCGCGAGGGAATCCCAGACGGGTTCGTTGTCGACCATCAGCACCGGGACCTTGCGCGTCGGCGAGTACGCCTCGATGCCGACCACGCGGACGTCGTCGGAAAAAGCGAGTTGCAGCTCCTCGAACGGGATGTCCGCAGCGCGTAGCAGCACCCAGGGCCGCATCGACCACGACGAGTAGTTCTTGTTGGCGATGACGAGTTTCAAGTCGGGCATGGCGTTCTCACGAGATATCCGGGGACGTTGCCGAGGGTGGCATGATCGCGCGACGACAACAAGGCGGATCGGGGGGAAGATGGGCACCGGCTGGCAGCTCGACGAAGAGCAGCTCGACATCTATCGACGCGACGGACTCGTCGTGTCGCCATATCGTTTTCCTGGCGAACGTCTCGCAGCCATGCGGGCGTCGCTCGACCGGCTGCTGCACGACAACGCGACCACCGCGCCCGAGAGCCTCATCTGTCCGCACATCCCGAACGGTGCGCATCACGATGCTGCAGCGGCAGCACAGTGGTTCGAGTACGCGACGGATCCCGGCGTGCTCGATCTCGTCGAACAGGTGCTGGGCCCCGACGTGATCCTCTGGGGCAGTCAGGTCTTCTGCAAGCCGGCGCGCACCGGGCGAACGATCCCGTGGCATCAGGACGGCCAGTACTGGCCCATCCGGCCGATCGCCACCTGCTCGGTCTGGATCGCTCTCGACGACGCGACGCCGGAGAACGGTTGCATGCGATACGTGCCGGGTTCGCACGCGAGCGGGAGCCTGTTCGCGCACCGCCGGCGCGAGGGCGAGGATCTCGTCCTGTTCGAGGAGGTGGATCCGGCCGCGTACGACTTCGCGGGGGCCCGCGACGATGCCCTCGACGCCGGGCAGTTCTCGCTCCACGACGTGTTCCTGATTCACGGATCCGAGGCCAATCGCTCCGACCGGCGGCGGGCCGGATTCGTCGTGCGCTTCATGCCCGCGACGTCGCTCTTCGACCGCAACATCGATCGGCGCCAGGATCAGGCCGGGCTGTCGTTCAGCTTCAGCCGGCGGCCGATCTGGCTGGTGCGCGGACGCGACCGCGCGGGCAACGATTTCTCGATCGGGCACGGCGAGGATTTCCAGTCGGTGCCCCGCATCTCGGATGATCTCTGACGACGGGCCAGGTGCCGTCGGCGCGGTAAACTCGGGCCCGCGTGAATCCAATGTCCGCGCCGGGGATCCCCCGGCCGCGCCCTTTCCGGAGGCCAGACCCATGAAGCATATCGTCCGTTCCGCTCTCGCCGTCACCGCGCTCGCCGCCGGTGCTGCCCAGGCCGCCGACATCGATTCGATCCAGCTCCTGTCCCAGCAGGAGTACCGCGCGCTGTCCGAGGATCTCGGAGCAGCGCTCTCGTACAAGCCGCTGACGCCGGCCGAGCCGCTTGGCATCACCGGTTTCGACATCGGCGTCGCGGTGACGGCGACCGAGCTGAAGAACAAGGCGGTGTTCGACCGCGCCACCTCCGGCGGCAATCTCCCCAGCTACCTGCCGGTGCCCACGATCCGCGCCCTGAAGGGTCTGCCCTTCGGCATCGACGTCGGTCTCATGGCCTCGGCGATCCCCGGCACGAACATCCGGCTCTTCGGTGGCGAGTTGCGGTACGCGATCCTCTCCGGGAACGTCGCGCTGCCCGCCGTGGCTATCCGCGGCAGCTTCTCGAAGATGACGGGCGTGAATCAGATCGATTTCGACACCAAGGGCATCGATCTCTCCGTCTCGAAGGGCTTCCTCAACTTCACGCCCTACGGCGGGGTCGGCATGGTGTGGGTGAGCAGCACGCCGAACGGCGTGCCCGGCCTCTCGAAGGAGTCGTTCTCGCTGAACAAGGTGTTCCTCGGCGTGAACGCGAACTTCCTGCTGATGAATTTCGCGTTCGAGGCGGATCGCACGGGCGAGAACAACACGGTCGGCATCAAGGCGGGCATCCGCTTCTGATCCTCGCGGTTCGCGGGGAAACCAACCGCCCGTTCATGCCGGTCAGGAGGACGCGTCCGTGACCCGGACGCGTCCTGCCAGCCAGAGGCAAAGCAGCGTCGCCGCGACGGCGATGAACCCCACCGTCCCGTAGTGGGTGATGCGGCCTTCCACGTCGTGGCCCATCACCAGCCCGGCGGCCAGTGCGGCGATGCCGCTCGCGAACTGCTGGATCGCGCTGTTCACCGACAGGAACGCGCCGCGCAACCGGGGTTCGGCCGCACCGTTCACCAGCGCCATCACGGGAATGAAGCGCCCTGACACCAGCACCATGAAGAGGATGCTCGCGCCGATGGCGATCGGCACCGACACCGGCGGCAGGTGCGTCGTGAGCAGGAGCGGCACCATCGATGCGGTACCGACCCATCGGAACACGCGGACCTTGCCGTAGCGGTCGGCCATGTGGCCGATGATCCGCGACGAGATCAGCGTGGCCGTGCCGCCGCAGAGGTAGAGCAGCGGCAGGTCGGTCTCCTGGAGGCCGACGTTCGACACCATGTACGGGCTGATGAAAGGGATCACGCTGAAGCCCGCGAACATCAGGGCGGCCATCAGCGTGTAGGCGCGCAGATGGTTCGGATTGCGCAGCACCGTCCATACGCGGTTGAGCGCGGTGCCGGGCCACGCCTCTCCGTGGAGGTGATGCCGCACCGAAGGCAGCGCGCGCCAGAGCAGACCCCACACGATGGCGCACGCGATGCCGACTGCGATGAAGGTCGCGCGCCAACCGAATGCATTGCCGAGTGCCAGTCCGGCGGGCACGCCCGCGATGGCGGCCAGCGGGAAGCTGCTGGCGATCAGCCCCGTGGCGGCGCCCCGTCGCGCGTCGGGTACGAGGTCCCCCGCGATCGTGTGCACCAGCGCGCCGGCGATGCCTCCGAAGATGCCCGCCACCACCCGCGCGACGACGAGCCACGCGAACGTCGGTGCCAGCGCGCCGAGCAGCGTCGAGACGAGGAGTCCACCGTAGACGAAGAGCATCGCGTGACGGCGGTCGAAGCGATCGACGTGGAAGGCGGCGAGCACGGCGGCTGCGGCCGCACCGAACGTGTACGCGGATACGAGCAGCGCGAACTCGCGCGGCTGCACGCCGAGCACACGCATGAACTGCGGTCCGAGCGGCATGATCACCATGAAGTCCACGATGTGCGTGAACTGCACGGCGGCGAGCAGGGCGAGGACCAGTCGCTCGCGGCGCGGGGTGAGCACGGTCATCGCGTTCCGGCGCGCAGGGTCCGGCCGAGGTCGCACGCGCCGCGTCGCATCGGCGACTCCGCTTCCGATCGGTTCATCGTGCGACGGGGAGGCGGTTCAGGCCGCCTGCGCGGCAGGCGCGGCGTCCAGCGCGAACTCCCGGGCGAGCAGCTCGTAGGACCGCCGCCGCGCGGCGTAGTCCCCGGTGATCGTGATGACCATCACCTCGTCGGCGCCGAACGCCTCGCAGAGCGAATCGATGCGGTCCCGGACGCGTGCAGGTGAACCCACGATGGCGCGGGCCCGCTCGCGCAGGATGATCGCGCGGTCCTCGTCCCCGTACTCCATGCCGAGCGCCTGCTCGGTGGTCGCCACCGGCGCATCGAAGCCGCGGGCCATCTGCAGCCGGCGCAGGTCGATGGGGCCGGCGAGACGCTCGGCCTCCGCATCCGTCTCCGCGCAGATCGCGAAGACCGTGAGCATCGCGTGCGGCTCCGGTTCGCGCACCGACGGACGGTATTGCCCGCGATACGCGCGGGTGACGTCGTCGCCGCCCCGCGCGTTGATGAAATGTGCGAACGCGAAGCGAAGCCCCAGGTGGGCCGCAAGCATCCCGCTGTAGTCGGACGAGCCGAGGAGCCACACCTCCGGTGCCGTGGGGCCGGTCGGCATCGCGCGCACCCGGGCGTACGGATGGTCGGCGGGCAGCGCGTCGTCGAGGAATGCGACCGTCTCCTGCACGTGCAGCGGGAACTGGTCGAAGTCGTAGAAGGCGCCGCCCGTCATGGCGCGCGCGGTCACGGCGTCGGAGCCCGGTGCCCGGCCGATTCCGAGATCGATGCGGCCGGGGAAGAGGGCCTCCAGCATGCGGAAGACTTCGGCCACCTTGAGCGCGCTGTAGTACGGCAGCAGCACGCCGCCGGTACCCACCCGGATGCGCGAAGTCGCCGCCGCGACGCGCGCGACGAGGATCTCGGGGCAGGGGTCCGCGAGGCCGCGCATGTTGTGATGCTCGGCGAGCCAGTAGCGATGGAAACCCATGGCGTCGGCCGCCTGCGCGAGCGCCACGGTTTCGCGCAGGGCGTCGGCCGGCGTGTGGCCGTGGACGATGGGCGACTGGTCGAGGACCGAGAGCTTCAAGGGGGTCACCTCGACGCCGTCAGTGCGGTGGCCGCTTCCCGCTGCCGCAGACCCAGCCAGACGATGGAGATGCCGCTCGCGATGATGAGCGGCACTGCCGTGTAGTTGAGCGCGTTCCAGCCGAGCCGGTCGAGGATCGCTCCCGACACGAGCGAGAAGAGGCCCATGCAGATGAAGACACCCATGTCGTTCACGCCCTGCACCTTGGCTTTCTCGGCCGCCGTGGCGGCATCACCGAGAAGCGTGGTTGCGCCGACGTAGAGGAAGCACCAGCCGACACCGAGCAGCGTGCTCGCCAGCCAGAAGTGGGTGAGCGTGCGGCCGGCCAGTGCCGCGATCACGCAGATCGCGAAGGCGCCGACCCCGCAACCCATGATGCGCAGCGGCCCGAAGCGCTGCACGAGCGTGCCGGCGAAGAGCGCGGGTGCATACATCCCGACGATGTGCGACTCGATCACGAGCGTCGATGCCGAGTAGGGCAGGCCGCACATCTGCATCGCGAGCGGCGTGGCGCCCATGAGCAGGTTCATCACCGCGTACGACGTGATGGCGCCGAGGCAAGCGACGATGAACACGGGCTGTTGCACGATCGTCGACAGCGGCCGGGTCGGTCCGGTGCGCTCGGCGTCGGTGGGCGGCGGGAGATCGAGGCGTCGGATGATGACGAGGGCGACAACAGCGAAGAGCACGAGGACGGCGTACGTCGCGAGGAATGGCATCGCCACGAGGTTCTTCGTGAGCTTCGTGCTCTCGGGGCCGAGGATGCCGCCGATCATGCCGCCGGCCAGCACGAGGGAGATGGCCCGGCTGCGCGTCGTGGTCGATGCGCTGTCGGCGGCGGCGAAGCGGTAGAACCCGCCCGATGCCGTGTAAACCCCGGCGACGAGCGCACCCAGGCAGAAGATCCAGAAGCTCTGCATGGCCACGGCCAGCGTGCAGATCGCGGTGCCGATCATCCCGGCGATCGTGCCGAGGGTGAATCCGAAGCGCCGACCGTGCTTCTTCATCAGCATCGAGAGGAGATAGCTCGATGCGGCCCCGCCGCCGATGTACATGGTGGCAGGCAGCGTGGACCAGGCCTTGTTGTCGGCGAGTCCGTACGCGACGAGCGTCCCGAGCGAGATGATCGAGACGTTGTTGACGACGAGCAGCGCCTGGCAGAGTGCCAGCGCGCCGACGGGACCGCGGCGTCGTGCCATCGAAGCTATTTCACCAGGATGTCGACGAAGTGCACGCGCGCGCCGCCGATGTTCGTGAGGGTCATCGGCGCGGCATGGTCGCGCCACGCGAAGCCGGCAGCGTCCAGTTCGAGCTGCTGGGTGCCGCCCGGCGTGGCCAGTCGGGCAAGGCCCGGCGTCACCGCGACGAGCATGCCGCACGGGCCGTGCAGTTGCGTCGATGCACCGGGTTCCAGTTCGATGCGCGTCACCCGAACGCGGGTGTTGTCGACGATCACCGGTCCGGCGGCAGCGCCGTCGGGAATCGGCAGGCCGCGGCAGCTCCGCAGGATCTCGGTGTCGGTCACGTGATAGACGCTGTTGCCGACGTTGCTCACGCGATGGGCCTTCGGACGGGCCGCATAGCCGATGAAGTAGCTCTCGCCCGGGATGCGGCCGGGGCGCTGCACCGCGGGCTTGTCCCAGTCCTGGGCCTCGGTCTCGGACGGCGCGATGTTCACGAAGACGCCATCGTGGTGATGCACATGCATCCGGCTGACGTAGCCGGGTGGCAGACGTACGTCGAAGAACCGGACATGGCCGTTCTCGAACCGCAGTTCGTGCCGCGGTTCCTCCTCGATCGGGACAGGCTCTTCGGCGGTTGTGGACCCTATCGAGGCGAACCACGCGAAGGTCGCGAGGCTCGCGGCGCGAATCATGGGGTGGGTCTTCTGCATCGGCTGGGACGTCCGTGCCATCGTGCGGATCGGGGCTTCAGGCGGCGAGCTTGCGCGCCACGAATTCGAGGCGGTCCTGACCCCAGAACGGCTCGCCGTCGATCAGGTACGTCGGCGCGCCGAAGACCTGGTGGTCGATGGCTTCCTGGGTGAGCGCATCGAAGGCCGACTGCGTGGCGGGCGCCGCGGCGGCGGCGAGAAGGGCGGCGCCGTCGACCCCCTGCGCGGTCGCGATCGCCTCGAGCGTTGCGGGGTCGGCGACGTTGCGGTCCTCCTCCCAGCACGCGCGGAGGATGGCGCCCGCGATGTCCATCTGCTTGTCCGTGCCGTGGGTGGCCGCCGCGATGATGGCCTTCGCGGCGAGGTCCGCGGCAGCCGGGAAGAACTTCGGTTCGAGCTGGATCGGAATGCCGAGGTGGTCGCGCCAGCGCGCCAGTTCGAACATGCGGTACGCCTGACGCTGTATCGGACGCTGCTTGAGCGGCACGCCTCCGGACACGGAGAAGACGCGTCCGAAATCGACCGGCTTGGGCCGGATCACCGCACCGTGTTGCCGCGCCAACTCGCGCAGGCGCTCGTGGCCGAGGTGGGTCCATGGGGACACGGGGGTGAAGTAGTAGTCGATCGTCTTGCTCATGGGGTGACCTCGCGCGGTGATTTCCGAGTGTATCAGCCGGGTCCGTCGATCGGCGGGGGCGTTGCCACTGGCCGTCACCGCGCGATGTCCGAGGCTCCCGCCGGGACGACATCCCGGGCACCGCCGCTGTGCCAGCGTACCGGCACGCGTCCGGCAGGATTATAGTGAGCGCCTGTCCAAGATCCTCCGCCCGCCCATGCTGCCGTTCGTCCCATTCCTCCGGCTGCCGTCCCGATCCGTGGTGCGGTCCGTGGTCGGACCCGCTGCCGTTCTCGCGGCCCTCGTGTTCTCCACTGCGGTGTCCGCCCTGGACTACGCTGGCGTGGGGCCCACCACCGACCCCGGAGGCCTGAGGGAGCAGTTTCCGGCATCCCGCCATGAGTTCTGGCAGCGCGGGACCGGCACCATCGTCCGACCGGAAGACGATGACGGGCGCTTCGAGACGATGCTGAGGGAAGGAGACGGTCTCTACATCGTGAAGCTCTCGCCCGACGATACGCGCGGTGACATGACCGCCGTCAGCGTGTCGCTCGATCACGGCAAGGTACGGCGGTGGATTCTCTCGTTCGAGCGACCGGGCGCAGGCACCAAGCCCGAGCAGATCGAGGCCCGGTACCCGGGCTGCAAGCGGGTGCTGGACACCATCGCGGAACGTCACGGTCCGCCGCGCGATTTCACGACGCGCATCGAGGATGGCATGCAGCATCGCCTGCGCACGTGGGTCGATGCGGAATCGACGCTCCGGCTCGACTGCGGAAAGCTGCTGAAGCGCAATCCGATCTTCGCCATCGACATCGAGATCACGCCGACATCGAAGTAGACCGGCGCAGGCGACCCCGGCGCGAGACCGGAACTACTTCGGGCGGTACTTCCCGATCACTTCGTCCAGCCCCTTCTTCGTACCGTTGCGGAATTCGTAGAGCCCGGTGAGATCCTTCAGCAGCGGATCGTGCAGATCGCGCGCGGCCTCGTCGCCCGTCGTGAGTCCGACGGCGCGGGCGTACGCGTCGATCACCTGATCCAGCTTGGCGAAGGCCTTGCCCACGGCCTCGCTCTTCGCGGCGCCCTCGAGCGGCTTCGCGGCGGCATTCAGCTTCTCGTACTCGGAGAACTGGGTCTGCCCCAGCAGATACCAACCGTAGGGGTCCTTCGGGGCGATCGTGGTCGCGCGCTCCAGCCGCTTGCGGGCCTCGTCCGTGGTGCCGGTCTTCTGGGCGAGGGCGCCGAGTCGCTGGTACATCTGGGGAAGCCAACGATCTCGATAGTCGGTCCATTCGGCGGCCGGCATCGACGCGGGTCGCTTGTCGGCCTCCATGAGTGCGATGGATTTGTCGCCGTAGGTCCGCGCCAGCGCTGCGTACCTGCCGGGGTCGGCACGCGCCTCGTTGATGGCCGTGAAGGCCACGAGCGTCGCGAGCTGGACGTCGTCGGGTGTCTTCGCGAGCCATACGTCCGCCAGAGGGAACGCGAGGTCGGGGCGCCCGGCCTTGATGTAGTCGTCGATGGCCACGGGCGTGGAGGGTTCCCCCTGCGCCGCCGCCTTGCTGAAGAGGGCAAGCGCCTTCGCTTCGTCGCGCGCGACGCCGCGGCCGTCGCGCGTCAGGAGGGCCAGGTGGTAGTGCGCCTCGACGTTGCCGCCGTCCACCGCCCGCTGGAACCACTTGCCGGCCTGGACGTAGTCGGGCAGTGCGCCGACGCCCTTCTCGAAATTCCAACCCAGCAGATAGGCCGATTCGACATGACCCTGTTCGGCGGCCTTCGTGAGCCATGCGTTCGACTCGACGTCGTCCTTTGCGATGCCGGTGCCGGTGCCCAGGGCGAGCGCGTAGGCGTACTGCGCATCCACGTATCCCTGGTCGGCAGCCTTGCGGTACCAGGTGGCGGCTTCGGCCTCGTTCCGTGCAACCCCCTCGCCGCGTGCCAGCAGATAGCCGAGGAGGTATTGCGCCGGGGCCTTGCCCTGGTCGCCGGCCTTGCGAAACCATTCCGCGGCCTTCGCGTCGTCGCGCCGGACACCGTTGCCGGCCATGTGGAGCGCACCCAGGGCGTACTGCGCATCGACGTTGCCCTTCTCGGCGGCCTTCTGGTACCACTTGGCGGCCTCGGCGTAGTCCTGGGTCACGCCTTCCCCGCTCTGGTAGATCCAGCCGAGGATGTACTGGGCCGTGGCCTGGCCGGAATCCGCGAAGGGTCGGAACTCCTTTGCCGCAGTCGCGTAGTCGCCCTTGTTGTACGCGTCTACCGCGTCAGCCCAGTCGGCGTGGGCGGGCAGTGCGAGGCAGGCCGCCGCGAACAGCGCAGCGATGCGAGTCTTCATGAATCGGATCTCCTCGTGACGATGGCGGCTGGCCGGCAACACCCGGCACATTCCGCCACCGGCATCGCGCAGGTGACGAGGGCTGGTGGCCTCTCTGGTCGACGCGCGCGACCATCCAGCACGGAACAGCGGATCCCCCGGCGGGACTTGGCGCGCGTCAGCGACTCGCGCTGTAGTACTCGTAGGGCTTCTTGGCCACCTTCGACTCCTCGTAGGCGCGGCGCACATCGAGATCGACGGGCTTGTCCCACCAGGTCGCACGCGCCTGCTTCTGCTTCTCGACCACCTGCGGGTTCTGCCGGAGGAAATCGCGCAGAAACAGGGTGGTTTCGGACTCGTACTTTTCCATTTGTCTACTGCCCTGAAAACACTGGGGAAAACGCATCGCATTCTAGCCCGGTGCGGCCGGCTGCGTCACGGTCTTCGGTGGCGCATTGCACCGGCTGTCGCGACGGCCGGATAACGGATCGAGCAAGGGCTGTTCCCTGTCGCCCGCTCGACGATCGGGCCTTCAGAGCAGCGAGGCCGAGCCGATGGCCATGGGTCGGTGTACCCTGCGGCCGGGCGCCACGGTGGTCCCACGCCGCCCGCCCCCTGCACCGTCGCGCCGACGGAGGATGGGGGTGGCGTGCCGTCCGATTCGAACTACAACGGGAGCGACGCCCCAATGCGCATGAGAAAGCCTCCACTGCCGCCGATCGCGCCGGCACGTCCTCATGTCTCCGAGATCCACGGCGACAGGCGGACGGATCCCTACCACTGGCTGCGAGGCAAGGAGGACCCCGAGGTACTCGACTACCTCGCCGCGGAGAACGACTACACGCGGGCGATGATGAAGCCCAGCGAGCCGTTCCAGCGCGCCCTGTACCGGGAGATGGTGGCGCGCATCCGCGAGACGGACATGGGCGTGCCGTACCGCGAGGGCGAGTGGTTCTACTACTCGCGCACGACCCGCGGGCGCCAGTACGCCACCTATTGCCGCCGGCGGGGCAGCATGAAGGCCCGCGAGGAGGTGATCCTCGACCTGAACCGGCTCGCGAAGGGCCAGTGCTACCTCGGACTCGGCGCGCTCGACGTCAGCCCGGACGGTCGGCGCCTGGCGTTCTCGACGGACCTCAGCGGCTTTCGCGAGTACACCCTGCGGGTCAAGGATCTCGCGAACGACGACGTCCTCGCGCTCGAGGTCGAGCGGGCGCGCTCAGTCGCGTGGTCCACCGACAGCACCACGCTCTTCTACGTCACGGAGGACGATGCCAAGCGCGCGAACCGGGTGTGGCGCCATCGCATCGGCTCGTCGATCCACGATCTCGTATTCGAGGAGACCGATGCCCGCTTCAGCGTCGGCGTCGATCTCTCCCGCAGCCTCGGCTACGTCTTCATCACGTCGCACAGCGCCACCGCATCGGAAGTGCGCTTCGTGCCGGCCGACCGGCCTGACGCGGCCCCGGTCGTTCTCGTCCCCCGCCGCGCGGAGCACGAGTACTACGCCGACCACCACGGCGACAGCCTCTACATCGTCACCAACGATCGCGGCCGCAACTTCCGGCTCGTGAAGGCACCGATCGCCGCCTGCGACGAGACCCGCTGGGTGGAGATCGTGCCCCATCGCGAGGACACGATGCTGGAGGGTGTCGATGTGTTCGCCCGGCACCTCGTCCTGCACGAGCGGCGCGACGGGTTCCCGCGCTTCACGGTGATGAACATCGCCGACGGCGATCGGCACGAGATCGCGTTCCCCGAGCCGGCGTACTCCGCGTTCGCCGGCGCGAATGCGGAGTTCGACACCGACCTCTTCCGGTTCGCCTACGAGTCCTTCGTCACGCCGGATTCGGTCTACGACTACGACATGGCGGCGCGCGAGCGGACGCTGCTGAAGCGGTTCGAGGTCCTCGGGGGCTACGACCCCGCGAAGTACCGCACCGATCTCACCTATGCCACAGCACCCGATGGCACGCGGATCCCGGTGTCGCTCGTCTATCGCGAGGATCGCCGGCGCCGGGGACCGCGACCGATGCTGCTGTCGGGCTACGGTGCCTACGGCTATCCGGAGATGGTCACGTTCTCGTCGGTCCGCCTGTCCCTGCTCGATCGCGGCGTCACCTTCGCGCTCGCCCACGTGCGCGGCGGCGGGGAGATGGGGAAGCGGTGGCACGACGAGGGCCGGATGATGGCGAAGCGGAACACGTTCTCCGACTTCATCGCCTGCGCCGAACACCTCATCGCCGAGAAACGAACGGCGCCCGACCGGCTGGTGGTCGAGGGTGGCAGTGCGGGGGGCCTCCTCATGGGCGTGATCGCGAACATGCGGCCGGAGCTCTTCCGGGCCGTGGTGTCCGAGGTGCCCTTCGTCGACGTCGTGAACACGATGCTGGACGACACGCTGCCGCTCACCACCGGCGAGTACGAGGAGTGGGGCAACCCGAAGGAGCCCGAGGCGTATCGGTACATGGTGTCGTACTCGCCCTACGACAACGTGACGGCGCAAGCGTACCCGGCGATGCTCGTCGAGACGTCGCTGAACGACAGTCAGGTGATGTACTGGGAACCCGCGAAGTACGTGGCCAAGCTCCGCGCGACCAAGACCGACGACAACCCGCTCCTGCTGCGCATCAACATGGAGGCCGGGCACGGCGGTGCCTCCGGTCGCTACGACTATCTGCGCGAGATCGCCTTCACCTACGCATTCGTCCTCGGCGTGGTGGGGATCACTGCGTAGCGGACGGCCGCGGCCGGTGGTGCGCGGACCCGGCATGCGCGGTCGCCCGGAGGCGATTTCGCCCGGCACGCGTCGATGTGGAATTTGGTTGTACGCGCGCGCGCTTCATTGGCTATCATCCCCCGCTCGTGCCGGGGTCTGGCAGAGAGGCGATTCATGGGCGGAAAGGGATCTTTCGGGGTCGGGCGCTGGCGCACTTCGCACTTCGCGATGTTGCTCGCGGCGATGCTGACCAGCGGGGTGCGTGCGGCCGACATCGGCGGCTACCTCGAGGATCGGGACGCGAGGCAGGCCGCCGACCTGGCGGCTTCCCAGATTTCCTCGTTCAGCGCCGGTGCGCGGGCCGGTGATCCCGAAGCGCAGTTCTGGTTGGGTTCCGCCTACCGCAACGGCTGGGGCGTCGGCACGGATCCGAATGCCGCAGCGATGTGGCTGCGGGAAGCGGCGGACCAGGGGCATGCCAAGGCCCAGCACACGCTCGGCATGATGTACGAATCCGGGGAAGGCCTTCCCGCGAACCTGCAGAAGGCCCGCGATCTCTTCACCAGGTCGGCGGGCCAAGGGTTCGCACCGGCGCAGGTGAGCCTTGCGACGCTGATCCTTCGTACCGGGGACGGCGACATCGCCGAAGCCTACATGTGGTTCGAACTCGCGGCGGCGTCCGGTGACGCCTTTGCACTCCGCGGCCTGAGCGCCCTCGCGTCCCGGATGCCCCAGGATGACCTCGAGCGTGCACAGGAACTCGCGCGGAACTGGGTCCCGTCTACGACCCGGTAGGCGCCACGAACACGCAACGGAATCGACGGGCAGGCATCCGAAGGGCCCGCCCGGAAGATGGCAGTCGTGCAGGCGCGCGGTTGCCGGTGTCGGCAGTGACCAGAAGTGGAAGAGTGCGAAGGTGCGATGGGCCGTTTCAGAACACAACATCAATGGAGAGAGAAACAATGAAACTGAAGACTGCATGCCTGGGTTTGACAGCGACTCTGTTCAGCGCGGGAGCGTTGGCCTGCTCGGTCGAGGACTACAGCAGCTGCAAGGGCAAGCCCTGGGTCGATGGCACCAACATGGAAACGCCGCTGGGCTCGAAGTGGTGGCCCCACCCGATCTGGGGTGCCGATGACCAGGCCGGCTCCACCAACTGGTACACGAAGCCGGAAGTCATCAAGCGCGCTATCGGCGAAGTCAAGGTCGGCAAGAGCATGAAGATCGGCCACGTGTACGAATCGAAGATGCCGCTGTTCGGCGCTCGCGCGTTCTCCTTGCGGATTCCGGGCGCACCCACCGGCGGTCCGTTCGGTCCGAACCGGGTGGTCTGGTACGACGAATTCCTGGCGACCGAGATCGGGCAAGTGGGTACGCAGTTCGACGGACTGGGTCATATCGGCGTGAGCGTCGGCAAGTCCAGCGACAAGGACAGCATCCGCTTCTACAACGGCGCCACGGTAGCGGAGATGGAAGGCGCGTACGGCCTGCGCAAGATGGGCGTGGAGATGCTTCATCCCATCACGGCCCGCGGCATCATGATCGACGTCGCGTCGGCGAAGGGTGTGGACTCTCTCGAGCACGGCTACGAGATCACCATGGCCGACGTGAAGGCCGCGCTTGCGAAGCAGGGTATGGCCAACTTCCAGTTCATGCCCGGCGACGCCGTGGTGTTCCGCACCGGCTGGACGAAGTACTGGATCACCGACAACGCGAAGTACAACGGCGGCGAGCCGGGCATCGGCATGGAGGTCGCGCGCTGGCTGGCAGAGACCGTCAAGGCCGGCGTCTGGGGTGCCGACACGTGGGCGACGGAAGTGGTCCCGAACCCCGATCCGGCGTGCGTGTTCTGCGTCCACCAGTTCATGCTTGCACGCCACGGCATCGTCAACCAGGAGAACCTCGATCTCCGCGGGCTCGCGAAGGAGAAGGTCTACCGCTTCATGTACACCTACTCGCCTTCGCCCATCCAGGGTGCGACGGGTTCCAACGGTTCGCCGGTGGCGACCTGGTAAGTTGCCGTATGGGGTGGACGTGCCGTATTGGCTGAACGTGCCATATGCGCTGAACGCCCAGAGAGTCTGACGTTGTGAAAGAGGGGGGGGGCTTCGGCCTCCCCTTTCTTTTCGTGGGCAGCCGTCTTGCAGCGGCGTGTCGGGTTGCGGGTTCCCCGAGAGGCGGCACCCCTCCGAGGGGCCCTCCGCATCCATCGGGAAGTCCACCGCGTCGAGACCCGGCGGCGTGACGATCGACCGCAGGGCCCGTGTTCCAGGTTCCCGGGCACAGGATCCGCGTGCGCGCGGGGGGCGTTGAGAAGTCCGAGAGGAATACCCGCGATCAAGCCGCAGCGTGAGCCGACATGGAGGCGTGGCCCATGAAAAAGGGCGGCCTTCTCAGGCCGCCCTCGACGGTGTTGCTACCTGCTTGTCAGATCAGTACAGAACCACGGGGTTCGCGGGGGAGCCCGTCGCGCCGATGATCTTCAGCGGCGCGAAGATCATGGCGCCGGTGTTGATCTTGTTGTCGACCAGCGTCTTCGTATCGACGTTTTCCAGGTTCCAGATGCCACGGGCCGGTTGCAGGTATGTGTGGCAGGGGACAGCCGCGCCCATGCCGTCTTCCTCGTTGCCGGGTTGCGCGTCGTTCGCGGAGGTGTCACCCATCGTCAGCGCGATGTTCTTCGAGGCCATGAACCGGCACGCGCTGGTGCCGAAGCCGGGCTCGCCCTGCGCGAACATTGCACGGGCGTTCGCACGCTGTTCCGTGGTCAGGCTCTTGTAGCGGTCGTTGCTCCAGGTGTTACCCATGCCGGTGTGCAGCGCGACGCAGTCGCCGGGCATGAGGTCCGTACCGATCGCCTTCAGCATCGCCTTCATGTCGGCTTCCGTCACGATGCCGATGTCACCGGGCTTCTTCGGGATCGGCAGCATCTCTTCGCTGGCGGACAGCTTGCCTTCCGCCTTGCGAAGGGCCACGGCGTCCAGCAGGACCACGCGGCAGACGTAGCCGAGTTCGCCAACGTACTCGACGCCGAGGCGACCCATGCCGAGCACACGGCCGCCGGCACCGCGCTCGTAGGCATCCCAGGAGATCGTGTTGTTGTAGAACATCGGGCCCTTCGACGTGTTCACGCCGATGTGACCCGGGCCGTCGAACTGCGTCTGGATCTGGCCGATTTCGGTCGTGACGAGTTCGTCGTGGTAGACGAGGGCGTTCTTGCCGAACGGACCGCCGGTGGGCGTGCCGGGGATCGTCATGTTCCAGCCGCGGGGGCCGAAGGCGGGCGCTTCCTTGTGATAGAACTTGCCGATCGTCACCGACTTGAACTGCTTGATCTGCGCGAGGGCGCGCTTGATGTTGTCGGGGTTCTTGGTGTGGTTGGCGCTGCCGGCGCGGTCGTCCTTGCCCCACTGGCTGGCGGGCCATGAAAGGGCCGAGTCGTCCTGCGGGCCGGGCACCACCTGCGCGAACGCGCCGGTGGCCAGGGTCAGGAACGCGCCGCCGACGGCGACTGCAATGATCGAACGATTCATGCTCTCTCCTCCAGAAATTGTCGAATGTGGTGCGAGGATCTCGTAAATCCCCGAACCCAAGAATTGCACGGAACCCCGAACGCATGCAAGGCGGATTCCGGCGTTCGCCGTGCCGTTGACATCGTCTCTTCGTAGAGCGCAGAGTTGTCAGACAACCGATGCATGCGTGTGGAAAACACCTCGCATGTTGCGACGCAAAACGGAGGGGTGATGATCACGCGCGAGCAGGTGGATTCGTATCGCGAGAATGGTTTCGTGGTGGTGGAGGACGTCATCGATGCTGCGCTGCTCGCACGGTTGCGCGATACCGTCCGGGATGTCATGGAGGGCGCGCGCGGGCTCACGACGCACAGCGATGTCTTCGATCTTGAACCGGGTCACCTGCCGGAGCAGCCGCGCGTCCGCCGCATCAAGAAGCCGCACCTCGTGCGGAGCGTGTTCCGGGAAGTGCTCGATGCGCCCGTGCTGAAGGACGTCCTGCGGCACTTGCTCGGCCCCGACGTGCGCCTTCACGGATCCAAGCTCAATCTGAAGTCGGCAGGGTTCGGCTCGCCGGTCGAATGGCATCAGGACTGGGCGTTCTACCCGCACACGAACGACGACATCCTCGCCATCGGGGTCATGCTGGACGACGTCGTGATGGAGAACGGCCCCATGCTCGTGCTGCCCGGCACCCACCGGGGCCCCACGTACGATCACCACGCCGACGGCCGCTTCTGTGGCGCGATGGATCTCTCGGCAACCGGTCTGGATGTCTCCAAGGCGGTGGCATGCACGGGCCGCGCGGGCTCGGCGTCCTTCCACCACGTGCGTCTCGTCCACGGATCGGCCCAGAACACGTCCACGCGGGAGCGCCAGCTCCTGCTCTACGAATGCGCTGCCGCCGATGCGTGGCCCCTGGTGAATTTCACGAACCTCGAAGACTTCGACAGTCGCATGCTCTTCGGGAAGCCCACCATCGAGCCGCGCGTGGTGCCCGTACCGGTCCGCATGCCGTTGCCGCCCGCCCTCAATCAAGGCTCCATCTACGAGAACCAGACCGCCGTGGCGAACCGCTTCTTCAAGGTGAGCGCAGCCACCTGACGTCGGGCGGTCAAGGTGAGTGCCGCGACCTGACCGTTGTCTTCGGTGTCGTCGACGCCACCGGGTCCGTGGCGGTCTTGTCGGACACCGCCTGCTTCCAACCGAGGGCGCGCGAGATCTTCGCCGCGGTGTCGCGCAGGGCGCTGCGGGCCTTGGGCACATTGACCTTCGCGTCGCGCTGCTGCACGTGCACCACGTTCAATGCCGCAACGATGCCGAACCGGTCGAAGATGGGGAAGCAGATATCGGTGACCCCGGGGACCGTGTCGCTGGGACCCTCGTCGAAGCCGTGCTCGCGGATGGCGGCAAGGCGTCCGGCGAGTGAGGATCTGCGGTCCCGGATCCCTTTGCCGCCGGTCAGCAGTTCCGCCATGAACGGCGCCCGCTTTGCCTCGGGCTGGAAAGCGGCGATCACGCGCGCGGACACACGGTCGTCGCGGAACGGGAAGTGCGCACCGGGGCGTACGGAATAGCCGATAGGCTCCGGCGACTCCGCCCGTGCCAGCACCACCAGACGCGCATCGTGATGTACGCAAAGGTGCGTCGACTGTCCGATCGCCCGCGCCAGGGACTGCATGTCGGGCTGAGCTGCGCTCACGAGCCGATCCACCGGTGGATGTCGGTGGGCGAGGTCGAAGAGCAGCAGCGTGAGGGCGTAGGTGCCATCCGTCTGGCGCGCGAGATAGCCGCGGCGGACGAGCACGTCGAGCATGCGGAAGAGTTCGTTCGCGGTGCGCCCGAGGCGCCGCGCGATCTCCTGGAGAGACAATCCGTGCTGCTCCGCAACAAGCAGTTCCAGGATGTCCAGCCCCTTCTCGAGGGCGGGGGCCGCATAGCGACTTTCCTCGTCCGGTCGTGCTGCTTTGCGCATTGACATTCGTCTCCGCTGGTTTTTATCGTTGAAACGGGATTTCAATAATAAAGAGCTGTTGCGTGCCCCGCATCGCCACGCTGGGTAGTCCGTTCTGAGAGAGCAACCCCGGCTTCGGCAGGTGCCGACACCGGATCCGTCCACCACGCTGGAGGAGCATCTCGTGAGCACGTCAAAACTCGTCACCCGCACTGTTCGCCGCATGATTCGCAACGTCGCCGCAGTTTTCGCCCTGGCCCTCGCCGGGGGCGCCCAGGCGGCTGACCCCGGCTTTCCACCGCCCTCGGGTGATCCGGCCTTCGTACCGTCCAGTGCCCGGCTGGATCGCATCTTCGACGGCGGCTGCATGCTGACCGAAGGCGTCGCCGCCGGCCACGACGGCATGATCTACTTCAGCGACATCACGTTCACAGCCTTCTGCAAGGATGCCGATGGCCGGTTCAGCCAGGCGGGGAACATCTTCCGGTTCGATCCGAAGAGCGGCCAGACCACGGTGTTCCGCAGCCCCTCCGGCATGTCGAACGGACTCAAGTTCGATCGCGACGGCAACATGATCGCAGCGCTCGGTGCCGACTACGGCGGCCGCATGCTGATCAAGACCGACATGAAGACCGGCCGCAGCTACATCCTCGCGGGCAAGTACGACGGGCGCGCCTTCAATGCGCTGAACGACGTCACCATCGACGAGAAGGGCCGGATGTATTTCACCGATCCGCGCTACCTCGGTCACGAGCCCATCTTCCAGGACGGCTACGCCGCTTATCGACTCGATCCCGACGGCACGGTGACCCGGGTCGCGGCCAACTGCGGCAAGTGCAACGGCATCCTGATCTCGCCCGACCAGAAGACGATGTACATCGTCAGCAACGACAACGGCTGGTTCGAGTTCCAGAACCTGAAGAAGGGCGAGAGTCCGCTGCAGAACGCGCATCTGCTGCAGGCATTCGACGTCGATGCCGACGGCAATCTCTCGAACCGGCGCGTTCTCATCGACTACGGCAAGCTCGCGAAGCCCTGCAGCGGACCCGACGGCATGATCGCGGACCAGGATGGCAACCTCTGGGTGGCATCGCGTTGCGAGTATCGACCGGGCATCCAGGTGCTTTCGCCGGCCGGGAAGGAACTCGCGTTCATCCCCACCGGCACCGAGCTGCCCACCAATGTCGGTTTCGGGCGCGGCGCCGATGCGAACCTGCTGTACATCACTTCCGGCAAGAGCCTCTACCGCATCCGTGTCGGCAAGAAGGGCTATCAGCTACCATGATGCGCGGAACTCGACGGTGAACCGACGGTTGCGGTGCCGCCCTGCGGACCCGCGACCGGCCCACGAAGGAAGTGCTGCTCATGACCACCCACACCTGGCACGCGCGGAACGCCGCTTCGCATCACGTCCTGTCGGCAGGCGAGAAGGAGGCCTTCGATCGCGACGGATTCCACTTCCCGGTCCGCGTGTTCACGCCCGACGAGATCGCCGGCCATCGCGCGCGTCTCGAAGCCTTCGAACGCCGCATGGGCGGGCCCCTTCGCGGGCAGATGCGGAACAAGCCGCACCTGCTGTTCACCTGGGCCGACGAGATCGTGCGGCATCCGCGCATCCTCGACGCCGTCGAGGATGTCCTCGGCCCGGACCTCATGGTGTGGAGTGCCAACTTCTTCACGAAGGAGGCCAGCGATCCCTCGTACGTCTCGTGGCACCAGGACTCCACCTACTGGGGGCTGTCCGAACCCGACGTGGTGACCGCGTGGGTCGCGTTCTCGGACTCCGTGCCGGAGAACGGCTGCATGCGCGTGATGCCCGGAACCCACCTGATGGACCAATTGCCCCACGTCGACACCTTCGCGACGGGCAATCTTCTGACGCGCGGACAGGAGGTGCAGGTGGACGTGGACCCGGCGCTCGCCGTCGACATCTCCCTGCAGCCTGGCGAAATGTCCCTGCACCACGTGCTGCTCGTGCACGGATCCGAGCCCAACCCGTCGACCCGGCGTCGGATCGGTTTGGCGATCCGCTACGTGCCGCCGTACGTCCGGCAGACGGCGGGGCCGCGGGACTCCGCGATGCTCGTGCGCGGTACCGACCGCTATCACCACTTCGATCCGGAGCCGCGTCCCAAGGTCGACTTCGGCGACGCCGAGCGCGCGGTACACCAGCGCATCACCGAGGATGCAGCCCGTATCCTGTACCGCGGCACGGAGAAGGCCGCGCCGATATAGTCGCGGCACCATGCGGTATCGGGCGGCGGGGTCGGGCAGACATCACGGCGGATCGAACCAGGGGGAGAGATCGATGGATGCTTTCGGACGGAGCCTGCTTGCCGGGCTCGCGCTGCTCACGGCGTGGGGGCTGCCGCCGGCGGTGCAGGCCCAGCAGCCGATCCGGTGGAAGATGATGTCGCTGTGGGGCGCGGGATCCCTGCCCCAGAAACTCGACGACCAGTTCGCGGCGCGCGTGAAGGCACTGAGCGGCGGCCGCCTCGTGATCGAGTCGCTGCCCGGCGGCGCGATCGTCGCGGCCAGCGAGAGCCTGGATGCGCTGAGCGCGGGTGTGCTCGACATCCAGAACAGCGGCCCGGCCTACAACACCGGGAAGGACGCCGCCTTCGCGCTGATCGGCGATCTCTGCGGCGGTTGGGAGAGTCCCGAGCAGGCCCAGGCCTGGATGGACAACGGCGGCGGCCGCGAACTCGCGCGCGAGCTGTACCGCAAGTACAACGCCCATTTCGTCCGCGGCATCTGGTACGGGCACGAATCGCTCGTCTCGAAGAAGCCGCTGCGCACGCTTGCCGACTTCAAGGGGCTGAAGCTGCGTGCGCCCACGGGCATGGGACAGGACATCTTCCGCCTGCTGGGCGCAGCGCCCGTCAACCTGCCGGGCAGCGAGGTGTACACGGCGCTCGAGCGCGGCGTGGTCGACGCGGCCGACTGGGGCACGCTCTCGATGAACCAGGACCTCGGTTACCACAAGCTCGCGAAATACCCGAGCCATCCCGGTTTCCATTCGATGCCCATGAGCGATCTCGTGGTCAACGCCAGGAAGTGGAAGGCGCTGCCGGACGATCTCAAGCAGGTGGTCGAACAGGCCGCCGACGAACTGAATCGCGACATGATCGCGAAGAACCGCGAGGCCGACGAGCGGGTGGCGCGCGCCGCGAAGCAGGCCGGCTTCGAGACCGTGGATCTCGCGGCGCCGGACCGCCGCCGATTCCGCGAAGTGGCCGAGGGCGTGTGGAAGACCTTCGCGGCACGCAGTCCGATGGCGAAGCGGGTGCACGAATCGCAGGTGGCCTACCTCAGGAAGCTCGGTCTCCTGTAGGCCAGCGATGAATCAAGACCGATGCGCACGCTGATCGATCGCGCGGTGGGGGCGATTGCCACCGGCACCAGCGCGTGCTTCGTCGCCATCGTCGCCATCTCCGCGCTGGAGGTCGTGCTTCGATACGGGTTCGATTCACCCACGATCTGGGCGCACGAACTCTCGGTGGCGCTCGCCGCGTGCGCGTTCCTCCTCGGTGGGCCGGTCGTGCATCACCGGCGCGGGCACATCGCCATCACGTTCTTCCTGGAGCGCATGTCGCCATCCCGGAAGCGCCTCCTGGCCTGTCTCAACTCGCTGCTGACGGTGGTCTTCCTCGCATTGCTCTCGTGGGCGGCCACCGGCCAGGCGCTCCAGGCACTCGACAACCTGGAGACCTCGGGGACCGCGACGAACTGGCCCACGCCGGTCGTGCTGAAGAGTCTGCTCGCGCTCTGTGCGCTGTGGATGCTGCTGCAGACCCTGGTGCAGTTCTGGCGCGACGTACGCGCCGTCGGCCGTTCGCCATGAGCATCGAATGGATCACGATCCTGATGTTCGGCGGCATGCTCGCGCTGCTGATGCTCGGGCTCCCGCTCGCGTTCGTCACGGGTCTGATCGGGACCGTCTTCTGCGTGGCCCTCTTCGGTCTCGACGGCCTCCAGCTCGTCGCGACGCGGATCTACAGCTTCGTCGGCGAGTACGTGCTGGTCTCGGTGCCGATGTTCGTGATGATGGCGTCGATCATGGAGCGCTCCGGCGTCGCCAAGGACCTCTTCGACGCCATGCGCGTGTGGGCCGGTCGCCTGCCGGGCGGACTCGCGATCCAGACGATGGTGGCGGCGACACTGATGGGGGCCATGACCGGGATCATCGGCGGCGAGATCGTCCTCCTCGGGCTGATCGCGCTGCCGCAGATGCTGCGCCTCGGCTACGACAAGCGCCTCGCCATCGGGACGATCTGCGCGGGCGGTTCCCTCGGCACGATGATCCCGCCGTCCATCGTGCTCATCATCTACGGGCTCACGGTGAACGTGCCGATCGGCGATCTGTTCGTCGCGAACCTCGTCCCCGGCCTGATGCTGTCGGTGGCCTACATGGGCTATATCTTCGTGCGCTGTCAGATGAATCCCCGGTTCGGCCCGCCGGCACCGGCTCACGAACACCGGATCTCGCTCGGCGCGAAGCTTCGCCTGATGCGAAGCCTCCTGCTGCCGCTGCTCGTCATCGCCTCGGTGCTCGGGACCATCTACACCGGCATCGCTTCGGTGACCGAGGCGGCCGCCATGGGCGTGGTCGGGACGATGATCGCGTCCGCCCTGCGCGGGGAGCTGAACCTGAAAGTGCTGCGGGAGGCTTCGCGGATCACGCTCGACACGTGCGGCATGCTGCTCTGGCTGTCGTTCGGCGCCACCGCCATGATCGGCGTCTACAACCTGGCGGGCGGCCCCGGCTTCATCCGCGATCTGTTCCTCGGATTCGACCTGCCCCCCATCGGCACGGTGCTCGTGATGCAGGCCATCCTGATCGTGCTCGGCTGCATCATGGACTGGGTCGGCATCTGCCTGCTCACCATGCCGATCTTCGTGCCGATCGTCGTCGGCCTGGGCTACGACCCCGTGTGGTTCGGCGTGCTCTTCTGCCTCAACATGCAGATCTCGTACATCTCCCCGCCCTTCGGGCCGGCGGCGTTCTACCTCAAGGGTGTCGCCCCGCCCGAGATCAGCCTCAACGACATCTTCGCGTCCGTCTCGCCCTTCATCATCCTGCAGGCGATCGTGCTCGCGCTGGTGGTGAGCGCACCCGGGATCGCCCTGTGGCTGCCTGGCCTGAAAGGTTGACCCCCTGGGATTCCCCGCGGCGGCGCGGAAAGCCGGTCCGCCAGCCCCCCAAGGCTGCCGGAGAAGTCGAAGGCGGGACCCTGCGTGGCGACGACCCTCCGCCGACATTTCCTCACCGGCCGTCGGAACCGTTCCCGGGCTGGCCGGTCACAGCCCCGTTCGGCGCCTGACACGAGCAAGGTTTTTCGTGCGACGCCGTGCACCGGGGTGGACCCAAGATATCGGAGCGGCGCGATTCCGGGGAGGATTGCGCCATTCCCACTCACGCTCGCAGGAGAGCATCGATGAAACGCCAGATCTGCCTCGCCATCCTCGCGCTCGCCTCCACCGGGGCTGCGCTCGCCGAGGAGCAGTACTACACCAACATCGAGGATGCGGCCCTCATCCGCGAAGAGCACCTGTGGCGGTTCGAGTCCGACTCCGTGACGCGCCAGGCCGACATGGTCCGCTTCGACGTCAAGGCCGGTTGGAAGTCGCCGGAAACGAGACCCGCCACCGAGGCGCCCGGGCGCGTGATCCGCTTCCTCGCCCGCTGCGAGTCGAAGGAGCTGGCCCTGATGGCCGTCGCGGTGCTGGACAACAGCCGGCGGGTCGTGAAGACCTTCGGCATCGCCCCGGGTGGTTGGGACTGGGCCCTGCCCGCCAAGGGCACGACCGAAGCGGAACTGCTCGACAAGGCGTGTTCGGTGCGGTTGCTCTAGGGGGTGATCCGCCGCAGCGGCCTCGCGGCTAACGGTTCCGAGCCCGATGTCTCCAGTGATACGGAGACACGGGGTTCGGCGCCTGCCAGAGACCGCGCCTCGCAGCCCGCGCCTCCCGCTCCGCCGCCTCGTACCGCCGGCGCATGGCGCCCCGTGCATTCGCCCACGCATGGCCGCGCCGGACGAGTTCGAGATTGACGTCGAGACCATCCGACACCCGCCGGAGATGGCCCAGCGTCCGGGCGTAGCGATCCCTCCCCCGGGTCTCCAGCCGCACGCGCTCGACCCGCACCAGTTCCTGCAGCGCACGACGGGCCTCGCGTCCTCCCGGCTGGTCGTGCTCCGGCGCATCGATGTAGAGGAGTCGTACGGTCTCCGGCTCGCCGCCGCGCGACCGGATCCGCACGGTGTCGCCGTCGGCCACGCTCACGACGCGCGCCTCGACGGTACGCGCGAGCGACGGCGGCGCGCACAGAAAGCAGGTCAGGGCGCACAGCAGGGTGGCTGAGAGCCGCGATGCGAGCCGACCCGTCGCCATCAGCGCATCACACCGGTGATGGCACCCAATTTCACACCGGTGACGGCACCCACTTTCACACCGGTGATGGCACCCAATTTCACACCGGTGATGGCACCGCGAACACCTCCCTCAGGTAGGCCACGTACGACGGATCGTAGTCCATGGTCTTCTCGGGAGTGTCGCTGATCTTGGCCACCGGTTGGCCGTTGCAGCGGGTCATCTTGATGACGATCTGCAACGGGTCGACGCCCAGATCGTTGGTCAGGTTGGTGCCGAGCCCGAAGGCGGGCTTGCAGCGTCCGCGGAAGCGTTCGTAGAGGTCGATGCACAACGGGACGTTGAGGCTGTCGCTGAACACGAACGTCTTGGTGCGCGGATCGACCCGCATGCGGTGATAGTGGGCCAGCATCTTCTCGCCCCACTCGAACGGGTCGCCGGAATCGTGGCGTACGCCGTCGAAGAGCTTGCAGAAGAAGAGATCGAAGTCGCGCAGGAAGGCGTCCATGCCGCACACGTCGGTGAGCGCTATCCCGAGGTCGCCGCGGTACTCCTCTGCCCACTTGTCGAAGGCGAAGCGCTGGGAGTCGCGCAGCCGCGGTCCCACGGCCTGACAGGCCTGCAGGTACTCGTGGGCCATGGTGCCGAGCGGCAGCATGCCTAGTTCGCGCGCGAAGAACACATTGCTGGTCCCGGTGAGACGCCCGCCGATCTCGTGCTGCAGCGTGCCGAGCACGCGGCGCTGCCAGTCGCCCGAGAAGCGTCGGCGCGTTCCGAAATCGGAGATGCGGAAGTCCTGATCGGGATACGCCTGCACGCGCTGGATCTTCTCGGCGAGACGCCGTTCGCCCTCGGCCGTATCGAAGCCGGGCAGGCGGTTGCGGAACCAGACCTCGCTCACGATCGCGAGCACCGGCACCTCGAAGAGGATGGTGTGCAGCCAAGGACCGCGGATGGTGATGTCGATCCCGCCCGGGACGTCCGGCGCCCGGGAGACCTCGATGAAGCTCTCGTCCAGCTGGAAGAGCCGCAGGAGATCGACGTAGTCGCTCTTGAGGAACCGCAGGCCCCGCAGGTAGTCGAGTTCGTCGGGGTGGAAACGCAGGCTGCACAGGTGACGGATCTCGGCGCGGATCTCGTCCGCGTACGGTGCAAGGTCCACACCGCGGCTGCGGCAACGGAATCGATACTCGACCTGGGCGCCAGGGAACTGATGCAGGACGACCTGCATCATCGAAAACTTGTAGAGGTCGGTATCGAGAAGGGACTGGATGACCATCGCGCCCCTGGCGGTCGGCGGTGAAAGTCCGGCATTCTCGCCGAAAGCCGCCCAAGCGGGTACTGCGGTGGCGGGACGGCGCAGGAAGATGCCGAAACGACGCAGGCCATCGACCACGTTGTCGCGCACCGCTCGAACCCGATGGTTGTTGGGCTGCGCCTGGGTACGGATCCGACAGAAAGGGCGGCGGCGCCGACGATCTGAAGAAGTTACTGAAGTCTTGACGGTCCGCGATACTGGCTCTTCGCGACGGCGCTGCAGGCTGCGGTTCGGCTTGCTTGGTTCGCGCACCGTGTCGCCGGGTCTTTCCTCGCGGCCGTTGCGCGTTTCCGACTTCGAATACCGAGCGGCAACGATCGCTTTCGGAGAGCCCATGCCGTTCCGCATGCCGACTTCGCCCACCGTGGAGTTGCAGGTGCCCGCTGACCTCCTTCCATCTCGACAACCGCCGGCATGCTGGATCGTGCTCGTCGCTGCCATCGCGGTCTACGCCGGTGCGATCGGCGCGAGTTTCCAGTTCGACGACTGGAACGTGATCGTCGCGAATCCGATGGTGCAGTCGTGGTCGGCCTTCTGGAGCGGCATGCCGGGCATCCGCCCTTTGCTGAAGGTGACGTACACGGCCTCCTGGACGGCCGGATTCGGTGTTGCGGGCTTCCGCGCATTCAACGTCGCACTGCACGCGGGCAACGCATTGCTGGTGCTGGCGCTGGTGCGCCGGATCGCGCCGTGCTTGCGGATCGCGCATCCGTCCGTCGCAGCCCTCGTCGCCGCGCTGATCTTCGCCCTGCATCCCGCGCAGACCGAGGCGGTGACCTACATCTCCGGGCGTTCGTCCGCGCTCATGGCGACCTTCTATCTGGCGGCGGTGCTGGCGCATCTGCGGGCGGCCGACGACCCGTCGCCGCAGCGCTGGCGGATGCTCTCCGGCCTCGCATTCTGCGCGGCGCTCGCGGTCAAGGAGAACGCATGGGCACTGCCCGGCCTGCTGCTGCTCTGCGAGGGGATCCGGCCGGACTTCCGCTGGGGCAGGGCGCTCGCGCGGCTGTGGCCGCACGCCGCGGTACTGTGCTTGGCGATGGGCCTGGTGCTGCTGGTGCCGTCGTACTGGCGTCTGCTCTTTGCCAGCCTGGCCACCCGGACCCTCGGGGAGAACCTGCTGACCCAGGCCGACGGCGTTTTCCACCTGATCACGGGCCCGCTGCTCGGTATCGACCTCTGCATCGATCCCGATCTCGCCGTCCGGACCGCCTGGACCCCCGACCTCGCCGGCAAGGCCGCTGCGCTCGCAGGGATCCTGGTGACTGCGGTGGTCAAATGGCGCCGGCGACCCTGGCTCGGATTCGGACTCGCGTGGTTCCTCGTCGCGCTGCTGCCCACGAACTCCGTGCTGCCGCGCCTCGACGTGGTCAACGATCGCCATCTCTATCTTGCGCTCGTCGGGCCTGCGGTGATCGTGGCGCACGTGGTCGCCGGCCGTGCCCGGGGGATCCGCTGGGCTGCGCTGGCGGTCATCGCGCTTCTCGGCAGCACGCTCACGGTCCTGCGCAACGAGGATTACCGGACGGAGGTCTCGCTCTGGGAGGCCACCGCGGGGACGTCGCCCCGCAAGGCGCGGGTCTGGAACAACCTCGGATACGCCTACGAACAGGCCGGCCGCCGCGACGAGGCCATCCTCGCCTACGACCGCGCCCTCGAACTGGACCCGGAGCTTTGGAAGGCACGGCTCAATCGCCAGGCGCTCATCGAGTAGTCGGGCGCCCGGCGACCTGCCGCCGCATCGTCACTTCATGGTGTAGCCGCGCCCGTCCATGCAGGCGTCGAGGGCCCGGCGGTAGTCGGATCGCTTCCGGGGCGCCTGGTCGTCGTCGGCGGCGAGGCCCAAGCGCGGGTCGTAGGCGGTCTGCCCCGTCGCCCATTCGTTGCACTGCTCGCGGTCGGCCGCCTGTTGCGCGAGATCCTGTCCTTCACGGGGATGGACGAAGAACTCCGCGGGGGTCGGCGCAAGTGGCGCGACGGGTGCCCGGGGTGCCGCGGCCGCGACTCGGGTCGGCGGCGCCACCACGGCGTACCCCTGCGGGACCTGCATGTAGTACGTGCTGTTCGCGTAGTAGTAGGGCGTCTGGCCGAAGTACAGGGTCGAGTGGACGGGCGGCAGCAGCCGCACGACGATGCCCGGTGGCGGAATCACGACCGCGTAGCGGCCGGGGCGGTCGTTCGAGTACCAGAGTCCGCCGCCGTAGTAGAACCGCAGTCCGTTGTGAACGGCCACGTCGTGGTGGCGGGGGAGGGCGCGCACCGTCCGCACCCGCGGACCGCGGTCGTGCCGGAAGTCACCGGGGCCCCGGCCGCGGTCTCGGAAGTCCTGGTCGCGCGGACCGCCGCGATCGCGGTCCGGTGGTTCGGCCAGGGCCGCGGGCGATGCGAGCAGCGCGCCCGCCATCGCGGGGGCTGCCAGCAGACTCGCGGCGAGCCGGCGGATGTGTCGATGAAGTCGTGCGTGCATGGGATGGCTCCTCGGAGATCCAGGGAGACTCTGATCTGTACGCGCGATCCGCGCGAACGAACCAGCGTCTTCCCGGGAATCGTGCTCTGCGGAATCGTGCCCCGCCTACCCGTGACAGGGCTGAGCCCGCATCGTTCGGCGGCGCCCATGTCCTGCCCTTCCCGGCGCAACGCCACCGGGCATCCGCCGGACGACGCGGACACGCGAGGTTCATGGTCCGTGGTCCCCGGCCGGCGTCGCCGGCGCATCGATTCGCGGGCGAGTCTCCGCGGAAGGGCGTATCGTCGCGCCTCCTTCGGGCGCGAAGCGTGTGCCCGTCCCGCGGTCGCCGCCGCCCTGCTCCCACGGACCTCCACGTCAATGCATCCCCGCCACCGTGACATCCCCGGCGTCCTCGCTGTCGCCCTGCTCCTCGCCGCTGCCGCGCCCGCGTCGATGGCGCAGTCGGCACCCGCCGCTCCCCGGGCGGCGGCGGGCAGGACCTACGTGCAGCCCGAGCGGAATTTCGGCGACAGCCTGCTCACCTATGTCGGTGCGAGCTTCGGCGCGACCGAGTTCGACGTGGTCTGCCCCACCTCCGCCGCCTGCGACCAGAGCGGGGTGGGCGGCCGTCTCTACGCCGGCGGGCAGTTCAATCGGAACCTGGGGCTGGAAGTTGCCTACGCGAACCTCGGCAGGCCGGACGGCACCGGTGGCGGCAGGCGCCGTTCCCAGGGGCTCGGCATCAGTCTGGTCGGCATCCTGCCGGTGGGCACCATCGGCGAGTTGAATGCGCGGGTCGGCACCTTCTACTCGCGGTCCCAGAACAGCGGGATCCTGGCGTCCACCTACGGTGCGAGCGCGAAGGGATTCGGGCTCGCCCTGGGCGCCGGCCTGGGCGTCAACATCACGCCGAACGTGCAACTCCGCGTCGACTGGGACCGGCACAACCTCGAGATCAACGGGCGCGACACCCACGTCGACATGCTCGCGGCCGGACTGCGTTTCATGTTCTGAGCGGCGCCTCCGGCATCAACGCAGCGGCGTGTCGCGGTGCCCCTGCATCTCGCTGTCGATCTGGGCCATCAGCGCGCCGGACAGCGCGTCCACGGAGGCCACGGTCATCGACGGCGCGGAATCGACGAAGCCGGTTCCCGATCGCTGTCGCGCGATCAGGAACTCCACGTAGCTCGTCACCTCGGCGATGCGTTCGGGCGGAAGCTGCTTCAGCTTGTCGAGGAAGGCCTGGGCGGCGCGCGGCGTCATGGGAAGGTTCCTGTCGTTGGCGATGGTCCGGATGTTTCCGGGTGACGCACGTTACGCCCGAACCCGCGTGACCGGTGAACTGTCGGCGGTGGTGGACGACAGGCCCCCTAGGAGCCTGTCGGACTTGGGGTGATTCGGCTGCAACGGTGGGAGAGTGGTCCATATTCCGCCGCTTTCTCCTCACGTATTCCCGATACGTTCGTCGAAAACGTCAAATCTGTCCTCACTCGCCCCCCGTTTCGCTATCGACCACCCAAGCCCGACAGGCTCCTAGGAACTGCACGAGAGCATCGAGCATCCCGCGCGATGCCGGGCCCAGTCGGGACGTCGGCCGGCGAACGGCTCCCGGCCCGGCTGATCGTCGTACGGCCGCCGCAGCACTTCGAGCAGTTCGTGGATGCCCGCGTCGTCGCCCTGCGTTGCGCGCTCGATGGCCTGCTGCGCGAGATAGTTGCGGAGCACGTACTTCGGATTCGTGGCCTGCATGCAGGCGCGCCGTTCGGCGGGCGTCCAGGCGTCCTCCCGCACCCGGGCGGCGTGGCGCGCCAGCCAGTCGGTGAGTGCGGGCTCGGCGTGGTGCCGCTTCGCGTCGTCGTAGAAGGCATCCGGGAGCGGCGCCATCGAGGGTGCTGCGGGGTCCACGTCGGCCAGCGCGCGGAAGAAGATCGTCATGTCGACCTCGTGCTCCTGCAGCAGGCCGCGCAGCGCATCCATCAGTTCGAGGTCTTCGTCCCGGCACTCGCGCAGACCGAGCTTCGCGGCGGTGTGCCGGCGGTCGGTTTCCACGAAGACGTCGACGTAGCGCTTCAGGCCCGCTTCGAGGTGCTCCGGACCGGGGAACACCGGCGACAGTGCGGCGCCCAGCCGGCTCAGGTTCCAGTACGCGATCTGCGGCTGATTGCCGAACCGGTAGCGGCGCCCTTGCGCATCGGTGGTGTTCGGCGTCCATTCGAGATCGTAGTTGTCGACCCATCCGTACGGACCATAGTCGATCGTGAGCCCGAGGATCGACATGTTGTCGGTGTTCATCACGCCGTGGACGAAGCCCACGCGCATCCAGTCCGCGACCATCCGCGCCGTGCGCTCGCAGACTTCGGCAAACCAGCGGGCGCGATACTCGACGCGGTCCTCGCCGGGCGCGGCGGGGAGGTCGGGGAAGTCGCGCGCGATCGTGAAATCGATGAGCCGTTCCAGCAGCGGGATGTCGTCGCGCGAGGCCGGCAGTTCGAAATTGCCGAAGCGGATGAACGACGGCGCTACGCGGCAAACGACCGCGCCCGGCTCGGCCTCGGGGTTGCCGTCGTAGAACATGTCGCGCACCACGGCGTCGCCGGTGGCGACGAGCGACAACGCCCGCGTCGTCGGGACGCCCAGGTGATGCATCGCCTCGCTGCACAGGAACTCCCGCACGGAGGACCGCAGCACGGCGCGGCCGTCCGCGGTCCGCGAGTAGGGCGTGGGGCCGGCGCCCTTCAACTGCAATTCCCAGCGTTGCCCCGGGGCGGTGACGACCTCACCCAAACCGATCGCGCGACCATCGCCCAGCTGGCCCGCCCAGTGGCCGAACTGATGGCCGCCGTAGTTCGCGGCGTAGGGTTCCATGCCGTCCATCAGGGCGTTCCCGCCGAAGACCCGCGCGAAGGCGGGATCGGCCACGTCGGCCTCGTCGAGACCGAGCATCGCGGCCACCTCGCGGGAATGGGCGACGAGCCGGGGCGCCGACACCGGCGTCGGCATCACCCGGGAGTAGAGGGCGCCGCGGACCTGGCGGGTGCCGGGGGCGGTGGACGGGTCGGCGGGCAGGTCGCGGACGAAGGCGTTGTCGAATCGGAGGGCGGGCATCGGGGGTGGCAGTGAGAAGAGTCGGGGCATTGTCCCCCGCGAGTCGGGCGGGCTCCACCGCGCGCGGAGCGGGGTCTTCCGCGGGGATCCCGGTCCACGAAAGGAAACGGGGGGCCGGAGCCCCCCGTCGCATGCTGCCGTTGGGACGTCTACTTCAGGCCGTCGGTCGCCCGGCGCGCCGACGCGCCGCGAGGAGGAGTGCCAGGCCCACGGCGCACATCGCATATGTGCCCGGTTCCGGGACCGCGGGGGTGTAGATCGTGCCGCTGCCCGTGATCGTCTCGCTTCCGGTCGGCCCCGAGATGCCGAAGACCGCAGTGTTGAACATGTCGATCTCGCCGTCCTCCTCGGCGTACGTGGCGAGCACGCTGAACAGGTAGAAGGTCTGGCCGTACGTGCCTTCGACCTGCCCCATGGCCGTGAACGAACCGGGCTCGGAATCGCCGCCGTCGCTGCTTGTCCCCAGCGCGATGACTTCCTGGAAGCCGGGCCCGAGTGGCAGGCCGCTCACGATGAGGTCGAACACGAACTCGTCGCCGCCGTTCAGGATCGCACCGTAGAGATCGCCCGTGACGGCAAAGAGTCCGTAGGCAGCCTCGGCATACGTCCCCGGCCCGAACTGGCCGCTCAGGGTGACGCTCACGTCTGCCGTGAAGTCGCCGCTGCCACCGGTCAGGGTGAAGCTGTCGGCCCACGCGGACACTGCGGCGGTGAACGGGCCCGAAGTGAAGCTGCCGCCCGTCACCTTCGAATACGCCCTGTTGATGCCGTAGTCGGAGGCGGCCTTGGAGTGATAGCCCAGTTCCGCGCTGATCACCTCGGCCACCGAGGTGTCGTACTGGAAGTCCATGTCGAAACCGGGCTCGGACCCGTCGTCCACGTCGACGAGTGCACCGGAGAAGAGGGCGCTCTGGGGTACGGCAACGACGGCGGAAGCGATCGGGCTGGTCGCGATCAGGGCGGCGCCCAGGCAGGCAGCGAGCGGGCGCGAGAAGGTGTCGAGATTCATGGCAGGTCTCCAGACATCGGATGTTCGGCCGGCCCCGCGAAGGGACCGATTGCCCCGACTGGCAGGCGGGCGTCAGCCGCCGTCGGGATCTTGTGGCGAGTCTGCCACAGCGCCCTGCGGGCTGGAACGGGACTTTGGTAGGGGCCGGTCGTTAGGCGAGCGCTTCCACCGCGAGGATCGCACGATGGAGCCGCCCCTCGTCCACCGGCGCCACCAGGTTCCGCACGTAGGGTGCCCGCTCCCAGGTGACGGCGGCGATGCGCGGTGCCACCGAGGCCGGGTCCCCCGGGAATCCCAGGTCGCGCAGTTTCCGGGGCAGGCCGGTGCGTGCGTAGAAGTCGGTGACGTTCGCGATGAACGCGGCGTCCCGGCCCTCGAGCACCAGCTGCACCAGCAGGCCGTACGCGACCTCCTCGCCGTGCAGCGCGCCCGACAGCGCCGGAATCGCGGAGAGTCCGCGGATGATCGAGTGCGCGATCGACAGGCCGGCATTCTCGAAGGCGAGGCCCGACAGCAGGATCGTCGCCTCGACGGTGCGCTCGAAGGCGTCGTCGGGGACGCCGCGCCGCAGCGCCGCGAGGGCACCTTCCGCGTGATTCAGGAGCGTGTCGAAGCAGGCATCGGCCAGCGTCAGCGCGATCCAGGGCGGGCGTGCCCCGTAGAAGTTGTCGCCGCCGGATTCGAAGCACTGGGCGCCCTCGAACCTCTTCGAGATGGCATCCCCGATGCCCGAGACGAAGAACCGTTCGGGCGCCGCGATGATGATCGACGTGTCCACCAGCACGACGTCCGGGTTCGACGGCAGGCGACGCACCTCGCGCAGCACGTGTTCGTCGTCGTACACGATCGACAGGCGGCTCGTCGGCGAATCGTTCGACGCGATCGTCGGCACGATCACGAGGCGCGCGCCCGTGAGGATCGCCGCACCTTTCGCCGCGTCGATGGCCTTGCCGCCGCCTGCCGCGATCACGACCTCCGCATCGGCTGCGCGGGCCGCGGCGGCGAGGGCGTCGATGGCGGCCGCGGTGCACTCGCCGGAGAACGGTGCCACGGTGAACGCGAGCTCCGCCGCCGAGAGCGGCGCCTCGATGTGGTCGCGATAGCGCGCGAGGACCGCAGCGTCTGCCACCACCAACACGCGCTGCCCGAACTCGCGAGCGATCGTCCCCAGTCGCTCGATGGCGCCGGGGCCCTGCACGTAGCGCCCGGGGGCGCCGAAGATGCGGATCATGGAATCTCTCCTGGGGTGCCCGTTGCGGGTTTCGCGCTCTCGTTGGTAAGGAAACGGTCGAGCCGGTTCGCGAATTTCTGTCGGTCGGCGGAGGACAGCGCCTCGGGGCCGCAGGTCTGCACGCCGACGCTGCGCAGTGTGTCCGTGAAGTTTCTGAGATCGAGCAACTCGCGCACGTTCTCGCGGGTGTAGAACTCGCCGCGCGGGTTCAGCGCGAAGGCGCCCTTCTCGACGACCGCTGCCGCGAGCGGGATGTCGGCGGTGACGACGAGATCCCCCGGGCCCACGGCGTCGGCGATGTGCTTGTCCGCCACATCGAAACCGCTCGGCACCTGCACCGCCCGGATCCACGCCGACGGCGGTGTCCGCAGCATCTGGTTCGCGACGAGCGTGACCATCACCTGCGTCCGCTGGGCGGCGCGGTAGAGGATCTCCTTCACGGTGACGGGACACGCATCGGCGTCCACCCAGATCTTCATGGCGGTGCGGGGAGTGGCGAAGTCGTAGCGAAGGGGCCGGATGATACGCGGCGGACGCCGCCATCGGCGTTCGCCCCAGGACCGCTTTGATGCCGTGCTTCGATCCCGGCAAGAGGTGCACTGCCGCCTGCGGCCCGAGCGGTCTGCGCGACGCCGGCGAGCGAGTCCGCTCCAACACACCGCGCCCCGCACGCAAGATCAAGCGCCCGGATGTCTGGCACAGGGTGCCCGCCGGTTCTTTTTCACGCCTGCAATCGAAAGGGTGCCAATGGGTCGAATAGACCAGTGACGGAATGCGCTTCGTAATACATACTTCCGGGGCGCGGACATTCTCCTGATGCGCCATCGGCAAAAGTCGACAAAGAGCCAAAGTGCCAAAGTCAGACGAAGCTCGCGCCGAGACCAGACCGGAACCAGAACCGGCAGGGGATGACTCAGCGCGGCCTGCTGCGGCCGCCGCGGGAGACCTGGATGATGAATGGTTCCTCAGGCGGAGGGCGGCTGAATGTCGCCGGCCCCGGCGAAACGGTTGGTAACGATCATCGCACCAACTCGGGGCAACCGTTCCCCATGTCGTGCGCATCCTGGATTCGATCGGGGGCAGGGTTTCTCGCTGGATTGTTCGCCGGGAAGCGTGCATCGGTCGCCCTGCCGTTCCGACGGACCCCGCTCCTCGAAGCGTTGGAAGGCCGCATCCTGCTCTCCGCCGACGTGGTGCCCGGTCCGCCGATGGCGCCGGCCGTTGTCTTGTCGACAACGCCTTTGATGTTTGCCGCAGTCGCGCCCGGCGGAGCCCACGCGATGCTGGCGATCGGAGGTGGCGATCTGCCCGATGTGGGGAACGGGCGGCAGTTCGTGTTCGAAGCCTTGGCGGGTCGTCGATTCGACGTGCTCCTCGAGCCTGATTCCGCCGCATTGCAGGCGACCCTGGAAGTCGCAGGTGCGAGCGGCACGGCCCTCGTCACAGCCGACGTCGCTGGCGAGAGCCTTCTGCTGAGCGGTCTCGTCGCCGACGGCGGGCCCATCACGGTGACGGCGGCTGCATTCGAGGGCGTCGGGGCGTTCACCGCGCGCGTGCTGGTCGACGGTGTCTTCGAGCGGGAGATCGCGACGGGCTCGCCCAATGGCGATATGGCGACGGCCCAACCCATCGACGAGTCGGCACTGGTGCTCCCGGGCCCCGCAGCCGATCGTCTCTTCGTCCAGGCCGTCAGCGACGACGGTGGAGACGTCTTCGCGTTCGATCTTGCCGCCGGTGCGAATGTGTCGATCGCTCTCGGGCGCTCCGATCCGGTTGCCCCCGGGGATCTGCGGATCGAACTGCTGGGTCCGGACGGCACCGTCCTCGCCCGGGGTATCGACGGCCTGCGGGCCGGCACGCTCGCTCCAGCCCCCGCAGGGGGCGACCGATTCATCGAGGATTTCGTCGCGACGGCGGGCGGGCGGTATCACGTCAGGGTCAGCGGCGATGCGGGAATCGACTACGGGCTCGCTGTCGTTCGAGGGGTCGGCCTCGTCCCCGCACGCGAATTCGTCGAGATCTCCGGCCCGGTGCACCTGCTCGGAACGCTGCGGGAACGCGCGTCCGACACCTATTACCTCTCGGCCGGCTTCTCGGGAAGTCCGGAAATCGCGGCCTACGCCCTCGTCGACGGCGTCATCGACGCGACCGCTCCGCTGGCGCTGCGTGTTCAGGTCACAGGCTATCTTGTCGGGAGTGTCGACGATTTCGGGATCCCGAGTTTCCAGGAATTCTCGTACGACACCGGTGCCTACGCCGCCGAGGCGCACCTGGTCGTCGACGAAGTGACATTCGACTACACGATCACGGTCTCGCGCGATGCGGGTGCGGCCGGTGGCGAGTACGTCCTCGTAGTGGGCGGTGTGCGGGCCCAGGAATCTCCGCCCTTCATCGTCGCCCGGTCACCCGAAAATTCCCAGCGCTTCCTCGTCCCTCCGACCGACCTGACGCTCCGCTTCTCGGAGGCCCTGCTCGCGACTTCGGTCTCTGCCGCGGACCTCGTCATGACCGGCGCGACCGTGGTCGGCGACCCCGTCTTCGTCGACGGGCGAACGGTGCGATTCGGTATCGCCGTCGACGAGGCCGTCACGCGGGTCTCCTATCGCGTCGAAGCCGGCGCGGTCGTGGATCTTCAGGGCGGGTCGAACCAGTACTCAGAAGGCGGGACGTTCGATCTCGATCGCATCGGGCCTCAGGTGACATCGGCCGACACGTCCATCCGGACCACGGGGTTCCTCTCCCGCGCCCTCTTTGCGTTCGACGAGCGGATCGACGCAGCCTCCGTGTCCCAGGACAGTATCGTGAGCTTCACCGGGCCGGATGGCGTCGACCTGCTGGCTGCGCTGCGGGCGGGAAGCAGCGGCGCACAGCCTGCGGTACGCGCCAGGTCGAGCAGCGTCGAGCTCACGTTCGCCGAACAGTCCACTCCGGGGACCTACGAGATCGTGTTCGGCCGTGGCATCCGCGACAGCGTCGGGCGGCCCATCGACCAGGATCGGGACGGCAACGGCGGTGAACTCGTCGATGACCTCTACACGCTACGCGTCGAAGTGGAGGGAACGACGAGCCCACCGGATCTGCGTGCTGGCAGCGTGAGCGTGGGCTACAACGACCTGAACGGCGAGCGGCTCTTCCGCTATGGTCCCCATTCGCCCGCGTTCTCCTGGAGTTACTCCGCACTGAACGGCGGCGCCGGGCGTACCGATGCTGCCGATCGCTGGACCGACCGCGCCTATCTGTCGACGGATCCGGAGATCAGTGTCGACGACATCGTGCTGGGCACCTTCGCCGGCGTCCCGAGCGGATCGGTAGGACCCTCCAGCCTGCCTGCCGGGCAGACCTACTCCCGAAGCGGCAGCGTCTCGGCATCGGCGCACACGATTCCCGTCGGTGAGTACTATGTCATCGTGCAACTCGACGAGGCGGCGACGCTCGAGGAGTCGGACGAAACCAACAACATCCTCCTGAGCTGGCCGTTCTACATCGACTACGACGCCGCACCCGATCTCGTGGTGACCGACATCGTTTCGCAGGAGGTGGCGGCTGCCGGCGACACCATTGACGTGCGCTGGACGGTGGTGAACCAGGGATCGGATCGCGTCGAGGAGTACGTGAGCTTCGATCTGGCGGCGTCCGCGGACGCCTTGATCGGTGCCGACACGGCGATGGGTTCGCTGTACGAGTTCATCGCACTCGATCCGGGCGAGATCGTCAGCCTCGGAAAGAGCGTCCGTCTTCCCGTGGGCGGGACAGGCCCGTATCGCATCGTCGTGACCGCCGACAGCGGCCAGAACGTCTTCGAAGGGATGGGTGAGCGCAACAACGCGACGCTCGATGACCGGGCGGTGACGATCGCGAACCCGAATCTCCAGGTGATCGCCCTCACTGCGCCGACGACCGGTACGGTCCTCGAGACGATCACGGTCGACTGGACCGTGCGCAACACCGGGTCGGGTGCGACGGGTGCCGCCGCCTGGGTGGATCGTGTCTGGCTCTCGCCGAAGTCCGAACTCGGGGCCGGCGCAGTGCTGCTGGGCGAGGTCGCGAATCCCTCGGGACTGGAGGACCGCCCGCTGGGTGACACGTATGCCGGCACGCTCACGGCCCCCATTCCCTTCGGCGTCCGGGGCGGCGACTACCGGATCATCGTCGATACCGACGGTGCGGGCGTGGTCGGCGAGATGGACGAGACCGACAACCTCGCCGTCGGCGACATCATCCGGGTGCTCCCGCCCGCCGTGCCCAACCTGCGGGTCCACGGGGTGACCACGTCCGTCGTGGAAACGCTCTCGGGGCGTGCCGTGGATTTCACCTGGACCGTCGAGAACGCCGGACGCGGAGATTTCTCGGGCCGGTTCACCGACAAGCTGGAACTGGTCGGCCCCGAAAACGTCGTCCTCGGCAACTTCGTTTTCGAAGGTGCCCTCGCGGCCGGCGGTGGCGTCGTCACGCGCACGCAAACGATCGTCCTGCCTGCAGTTCTGGCGGGCGCGTTCCAGGTGGCCGTCACGACCGACAGCGCCGACGTGGTAGACGAGTACCTGGACGAAGATGACAACCGCGCGCTCGGTGCGCGGCCGCTCGACGTGATCCTGCAGCCATTCCCGGATCTCGTCGTCACGGAGGTCTCGGCGCCCGACCGCGTGTTCGCCGGCGACGACTTCACCGTCACGTGGACCGTGCGGAATCAAGGCAACGGTGCCACCAGCGTTCCGCTCTGGTACGACGCCGTCTATCTTTCCGTGGACGACGTCATCGACGAGAGCGACGTGCTGCTGGGCACGGTCGCGAATCCGACGTTCCTGGGGACGGACCCGACCAACAACGGCTACGTCAATCGGTTGACGGTCCGGACCTCGCCCCGGTTGTCGGGCGACTACCGGGTCCTCGTCGCCACCGACGACGGCAATCGCGTGTTCGAGAACGCCGGAGAAGCCAATCACCTTCCGACCTCGGCGCGTTCGATCAGCGTCCTCGCTGGACCGCACCCGGATCTCAGGGTCACCGACGTGCGCGCGCCGGGGCAGGCGTTCTCCGGCCAGCCGATGGCCATTTCCTGGACGGCAGTCAACGACGGCAACGCCGCCGTGTCGTTGCAGACGATTCACGACCGCATCGTGCTGTCTCGCAACGAACTGCTGGGCGATGCCGACGATCGCGAGATGGCTTCCCTGTCAGCAGCGAACTTCGCGCCCCGCGCAGGCGGGCTCTCTCACGACACCGATCTCGCACCCGGTGAGACCTACACCGGTCGGATCGACATCCGTCTTCCTGTCGGGGAGGCCGGCGCATTCCATGTGTTCGTGATCACCGACGAACGCGACGCCGCCTTCGAGCAGGCCGGCGAGACCAACAACGTCGCCCGCACCGCCACGCCAACGGACGTGCGCCTGACGCCGCCCCCCGATCTCGAACTGATCGCGCTCGACGTGCCGCCGTCGCTGCGTGCCGGCGCGACCATCGAGGTGCGCTACGGCGCGGCGAATCTCGGCTCCACGAGTACCCCGGAGTCCTACTGGACCGACGAGTTCTGGTTGTCGGAAGACACCGTGCTCGACGCGTCGGACGTCCGCGTCGGTTCCGCCGTGCGTGTCGGTTCCCTCGGTGCCGGGCAGGACTACGAGGCAGTGGTGCGCCTCACGATTCCCCACGAGGTTGCCGGGCCCCGCTACCTGCTCGGTCACATTGACAGCGGCAATGCCGTCTTCGAGCTGGACAATGCCAACAATGCGGCGCCGAACAAATTTCTGCTCGCGGCGGACTTGCTCACCGAGGTCGTGTCCCTGCCGGCGAATCTGGTGGTCCGGGATGTGTCGGCGCCGACGGTTGCGGAGTCCGGCACGCCGCTGCGCATCGGCTGGACCGTGGCGAACATCGGTGCCGGCGACACGATCACCGACACGTGGTTCGACACCGTCGTCCTGTCCGGTGACGACATCCTGGGCAACGCCGACGACGTCCGCCTCGGCACATTCCGCCGGACCGGCCTGCTCGGCGCCGGCGGCAGCTTCAACCGTACGGAGTCCGTCACCGTGCCGTTCGATCGGGTCGGTGCGCATCACCTGTTCGTGATCACGGATGCACCGGTCGATGACGGCGCGGGACGTGTCCACGAGGCCGCCGCCGAAGCCGACAACGCGTCCGTCGCGCACCCGGTCACGCTTTCGCGCGGGACTCCCAATCTCGTGGTCAACGGCGTGACGGTGCCCGAGGCCACGACCAACGGGCAGACGATCCCCATCACCTGGCGCGTGACCAACGCCGGCGGCGCGACGACCAACGCGAGTTTCTGGTACGACCGCGTCCACCTGTCGGCCGATTCTGTGCTCGACGACGGTGACGTCGTCCTCGCGTCCGTCCGCCGCACCAACCCACTTGCCGCGGGCAGTGCATACGACGCGCGTCTCGATTTCCGGATTCCGTCGCCCTACACCGCGGGTGACTACTTCGTGTTCCTGACCACCGATGCCGACAACGGTGTCCTGGAGGACGGTCTCGAGAACGACAATGTCGCGGTCTCGGCGCCGCTCAAGATCACGTTCGATCCGGCCGTGCCCCCCGACGTGCCGATCGCCGATCTGCGCCTCGACCTCGTGGCGGCGCCGGACCGGGTCGCGAGTGGTCAGGAGATCCGCGTCGACTATCGCGTCTCGAACCAGGGGGACGCCATTGCGGGGCGCGCCTGGTTCGACAGCTTCTACCTGTCGCGGGACCGCATCTTCGACCGGGCCGACGACGTCCTGCTGGGCTATGGCTACGTCGGACCCGTTCTCGGTCACGGTGCCTCCTACGAGAACACGCTCCGGTTTCGCGTGCCGACGGGCCTGTCGGGAAGCTATTGGGTCATCGGTGTCGCGGACGCCGGGGATGCCCTGAAGGCCGAGCCCGACAATGCCGACAACATCGGCTTCGATCCGGTGCCGCTCGTCGTCGAGATTCCGCCGCCGGGCGATCTCGCGGTGGTGACGGTGACGGCGCCGCCCAGCAATGCTTCCGGGACGCTGACGGGTGTCGAGTACGAATTGCAGAACGTGGGCAACGGCATCGTGAGCGGCAGCTGGGTGGATGCCTTGTACCTGTCGACCGACGCCGTGTGGGATCCGTCCGACCGGTTCGTCGGCAATTTCCCTCGAAACGCGACACTGGATCCGCAGGCACTTCTGGCGTTGGTCCGGACCGACTTCAACATCAGCGGGCTGCTACCCGGCGAGTACCACGTGATCGTCCGCGCCGACGTCGGCAATGCGGTCCTCGAGACACGCGAAGACAACAACGCCGGCGTGTCGCTCGGCACCGTCCAGCTCGATCTGCCGGCACTCGATCTGATCGGCACCGCAACCGCCAGACTCGGCGGCCCGCAGTACTACAAGCTGGTCCTGGATGCGCCGGACGCGATCGACTTCAACCTGGAGCTGCGCGACGCGTTGGCGCCCATCGGGGACACCATCTTCACGCGAAGCATCGAGCTGTACGTGCGGCGCGGCGATCTGCCTACGCGCACCGAGTTCGATTTCGCCGACCGTGCCGGATTCGCAAGCGAGCGAAGGGTCGTCGTTCCGGATGCGCAGGCCGGGACGTACTACGTCCTCGTCCAGCCGGGCGACATCCGCATCGCGGCCACGCGCACCACGACATCGTCGGGCGGCGGCGCGGGCACTACCGTCGAGCCCCCGGGCGGCGGTGTCCCCGTGACGCCCTCCGACCCGCGGACGGTGCTTTCCGCACGCTCCATTCCGTTCTCGGTGCGCGGCATCGAGGCCGATGCCGTCGGCAACGATGGCCTCGCCACCGTGGCCGTCGACGGCGCGCGCTTCGACGCGGACACCTGGTTCGAACTGGTGGACGCCAGCGGTCTCGTGCTGTCCGCCTTCGACGTGATGGTCGAGAACGGCAGCCGGGCGTATGTGACGTTCGACCTGACGGGTCTGACCTTGGGGGCCTACACGCTGCGTGCCCTGGATAGGGACGGCCACCCGGCGAGCGGATCCGTGGTCCTCACGATCGTCGAAGGCGAGGGCGCGCAGATCGACGTGGCCTTCAACGGGCCCGATCGGGTCCGCCCCGACAGACTGAATCTCGTCACTCTCTCGTACGCCAACGTTGGCGACAACGACCTCGAGGCACCGCTGCTGATCGTCCGGTCGCAGAGCGGCGTCGCCTTCGGCACCCGCGCCGATGCGCTCGGCACGACGGACCGGTTCTTCCTCGGCGCGCCGGGAGATGGTCCTGCAGACATCCTGCGGCCAGAGTCGCGGCATGCCATCCCCCTCGTGTATCGCAGCCCAGGTGCGGGAGGGCGGGTCGGCTTGCTTGCGTACTCCGTGACCGCTGACGACGCGACCGTCATCGAGGACTGGGCGGCGATCGAGGCCGCTGTCCGGCCGGCAGGTGTGGACGATGCAAGGTGGCTGCCCTACTGGACCTACACGCGTGCTCAGCTTGGCGACACCTGGGGCAGACTCGTTCGTGTTCTGAACGAGCTGATGCTCGACGTGTCCGCCGGTGGGCAGCCCGTACGCGACGTACGCGAGGTGTTCGCGCGGCTGCTCGATGCCGCGCCGGCACGCCTGAGCGTGGTCACATTCGAGGGGCGCCTGCTGAACGCCGCCGACGGCACACCCGTCGCCGACTTCGACATCGCGGCGATGTTGCAGACCGTGAACGGCAGCGCTGTCGTCGGCCGCACGACGACGGATGCGGAGGGTCGCTACTCGATGGTGCTTCTCGGGCCGGCGCCGTTGGACCTAGTGCTCGGCAGTCGGGCATCCATCCAGGCTGACGGCAGCGTTTTCTTCGAGGAGACCCACCTCTTCGACATGGACCGAAACGGCATTCCGGACGAGACCGCACCACATGTCGCGACCGATGGATCCGTCGACATGGGTGCCACCCTGCTGTACGTCATGCCCGTCCCGGCCCCTGTCGTGGAGCCTCCGCCACCGGCGTTCGATTCCGCGCCGGCGATCACGTCCGATGCCGCCGGGCGCCTCCACATGGTCTGGATGCGGGAAGGTCAGATCTGGCATGCAGTGAACGACGGTACTGGATGGGCGCATGCCACCGCGATTCCTCGCGCCTACGCCATGTCGGCGACGATCTCGGCACACGAACGGCTCATCGACGGCACATCGGCTGGTCTGCTGGTCGCTTGGCAGAAGGGGGACAGTGACAACTCGGAGATCTTCCGTAGTGTGGGCCGCCAACGTCCGGACGGGAGCTACGAGTGGTCGGCTCCGTTGCGTGTCACGGAAAACAGTGTCTTCGACGGCGACCAGGCCGTCGCGATCAACCCCGACGGCACGGTGCTCGTCGTGGTGCAACGCCGGGATCAGGCCTCGTCCGACGATGCGGATCTGTACGGAAAGGTCCTCGCGGTGGCGAGTGCCGTGTTCGAACCGGGCGCGACGGGTGGTACCACTTCGTCCGTGGCGGCCACCAACGACGTCGAACTGACCACGAGCGCTGAGCGTACGGTGCGCTATCGCGCGGGATGGGACTCAAAGAATATGGCCAGGCTCTTGGGTCACACGGCCATCAACGCCCAGTTTCGTTTCGCGCTGGAGGGGCGGCTCTCGTGCAACCCTTTGCTCACCGGTAGCGTGGCTGTCGCTGTCAAGGACGGGCAGAACGAGACGGAGGCCGCCGCGACCGGTGAACTGAGGCTCCGAGTCGAGCGGCTCCAAGGCGGGCTGCGTCGATGGGCAGTCGATGCGCTCCGTATCAAGCTCCAGACGACGTTTGCGCACTCGGTCAAGATTGCCTCATTCGAGGCGATCGAGAAGTTGATTCCAGTCCCATACAGCATCCCGGTTTCGATGCTTTTCGCGGTGGTCAACAAAGTGACAGACGCCTTGAATGGTGACCGCCTGGAAGAGGCTCGCTATGACAACAAGCTCGAGATGCGCTACGAGATCAGCGTCAACGGTGTCTGGGGCTTCAAGGGTCTTCATTTCCCGCCAGACGAAGCGTCTGGTTCGCTCCGCCTTTCGGCCGGGTTGAATGGGCAGGTGACCGTGCCCTGGACCTTCCCGATGCCTTGGGACGCAGAGAAGGTCACGGTCCGTGCACTCGCCAATGGCACGTTTCCCTTCAAGTGGCCGACCCAAGTCGAACCGTCGTTCACCTTTCTCGTGAGGCTGGAGAAGACGGTCGCCAAGGAGGTGGTGTTTCAGGACTTTACCTACACGTGGAGCAAGGGCGGCATCACGCAGACCCCACCCATGCCTCTCAGTGTCGCTGCAGCTGATCCGCAGGCCGGCACACCGGCTGTGACCTCGACGCTCTCCGTCGGTCCGCAGTCGCCTGAGGGTACCCTCGTGAGCCATGCCGATCCCGGGGATATCGCGCTGACGGCCGATCGAGGCTTCGACGGCCGGCCAGTGATTGCCGAAGGGCCGGAAGGCGAGCGCCTGCTCGCCTGGGCTTCGGAGAGGGGCATCGTGGTTCGTGAGTGGGAGGCGGCCACCGCGCAGTGGGGCGCCGAGCAACTCGTTCCGGAGACTGCCGGGTACGACAACCGCGCACTGGCGGTGGCATTCGACGGGACGGGCCAACCCCTCATCGTCTGGAACAGGCTCGATGCGCGGGCCCTCACGGCGGGCGCCTCGCAGGAAGTGTTGCGGCAGTTGCTCGACGCGGGCGGCGAGATTGTTCACGCGAAGCGCGATGCCGCGACCGGCGGATGGTCGGTCCTCGCGGGGCCTGGCGCCGGGGAGTCGGCATCCTCGGTGAGTCTCCACCGGACCGCATCCGGTGAGGTGCTCGCGGTCTGGAAGACGAGTCCGGGTATCGAAGGAAGCCATTTGCGGTCCGCGTTGTGGAGTGCGCGCAACGGGACATGGGGCGCGATCGAGACGGTCGGTAACGGCTGGTTCGCCGGCAACGTTGCGATGGCGAATGACGCCACCGGTGTCGTCGCCATCTGGTCGGAACTGGTGGACGCCCTCCGAGGTGGATCGGTTCTGATGTCGCGCCACTGGGATGGTCAGGCGTGGGGAGCCGTGTCCGCCGTGACGTACGGTGTCGCCCCATTGGCGGGCGCAGCGTTCCCATCTGAAATAGGGTCCGACTCCTTGCAGGCGAGTAACGGGGACGCTGGCCTGCCAGCGCCAGGATTCTTTGATATTCCGGTACCCGCCGAATGCCAAGATCCTCCCCCGACGCGCAGCAGTGGCCCGCCACCACCCGACGACGCTCCCGACGACGACGGAGATGCCGGCGACGGCGACACCCCGATCGGTCGCGACGCGGGCTATCCCCCGGACGACTACGAAGCCCAGGTCATCAACCCCATCGACCCCAACGACATGCTCGGCCCCGAGGGCTTCGGCGCCGAGCGGTGGGTCGCCGCGTCGTCGACGATGCCGTACACGATCCGCTTCGAGAACCGGGCGAGTGCCACTGCGCCGGCGCAGCAGGTGACGATCACCCACACGCTGGATCCCGATCTCGATGCGCGCACCTTCCGGTTCGGTGACTTCGGGTGGGGGGATGTCGTCGTCGATGTGGACGAGGCCACCGCAGCGTTCATCGAGACCCGGGTCGACCTGACCGCGACGAAAGGTTTCCGCGTCGATGTGTTCGCGTTCATGGATCTCGCGACGCGGACCGCGACGTGGACGCTCACGACGATCGACCCTGCGACGGGTGACCTCCCGGTCGATGCGCTTGCAGGCTTCCTGCCGCCGGACGATCCGGACGGCGTCGGCGACGGGTTCGTGAGCTTCGGCGTGAAGGCGGACCGGCTCGTGGCGACCGGTGCGCGTCTCGACGCCCGGGCGCGCATCGTGTTCGACACCGAGGAGCCGATCGACACGCCCGACATCATGAACACGATCGATGCCGTCGCCCCCCAGAGTGCCGTAAGTGCCCTTGCCGAATCGACCGATCAGTCGACGTTCCTGATTTCGTGGACCGGTGTGGACGATGACGGCGGTTCCGCGATCGCGGCCTACGACATCCGGGTCTCCATCGACGGCGGTGCCTTCGGCCTGTGGCGGGCCGGCGCGACCGGCAACTCGGCGATCTACACCGGCGACTACGGCCGCACGTACGCCTTCCAGTCGATCGCGATCGACAACGCCGGCAACCGCGAACGCCCGCCGGCCGGTGCGGATGCGACGATCCGCGTCGTCGGCACTGCGAGCATCGCCGGCGTGAAGTATCACGATCGCGACGGTGACGGCGTGCGCACGAGCGGTGAGGAAGGCCTTGCCGGATGGACCATCTTCCTGGATGCCGACGCCGATGGTGTGCGGGATGCGGGCGAGACTGCCACGGTCACCGACGCAGACGGGCGCTATCGGCTCGATGCACTTGGTCCCGGCAGTTATCGCGTCGCGGAGGAGACGCGCGACGGCTGGGCCCAGACCGCGCCGGCGGCCGGTGTGCATGTCATTGCGCTCTCCACAGGGGAGGTCGTGGAAGGCCGCGACTTCGGCAATCGCCTGGTCGTCGGCAGTCTCGCCGGCGTCAAGTTCGAGGATGTCGATGGCGATGGCTTCCGCGATGCCGGCGAACAAGGCCTCGCCGGCTGGACCATCTTCCTCGACGCCGACGAGGATGGCCTGCTCGACGCCGGGGAACGCAGCGCGCTCACCGACGCGACCGGCGCGTACTTGTTCGCCGATCTGTCGCCCGGCCGCTACGTCGTGGCCGAGGTGCAGCAGACCGGATGGACGCAGACCACGCCTGCGCCGGACCCGTCCGTGGCACGGGCGGCCGCATTGACGACAACGGCGTCCGGTATCGCCATCCAGGTCGAGGGATGTGCGTGCGGTACGACCTGGTCACCCGCCAGCGGCACGACCGTCGAGAGCGCCGCTGGTGGTTCGGGCGGGAACACCGGCATCACGACGATGGATCTCGGTGCGCAGTCGATGGCGAACGCGCTTGCCGTCACCGGCATCACTGCCGCTCGGGACAGTGGCCGCTTCGGCATGCTCGACGGGCGCGGCGTGCGCACCGTCGTCATCGACACCGGCATCGATCTCGACCATGCGTTCTTCGGCGTGGATGCGAACCGCGACGGCCGTGCCGACCGCATCGTCTACGGCTATGACTTCGCGAACGTCGACACCGACGCGTCCGACCGCAGCGGGCATGGCTCCCATGTCGCCAGCCTGATCGGTGGCGAGGGCGACGGGTCGGTGGGGGTCGCCCATGCCACGGACCTGATTGCCCTGAAGGTGTTCGAGGACGGCGGGGCCGGGAGCTTCGCCTACCTCGAGCGCGCGCTGCAGTGGGTTGTCGCGAATGCGCGCGCGTACGACGTCGGTGTCGTCAACCTGTCGCTCGGGGACGGCGGTGTCTGGCAGCACGAAGCCTCGCGTTACGGACTTGGCGACGAGTTCGCCGCGCTCGCCGCGCTCGACATCGTCGTCGTGAGTGCCGCTGGCAATGGCTACTACCCGTCCAATGCGCTCGGTGTCGCGTACCCGGGTGCCGATCCGGCAGTCATTGCCGTGGGGGCAACCTGGACCGGCGATTTCGGTGGTCCGTGGACCGTGGCAGGCGGCGCGACGAACTACGAGACCGGAATCGACCACGTCGCTGCCTTCAGTCAACGGGACGGTGAGACAGTGGACGTCTTCGCACCGGGCGCCCGCTTCAATGGCGCCAGTGCGACAGGCGGCGTACGCACGATGCAGGGGACGAGCCAGGCCAGCGCCTTCGTGTCGGGTGCGGCGGCACTTGCGCAGCAGTACGCGAAGGCGACCTTGGGGCGCCAGATCTCCACCGGCGAGTTCGCCAGGCTCCTGGCTACGACGAGCGACACCATCGTCGATGGCGACGATGAAGTGGACAACGTCCGCAACTCCGGGCTCTCCTTTCCGAGGCTCAACCTCCAGCGGCTGCTGCTCGCCGTCGACGGTCTCCCCATCGAATCACCGCGTGACGGCGGTGGCGCATCCGGTGGCGATGGAGCAGTCGGGGGGGGCGGGGGCGTTCCGGCACCCGTCCAGATCGCGGCTCCCGGTGTGCACATCGTTCAGCTCGCAATGGGCGCGACGGTCGCCGGCCTGGATTTCGGGAACCGCAATCCGGCGCCCGAAGCGCGTGACGATGCGTTCGTGCTCGACATGGACGGCACCCTCGAGATCGACATCGCGGATCTGCTGGCGAACGACGTCGAGGCGTTCGGCGACGTCGTCGTGTTCGCAGGTGCCGGCGAGCCCTCGCATGGCCTGGCGGCTCTCACCTCGGGCGGTACGGCCCTGCGGTATGCACCGGACGCCGGCTTTCATGGCGTCGATACGTTCGTCTACAACGTCCGGGATGCCCACGGCAGTGTCGCGTCGGCCACAGTGACCCTCGACGTGCGGCGTCCGCCCCTGCGAGTGACCAGCGTGGCCCCGCTGCCGAGCGGCGTCCAGGTCCGCTTCGACAGACCCTTCGATGCCGCGGCGATCGGCCTCCACGGCGGGACCGGCGTCGCGGACGTCCGGCTGGTGCACGAGACGTTCGGTCGCGTGGACGGTTCGGTCGTGATCGACAACGACGCTCAGGGTTTCGTTTTCCTGCGGACGGGAATGCCGATGCCGGCCGGCAGCTACCAGTTGACGCTGCGTGCCGGGGCAGGCGGCTTCGCGGACCTGCTCGGCAACGCACTCGACGGGGATCGGGACGGTGCGCCGGGCGGAGACTTCGCCGCGAGCTTCTCGATCGTGCGCGCCAGTGAGGTCGTCGTCGGATTGGCCGACATCGTGCGCGGTCCCGGTCAGGCCGCCGGAGTGCCCGCCGGATCTGGCTCGTCCGCAGGGCTACCGGTGCATCTGAGCGATGCCGCAGGCGTGCGTCGATTCGTGGCGGACATCCGCTTCGACCCGTCGCTCCTTGCGATCGATGACATTCGGCTAGCGTCAGGCGTCTCCGGAACGGTATCCCGTACCGGAAGTGCCGGCGTCGTTCACGTCGACGTCCAGCTCGACACCGCCCTGCCCGCCGGCGCACGCACGCTACTCCACCTCGCCGCCCGCGTCCCGGCAGCGGCGACCTATGGCGCGATGGGGCGGATCGACATCACCGATGTCGTCCTCGAACGCGACGACGGTTCCACCATCGGCGTCGTCGCCGATGGTGCGATTCAGGTCGTTGGCTATCTCGGAGATACCGATGGCGACGGGCGTTACTCGCGGGCGGATGTGGACGCGCTGATGCAGGTGGTTACGGGCGGCGCAGCCGGTCTCGGCGCCTGGAGGAACGCCGCGCCGCTCCTGTTGGGAGACATCCACGCGAATGGCCAGCTCACCTCGCTCGACGTGAGCCGGCTCGCGCAGCACGTCAGCGGTGTGCCTCGGCCGGAGATCCCGCCGATCCCGGTTGTTGCGCCACCGATGCCGCCAGTGGTGCGATCGGCGGCGGCCGGCTATTCTGATCAGGCTGCGCAGATCGGGGTGATGATGGGCGCCGAACTCACCGCAAGCTCGACGGGATGGGGAAGACTCCAGCAACCGTTCCAACCCGGTACGGGCAGCGTGAGCGTCGGCGAACGCACTTCGGACGAGGGACAATGGCGTCGGACAGTCTGGGCGCGCGACCTGACGCAGCGGCTGCAACAGTTGCCCGTGGCGAAGTTCCCGAGCATCGCTGTCCACGGCAGCCACCTCCCAGGCCCGAGGTGATGCACGGAGGAGAGCTGGGCGTAGCGGTCCGCGACACGGCGGGCGTCCCGCACCCAGCGAACCGCTGTATTGCCTCGGTCGGATAACTTCAGCGCGCTCGGCCCGCTTCCAGGTCGAGCAGGAACCGCTTCCGCTCCAGCCCGCCTGCGTAACCGGTGAGCGAGCCGTCGCGACCGATCACGCGATGGCAGGGCACGATGATCGCGATCGGGTTGCGGCCGTTCGCGGCGCCGACCGCGCGCACGGCAGTGGGAGTGCCGAGGTCGTACGCGACGTCGGCGTACGACACCGCCACGCCGTAGGGGATGCGGCCGAGGCGCTTCCACACCTTCTGCTGGAACGGCGTGCCCTTCGGTGCGAGCGGGAGGTGGAACTGGCGCAGCTTGCCCGCGAAGTATTCGTCGAGCTGCGTGAGGGCCATCGCGATCACGGGGTCGGTCGTGTCCTCGATCGACCGCTCCGGCGCCGAGGCTGCGTGCGGGCCGTCCGTGAATCGCAGCTCCGTGAGCACGCCGGGCTGCGCGCACAGCAGCAGACGGCCGACGGGCGAGTCGAGCCACGCGTGCCGCGGCGTCATGTGGGTGGTGTACCGGCCTCGATCGTCGGGGGCGTTCATGCGAGCTGTCTCCAGAGGTGCATCACGGCATAGCCGCGCCAGGGTCGCCAGGCTTCGGCGGCGGCGAGCGTGTCGCGATCGTTGGTGGTGCCGAGCGCCTTGCGCACACCGAGGTCGCCGTGCGGGAAGGCATCGGGCCAGGCGAGCGCGCGCATCGCGATGTACTGCGCCGTCCAGTCGCCGATGCCCGGCAGCGCGCGTAGCGCATTCATCTGGGCGCCGACGTCGGCGGCAGGGGTCAGCGCCAGTGTGCCATCCGCGACGGCCCGCGCGATCGCGAGGATGGCTGACGCGCGCGTGCGGATCACGCCGAGGCTAGCGATGTCGGGGACGTCCAGCGCCGCGATGCGTTCCGGTATCGGGAAGACGGCGTCGATCCCGGCGATGGTGGACACGAGCGGCTCGCCGAACGCGCGGGCGAAGCGCCCCGCGAGCGTGCGCGCCGCCTTCACCGTGACCTGCTGCCCGAGCACGGCGCGTACCGCCAGTTCGAAACCGTCGAACGCGCCGGGCAGACGCAGCCCCGGTGCGGCGGCAGCGATGTCGCCCAACTGCGCGGCGATCGCGCCAGGGTTCGCCGCGAGATCGAAGAGGCGCTGCGTCCGCTGCAGCACGGCCGGGATCACGGGCACGAGGCCGGGCGACAGCGTCACGCGCAGCCCCAGGCGATCGGGTGCGTGCGAAACGACGATCCAGCCCCTGTTCACGCGGTCGCGCTGAACGACGCGAACGCTGCGCGCGTACTGGCCTTCGGCGACGACCTCCACGCCGTCAATCGTGCGCGCGCCCAGGAATGTCAGCAGCGCATCGAACTCGTAGGGCGGGCGATACGAGAGCAGGAAGCCCGGGTTCGCGGGCGCGGGGCCGTGGCGCACGTGGCGGAGGTCAGACGGCGCCATGCGATAGCGCGCGCGGAAGAGCGCGTGGAAGCGCCGGAAGCTGCCGAAGCCGGCGGCGTACGCGATGTCGGTGATCGCCAGGTCCGTGTCGGTCAGCAGCCGCTTCGCGAGCAGCAGGCGCTGCGTCTGTGCGTAGGCGACGGGGGCGACGCCGAAATGGTTCGAGAACACGCGGCGCAGATGGCGATCGGTGACCGAGAGGCGCGACGCCAGGGCTTCCAGACTGCCGTCGTCCAGCGCGCCTGCGTCGATGAGATCGGCCGCGGTGCGTGCGAGCCGTTCCGGCGCATCGAGCGGTGCGGCGCCGGGCGCCAGTTCGGGACGGCAGCGCAGACAGGGCCGGAAGCCCGCGGACTCCGCTGCGGCGGCACTCGGATGGAACGTGCAGTTCTCGCGCCGCGGCCGGCGGGCCGTGCAGACGGGCCGGCAGTAGATCCCCGTCGACGCGACGCCCACGAAGAACTCGCCGTCGAAGCGGCGGTCGCGGGCGGCGAGGGCGCGGTAGCAGAGGTCGGGATCAAGCAGCATGGGCCGAACGATAGCCGCGCGAGGCCCCGGCCGCATGCCGGATTCGGACATCGCAGCCATGCGGGCTGCTGCCGCTTCAGAGCGTCGCCTGATTCACGCGCTTCGATAGCGCTTCGGCGTCTTCCTTCCGCTCGCTGTAGCGGTCGACGAGATGCCCGGCGACGTCGCGCGTGAGCAGGGTGAACTTCATCAGTTCCTCCATCACGTCGACCACGCGGTCGTAGTAGGCGGAGGGCTTCATGCGCCCGACGTCGTCGAACTCCTGATACGCCTTGGCGACGGACGACTGGTTGGGGATCGTGATCATCCGCATCCAGCGGCCGAGCACGCGCAGCTGGTTCACCGCGTTGAACGATTGCGACCCGCCACTCACCTGCATCACGGCGAGCGTCTTGCCCTGCGTCGGCCTCACCGCGCCGACCGCGAGCGGGATCCAGTCGATCTGCGACTTCATGATCCCGGTCATCGCCCCGTGGCGTTCCGGCGAGCACCACACCATCCCCTCGGACCACTGCGCGAGCGTGCGGAGTTCCTGCACCTTCGGATGCGCCTCGGGCGCGGCATCGGGCAGCGGCAATCCGGCCGGATCGAAGATGCGCGTCTCGCCGCCCATCGCTTGCAGCAGGCGGGCGGCTTCCTGCGCCAGCAGGCGGCTGTACGAGCGCTCGCGAAGCGATCCGTACAGCAGCAGGAATCGCGGCGCGTGGGTCGATGGTGCCGAGGGGCGCAACGCCTCCTGCGACGGGCGCCGGAAGTGGGTCGGATCGAGGGCGGGCAGGTCGGTCATGGGGCTGGCGGCGGGCATGGGGGGCTCGTCACGCGGGGAACCAGTGGCGCGTGCGATTGGCGAGCGCCACCAGCGAGAGCATCACGGGGACCTCGACCAGCACGCCCACCACGGTGGCGAGGGCCGCGCCGGAATCGAGGCCGAAGAGCGAGATGGCGACGGCCACCGCCAGCTCGAAGAAGTTCGATGTGCCGATCAGGCACGCAGGGGCGGCGATGCTGTACGGAAGGCGCATCCACCGCGCCGCGACGTACGCGATCGCGAAGATGCCGTACGACTGCAGGATGAGCGGCACGGCGATCAGCGCGATCACGAGCGGCTTCGCGATGATCGTCCCGGCCTGGAAGCCGAAGAGCAGGACCACGGTGGCGATGAGACCGACCACGGACCACGGCTTCAGCGCCGCGACGCCGCGTGCGAGCCGCGCCGTGCCGCCCGACCGCAGCCACAGCGCGCGGGTGATCGCGCCAGCCACGAGCGGCAGCACCACGTAGAGGATCGTCGACAGCGTGAGCGTCTGCCATGGCACCGTGACGTCCGTGACGCCGAGCAGGAACGCGGCGATCGGCGCGAAGGCGAAGACCATGATGAGATCGTTCACCGAGACCTGCACGAGCGTGTAGTTCGGATCGCCCTTCACGAGCTGGCTCCACACGAACACCATCGCCGTGCAGGGCGCGACGCCGAGCAGGATCATCCCCGCGATGTACTCGCTGGCCGACTGCGGGTCCACCCACGGCGCGAACACGTGCTGGAAGAACAGCACCGCGAGCGCCGCCATCGTGAAGGGCTTGATGAGCCAGTTGACGACGAGCGTGAGCACGAGCCCGCGCGGTCGGCGGCCGACGTCCTTCACGGCTGCGAAGTCGATCTGGATCATCATCGGGTAGATCATCACCCAGATGAACACGGCAACCACGAGGTTGACGTGCGCCCACTCGATGCGGGCAATGGCCTGGAAGGCGCCCGGCATCTGCAGGCCGAGCACGACCCCCGCGACGATGCCGAGGCCGACCCAGACGGTCAGGAAGCGTTCGAAGAGTCCCATGGTGTTCCGCGGATGCCGTCAGACGCCGTCTGCAGGCGGTGTTGCCTTGCCGATGTCGTCGAGTTCCCGCTGGAGCGACAGGCGCTCGAGTCGATGCAGCGGTAGCGCCAGCAGCAGTTCGATGCGGCGCCGGAGCACGACGGCGGCGGTCATGAAGGCGCGGCGCTTCGCGTCGTCCGTTCCGGTGACCGCTGCCGGGTCGGGCACGCCCCAGTGCGCGGTCATCGGCTGCCCCGGCCAGATCGGACAGACCTCGCCGGCGGCGTTGTCGCAGACGGTGAAGACGAAATCGAGCGCGGGCGCGCCGGGGCCTTCGAATTCGCTCCACGACTTGCTGCGGAAGCCGTCGACAGGCATCCCGAGCTGCGCGAGCGTCGCCAGCGCGAACGGGTTCACCACGCCGGTCGGGCTGCTACCCGCCGAGAAGGCGCGGAAGCGCGTGGCGCCGAGGTGGTTCATGAGCCCCTCGGCGAGAACGGATCGCGCGGAGTTGCCCGTGCACACGAAGAGCACATTGAGATTGCGGTCGCTCATGGTGGGCCTCAGCAGCAGTTCTTCGCAGCCGTGACCGGGATGCCGATCGGCTTCCCGCGAGTGGCCGGTGGGCAGCACGCGACAGGTTCCGCAGCAGCCTCGACCATCGCAGGTGCCGGCGGTGCGCAGCACGCGGAGTCGCTGGCCGCGATGTCCTCCGCTTCGTGGAACACCGGGATGTTCTCCAGCGTGTGGAAGTGCTCCCACGCAATGCCCTGAGGGTCGGTGATCCAGTGCTTCTCGCTTCGCGCATAGCAGCACGTCGTGGTGCCTTCGTTGCGCATCGCCATGTCTGCTTCCTCGGCACGCGCCTTCATCGCAGCGAGTTCCGCGGGGTCGTCCGTCTGGATACCCAGATGATCGACGCCAGGATGCGTGCCTCGCGTCGAGATCGCGAAGTTCACGGGCGGATCGTCGAGCATCCACTTCGCGTAGTCGCCCTCGAGGCGGGCCGGATCCGTGGCAAACAGCTGCGAGTAGAAGCCGACGCTCTTCGCGAGGTCGTCGACGTGCACGTGGACGTGGAAGCGCTTCATGGAGATCTCCGTTTCAGCAGCGTTTGCGGGCTTTCGGTACGACGAGGTCGCAAGGTGCGCCCTGACAGCAGTGCGCGGTGAGGTAGTCGAGCAATGCGCCCATGCGGTCGAACGCCGGGCGGTAGATGAGATTGCGGCCGTCGCGCTCCTGCGAGGCGAGCCCGGCGTGCATCAATTCCTTCAGGTGAAACGACAGCGTGGAGGCCGGTACGTCGAGCGCCTCGGACAGCGCCCCGGGTGTCATGCCATCGGGCCCGGCACCGACGAGCGCACGGAAGATGCGCAGGCGCATGGCGTGGGCGAGGGCGACGAGGGCTAGGACGGCGGCTTCTTCTTCCATGATTCGACGATAGTGGAAATATGGAAGCGGGTAAAGCGTGGTGTGTGCTTCTGGCGTGAGCCGATCGGCGCAGGCGTTGTTCCAATCCCGCGATCGATCGATCGAAGCGAAGTTGATGCAGGCGCTGGCATGGCCGCCTCGCGGGCCGGTGGCCCGCGGCGGCATTGCAGCGTGGTGTACCAACAAGGGGAGGACCCCTTGTACATCCCCCCGTGGATGCGCCGCCAGTCCTCGGAGTGGCCAATGCTTTTGTAGGAGCGGCCCATGGCCGCGAAAGCGAGTGTCCTCGTCGATGCGGATCCGCGCACTCACCGCTTTCGCGGCCCTGGGCCGCTCCTTCAAGGTCCAACCCGGCGCGGGAGAGCCCTCGCCAGCGTGAGAGGAACCCGCCCCTGGTGCCCCATGCGGGACATCTGCCCGAAGCTGGCCTTCGCGATCCGTGATTCCGGACCAGCGCCACGTCCTCACGTGAACCTAGGCAGCCGTGAAAACAGACCCGAATCCGACTCCCAACCGACGCGCCCGTGCAGTCACCAGACTCGTCGCCCTCAGCGCCGGGCGGCGGGTCGTGATGTCGCGACCCCGCGGTGACTAAGCCCGACGGCGGCGCGCCAGGGCGGCCAGGCCGAGCATTTCGGCGGCCAGCAGCCCGAGCGAGGCGGGTTCCGGGACGCGGTTGCTACCGAGGTCGGCGAAGGTGAAATCCACCACAACCGAGGCGCCGGGGACGGCACCGAATCGGCCCGGCGCGAACGTCAGCGTGTTACCGGACAGCGCCACATCGGACGCCGCGAACTCCGTGAAGCCGGTGATGGTCGCGGTGAAACCGGTGATCGGCATCGCGCCCGGATCCAGGGCCAGCGTGATCCGGAAGCTCCTGTCGAAGTTCGCGAAGTCGTTTCCCCGCAGGTACGAAAAGATGAAGGCCGATGCCTCCACGTTGCCGGAGAAGACGTCGATCACGGAACCGAATTGGGTGATCGAATAGGTGAACTCCGGTGTGCTCGCTGCGACCGTGGCCGAACTCGGGCTCACGCCCAGTCCGAGGCCGACGTCATCTGAAGTGAAGGTCGTGGAAGCCGTGCTGCCGATCAGGCCGGCGGAGGCGGGTGCCGCGATGACGAGGGTGGCCACCAGTCCGGCGGCGGTAACGAGGTGGCGGATCATATTCGAAGGTCTCCTGGGCGGGGCGTAGGCACGATTGGTAGCAGGCGGAAAGCAGCCCGGCGTCAAGCAATGCGCATTCCTTTCCGAAGGGCGCGCAGTAACCGATTGACCTTGCGAGACTTCCGTTCGTGACAGTCGATTGGCATGCAGAAGCATGTAAGGAGGATCGACAGCTGGATGGCATTTGCACCATCGTGATCCTTATTCCGTGGCTGCGAGCTTTCCCCGCAGGTCGGACCTCAGTCCGACGCAGCGTGTTCATGGGGACGACGGTGGACTTCTACGCGTGGTCGTCGGGCTGAAGCCTGGCCTGCCATGCATTCGTAGGAGCGGCCCATCGCCGCGAAAGCGAGTGTTCCGGTCGTGGCGTTTCGTTGTATCGACCGATTTCGGGGCCATGGGCCCCTCCTACAAAGTGAGAACGTTGCATGGGTCCGACCCCAGAATGCACGGAAGAGGACGGCCCACGTCGCCTGATTCGGCGTCGCTCCGGCTACGTTGCCTCCGGCTGCCAGATCGGTTAGAAAGGTCTCGACCGCCTGCGCGCCGAGCTTCTCGGGATGTCGCAGGCGATGGAAGGGCACGCAGCGGTGCGCCCATTCGATGTAGGGCTTTTCGGTGCGGATGCTGTAATGCTTCACGCGGATCTTGTGGCGTACCCGGTCGAGCAAACGTGGTGGCGGAGTGGCAACGTCGAAGGGCTGGGAAGCCTGCGGCATGGGGAGGCTCCAAATGCTGTACAAAAAGACAGTACACCTGCCGCATCTTATACGTCAAATTGACGTGTTTAAACACGTCAAGCGAGGGTGCGTGGTCGCGTCGATAGAGAGGAGCCCGCATGTTAGACGTCAATTCCCCGTCCACTTCTAGTTGGGCCCTCGGCACATAGTCAGATGCGGCGAATCCTAAAGACGATTGACGGGTGGTCACTTCAAACGCTCGTTCGCGTCAATTGCTTTGTAGGTGCGTTCGTCGCGATCGCGAACGGCGGGTTCTTGGTGGTGACTCAGACCCAAGAGCCAAGTTTCCCTGTAGGGGTTCGGTTGGAGGCTGGTGCGCTCTTCGTCGGAGGGCTTATCTGTCTGCTGGTGGGGCTGAGGCGCTTCCCACGCCTCGGCAGGGCAACGCCAGCGCAAGTTCAAGGGGCGTTGCTTCTGTTGTTTGCGTGTGTCGTTCTTCTTGATGGAGTGCAGGTTGTGCTGCGCGGCCCCCCGACCGATGTTCGCTTCACATGGAACGCTCCATTGGTCGTTGCATTCATCGGTTACGCCGTCTATTTTGGGCGCCGTTCCTTTCTCACACCTGCTCAGATGGTATCGCCAGTTTTCCGGTTCGCGCACCTCTGGGCTGCGGGTGCGGCGGCAGTGCTCAGCGCTCTTGTCCTGGGTAGGCTGTCATGAGCGGGCCCAACCCGCGCTTCGAGCGGACCGCCGAGAAGCGTCGCTTCTCGGTACCCCGTCGGCTGCGCCGCCGGGCGGCCTCTCAAGCTTCACGTTAGGCCTCCGAATGCGCGCACTCGCAGTTCTCGTTGCCTTCGCGTCGTTCTGGTCGCCGGCCGAGTCAAAGAGTTCAGATTGGTCGACTCCGGAAGCCGCCTTCCGAGAACACCAAGATGCGTGGAAATCGAGAGATATTCCTCGGTTCCTTCGAACAATCAGTTTTCGCCGTGATGCTGAGGAACAATTGGCGAAAGAGAAGAAAGTGCGAGTTTCGAAGCTACTGGAGGCCGATGTTCTCGGCCGCGCCACTCTCCTTGAATCGGAGCTAAGGCATCGTCTTCAATCCCGTGGCTTCAGGCCAGATGAACTTAGTAGCTGCGCGATCGTTACGAAGTGGCAGGATTCAGATGATCAGGTTCGATTTCCGCTTCGGTGTGACGGCCCCGGTGGCGGCGACTCGTTCTGGCCCATCAGACTTGTTTTGTCTGCAAATGGGTGGAGAGTTGTGAGTGCGCCTTGACCATGAGCCTAGCCCCGCCGTCAAGGGGACGTCCCGCAAGCGGGTCGCCCCTTACGTCGAACGTTAGTCGGCGCCAATGGACCATTCAACCATTGCGCATACCTATGACCAACTCGCCATCCGGTGGCGTAACGACAAGTTCAGCCGTACAGATGGTGTACGCCAACATGAACGAGCTCTCGCGTTTCTCGGTTCACCGAGCGACGGCTGGGCTTTGAGCGTTGGGTGCGGCGCCAATACGAGGTTCAACGCCTTGCTGCGCGAGCACGCCCTTCACCTTGAAGGCGTTGATATATCGGAGCAGATGGTCGCGCTTGCTAAGGCGGCGGATCCATCCGTTGTGCTGCACCACGCGGACGTCTGTGACTGGAAGCCGCCTCGGATGTATCGCTTCATCTCGGCATGGGACAGCATCTGGCACGTGAACCTTCATCGTCAGCGGCCGCTGATGCTGAAGTTGATGGAAGTGCTCGAGGTCGGGGGAGTCTTTCTGTTCACGGCCGGAGGACTAGACGCTCCGAGCGAGCATTTCGACTCGACGATGGGGCCGGAGGTGTACTACGCCACCCTAGGCATCCCTTGTCTGCTTGAAGCCTTAAATGACGGGCATTGTGTTTGTCGCCATCTCGAGTTCGATCAGTTCCCGCAGAATCACCTTGCCGTCATCGCCCAAAGAGTCGCCTAACCGGTGGCCCGAGCGGACATCCGGTCAGCGGTGCTGGCGGGTACCCTCCGCGCTGCGCGCTACGGCTGCCGCGCAGCCACAACGTCAGGTTTCATGGTGCCCGCCTTGAAGCTGATCCTCATGCTCACGCTTGCGTTCCTTGCCTCTTGTGACAAAGACACAGGATTAAGCGATCGCCTCGAGAAACTGGCTGCGGGCAACGTCGGACGGTCGGTGGACATGAGCATCGCTGCGCCGTTTGCCTGGGATGAGGTCGCTGTATTTGGCGCTTACTACCCAAAGAAAGCCGCTTGTAGCGAACTCAAACTGTCGGTGTGGGGCTGCTTCTGGCTTAGTTATCCTGAGCCAGATGACGCTTCGCCGTCATTGATCGCTTTCCTGAGCAAAGGAGACTTGGCCGCCACCGCGTTCCTTCAACGATGCAAGATCGAGGTGGCCTTACGTGGCGGCGCAAAAGCTAAGCGAGGTACTGCAAGGTTCATCTCAGCTAGGGAACCTCTGCACAGCCTCCTCGCCGTCGAGCACAATCCGACCTGTCGCCGAAACGTATCTCTGAGCCACCGATGAAGCAACGCAGCCTCGCCGAATCCGGATTCGAACGCCGCTCTAAGTTGACCAAGCGGCAGCGCTTCCTGAACGAAATGGATGTGGTGATGCCTTGGGCGCAACTGGTGGCGCTGGTGTCGCCCGCTCAGCCCACGCTCGGTCCGCGCGGCGGGCGCGTGCCGTTTCCCGCGGAGACCATGCTGCGCATCCACTTCATGCAGCAGTGGTTCGCCCTCTCGGACCCCGCGATGGAAGAGGCGCTGCACGACATCCCGGCGATGCGCGCCTTCGCGAAGCTCGATGCGGGCGAGGACGCGCTCCCGGATGAGAGTTCGATCCTGCGCTTCCGTCACCGGCTGGAGAAGCACGAGCTCGCTGGCCAACTCCTGGCAACCGTCAACGCCGTGCTCGAGGACAAAGGGCTGCTGCTGCGCCAGGGCACGATCGTGGATGCCACCCTGATCTCGGCGCCCAGTTCCACGAAGAACGAGACCGGCACGCGCGACCCCGAGATGCACCAGACGAAGAAGGGCAACCAGTGGTACTTCGGCATGAAGGCGCACATCGGAGTGGATGCCGAATCGGGTCTCACCCATACGGTCCAGGGGACGGCCGCCAACGTCAACGACGTCACTCTGGCGCACGCGCTGCTGCACGGCGAGGAGAAGCATGTCTTTGCTGATGCGGGCTACCAAGGCGTCGAGAAGCGCGAGGAAAACCAGGAGACGCCGGTTACCTGGCACGTGGCCATGAAGGTCAGCAAGCGACGCGCGTTGCCGGACACTCGCTGGGGCCGAATGATCGAGAAGGCCGAGCACGCCAAGGCGAGCATCCGGGCGAAGGTGGAGCATCCGTTCCGGATCGTGAAGCGGCAGTTCGGCTACATGAAGACACGCTACCGCGGCCTGGCGAAGAACACCGCGCAGCTCACCGTGCTGTTCGCGCTGGCGAACGTGTACCAGGTGAGGCGATTGTTGATGCCCGAGGCACAGGTGCGTCCATGAGGGCCGCAATGCCCGGGAATCTGGCGCCAAACGGCGCCACCGAGTACGCAATGTCGATCCGAAGGGGTTCGTTTCCGCCTCATTCACCGCGTCCGATCTCCGGAGTGACCAACTCATCCCCTACGTGCTGCCGAATCGGTGGCTCTGCAGAGCTTCCCTAGCAGCGATACAGGATGTATGCAAGGCGTGCATCGACTCAGTCAAGAATGAAACCTTATTTTTCAATCGAGAGGACTTCACCCAACGCACTGGGCGCAGCCTGTCATCTCAAACGTTGGGCAGTGAAGCGAGTCCGAGAGCAGCCAGCACCAGAATGAAGAAATCACTGCCGATCCCGAGAATCGCCGCGGCCCTCGAACAAGAGTGGGCCAAGGAACTGGCCGCACGCGCAGGTGTAGCCACCGAAGCGTTTCTGAGCTCGCCGTCAACGCACATGACGTACCCGACTGAAGGTGTACGCATTGAGTTGATGGACGGTTCAGTAGTCGAGTTCAAGTACGCGTTCGCCTTGGTCAAGCTGGAGTGGCGCGCCATAGCGGTTTTCACGGAACATTGCGGGCATCACGTCTACCCTCACCACGAGGCACGGGTCTATCAAGAAGGTGTCCTTGTGTTCAGAGACGACATAGCCCAGCCCACTGTTTCACCGGCGCCCGCGAGCTGGCGTTGCCCGCTCCCGGACGCCGGTGAACAGAGTCGCTAGGCCTCGAGTTCAGCTCCCCATGATCACCACCCGCATCGCAACGCTCGCAGACCTTGACGTCGTCGCGGAACTGTTCGATGCCTACCGGCGGTTCTATTTGCAGCCATCTGATCTGGGGTTGGCCAAGAGTTTCCTCACGGCCCGACTTCGGAACAAGGAATCGGTGGTTATCTTGGCAATCAACGCGGCCCACGAGGTAGTGGGCTTCTGTCAGCTCTACCCGACTTTCTGTTCGGTCGAAGCGAAACCCATCTACACGCTTTACGATCTTTTCGTCGCCCCAGCAGAAAGAAGGTCAGGCGCAGGCAGCATCCTTCTGCGCGCAGCGGAGAAGCTGGCAGCGGCGAACGGAATGGCTCGCATGGACCTGACTACCGCAAGGAGCAACAAGCCGGCGCAAGCCACTTACGAAGCACTTGGTTGGGTGCGAGACGAAGTCTTTTTCGCGTACAGCAAGCGCGTCGAGGCTCAACCACTCGTGCAATCGGACGCGCTACGGCAGGCCACCTCGGCCCCGTCGGCGGCAAGCGGTACATTTTCGTCAACCGAGCCAAGGCGTCCTGCCGAAGCGCGCGTGTCAACTCGAACGTCGAGTGCTCACGTGAAACTCCAGTACTTCCTTCGGGCGCCCAAGTTTCCAGTGATCGTCGATTTTCGTAGTCATTTGATTGGCATCGAGTCGCGGGATAAGTGCTCCAAGGTGCTTCTCGGCGCTAGTCATCCTGATACAGCCGAGCAGTTCGACGTAATCGACTCCAATGCAGAGAACTTCTCCTTCCATCCGAGAATGTCCGCGATCAGCGTCCTCGCGATCAAGAAGCGGTGGACGAAATCGGCATTGGTCGCTTTATACAATTCGCGTCGTACACCGGACACACCTGCATACGAGCCCCGGTCACTCGGGAACAAGCGTTTTGACCAAGTGCTCCTTGATGTTGTCCGGCTGCTCGATGAACGCTAGCCCGGTGCTCATCCTCGCGCCCAGCGGGACTTCACCGACTGCCCCTTGAGAGCCCAGTGTCTGCGCCATCCCGAACGCACCCCCACACGCTCGGTGGCCGTGTTCCTCGGTCGCCATGGCAACGCCCCCGAGACGGCGAGCGAGCGCATGAAGCGACGCATCGACAGCCCGCTGGGCCGAGACATGATCAGCCGTCGCTTCGCCACCGTGGAGCCCGTGTTCGGCAACATCCGGCACAACAAGGGGCTCGATCGATTCACGTTGCGCGGGAACGCCAAGGTAGAAGGTCAGTGGAAGTTCTACGGCCTGGTGCACAACATCGAGAAGCGCGCACCACGGGTACCGAGGGAAGAAGGCTGAAAGAAGCGGCGTACAACGATTAGGGCAGGGGATGCGAAGGAATTGTGCGGGCGGCCCGCCGACGGACCTGAGCTCGAAAATGACAACGCAGATGGCGTGATGAGCGCTACGGCCAACAGGAAAGAGGATGGACTATGATCGGTAGCGTGTCGTCGCAGAGACGGCTTTTTCTACAGCGTCGTTGGGCCGCAACCGCGTGTGGTTCTTCTGCAACCGCAGTCCCTGGTCGCAGCACCGGAGAGCGATGGTGAGTCCGCTGGTGTCCATTGAGTCGTCGGGTCAGGCGCGCGCTGCGCGGGGTGTGGCGCTGGGCATCCCCTGTTGTGGACGCAGCTCGGCGATCACAGAAGATATCTTTCGAGGGAGCAGTGCGGTCTGCCCCCTCCTTCAGACGAAAAAGTGGGTTAATGGACAGCTTGGTTAGACGTCGCAGTTCACCACACGGAGCGCGAGGTGCTTCTCAAAAACATCAAAGGCGCGATCGTCGTGAAGCAAGCGCAAACCGCTGGTCAGGCAACGCGTGGCTATCAATACATCGACGGTTCCGCGCACCGTCACGCCCAAAGTCCGAAGCTTTCGGTAGTTCCGCGCAGCTTCAATGGCAACGTCGAAGCCAGCGACTCCAACTTTCTCCAAGTTCCCCAGCAGTCGCTTGGCTTCATTGAAGCCGCGATCGTCCCTAAATCCTTGCAGCACCTCGGTCAGAATCAAATCACCAACAACCAAGCCTTCCACGCCAAGGTTGCGGTCGAGCCACTCCGCCTGCGCTGTCGGCTTGTTGCGAAAGAAGTCGATCCAAACGCTGGAGTCAACAAGAATCACTTGTCACGCCTCATCGCATCCAGATCACCCACCCACTCGAATTTGCCGCGCAGCTTGCGCAGTTCAGTCTGCTGTTTCAGTCGGAGGAGCGTTCGCAAACCCTCTTCCACCGCTTCGCGCTTGGTCTTCAAGCCAGTCGCCTTAAGAGTGGCTTCCATGAGCTTGTCGTCAATCACAATGTTGGTTCGCATGTGTGTATATCCAAGAGTAACGTACACATCGTACCCCCGCGCTCGGAGCTCAGCAACCGAGGCGAGGCCAACCCGCGCCTCGAGCGGACCGCCGAGAAGCGGCGCTTTTCGGTACCCGGTCGGTTGCGCCGCCGGGCGGCCTCTCGAGCTCCACGTAGGCCACGGTCCCAGCCATGATGCTTGATCCCATGGCCGCCAATACCTACATCCAGAGCTATAAGGCCGTCTTGCTGGAGATCGGGAGTACGAGTTCGGGTTCCAAGCATCAGAATGTCTTGGCAGTCCTTGTCGCGGCTCGAGCACGTTTGGTCGAAGATCCGCGGCGCCTCGATGAGGCGGTTGAACGTCTGAGGTCGAAGGCGGAACCTGTCGACGAACGCGTCATCGCTGCCCTCCGAACGCTGTCGGTGCAGGACTGGATGTTCCTTCGCGACACGACGCGGTACTCGTTGTTCCTGAACGCCTCGGGGTCTGATGCGTATGCGGTCGTAGGTCTTACGGAACCGATACGGAAGTTCAGCCAGGGCAGTGGGGTCTTGATCAAGACCGGGGTTGTCGAGTTCGCTGGCAGGTTCGTATGCGACGGTCTCGTGACGCGGGTCGTTCATGTCGGTGCTGGTATTCGAAAGAGCTTGGCGGATGCGTACCGCGAGGTGAAGGCGGTCGGGAGGTTCCATGCGCGCCCCGGGGCCTAGCAGGGTCAGCCAGGGGACTGCCGGCAAGCGATGCTGTTCAGTGTGTTCCGGTCTGCGGCTTTCGCCGGCCGTTCGTGCACAACGTTGGATGTCGTGGTCACCGCCTTCGGCAAGCCTGCGCGTTCTGGCTTGCTGGCCGCGACCGTCGTGACGAGGGCGTAGCGCTCGGCTTCGAAGGTGGGTGGCAGGGCCCGACCTTGCGCGCGGTCGGACCGGCCGCCCAAGGCGCCCAGCCCCACAGCGCTATTCGCTGGACAGCGTCGCCCGAAGCCGACGCGTCCGAGGATGTCGCTGATCTCCCGCTTCGCGATACCCTTCGCCGACGCGCTTCCTCCTCGGACCTCATCTCCATGAAACTCATCGGCTCCCCCAACAGCCCGTTCGCCCGCAAGGTATCCATCCTTCTCATCGAGAAGGGCCTCCCGTACGAATGGATCGCCGACATGCCGTTCGCGCCGGACACACGGGTGCCCGAGTTCAATCCGTTGGGCAAGGTGCCGGCGCTCCTGACCGATTCTGGGCGGACGCTCTTCGATTCCCGCGTGATCGTGGAGTATCTGGAGACCCTGCCGCCTCGTGACGCCTTCATCCCCACCGATGACGCCGGCCGGATCGAGGTGAAGCGCTGGGAGGCACTGGCCGACGGGTGCATCGATGCCCAGGCCGTGATCGTCTTCGAGCGCCGTCGCACGGACCCGGCGACGATCAGCCAGAGCTGGATCGCGTGGCAGTCCGCGAAGATCGACCGCTCGCTCGCCGAGATGTCCCGCGAACTGGGCAGCGCCCGCTGGTGCTATGGCGACCGAATCACGCTTGCGGACATCGCCGTGGTGTCGGCGCTCGGTCACCTCGATCTGCGCCTCAAGGAATTCCCGTGGCGCGACCGCCATCCGAACCTCGTCGCCCACTTCGACCGGATGCACGAGCGGCCGTCGGTGGCGGAGACGATGCCGCCGGGGCCGTGAGCATCCCGTCGTCGCGTTTGCGGACCTGTTCTCGGTGAGGGCACAGAGAGCGCCATGACAGGTCGGCGCCTCGTGCGCCCCACCAGCTAGAATCCAGCCTCCCCCGCCCCGCACGCCTCCCCGTTGTCCAAGCCCGACTCCCCCGCCGCCGTCCCCGCCCAGCGCATCTCCGCCCTGTTCCGCCGTCTCGACGAGTGCATGCTCGCCGACCGCGGGCGCATCGGCGGGCGCCTTGCCCGTCTGCGCGAGGCGAAGGAGTCCGTGCGCGAGGCGGAGCTGCCGCAGATCGAGACGGCCATCGCGTCGTCGATCGCCCGGGTCGCGGCGCGGCGCGCGCGGGTGCCGGTGGTCACGTATCCGGAGGAACTGCCGGTCAGCGAGCGGCGCGAGGACATCGCGAAGGCCATCGCCAACCATCAGGTGGTGATCGTCTGCGGCGAGACCGGTTCGGGGAAGACGACGCAGCTGCCGAAGCTGTGCCTCGAACTGGGCCGCGGTGTGACCGGGGCCATCGGGCACACGCAGCCGCGACGCATCGCCGCGCGGACTGTGGCGACGCGCATCGCGCAGGAACTCGCCTCGCCGCTCGGCGACATCGTCGGCTACAAGGTGCGGTTCAACGAGGTGACGGGCGGCGAGCCGCTCGTGAAGCTGATGACCGACGGCATCCTGCTCGCCGAGACGGTCACCGACCGCGCGCTGCGCGCCTACGACACGATCATCGTGGACGAGGCCCACGAGCGCAGTCTCAACATCGACTTCCTGCTGGGCTATCTGCACCAGCTCCTGCCGAAGCGGCCGGACCTCAAGGTCATCATCACGTCGGCGACGATCGATGCCCAGCGCTTCGCGGAGCACTTCCACGACGCGCCGGTGGTGGAGGTGTCGGGCCGGTTGTATCCGGTGGAGGTACGCTACCGGCCGCTCGTGGAGGACGAGACCGGCGAGTTCCCCGATCTGCCCGAGGCCATCGGGGACGCGCTCGATCATCTCTATGCGTCCGACGGGCCCGGCGACGCGCTCGTCTTCCTGCCGGGCGAGCGCGAGATTCGCGACGTCGCCGAGCATCTGCGCAAGAACCCGCCGGGGCGGCTGCGCATGGGCGGTGCGGGTGTGGAGATCCTGCCGCTCTTCGCGCGGCTGTCCGCCGCGGAACAGGACCTCGTGTTCAAGCCCGACAAGGGCCATCGCGTCGTGCTCGCCACGAACGTCGCGGAGACGTCGCTCACCGTGCCGCGGATCCGGTACGTGGTCGACCCCGGCGTCGCGCGCCTGAACCGCTACAGCTACCGGAACAAGGTCGAGATGCTGCAGGTGGAGCCGGTGTCGCGGGCGTCCGCCAACCAGCGCGCGGGGCGCTGCGGTCGCGTGTCGAGCGGCGTGTGCGTGCGGCTCTATTCGGAAGAGGACTTCGGCCTCCGTCCGGCCTTCACCGACCCCGAGATCCTGCGGTCGTCGCTCGCCTCGGTGATCCTGCGCATGAAGGCGCTGAAGCTGGGTGAGCCCGAGAGCTTCCCGTTCGTCGAACCGCCGCTGCCGAAGATGATCTCGGACGGCTACCAGCTCCTCACGGAACTCGGTGCCGTCGACGACAACCGCAATCTCACGCCCGTCGGCACGCAGCTCGCGAAGCTGCCGATCGACCCGCGCATCGCCCGGATGATCGTCGAGGGGAAGAAGCACGACTGTCTGCGCGAGATGCTGGTGATCGCGTCGGCGTTGTCGGTGCAGGATCCGCGCGATCGGCCGCTGGAGCGGCAGGAGGCCGCCGACCAGGCGCACGCGAAGTTCGCCGACGAGCGGTCGGATCTCGTCGGGCAGTTGCGGCTGTGGGACTTCTACGACGACCTGCTCAAGCACAAGAAGTCGACGCGCAAGCTGCAGCAGGAGTGCCGCGAGAACTTCCTGTCGTGGCTGCGGCTGCGTGAATGGCGCGATCTCCACGGGCAGCTCCACGCGCTGGTGTCCGAGATGGGCTGGAAGGAGAACACGAAGCCCGCGGCGTACCCCGAGATCCACAAGGCGCTGCTCGCCGGTCTGCTCGGCAACATCGGGATGAAGGGAGAGGAGGGCGGCGAGTACCTGGGCGCGCGCGGCATCCGCTTCCACATCTTCCCCGGCTCGGCGCTGCGGAAGAAGCAGCCCAAGTGGGTGATGGCGGCGGAACTCACCGAGACGACGCGGCTCTTCGCGCGCGGCGTGGCGGCGATCGACCCGGAGTGGATCGAGCAGCAGGGCGGGCACCTCGCGCACAAGCACTACTTCGATCCGCATTGGGAGAAGACGACCGCGCAGGTCGTGGCCTACGAGCGCGTCACGGTCTACGGGCTCACGGTCGTGCACAAGCGGCGCGTGAGCTACGGCACGATCGACCCGGTGGAGTCGCGGAGGCTCTTCATCCGCGGCGCGCTGGTCGACGGCGACGTGCATCTCGACGCGCCGTTCCTCCGCGCGAACCGGTCGCTCGCCCGCGACGTGCAGGACCTCGAGCACAAGTCCCGCCGCCACGACGTGCTGGTGGATCCGGAGACGATGGCCGCGTTCTACGAGGCGGTCGTGCCGGCGGGCATCCACAGCCTCGCGGCCTTCGAGCGCTGGCGCAAGGACGCCGAGCGTGCGAATCCGAAGCTGCTCTTCATGACGCGCGAGCACCTCATGCGGCACGCGGCGGAGGAGATCACGGTCGAGCGGTTCCCCGACACGATCGAGATGAACGGCGTGAAGTACAAGCTCGCGTACCGGTTCGAGCCCGGGCACGCGCTGGACGGCGTGACGTTGATCGTGCCGCTGCACCTGCTGAACCAGGTGGACGAGCGGCGCTGCGAATGGCTCGTGCCTGGCCTGCTGCGCGACAAGGTGACGCATCTGCTGAAGGGCCTGCCGAAGGGCATCCGCCGCAACTTCGTGCCGGTGCCGCAGGTGGTGACGGCACTGCTCGGCGCGATCGAACCGGACGCCGTGCCGCTCACCGACATCCTCTCGGAATCGCTGCTCCGGCAGACGGGGGTGGAGGTGCCGAAGGACGCCTGGGACCTCGACGACCTGCCCGGCCATCTGCGCATGAACTTCCGCATCGTCGACGAGAAGAATGCCGAGGTGGCGTCGGGCCGCGATCTTCCGGCGTTGCGGCTGCAGCTCGGCGTGAAGGCGCGCCGCCAGTTCACCGAGAACGCGCGCGGGTCGTTCGAGCGTCGCGATGTCACCCGGTGGGACTTCGGCGAGCTGCCCGAGCAGGTCGAGTTCACGCGCGCCGGGCAGAAGCTCACCGGCTACCCGGCCGTCGTCGACGAAGGGAAGTCGGTGTCGCTGGTCCTGCTGGACACCGAGCACGAGGCCGAGGCGGCGACGCGGCGCGGATTGCGTCGTCTGTTCCAGCTCTCGGCCGTGGACCAGGTGAAGTACCTCGGGCGGCATCTGCCGGGGATCCAGGAGATGGCGCTGCGCTACTCGCTGCTGTCCGAACTGGAAGGGAAGGGCCAGGACAAGGCGTCCGCCATGGAGCGACTCGGCGACGAGATCGTGCAGGCCGTGTGCGACCGCGCCTTCTTCGTCGACGCCGAACCCGTGCGCACCCAGGCCGTCTTCGACGCGCGGGTGGTGAAGGCGCGGACGCGCCTCGTCGACGTCGCGAACGAGGTCTGCCGGCTGGTGGGCGAGATCCTCGTGGAGGTCCACCAGTTGCGCCCGCGGCTGGCCCAGCCCGGCGCCCAGGCGTGGCAGCGGTTCATGACCGACCTCAAGGCCCAGCAGAAGGCGCTGCTGGTGCCGGGCTTCATCGTGAACACGCCGTACGTGCGGTTGCGGGAGTTCCCGCGGTATCTGCGTGCCATGGGGATGCGGATCGACAAGTTCCCCTCCAACCCGGCGCGCGACGCCCAGTGGCAGGACGCCATCGCCCAGTGGACACGCCAGTGGCAGCAGCGACTCGACACCGACCGTGCCCGGGGCATCCGCAACCCGCGCCTGGAGGAGTTCCGCTGGATGCTCGAGGAACTCCGGGTCTCGCTCTGGGCCCAGCAGCTGAAGACGCCGTACCCCATCTCGTTCAAGCGGCTGGAGAAGGCCTGGGCGGAACTTTGATGCGCCGCACGGCGATCGCCCGTGCATGGTGGTCGGACATGCAACAGGATTGAAAAAGAAGCAGGCCTGCGTTAAGTTCACGGCATCCGTCCGAACGGCTGGTCCCGCGGGCATCCTGTCCCGGTGAACCGCCACGAAGGAGACCTGCTCCGATGTTGCACGCCGAAACCACCACCACGTCCACCTGTCATCGTTCAGCGATCGTGTCCGGATCGTTGTCCGCGGCATTGATTTCGCTGGCCTTCATCTCCCTCACCGCCGCAACCCCGGTCGCCGCCCAGCACCTCGACGTGCGCGTCGACACGAGCAACGGCCCGGTGGCCGGCAGCAAGATCACCACGGACGTCTATGGGGATGTCGCGTGGTTCCTGTCGAACGTCGGCTCGCTGCCGTACACCCACGACACCGGGCGGTTGATTGTCCCGGGGAACTTCGGCGACGCCGCCGGCGGCCCGTTCTCGACAGACAACCCCGGGTTCCAGAGCTTCCGGGGAGATTTCGGGGCCTTCGAGGAAATGTGGTTCCGGGCCTCGGGGGTTCTGCAGTATCTGGCGCCCGGCGCGAACGATTGGGTGGCGGCGGCGCCGGGGGGTGGCATCCGGCTGTACGGCGCGATCCCCGAGGACGTCGTATTCGACTTCGTATTCAACGGCGTCCGCGAGAGCGACTACCTCTTCTACGAGGGCGGCACGCTGTTCTCGGGAACCGGGATCCAGGGTCCCACGACTGCCCCGGTCGGCTCGGCGTCGGCACTGGGGGCGATGCACTATCACCTCGACTGGTTCCTGGAGGGCACCGCCCGCACCAACGAGGGTGCCTACCTGCTCGAGATGCAGCTTTTCTCCAACGCGAAGGTGGGTGGGGTCGACAAGTACCTCGCCTCCGAGACCTTTCATGTGCTCTTCAATCACGGCATCACGACGGCGGAGTACGCCGATGCCCTGAAAACGCTGACTGTCGCGCCCGTGATCGCAGTCCCCGTCACGGTCGAGCCCCCGCTGGTCACTTCCGTTCCGGAGCCGGCGTCCGTGGCGATGCTTGCACTCGGCGGAGCCTTGCTCGCTGCCCAGGTGGCACGGCGCCGCGGGAAGGCCTGAGACCGGGAAGCGGGGGCTGTCAGAAGTCGGCGCGCACCCCCACCTCCAGGCGTCGCCCCGCTTCTGGCGAGAAGCTGCGCAGGAACGAGGCCGAGTTCCGGATCTCGTCGTTCAACAGGTTGCGGGCGTGCACGAAGACCGTGTACGAAAATGCGCCGTTTCTCTCGAAGCGCTTGTCCAGGGAGAAGTTGACGAGGTCGTAGCCCTCGGTCGCCGTCTCGTTGAGCCCCGGGTTCGACTGGGCGGCGGCACGGGTCCATCGGAGCCGTACGGTCCAGTCGTCGTCGCGGAACCATGTCACCTCGACGCCGGTGCGTCGCGGAGGAATCCGCGGGACGTCACCCAGCCTCGCCGACTGGAAGCGCGCCCGCACGGCGTCGGTGAAGAAGGTCGTCTCGAAGGCGCCCCAGCGCGTGTCGGGAAACCGGAGCAGGAACTCCCCCTCGTAGCCGTTGAACACGGCGTCCTGCTGCTGATATCGCAACACGGGCAGGCAGCGTCCGACGCTGATGCACCTCGGCCGGATCGACCGCGAGTCCAGGTCGTAGAAGGTGCCTGCGTTCTCGAGATAGATGAAGCCGTCGGCCTCGTAGCGGAACGCATTCAGCTTCACCGCGCCGCGTGACCACTCGTGGGTGATCCCGAGGTCCGTCCGGCGCATCGATTCCACGTCCAGGCGCCGGTTGCCGATGTTGTAGCTGCGTGTCGCGAGGTGCGGTCCGAACGAGTACAGCTCCTGGATGTCGGGTGCCCGTTCCGGGCGGGACCACATGCCGGTCAGACGGGTCCCGGGCCCGAGCCTGAGGGTCGCGGAGGCGGCTGCGCTGCGGGCGCGATAGGTCATCTCCGGGAAGACCGACACCGTGTTGCCTCGCCGGATGGATTCCGGATCCATGAATTGCCGCTCGTCGCGCCAGGCGGCCTCGAGCGTCACGGGCCCGAGATCCAGTTTCTCGGAGAGATGGAAGGCGTGGGTCCGTGCCGCGGTCGGCGGCACGAAGACCTCGATCCCCAGCGCCGAGAAGTTCCGGTCGATGAGATGCCCGCCTACCGTCCCCGACAGGCGTGTACCGATCCGGTGGTCGGCCTCCAGGCGGTACTCGTTCACGCGGTTGAGGAACGACGTGGCGATACGCGAGCCGTCGACTTCGTCGTGGCGGTAGTCCACCGATCCGCCCCGGGCGCGGACTGCTTCGAGCCAGGGTCGCCCGGGCTTCCATTCCGCCTTGTAGTCGTGGCGGGTCTGCTGCATGTCGATCCGGACGTTCCCGCCCTCGATGATCGTCGGGTCCAGCAGGGGCGTATTGGTGTGAACGTGCCCGCCGGGGGGAATGCCGTAGTTGTTCTCGATCGACCCGGTGGAGATGCCGAGAAGCAGGCGGTCCCCCACGTACGTGAGGCCGGCACCGCCGCCGTGCGTGCGCAGATCGGTGTTGGGAACGGAGTGCGTCGTGTTGGGGATGCCCGTCAGTCCGAACTGTTCGGCCACCGCGGCCTCGTCGATGGCCTTGCCGGGGATGCCGAGGTTGCCGCGCTCCCGGAAGAATCCGTCCACCTCCAACACGAGGGGCCCGGTCCCGCCCTTCAGCTTCACGGCCCCCGATTTCTCGCGCCCGTTCGTGCCGTACCGACCCTCGGCACTGCCGGCGAACGGACGGTCGAGGCGACGCCGGGCGATGCGTCCGTCGCTCACCTCCACTGCGCCGCCGATGGCACCGCTGCCGTAGCGGATGGTCTCGGGCCCCCGCAGCACACGGATCTCCTCGGCGAGCATGGGCTCGACGGTGATGGCGTGGTCGGGGCTCATGGAGGACGCATCGTGGGTGCCGATGCCGTCGACGGCGATCCTGACCCGCGGCCCCGACATGCCGCGGATGACCGGTACGCCGACGCCGGGTCCGAAAGACGAGTTGTGCGTCCCCGCCATCTCCGAGACGGTCTCGCCGAGGGTGTTCGAGAGGCTGCGGCGCAGGGTGTCGCCGGTCAGCGTGGCAGCCGGCTGCGCGCCGCGGACGGCTTCGGTTTCCGCGCGCCCGCGTACCTGCACCTCGGGCGCCTGCACGGCGGCGGGTTCCTGCGCGGCGGCGATGCCGGCGAGGTGGAACGTCAGGAGAAGCGGAAGGGCACGCAGGGCTGGCACGGTGTGGGTCTCGAAGCTGATCTCTGTATGCGGGCGGCTGCGTGGGACCGCCCGTACGCCCGTCCGGCTGGTGCTGCGCCGCGGGCATTTCGTTGACACCCCGAGTGTAGCAACCTAACATGCAACTGAGTAGCAGACGACAGGGCGGGGCAGAAGAGAGCGCGACGCACAAGTCATCCGGCAGCACGTGGCTCCGGATGACGCGCAATCCGCTAGACGTGTCCATTCCCTCGCGGATAGCTGCACGAGAGAGACCGAATCATTCGTTTCAGGAGCCTGATCATGTGGAATCAATTCAAGGGACTTGCCCGCCTGGCGCCTGCCGTCGCCGGGGCCTTGCTGCTGTGCCAGGCCGGCGCACTGCGCGCCCAGGAGCATCTGCACGAGGGTGACATCGAGCTCGAGATCGAGGCGGGCAAGCTGCACGTGCACGGAGCCGCCGAGACGGCCTTCGGCACCGGGTACGCCATCTTCGAAGGCAGCTTCACGACGGCGCTGGCCGGCCCTCGCTGGCGCACGACCAACCCGGGCTTCGATTCCGCTTCCGGGACGTTCCAGTCGACGGACATGGTGTACTTCAGCGCTTGGGGCACCCTCGCCTTCTGGGACGGCGATTCCTGGGAGAACACCGCGCCGAAGGGCGAGGTCATCGTGATTCGCGACTCGCTCGACGAGACCGTGACCGTCTCCACCAGCGGGATCACCTCGTCGGAATTCTTCACCGGCTTCATCTCCGATGGCGGCCCGACGGGCAGCATCCATCAGCACATCTCCTTCACCGTCCAGACGACGCCGCTCGGCAGCCAGCCGACCATCGGCGCCTACCGCATCGGCCTGCAGATCACGTCGCCGCAGTACGAGAGTTCGGATCCGTTCTATCTCGTGCTGAACCGCGGGCTGTCGTCCGAGGCTTTCGAGGAATCCGTGCATGCCCTGGCAGTACCGGAGCCAAGCACGTACGCGATGATGGGTCTCGGGCTCGGCCTGATCGGGTTCCTGGCGCGCCGCCGCATGGCCTGATCGCCGGCCTCTCCGTAAGCTCTACCCGAAACGGGGGCGGCGCCATGCGCAGCCCCCGTTTTTTCATGCTGCACTGCATGCAGCATGGCGCCTATCGTCCCGCCCGGGTTTGCGCCTACACTGGGGCCACCAAACCATACCGGGGGGAAACGTCATGTCCACCGTGGCGCAGGTTCTGGAGAAGAAGCAGGCCGGTCTGCTCTCCGTCACGCCGGAGACGACCGTCTACGATGCGTTGAAGCTCATGGCCGACCGCGAGGTCGGCGCGGTCGTGGTGCTCGAGGGCACGCATCTGGCCGGCATCCTGTCGGAGCGCGACTACGCGCGGAAGGTCATCCTCCTCGGCAAGTCGTCCCGCGACACCCCCGTGCGCGAGATCATGACGTCGAAGGTGGTCTGCGTGTTTCCGACCAACACCATCGACGAATGCATGGCCCTCATGACCGACAAGCGCGTGCGGCATCTGCCCGTGCTGGTCGAGAACGCGGTGGTGGGCGTGATCTCCATCGGCGACGTCGTGAAGGAGACCATTGCGGAACAGCGGTTCATGATCGAACAGCTCGAGCAGTACATCATGAGCTGAGCGAGATTCGCCGCTCCGCGGACCGAAAACGGACGCAGGCCCTTCCGGGCACAACTTGCGCGCGGATTCGGAGTCCGAGAGCGGTCATCCATCGACCGAGGAGGCAGGACCATGAAGCAATGGGGAAGGTTTGCACGGACCGTCGCGACGGTGGTTGTGGTGGGCGTGATCGCGGGATGCGCGACGATGAACGTCGGGCGCGACTTCAACTACGGCGACTTCGTCTCGCGGGCGAAGCAGGGCGAGACCACCCGCGATCAGGTGCGCGAATGGCTCGGAGCGCCGGCCGGGACCGGCATGGTGCTCGAGGCCGACGGTCAGAAGAACGACCAGTGGACCTACTACTACGGCACCGGCAAGCTGCCGAGCGGCTCCGAGACGCGCTTCAAGCTCCTGCAGATCAAGTTCGACCCGAAGGGCTCGCTTCTGTCGTACACGTGGTCGGGTGACATCGGCGACACCAGCAAGGACAAGCCGCAGTAGGGCTGGTGTTCCGCGCGCCGCAGTGAGGCCGGCGTCACGCGCCGGGGCGGGCCGCCGGAGGAACGTCAGGAGGGCGGCAAGTCCACCGCCAGTTCCGACCCCAGCAGGAAGCGGCTGCGGAATTCCACCGGGGGAAGCGCCGGGGACCGCAGCCAGCCCTGGAATGCGTTGCATTCGAGCGTTCGGAGTGCGTCGAGTTGCGCGGTCTGCTCGACGCCCTCCGCGATGGTGTAGAGACCGAGCGATCGCGCCATCGCGAGGATGGCGTGGACGATCGCCCGCGCATCGGTATCCGCCACGACGTCGGCGATGAAGCTCCGGTCGAGCTTCAGGACGTGGACGGGCAGCCGACGCAGCGATGCCAGCGACGAATAGCCCGTCCCGAAGTCGTCGATCGCCACCCGGACACCGAAGTCCCCCAGCGGATCGAGCGAATGCAGCGCCCGTTGGAGATCCTCCATCAGCACGGACTCCGTGATCTCGATCTCCAGGCGTTCCGGGGCCAGTCCGCAGGCCGCGAGGGCATCCTGCACGGAGTCGAAGATACCCGCGCGGAACTGCGCGCTCGACACGTTCACGGCGACCCGCGGCAGCCGTGTGCCTTCCTTGCCCCAGGTGGCGAGCTGGAGGCAGGCCTCGCGGATCACCCATTGTCCGATCTGGACGATGAGTCCGGTCTCCTCGGCCACGGGTATGAACCGCCCCGGCGGGATCGCCCCGTGCACGGGGTGGTCCCACCGCAGCAGCGCCTCGGCGCCGATCAATGCGCCGGTGGCCACGTCGAACTGCGGCTGGTAGTGCAGCCGGAACTCCTGCCGTTCGAGAGCGAGACGCAGATCGCGTTCGAGGTTGAGGCGTTCGACCGCGCGCGCATTCATGCCCGGGAGGTAGAAGCGGTACCCGTTGCCGCCGTGCTCCTTGGCGGTGTGCATGGCGACGTCGGCATGGCGCATCAATTCCTCGGGATCGCGGCCGTCGTCGGGGAACACGCTGATGCCGATGCTGCACGACACGTTGAAGACGTGGCCGGCCGTCCAGACGGGTTCGGCGATCTCGTGCAGCAGTCGCTCGGCGACGTGCGCAGCCTCCTCGGCCATCTGCAGCCCGGTGCACGCCACGGCGAATTCGTCGTCACCGATGCGGGCCACGATGTCGTTGCCGTCCAGGGCCGCGTGCAGGCGACCGCCCAGGCCCACGATCAGGTTGTCCCCTGCATCGTGGCCCAGCGATTCGTTCACCAGCTTGAACCGGTCGATGTCGATGAAGAGGAAGGCGAGCTTGTCCCCGCGCCGGCTGCTGTCGGCCAGCTCCTTCAGGAGCAGCTCCTTCAAGGCGCGGCGGTTGGGCAGCCCGGTGAGCTCGTCCCGCGTGGACACGCTCTCGGCGCGTGCCTCGGCCCGTCGCACCTCGCTCACGTTCACCAGCAGCATGCGCAGGCGCCGGCCGCCGGCTCCGGTCGCCACGCGCTGCAGGCGGCCGCGCAGCCAGACGGGTTCCCCCTGCGCGCTCAGCATGCGCAGCTCGATCGCGCGCTCCTCGCCGTCCTCGGCGCACGCGAGCACGCTGCCCATCACGCGATTGCGGTCGTCCTCGTGCAGCGTCTGGTTCCAGAATCCCGGCTGGTCGCGCCACCACGCGAGCCGGTAGCCGAGCAGCCGTTCCGCGCCCCGGGAGATGTAGGTCACATCGAGCGAGGGCGAGGCGATCTCCAGGGCGAGACCGTCGATCGCATCGATCAGTGCCTCGTGGAATCCGGCGGTCTGCCGGAACGCCGACTCGGCCTGGCCGCGGGCGCGCAGCTCGCGTTCCAGTTGCGCGAACTGACGACGCAGTTCGAAGCGTGCAAGGACCTGCCGCGCGAGGATCTCGAGGGTCTCGGCCATGAGCGGGGCCAGCTTGCGAGGCGTATGGTCGATCACGCACAGCGTCCCGACCGCCAGCCCGTCGGCGTCCCGCAGCGGTGCGCCCGCGTAGAAGCGGATGCGCGGTTCCGAGACCACGAGCGGGTTCTGCCGGAACCGCGGATCCACGGCTGCATCCTCGACCACCATGACGCCGCTACCCTCGATCGCGTGCGTGCAGAACGAGACGTCGCGGGACGTGGATTCCACGTCGAGACCGATGCGGGCCTTGAACCATTGGCGGTCGTGATCGACGAGGCTGATCAGGGCGACCGGCGTGCCGCAGAGCAGGGCGGCCAGGCGGACGATCTCGTCGAACTCGAACTCTGGTGGGGTGTCGAGCACCCGGTAGCTCTCGAGCGACCGCAGGCGGCGCGACTCCGCGTCTTCGGGCGTCGACTGCATCCGGATGACGACCTGATGCGCGAGATTCCCCAGGACGCGCCGCACCTCGCCGGGATCCTCGCGGCGGGAGATCACGTAGTCGGCGCCGGCGCTCACGCAAAGCGAACGGAAGCGCGCAGGAATGTCGTCCGCCACCACGACGACCACCGCAGTGGGGCACAGCTCCTCGATCTCCGCCACGAGACCCGGGCCGGAGCCGTCGGCCGGATGCAGGCCGAGGACGAAGACGTCCGGGCGCAGGGAGGTCGCGTCGGCCGAGACCATCGGCGCGATGTCCGAACTCCCGACCAGCTCGGCATTGGGTACGCCCGCGACGAGCGCTGCCAATTCGGCTCGTCGTTCCACCAGGCGATCGAACAGGTAGACCTTCATCCTGACTCCGTCGCGTACGGCAGACCCCGTATGGCAGGAAGATTGATCCGGTCCGGCGCGCGGCGCCATCGGCCGGGACCCCGACTTCGTGTAGGCGCCGGGGTGACTCGTCTGTAGGCGTATTCCTACATTTGCACGGATGGCAGCGATACGGCCGCGCACGCTGCCCGTTCAGGGCGTCGACAGGACGTCAGCCGACGAGCCCGTTGCGCTGGCAGTACCGGGCGACTTCGGCGTTCGAGCCCATCCCGAGCTTCTCGAGCACGCGCGTGCGGTAGGTGCTGATGGTCTTCACGGAGAGCGCCAGTTCGTTCGCGATGTGGCTGAGGCCATGGCCTTCCGCCAGCATGCACATGACGCGGAACTCGCGGGCGGAGAGCCTGCCGTGGGGCGGTCCGTCGAGGTCGCCGGCCACCTGGCCCGCGAGGATCTCGGCGAGGGCGGGGCTGAGGTATCGCCCGCCGGACATGATCCGCGAGATCGCGGCGAGCAGCAGGTCCGACGCGTGGTCCTTCGTCATGTAGCCCGATGCGCCGGCGCGCAGTGCCTGCACGGCGAACTGCTCCTCGGCATGCATGCTCAGCACGAGGACCCGCTGGCCGGGGCGGGTCCGGTGGATGCGCTCCATCGTCTCGAGCCCCGAGAGGCCGGGCATGGAGATGTCGAGCAGCACCAGATCGAAGCCCTCGCTGCGCACGCAGTCCACGGCCCGCTCGCCGCTCTCGGCCTCGGTCACGGCGGCGTCGACATAGGCTTCGTCGAGAATCTGGCGCACGCCACGGCGCATGAGCGGGTGGTCGTCGACCACGAGGAACTTCATGGCGCCTCCAGGGCGTCGGCCTGGGAAGGCGCCGCCGCGACCGGTACTCGCACGCGGACGACGGCGCCCTGGCCCGGCGTCGAATCGATACGGGCCTGTCCGCCGGCAAGCATCGCCCGCTCGGTGATGCCCACCAGGCCCATGCCGGACCCCGACAGGCTGCGCGGGTCGAACCCCGCCCCGTCGTCCCGGACCTCGAGCACGGCATCCGCGCCCTCGGCCCGCAACGAGAGCCAGATGTGCGTTGCCCGGGCGTGGCGCGCGACGTTCGTGCAGGCCTCGAGGGCGATGCGGTAGAGGGCGGTTGCGGTGGTGCGGGGGAGCGGAAGCTCGGCGACGTCACAGTCGAAGACGATCTCGGTGCGGCGGGCGAAATCGAGGGCGTGGGCGCGCAGGGCCGGGGCGAGCCCGAGGCTGTCGAGGATCGCCGGGCGCAGTTCGCCCGCGAGGCGCCTGGCGACGACGATGGTCTCGTCGATGAACGTGGCCATGCCGTCGAGCCGGTCGGTGATGGGGGCACCCGTGACGGCCTCGACGTCACGCGACAGCCGGCGCCGCACCCACGCGATATCCATCTTGAGACTGGTCAGCGCCTGCCCGAGGGCGTCGTGGATCTCCCGCGCGATGCGGGTCCGCTCGGCCTCGATCGCCAGGGTGAGCGTCTCGGCGTACCGGGCGAGCCGCGTCCGCGATTCCGCAGCCTCGCGCTCGGCCTCCCGGCGGGCGGTGACGTCCTCGATGATGGCGGAGAAGAACGGTTCGCGGCCCGCGACCGGACGCACCAGCGAGACCGTGATGGTGACCCAGACGACCTTGCCATCGGGGCGCAGGTACCGCTTCTCGCGGGAGTAGCTGAGCGGGGCGCCGCGCTGCAGGATCTGCAGATGCGCCCGTTCGGTCCCCCGGTCGTCGGGGTGCGTGAAGTCGCCCAGACGCCGGCTGAGGATGTCGCCCTCGCTGCGGCCCAGGATCTCGCAGTACCGCGGGTTCACGCGCGTCAGCCGACCGTCGATCGTGCCCTCGGCGACGCCCAGCGCGGTCTGGTCGAACGTCGCCTGCATCCGCGCCTGCTCCTCGGCGAGCGCGTTGCGCAGGCGCACGCTGTTCGTCACGTCCCGCAGCAGACCTTCGATCTCCACGACCGCGCCTGCGCCATCCCGCCGGACCACGCCGCGGTCGTGGAACCAGCGGTAGTTCCCGTCGGCGGTCCGCAGGCGATACTCGCTGTCGATCCGCGTGTCGTCGGAGGCTTGCAGGTCTGCCAGGATGGCCCCGGCCACGACGACATCATCGGGATGCAGGAGTGACCGCCAGCCGTCGAGGTGTCCGCGCTGCGCTTCGGGCAGCGTGTCGAACAGACCCTCGATCGCTCCGGTCCAGCGGATCTCGTCCGTGGCGATCAGGTGGTGGTACGCGATGTCGTGCATGGCGCGGACGAAGGCTTGGCTGCGCACCTCCCGCGCCTGCGCTTCCGCCTCCAGCCGGGCGACGCGGGTGCGAAGGGCCGACTCCCGTGCCCGACCGGCGCGCCCGGTCCACCAGGAGATGGCGATCAGCAACCCACCCGCGAGGGCGATGATCAGGGCCGTCCGGAGGTCGCGGGCGACGAGCCACGACACCACCGCCAGCGCGGCAGCCGACACGAAGGCCTGGAAGATCCGGCGCGACCCCAACAACGGGCCCGGGTCGGCGGGCGAGCCTTCGAGCAGCGACGATCTGGACAATTGAGGACCTCCGGCGGGCAGCGGCCCGAAGGGTGGTGCCGGACGCCGGAAGTGAAGTCCGCACCATTGCAATTTTTCCGGGCGGTGGCTTTCCGGTTCCGCCGGTCGTTCAGTCTTCATGATCATGAGCATCCGAATCTCCTCGCGCAACCGGCCGATGCATTCGACGATGCAGAAAGGATGGGGAAGAGGAAATCCAACGCGATATCCGGGAGCCTCTTCGATGGCGTGGGCACAGCGATGAATCCAGGGACGCGGGCGTCGAGCAGTGCTCGACCCACGGGGGTTTTCTCAGCGCCGCTGCGCCCAATGGCGAGGCTCCTGCGTGGGTCGAGCAATGGCTCGACACGGCGATGGCGTGGGCACAGCGATGAATCCAGGGACGCGGGCGTCGAGCAGTGCTCGACCCACGGGGGATTTCTCAGCGCCGCTGCGCCCAATGGCGAGGCCCCTGCGTGGGTCGAGCAATGGATCGACGCGGCGATGGCTTGGGCACAGAGGTGAATCCAGGGACGCGGGCGTCGAGCAGTGCTCGACCCACGGGGGTTTTCTCAGCGCCGCGGCGCCCGATGACTTGGCCCTAGCGTGGGTCGAGCAATGGCTCGACGCGGCCATGGCCTGGGCACAGAGGTGAATCCAGGGACGCCGGCGTCGAGCAGTGCTCGACCCACGGGGGTTTTCTCAGCGCCGCTGCGCCCGATGACTTGGCCCTAGCGTGGGTCGAGCAATGGCTCGACACGGCGATGGCTTGGGCACAGCGATGAATCCAGGAACGCGGGTGTCGAGCAGTGCTCGACCCACGGGGGTTTTCTCAGTGCCGCTGCGCCCGATGGCGAGGCCCCTGCGTGGGTCGAGCAATGGCTCGACGCGGCCATGGCTTGGGCACAGCGATGAATCCAGGGACGCGGGCGTCGAGCAGTGCTCGACCCACGGGGGATTTCTCAGCGCCGCTGCGCCCAATGGCGAGGCCCCTGCGTGGGTCGAGCAATGGCTCGACGCGGCGATGGCTTGGGCACAGCGATGAATCCAGGGACGCGGGCGTCGAGCAGTGCTCGACCCACGGGGGTTTTCTCAGCGCCGCTGCGCCCGATGGCGAGGCTCCTGCGTGGGGCGAGCAATGGCTCGACACGGCGATGGCTTGGGCACAGCGATGAATCCAGGAACGCGGGTGTCGAGCAGTGCTCGACTCACGGGGGTTTTCTCAGCGCCGCTGCGCCC